>CAVPDO010000017.1:0-31417 GCA_963702655.1 uncultured Actinomycetes bacterium | reverse complement strand
CGACCTTCTTCGATCCCGACGGCAACAAGCTCGTGCTCCACAAGCGCTACGCGCCGTACTCATGAACGTCGAGCGCGCCGACTTCGTCTCGGTCTTCACGCAGGACATCGGGCGGGCCAAGGAGTTCTACGCCGGCACGCTCGGCCTCGAGATCGAGTCGGAGGGCGAGAGCGACCTGGAGCTCCGCTGCGGCCAGGTGACGCTCGACGTCTTCGATCCGTCGAGCATCGGCCAACAGTTCGCGGTCTCGCCCGCGGGGCTCGCGCTGCGCGTCCCCGACGTCGACGCGGCGCGCGCCGAGCTCGAGGCGAAGGGCGTGGAGTTCGACGGCGAGACGATCCAGACCGGCGTCTGCCGCATGGCCTCCTTCAAGGATCCCGACGGCAACGCACTGCTACTCCACAGGAGGTTCGACGCATGATCGTCGAGCACGTCGACTTCTGGGCCGTGCCCGTCACCGACATGGAGCGCTCGAAGCAGTTCTACGGTGAGACGCTCGGCCTACCCATGACGAGCGACCAGGGCTTTCCCGAGTTCAAGCTGGGCGACAACGGCTTCCTCTACCTGCTCAGCCTCGAGGCGATCGGCGGCGCATTCCGGGCGCCGCACGACGCGGGCTTCGCGCTCCGGGTCGCCGACGTCGCGGAGACGCGGCGGGAGCTCGAGGAAAAGGGTGTCGTCTTCAACGGCGACGTCCTCGACACCGGCGTCTGCGACATGGCCTTCTTCGCTGATCCCGACGGCAACCAGCTCGTGCTGCACCGGAGGTACGCGCCACGTGATTGAGGTGCAGCGCACCGACTTCGTCGCCGTGCCGACCCGCGACCGCGAGCGGGCCGCCGCGTTCTACGGCGAGACGCTCGGCCTGACGAAGAACCGGAACTCGACGGACACCTGGATCGAGTTCGAGACCGGCAACACGACGCTGGCGCTCGTCTCGCCCGAGATGCTCGGCGCGCCGTTCGCGCCGCTCCCGATCGGGTCGGTGGTCTTCCGCGTGCCCGACGTCGCCGAGGCGAAGGCGAAGCTCGAGGCCGCGGGCGTCGAGTTCCTCGGCGAGTCGTGGGACTCCGGCGTCTGCCATGGTGCCGCGTTCAGGGATCCCGACGGCAACGGGCTCGCCCTGCATCATCGGTACGCCTCCTATCTCGACGGGACGACGCCCTGATGGAAGTCACGCGTGTCGACTACATCCGCGTGCCGGTCGACGACATCGAGGCCGCGAAGCATTTCTACGGGGAGGTCCTCGGCCTGCCGCGCAACGAGTACCTCCAGCACGAGGACTGGGTCGAGTACGAGGCGTCGAACGTCACGCTCGCGGTGATGACGCCGGAGACGCACGACGACGTGTTCGCCGTGTTCCCACCCGGGACGATCGCGCTCGGCGTGCCCGACGTCGCGGCCGCGAAGGCCGAGCTCGAGGCGAAGGGCCTGGAGGTCGGCGAAATGTGGGACTCGGGCGCGTGTCACGGAGCCGGCGTCAGCGACCCGGCCGGCAACAGGATCCTCCTCCACCACCGGTACGGGCCGTATGAGTCGTAACGACGCGCTCGCCGCCTACGAGAAGCTGCCGCTTCCGGACACGACCGAGGAGCACTGGCGCTTCACCAACCTGCGCGGCTTCGATCCCGAGGCCTTCGCGGGAGTCGCCTCGGCGGAGATCGAGACGATGCTCGACCTCGACGTCGCCGGCTACGCGACCGTCACCGCCGACGGGATCGAGATCGAGCGGGCGCCGGACGGCATCACCTTCGCGCCGCTCCCCGAGGAGCACGAGCGCCTCTACTCGCTCGTCGGCTGGGACGAGAAGTTCGCGGCGCACAACGCGGCGCTCTGGCAGCACGGCCTGCTCGTCGTCGTGCCGAAGGGCGTCGAGCTCGAGAAGCCTCTGTACGTCCGGATCGCCGCGACGGGGCAGACGTTCTGGCGGCTCGTCGTCGTGGTCGAGGAGGGCGCGCGCGCCTCGCTGATCGAGGAGTACGCGTCTCCCGCGCCGGACACCGAGGCCTACTCGAACGCGGTTACCGAGCTCTTCGTCGAGCCTGCTGCGAAGCTCGAGTACGTCTCCCTCCAGAACCTCTCGCGCGAGACGTGGCACTTCGCGACCCACCATGCGCGCGTCGAGCGCGACGCCGAGCTCGACTGGGTCGCCGGCGGCTTCGGCTCGAAGAAGGGCAAGACGCGGATCCAGAACGACCTCTCGGGGCGCGGGGCGACCTCGCGCGTGACGGGCGCGTACTTCGCCGACGGCACGCAGCATCTCGACTACGACACGTTCCAGGAGCACATCGCGCCCGACTGCGAGAGCGACTTCGCGTTCAAGGGCGCGCTGCGCGACGAGGCGACCGCGGTCTGGCGCGGCATGATCCGTGTCGAAAAGGACGCGCAGAAAACGAACGCGTACCAGGAGTGCCGCAACCTGATGCTCTCGCCGACCACCCACGCGGTGCCGATTCCCGGCCTGGAGATCCTGGCGAACGACGTCCGCTGCACGCACGGTGCGACCGTGGGCCGGGTCGACCGCGAGGACCTGTTCTATCTGATGAGCCGCGGCCTGAGACGGCCAGAAGCCGAGCGCCTGATCGTCCGTGGCTTCTTCCAGGACGTGCTCGACCGGATCGAGCTGGAGCCGGTGCGTGACGCGGTCACGTCCGCGCTCGAGGCGCGCATCCCGCAGGCCTGACGCCGCGGCTAGACGTCCGCCGAACGCACGAACACGAGCATCTTCTGGTTCCGCGGATGCCCGAAGTCGCCCTCGTATTCCACGGTCAGACCCGTGCCTTCGCAGGCGAACTGCATCGCGTCGAGCCCGTAGTGGAAGATGTCGCTGTCGTAGTGCGTCGTGCCCGTGGGTCCGTCCGACTGGCGGATGTCGTCGATGAACAGTTTTCCGTTCGTGTTCTCGAGGATCGTGGCGTAGAAGCGCCCGCCCGGGTTCAGGACGCGGCTCATCTGGACGAGGCAGCGCATGATGTTGTTGAGCGGCAGGTGCGTGAACACCGACTGCGCGATCGCGTAGTCGAATGTCATCCCGAACTTCTCGAACTCGAAGAGATGGTTGGCGAGGAGGTGCGGCTGCTTCGCGACGAGCCCGTGCTTGGGCAGCTCGAGCTGCCGCGCGGTCTCCAGCACTTCGGCCTGCTGGTCGATGCCCGCGTAGTGGCCCGTCTCGAGGTACTCGATGAAGTGGATGCCTGCGCGCAGCGGCCCGCAGCCGACGTCGAGGAGATAGTGCTCCGGCTTCAGCCCCCGTTCGACGAGGTAGTCGAGCTGGAGCTTGCCCATGTACTCCCAGTGCGGGACGTTGCCGATCACGCGGCGGTGCCAGTCGGGATCGACGTAGCGGAGATAGCGCGCCGGGAGCGCCTTCCGGAGCGGACGCTTCACCGCGACGGGGACGAGCTTCTTGGCGCCGCTCAGGATCTGTTGCGAGGTCCCTGCCATCGCGCGGGATCCTAGTGGTCGGGCGCGCGTCTCTAGGTGCTGAACCGCTCGTACAGGACGCGGATCCGCACGATCGCGCCGCGGCGCTCCTCGAGGTGCAGCTCGCCCGCGGGTCGCGTCGGCTCCTTCGCCCAGGCGTAGACGGCGCTCAGCTCGTCGAGCCGCTCGAGCAGGACGATCTCGTCGTCGGGAGGCTGAGCGCGGTAGGTCTCGCCGATCACGTCGCGTCCGGCGAAGGGACCGATCGGGATGCCGACGAACTCGAGCTCGGCGTCGGGCGCCAGCAGCTCGACCATCGGCGCCCAGTCGCCGCTCCGCGCGCCCGCGTTGAACCGCTCGACGTAGTCCTCGAGCAGACTCACGAGCGGACGAGCGGCTTGTACCTGATGCGGTGCGGCTCGAGCGCGTCTGGTCCGCGCGTCTCCTTCATCCACCCGACATAGTCGCCCCACGACCCCTCGAACCAGATCGTCTCGCTGTTCCCCTCGAACGCGAGGATGTGGGTAGCGACGCGGTCGAGGAACCAACGGTCGTGGGTGATCACGACGGCACAACCGGCGAACTCGAGCAGCGCCTCCTCGAGCGCGCGCAGCGTGTCGACGTCGAGGTCGTTCGTGGGCTCGTCCAGCAGCAGGACGTTGCCGCCCGAGCGCAGGAGCTTCGCGAGGTGGACGCGGTTTCGCTCTCCGCCCGACAGGTCGGAGACCCGCTTCTGCTGGTCGGAACCCTTGAAGTTGAACCACGAGACGTACTGGCGCGAGTTGACCTCGCGCCTGCCGAGCTCGATCGTGTCGTGCCCGCCGGAGATCTCCTTCCAGACGTTGCTCGCCGGGTCGAGGTCGGCGCGCGCCTGGTCGACGTAGGCAAGCTCGACGGAGTCGCCGATGCGGAGCGTCCCGTCGTCGGGCTGCTCCTCGCCCGCGATCATCCGGAACAGCGTCGTCTTGCCGGCGCCGTTCGGGCCGACGACGCCGACGATGCCGGCCGGCGGCAGCGAGAAGGTGAGGTCGTCGACGAGCAGACGGTCGCCGAAGCCCTTGCGCACGCTCTCGGCCTCGATCACGACGTCGCCGAGCCGCGGTCCGGGCGGGATGTGGATCTCGACGCGGTCGAGCTTGACGTTCTGTTCCTCGGCGAGCAGTCGCTCGTATGCGCCGAGCCGCGCCTTGGCCTTCGCGTGCCGGGCGCGCGGGCTGGCGCGCACCCACTCGAGCTCGCGCGCGAGCGTGCGACGGCGCGCCGACTCCGTCTTCTCCTCGTGCGCGAGCCGCTCCTGCTTCTGCTCGAGCCAGGAGGAGTAGTTGCCCTGGAACGGGAGGCCGCGGCCGCGGTCGAGCTCGAGGATCCAGCCGGCGACGTTGTCGAGGAAATAGCGGTCGTGCGTCACCGCGACCACCGTGCCCTTGTAGTCCGCGAGGAAGCGCTCGAGCCAAAGCACCGACTCCGCGTCGAGGTGGTTCGTCGGCTCGTCGAGCAGGAGCAGATCAGGCGAGGAGAGGAGCAGCCGGCAGAGCGCGACCCGGCGGCGCTCGCCGCCCGACAGCGTCTCGACGTCGCGGTCTCCGTCGGGCAGGCGAAGCGCGTCCATCGCGTGGTCGATCCTGTCGTCGAGCTGCCAGAGGTCGGCACGGTCGATCGCGTCCTGCACCTTCGCCTGCTCGGCGAGGAGCGCGTCGTAGTCCGCGTCCGGCTCGGCAAAGGCGGTGCTGATCTCTCCGAAGCGGTCGAGCAGGTCGCGCAGCGGGCGGACGCCGTCCTCGACGTTGCCGCGCACGTCCTTGGCCGGATCGAGCTCCGGCTCCTGCTCGAGCAGACCGACCGTCGCACCCGGCGCGAGCTCGGCCACGCCGGAGGAGGGCTCGTCCCGGCCGGCCATGATCCGCAGCAGCGTGGACTTTCCGGCGCCGTTCGGGCCGAGCACGCCGATCTTCGCTCCCGGCAGGAACGAGAGCGAGATGTTCGCCAGCACCTGCCGGTCGGGGCCGAAGAACTTGTCGGCCCGGTACATCGTGTAGACGTAGTCCGAGGACATCGGCGGCGGACGATAGCGGCCTCGTTACGATGATCGAGATGGCTACCAGCGCAGTGACGAAGCTCGACGCGCGCACGCTGCGCCGCGACTTCCCGATCTTCGAGCAGGAGATCCACGGGAAGCCGCTCGCATACCTCGACTCGGCGAACACGTCGCAGAAGCCGCGCCAGGTGCTCGACGGGATGACGGAGTTCTACGAAACGTCATACGCCAATGTCCACCGCGCCGTACACGTGCTGGCGGAGCGGGCAACAGCCGGTCTCGAAGGCGCGCGAGAGACGACGCGGGCCTTCCTCAACGCACTCGACTCGCGCGAGGTGATTTTCGTGCGCAACGCGACCGAAGGTCTGAACCTCGTCGCGTATTCGTGGGGACTGAACAACCTCGGGCCTGGCGACGCCGTCGTCGTGACGGAGCTTGAACACCACTCGAACTTCGTCCCCTGGCAGTACATCTCACAGCGCCAGAGGGCGCGAGTTCCGGATGCTGCGGATCGACGAGAACGGCGATCCGGATCTTTCGCACCTCGATGAGATCGCACGCGACCACACGCGTGAAGGTCGTCGCGACGAATCTCGTCTCCAACTCGCTTGGCACCATCCACGACGTCGCGCCCCTCGTCTCCTGGGCGCACGACCAGGGAGCGATCTTTGTCTGCGACGCGGCGCAGGCAGCACCGCACACGAAGATCGATGTGCAGGCGATCGGTGCCGACTTCGTCGCGATCTCCGGCCACAAGATGTGCGCGCCGAGCGGCATCGGCGTGCTGTGGGGACGCGGCGAGTTGCTGCGCTCGATGGAGCCGTTCCTCACTCGGCGGCCACATGATCAACTCCGTCCGCGTCGACAAGACGACGTGGGGCGAGCTGCCGCACAAGTTCGAGGCGGGCACCTCGCCGATCGCAGAGGCTTACGGCCTCGGTCTCGCAATCGACTATCTCGAGGCGATCGGGCTGGACGCGATCGAGACGTACGAGCACGAGCTCGCCGCCTATGCCCTCGGACGGCTTGGAGAGGTCCCGGGAATCAAGCTCTACGGCCCGCCTGCCCACCGCCGCGCGGGATCGTGTCGTTCAACATGGAAGGGATCCACCCGCACGACGTCTCCCAGATCCTCGACCTGCAGGGAGTCGCGATCCGTGCCGGGCATCACTGCTGCCAGCCGCTGATGCAGAAGCTCGGCGTCGCGGCCACGAACCGCGCGAGCTTCTACCTCTACACGATTCCCGAGGAGATCGACCAGCTCGTCGACGGGCTCTACGCCGTCCGTAAGGTGTTCGCATGAGCGATCCCGGACTCGAGAGCCTGTATCGCGAGGTCATCCTCGACCACTACAAGAACCCGCGCGGGCACGGTGTGATCGAGGACGCCGACGCCGAGGCGGAGGGGCAGAACCCGCTCTGCGGCGACGAGGTCTCGGTCTACGTCGCGTTCGACGAGGACGGCGAGACGATCGAGGACGTCAAGTTCTCGGGCCGCGGCTGCGCGATCTCGCAGGCGGCCACGTCGATGCTGATGGAGATGACGAAGGGCCGGACGGCGACCGAGGTGGCCGTCCTCGACAAGGACGAGCTGCTCGCCGAGATCGGCGTCCCGCTCACGCCGGTACGCCTCAAGTGCGCGATGCTCGGCCTCACGACGCTCAAGGTCGCGCTGCACAAGGCGAAGGGGACGCCGCTCCCCGACGGCCTCGCCGGCTTCGACGAGCTCGACCTGACGTAGCCATGCCGGAGATCGAGGTCGCCACGGCCGCCGAGTTCCCGCCCGGCTCGTCGAAGATCGTCCGCCAGGGGAGCCTGTTCGTCGGCGTCTACAACTGCGGCGGCGAGCTGTACGCGATCGAGGACCGCTGCTCGCACGACGACGGGCCGCTGTGCGAGGGCGATTGGGACGAGGAGCGTTGCTGCGTCGTCTGCCCGCGGCACGGGTCGCAGTTCGAGCTCTCGACCGGGCGGCCGATCTCGCTACCGGCGACGGAGCCGGTCGAGACGTATCCGGTGCGGGTGGTCGACGGCACCATCGTCCTTCAGCTTCCGTAACGCCGTAGCGGATGAACGCGACCGGGGTCAGTCAAGTTGCGGGGCCGGTGCCGACGGGCGGTGTACGGAGCCGTGGTCCGTGGTCGCGGGCGCTCGGTCGGCTCCGGAGGCGGCCGCTCGGTCTGGCGGCTCTCTTCGTTCTGTTGTGCTTCGCCGTCGCAGCCCTGATCGCGCCGAGCGTTTCGCCGTATTCGGCCGCGCGGGTGTGGGTGCAGTTCGTGAACCGGCCTCAGCCGGCGTCGCTTCACAGCGGGCATCTGCTCGGAACCACCATGCTCGGGCAAGACATGCTGTCGCAGCTGCTGTCTGCGGTGCGGGCGACCGTGTTCAGCTCGGTGTTGATAGCAATGGGCGCAACGGCGATCGGGGTGGTGGTCGGTTTCCTCGCCGGCTTCTACGGTGGCGCGCTCGACGCCGGACTCGGATGGGTGACGGGAGTGGTGGTCACGATGCCGGCGGTGGCGATCGTCCTGCTCCTCGTCGTCTACGACAGGCCGGTGTCGAGGCGGCTGCTCGTCCTGGTATTGATCTGTTATCTCTGGACCGGCGTATCGCGGGCCGTGCGTGCAAAGGTCGCGTCGCTTCGCGTTCGCGAGTTCGTCGAGGCCGGGTACGCGGCCGGTGCGAGCGACCTGCGTGTGATGGTCCGCCATCTGCTCCCGAACTCGGTCGGGGTCCTGCTCGTAGCCGGGACCGCAGTGGTCGGGCAGTCCATTCTGATCATCGCAACAATCGACTTCTTCCAGCTCGGCGCGGAGCAGCCTGACAGCCCGTCGCTCGGGGGCCTGGTCGCGAATGCGGTGCGCGGTCTGGGTCTCGGGGTGCCGACGCCGTGGGGGCTGTACCTCATTCCCACGGTCGTTCTGGCGCTGTTGCTCGTGTCCATCAACGTCGCCGCAGATACGTTGGATGACGTCCTCAATCCCGTCGGCCGCCGATGATCGGCTACGTCGCGCGCCGCTTCCTGCTCGCGGTCTCGATGGTGTGGGCAGTCTCGTTCGGGGCCTTCGTCACCTTCGGGCTGTCGTTCGACCCGACCTCGTCGTACAACCTCTGCCTGACGGGACTGTGCAAGGTGCAGCGGGCCGAAATCGTCGCCGCCTACCACCTACACGCCCCAATCGTGTACCGCTACTGGCTCTGGCTGACCGGCTTCTTCCAGCACGGCTTCGGAACCGCTCCCTCGAGCGCTACGCCCGGGCATCCCGTCACCGGCGATCCCATCGGCTCCGAGCTGTGGCCGGCCGTTCGGGTGACGGCGGGGCTGCTCGGTTTCGCGCTCGTGCTGACGGTCGTGCTCAGCATCCTCGTCGGCGTCCTCGCGGCGCGATTCTCCGGATCCACCCTCGACTGGCTCCTGCGGCTACTCACCTACGTCTTGTGGTCGATGCCGGCCTTCCTCGTCGGCGCTTTGCTCGTGCGCGGCTCGGGCGGAGTCCACTGGTTCAACTACGGGCACGCGGACGGCGGCGTCGGCGGCTGGCTGCGCTGGATGTTGCTGCCCGCACTGACGCTCAGCCTCGCCCTCGTCGGTCTCCAGGCTCGATATATCCGCTCGGGAATCATCGTCGAGTTGGGGCAGCCGTACGCGGTCGCGGCGCGGGCCAAGGGGCTGCCGGAGAGCCGGGTCCTCCTGCGGCACGCGCTTCCCAACGCGCTCGCACCGGTGATCAGCCTGCTTGCGCTCGAACTGTCTGCTGTGGTCGGCGCGGCGCTCGCCGTCGAGTACGTGTACCAGATGCCCGGCCTCGCCTCCTACTTCTTCAGTTCGCTGAACTCCGCCGACCCATTCGTGCTGACCGCGATCCTCGTCGTTATCGCAGCCCTTGTCGCAACCGCGAACTTCCTCGCCGACGTCGCGATCGGCTGGCTCGACCCCCGTGTGCGCATCGCGGCGCCGCGGTAGAGCCAGGCTCTCAGGTTGTTCTTAAGAAGGCGGGTCCCAATGAGGGGGCGGTGTTCTTCTTCGGTCGAGGCAACCGGTACTTCCTCGTGGCTCGGATTGCGCTTCTGGTCGCCGTCCTGGTCGCACTGTACGTGTTCCATGCGCACGGGAGAACGCTTGAGATTCTCCAGGGAGCGCGGTTCATCCTCCTCATCGCGCTCGTTGCGTCGGCGTTGGTGATCCGCCGGCGCCGCACCTGAGCCACCGCTGTGGTTTCACCACAAATCGTGTGGGTGATGACGGGAGGAGATGGACGCCGTTCACTTCGATCCGGTCACGCTCTGGGTGCGGGACTTCGAACGCTGTCTCGCGTTCTACCGTGACGTGTTCGAGCTCGAGGTCCTTCGCCTCTACCGCGGTGAAGACCACCCGCCCTGGGCCGAGTTTCGAATGGGGGATACACGCTTCTGCCTGCACGGTGGGTACGGCGACGGCGCTCGCTATCGAACGGGGCACCCGCTCGCCCTGCACTTCGAGGTGGCCGACGTCGAGGCGGCACTCGAACGGATCCGCCGGCACGGCGGTGAGGTGCGACGCGACGTCGTCGAAGAAGACAACCGTCCCGCCGAGCTTCGGAAGGTGCGCCAGGCCGTCTTCGGCGACCCGGACGGCAACGAGTTCGAGGTCGTGCAGCTCGTGAGCGAGTTCGGCGACTCCGAGGACTGACCCCCTTGAGCTGCCGGTCGGCGGCGCTCAGCAGCGAGACTGCCGACGTGGAGCATGAGCCGATCCGCTGCTGGCCGACGAGCGACGCGCTCTACATCGCCTACCACGACGAGGAGTGGGGGCGCCCGGTGCGCGGCGAGCGCGGTCTCTACGAGCGCCTGTGCCTCGAGGGGTTCCAGTCGGGGCTCGCCTGGATCACGATCCTTCGCAAACGCGAGGCGTTCCGCCGCGCCTTCGCGGGCTTCGATCCCGAGCGGGTCGCGCGCTTCGGCGAACGCGACGTCGAGCGGCTGCTCGGCGACGAGGCGATCGTCCGCCACCGCGGCAAGATCGAGGCCGCGATCGCCAACGCCGGGGCGACGCTCGCGCTGCGCGAGGCGGGAACGCCGCTCGCCGAGCTCATGTGGGCGTACCGCGACCGGCCCGACGGGAAGGAGCTGTCGCGGACGCTCAAGGCCGCCGGCTTCCGGTTCGTCGGCCCGACGACCGCGTACTCGGCCATGGAGGCGTGCGGCATCGTCAACGGCCATCGCGTCGACTGCTGGGTGCGCGACGCGGTCGAGGCCGAGCGCAGCGCGGTTCGCTAGCTCTCGAGGATCTGCTTCAGACGCTCGAAGTCCTTGCGGAATTGGCGCTCCGCGCCCTTCGCGAGCAACCTCGCGGCGAAGCCCGGAACGTCGCCCTCGGCGGTGACGGTCAGCCTCGTGCCGCCGTCGGCCGGCTCGAGCTCGTGCCGCACGGTGAAGGGCACCGGGCCGCCGGCCGCGCGCAGCGTGAACAAACGCGGCTCCTCCTGCTCCACGATCTCGAGCGTCGTGTCGATCTCGCGGCCGAAGAGCGAGCGCGACTCCTCGATCCGCCCGTCGCGCAGCGTTGCGCGCTTCACGCCGGTCTGCCAGGCGGGGACGTTCGAGACGTCGGTCAGATAGGAGAAGACCTCCCTCGGCGTCCGGGCGATCTCGATCGTCAACTCGGCGCGCACGGCGTCCACGATAGTTTCCGATCGTGCTGGACGACCGCGTACGCGCCGTGCTCGAACGCCTCGAGCGCGAGGACGCCTCCGAGCGTGAGCGCGGCCTGCCGGCGGAGCAGCGCGCGCGCCAGGTCGAGCCCGCGACGGGACGGTTTCTCTTCTCGCTCGTCGCGCCGCAGACCGACTGCGAAGTGCTCGAGCTCGGCGGGTCGCGCGGCTACTCGTCGATCTGGCTCGCCGCAGGCGTCCGCAATCTCGGCGGCCGCGTCCTATCGCTCGAGCGAGACCCGGCGAAGATCGCAGCCTGGCGCGGCAACGTCGAGGAAGCAGGGCTCGAGGAATGGGCGGAGCTGCGCGAGGGAGACGCGTTCCAGCAGCTGTCGTCGATCGACGACGTGTTCGACATCGTCTTCATCGACGCCGAGAAGGAGGACTACGAGGAACTGTTCCGGCACGCGCGCGAGAAGCTCGAGCCGGGCGCACTCGTCGTCGCGGACAACGTCCTCTCGCACCCCGACCCGCTCGCCCGGTACTCCGCTGCGAGACAGGCCGACCCGACGCTGCTGAGCGTCACCGTCCCGCTCGACCGCGGGCTCGAGCTGACTGTCGTCTTGCGGTAGCCGCTTCCTCCGCTATCTTGCAGGTACCGCGGAAAGGAGGTGGTCCGGCAGTGATTTCAGACAGTACGGGCAGTGGAGGTACCAGCGGGTAGGGGTGCCGTCCCCGGGACCTACGGGGAAACCGCCTAGCCAGCGTGGGGGACAACGCGTTCCGCGCCGCCCGGTCCAACTACCGAGGCCGGGCAGGAAGGCGCCTCTGCCACTACGCGCTGGTAACTGTGACGAGGGGCCGCCGTTGGGCGGCCCCTCGCATTTGCTCAGGCAGCGACTCGCTCGGGAGCCGCGACGGCTTCCGAGGCGAGAGTGGTCAGGTGCAGCCGGAGCTGTTCGAAAACTTCTCCGTCGAGGAGCCGGCCCTCGCTGTCGAAGCGCTCGTGGGCGCGGGCGACCGGTATCTCCGTCCCGACGACACGGGCGCCGGCGATGCCGAGGATGCGCTTCAGATCCTGCTGGGCCCAGAGGGCGCCGAACTGGCCGGTGCTCGCGCCGACGACGGCGACCGTCTTGTTCCGCAGCACGCCTTCCAGCCTCGGCCTGGACGCCCAGTCGATCGCGTTCTTGAGTCCGCCCGGAACCGAGCCGTTGTACTCGGGCGTCGCGAACAGGATCGCGTCCGCGGCCGCCCAGTCCTCCCGCAGGCGCCGCGCCGGGTCGGGCACGTCGCCTTCGCGGCTCTCGTCGTAGAGCGGGAGGTCGCCGATCCCGTCCCAGAGCTCGAGCTCCACGCCGTCGGGCGCCGCCTCGAGCGCAGCCCGCAGGAGGCTTGTGTTGAACGAGCCCTCCCGCAGGCTGCCGGAGACGGCGAGGATCCGCATCGTCAGCCGTCCTGCCTGACGAGCGCGAGCTCGGCCTTGATCGTGACGTCGTCGCCGAGGTAGTTGCCGCCGCCCTGGTTCGGAGCGTTCCAGCTGATGCCGAACAGCTGGCGGTCGACGGTCGCCTCGAGCGTGATGCCGACGCGCTCGCGGCCGAAGGGATCGACGTTCGGCTCCGAGACGGAGGCCGAGATCGCGACCGGGCGCGAGACGCCCTTGATCGTCAGCTCGCCGCGCTCGAAGTCGCTCGTCCGGAAGAAGATCTCCGGGAAGCGCTCGGCGTCGAAGAAGTCGGGGCTCTGGAGGTGGCCGTTCAGCTGCTCGTCCTTGACGTCGACGCTCGCGACCTCGGCCGTGCCGGCGAGGACGCCGTCCCGCAGCGTGACCGCGTACTCGCGGAAGCCGCCGCGGAACGTGTTCGTTCCGGCGTACGCGATCTCGAACGAGACGTGGGAGTGGACCGGGTCGGCGTTCCAGCTGCCGGCCGGTGCAGACTTCGGTGTGGTGATGGTGGACATCGATGCAATCTCTCCTCTATACTTGAGTTCGCAAGGATCATAGCGAGAAAAGATTGTCTAGTCAAGTATTGAGCACACAAGAAGTGGCGTCGGCCGCATCGGGGCTCCCGGACACGGCCTGGGTGCGCTTCCTGCGCGCGCACGCCGCGCTCACGCGGGAGCTCTCCGCGCGCCTCGAGGCGCTGCACGAGCTGACGCTGAGCGACTTCGACGTCCTGATCCAGCTCTACTTCGCGCACGGACGGCGGATGCGGCGGATCGACCTCGCCCGCTCCGTCCTGCTGACCGCGTCGGGGATCACGCGACTGCTCGACGGGCTCGAGTCCGGCGGCCTGGTGGCGAAGGAGCGCTGCGCGTCCGACGCGCGCGTGACCTACGCGGTGCTCACGAAGGCCGGCGTCCGGAAGATCGAGGACGCGCGCGAGTCGCACCTCGCCGACATCGAGGAGCTGTTCGGATCGCGCTTCTCGCCGGAGGAGCGCGAGCAGCTCGTGGAGCTGCTGGGTCGGCTGCCGCTCGCGCACACGTCGGAGGCGTGCTCCGAGTGAGCTATGCCTTCGGCTCCCTCGACGAGCTCGGCGAAGGCCCGGGCTTCCGCAAGATCCGCGCGGCGCTCGGCGTGACCGCCTTCGGGATCAACGGGATCGTGATGCCGCCCGGGCACGACGGCTTTCTCCACTTCCACGACACGCAGGACGAGCTCTACTTCGTCCACCGCGGCCGCGTCGAGGTGGAGGTCGAGGGCGAGAAGCACCTCGTCGGCGAGGGCGGGCTGTTCCACGTCGAGTCGACCACGCCGCGCAAGGTCTCGAACCCCTTCGACGAGGACGCGGTGCTGCTCGCGATCGGCGGCAAGGACGGTTACGTCGAGCGCGACGGCCACATGGTCGACGAGGCGGACATCGCCCGCCGCGCGGGCTTCGGCAAACAGTCGTAGCGTCAACACCGTGAGCCCGCCGTCGGCGCGGGACACCCTGCTCGCGGCCGGCGCGGCGTTCGGCGTGATGGCGCTTCGCCGGCGGTCGGTCCCGCTCCGGCGGTCTAGAGGAGTGCGACCGTTCTGATCTCGCCGCGCTCGCCGATGCGCGGCAGCCGCTCCGGCACCTCGTCGAGGGAGATCGTGCTCGTGACGAAGCGGGCCAGGTCGATTCTTCCGTCGAGGGCGGCTTGCGCGAGGAACGGGAAGTCCTCCCGCGGGATCGTGTCGCCGCCGTGGGTGACCGTGAGCGTGATGCGGGGACCGAAGAACTCCGCGTCGAGATCGACGTCGAGCCGGGAGCCCGGCGCCGGCAGGCCGACGATCGTCGCCCAGCCCGCGTAGGCGCACATCCGGACCGCCTGGGCGAGCGCGGCCGCGCCGCCGCCCGCGAAGAAGGCGAACTCGACGCCGTGGCCCCCGGTCAGCTCGCGCACGGCCTCGACCGGATCTCCGGCCGAGGCGTCGACGACGTCGGTTGCCCCGAGCGCGTGAGCGTGCTCGAGCTTCTCCGGGGCGATGTCGACGGCGACGATCTGTCCCGCGTTACGCAGCAGCGCACCCTGGACGACCGCGAGCCCGACACCGCCGCAGCCGATCACGGCGACGGAGGCACCCTCGCGCACCGGCGTCGCCCAGAGAGCGGCTCCCGCGCCCGTCGAGAAGCCGCACGCGAGCAGCGAGGCCTGCTCGATCGGCAGCTCCTCGGGCACTTTCACCGCACAGGCCTCGTGCACCACCGCCCGGTCGGCGAAGGTGCCACAGCGCAGCACCGGCGTCAGCTTCGCGCCGTCCACCGCTCGGCGCACCCGCCGCTTCGCGCGCAGCTGAGAGGAGCAGCGGCGCGGGTCGCCGCGCCGGCAGTGCGGACACTCGCCGCACGGCGCCCGCCAGGCGACGACGACGCGGTCTCCGGGAGCGACCGAGGTCACCCCGCCTCCCACCTCCTCGACGATTCCGGCGCCCTCGTGGCCGAGCAGGATCGGGAAGCGTGAGCCCCAGCCCTTGGTCTCGACGATGTGGAGGTCGGAGTGGCAGAGGCCGCACGCCTGGACGCCGACGAGCACCTCGTTCGGGCCGGGCGGGTCGACGGTGAGCTCCTCGACGGCCGGCGCCGCGTCGGGCTCGGCGTAGACGACGCCGCGGGTCACGACGCCCGCCGCAGCTGCTCGTCGAGCGGCACGAGCGGGAGCCGGAAGGCCTCGACGGCGCTCGGGTCGGTGACGACATTGTCGCCGAGCTCGAGCATCGTCAGCTGGTCGCGCGTCACGGGCGCGCCGGGCAGCCGCTCGGTCAGCGCCGCCTGCACGCGGAGCAGGCCGAAAGGCATGTGCACCGCCGGCCGCCGGACGCCGAGGATGCGCTTCAGCCGCTGCCAGAACTCGTTCCAGCTCACCGCCTCGGGGCCGCCGAGCTCGAACGTCTGGTTCGTCCCCGTCTGCTCGGTGACCGCGAGCGCGTAGTACTCCGCGAGGTCCTCGACCCAGATCGGCTGGAGCTGCTGCCGGCCCGGCCCGACGATCGGCGTCACCGGCGCGTAGCGCGCCAGACGGATGAAGGTCGGCAGCACGCCGCCGTCGCGGCCGAAGACGAAGCTCGGCCGGAAGATCACGTGCTCGAGCCCGGACTCGCGGACCGCGCGCTCCATCTCCCA
Organism: uncultured Actinomycetes bacterium; assembly: GCA_963702655.1. Lineage (GTDB taxonomy): Bacteria > Actinomycetota > Thermoleophilia > Gaiellales > Gaiellaceae > Palsa-739. The sequence goes on along the minus strand of CAVPDO010000017.1, from coordinate 15,735 downwards.
CTTCGCCGCGAAGTAGGGCACCGCGTCCTTCGACCGCTCGTCGAGGCCGAGCGCACTCGCGAGCACGAACCGCCGCGCCCCTGCCTCCTGCGCCGCAGCGACGACGTTCCGCGTTCCCTCGGCCATGACGCGCTCGAAGTCGGCGGGCCTGCCGCGGATGATCGCGACGAGATGGACGACCGTGTCCACTCCCTCGCAGGCGGCGCGCAGGGAGCCGCGGTCGGTCACGTCCCCCGTGGCCAGCTCGACGCCCCACGAGCCGAGGCGCGAGGCGTTGGCCGGCTTCCGCACCAGCGCCCGCACGGCCGTGTCCCGTGCGCGCAGCGCGTGCACGACGTGCGGTCCGACGAACCCGGTGCCGCCGGTGACGAGAGTCGTCAAGACTCCTCGAAGTTCTGCCAGTAGCGGCTCGCCGTCGGCCCCCGCTGGCCCTTGTATTTCGAGCCGATCGCCGCCGAGCCGTACGGCGTGGCGGCCGGCTCCGTCATCTGCATGAAGGAGATCTGCCCGATCTTCATGCCGGGGTAGATCGTGATCGGCAGGTTGGCGACGTTCGACAGCTCGAGCGTCACGTGGCCGTCCCAGCCCGGGTCGATGAAGCCTGCGGTCGAGTGGATGAGCAGGCCGAGCCGCCCGAGGCTCGACTTGCCCTCGAGCCGAGCGACGAGGTCGTCGGGAAGGCGGATCCGCTCGAGCGTCGAGCCGAGCACGAACTCGCCCGGGTGGAGGACGAACGGGTGCTCCTCCTCGACCTCGACGAGCTCGGTCAACTCCGCCTGCTCGACCTTGACGTCAATGAACGGGTAGCGGTTGTTGTGGAAGACGCGAAAGAGGCGGTCGACGCGCACGTCGACGCTCGACGGCTGCAGCAGCGCCTCGTCGTACGGGTCGATCTCGATCCTCCCCTCGGCGAGCAGGCGGGCGATCGTCGCGTCGGAGAGCACCATCTCAGGCGATTCTAGGAGGGCTCCTCGTCGCGCGGAGTGGCTATCGTGACCCCATGGCAATCACGCGCGCAATCCAGCTTCGTACCGAGATTCCCGGCCCGCGTTCGCGGGAGATCACCGAGCGGAAGGAGCGCGTCGTCGCCGATCCGCTCGGCCTCTACCTCCCGATCGTGATCGCGGAGGGACGCGGCGCGATCGTCACCGACGTCGACGGCAACGGATTCGTCGACTTCACGGGCGGCGTCGGCTGTCTCAACGTCGGCCACGCCCACCCACGTGTCGTCGCCGCCGTCCAGGAGCAGGCCGCGCGCTTCCTCCACACCGATTTCACGATGGTCCCGTACGAGATCTACGTCGAGTACGCCGAGCGGCTCCTCGCGGTGTCGCCGTTCTCCGGCCCGGCGAAGGCCGCGTTCTTCAACGCGGGCACCGAGGCCGTCGAGAACGCCGTCAAGTTCGCGCGCGGCTACACGCGCCGGCCGGCGGTGATCGCCTTCGAGGGCGGCTTCCACGGACGCACGCTCCTCTCGCTCACGCTCACCTCGAAGACGCATCCCTACAAGGCGGGACTCGGGCCGTTCGCGCCCGAGGTCTACCGCGTCCCGTTCCCCGACGAGTACCGCGGGATCACCGGACGCGCCGCGCTGGACGCGCTCGAGCGCGCTCTCTCGACCCAGGTCGCCGCCGAGACGGTCGCCGCGATCGTCGTCGAACCGGTGCAGGGCGAGGGCGGCTTCATCCCCGCGCCGCAGGAGTTCATGGAGGGGTTGCGCAGGATCTGCGACCGCGAGGGGATCCTGCTCGTCGTCGACGAGGTGCAGACCGGCTTCGGCCGCACCGGGCGGATGTTCGCGATCGAGCACTACGGCGTCGAGCCCGACCTGATGACCGTGGCGAAGTCCATCGCGGCCGGACTGCCGCTCTCGGGCGTCGTCGGCAAGGCGGAGATCATGGACTCGCTCTGGGACGGCGCCGTCGGCGGCACGTACGTCGGCAACCCGGTTGCGCTGGCCGCCGCCGTGGCGGTTCTCGACGTGTTCGAAGAGGAGGGGCTCCTCGAGCGCGCGCAGCGGATCGGCGACACGGTCCGGGCCCGGATGCTCACGTGGCAGGAGCGGTTCGCCGCCGTCGGCGACGTCCGCGGTCTCGGAGCGATGCTCGCGGTCGAGTACGTCGAGGACCGCGAGACGAAAGAGCCTGCGCCGGGCGTCGCCGCGCGCGTCGCCGAGGAGGCCGCCGCGCGCGGGTTGCTGCTCCTCAAGGCCGGCGTCCACTCGAACTGCAACCGCGTCCTCTGTCCGCTCGTCATCACGGACGCCGAGCTCGAGGAAGGGCTAGCGGCGTGGGAGGAGGCGCTGGAAGCGGTCCTTGCGTAGCCGCGCCCGCTGTTCGCGCGTTTCAGCGGTGTGCCGGGACCGAGGTCGACCATCCCTGCCGTGTCGCGGCCCCCGCAACCCGGCGATCTGATCGCCGACCGCTACGAGCTCGAGGAGCTCGTGGGAACCGGTGGCATGTCGAGCGTGTTCCGTGCGCACGACCGCCAGCTCGAGCGCGAGGTCGCGATCAAGATCCTCCACCAGCACTACGCCGAGGACCCCGAGTACCTCGAGCGCTTCCGCCGCGAGGCGCGCACCGTTGCGACGCTCTCCCACCCGAACATCGTCACCGTGATCGACCGCGGGGACGACGACGGCCGCCAGTACATCGTCTTCGAGCACGTCGAAGGAGAGAACCTCAAGGAGCTCGTCGTGCGGTCGGGCCGGCTGCCCGTTCGACGGGCGCTGGAGCTCGCGCTGGCGGTCGCGAACGGGCTTGCCTTCGCGCACGACCACGGGCTCGTCCACCGTGACGTGAAGCCGCAGAACGTCCTGCTGAGCAACGAGGGCGAGGTAAAGGTGACGGACTTTGGCATCGCCCGCTCGCTCCACGTCGAACACGGCGTCACGCAGACCGGGACGGTGATCGGGACGGGCGAGTATCTCGCGCCCGAGCAGGCGAGCGGCAAGACGGTCTCGCCCGCGACCGACGTCTACTCGCTCGGCGTCGTGCTCTGGGAGCTGCTGGCCGGCGAGGTGCCGTTCGTGGGCGAGAACTTCGTCGCCGTCGCGCTGCGCCATGTCAACGAGCCGCCGCCGCACCTGCGCGAACGGCGGCCGGACGTCTCGCTGAGGCTCGACGCCGCGGTCGACCGCGCGCTGGACAAGGATCCCGAGCGCCGCTTCCCGTCCATGGCCGCCTTTGCCGAGGAGCTGCGGGCGTGCCTCGCCGAATCCGAGGGAGCAGTGCCTCCGCCGTCGACGGACGCGGAACTGACGCTCGTCACTTCGCCGGTCCCGACTCCGGCGCCCGCCCGCCCGCGCCGCCGCCGCCGTCGTCGGCTGGCCTTGGCGCTGTTCGCCCTCGTCGTCGCCGGCGCGGCGGTCGCAGCGGTGCTGCTCCTCGGCGGGGCGGGACATCGTGGCGGCACGCCGGGCGGCAGCTCGCCCGGCGCGGCGGTGCCGCTACACGGGGTCGGCGACGCCTACGTCAACCCCGGTCACCCGGACGGGCACGCGGATACCGCCGCGCTCGCCACCGACGGCTCCGGGGCGACCTCTTGGATGACGCAGACGTACGGCGACCAGGCTTTCGGTGGGCTCCTTCCGGGCGGCCTCGGGCTCGTCCTCGACGCGGGCAGCCCCGTGAAGCTCGCTCACGTGACGGTGACGACGCCGACGCCGGGCTTCAGGGCCGAGATCCGGATCGGAGTGTCGCCCACGGGCATCTTCACGCCCGACTCCCCCTCGCAGACCGTCAGTGGCAAGACCACCTTCACGCTGGATGGAAGGAGCGGGCAGTACTACGCCGTCTGGCTCACGCAGCTGCCGCCTCAGCGGTCGGCGCGGATCTCGGAAGTCACCGCGAAGAGCTAGTAGACGAGCTTCGAGCGGCGCTCGTGCCGCTCGAGCGCGAGCTCGATCAGCCGGTCGAGCGCCTCCGCGTAGCCGACGCCCGACGCCTCGAACAGCCGCGCCCAGACGCTCGTCGCGGTGAAGCCGGGCATCGTGTTGAGCTCGTTGAGCACCACTTCGCCGTCGGAGGAGCGGACGAAGAAGTCGACGCGGGCCAGGCCCTCGCACTCGCCCGCGACGAACGACTCGACGGCGCGCCGCTGCAGCAGCTCGATCGTTTCCTGCGACAGGCCCGGCGGCGGGATGACGAGCTCCATTCCGCCCGCGTCGTACTTCGAGGCGAAGTCGTACCACTCGTGCTCGAGCGTGTCGATCTGGCCGGGGAGCGAGGCGACGGGTGGCGGCACGCGGTTGCCCAGCACGCCGACCTCGACCTCCGTCCCGTCCACGAACTCCTCGACGAGCACCTTCTCGTCGTGCCGGAACGCGAGCTCGACCGCCGGCGTGAGCTCGTCCTCCGCATGTACCTTCGTGATGCCGACCGAGGAGCCGAGCCGCGCGGGCTTGACGAACACCGGGTAGCCGAACGGGTTCTCGACCGCGTCGCCGAGCCGGATCGCGTGGTGCGCGGCCACCGGGATCCCGCTGTCGCGCATGACCTTCTTGAACAGGTCCTTGTCCATCGCGAGCGCGGACGCCGCGACGCCGGCTCCGACGTAGGGAACGTCCGCGAGTTCGAGCAGTCCCTGCACCGTCCCGTCCTCGCCGAACGGCCCGTGCAGGAGCGGCAGGACGACGTCCACGACACCGAGCGTCTCGAGCGGGCCGCCCTCGTAGGGGACGGGCAGCGTCTCTGCCGTCGTCTCTCCCGTTCCGAGCGCCCACCGCCCGTCGCGGCCGATTGCGACCTCGGCGATCTCGTATCGCTCCGGGTCGAGAGCCGCTGCCACCGAGCGCGCCGACGCCTGGGAGATCTCGTGCTCGCTCGAGCGGCCGCCCGCGAGGATGGCCACCCGGACGCGCCGTGTCGGGCTCACGGCGTCGTGGTCGTATCGGTGGTCGTCGTCGTCGGCGGCGGCGGCCCCGGCGAGTGCTGGCCGACCGTGATCGTCACCGTCGAGCCCTTCAGCGCCTGGGAGTTGCCCGCCGGGTTCTGGGACTGGACGATGTTGTCGCCGGCCGCGCCGGTCTGCGTGTACTGCTGGTTCACCTGGAAGCCCTGGGCTTCGAGCGCGCTCACTGCCTGCTGCGAGGTGTAGCCGACGACGTCGGGCACCGTCACCTCCGGCGGGCCGAGCGAGACCCGGAGGGTGACGCTCGTGCCCTTCGGCTCCGTCGAGCCCGGCGCCGGGGTCTGGCTGAGCACCTGGTCCTTCGTCGCGGTGCTGCCGACGTACGACGGGTTCGCATGGAACCCGGCCGCATTGAGCCGGTTCGTGGCGTCCTGGATGCTGAGGCCCACGACGCTCGGAACCGGCGCCGTCACCGGCCCGCTCATGACGTTGACGCGGATCGTCGAGCCCACCGGCACCGAGTGCCCGGCGGGTGGATCGGTCGCCGTGACCAGGCCCTTCGTGTTGCCCGGGACGCTGAATTTGTGCGGCTTGAACCCCGCATTCACGAGTGTCTGCTCGGCCGCACTCCACTGCTGGCCCTTGACGTCCGGCACGCTCACCTTCCTCGGGCCCTTCGAGACCGTGATCGTGACCGTGCCGCCCTTGTCGACCTTGTGGCCGGCGCTCGGATCCTGCTTGAAGACCTTCCCCTGAGCGACACTGGCGTTCGTGCTCGGGTCCACGTGCGCGTGCAGGCCCACCGCCTCGATCTGCTTCACGGCCTGCGCCTGTGTCTCGCCCACGTAGTTGTTGACCACCACCTGCGGCGCTCCGGTCAGCTCGTTCCAGACGAAGAAGCCGGCGATCACCGCCGCGATGACGAAGCCGACCGCAACGAGCCACGGCCACAGCGGCCGCTCCGGCCCCCCGGCTTCCTCGATCTCCTCGTCGGCCACGAACGGCGGCGGCGGCGGCGCGGCGGCCGAGGGCGGCGGCGCAATCATCGTCGCGGCGGTCGCCGCCCCGATCGTCGCTGCAGCCGCCGGCTTGCGCAGCACCTGCGTCGCGGTGTCGACCGTGGCCGCCGACACGCGGGCGCCGCGGGCGACGCGCTCGAGGTCGGCCTCCATCTCGTCGGCGCTCTGGTAGCGGTCGTCCGGATTCTTGGCGAGCGCTCGCAGGACGACCATGTCGAGCTCGGGTGGGATGTCGCCCCGCAGCTCGGAAGGCGGCTCGGGCGTGTTCGAGAGGTGCTTCATCGCGATCTCGACCGGCGTTTCGCCGTCGAACGGCGTCTTGCCGGTCACCAACTCGTAGAGGACGACGCCGAGCGAGTAGAGATCGGAGCGCGGGTCGACCTCGCCGCCGCGCGCCTGCTCGGGCGAGAGGTACTGCGCCGTGCCGACGATCGAGCCCGTCTCGGTCATCTGGCTCGCGCCCGCGCGCGCGATTCCGAAGTCCGTCACCTTCACGCGCCCCTCGCCGTCGACGAGGACGTTGTGCGGCTTGATGTCCCGGTGCACGATCCCGTGCCGGTGCGCGAAGCGCAGCGCCGAGAGGATCTGGCGCGCGTACTCGATCGCGACGTTGACCGGCGCGGCGCCGCGGCTCACGATCAGCTCCTTGAGCGTGCGGCCGTCGAGGAACTCCATCGCGATGTAGTAGGTGTCCTCGGCCTCGCCGCGGTCGTAGATCGAGACGATGTTCGGATGGTTCAGCGCGGCGGCGTTCTTCGCCTCGCGGCGGAAGCGCTCGATGAACTGGTCGTCGTTGCCGTGGCGGCTGTTGAGGATCTTGATCGCGACGCGGCGGCCCAGCTCCTGGTCCTCGGCGAGGTAGACGTCGGCCATTCCGCCGGCCCCGAGCTTGCGCTGGATCCGGTAGCGCCCGTCGAAGAGCGTGTCGATGAGAGAGTCGCTTACCGCCACGGCCGCCTAAAGGGTAAAGACATGTTCAGCCGGGCAGGAGCTTTTCGAGGATGGCCTTGGCGATCGGAGCCGAGACCGAGGCGCCGAAGCCGTTCGGCTGCTTCTCCACCACGACCGCGACGACGTAGCGTGGGTCATCCGCCGGGGCGAAGGCGACGAACCAGGCGTCGTAGACGTCGCCGAGGCCGAGCTCGGCCGTTCCCGTCTTGCCGGCGACCTTGAGGCTGGAAGGGAAGATCCCCGCGGCCGTCCCGCCCTGGACGACGAGCTGCATCATCTGATTCAGCTCGGCAGCCGTCTGGGGCTTGATCGCCCGACCGAGCGTCTGCGGCTGGGTCTTCGTGACCGTCGAGCCGTCGGCGGCGACGACCTTCTGGACGAGGTACGGCTTGGGCACGAGTCCCTTGTCGGCGACCGTGGCGCCGACGAGCGCCATCTGGAGCGGCGTCACCAGCATCCGCTCCTGGCCGAACGCGAGCCGGCCCGAGTCGATCTGCCGGTTGCTCGTGGGCGTGAAGAGCTTCCCCTTGTTGTAGAGACCGGAGGCGCGGCTCTCGTCGGGCGGCGTCTCGAGCGGCGGCACCGAGTAGAAGCCGAAGCGCTTCGCGTAGTCGAGGATCTTCAGGCCTCCGATGTGCATCCCGACCTTGCAGAAGACCGAGTTGATCGAGTGCTCGAAGCCCTCTGCGAGCGAGACGTTGCCGAACGCCTCCGGCCCGTTCTGGTCGGGATTGCTCGCGTTCGAGACACGCTTCCCGTAGTCGACGCAGTAGCCCGGGTCGTAGAACGGGGAGCTCGGTGTGTAGGCGCCCGAGTCGAGCGCGGCCGCCGCCGTCACCATCTTGAAGGTCGAGCCCGGCGGATAGAGGCCGGCGGTCGCGTTGTTTTGCAGCGCCGTATGGTCGCCGCAGGTTCCCTTGATCTTCTGGATCTTCGTGAAGCCTCGCCGCTGGTTGATGAGGTTCGCGTTGTAGGTGGGCGAGGAGGCCATCGCGACGACGGCGCCGGTCTTCGCGTCGAGCACGACGACCGCACCGCAGCGGCCGGCGAGCTGGTCGAGCGCGAGCCGCTGGATGCCGGGGCGGAGCGTGAGGTACACGTTGTCGCCCTTGACGGTCTGCCCCCCGAGCTTGTCGAGCGTCTGCTTGAACGTGTTGCTCAGGTCGGTGTTCGCGCCGGTGAGGTAGTCGTCGTGCGACTGCTCGATCCCCGTCGTGATGCCGTACTGGGTCGAGTAGCCCACGACCTGCGGGGCCAGGTCGTTCTGCGGGTAGTGCCGCGTGAAGATCGTGAGGCCGTGCTTGTGGGTCACGCGATTGTTCGCCAGCACGGTGCCGTCGGCGGCGAAGATCTTGCCGCGGTCGACCGTGAGCCGCTGGATGATCGAGACGGAGTTACCCTTGCGGGCCGCGAGGTCGGCCTGGGCCCACGTCTGCCAGTACGTCGTCGCCCCGATGAGGACGGCGATCAGGACGAGCGCGAAGACGGAGAGGTGCCGGAGCTGTGTATTCATGCGGCGGCCAGCTCCCGGTTCGCGCGGCTCGAGATCAGCATCAGTCCGGCGACGAGCAGGAAGTTGGCGACGACGCTCGAGCCTCCGTACGAGACGAACGGCAGCGTCACTCCCGTGAGCGGGATTACCCGCGTGATGCCGCCGACGATGACGAAGGTCTGCAGGGCGAAGCTGAAGCTGAGCCCGGCCGCGAGCAGCTTCGAGAAGCCGTCGGTCGCGGACAGCGCGACCTGGAAGCCGCGCACGACGAAGGCCATGTAGAGCAGCAGCAGCGCGGCGACGCCGACCAGCCCGAGCTCCTGCGCCAGGGCCGAGTAGATGAAGTCGGTGTTCAGGTCGGGGATCACCTGGCGCCCGGTCGTCCCGGTGAAGATCCCGTGGCCCAGTCCTGTGCCGCCGAAGCCGCCGTGGCCGATCGAGTAGAGCGACTGCACCTGCTGGTAGCTCTGGCAGTTCTGCCGGAGCTCCATCTGCCCGTTGAGCGGGCAGTAGATCTTGTGCACCGTCCAGGGAGAGAGCCAGTTCTGCACGCGGTCGCGCACGTGTGGCGTTCCGCTGGAGACCGCGAAGGCGCCGACGAGGAACAGCCCGAGGGCTCCGGCGACGAACGAGAGCCGCGCCGTCGCGACGTACAGCATCGCGACGAAGATCCCGTAGTAGAGGAGCGCGCTGCCGAGGTCGTTCGTCGCGAGCAGGACGAGCATCGCGCCGCCCCAGATCACGAGCAGCGGCCCCCAATCCTTCAGCCTTCCCTGGGCGAGCACCTCGCGCTTCTCGCGGAGGTAGGCGGCGAGGAAGACGATGAGCGCGATCTTGCCGAGCTCGCCCGGCTGGAACTGGAGCGAGCCGACGTGAACCCAGAGCCGCGAGCCGTTGATCGTCTCCCCGATCCCGGGAGCCAGCGGCAGGAAGAGCAGGAAGATCGCGGTGACTCCGAAGATGTACTTGTAGCGCTCGAGGACGCGGTAGTCGTGGCGCAGCCAGAAGACCGTGGCGGCGAACGCAGCGACGCCGATCACGATCCAGAGGCCTTGACGGAACGCGTTGCTCGGGCCGAGCCGGTAGATCTCCGTCACGCCGATCGCCGTCAGGAGCGCGGCCATGGGCAGGAGGTACGGGTCGGCGAGCGGAACGGTCACCCGCGCGACGACATGTGCGACGAGGTAGAGGCCGAAGAAGAAGACGGCGTAGCCGAGCGAGCCGGTCGAGATCTTCGAGGAGAGCGCGATGTAGACGGTGGCGAAGCCGATCGCGGTCAGCAGCCCCACCGTCATGAGCGCGACGAGCTCGCGGTTGCGCAGGGTCACCGTGTCAGCCCCCAGACGACGAGTGCGGCCACGACCACGAGCACGACGATCGCGAGCAGGACGATCCGGACCCGTCTGGGCTGCGGAGTGCCGTCGCTCGTGCCGGTCTCCGCATACTCGCGCGTCTGCTCGTCGGGCTCGCCGTCCTCGACGTCGGTGAGCGCCGGCATCGGCGCCGTGTCCTCGAGGTTCGGCGCCTCGGACGCGATCTGGAAGGCGACGGCCGTGATGTTGTCCTCGCCGCCGCCGCGGTTCGCCGCCGACACGAGCGCCTTCACGGCCTTGTCGAGGTCGTCGCGGTTCGCGTGCACGAGCTCGAGGATCTCCTCGTCCTCGACCATGTCGCTGAGCCCGTCCGAGCAGATCAAGAAGACGTCGCCCTCCTCGGCCTCGATGGTGAAGCCGTCGACGTCGACGTCGGGATCGGTTCCCACTGCCCGCGTGATCACGCTCCGCTGCGGGTGGACCTGCGCCTCCTCCTCAGAGAGCTTGCCGGTCTTCAGCAGCTCGTTCACGAGCGAGTGATCGTCCGTCAGCTGCTCCATCTGCTCGCCGCGGACGAGGTACGCGCGCGAGTCTCCGACGTGGCCGATCGCGACGGTCATCCCCTCGACGAGCGCCACCGTCATCGTCGTTCCCATGCCCGAGGCGGTGGGATCGGTCGAGGCGCGGTCGAAGATGCGGCGGTTCGCCTCCTGGATGAGGGAGTCGATCCGCTTCGTCCCCTCGAGCCCGTCGGAGTCGCCCACTTCGAGCGCGGAGGCGGCGAGCTGCGACGCCACCTCGCCGGCCTGCGCGCCGCCCATCCCGTCGGCGACGGCGAAGAGCGGCGGCGCGACGACGTAGTTGTCCTCGTTGCGGCGCCGTCTGCGCCCGGTGTCGCTCGCGACTGCGTATGCCCCTACCGGCACCTCAGTCCTCCTCCACGCGGAGGTCGGTCTCGCCGACGCGGAGGACGTCGCCCGAGCCCAGCCGCTCGGCACCTGCGATGCGCGAGCCGTTGACGAACGTGCCGTTCGTCGACTCCAGGTCCTGCACCCAGACACCGTCACCGCGCAGCTCGACTCGTGCGTGGCGGGCGGAGGCGAAGTCGTCGCCGTCCAGGACGAGGTCGTTCTGCCCGCCGCGTCCGACCGTCAGCGGCGCCGAGTTGAGCCGGAACTCGTCTCCCACCTCGAAGCTCGGGCTGCGCTGGACGACGAGCCGTACGGAGCGGCGCGACGAGCCCTTGCGGCCGAGCCCGGCTGCCGCGGCGGTCTCGGGCGTGAGGATCATGCTGTCCTGGCTCGGCGCCTGCCGCTCGCCGCGTCCTGCCGAGCGGATGACCCGCAGGACGAAGAGGTACAGCAGCACGAGGAACGCGATCTTGAGCGCGAGGAGGACCTCTGCGACCCCCGTCGAGGCGAGCATGGTCACGCGTGCTCCTATTCCCGCTCGGTCGAGAAGGTGACCGTCGTCTCGCCGAGCGTGAAGCGTGAGCCGTCGGTGAGCAGCACGCGCTGCACGCGCCGCCCGTCCACCTCCGTCCCGTTCGTCGAGCCGAGGTCGACGAGCCAGAAGGCCGACCCCTCCTGCACGATCTCGGCGTGCCGCCGCGACACGTTCGGGTCCTCGATCTGGACGTCGGCGTCGCGCGAGCGGCCGAGCACGGAGCGCTGCTGCTCGAGGACGCGCCGCTCGCCGTTCCAGTTCAGCACGGCGACCTCCCGCTCCACGCCGAGGTCGGCGAGCGAGGCGGCCTCGGTCGGCTGGGTGCGCGGCTTGTAGACCATCGTCGCGCCGGGCGGCGGAGCCTCTGCCGGAGCCTCCTCGTCTCCCTGTCGGCCGTACTGCGCCATGCGGGTGGCGATGCCGAACTCGCCTACCCCGAGGTCCCCGTCGGTCTCGAACAGGATCCGCGGCGGCGTGAGCACGGCGTAGTTCTCGCGCGAGGCGTGCTCCGAGAGGTACTCCTCCAATTCCGAGACGAGCGAGTTCTCATAGCCCTCGAACTGCTCGCGGTCGCCGGGAGAGAGGTAGATCGTGTACTCGTTCGGAACGTAGACGCGCGTGACCGATGTCGAGCGGTGCTCGTCCATCTCCTTCGCAAGCTTGCGCGCGAGCTCGACCGGCTGGACGTTGGTGCGGAAGGCGCGGCCGAAAACGCCTTCGAAGACCCGCTCCAGCCTCTGCTCGATTCCCCGCAGCACCATCAGCTTGCGGCGGAGGGTACCCCCAGGGCAGGCGCGCGAAGTGCCGTGGCCGCGGCAATCGCCCACGCTGCCAGGAGCAGGGGAAGCGCGGCGGCGCTCGGGACGGCCGCGACGGTGAGCACGATCATCCCTGCGCCGAGCGCGGCGGCGGCCCAGCGGCCGCGGTCTCGCGCGTACGGGAGGGCGACTGCGACGAGCGCGAGCGCGCACGTCTCGAGCAGCAGCGACGGGTGTGCGCCGGCCGCACGCGCGAGCGAGCCCGCGACGGCGATCGGGTCGCGTGCGCCGGCGACGCCGAGCCCGAGCGGCGCCGGGCCGCCGACGAGAGGCAGCGCCGCGTGCCGAATCCCTGCAGCGAGCGCGGCCGTGAGTACGCCGATCGCGACGCCGAGCGCGCGCAGCGCTCCCGTGCGGGTGCGAGCCGCGGCCAGCGGGAGAAGGCCGAGCGCGGCGATCGGTGCGAGCAGCGGCCCGACGACGAACAGCAGGGCCGCGCGCGGCTCTCGCCAGGTCACGAGCAGCCAGCCGGCGGCGAGCGCGGTGTAGAGCAGCGCGAGTCCGAGCGAGATGTTGCCGAGCGGCAGCACCGGCACGGCGAGGGCGAGCGCGATCCCGGTGCGCTCGCGCAGGAGCGTCGCCGCAAAGGCGGCCAGCGCGAGCAGCACCGGCCACGCGTGCGGATAGAACGGCAGCGCCGCGGAGGTCCAGCCTGCGAGGAGCGCCGCGAGGACGGCGGTGAGCGCCTGACCGGGCTCGAGGCGAGAGGGAAGCCTGAAGCCGGGCCGCGGGACGGCGGTCCTGGAGGCCGCGCCGCGCAGGGCGTCGGCGAGATCGCGCGCGGTCGGCCGCCTGGCCGGGTTCGTCGAGAGCGAGCTGTCGACGAGGCGCAGGAGCCGCTTCGGCAGGTCGGGCCGGAGCTCCTCGAGCGGCCGCGCCCCGGCCTCGATCGCGCGCGCGGTCTCGAGCATCGAGCCGCGCCAGAACGGATGCCGCCCCGCGAGCGCCTCCCACAGCATCACGCCGACGGCGTAGACGTCCGCCGCCGGTGTCGCGTCGCCGCCGGCGAGCCGCTCGGGCGAGATGTACGCGAGCGTTCCCGGCACGTCGCCCGCCTCGGTCAGCGTCTCGGCGTCGGCCGTCTGCGCGAGCCCGAAGTCGAGCACGCGCGCGGCGACCTGATCGCCGTCCGTCAGCAGCACGTTCGACGGCTTGATGTCGCGATGGAGGATCCCGGCCCCATGCGCGTGCGCGAGGCCGTCGCAGACCTGTGCGCAGGCCTCGACCGCCTCGTCGTCGGTCAGGTTGCCGGCCCGCAGCGCCTCGCGGTAGGTCTGGCCGGGCACGAACTCGTACGCGATGTAGACGTGACGCGAGTCCCGGCCGAAGCCGTACGCCCGCAGGCACGCCGGATGTCGCAGCTGCGCCGCGGTCTTGGCCTCGCGCTCGGCCCGGGCCGCCGACTTGCCCTCGCGCGCGACCATCTTCAGCGCGACGTCGAGGCCCGTCCGCTCGTCGCGGGCGAGCCAGACCGAGCCCGAGCCGCCGCTGCCGAGCGGCCGCAACGGCCGGTAACGGTCGAGGACGAGTTCGATGCCGGTGAGCGCGGGGGCGGCCTCTCCCATGCCTAGCGGGGATTGGCGACCCGGCGGGACTGTCCTTCCCGGCGGGTTAGGCTTGCGCGGCGAGTGAGCACCTACGACGACGGATCGGAGCTCGAGTTCTTCGAGGAACCAGAGACCGCTGAGGCGCCCGGGAGGCAGCGCCGGCGCGTCAGACCGCCGCGCGGCGGCGGCCCGCGGCGCCCGTCCCCGCCGCCCGGGGGAGCAGTGGCTCTCGCGCGGCTGGCCGGCCTCGTGGCGCTCGCGATCCTGGTCGTCGTCGGTCTCGTCTTCTGGATCGGCTCCTGCTCCGGCCCGAGCCCGCACGACGAGTACGCGTCGTACATGGACAACGTGCGGCCGATCGCGCAGAGCTCCGCTTCCTCACTCGACGCCTACGCAAAGGTGCTCGGCGCGAGAAACCTGACGCTCGGCGGGCTGCAGACGAAGCTCGACCTCTGGTCGCGGCAGCAGCAGGAGGACTACGACCGCGCGCTGCGCCTCGTTCCCCCGGCACCGCTCCAGGCGGCGCACCAGGAGGTGCTGGGGACGCTGCAGCTGCGGGCGATCGGGCTGGCCGGCATGGCCAACGAGCTCGCGACGGCAGGATCGAAGTCGTCGGACCAGGTCGGTGCCGACCTCGCCAAGCAGGCTCAGGTCCTCACGGCGAGCGATCTCGTCTGGTCGCAGCTGTTCAAGCTGCCGGCGACGGAGACCATGAGGAAGCTCGGCGTGCAGGGCGTGATCGCGCCGCCGTCGCAGATCGTGACCAACCCCGAGGTGATCACTCCCGCTTCGTTCGCCGAGGTCTACTCGCGCCTGAACTCCACGAACACGAGCAGCGGGAACGTGAGCGGCAAGCATGGGAGCGAGCTCGTGAGCACCGAGGCCGTGTCGGGCGGTCAGACGCAGACGCTGTCTGCTTCGAGCCCGACCAAGGTCGATGTCGCCGCCGACCTCGCCTTCAAGGTCACGTTCACGAACTCCGGGGACTTCCAGGAGGTGAAGGTCCCCGTGACCCTCACGGTGTACAAGTTCAAACAGAAGCTGTACGGGAAGACGGAGCAGGTTCCGGTGATCGAGACGGGACAGACGAAGACCGTCGCCTTCACGAACCTCGCCCTGCCGACGGCGGCCTTCAGCGCCAACGCCACGGTGACCGCCGTGATCGGCAAGGTGCCGGGCGAGACGGTCCTCTCCAACAACCACGCTTCGTACCCGGTCTTCTTCAGCCTTCCCTCGGGCTAGCCGTTGAGCGCCTCGATGGCAGGCTGGATCGCGATCGCGGCTGGAGTCGTCGCCCTGATCGGCCTCGCGATCGCGCTGATGCTCCACCTGCGGCTGCGCCGGGTGCGGGCCGCGCAGCTCACGCTGCAGGGGAGCGGCGGCGGCGACCTCGTCGACTTCGCGGTCTCGCTCCAGGGCCGGGTCGACGCGCTGCACCGGGAGATCGCCGACCTCACGGCCGCGCTCGGACGCCTCGAGCGGCGGGTCGACACGACGGTTTCGCGCCTCGCCGTCGTCCGTTACGACGCGTACGAGAAGTCGGGCGGCCATCAGTCGGCCTCGGTGGCGCTGCTCGACGCGTCGCGGAGCGGTGTCGTCCTCACCGCCATCCAGGGACGTGACTACGCGCGGATCTACGTGAAGGAGCTCGATGACGGCCGGGCGGCCGTCTCCCTCTCGCCCGAGGAGCAGGAGGCGGTCGAACGGGCCATGAAGCGGCAGCGGTAGCGGCTTCGGGCGCTGCTACTTTTCGCCCAGGTTGCAGCACGTTCTCGTTTTGAACGCAAGTTATGAGCCGCTCAACGTGTGCACGGTGCGGCGCGCCCACGTCTTGGTCTACAAAGGCAAGGCCGAGATCGTCGAGCGGCTCGACAAGCCGCTGCGTTCCTCGACCGGCAGCTTCATCTGGCCGCACGTGATCCGGCTCGTCCACTACGTGCGCGTGCCGCGCGCGATCCAGCGCAAGATCTCGCGCCGAGCGCTGTTCGCGCGGGACGGCTGGCGTTGCGCCTACTGCGGCACGACGAACGGCCGCCTCACGCTCGACCACATCGTCCCGCGGTCGAAGGGGGGCGAGTCGATCTGGGAGAACGTCGTCACGGCCTGCGCGCCGTGCAACCTGCGCAAGGGCAACCGGACGCTCGAGCAATCGGGGATGGTGCTCCACACCTCGCCGCGCGCCCCGACGCCGACGCTGTTCATCAAGCTCGCGGCCCCGCGGATCCCGTCCGGCTGGACGCCCTACCTGCCGGCTACGGCATAGTCCGGCGCGCGCTCAGGCGTAAGGACGCTGGCTCA
>CAVPDO010000016.1:0-22338 GCA_963702655.1 uncultured Actinomycetes bacterium | reverse complement strand
CGAGCAGGAAGATCGGCGAGAGGCTCCGTAGCAGCGGAGCCTCTCCGTTGCCATGGCACCGGCGCGCTGCCAGGATGCGGGGATGCCGACGTGCCGTGCGTGCGGCCAGGACAACCCCGAAGTAGCCCGCTTCTGCCTCGCGTGCGGGGCGTCGTTCGCTGCTGAGACACCGCCTCGCGAGGAGCGGCGGATCGTCAGCGTCGTCTTCGTCGACCTCGTCGGCTTCACGTCGCGGTCGGAACAGCTCGACCCGGAAGACGTACGTGCGATCCTCACCCCGTACCACGGGACGGTGCGAGACGAGCTCGAGTCCTTCGGCGGCGTCGTGGAGAAGTTCGTCGGCGACGCGGTGATGGCGGTGTTCGGAGCGCCGACGGCCCACGGCGACGACCCCGAGCGGGCCGTCCGCGCGGCGCTGGCCGTCCGCGACGCCGTGATCGTGCTCAACACCGAGCAGCCTCAGCTCGAGCTCCGCATCCGGGGCGCGGTGAACACGGGCGAGGCGGTCGTCACGCTCTCCGCGCGACCGGCGCTCGGCGAGGCCATGGTCGCCGGCGACGTCGTCAACACCGCCTCGCGCCTGCAGCAGCACGCGCCGGTCGGCGAGATCGTCGTCGGCGAGGAGACCTATCGCGCGACGCGGAGCGCGATCGAGTACGAGCCCATCGAGGCGGTGACCGCGAAGGGAAAGTCGTCGCCGATCGCCACCTGGCGCGCGGTGGCGGCGGCTTCGGCGACCGGAGAGCGGCACCTCTCCACCACGCCGTTCGTCGGACGCGGTCGGGAGGTCGGCCTCCTCGACGCCACGTGGGAGCGCGTCGAGCGCGAACGGCGCCCCTACCTCATCACCGTGCTCGGCACGCCCGGCGTCGGCAAGTCGCGGCTTTCGGCCGAGTTCACGGAGCGCATCTCGTCCCGCGGCGGCCGCGTCGTCCGTGGGCGCTGCCTCCCCTATCGGGAGCGCAGCGCGTACGGGGCATTCGCGATGCAGGTGAAGGAACTGGCGGGCATCTACGACAGCGACGACCTCGCGCTGGCCACGGGAAAGCTGCGCACCCTCGTGGAGCAACTCGTCGGCCAGGAGGAGGCGGAGGCCGTCGCCGGGCACATCGCGATCCTGCTCGGCTTCGAGACGAAGGCGACCACCCCCGACCGCAACAGCCTCTTCCAGTCGGTCCGGGTCTTCATCGAAGCGGGAGCGCGCAACGAGGCGACGGCGTTCGTGTTCGAGGACATCCACTGGGCCGATCCGGTACTGCTCGACCTGATCGAGCTGCTGGCGGCGCACCTGCACGATCTGCCGGTGCTGCTCCTCACCCTCGCGCGGCCGGAGCTGCTCGACCTGCGACCCTCCTGGGGCGGCGGCCTGCTCGCCTACAACGCGCTCCCGCTCGAGCCGCTCGGAGGCAAGGAAGCGGCCGAGCTCGCGCTCCATCTGCTCGGGGTGGACGCGAAGGCGGCCCAGGTGACGGAGGCGGCGGAGGGCAACCCGCTGTTCATCGAGCAGCTGGCGGCCGTCCTGAAGGAGCGCGGCGAGGAGGCGGAGGGCCTCCCTACCACGGTCCGCGGCCTCGTGGCGGCGCGCCTCGACGCGCTCCCGGTCGAGGAGCGCGACATCGTCCTCGACGCCTCGATCGTCGGCCGGATCTTCTGGCGGGGTGCGCTCGAGCGGATCGCGCGCGATGCCGCGGGTCTCGACGAGACGCTCGCCAGCCTCGAGCGGCGCGACCTGATTCACCGCGACACCGTCTCCCGGATCGAGGGAGACGAGCAGTGGTCGTTCAAGCACGTCCTGATCCGCGACGTCGCCTACGACCTCCAGCCGCGTGCGCGTCGCCGTCAAGGACACCGGCACAGCGCGGAGTTCATCGAGGAGTCGACACCGGAGGTCGGCGAGGCCGGCGCGGCACTCGCGCGGCACTGGCGCGGCGCGGGTGAGCTCGAGCACGCCGTGCAGCACTTCGTCGCGGCGGCGGAGGAGGCCGAGCGGGGCTGGGCGAAGCAGTACGCGGTGGCGCTCTACAAAGAGGCGCTCGACATGACTCCCGCGGACGACATCGAGCGGGTTCGCTTCCTGCGCAAACGGCTCGCGCTCGCCCAGCAGGCGTACATCCACACGGACGACGCCCAGCTGCTCGGGCTCGGAAGCGGAGAGTAGGTCTAGACGGGCGGGAAGTCCGCCGGCGTCACGTCACCCGCGATCTCGTGCAGCGCGTCGATCGTGTGCTTACCGAGCTTGCTCCCATGGGCGCGGACGATCTCCTCGTTCGGCGCCTCGTAGACGCAGTACGTGTGGACGAGCCCTTCGTCGTCGACGACGACGTGGCTGTGCTCCCAGGTGATGTCCCGGAAGTCGCCCTCGGTCAGCTCACGTGAGCGGCGCCCGACGCCCGGCATCTGGTCCTCGCCGACCTCGAAGCTGCGGATGATCATGTAGCGCGGCACGTGGCGAGTCTAACGCTGTGCGTCGGCGCTGAGAAGCCTGCGGAGCATCGCTCTGTAATGCACCATGTCCACGTGCTTCCAGTCGGCGTGCGTCTGGTGCGCCCACGGCTTGTACAGCTCCCTGTGGTAGGGGCTCGAAAGGCTCTCGTTGTGCCCGATCACGTTGCGGATCTTGATGTGGAACCGGTCCACGAGCCACGCGGTGAGCTCGAGCGAGGCCCGGATCTGCGCCGGATCGTGGAGGATCTCGGCGTCGGACGTACCGACGTGCTCGATCCCGATCGCGACGTAGTTGAGGCCGACGGTGTGCCGGCACATGACGTTCAGGCGCACGAGCTGGTAGATCGTCCCGTCGCGGCCGACGATGAAGTGGGCGCAGGTGCCGGGAAGCTCGCCGAGCTCGGGGTCGGGCGTGTTCGCAGCGAACGTGTTCCACGCCGACGAGAAGCTGTTGCTGCCGGTGTAGTGCTCGACGATCACCTTCGGGTGGAGGTGCCACGAGTCGATGCCGTAGTGCTTCTCGGCGTACGCGGCCATCTCTGCCTTCCGCTTCGCCCCGTACGGGATCGGCTTCCAGACGATGTGCGGCTTGGGCGCGACCGCGAGCGAGATGCTGAGGGCGAGAGCGGCGAACACTGGCCCAGGAGGCTAGCGTGTGGGTGTGCAGACCGGCCTTCTCGGCTGCGCCGCCGTAGCGGCGCTCGTCCTCTCGGTTGCGGCCTGCGGCGGCGGCACGACGACGACCACGGCGGCCGGCGGCACGTCGCCGGTGGAGTGGGCGAACGGCGTCTGTTCCTCCGTCACCACCTGGAAGCACTCCGTCGAGAGCATCAAGAACGACGTCACGTCGCAACCGTCGCCGTCGCAGCTCCGCAAGGCGGGACGGCGGGTCGAGCGCGCGACCGAGACGCTCTCACGGTCGCTGAAGCAGCTCGGCCCGCCGGAGACAGCCAAGGGCGAGGCCGCGAAGCAGAGCCTCGACACGCTGGCGACCGGCCTCCAGAGCGGCATGAACAAGCTCGAGGAGACCTTGAACAGCAGCTCGTCGGGTGTCGCCGGCACGCTCGCCCAGATCTCGGCGATCACGGCCACGCTCTCCTCCATGGCGCAGGACCTCGAGCTCGCCGGAGGGAACCTGAAGAACCTCGCCCCGGGCGACGAGCTCGAGCAGGCCTTCCACCAGGCGAGCGCCTGCCGGTCGCTCGTGCACTAGCCGAGCGTGCCGAGCCGGTAGATCCGTTCGGCCACGGGCTCGGCCCGGAAGCGCTCGAGGAACTCCTTCGCGTGCGGCCGTCCGGGCTCCGCCAGCAGCACCTCGCCGCCGAGCGCGGGAAGAAGACGGGCGAGCTGATCGGCGTTGCGCGCCTCGTAGAGCAGGTCGGCGCCGAGCACGAGATCCCAGGGCGAGGCGCGAAGCAGCGGCTCCGGCTCGCTCCAGCGCACCCGCGCGACGCGCAGGAAGACGCCGTTGCGCTCCGCGTTCCGCCGCAGCAGCTCGATCGCGTCCTCCGCCCAGTCGGTCGCCAGCGCGTCGGCGCCGCCGAGCGCCGCGGCGAGCGCCGGCAGGCCGAGACCACAGCCGAGCTCGAGTACCCGCAGCCCGCGCAGGTCACGCGCCGCCGCGTGGCGCGCGAGCGCGAGGCCGCTCGGCCAGAGCTCGGCCCAGTACGGCAGGAACTCGTCCTCGTCGAACGCCGCCTCGTCGATCAGCTCCTCGGCGCTCGGCGGGCGGAGGATCTCGAGGCGCGGGCCGGCCCCGAGCTCGACCTCCTCCTCGACAAGCTTCAGAGCGCGGCGAACAGGTCGACCGGGACGCCGTCGGGGTCGCGGAGCTGCGCGTAGCGATAACCCCAGAACGCGTCCCACGGCTCCTTCTCGCCGTCGAAGCCGGCCGCCACGACCCGCGCGTACAGGTCGTCGACCTCGGCCGGGCTGCCGCAGGCGAAGGCGATCGCGAGCTGGTTTCCGGTCGTTCGATTCCAGTCCGGCCGGAAGCTGCGGATCACGCTCTCGGTGTCGACCATCAGGCGGACTCCGTTCGGCATGGTCGCCTCGATGTGGTCGTCGCCCTCCCCGAACTCGATCCCGAGCACCCGGTAGAAGGCGCGCGTGCGGGCGAGGTCGGAGGAGACGATCCCGATCGCGTCGAGCTGCGGCACAGCGAGGACGCTAGCCGCTAGCGTCGGGTCCATGCGCCGGAGAAAGCTCGGCTCGAGCGACCTCGTGGTGTCCGAGATCTCGCTCGGCTCCTGGCTGACCTACGGCGGCGGTGTCGAGCGCGAGCAGGCCGAGGCGTGCGTCGCGAAGGCGTTCGAGGTCGGCATCGACTTCATCGACACCGCGAACATCTACGCCCGCGGCGCGGCCGAGGAGTTCCTCGGCGAGGTGCTCGCCGACCGGCCGCGCGACTCGTACGTCCTCGCCACCAAGCTCTTCTGGACGATGCCCGACGGAGGTAGCGGACTATCGCGCAAGCAGGTCTTCACGCAGCTCGACGCTTCGCTGGGCAGGCTCCGCACCGACTACGTCGATCTCTATCAGTGCCACCGCTACGACTGGGACACGCCACTCGAGGAGACGATGGAGGCGCTGACGGAGGTCGTCCGGCAGGGCAAGACCCGCTACATCGGGTTCAGCGAGTGGCCCGAGGACAAGATCCGGGAGGCGCAGGCGCTGGCAGGCGTGGAGCATTTCGTCTCGAGCCAGCCGCAGTACTCGATGCTCTGGCGCGGGCCCGAGCGCGACGTCATCCCGGCCTCCCGCGAGCTCGGCATCTCCCAGATCGTCTGGTCACCGCTCGGCCAGGGCGTCCTGACCGGGAAGTACAAACCCGGCGAGCCGCTGCCCGAGGGAACGCGGGCGACCTCCGATTCGATGAGCGGTTTCATGGCGCGCGTGCTCGACGAGCCGCTACTCGAGCGCGTGCAGGAACTGCGCCCGGTCGCCGACGAGCTCGGCCTCTCGATGGCCCAGCTCGCGCTCGCCTGGGTCCTGCGGGAAGAGAACGTAGCCTCGGCGATCATCGGCGCCAGCCGGCCCGAGCAGGTCGCCGACAACGCTGCGGCCTCGGGCGTCGAGCTCGACGCCGCGACGCTCGAGCGGATCGACGAGATCCTCGGCGACAGCGTCCGCTGGGACGGCCCCGTCTCCTAGTCGCGCGACGCGAGCACCGAGTCCGCGAGCCCGTACTCGACGGCCTCCTCCGGGGCGAGAAACCGGTCCCGGTCGATGTCCTGCATCACCTGCTCGACGTCGCGGCCGGAGTGGTGCGCGATCACCTCCGCGTACCGGCGCGTGATGGAGAGGATCTCTCGCGCGGCGATCTGGATGTCGGCCGGCGTCCCGCGAAAGCCGCCCGAGCCCTGGTGGATCATCACCTTCGAGTTCGGCAGCACGAAGCGCTTGCCGGCCGCACCTCCGGCGAGCAGGAGAGCGCCTGCCGACATCGCCATTCCGATGCAGAAGGTCTGCACGTCCGGCTTCACGAACTGCATCGCGTCGTACATCGCCATTCCGGCGTAGGCGTCGCCGCCGGGCGAGTTGATGTAGAAGCGGATGTCCTCGTCCGGATCCTCGGCCTCGAGGAAGAGGAGCTGGGCGACGACGAGATTCGCGGCCGTGGCCTCCACCTCCGTCCCGAGGAAGACGATGCGCTCTCGCAGGAGCCGCGAGAAGATGTCGAACGAACGCTCGTGGCGACCGTCGGACTCGACCACCATGGGCACGAGGTGATTCGATACGCTACTCATCGGTTGCACATTAATACGCAACTAGGAGGTTGCGCAAATGAGAAAAGATCGAACGGGAGATCGTGGTACCGGAGCAGGCCGACGAGGTCTGGGAGTCGCTCACGGACCCCGAACGGCTCGAGGAGTGGTTCGCACAAGAGGTCGAGCTCGACGCACGGCCCGGCGGCGAGGGCGTCTTCCGCTGGGGAGACGGCGACGAGCGGCACGCCGTCGTGCGGGAGCTCGAGGAGGCCGAGCGGCTGGTGCTCGACTGGGACGACGGCGGCAGCGTGGCGATCGAGCTCGAGCCCGTCGTCGACGGGACCCGCGTGCACGTCGTCGAGTCGTCGCCTCAGTTCGCTCCGGCGTTCGAGCTGCGCGCGTTTACGCTGGAAGCGCCGGCGGCAAAGCCGCCGACGCCCGGCGGGAAGACCGCGCCGCCAAAGGCGGCGCCGGCGTGGACGGCGCTCACGGCGGCGTAGACCGCGTCTTCGCCGCACTCGGTGACGCGGGCCGGCGCTCGCTCGTCGAGGCGGTCGCGGCGCGCGGCACGGCGACCGCGACCGAGCTCGCGGCGGAGCTTCCGGTCACCCGGCAGGCCGTCGCGAAACAGCTCTCCGCCCTCGCGGCTGCGGGCCTGCTGCAAGCCACGCGTGCGGGACGCGAGACGCGCTACGAGGTGACGCCGGCGCCGCTCGAGGAGGCCGTCGAGTGGATGGTGACGGTGGGCGCCGCCTGGGACGAGCGGCTCGCCGGGCTGCGCCGAAGCCTGGGGCGTCAGGGGAAGAGCCGCTCGACGCTCCAACCGCCGCCTCGGTTCCGCACGTAGCGGAAGCGGTCGTGCAGGCGGCTGGCGCGGTGCTGCCAGAACTCCCAGGCTTCGGGGACGAGCCGATAGCCGCCCCACGTCGGCGGACGCGGCACGACAGCGTCGCCCACCTCGCGCTCGAGCTCGCCGATCCGCTCTTCCAGCTCGGATCGCGAAGACAGAGGCTCGCTCTGCCGCGAGACGTGCGCACCGAGCTGCGCGCCGCGCGGCCGCGTCGCGAAGTACGCGTCCGACTCCTCGCCGGAGACGTTCTCGACCCTTCCCTCGACCCGCACCTGCCGGCCGAGCGGCGACCAGTGGAAGAGGAGCGCAGCCTGCGCGTTCGTTTCGAGCTCGCGCCCCTTCCGCGAGGTGTGGTGCGAGTAGAAGACGAGGCCGCGCTCGTCGCAGCTCTTCAGCAGCACCATCCGCACCGACGGCGCGCCCTGGCGCGTCGCGGTCGCCAGCGCCATCGCCTCCGGCACCTCGAGCACCGTGCCCGCCTCCGCGAACCAGCTCCGGAACTGCTCGAGCGGGTCGGAGGCGAGATCGACGCGCCGGAGCTCGGCCTCCACGCTAGAGCTGCGCCCGCAGCTCGGCCGGGCGCAGGATCTTCGCGCCCAGCTCGCCGTCGGTCGGCACGAGGTCCCGGACGACCCGGAGGACGACCTCCGCCTCGTCGCTGAGCGGGCTGAGGATCTTGTTGCCCTTGAGCAGTGCCTTTCCGCGCGGCCCGCTGTGCACGGCGAGGTCGCGCTCCGCGTAACCCCGCTCGCGGAGAAGGTCGTTCGCCTGCTCGATCGCGTCGGTCATCGCGCGTGTTCTAACGGAAGAGATCGGTCTCGGGCGGGATGACGATGTCGGCGCCCCGGCCGTCGCCGCGCACGTCGAGGCCGCGGACGATCGCAACGGGAACGCGGTCGAGCTTGCCGAAGACGAGCTGGGCCGCGCCGGCGATCTCGTCCGCGACCGCGATCCGCGTCGCGTGCAGCTCGTAGCCGGTCGGATCGCGCTCGCCCATCAGGTCGCGCACGACCTCTACGCCGGCCGCGCCGATCGCGACATCCGTCGTCGCGGCGCGCCACGGCCGGCCGAACGAGTCCGTGACGATCACGCCCACGTCCGCCCCGGTCCGCTCGCCGAGCTCCTCCCGCAGCCGGGCGGCCGAGGCGTCCGGGTCGACCGGGAGCAGGACGACCGTCTCCCGTTCCGGAGCATTCGAGCCGTCGACACCGGCCGAGCCGCAGACATAGCCGTGGCGGGTCCGCGCGATGATCAGCGGCGGACGAACGCGCACGAGCTCCACCGCCTCGTCGAGGATGACCTGGATCCGGCGCGGATCCGCCTCGCCGCCCGCGAGCTCCCGCGCCTGCTCCGAGGGCTCGATCCCCGCGAGCGCGACGACCTTGCCCTCGACCTTCGAGACGGCTTTCTGCGCGACGACGACCACATCTCCGTCCGCGAGCTCCGCCCGCTCGAGGATGAGCGCGGCGAGATCGTCTCCCTCGCGCAGCTCCGGCAACCCCTCGACCGGCGCGACCGAGAACCCGGGCCCGACGTCCTTGACGAGGATCAGCGCCGGGTTGTCGTGGCTCCAGAGGCCGTGCAGCTCCTCGAGCGCGACGAAGCCGACCGACTCGTAGAACGCGCGGGTCGCGTCGTAGCCGGTGTCCGGGCGCGATGGACCGAGTGTCTTCACCTGGAGGTAGCGGATGCCTCGGGCCCGGCACCAGCGCTCGGCCTCGGCGACGAGCGCCCGCCCGAGACCGCGCCGGTGCTGCTCCCTCCGAACGCCCATGACGTACACCTCGGCGGCGCGCGGCGTGTGCTGCTCGAGGCAGACGAAGCCGAGGTCCGGCTCGACCGCAAACGTGGGGAGCGTCGCGGCGTCCTCGATGTACTGCCGCGTGGACTCCTCGATCCCGAACCACGCGGGCAGGTCGCGGAGAACGACTGCGGCGATCCGCGACCGCTCGGCCGCGTCGTGAACCTCGACGACCTCCGTCACGGGAGCCCGGTGACGTGGACGCCGGCGTGGCCCTTGTAGCGCTTGTTGAGGTTGACGATCACGGCGGTCAGCCCCTCGAGCGCGCGCGCGCTCGCCAGCGGGCCGGCGTCGAGCGCGCGACCGGCCACCACCTTCGCCGCGAGCGCGAGGGCCAGCGCCTTCGCCTCTTCGTCGTCGCCGCAGACGAAGGCGTCCTCGTCGGGACGGCCGTGCGCGAGCTTGCCGGCGGCGAGCGAGTGGAGCCCGGCGACCACCGGACCGCGCAAGAGATCCTGCGTCCGCCGGGCCAGCGAGAGCGCGTCGGTCGAGCGCAGGTCGCTCGCGACGCTGAGCACAGGGGTCTCGCCGATCGCGGCGGCGAGGTCGGTCGCGGTTGCGAGCGTCGCATTCGCTTTCGTGGCGAGCACGACGAGGTCAACGCCGCGCACCACGTCTTCGTTCGCCGCGCCGCCGGCCGCGCCGGCCTCGGTCGCCTTCTCCTGCGCGCGGGCGGCGTCGCGGGAGCCGATCACGACCTCGTCGCCCGCCTCCACCAGGCGGCGCGCGAGCGCGAGCCCGAAGTCGCCCGTGCCGCCGACGATCGCGACTCTCATGCGGGCACAGCTCCCAAGGCAACTTCAGCGAGGCGCCGGCGCGCGTCGCCGTCGCTCATCAGCGTTCGAGTCACGATCGGCCGGACGCCGCCGAGCCCGTCGAGGTCGTCCGCATCGGCCTCGTCCACGACCAGCGCGTCGATCAATCCCTCGTAGCACGCGGTCAGGTGGCGAGGCGAAGTGCCGCCGGCCAGCCGGCGCAGCATCCGATCGGCAGGCCCTTTCACCGCGCGGCCGCCGATGAGCGGGCTGACCGCGACGCACGGAACGCGCCGCCGCGCGAGCGCGTCGCGCAACTCGCGCACCGCGAGGATCGGGCCGACGGAGACGTACGGGTTGCTCGGCGCGACCAGGATCAGATCGGCTGCGGCGAGCGCGTCGAGCACACCCGGTGCCGGCCGCGCCGCCTCCTCCCCCTCGAAGCGCACCGCGTCGACCTCGTCGCGGTGCCCGCGCGCGACGAACCACTCCTGGAACGGGAAGGCGCCCGCCGGTGTCTCGAGCCAGGTCCGGAGCCGGTCGTCGGTCGCCGGCAGCAGCTGCGCGGCGACGCCGAGCGCCTCGGCGAATCGAGCGGTAACCGCGGACAGAGGCTCGCCCGCGCGCAACGCCTGCGTCCTGACGAGATGGAGGCCCAGGTCGCGGTCGCCGAGCGCGAACCAGTCCTCGCCGCCGAGCGCGCCGACCGTCTCGAGCGCGCTCCAGGTCTCGTCGCTACGGCCCCACCCACGCCGCTCGTCGGCGAGGCCGGCGAGCGCGTAGAGGATCGAGTCGAGATCCGGCGAGATGTGGAGGCCGAGCACCTCGACGTCGTCGCCGACGTTGCCGACCACGCTCGTCGCCGCCGCACCTGCGACATCGACGACCCCGCGGACGAAGCGCGCGCCGCCGACGCCTCCCGACAGGACGGCGACGTTCAGGCGACGCTCCGCTCGAGCTCGGCGAGGCACGCCTGCGTCTGCGGCCCGGCGCGCAGCTGCAGCCGGGTGAGGTCTTCCATCGTGTCCACGTCGTCGGCGAGATTGGGCAGCGCGACGGAGACGACGTCCAGGCCGAGTGACGAGCCGTGCGTGCGGAACCGGCCGGAGCTGCCCGGCCCGTAGAGCGGCGCGAAGACGTCGGACGACGGGAGGCTGAGCGCGTTCGTCGTCCCGTCGAGAGCCTCGACCAGCGCGAGACAGCCCGCGGGAGTCGCGGCCAGCAGCGAGCGGAGATCGTGTGGCACGACGCACGGGACGTCGGCGTTGACGACGAGGATGCCGCCGAGCCCGACGCCCGCCAGGCCCGCCTCCACCGCCGGGCCCTGTCCCCCGCCCTGGTCGGCCACGACCTCGGCTCCCGCCTCGCGGGCCGCGTCGGCGGCTTCCTCGTCGGGCGTCACCACGCGGGTGCGGCCGACCGCGACGCAGGCGGCGAGGACGTCGCAGAACATCGCGTACGCGAGGGACCGGCGGATTCGGGTCGACGAGTGGAGCCGCGTCTTCCCTTCCGCCCCCGCAAACGGGATCACCACGGTCGGCATGAGGAGACCCTAGATACTCCGGCCGTGACCATCGCGGCGACACAGACGTTCCCGGGTCCGGCGTGGGCCGAGTTGCCGGGGGTGACGCTGCTCGAGTCGTGGCCGCCCGCGGAGCCGCTTCCCGGCGTCGAAGTCCTCGTCGAAGCGGTCGTCGCCGTCGGAGCGGACGAGCTCGAGCTCCTGCCCGGCCTGCGGCTCGTGGCGAACTACGGCGTCGGCTACGACCGCGTGGACGTCGCCGCCTGCCGCGACCGCGGCGTCGCGGTCACGAACACGCCGGGCGTGCTCGACGCCGCGGTCGCCGATCTCACGCTCGCGCTCATCCTCGCCTGCCGCCGCCACCTCGTCGAGTCGGACCGGTTCGTGCGCGAGGGCCGCTGGCGGCGCGGCTGGGCGCGGCCCGAGCTCCTCGGCCGCGACCTTGCAGGCTCGACGCTCGGTCTCGTCGGGCTGGGCCGGATCGGCTCCGAGGTCGTCCGGCGCGCGGAGGCGTTCGGCATGCGCGTCGTCCACCACCGCCGGCGCGACGGCCTTCCGCTCGACGAGCTGCTTCGGACTGCCGACGTCGTCTCGCTGCACGTGCCGTTGACGCCGGAGACGCACGGCCTCCTGTCCCGCGAGCGTCTTGCCCTTCTCCAGGACGGCGCGACGCTCGTCAACACGGCGCGCGGCGCGATCGTGGACGAGGACGCGCTCGTGGAGGAGCTCGCGTCGGGCCGCATCTCGGCGGGTCTCGACGTCTTCGCCGACGAGCCCCGCGTGCCGGAGCGCCTGCTCGGTCTCCCGAACGTCGTGCTGGCACCGCACGTCGCGAGCGCGACGGTGGAGACGCGGGCCGCGATGACGCGCGTGCTCGTCGACAACGTGCTCGCGTTCGTCCGCGGCGAGCCGCTGCCGAACGAGGTCTCCGGCTAGAGCGAGCCCGGCCGGCCGGCAGCGACCCAGTCGCGCACGTCGAACCAGTGGCTCGAGCGCAGTGCCTCGGCCACGCCGGGTTCCGTGTGGTCGGCCCAGAAGACGTGACGCTCGAGATCGCAGCAGATCGCAACCTCCGAGAGCAGGACCTCGGGAACGTGCATCAGCGCGTCCGCGGGCAGCCTCGCCTCGGCGACCGTGTAGTGCTTGAACTGCAGCTCGGGCGCGATCTCCATCAACTCGGGCCAGTCTGGGCAGGAGCGCGAACTCACGCAGGTGACGGTACCGACAGGGCTCGCCGCACAATTAGCCCAAGCGCGCCCACCAGCTGCGGGTCGGAATTCGGCATCTCGATGCGCTCGAGCTCCACGCCGAGCTCGGCTGCCTTCTCCTGCGCCTCGACGTCCAGATCCCAGCGGATCTCCAGGTGGTCGGACACGAAACCGACGGGACAGACGAGGACGCGGTCGACGCCTTGCCGCCGCAGCGACTCGAGGTGGTCGAGGATGTCCGGCCCGAGCCACGGCTCGCCGGTCGGCGACTCGCTCTGGAAGGAGAAGCTCCATGCGTCCAAGCCTGCCGCCTCGGCGACGAGTCGCGAAGTCTCGAGCAGCTGGTCGCGGTACGGGTCGCCCGTGTCGAGGATCCGCGCCGGTAGCGAGTGCGCAGTGAAGACGACATGCGCGTCGGTGCCGCGGACCCGATCCGCGAGCAGCTCGACAAAGCCTGGCTCGTCGTGCCAGCTCTCGACGAAGCGGAGCGCGGCCCGCCCCGCGAGCGCGCGCTCGAGCTGCTCGCGGTAACCCGCGATCGAGAGCGCGGAGTAGTGCGGCGCGAGGACGAGGCCGACGACGTGCTCCGCTCCCGAGGCAACCGCTGCGTCGACCGCGTCGGCGATGCGCGGCGTCCAGTGCTTCATCCCCGTGAAGACCGGCAGGCCGAGTTCGACCTCGAGGGCCGCCCGCGTCTGCTCGGTGATCGCGTTGAGCGGCGAGGAGTCCTCGATCCCGAGCCGTCGGTAGCGCTCGACGAGATCGGCGAGGAGCTCGGCCGCGATCGGGCGGCCGCCGCGGATGTCGGCGTAGTACGCCGGGACGTCGGCGAGGCGCTCGGGCGAGCCGTACGCCATGAGCACGACCGCGCTCTTCATGCCACCCAGGCGTTGTTCTGGACGAGCTCCGTGAGCCGTGTGAGCACATCCGGATCGGTCTGGGGCAGAACGCCGTGTCCGAGGTTGAAGACGTGACCCTCACGGGCGCCGGAGCGGCGCAGGACGTCGTACGCCGCCCACTCGGCCCGATCCCACGGGCCGAGCAGGAGGGCGGGTTCGAGGTTGCCCTGAATCGCCCGCCTCTCCCCGACCGCCGTCCACGCTTCATCGAGCCGGATGCGCCAGTCGACGCCGACGGCGGTCCCGCCCGCGTTCGCCATCTCGGCCAGCAGCTGTGTCGTCGTGCCGGTGCCGAAGTGGATCGTCGGCACGCCGGCGGCCTCGAGCACTCGAGCCGAATAGGGAGCGACGAACTCTCTGTAGTCGGTCACCGAGAGCACTCCTACCCAGGAGTCGAAGAGCTGGATCGCGTCGACTCCCGCGGCTGCTTGCGCAGCGACGTAGCGCATGAACTGCTCCGTCAACCGCTCCATCAGCGCGTGCCACGTCGCCGGCTCGCGATACATGAGCGTCTTGACGCGGACGAAGTCGCGGCTCGGCCGGCCCTCGACGAGATAGCCGGCGACGGTGAACGGGGCGCCGCAGAAGCCGACCAGCGCCTTCTCCGGCTCGAGCTCGGCGCGCACGATCCGCACGGCCTCGAGAATCGGCGCCGCCCACTCCTCCGGCTCGGCGACGCGGAGCCGCTCGACGGCGCCTGCCGAGTCGATCCGCTCCTCCACCACCGGCCCGACGCCCTCGACCAACTCGACGTCGACGCCCATGCCGAGAACCGGCGACATGATGTCGGCGAAGAGGACAGCGGCGTCCACGCCGTGCCGCCGCACCGGCTGCAGGGTCACCTCGGCGCACAGCTCGGGCGTCCCCGCGATCTCGAAGAAGCCGTGCCGTTCCCGCAGCGCGCGGTACTCGGGCAGGGAGCGGCCCGCCTGGCGCATGAACCAGACCGGAGTCCGCTCTGCGGGCTCGCGCCGCAGGGTGCGAACGAGAAGCGGCTCGATGCTCAGACGCCGATCGGCTCGCGGCCCTGCTCGCGCAGCAAGCGGGAGAGCCCTTCCTCGAGCGAGATCTCGGGCTCCCAGCCGAGCAGCTGCTGCGCCCGTGTGATGTCGGGCTTGCGCTGCATCGGATCGTCGACGCGGAGCGCCTCGAAGACGATCTCGCTCGCCGCGCCGGTGATCCGCTTCACGACCTCCGCGAGCTCGAGCAGGGTCCGCTCGTCCGGGTTGCCGATGTTGACGGGCAGGTGCTCGCCGCTCTCGGCGAGCAGGACGATGCCCCGGATCAGGTCGTCGACGTAACAGAAGCTCCGCGTCTGCGACCCGTCCCCGAACACCGTGAGCGGCTCCTCGGCGAGCGCCTGGCGCATGAAGTTCGAGACGGCGCGGCCGTCGTTCGGCCGCATCCGGGGGCCGTACGTGTTGAAGATCCGCACGATCGCGGTGTCGACGCCCTGCTGGCCGTGGTACGCCATCGTCAGCGCCTCGGCGTAGCGCTTCGCCTCGTCGTACACGCCGCGCGGCCCGATCGGGTTCACGTGGCCCCAGTACGTCTCCGGCTGCGGATGGATCTGCGGGTCGCCGTAGACCTCGCTGGTCGAGGCGAGGAGGAAGCGCGCCCGCTTGACCTTCGAGAGCCCGAGCGCGTTGTGCGTCCCGTTGGAGCCGACCTTGAGCGAGTGGAGCGGCATGCGGAGGTAGTCCTCCGGGCTCGCGAGCGCGGCGAAATGGAAGACGAAGTCGATCGGCTCGTCGACGAGGATCGGCTCCGTGACGTCGTGGTCGACGAAGACGAACGCGTCGTCCCGGATGTGCTCGACGTTCGCGAGCGACCCGCTGACGAGGTTGTCCACGCAGAAGACCCGGTGGCCGCGCTCCAGCAGGTACTCGCAGAGATGCGAGCCGAGAAAGCCAGCCCCTCCTGTCACCAGCGCGGTCGGCACGGGGCGATGCTAGCTGAGCTACTTCAGGTCCTTGTTCGATTCCATGTCGAACCACATGGCGAAGAGCGTGAACTGGAGCCCGGAGATGACGAGCAGCGCGACGAGGACGACGGTCGCGATCGGGATCGAGTAGCCCGCGATCCGGTAGCCGACGACGACGAGGCCGAGCAGCACGCCGGCGACCGTCGCGATGAATCCCATCACGTAGAAGAAGACGAGCGGGTGGAAGTCGCGCTTCACGTACTTCTCCCACAGCCGCCAGAAGAAGCCCTTCAGCAGCAGCCACGCGATCCGCGGCACGACGTGGCGGTAGCGCATGTTCGAGCGCTCGCCGACGCCGTAGATCGGGCGCGAGGGGAAGTCGCGCACGCGCGCGTTCCAGACGTTGAGGTGGACGAGCATGTCGTTCGGGAAGCCGTAGTTCGTGTAGATGTGGTCGAGGTCGAGCTGCTCGAGCATCCCGCGAGAGACGGCGGTGTAGCCGGACTGCGAGTCGGCGACGTGCCAGTAGCCCGAGGCGACCTTGGTCAGCATCGACAGGATCGCGTTCCCGAAGAACCGTGTCTTCGGGATCAGCTGCCAGGCCAGGCCGGTGGAGAGGCGGTTGGCCTTCGAGTAGTCGAGCTCGCCTCTGGCGACCGGCGCGACGAGCGTCGGCAGGTCCTCGGGAGCCATCTGGTTGTCGCCGTTCATCACCACGACGACGTCCATCCCGTCCGCGAGCGCCCGGCGGTAGCCCGTGACGGTCGCCGCGCCGACGCCGCTCCGGCGCTCGTGCGTGAGCACCTCCACCCGGGGGTCACCGAGCCCGAGCGCCTGCTCGCCCGTGCGGTCGGTGGAGCCGTCGTCGACCACGATGATCCGGTCGACGAGGGACGGGATCTCGCCGAGCGTGGCGGCGATCAGCACCTCCTCGTCGTACGCGGGCACGACGACCCCCACGCGCTTGCCCTCGAACACCCCTGGAGACTAAGTCAGTCGCCGTTCCCGTTGCGCGGCGTGACCCGCGCCGCGACCGGCTCCCAGAAGAGCGCAACGAGCGCCCCGAGGATCAGCCCGATCAGCGCGGAGATGACGACCGTGTTGCGGCGGCTGCGCGCCGTGATCTTGCTCGAGGCGGCGGTCGTGTACACGTACGGCGACTCGACGGTCTTCGCGAGCAGAAGAAGCTGTGCGTTGGTGGTCTTGTCGAGCTGGTCGCTGTTCAGCCTCGTCTGAAGGATGAGCTTGTCCGTGTCGGAGACGCCCGGGTTGGCGACGGCGGCCTGGATCGTCTTGATGTCGGCGTTGTCGAAGGCGATATGGGCCTCGAGGTTCTTGATCTGGGCTGCGGGATAGACGCCGAGCTTCTTCACCGCCGCGGCGGCGAGCCCGTTCGCCGTGCAGGCCGCGACCTTGCCCTTCTTCGACTGGACGCTGACCTTGACGAGTGGACTGACGGTCGACGCCCCGCTCCCCTTCGCGGCGCCGCTGGCGACGGCCTGGGTGGAGATCCCCTTCTTGAACGCACCCGGCTTCGTATGGCAGAGGTTTGCGACTGCGTTGACCACCGACTGCGCGTTGACGGCCTGCCCGACCGACGAAGGGTTCGTCTGCGGGGTGTTCACTGCACCGCCACCCTGCGGCGTCAGCGGCTGGCCGAGATAGACCGTGGCGGTGGCCGAGTAGACCTGGTTGCCGCCGAGTGCGACGAGGTAGCCGACGACTGCGCCGAGCACCAGACCGGCCGCGAGCAGCCACCAGCGGGATCCCAGGAGCCGGACGTAGCGCGCGAAGTCGACTTCCTGCTCGGCCTCGGGGTCGGGGCCGCGCTGAGGGGGAGCAGGCGCAGTCACGAGTCGCGACGATAGCCGACGGTCATGAGGGCGCTCTTAGGAAGCCGCTCAGCGAGCGAGCTGACGGTGCTTCGAGTGCCGCGGCTCGACGGCGTAGATGCGCGAGAAGCCGTTGAAGAGCAGGCGTCCGCCGTTCCCCGAGACGGGCACGTACTCACCGTGGGGGAAGGTCAGGAGACGGCGGCCTGTGTGGAGGTTCACGCCGAGGATGCGGCCGGCGAAGCTCCCGACGTAGGCGACGCCGTCGACGATCACGGCCGCTCCCGAGATCGGGCCCCCGGTCGGGACGCGCCAGAGCGCGCGGCCGTTCGCGGCTGAGACTCCGTAGAACAGGCCGTTGTACGCGCCGAAGCACACGACGCCGCCGGCGACGGCGGGCGACGAGTAGACGTACGAGCCGGTCGAGACATGCCAGAGCCGCCGTCCGCTCGTGGAGAACGCCCACAGCGAGTACGCGACCGAGGGTACGAACACGCGGCCGCCCGCAACCGCGGGCGTCCCGTAGATCTTCCCGTTCACGCGGCCGACCCAGCGGGTAGCACCGGACTCCGGCGAGAGCGCCCAGAGCCGACCGTCGTAATCGCCGATGAAGAGTCTGCCGTCGGAGATCGCGGCGCTCGACGTGATCTTCGCTCCGAGATACTTGCGCCACTTCAGCTGGTGCGTATGCAGGTCGAGCGCGTACATCTCTCCGGCGGCGTCCCCGAAGTAGTCGATCCCGTCGACGATGATCGGCGACGACTCGATCGCCGAGCCGGCGTTCCAGCTCCACTCGAGACGACCATCGGCGCGGTTGAGGACGTAGACGACGCCGCTCATCGTGTGGTAGACGATCTCGTTGCCGTCGACGGCGGGCGACGAGGCCATCCGCGGCGAGCCCGGGGTGCTGTGAACCCATTCGAAGTGGCCGTCGCGCATCGAGATCGCGTGGACGGTCGCGCCGGCGTTCCCGATGTAGGCGACGCCTGCGTCCACCACGGCCGGGAACTCGATCAGGCGACCGAGGCCGCGGCTCCAGACGAGCCGGAACGGCGGGCGCAGCCGGATCTCGGTCGGTGCCTGGGTCCGGCCTTCCGTCGCGCCGTACAACGGCCACTGCAGCTCCGGCCGGTAGACGTCGAGCGTCTGCCAGCGGCTGTAGCGGAAGTCGACGCGCGCGCGGGTGTACGTGTAGCCGCGCGCCGACACGGAGACCGCGAGCCGCCCGCGCGGCGCCACGATGGTCGTGACGCCGTGACGATTCGTACGTCCGGTCTTGTCCCCGATGCTCACGCGCGCGCCGCGCACACGCACGCGCTGGTCGCCGTCGAGGATCGTGACCACGAGCTTGGTCGGCTTGCCGATCGGCTGCCGCTGCGGGTGCTTCGGCTGCGGCGCGGGCTTCGGTTTCGGCTGCGTGGTCGTCGTCGGCGGTGCGGCCTGCCTGCTTCCGCCACAACCGGCCAGCACGACGATGAGGGCCGCCAGGAGCAGGAGGCGCGCGGTCACGCGTGCTCTCCGATCGCGAGCTCGCGGTACTCCGTCAGCAGGAGCGGAGCGCCGTCGATGTCGCGGAGGATCACGTTGTCGTCGGGGAAGTGCGGCACGGCCTCGCCGATCTCGTCCAGCCGGCCGAGCGTCGCCAGCACCTGTGCCTCGGCCATGTTCGCGCCCCCGTCGGCAAGCGCCGAGGTCGCAGCGACGTGGCGGACGTTGATCTCGGTGACCTTGAGCGCGCCCGTGCGGTCCTCGCGCAGGTCGACGGTGAGCAGTCCGTGCGCCTGCTCTCCGGTGACGCCGGCGACGAAGCGCACGGCCTGCTCGGCGAGCGTGCGCGCACGCTCGTCGTTGAGGAGCCGGCCGCGGTTGATGTTGCCCGTGATGCCCGAGACGGCGAGATGTCCCATGAAGTACTCGAGCCGCTCGTAGCAGCCCGCCTTGAGCACCTCGTCCTCGTGGAAGAGCAGGGTGCAGGCGATGTTCCGCCCCGGCAGGTGCTCGGCGACCATGTAGCTCGAGATCTCCGGGTTGAGGTAGGCCCACGCGTATGCCTCCTCCGGCTCGGAGACCTGGATCGAGCCGATCCCGCTCGAGGATGCCTCCGAGTGGTCGCGCAGCCAGACCGGCCCGCCGTCGAGCTCGAGCCCGCGCCGCTCGAGCAGCTCGTCACGGCCCGCGATGCGGTACCGCGGCACGAGACCCGTCTCGCGCAGCGCCTCGTACAGCTTGCCCTTGCTGATCGCGATCTCGACGAGACCCGGCGGCGGCAGCAGGGTCGGGACGGGAAACTCGCGCCCGCTCCAGAAGAGGACCTCCGCCTCCGGCCCGACGAGCGCGGCGTCGATCCGCTCTCGCTCGCAGAGGTCCGCGACCAGCTCCTCGTAGCCGGGGTCGCCCGGCTGGGACACGCGGTAGACGCGGTCGTAGAGCCCTTCGTAGAAGCCGTACCAGTTGCCGCCGCGATCGGCTCCCACGAGGGTCGCGTCGGAGAACGCGGGGCTCGCGCGCAAGGAGCGGGCAATGGCTCTCGGCGTGACGCCGCAAGCGCCCGTGACGAGGATGTTCAGGGGCGCCACAGGCTCCCAGGGTAGCCCCCGCTCGTCACGACTCCGGCCGCCAACCTCCGGTTTCCCCCTTATACGTGCCGCCGACCAGCGCGCGCGGCGTCCGCCCGAGAATCCGCAGGTCGAGGCGCGGCGAACGGTGCTCGACGTACCAGACGTCGAGCTCGATCCGGTCCGCCCAGGGCAGCTCGGCACGGCCGTTCACCTGCGCCCAGCCGGTGATGCCGGGCTTCACGTCCAGCCGGTGCCGCTGCCGCTCGTCGTACTGCTCGACCTGGTAGCGGAGCGTCGGCCGCGGCCCGATCACGCTCATCTCGCCGCGCACGACGTTCCAGAGCTGCGGCAGCTCGTCGACCGAGAGCTTGCGCAGCAGCCGGCCCGTGCGCGTGATGCGCGAGTCGCCGCGGTCGACCGAGAGGCCGGCACCCATCGTCTCGGCGCCGACGACCATCGTCCGCAGCTTGAGCAGCTCGAAGTCGGCTCCGTCCCTGCCGACGCGGGTCTGCCGGTAGAGAACCGGGCCGCCGTCCTCTAGCTTGACCGCGAGGGCGCCGAGCGCGAGAAACGGCGAGGCGAGAACGAGCGCCGAGCCGGCGAGCGCGACGTCGGCCGCCCGGTTCACGCGAGCTCCCGTTGCGGCGCCCACGTCGCGGGAACGCCGCGCCGCAGGTAGTTCCAGAGCGCGACGACCGTCGCCCAGCTGATGAGGACGTAGTAGCGCGCGATTCCGACGCCGAGGAGCGCCGCCGCGAGCAGGCCGAGCTGGAGCCCGAGGACTACGGCGTAGACCGCGCCGCGGCCGAGCAGCGCGATCGAGCTCCCGAGCAGGATCAGGTGGAGCAGCCCGCTCGCGTAGCGGAGGTGCCGGTGCGAGACGAGCGCGAGGAAGTAGCCGGGACGCTGGCGGCGCAGCATGCGCCCCCGCAGCACGATCAGCCACGAGTGCTCGAACATCCGCACCTTGCGCCGGTACTCGCTCTCGTTGCTCGGCGTCGGCCGCTCGAAGGCGAGCGCCTCGCGGCTCGTACACCGCGCGCCGCCCGCGCTGCACCATGAGGTACGGCAGCGAGAGATCGTGCCCGAAGCGCGGATCGACCTCGGCGTAGTCGGAGCGCCGCAGCGCGTAGATCGCGCCGTTGCCGGCCGTGATCGAGCCCAGCCGCGACTCGCCGTCCCGCGTCACGAGCTCGTAGCGCCAGTAGACGCCCTCCTTGTTCGAGCCGTCGGGAGCCTCGAGCCGCAGACGGCCGCAGACGTACGCGACCTTCGGATCGGCGAAGTTGCGGACGAGCTTGCGCAGCGCGTCCGGCGCCCAGGTGGCGTTCGCGTCGGAGAAGGCGACGACCTCGGCGTCGGTCGCACGCACCGCGGCGTCCTGCGCCGCGACCTTGCCGCCGCGCGGGTTCCGGACCACGAGCGCGCCGGCGGCCTCCGCGAGCTCCTCGGTCCGGTCGGTCGACGCATCCGAGGTGACGACGAGCTCGAGCAGCTCAGGTGGGTAGTCGAGCGCGCGGAGGTTCTCGAGCCGCCGCTCGATCGCGCTCTCCTCGTTGTACGCGGTCACGATCACCGCGACCGACGGGAGATACCCGTCGTCGAGCGCCACGCGCTTCGTGTGGACGCGTGCGGCCAGCGCGACGGTGGCCGGGTACAGCGCATGCGTCCACGCCAGCGCGGCCAGCGAACCCCAGAGCAGGACGACGGCCGCGATCACGGCCGCAACGCTAGCGCCGTGGCCGGGGGATCAGGTGAACGGCCCGATGTGGGGATCGCGCGGGCGGGTGAGCGAGAAGGCGAGCGACTTCCCCGAGCCGGGCGCGACGGCGCGCAGCCAGTCCTTCTTCGTCGCCTTCAGCTTCATCGTCGCGCGGAAGATGCCGCTGCTGTTGGCAACGATGCTCCCGACCGTTCGCCAGTTCCCGCCCCTGCCGTGACGAAGCTGGATCGCGACGGGCTCCGTGTCGCTGGTCGCGTCGCGGCCCCAGACATAGACGGTCTTCCTCTGCAGGTACGCGACGAACGGGAAGCGGAAGGCCGTCAGCACCGGTTTCGGCCGCGCGTTCTCCGGCAGCGGGGCGTAGAAGTACAGGCCGCTCTTGAAGGAGCTCGAGCCCGGCGAGTCCTCGAGGCCGAACCACGTCAGCAGTGAGACGCCCGATCGCCACGCCTGCCAGAGCGACTCCGACGTCCAGCGGGCAGCGAGAGCCATCGGCGCGGCGCCGCGCCTCGGGGGCTTGCTGTCCCAGGCGAACTCCGTCACCCAGAACTGGACCGAGTGGGTCGAGACGACGTGGCCTTTCTGGACGGCCGCGCGCAGCAGCGTCCGCATCTCCGAGAGGTTGCCGAGCTCCACGTCGCCGGGATTCTTCGACTTCCCGAACGGTCCGCCGAACGTGTACGGATGGTGCGACCAGACGTCGAAGTGGACCGGGTCGTGGCACGTCGCGTGCGGGTGCGGCCCCTTCGACAGGCAGAGCAGCGACCGCATGAAGACGAGCGGGGCGACCGAGTTCCAGCCGTGGAGGGAGTTCTTCCTGTGCTCGAACGGGTCGAGGCCGCCGGCGACGACGAGGTCGTTCGAGTCGACCGCATGCACCGACGAGGCGACCGCGTTCACCATCGCCCGGTAGGCGGAGGCGTTCGCCGGCCCGAGTTCGAGACTCAGGTTCGGCTCGTTCCAGACCTCGTAGACGTCCACGACCGGGCCGCCGTCCGCACCGTCGTAGTGCGTAGCGATCGCCTGCGCGAACTCGCCGAGTGCACCGACTCCGCGGCGTCCCGGCGTTGACGCCGCTCGGAGCCGTTCGCGTACGCCCACGCCGGAGTCG
>CAVPDO010000015.1:0-431988 GCA_963702655.1 uncultured Actinomycetes bacterium | reverse complement strand
ATCCCGACCTTGCAGAAGACCGAGTTGATCGAGTGCTCGAAGCCCTCTGGAGTGAGACGTTGCCGTTGGTTTCCGGCCGGTTCTGGTCGGGATTGCTCGCGTTCGAGACACGCTTTCCGTAGTCGACGCAATAGCCGGGGTTGTAGAACGGGGAGCTCGGGTGTAGGCGCCGAGTCGAGCGCGGCCGCTGCAGTCACCATCTTGAATGTCGAGCCTGGCGGAGAGAGGCCGGCGGTTGCGTGGTTTTGCAGCGCCGTATGGTCGCCGCAGGTTCCCTTTATCTTCCGGATCTTCGTGAAGCCTCGCCGCTGGTTGATGAGGTTCGCGTTGTAGGTGGGCGAGGAGGCCCTCGCGACGACGGCGCCGGTCTTCGCGTCGAGCACGACGACCGCACCGCAGCGGCCGGCGAGCTGCTCGAGCGCGAGCCGCTGGACGCCGGGCGGAGCGTGAGGTACACGTTGTCGCCCTTGACGGTCGCCCGCCGAGCTTGTCGAGCGTCCGCGTGAACGTGTTGCTCAGGTTCGTGTTCGCGCCGGTGAGGTAGTCGTCGAGCGACTGCTCGATCCCCGTCGTGATGCCGGACGGGGTCGAGTAGCCGACGACCTGCGGGGCCAGGTCGTTCTGCGGGTAGCGCCGCGTGAAGATCGTGAGGCCGTGCTTGCGGTCACGCGATTGTCCGCCAGCACGGTGCCGTCGGCGGCGAAGATCTTGCCGCGGTCGACCGTGAGCCGCTGGATGATCTGGACGGCGTTGTCCTTGCGCGCCGCGAGGTCGGCCTGCGCCCACGTCTGCCAGTACGTCGTCGCCCCGATCAGGACGGCGATCAGCACGAGCGCGAAGACGGAGAGGTGCCGGAGCGGTGTGTTCATGCGGCGGCCGCTCCCGGTTCGCGCGACTCGAGATCAGCATCATCCGGCGACGAGCAGGAAGTTGGCGACGACGCTCGAGCCTCCGTACGAGACGAACGGCAGCGTCACTCCCGTGAGCGGGATTACCCGCGTGATGCCGCCGACGATGACGAAGGTCTGCAGGGCGAAGCTGAAGCTGAGCCCGGCCGCGAGCAGCTTCGAGAAGCCGTCGGTCGCCGACAGCGCGACCTGGAAGCCGCGCACGACGAAAGCCATGTAGAGCAGCAGCAGCGCGGCGACGCCGACCAGCCCGAGCTCCTGCGCCAGGGCCGAGTAGATGAAGTCGGTGTTCAGGTCGGGGATCACCTGGCGCCCGCCCGTCGTCGGTGAAGATCCCGTGGCCGAGTCCTGTGCCGCCGAAGCCGCCGTGGGCGATCGAGTAGAGCGACTGCACCTGCTGGTAGCTCTGGCAGTTCTGCCGGAGCCCATCTGCCCGTTGAGCGGGCAGTAGATCTTGTGCACCGTCCAGGGAGAGAGCCAGTTCTGCACGCGGTCGCGCACGTGCGGCGTTCCGCTGCGAGACCGCGAAGGCGCCGACGAGGAACAGCCCGAGGGCTCCGGCGACGAACGAGAGCCGCGCCGTCGCGACGTACAGCATCGCGACGAAGATCCCGTAGTAGAGGAGCGCGCTGCCGAGGTCGTTCGTCGCGAGCAGGACGAGCATCGCGCCGCCCCAGATCACGAGCAGCGGCCCCCAGTCCTTCAGCCTTCCCTGGGCGAGCACCTCGCGCTTCTCGCGCAGGTAGGCGGCGAGGAAGACGATGAGCGCGATCTTGCCGAGCTCGCCCGGCTGGAACTGCAGCGCCGCCGACGTGGACCCAGAGCCGCGAGCCGTTGATCGTCTCCCCGATCCCGGGAGCCAGCGGCAGGAAGAGCAGGAAGATCGCGGTGACTCCGAAGATGTACTTGTAGCGCTCGAGGACACGGTAGTCGTGGCGCAGCCAGAAGACCGTGGCGGCGAACGCGGCGACGCCGATCACGATCCAGAGGCTTTGCCGGAACGCGTTGCTCGGGCCGAGTCGGTAGATCTCCGTCACGCCGATCGCCGTCAGGAGCGCGGCCATGGGCAGGAGGTACGGGTCGGCGAGCGGAACGGTCACCCGCGCGACGACATGCGCGACGAGGTAGAGGCCGAAGAAGAAGACGGCGTAGCCGAGCGAACCGGTCGAGATCTTCGAGGAGAGCGCGATGTAGACGGTGGCGAAGCCGATCGCGGTCAGCAGCCCCACCGTCATGAGCGCGACGAGCTCGCGGTTGCGCAGGGTCACCGTGTCAGCCCCCAGACGACGAGTGCGGCCACGATCACGAGCACGACGATCGCGAGCAGGACGATCCGGACCCGTCTGGGCTGCGGAGTGCCGTCGCCCGTGCCGGTCTCCGCATACTCGCGCGTCTGCTCGTCGGGCTCGCCGTCCTCGACGTCGGTGAGCGCCGGCATCGGCGCCGTGTCCTCGAGGTTCGGCGCCTCGGACGCGATCTGGAAGGCGACGGCCGTGATGTTGTCCTCGCCGCCGCCGCGGTTCGCCGCCGACACGAGCGCCTTCACGGCCTTGTCGAGGTCGTCGCGGTTCGCGTGCACGAGCTCGAGGATCTCCTCGTCCTCGACCATGTCGCTGAGCCCGTCCGAGCAGATCAAGAAGACGTCGCCCTCCTCGGCCTCGATGGTGAAGCCGTCGACGTCGACGTCGGGATCGGTTCCCACTGCCCGCGTGATCACGCTCCGCTGCGGGTGGACCTGCGCCTCCTCCTCAGAGAGCTTGCCGGTCTTCAGCAGCTCGTTCACGAGCGAGTGATCGTCGGTCAGCTGCTCCATCTGCTCGCCGCGGACGAGGTACGCGCGCGAGTCTCCGACGTGGCCGATCGCGACGGTCATCCCCTCGACGAGCGCGACCGTCATCGTCGTTCCCATGCCCGAGGCGGTGGGATCGGTCGAGGCGCGGTCGAAGATGCGGCGGTTCGCCTCCTGGATGAGGGAGTCGATCCGCTTCGTCCCCTCGAGCCCGTCGGAGTCGCCCACTTCGAGCGCGGAGGCGGCGAGCTGCGACGCCACCTCGCCGGCCTGCGCGCCGCCCATCCCGTCGGCGACGGCGAAGAGCGGCGGCGCGACGACGTAGTTGTCCTCGTTGCGGCGCCGTCGGCGCCCGGTGTCGCTCGCGACCGCGTATGCCCCTACCGGCACCTCAGTCCTCCTCCACGCGGAGGTCGGTCTCGCCGACGCGGAGGACGTCGCCCGAGCCCAGCCGCTCGGCACCTGCGATGCGCGAGCCGTTGACGAACGTGCCGTTCGTCGACTCCAGGTCCTGCACCCAGACGCCGTCACCGCGCAGCTCGACTCGTGCGTGGCGGGCGGAGGCGAAGTCGTCGCCGTCGAGGACGAGGTCGTTCTGCCCGCCGCGTCCGACCGTCAGCGGCGCCGAGTTGAGCCGGAACTCGTCTCCCACCTCGAAGCTCGGGCTGCGCTGGACGACGAGCCGTACGGAGCGGCGCGACGAGCCCTTGCGGCCGAGCCCGGCTGCCGCGGCGGTCTCGGGCGTGAGGATCATGCTGTCCTGGCTCGGCGCCTGCCGCTCGCCGCGTCCTGCCGAGCGGATGACCCGCAGGACGAAGAGGTACAGCAGCACGAGGAACGCGATCTTGAGCGCGAGGAGGACCTCCGCGACCCCCGTCGAGGCGAGCATGGTCACGCGTGCTCCTATTCCCGCTCGGTCGAGAAGGTGACCGTCGTCTCGCCGAGCGTGAAGCGTGAGCCGTCGGTGAGCAGCACGCGCTGCACGCGCCGCCCGTCCACCTCCGTCCCGTTCGTCGAGCCGAGGTCGACGAGCCAGAAGGCCGACCCCTCCTGCACGATCTCGGCGTGCCGCCGCGACACGTTCGGGTCCTCGATCTGGACGTCGGCGTCGCGCGAGCGGCCGAGCACGGAGCGCTGCTGCTCGAGGACGCGCCGCTCGCCGTTCCAGTTCAGCACGGCGACCTCCCGCTCCACGCCGAGGTCGGCGAGCGAGGCGGCCTCGGTCGGCTGGGTGCGCGGCTTGTAGATCATCGTCGCGCCGGGCGGCGGAGCCTCTGCCGGAGCCTCCTCGTCTCCCTGTCGGCCGTACTGCGCCATGCGGGTGGCGATGCCGAACTCGCCTACCCCGAGGTCCCCGTCGGTCTCGAACAGGATCCGCGGCGGCGTGAGCACGGCGTAGTTCTCGCGCGAGGCGTGCTCCGAGAGGTACTCCTCCAATTCCGAGACGAGCGAGTTCTCATAGCCCTCGAACTGCTCGCGGTCGCCGGGAGAGAGGTAGATCGTGTACTCGTTCGGAACGTAGACGCGCGTGACCGATGTCGAGCGGTGCTCGTCCATCTCCTTCGCAAGCTTGCGCGCGAGCTCGACCGGCTGGACGTTGGTGCGGAAGGCGCGGCCGAAAACGCCTTCGAAGACCCGCTCCAGCCTCTGCTCGATTCCCCGCAGCACCATCAGCTTGCGGCGGAGGGTACCCCCAGGGCAGGCGCGCGAAGCGCCGTGGCCGCGGCAATCGCCCACGCTGCCAGGAGCAGGGGAAGCGCGGCGGCGCTCGGGACGGCCGCGACGGTGAGCACGATCATCCCTGCGCCGAGCGCGGCGGCGGCCCAGCGGCCGCGGTCTCGCGCGTACGGGAGGGCGACTGCGACGAGCGCGAGCGCGCACGTCTCGAGCAGCAGCGACGGGTGTGCACCGGCCGCACGCGCGAGCGAGCCCGCGACGGCGATCGGGTCGCGTGCGCCGGCGACGCCGAGCCCGAGCGGCGCCGGGCCGCCGACGAGAGGCAGCGCCGCGTGCCGGATCCCTGCGGCGAGCGCGGCCGTGAGCACGCCGATCGCGACGCCGAGCGCGCGCAGCGCTCCCGTGCGGGTGCGAGCCGCGGCCAGCGGGAGAAGGCCGAGCGCGGCGATCGGTGCGAGCAGCGGCCCGACGACGAACAGCAGGGCCGCGCGCGGCTCTCGCCAGGTCACGAGCAGCCAGCCGGCGGCGAGCGCGGTGTAGAGCAGCGCGAGTCCGAGCGAGATGTTGCCGAGCGGCAGCACCGGCACGGCGAGGGCGAGCGCGATCCCGGTGCGCTCGCGCAGGAGCGTCGCCGCAAAGGCGGCCAGCGCGAGCAGCACCGGCCACGCGTGCGGATAGAACGGCAGCGCCGCGGAGGTCCAGCCTGCGAGGAGCGCCGCGAGGACGGCGGTGAGCGCCTGACCGGGCTCGAGGCGAGAGGGAAGCCTGAAGCCGGGCCGCGGGACGGCGGTCCTGGAGGCCGCGCCGCGCAGCGCGTCGGCGAGGTCGCGCGCGGTCGGCCGCCTGGCCGGGTTCGTCGAGAGCGAGCTGTCGACGAGGCGCAGGAGCCGCTTCGGCAGGTCGGGCCGGAGCTCCTCGAGCGGCCGCGCCCCGGCCTCGATCGCGCGCGCGGTCTCGAGCATCGAGCCGCGCCAGAACGGATGCCGCCCCGCGAGCGCCTCCCACAGCATCACGCCGACGGCGTAGACGTCCGCCGCCGGTGTCGCGTCGCCGCCGGCGAGCCGCTCGGGCGAGATGTACGCGAGCGTTCCCGGCACGTCGCCCGCCTCGGTCAGCGTCTCGGCGTCGGCCGTCTGCGCGAGCCCGAAGTCGAGCACGCGCGCGGCGACCTGATCGCCGTCCGTCAGCAGCACGTTCGACGGCTTGATGTCGCGATGGAGGATCCCGGCCCCATGCGCGT
Organism: uncultured Actinomycetes bacterium; assembly: GCA_963702655.1. Classification (GTDB taxonomy): domain Bacteria; phylum Actinomycetota; class Thermoleophilia; order Gaiellales; family Gaiellaceae; genus Palsa-739. Next base: position 426,374 of record CAVPDO010000015.1, on the reverse strand, counting down.
GCGCGAGGCCGTCGCAGACCTGTGCGCAGGCCTCGACCGCCTCGTCGTCGGTCAGGTTGCCGGCCCGCAGCGCCTCGCGGTAGGTCTGGCCGGGCACGAACTCGTACGCGATGTAGACGTGACGCGAGTCCCGGCCGAAGCCGTACGCCCGCAGGCACGCCGGATGTCGCAGCTGCGCCGCGGTCTTGGCCTCGCGCTCGGCCCGGGCCGCCGACTTGCCCTCGCGCGCGACCATCTTTAGCGCGACGTCGAGGCCCGTCCGCTCGTCGCGGGCGAGCCAGACCGAGCCCGAGCCGCCACTGCCGAGCGGCCGCAACGGCCGGTAACGGTCGAGGACGAGTTCGATGCCGGTGAGCGCGGGGGCGGCCTCTCCCATGCCTAGCGGGGATTGGCGACCCGGCGGGACTGTCCTTCCCGGCGGGTTAGGCTTGCGCGGCGAGTGAGCACCTACGACGACGGATCGGAGCTCGAGTTCTTCGAGGAACCAGAGACCGCTGAGGCGCCCGGGAGGCAGCGCCGGCGCGTCAGACCGCCGCGCGGCGGCGGCCCGCGGCGCCCGTCCCCGCCGCCCGGGGGAGCAGTCGCTCTCGCGAGGCTGGCCGGCCTCGTGGCGCTCGCGATCCTGGTCGTCGTCGGTCTCGTCTTCTGGATCGGCTCCTGCTCCGGCCCGAGCCCGCACGACGAGTACGCGTCGTACATGGACAACGTGCGGCCGATCGCGCAGAGCTCCGCTTCCTCACTCGACGCCTACGCAAAGGTGCTCGGCGCGAGAAACCTGACGCTCGGCGGGCTGCAGACGAAGCTCGACCTCTGGTCGCGGCAGCAGCAGGAGGACTACGACCGCGCGCTGCGCCTCGTTCCCCCGGCACCGCTCCAGGCGGCGCACCAGGAGGTGCTGGGGACGCTGCAGCTGCGGGCGATCGGGCTGGCCGGCATGGCCAACGAGCTCGCGACCGCAGGCTCGAAGTCCTCGTCACAGGTCGCCGCCGACCTCGCCAAGCAGGCTCAGGTTCTCAGCGCGAGCGACCTCGTCTGGTCGCAGCTCTTCCGGCTGCCGGCGACGGACACCATGAGGAGGCTGCGCGTGATCGGCGTGAGCGCACCGCCGTCGCAGATCGTGACCAACCCCGAGGTGATCACTCCCGCTTCGTTCGCCGAGGTCTACTCGCGCCTGAACTCCTCGAACTCGAGCAGCGGGAACGTGAACGGCAAGCACGGGAGCGAGCTCGTGAGCACCGAGGCCGTGTCGGGCGGTCAGACGCAGACGCTGTCTGCCTCGAGCCCGACCAAGGTCGATGTCGCCGCTGACCTCGCCTTCAAGGTCACGTTCACGAACTCCGGGGACTTCCAGGAGGTGAAGGTCCCCGTGACCCTCACGGTGTACAAGTTCAAACAGAAGCTGTACGGGAAGACGGAGCAGGTTCCGGTGATCGAGACGGGACAGACGAAGACCGTCGCCTTCACGAACCTCGCCCTGCCGACGGCGGCCTTCAGCGCCAACGCCACGGTGACCGCCGTGATCGGCAAGGTGCCGGGCGAGACGGTCCTCTCCAACAACCACGCTTCGTACCTGGTCTTCTTCAGCCTTCCCTCGGGCTAGCCGTTGAGCGCCTCGATGGCAGGCTGGATCGCGATCGCGGCTGGAGTCGTCGCCCTGATCGGCCTCGCGATCGCGCTGATGCTCCACCTGCGGCTGCGCCGGGTGCGGTCCGCGCAGCTCACGCTGCAGGGGAGCGGCGGCGGCGACCTCGTCGACTTCGCGGTCTCGCTCCAGGGCCGGGTCGACGCGCTGCACCGGGAGATCGCCGACCTCACGGCCGCGCTCGGACGCCTCGAGCGGCGGGTCGATACCACGGTTTCGCGGCTGGCCGTCGTCCGTTACGACGCGTACGAGAAGTCGGGCGGACATCAGTCGGCCTCGGTGGCGCTGCTCGACGCGTCGCGGAGCGGTGTCGTCCTCACCGCCATCCAGGGACGTGACTACGCGCGGATCTACGTGAAGGAGCTCGATGACGGCCGGGCCGCCGTCTCCCTCTCGCCCGAGGAGCAGGAGGCGGTCGAACGGGCCATGAAGCGGCAGCGGTAGCGGCTTCGGGCGCTGCTACTTTTCGCCCAGGTTGCAGCACGTTCTCGTTTTGAACGCAAGTTATGAGCCGCTCAACGTGTGCACGGTGCGGCGCGCCCACGTTTTGGTCTACAAGGGCAAGGCCGAGATCGTCGAGCGGCTCGACAAGCCGCTGCGCTCCTCGACCGGCAGCTTCATCTGGCCGCACGTGATCCGGCTCGTCCACTACGTGCGCGTGCCGCGCGCGATCCAGCGCAAGATCTCGCGCCGAGCGCTGTTCGCGCGGGACGGCTGGCGTTGCGCCTACTGCGGCACGACGAACGGCCGCCTCACGCTCGACCACATCGTCCCGCGGTCGAAGGGGGGCGAGTCGATCTGGGAGAACGTCGTCACGGCCTGCGCGCCGTGCAACCTGCGCAAGGGCAACCGGACGCTCGAGCAATCGGGGATGGTGCTCCACACCTCGCCGCGCGCCCCGACGCCGACGCTGTTCATCAAGCTCGCGGCCCCGCGGATCCCGTCCGGCTGGACGCCCTACCTTCCGGCTACGGCATAGTCCGGCGCGAGCTCAGGCGTAAGGACGCTGGCTCAGGTCAAGTCATCTCGCCCGGCTGGACCGTCTATCCGGCCTGGTAGCGGTCGATGCGGCCCGGTACGACCGGGGTGACCATTGGACCCGCGCCGCAGTACTCATCCTTACCGTGGACTGCGACGCGCAGCGGGACGTGTCCGCCGGGCGGGGTCACCAGCTCCCCTGACGCTCGGACGCACGGTGGAGGGTTGGCCGTGAACGGAGCCGCCCACACCAAGTCGAACGATGCCGCGCCCCGAGGTGGAAGCTGAACTGCACTAACCGGGAGCAACCTCCCGCTTCTTCGTGCCCCGTTTCGAATCCGCCAATGTCCCGTGGTCTCTGAGATGACTCGGCCCTGTACCACGGCCGCGACGGTCGGCCAGCCGCGCAACATGCAACTGCGGCTGGAAGCGTTCGTGAAGGTGAAGTTCTCGATCGAGTGGCCCGTGCCCCCGCCGTTGAAGAGTGGCCCAGCGAGGCGAAGCTGATCGCTGCGACAGCGCCGGAGTTGTCCGACTGCCTGCGAGCCGCCGCGGCGACCGTGCTTTGCGTCCGAGCCACCTGACGCGATCGCATAAAGACTTAGGGCGACAGCCGCAGCGAGCGCGACGAGACCGCTGCCGAGCACTCTCCTCTTCCATTGGCGCGCCCGCGCCTCGGGGATCAGAGCGTCGGGGTCATTCTGCGCGGGCGGGCTGGGCGGTGCGACCGTCACTATGGAGACATTTTGACTAGCACAAGCTCGGCCGTCAACTAGCACGACGCTCGGGGGTCATTCCGGAACTGTGAGCATCGGGTGGTCCCGTCTGGGGCTGTGGTCAGGTTGGTGCTGTGCTCTTTGTTCGTGACTCGATTTCGGAATGACCGCGTTCGCGTGTGTCTTGCCAGTGATTCGTCCGAGCGAAGAGTCCGGTGCCGGCCTGGCGTCCGTTCGCTGGCCTGATCAGAAGCCTGTCCGCCCGGGCTGGGCGTGACTCATCACAGTTCTGCCGCGTGCGGTTCCAATCCCCAGACCGGCTCCGGTTGTGATCCCCAACCTGTCGCTGGAGGTCGGTTCTGATGCTTGCAGATCAGTTGGACTACGTGATTGGTGTCGATCCGCATCGCGACGTGCACGCGCTCGCGGTCGTCGAGGTGCGCACGGGCGGTGTCGTCTTCGAGGGCGCGGTCGCGGCGAACAGTCTCGGTTACGGGCAGACGCTGGAGCTCGCTTGCCGTCACGCTGAGGGGCGACGCGCGTTTGCTGTGGAGGGCAGTGGCTCGTTCGGGGCGGGCTTGGCCCGCTTCCTCACGGCTCGTGGCGAGGACGTGTTCGAGGTTGGTCGGCTGCGGCGAGAACGCGGCTCGGGCGGGAAGAGCGATCCTCTGGACGCGATCCGTGCCGCGCGTACCGTGCTTGGGCAGGAGCGGCCTGCTCGGCCGCGGGCCGGCGGCGAGCGTGAAGCAGTGAGAGCGCTGATGGCCGCGCGGGACGGCGCTGTCAACGCCCGCCGGGCAGCGCTCTGCCAGCTGCGCGCCCTGATCGTCACGGCGCCCGAACCGCTGCGCAGCGAGTTGCGGCCGCTGACACGCGGGCGGCTGCTGAAGCGGCTGGTAGCCGTCCACCCGACCCGCCGCCGCGACGTCGAGCTGCGTGGCACCCTCTACGCGCTGCGCAGCCTCGCTCGCCGGATCGAGCAGCTGACCACCGAAGAGCGCGAACTCGAAGCCCAGATCGCGACCCTGACCCGCGAGCTCGCACCGCACCTGCTCGACCAGCCAGGCGTCGGCACCCTCGCCGCAGCGCAGCTGCTGCTCTCATGGTCCCATCCCGGCCGCGTCCGCAACGAAGCCGCCTTCGCCAGGCTCGCCGGCTGCGCACCGATCCCCGCCTCCTCAGGACAAACGATCCGCTACCGCCTAGACCGCAGCGGCGACCGCCAACTCAACCGCGCCCTCCACATGATCCTGATCACCCGCCGCCGCTGGCACCAGCCCACCATCGACTACCTCGCCCGTCGACGAGCCGACGGCAAAAGCAGCCGCGAAGCAAACCGCTGCCTCAAGCGCTACCTCGCCCGCAACCTCTACCGGCTACTCGAACACGGACCGCCCCTGGCGACTTGACAAACATAGAAGCATCACTGGCCCAGGCGAGTTCCCGTCGATCAGCCGCAGATGCGGTTGGTCGCTTCGATCAAGCTCGCCGACGCGTTCGGCAAGTTGAGGGTGAGGTAGCACCACGGCCCTCGGGGGAGACTGGCGAACCGGTGCCGGGCATAGACGCCGTGGGGCGCGAGCCAGACGACAGAGGGCATTTGTGCCGCCTGTGGCCCCGTCCAACGCACCACCAATCGGACTGCATGCCGTGGTTGTGAAGACCGCCTGACCGACTCTCGCTCGGCCGCGAGTTCGAGCGCGGCGAAGATGTTGCCGTTCGCGTAGCGCAGGAGTCGGGAGCGGTAGCGGACTGCAACCGGCGTGTTGGGCCGCTGGTGTCTGAGGGGCAACTTCGCGAACGGCGACAGCAGGGTGATTCCGGCTGCGCCGAGGCGCATGCAGTTCGTGGCGGGCTCGCTCCAGTAGAGGCAGAGAACGTGGGGAGCCGGGTAGTAGCGACCAGGGTCTGCCGGGAGTCCGCCGATCAGTGGGTAGAGACGTACGAAGCCGCCGCTCGGAACCGCAACGGCGCGGCCATGAAGCACTGCCTCGCTTCGCATCCCAGTCTGACGCAGGTGAATCGTCTTCGAGCCGCCGTTCGGGCCGACAGCGACGATCTCCTCGAATGAGCCACCGGCGCTTGCCGGTGAGGCTACGACAAGAGCAGTTCCAACGGCGAGGCCGATCAGAACACCGCGTGACATCTCATCGAAGAGTACGCCGCTGCGGCCCATAGAAGTCCCTTCGGCTTCACGCCTCGGGAAGCCGGGCGGCTGCGTGCCGGTCGGGGCGGCTTCAGGGGTCACTCCGGAACACTGGCCCAGGCGAGCGTCTAGCCGCCTGAGTCTGAATGAGGACCAGCTGGTGACTGTGTCGTATAACTGAGGGATGAGATGCGCCGTCCTTGCGGCGTTGTTCTCCGCCGTGGCTCTCGGCGCCGCCGGTTGTGGGGGTACGACGCCGGCATCGGTGGCACTGCACCAGGCGCGCGACTCCGGGGGAACACAGGCACGCGCCATACGCGTGGAGCATTGGCGGCTCTCCAACGGAGATGCCGTGGACGTCGTTCTCGTCCGAGCCCGGTTCTGCGGCACGAGCAACGGCTTCACCGCGCCGAAGATCAACGGTCGGTGTGTCCCGCAGGAGGTGGCCTTCGCCACCCAGCCGGGGAGGAAGGGAGGACTCCAGGACTTCCTCGCGCACGGCGACGCGCAGCTGGCCGCCGCGGCGTGGAAGGCACGCCTCGTCTTCCGCATCTTCCCGGACATTCCGAACCTGCTCGTCCGCTGCAAGATCCCCCGCAGGGGACGCGGCACCGTGGCCGGCCTATGCGAGGCCAAGCTCTCCGGTACGCGGGGGATCGCGTTTCTCGAGCATTGGCCGCTCGGCAAGCCGCAAGGTCAACGGAACACGGCCGGCTGGGTCGTGACGCTCGACCACGGCGACCGGGTCGTCAGGGTCGACCGCACCGGCTCCACGCCGCCCCAGCTCCAGTCCTAGCCGCCGCGCGCCCTGTGACGTCCGGGTAGCGCCGTGCCGTACATGCGGCATGAACAGACTCCGCACGATCCTCCTCATTGCCGGTGTGCTGCTCGTCGTGGCCGCGATCGCCGGCGTCGCCCAGCCGCACCTCGGCCGCTCCGCCACACCGACCCCCGGCTCGACGATCACCGTGACCGGCAACGGGACGGTCGACTCCACGCCGAACCGGGCCTCTTTCGACTTCGGCGTGACGACCAACGGTGCGACAGCCGCGGAAGCACTGAGCCGCAACTCCGCCGAAGCCCGCTCGATCATCGACGCACTGAAGAAGGCCGGCATCGCCGCGGCCGACATCCAGACGACGCAGGTCTCGCTCTGGCCGCAGACCTCGAGCAACGGGATGACGATCACCGGCTACCAGGCCTCGAACTCGGTGAACGTCTCGGCGGCGCTCGCCCGGTCGGGCGCGCTCGTGGACGCCGCGGTCGGCGCCGGCGCGAACAACGTCGACGGCCCCGACCTCGACACGGCCGACAAGGCGTCACTCTACGACCAGGCCCTGGACAAGGCGCTGAGCGACGCGAAGCAGAAGGCGCAGGCGATCGCGAGTGCGGCGGGCCTCAGGCTCGGCACCGCGCTCAAGGTGCACGAGGGCGGCAACGCAGTCGTGGAGCCGATGTTCGCCGAGGCGGCGAGATCCTCGACGGCGCCGCCGATCGAGGCGGGAACGCAGAAGATCCAGGCCTCGGTGACGGTGACGTACTCGGCGGGCGGCTAGCCCTCTAGACGATTGATTCCAAACTGCCGCGAGGCCGGATGACGCCCCTGACACGGCGCGGGATCGCCACGCTCGACCGCAGCCCGTAGCGCTGCTACGAACTACGGCCGATCGCGACGCCCCGCTTGGTCAGTGACGCCCCCGACCGGCACGCCACTTTGGAATCAATCGTCTAGCGCTCGCGCGGCTCCCAGCGGAACTTGAGCCGGGTGACGACGAGGCCTCCGACACCCCACGCCGCGAGCACGGCGAGTGCCATCGGCTGCGTCCAGACGGCGTGCCCGTGCAGGTAGACCGCGTTGACGAGATCGATGAAGTACTTGAGCGGCAGCACGTCGGCAACTCCATGCAGGAACGGCCCCAGCTTGTGCGTCGGCCCGAACGAGCCGCTGAGGAAAGCCATCGGCAGCAGGATGAAGTTCACGACCGCCGACGAGCCCTCGGCGGAGCGGATCAGCGACGCCGTGGCGGTACCGAGCGGCGCGAAGGCCGCCACGCCGATCACGATCGCGGCGACGAACGAGCCCAGGTCAGAGGGAAACGGCGTTCCGTGCAGCACGCTGCCGACGACGAACAACGCGACGGTCTGCAGCGCGAACACGACCAGCGTCGAGACGAGCAGGGCCGTGATGTAGATCGTCGGGGGCAAGGGCGTCGAGCGGAGGCGCTTGAGGATTCCGTTCTCGCGTCGAAGCACGAGCTGGATCGCAAGTCCCGCGAAGGCCGTGTTCGCGCAGCCGTAGCCCACGAGCCCCGCGAGCAGCCCCTGGGGCGCAGGCACCCCGTAGATCTTCCCCGAGTAGACGGAGCCGAGCAGGAGGTAGAGCAGCAGCGGGAAGACGAAGATGAAGAACGCGGCCTCGCGGCTGCGCCAGAAGACGAGCTGCTCCGAGCGCAGCTGATGGAGAAACAGCGTGCGGGGCGCGCGCCCGCCCGTGACGGGAATCGCCTCGGCGCTCATGCCTCGATCTCGTCCTCGGCGGTCAGCGCGAGATAGACCTCCTCGAGCGAAGGCCGACGCACCTGGAGGCCCTCGAGCTCCTCGCCGCGCGCCACGGCCGCGGACGTCAGCTCGGCGAGCGTGTGCGTCGGCTCGTCCGTCCGCACGACCACCTCCTCGCCGTCCTGCCGGTAGCGGATCTCGGTCTGCAGCTCGGTCGTCGTCAGCTCGGCGGGCGTGCCGACGCGCACGATCCTTCCCGCCCGCAGCACGGCCACCCGGTCGGCGAGCTGCTCGGCCTCGTCGAGGTAGTGCGTCGTGAGCAGCACGGTCTTGCCGAGGGAGCGCAGCGAGCGGATCATCTCCCACGCGGCGCGCCGCGCCTGCGGGTCGAAGCCCGTCGTCGGCTCGTCGAGGAAGACGAGATCGGGATCGCCGACGAGCGCGAGGCCGAGGTCGAGCCGCCGCTTCTGGCCGCCCGACAGCGACTTGACCCGCGCGCCGGCTTTCTCCTGGAGCCCGACGAGCGCGACCACCTCGTCCACGTCCCGCGGCGCGCGGTAGTAGCCGGCGAAGATCGCGTGCGTCTCGCGGACAGTGAGGTTCGGCCACATCGCCGATTGCTGGAGGACGACGCCGATCCGCTCGCGGAAGTCCGGGCCGGGCCGCTTCGGGTCGTGGCCGAGCACGCGCACGTCGCCGGCGTCGCGCTCGCGGTAGCCCTCGAGGATCTCGACCGTCGTCGTCTTGCCGGCGCCGTTCGGCCCGAGCAGCCCGAAGACCTCTCCTTCCTCGATCGAGAAGTCGACTCCCCGGACCGCCTCGAGGTTTCCGTAGGCCTTGCGCAGGCCGCTGACCTCGATCGCAGGCATCGGCGACGAAGGGTAGATGTGAAGTGCCGCTACAGTCGCTGCGTGCGGACGCCCCGCTTCGACATCCGGACCAGCATCAAGTCGTTGGGTTTGATCATCGGGCTCGTCTGCGCCGGCGTCTTGATCGCCGGGGTCGGCCGCGGGGCGGCCGGCGAGCTCGGTCCGAGCCAGAGCAAGAGGAGCACGACCAGCGCGGCCGTGGCGCTGAAGCCCGTCAAGCGCCCGCGCCTGCCTGCCCGCTACGTGGTGCCGGCCCGGGCGCGTCACGTCTCGTCGTCGGCGCGACTCAGGGCTGCGCTCTCGGATCGGCGCGCGGAGACGATCGTGCTGGCTCCGGGCGTCTACGACAACCCGCGCGCGTTCGTGGATGCCGACGGCGACCGGATCTACTCCGCCCGTCCCGGTCGCGCCGTCTTCACCGCGGGGATCGTGCTCGGTGCCGCCCACGGGCCGCCGGGCGCGCTGATCCGCGGTCTCACGTTCGAGGTCACCGATCCGAGCAAGGTCTCGCAGGGAGCCGAGGTGCTCGTCTGGGGGTCGGCGACCGGCGCCTCCGTGCTGGACACCCGCCTGGACGGGCACGGCGTGGTCGGCGCCGGCCTCGTCGTCCGTCAGCCGAACGGCTTCGTCGCGCGGCGCGTCGTCGCAAGGCGGTTCCTGAGCTACGGCATCGAGGTCGACCCGAACGACTACGGCTACACGGCTCGCGTGCCGTACTCGCTCCGGGACCTGACGATCGCCCAGGTCAGCAGGCAGGTTCCCGGTTCGTCCAACGGGACCGCCGAGGCCTGCCTGTGGCTCGGTAGCCAGGGGAAGGTGCAGCGGGTGAGCGTACGCGGCTGTGCGATCTCGGGGATCTGGACCGGCACGGCGATGAAGCATTCGCAGGTCGAGGACGCCACCATCCGGGACTCCCGCGTCGGGATCTACATGGAGCACTACACGACGTCGTCGACCTTCGCGCGACTCCGAATCGGCCCCGGCGTCACGCGAGGCGTGAACGCCGAGTGGGACAACCCGGCCGTCGGGGGCAAGCCGGCCAGCACCGACAACGTCATCGAGGACGCGCGCGTCCAGAGCACGCACGTGGGCGTCTACCTCGACCAGGGGACGACCCGGACGACCATCCGGCGCTGCGTCTTCGTCGGGCAGGACTGGGCCGCGATCGGCGACTACAAGGGCGTCGACAACAGCTACTACGGCAACAACTTCAAGAGGATCGATCCCGGCGCGGTGTCCGTCTCGCTCGATCCCGGCTAGCCGCGTTCCCTGACCAGGGGGGCCTGTGGTTCACTGCCTGTGAGTGGCCGCGTTTCGTTACGTCCTGGTCGATGTGTTCACCGCCGCACCCTTGCAGGGGAATCAGCTCGCGGTCTTCACGGACGCGCGAGACCTCCCCGAAGCGATGCTGCAGCCCCTCGCTCGCGAGCTGAACCTGAGCGAGACCGTCTTCGTCTACCCGGCTGCGGGAGAGGGGCACGCGCGGATGCGGATCTTCACGCCGTCGCTCGAGCTGCCGTTCGCCGGGCATCCGGTGCTCGGCACCGCGTTCGTGCTCGGCGGCCCGCTCCAGTTCGACGAGCTCCGGCTCGAGACCGGCTCGGGCGTCGTGCCGGTCCGGCTCGAGCGCGACGGGTCGCGGATCGTCTTCGGCTGGATGCGGCAGCCGCAGTTCCCGTTCGAGCCGTACGATCGCGCCGAGGAGCTGCTGTCCCTGCTCGGCGTGGCGGAGTCGGGGCTGCCGGTTGAGCTCTACCGCCAGGGGCCCGGCCACGTCCTGGTCGCGGTCGGCTCGCCCGAGGCGGTGGCGGCGCTCCGTCCGAACATGGATGCCCTGCTCGACCTCTCGCCGTACGGCACCTGCTGCTTCGCCCGCGACGGCGAGCGCTGGAAGGCGCGCGTGTTCGTCCCGGCCCACGGCGTCGGCGAGGACCCCGCGACCGGCTCGGCGGCCGGGCCGCTCGCGCTCCATCTCGCCCGGCACGGCCGGATCGGCTTCGGCGACGAGATCGAGATCCGCCAGGGCGTCGAGCTCGGGCGGCCGTCGACCCTGTACGCCGTCGCCCGCTCGGCCGAGGAGGTCGAGGTCGGCGGCTCGGCCGTCGTCGTCGCGCGGGGAGAGTTCCGGCTCTGACCCGTGTCGCCGTCATCGGCCCGAGCGGCAGCGGCAAGACGCGGCTCTCGGCCCGGCTCGCCGAGTTGCTGCACGCCCGCCACGTCGAGATCGACGCGTTGTGGCACGGCCCGAACTGGGAGAGCTGCGGGCCGGAGGAGCTGAAGCGCCGAGTCTCGGCCGCGACCGAGGGCGACGACTGGGTCTGCGACGGGACCTACCACTCGATCATCGGCGACCTCGTCCTCGAGCGGGCGGAGACGGTCGCGTGGCTCGATCTGCCTGCGCGGCTCGTCATGTGGCGGCTCGTGCGCCGGAGCTGGGTGCGCAAGCGCGACCAGGTGGAGCTCTGGCACGGGAACGTGGAGGACGACTGGCTCAACCAGATCCGCTGGCTGATCTGGCCCGCGTTCAGGCGCGTGTTCGAGAACCGGCGCTGGCTGCCGGAGCACCTCGCGCGGCATCCGCAGCTCCAGGTGCGTCGATTGCGCTCGGACGCGGAGGTCGAGGCGTTCGTTCAGTCGATCCAGGCGACCGAGTCGATGTCGGGCAACTCGAACGGCAGCGAACGCCAGAAGACGCCGCCGTTGGCCGAGACGTAGAGCCGGTTGCGCGCCGCGTAGAGCATGCGGTCGGGCTCGTCGTCGGCGATCGCCACTGCGAAGCCCGGCGGCAGCCCGCCGCCGGCCTCGCGCCACGTCGCGCCGCCGTCGTTCGAGAGCATGAGCGGCGGCCTCCGCTCGACGACCGCGACCACGGTCGAGCCGGAGCGCGCCGCGGCGACCACCCGCGGCAGCGCGACCTCGGGCCGCCCCGCCGTCGGCACTTCGTTGCCCTCGCCGAGCAGCTCGTCGGTCTCGGCGTCGACGAGAAAGACGCCGGCCAGCGTGCCGACCGCCGCGATCACGGACGTGTCCTTCCTTGCAACAGACTGTTACTAAGTAGCGCGGTGACGAGCGCGCTTGCGCGCCGGGCGGCCGAAATCGGCCGGTGACCCCCGGCTCGCGCGCTGAGGTACGCGACCGAGAATGCGTCGCCGGCTCCGGTCGGGTCGCCGCGCACCGGCCGTGCGGTCACGCGCACGGCCGCGTCGTCGGTGAGGACGAGCGACCCGCCGGCGCCGAACGTCACCACGACCTCCGGCACCCCGAGCTCGCGCAGCTCCTCGAGCTCGCCGCCGCCGAGGATCGCCCGCGCCTCCTCGTCCGAGAGCTTGAGGATCGAGACGTGGCGCAGCAGGGCCCGGTCGAAGTCCCGGTCGAGCGCGAGCGGGCCGACCCGCCGCACCCGGACGAGGCCGTGGGCGTCCAGCAGTACGCGCCGCCGGTGCGCGACTCGCTCGAGCGCCTCGGGAGGGAAGTCGTCGCGCAGCAGCGGCGCCACGTGCACCCACTCGACCCGCCGCAGCACGCGCTCGGGCTCGTCGCCGTCGCTCCAGGGCTCCCCGATCGTCTCGACGCGCATCTCGCGGTTCCCGTCGCCGTCGTAACGGAACGCGAAGGCCGTCGTCTCGCCGGCCGCCGCGAGCGACACGGGGAGCCCCAGTGCCGCCAGCCGCCGCAGGTACGGCCGCCGGTCGGGCTCGCCGCATTTTGCGACCACGATCGCCTCCTGCTGCAGCGCCCGCAGCGCCCGGGCCGCGTACCAGGGGCCGCCGCCGACCCGGTCGGGTCGACCGGCGACGACGTCACGCGACAGAGGCCCGATCACGGCGAGTGCTCGCACGACCCGCAAGCGTAAGGCCGAGCGACAGCGCGAAGGAGAGCGCGAAGCTCGGCAGCGAGCCGCCGATCGCTCCCTGGCCGGGGTGTGTGTGGTCGACGAGGTGGATCCACGAGCTCGGCCCGACCGGCGCGAGCCACTGGTAGAGGCAGAAGCCGGCGAGCCATGCGACGACCTGTCCCGGGCGGAACTCGGGGGCGGCGAAGGGGTCGCGCTCGCCCGCGAGCCATTGCGCGAGCAGCACGCCGAAGAGCGGCACGAAGAACGAGCCGAGCAGGTAGAGGAAACTCTGGTAGTTGACGAGATCGACGACGAACGTGCCGGCGGTCGCCACGGCGGCGACGGCGAGGATGAGGAGCCGCTGCGGTGCACGCGGGACGATGTTCTGCACCGAGACGGCGGCGGAGTAGATGTTCGCGAATGGCTCCTTCGTCTCGTCGACCCCGAGCGCGAGCAACGCGAGCGCGGCCCCGGCACCGCCGGTGGCGATCGCGCCGATCACGGACGGTGCGTCGGTGAGCCCGCGCGAGAGCAGCAGGATCGCGCCGAGCGCGTAGAGCCATACGTTCGGGACGAAGTAGCCGACGGCCGAGCCCCAGAACGCACCGCGGCCGCTGCGCGAGAAGCGGGTGTAGTCGGCGGCGAGCGGCAGCCACGAGACCGGCAGCGCGACCACGAGGTCGACTCCCTGCCAGAAGCTGAGCCCGCCCTTGCCGGGCTCCGACCAGAGCGCGCCGAGGTTCGCGTCGTGCAGCGTCCACCACGTCAGGTAGGCGAGCGAGGCGAGGACGACCCAGAGCGCGAACCGCTTCACCCACTGGCGCACGAACCCGATCGGCCCCACGAGCGCGAGGATCGTCGCCGCCGCCGCGGCCGCGAGCTTCCACACCCAGAGCGGGCCGTGCACGAGCGCCTGCGCCGCGGTGGCGATGACGAGGACTTCGAAGATCGTCCACCCGAGGTTCTGGAGCACGTTGAGGCCGGTCGGAAGATACGAGCCCGCGCGGCCGAGCGGCGCGCGCAGCAGCACCATCGCCGGCACTCCGGCCTCGGCGCCGATCGCCGCGGCGCACCCCAGCAGCGCGTTGCCGAAGACTCCGCCCACCAGGATCGCGAGCAGCGCCTCCGGCAGCGAGAGGCCGGGGACGAGGAAGGCGCCGGCGACGAGGACGAGCAGGCTGAGGCCGAGACTCGACCAGAGCATTCCGTTCTCGAGGCCGCCGAGCGTGCGCAGCCGCTCCGGAACCGGCGTGATGCCCCAGCCCGGTGCTCTGCCTGGTGCTCTCTCGTCGATCGCTCGCTCCTCCCTTCGCCGGCATGACCCGGATCAGGTTCGACGGGTGTGATCTCAGCCGCGCTGCGCGCGACACCCCGGTGCTCCCGAGTCTACGAGTGCGTGCGAAGCGCTCGCTCGATTACTGACACACTTGCGTCATGAGTCGCGCCCCTCTTCATCCGTAGTCGTCGTTGCGCGCCCGAGAGCGCGCTGGAGAAGAGGAGAGAGCGATGAGGCAATGGACACGGCCCGACGGGCGCTGTTTTGTTCATGGCGAGCCGGACGGTGATCTGCCACTTGGTCGGGTTTACACGACAGCCGACGAGGCCGACGAGCCGAGAATCCGCGAACTTGCCAGGCTCGGCTTCACGGTGCAGCGGAGAGAGCTCGTTCTCGAGCTTCCCACCGATCCCGCCGCGTGGAGCGTTTCGATCGCTGAGCTACCGTCCCGTGTCTCGTTCGTGCAAGCCGACCGGGTCGAAGCAGAGGGATTGCGCGTTCTGGACGATCTCCTGCGCCAGGACGTGCCCGGAACGGACGGCTGGAAGTGGAGTCAGGACGGCTTTCGCGAGCAGACCTACGAGTCGTCCGGCTTCGATCCGGCCACGTACCTTGTGGCGCTGGACCAGCGCGAGAGAGGGATCGGGATCGCCCGCGTGTGGATGCGACCCGACCAGCCGTACCTGGGCTTGATCGGCGTGCGGTCGGACTGGCGCCGGAAGGGTGTGGCTCGCGCGTTGCTCGCGGCAGTCCTGACCGCCGTCCGCGAACGGGACGCGCGAGATGTCGGCACCGAGGTCGACGAAGCGAACGCAGCGTCGCGCGGGCTGCTGTCCGGCTTCGGCGGCCGGACAGTCGGTGCGTCCCTCGAGCTCGTCCGAGAGGGGAGGCGTTAGATGGTCGTCCGTCTGCGCGCTTCCGTCGCTGCGCGCCCGAGAGCGCGCTGGAGAAGAGAGAGAGCGATGAGTCACGCGACACGGCAATACCTGGTCGTGGACGCGCTCGCCTGCGCCGGTGTTCGGGAATGGCCCGTGACGCCGCCCACTCACTCGCCCACGCCGGGCAGGAAGAGTTCGACGTGGCCGCACGACGGGCAGGCCCACACCTCCAGCCGCGTGCTGTTCCCGAAGAGCGCGCCGAGACGCCCGAAAGCGAGCTCCCATCCGCCACTGCCTTCGCGGAAGTCCCGCTCGGCCACGAACACGAGCGGCGTCTCGCAGCGCATGCAGGGCAGCACCTCGTCGCCGTCGTTCTTGCTTACGTCGGGGGGTTCGGCCCTCAGGAGACTAGGCGCTCGCCTGGGCCAGTGTTCAGGAATGACCCCTGAGCGAAGCTAGTCGGTACGGGCGATCTCTGCTTCCAGCCGCCGACCTTCGACCTTGCGCAGGCGTTGCTCGTAGCCGTCCAGGGTGTGGGCAAAGTTCGGCGGGTAGAACTGCTCACCCCAAACGCCGATTGCCTCCCGCAGGCGCTGCACTCCGCCGAGATCGAGCACCTCGACGCCGAGTGAGCCGGTCCAGTCGCCGGGGAAGGTCGCATAGTCCATCGGAAACGCGTCTACCTCCACGCGCGCTCGTGCAGTTAGCTCGTCGCCTGAAACGCGAATCAGTCCATCCGCATCGGCCGGGCCGAAGACGAGTGCGTATTGATTCTTGCTCCACATCGGCACCCGCAGGGTTGCGAAGGCACCTACGAGCGGCGCTTCGTCGGCGGTGCAGCGGATACGTACCTCGGTCGGTGCATCGGGCACGCCTGAAGCTTACGAGGCGTCTGGTGTATGGGCGTTCGCCTGGGCCAGTGCTCGGGGCCGCCCCTGACCCGAGTGGGAAACTGCCTTCGTGGACGATGCTTCGGAGAGCTTGCCCCACCTCTACGCGACCATCGCTCCCAACGGCGGCATCGCTCTCTAGGCACAGCAGAGGCGCTGACGCGACTCGCCGCCCATGTCCGTCGCGACGGCGTCGTGGGACTGGACACGCCGCCCGCCGAGATCATCGAAGGGCCACCACTCGACGCAATGCTGGTCGTGCCCACCGACGGCCCCGTCGAGCTACGAGTTGACACCCACACCATCGAGGTCGTAGGCGGAAAGGAGTCTCGAGCCAAGCTCGCCGCGAGCATCGAGAACCTCGCGGCTGATCTGGCGTTCGGCGGCCCAGTCGCGCGACACATCGACGTCGAGTACTTCCCGGAACACGACTTCCTCTCAGAGAGGTCCGCGTGGATCACGGTCTCGCTGCTGGCCCTTCCGGAAGAATGACGCTCGCTGTGGCCAGCGTTCGGGAATGACCTCCGACGGTCAGGCACGATGAGGCGGTGGACGCCGAAGGACGCAGCGAGTTGCACTACGCCGCGCTGGCGAACGATGCAGTGGCCGTCCAGGAGAAGGTTGCGGCTGGAGGCGATCTCGAAGCTCCGGATCGGCAGGGCTTCGCGCCTCTGCACTTCGCGGCGCAAGAAGGGGCGCTCGAAGTCGCGCGGGTACTGCTCGACAGCGGTGTCGCTGTTGATCCGCAGAACGCGTTCGGGAACACACCACTCTTTGTCGCGGTAACGAACTACCGGGGAGACGGATCGATGATCGACCTGCTCCGGGAGCGTGGCGCAGACCCTCTCCGAGCGAACACGAGCGGGCAGACACCCGTGGGACTAGCTCGCCTGATCGCGAACTACGACGTCGCTCGATTCTTCGACGATCTGCCCTAGCAGGCGCAAGGTGCTCGCCTGGGCGAGTGTCCTCTCACCTGACGAGCACGCCGCCTGGTGTTTGCTCTAGCTCTCGCCGAGCAGACGGCGCAGCACGTACTGCAGGATCCCGCCGTGGCGGAAGTACTCGCGCTCCCGGGGCGTGTCGAGGCGGAGGCGGGCGCGGAACTCCTTCTCGTCGGCCCGCACCGTCACCTCGTCGGCGTCGCCGCCTTCGAGGCCGGAGATCGAGAACTCCTCGCGGCCGGTCAGCCCCAGCGACTCGGCGTTCTCGCCCGGCATGAACTGCAGCGGCGCGATTCCCATCATGAGCAGGTTCGAGCGGTGGATCCGCTCGTACGAGTCCGCGATCGCCGCGCGCACGCCGAGCAGGTTCGGCCCCTTCGCCGCCCAGTCGCGTGACGAGCCCGAGCCGTACTCCTTGCCGGCGATGACGATGGTCGGCACGCCGTCGGCGCGGTAGCGCTCGGCGACCTCGTAGATCGTGCCCTCCTCGCCGTCCGGCAGATGGACGCTCCAGGTCCCCTCGCTGCCGGGCACGAGGAGATTCTTCAGCCGGACATTCGCGAACGTGCCGCGGATCATCACCTCGTGGTTGCCGCGCCGCGCGCCGTAGGAGTTGAACTCGCGCCGCTCGACGCCGTGGCCCGTGAGGTACTGCCCCGCCGGCGAGTCGGGCCGGATCGCGCCGGCCGGAGAGATGTGGTCGGTCGTGACCGAGTCCCCCAGCATGACGAGGCAGCGCGCCCCCTCGACGTCGCCCACGGGCTGCGGCTCGCGCTGCATGCCCTCGAAGTACGGCGGCAGGCGCACGTAGGTCGACGCGTCGTCCCACTCGTACAGCTCGCCCTCGGGCGTCTCGAGCGCGCGCCACCGTTCGTCGCCGGTGAAGACGTCGGCGTAGGTGGAGGAGAACATCTCGCCCTTGACCGACCTGCCGATCACCGCGTCGATCTCGTCCCGGCTCGGCCAGAGGTCGCGCAGGAAGACGTCCTCGCCGTCGGAGCCTCGGCCGAGCGGCTCGTGGACGAGGTCGACGTCCATCCGGCCGGCGAGCGCGTAGGCGACGACGAGCGGCGGCGAAGCGAGGTAGTTCGCCTTGACCTCGCCGTGGATGCGCGCCTCGAAGTTGCGGTTGCCCGAGAGGACGGCGCAGACGACGAGGTCGCCGTCGGCGACGGCGGCGCTGATCGGCTCGGGTAGCGGCCCCGAGTTCCCGATGCACGTCGTGCAGCCGTAGCCGACCGTGTTGAAGCCGAGCTCGTCGAGGTAGGTGTCGAGCCCCGACGCGCGGTAGTAGTCGGTCACGACCTTCGAGCCCGGCGCGAGCGAGGACTTGACCCACGGACGCCGCTGGAGGCCGCGCTCGACCGCCTTCTGCGCGAGCAGGCCGGCGGCGATCATCACCGAGGGATTCGAGGTGTTCGTGCAGGAGGTGATCGCGGCGATCACGACGGAGCCGTGCTCGAGCGCGTAGTCGGAGCCCTCGACCGCGACTCGTTTCTTCTCGAGCGCCCCGGTGTGCGCGGGCGCCGGCTCCTCGGGGTCCGCGACGCCGTCACCCGTCGGCGGGTCGCTGGCCGGGAACGAGTCGGCGATCTCCTTGTCGTACGTCCCGTTCGTGTACTCGACGCCGAAGGTGTCGAGCGCGTCGATGAACGCCGCCTTCGCGCGCTCGAGCGGGACGCGATCCTGCGGCCGCCGCGGCCCGGCGAGCGACGGCTCCACGTCGTCGAGGTCGAGCTCCACCACCTGCGAGTACTCCGGGTGCTCCGTGGGCTCGTGCCACAGCCGGTTCTCCTTGCAGTACGCCTCGACGAGCGCGATCCGGTCGGCGCTGCGGCCGGTGAGGCGCAGGTAGCCGAGCGTGACGTCGTCGACCGGGAAGAAACCGCACGTCGCGCCGGTCTCGGGGCTCATGTTCCCGAGCGTCGCCCGGTCGGCGAGGGCGAGCGAGCCGACGCCGGGCCCGAAGTACTCGACGAGCTTCCCGACCACGCCTGTCTTGCGCAGGATCTCGGTCACGGTGAGCACGAGATCGGTCGCGGTCGCGCCTTCGCGCAGCGCGCCGCTCAGCCGGAAGCCGACCACCTGCGGGACGAGCATCGAGAGCGCCTCCCCGAGCATCGCCGCCTCGGCCTCGATGCCGCCGACACCCCAGCCGAGCACGCCGAGCCCGTTGACCATCGTGGTGTGCGAGTCGGTGCCGACGAGCGTGTCCGGGAAGGCCACGCCGTCGCGCACCTCGACGACGCGCGCGAGGTACTCGAGGTTGACCTGGTGGACGATGCCCGTGTTCGGCGGCACGACGCGGAAGTTGTCGAACGCGCCCTGGCCCCAGCGGAGAAACGCGTAGCGCTCATGGTTTCGCTCGAACTCGAGCTCGACGTTGCGCTCGATGGCGAGCCGCGACGCGAACTCGTCCACCTGCACCGAATGGTCGATCACGAGCTCGACCGGGATCAGCGGGTTGATCGCGCCCGGGTCGCCGCCCTGGTCGCGCATCGCATCGCGCATCGCGGCGAGGTCGACGACGCACGGGACCCCCGTGAAGTCCTGCAGCAGCACGCGGGCCGGAGCGAAGGAGATCTCGCGCGACGGCTCGGCCTCGGCGACCCACGAGGTGACCGCTTCGGCGCCTTCCTCGGAGCCCTGCCGGAGGACGTTCTCGAGCAGGATCCGGAGCGTGTACGGGAGCCGGGCGGCAGCGTCGTCGAGCTGGTGGAACCCGTAGCTCTCGTCACCGATCCGTAGTTGCTCCATTGCTCGATCTTAGAGGCGGTCGGCGGGCCTCCGGGTGTCGAAGGTCGGCACGGCGAGCGACGACGGGACGGAGGCAGTCGCTACCTTTGCGCGGTGGAGCGCGGGGAGATCCACGCAGGCAGAGGCGGGCTCGTGGAGCAGGCCGTTCCAGAGGAGGCCGAGGAGCTGTGGACCGAGAACGGCCACGAGCACGTCGGCTGGTTCTGCGTCAGCACCGATCCGTTTCCCTGCCCGGCACCCGACTGCTCGTTCGTGGCCGTGTTCATGACGGCCGCTCATCTCGTCCTCGTCTGGGAGGAGCAGGACGACCCGAACCTCCTCCGTCACGCGCAGCGCGCGAAGGAGGTCGGCCGCAACCCGCGGATCATCTCCTACGAGCTCGACTTCGGCCCGAGTGCGTCGTACTACGCGTGGGAGGCGGCGGGTCGGCCGGTGCACGGGGTACGCGGCAAGTAGGGAGCTCCATGGACTCGAGCCGCTTCGGAGCGGCGCCGCCGTGGTCGCTCGGGGTCGAGGAGGAGCTGATGCTCGTCGACTCCGAGACGTTCGAGCCGGCCAGGGACGGGTTCTCGCGCGTGTTCGGCGAGGCGACCGAGCGGATCAAGCCCGAGCTGTTCGAGTCGTTCGTCGAGATCACGACGCCGGTGGTCGAGACTCCGGAGCAGGTGGAGACGGAGCTGCGCGCGTTGCGGCAGGAGGTGTTCGAGCGGGCTGCGGCGCACGGTCTCGCGCTGCTGGCGACGGGCTCGCATCCCACCGCCCGCGGGCGAGTCCCGATCGTGCCCGTCGAGCGGTACCAGCGGATGGAAGCGAAGCTTCCGCGCCTGCATCGCCAGCGGGTCTGCGGGCTCCACGTGCACGTGTCGGTCCCCGACCCCGACACGTGTCTGCGGGCCTTCGAGGGCGTCGTCCCACGGCTGCCGGGTCTTCTCGCCGCGTCCGCCAACTCGCCGTACTGGGACGCGGCCGAGAGCGGCCGGCGCTCGATCCGCTCCCGGATCCTGCTCGAGATGCCGACGGGAGGCACCCCGCCGGTGCTGCGGAGCTGGGACGACTGGCGGGCGGCGAGCCGCGAGGACAGCACGCGCCGCCACTGGGACGCGTGGCCGCGGCCCGAGTACGGGACGCTCGAGGTGCGCGTGATGGATCAGCCGACGTCGCTGCGCAGGACGGCCGAGATCGTGGCCGAGGTGCAGCGACTCGTCCGGGAGGCCGCAGAGTCGGACGGCGAGCCCTTCGACCGCGAGGAGTACGCCGTTCTCCGCGAGGCGGCCGGACGCGACGGCGGCGGCCCCGAGGCGGAGCGCCAGCTCGAGCTCGGGCCGGAAGCGGCCGTGCGGGAGATCGCGACCCTGACGATAGGCTGACCGTGTGGCGACGCAGAGCGAGACGATCCAGGTCGGCGGCGTCCGCTGCGAGCGGTGCGTGATGCGGCTTGCGCACGCGCTCGAGGGTCACGAGGGCCTCGAGGGGGCGAACGCGAACCTGATGGGCCAGGTCACGCTCGCCTGGGACGGCGAGCGGACGAGCCGCGAGGCGATCGTCGAGCGCCTCGCCAAGGCCGGCTTTCCCGAGCTGGCACCGGTCTAGTCGGACGACCTGGCGCGGAATAGCAGCGTCCTCGGCGCCGTTCGGGAGGGAATGGCGCACGCTGGTACGGTGAGTTGCATGGACGCGGAGCCCGAGGAGCCGCAGCGGCTCGCGACCGAGGCGCGCGATCGCGTCCGGTTCGAGGAGGACGCCCTCGCACTCTCCGACCAGGTCTTCCGCGTCGCGCGGCACCTCGCGAGCTCGCGCGAGGACGCCGACGAGCTCATGCAGGAGACGTACGCGCGGGCGTTCCGCAGCTGGCGCTCGTTCACGCCCGGCACGAACATGCGCGCGTGGCTCCTGCGGATCCTGACCAACCTCAACATCGACCGCGGGCGGCGGCAGCAGCGGGCACCGCAGATGCAGCCGCTCGAGGCGAACGACTACTTCCTCTACGACCGGCTCGCGGAGAACGGGGACGGCGTCTCCGACGAGGAGCAGGTCGTGGAGCGCTTGTCGCAGGACGACATCGTGACGGCGCTCTCCGCGGTGCCTCACGACTTCCGCGACGTGCTCGTGCTCGTCGATCTCGGCGACTTCAGCTACGCGGACGCGGCTCAGATCCTCGACATCCCGGTCGGCACCGTGATGTCGAGGCTGCACCGGGGACGCCGCATCCTGAAGCGGGAGCTGGCCGAGTCCGCCCTGGAGGAGGCGACATGAACGACCCGTGCGCGCACTGCGAGGAGATGATGCAGCCGTACCTCGACCACGTCCTCACGGACGCCGAGGTGGTGGCTGCGGAGGCACATCTCGACCAGTGCGAGCAGTGCCGCAGGCGCTACAAGTTCGAGGAGAGTCTGCGGATCTACGTGCGCAAGGCGACGGACGCGCGGATGTCGAACGAGCTTCGCGAGAAGCTCGCGGCGCTCAGGATCCCGCTCGAGTAGGGGAGTCGACGTCTCCGGGCGGCCTCAGGTCGTCGCAGGGGACGAGGCGGGCCGGGAGCGACTTCGCGCCCTCGTCGGGGACGTCGTCCCAGAGCGCGCGCGCGAGGAGGACGGGGTGGAGGCGGATGCCGTCGTAGCTCGCTGCCACCGCGTCGCCGCCGTTCGTGTGCCAGTCGTCCACGACGCGGTCGATTGCGCGCGGATCGAGGTCGGGCCCGTCGGCGAGCACCACGACCGCCGCCTCCGCGTCGGGCGGCAGGGCGGCGAGGCCGCAGCGCAGCGAGACACCCGGGCCGCGCTCCCAGTCGGGGCAGTGCACGCTCTCCACTGGCAACGGATGCGCGCCGCTCACGACGACGACGTCCTCGACGGAGCTCTCCCGGAGCGCGGCGAGCACCTGCGGCAGCAGCTCGACCTGCTTCGGCGGCTCGGTGCCGTAGCGGGACGACGCGCCCGCCGCGAGCACGACCGCCGCGATCACGCGAGCTGGGCGAGCGCGCGGCGCACGAGCGCTCGCGCGAGCGGCACCTTCCACTCGGTGCGGGATAGCGGGGTCGCCGCGTCGAGCTCCTCGACGCTCTCGATCCGCCACGGGATCGGCGCGACTCCTGCGAGGGCGATCCGCGTCGAGCCGTCGCCCAGCCGGGCGGCACCCACCCCGACCTGGGGGAACGACCAGCGCTTGCGGTCCATCGCCTTGAGGTAGACGCTCGACTCCACGGACGGCAGCTCGACCTCGAGCAGCAGCTCGCCGTCCTCGAGCGTCGTCGTCGTCCGGTTGCCCTCGTCCGGCAGCCGGTAGAGCTCCTCGACCGCGAGCTCGCGCCGGTCGGTGCGCAGGCGGGCGCCGAGCGCGACGAGTGCGGCCGCCGCGTCCGAGGGATGCGCCGAGGCGCAGAAGTCGTTCGCGAAGATCGCATGTTCCCGATGCTCGCCGTCCCGGGCGTGACAGCGGTCGCCGCCGTGAAGCCGGCAGCGGTAGCCGAGCCGCCAGTACCAGCAGCGCGTCGACTGGAGGAGGTTGCCGCCGAGCGAGCTCACGTTGCGCAGCTGCGGCGACGCCGCGAGCCGGCACGCCTCACGCAGCGCCTCCGGGATCGCCGGCTCGACCTCGAGCTCAGCGAGCGTGGTTCCGGCGCCGATCGCGCCGTCCCGGACGCCGCGCGGCACGACGCCGCGCACGTCGACGAGCCGTTCCGTCTCCAACAGGCCCTCGCGCAACAACGGCACGACCTCAGAGCCGCCGTGGAGGAAGAGTCCGCCGTCGAGTTGCTCGACGCTAGACGGCCGCAGGAGCTCCACGCTTCTCCTGCTCGTGCGCCCGCGCCCGCTCCTCGGCCTCGCGCAGCGCGCGCAGCATCTCCTCGCGCGAGATCGGAAGCTGCCGCACGTCGGCGCCGGTCGCGTCGCGGATCGCGTTCCCGATCGCGGCCGCGATGGGCACGATCGGCGGCTCGCCGAGCCCCTTGGAGCCGAGGTTTGTCAGGTGCTCGTCTGGCCGGTCGACGAACTCGCAGAGGATCTCCGGCACGTCCGCGATGGTCGGCATCCGGTACGCGTCGAGCGAGGTGGTGAGGATGCGGCCCGTCTCCGGGTCGAGCAGCCGCTCCTCCGAGAGCGTGTGCCCGATTCCCTGGATGATCCCACCCTCGACCTGGCTCGAAGCGCCGAGCGGGTTGACGATCCGTCCCACGTCGTGAATCGCTGCGACGCGCTCGACCACGACTTCGCCCGTCTCGACGTCGACCGCGACCTCGACGACGTGGACGCCGAACGTGAGGACGCTCATCCCGGTCGGGTTCGGCCCGCGCGCGCCCTTGCCGAGGATCTGCGACTCCTCGAGCACGGCGACGATCTCCTCGAGCGGCGTGTCCGCGGGCATCCCGCGCTGCTCGGCGATGTCCTCGACCTGCTCCCGCGCGTCCGCGGCGGCCGCCCGCACGGCCGGGCCCATCGACGGCAACGTCGAGGAGCCCGCCGAGATCGACGCGTACGGTCCACGGGCCGAGTCGCCGAGCACGACGTCCACCTGCTCGAGCGGAATCCCGAGCTCCTCGGCCGCGATCTGCGCCATCGCCGTGCGCGTGCCGGTGCCGATGTCCTGCATCGCCGTGATCACCGTGGCTCGGCCGTCGGAGCCGAGTCGCACCCAGGCATACGAGGGAGGACCGCCGCCGCCGTACCAGATCTGGCTCGCCATCCCGACGCCCCGCTTCCAGACGGCATCCGATCGCGCGCGCACCCCGTGCCGCCGCTCCCAGTGCGGCTCGGCGCGGCGGTAGCACTCCTCGAGGTTCTTGGAGGAGATCGGCGTGCCGTCGTTCGAGGCCGCGTAGTTGCGGCGTCGCAGCTCGAGCGGGTCGATGTCGAGCCGCGCCGCGAGCTCGTCGATCAGGCACTCGAGGCCGAATGTCCCCTCGACGAAGCCGGGCGCGCGGAACGCCTTCATCGGCGGCGTGTTGAGCTGCGCGCCGTAGGTGACCGTGCGGACGTTCTCGCAGTCGTACAGCATCTTCATCGGGCCTTCGGTCGAGGCGTTCCAACCCGACCAGCCGACGGAGTTCGTGAACTCGCCGTCGAACGCGACGATCGTCCCGTCGCTGCGGGCGCCGGCCCGAAGCCGCTGGACGGTCGCGTTGCGGTTGCCGGCGGAGGTGTGCTCCTCGCGCCGCGTGAGAGCGCAGCGCACCGGCCGCCCCGTCCGCTTCGCGAGCTCGGCGGCGACGTACGTGTACTCGTCGGGGCCGTTCTTCGAGCCGAAGCCGCCGCCCATGTACTCGCACACCACGCGCACCTTGTCCTCGGGCAGGCCGAGCGTCTCGGCGACCGACCGGCGGACGCCCCAGATGTACTGCGTCGAGATGTAGACGTGGAGCATGTCGCCCTGCCATTCGCAGAGCGCCTGATGGGTCTCGAGCGAGTTGTGGAGCACGGTCTGCGTGCGGTAGGTGGCCTCGACGACGACGTCCGCGCCGGCGATGGCCTGGTCGACGTCACCGCGCTCGTAGCGGCGCGGCTCCGCCGTGAGGAGCTCGCGCCGGACCGCATCGTCGGGATCGAGCACGACCTCGAGCTCTTCCCATTCGACGTCGATCGCCTCGACCGCGGCCCGTGCCTGGGCGAACGTGTCCGCCGCGACGGCGGCGACCGCTGCGCCGGAGAAGCCCGGCTCCTCTTCGAGCCCGTGCGCCTCGCCCGGCCCGATGGCGGCGCGCACGCCGGGCAGGGCCAGCGCCGGCGCGAGGTCGATCCGGCCCACCTTCGCATGCGCGTACGGGGAGCGGAGGACGGCCGCGTGGAGCATCCCGGGCAGCTTCAGGTCGGCGGTGTAGCGAGCCTCGCCGCGCACGCGCTCGTGGGCGTCCTTGCGCACAGCCGGCCGACCGACGACCTCGAGCGGACCCTCCGGCCACTGCTCGAGCGGATCCTCCTCGACGACGATCCACACCTCCTCGAAGCGTCCCTCGACCTCTTTCTCGGTGCGGATCAGCCTCGCCAACTGAGAATCGCCTCCTCGATCTTGGGATACGTGCCGCAGCGGCAGATGTTCCCGGCCATCGCGTGCCGGATCTCCTCGCGGGTCGGCTCCGGATTCGCCGCGACGAGGGCCGCGGCGGACACGACCTGGCCGGGCGTGCAGTAGCCGCACTGGACTGCGTCGGCCCGGACGAAGGCGTCGACGAGCGGATGCCCACGCAGGCCTTCGATCGTCGTGATCTCGCCGTCGACCGTGTGCACGAGCGTGATGCACGAGAGCCGTGGCACGCCGTCGATCTGCACGGTGCACGCGCCGCAATGGCCCTCGTTGCAGGCGATCTTGGTTCCCGTCAGCCCCAGCTGCTCGCGCAGGACGTCCGCGAGGCTCGTCCCGACCGGCGCGTCGAGCACGTGCTCGCCGCCGTTGACGGTCAGCTTCAGCTCGCTCATGTGGAGGTAACTGCCACGGTGTCGGCGATCTGAATCAGGCGGACGGCCGTGCGCGTCACGAGGCGCCGCTCGCTGTCGTCCTCGGCCTCGGGCAGCGTCCGCCACAGGTCGCGCGCGGCCTCGAGCAGCTCGCGGATCTGTCCGAGCTCCTCCTGGTGGTCGCCGTTCGGCTCCTCGGTGGCGTTGAGCGCGAGCCCGAGCGCGCCGAAGGCGTCAGGCTGCCGGACGAAGAGAAGCGGCATCGCCATCGAGACGTACTGGTGGATGCGCGCCTGTGCGAGCGGCTGCGCGAGGACGTTCGGTCCGCACGGCTGCGACGGCTCGAGCGGCTGCCCGCCGTCCGCGATCCGGTTCGCGTTGCCGGCGAACATGTCCCGCAGCCGGCGGTCGTCCAGGCCCGAGACGCGGGCGACGCGGGACGAGAGGAGAAGCGAGCCGGGCTGCTGCCCGTACGGGTAGTCCGAGGCGTAGACGATCTGCTCCGGCGGCACGAGCCGCAGCAGCCCGAGCAGGTCGATCGCGCTCCAGACCGAGGTGTCGAAGAAGACGCCGCGCTTGCCCGAGAATCGGTACGCGAGATTCGCGAGGTCGGCGATCCCGGCGTGCGCAAGGATGAGCTGCGTTCCCGGATGCGAGTCGACGAGACGCTCCAGCCCTTCGGCGATGGGCGGCAGTCCGCGGCCGGCGTGGATCAGGATCGGGACGCCGCGCTCGGCCGCCAGGGCGAAGACGGGAGCGAGCCGCTCGTCGTTGAGCAGGAACTTCTGGGCGCGTGGATGCAGCTTGATCCCGCCGGCGCCCAGATCGAGACAGCGGCGCGCCTCCTCGATCGGCCCCTCGTCGAGCGCGAGCCGAACGAAGGGGATCAGACGGCTCTCGGACCGCGCCGCGAACTCGAGCGAGCGGTCGTTGCCCGCTTGGAAGCCCGGATGGCGGTCGGGCTCGTCGAGGCAGAACATGAAGGCCCGCGAGATGCCGTAGCGGTCCATCGAGCCGATCAGCTCCTCGGGGCGGCCGACCATGCCGTCGATGTCCGTGCCGAGGTGGGTATGGGCGTCGAAGATCTCGAGGTCGGCCGGGAGGTCGGCGCGCAGCCGCTCGTCCCATGACGCCGAGACCTGCCTGGCCCGCTCCAGCGGTTCCACGCTTCGAATCTACCGAGAGCAGTGCCGACTTCGTGGCAACTCTGCAAAGGACACTGTCGCCCCGACGCGGCGGGCTGTAGCAAGGGAGCCGTCCATTCCCCCGGATCGGAGGCTCCATGAAACGCATCCACCTGCTCGTCCTGCTCTCGGCTCTCGCCTTGCCCTTCGGCGTCGCGTCCGCTCGCGCCAGCGGCGGCGGCAGCCTCGTCGTCGGCGAGATCTACGCGGCCGGCGGTAACAGCGGTGCCGCGTACGCGAACGACTACGTCGAGTTGTTCAACCGCGGCGCGAGCTCCGTCGCCGTCGACGGCTGGACGCTCCAGTACGCATCCGCCTCGAGCACGAGCTGGTCGTCGACCGCGCTCAGCGGCTCGATCCCGGCGGGCGGCCGCTACCTCGTGCAGCTCGCCTCCGGCGGAGCGAACGGAGCGGCGCTGCCCGCTGCCGACGCTACAGGCACGTCGAACCTGGCCGCCACGGGCGGCAAGGTCGCGCTCATGGACGATGCGACCGCACTGTCCTGCGGCGCATCCGCGGGAAGCTGCTCGGCGGTCGCGGGCATGGAGGATCTGGTCGGCTACGGCAGCGCGGCGGACTACGAGGGCAGCGGCGCCGCGCCGGCGGGAAGTGCGACGAACGCCGTGACGCGGACGGACTCCTGCGCGGACAGCGACGACAACGCAGCCGACTTCGCGATCGCTGCGCCGGATCCGCAGAACTCGTCGGCGGCGGCGAGTGCCTGCTCGGCTTCGCCGCCCCCGAACGGACCGACCGGCTCGGCAGGGGTCGAGGTGGACATCCAGCCGATGCTCTCGATCGCGCTCGACCATCCGACGCTGAGCTTCCCCGCCGCGGTGCCGGGCACGACGCCGGATCCGCTGCCGGAAGACGTCACGGTCACGAGCAACGATGCGAGCGGCTACACGCTCAGCGTTCACCGCACGGCGTTCTCGCCGCACGACCTGCCGCTGGGCATCGGCGTCGGGGCGGGCGGGCTCGTCGCGGTGCCGATCGCACCTGCGGCGGACCTGTCCCTCGCGAGCTCGAGCGGCCCGAGTGCCGGCGGAGGCGACAAGGTGGAGACCAGCGTCGGGTTCGTCTCGCCGCTCCCGGTCGTGGCGGCCGGGCACTACACGGCGACACTGACCTTCACGGTGATCGGCAAGTGAGGCGCGCGCTCCTGGCGCTCGTTCTCGGAGCGGCCGCGGCATCCATCCCGGGTGCCGCGGCCGGCAGCGGCATCGGGCTGAGCGCGAGCCCGTTGCACCTGACCTTGAAGGGCGCGTCGTCACGCACGGTCGTTGTGCGGAACCCGGGACGACGCGTGTTGCTCGTCGACGTCTCGCGGGCCGGCCTCACGCGGTCCCTGCGGGGCAAGCCGCGGGTGCGGCCCGCCCGCGGCGCCGCGACCTGGCTGCGCGTCCGTCCCCGGCGGTTCCGGCTCGCGCCTCACGCGAAGACGACCCTCCATGTCGCCGCGGCGCCTCCACGGCGGGCGGCGCGCGGAGACCACCCGGCGCTCGTGCTCCTGACGACGCGGCCGCTCGGTGTGAAGCACGTCCGGGTGCGCCTGCGGCTGGGTCTCGTCGTCGTCCTCCGCGTGCGCGGAAAGATCGTGCGGCGTCTCGACCCGCGAACGCTCACCGTTCGTGCTGACGGAGTGCTGCGCCTGCTCGAGCTGCGGCTCGTCAATCGCGGCGACGTGATGGAGCGCCTTCGCAGCGACGGGCTTCGGATGTTGCTGCTCCGCGGCGGCAGGAGAGTCGCGACCCTGCGGCCGCGCAGCCAGGACCTCCTTCCGCACGGTGCCGGCATCGCGGTGTTCACCTATCGCGGGCAGGTTCGAGGTCCAGTGGTCGCGCGGGTCGAGCTCCGGTCACCCGTGCAGGGACGGTGGCGCTCATTCCGGATCCGGTTGTGACCGATACATGAACCGTGGACAGACGCATCGTCTGGATCTTCGTCGGCGTCGGCATGACGGTCGGTGGGTTCGTGCCCGTGGTTTGGGGCGGCAGCGCGCTCGGACTCGCCTCGCTCGTACTCGGATCCCTCGGCGGCGTCGTCGGGCTCTGGCTCGCGGGCAAGCTGATCTAAGCGGGCAGCAGGATCCGGGCCGTGGCACGGTCGAGACGCCCGAGCTCTGGCAGAGAGCCGCCCTACCGGCCGTACAGCTTGTCGATCGCCTGCTCGAGCTCCTCCAGGCGAGCGGCTCCGAAGGCGCGGACCGTCCCGTCGGAGTCGACGACGACGTTGGTGGGCACGCCGCGCACGCCGAGCGCCCCCGCGAGCTCCAGGCCCGGGTCGAGCAGGATCGGCCCTTTGATGCCCCACATCTCGCAGAAGCGCTCGACCTCGGGGCGCGGCTCGGTCCCCTCCCAGATGTCGACGAGCACGATCTCGAGCCCCGACCGGGACTCCTCACGAACGCGCACGTCCTCGAGGAAGGGCGCCTCCGCGTTGCACGGCCCTCACCACGACGCGAAGAAGTTGAGGATGTACTTCTTCTCGGCCCAATCGTGGTTCGTGCGCAGCTCGCCCGTCCGGTAGTCCTCGAGCGCGAACGCGGGCAGCTTGCTGCCGATCCACGGGCTCGCCTCATCGGCCACGGGAACCGGCGGCCGCCCCGCGAGCAGGTCCTCGACGATCGACATCGTCTGGCTGCCGGCGTTGGCGACGAGAATGCGCCCGTCGTGCGGGTCGACGACCACGCCTCCCGGGCCGCCCCCGACCGGGATCCGAGACCACTCGGCGCCGTCGGCGACGCCGAGAACGCTGACCGAGCCGGCGCCCCGGTTCGTGACGTAGACGCGGTCGTGCGACGGGTGGACGGTGAGCCCGACCGGAGCCGAGCCCGTGCGGATCTCCTCGATCACCTCGATCCTGTCGAGGTCGACACGCGAGACCGTGCCGGCGATCGAGTTGACGATGAACGCCTCGCCGCGCTCGGGGACGATCCCGATCGCGCACGTGCCGATGCCGAGCTCGAGCCGGCCGACCTCCTCCAGGGAGTCCGCGTCGTAGAAGTTGGCGGAAGCCGCGACGAAGTTGACGCAGATGGCGAGCGTCCGGGTCGGGTCGACGCCGATCGCCCCGGCTCCCGGCTCCGCATCGACCGTCCCGACCGTCTCCAGCGTGTCGAGGTCGATCACGCTCATCGTCGAGCCGAGCGAGTTGCCGACGTAGAGCCGGCGGAACTCCGGGACGTGCGTGAGTCCGGAGGGGTAGCCGCCGACAGGCACCGTGGTCTCGACCTCGAGCGTCGCCGAGTCGATGATCGTCACCTGGTCGGAGTGGGCGTCGGCGGTGAAAATGCGGCCGGTCTGCTCGTCGAGCCCGATGTCGATCGGCTCGTTGCCGGTCGGGATCTCGCGAATGACCTCGTGCGACTCGAGGTCGACGACCGAGACGAAGTCGCTGCGCGAGCACGCGACGAACGCGCGCCTGCGCTCGGCGTCCACCGCGATTCCCTCGGGATCAAGACCGACCGGGATCTCGGCGATTCGCCGCCACGGCGAGCGTGAGTCGATCCGGCACGCCGCTCCGACCGGAAGCGCCGGGTCGTCTCTCTCGTCCGGGGCTGCCATTTCCCGGGCGAGTATCCCACGATCGCTAGCATCGCTCGCCTGTGGCGGACACGGTTCTGATCTACGCCGATTCCTTCCGCTCGCCCGACATGCGGCATGCGGTTCCGCTCGGAGTGCCCGACCCGTTCCTCTTCGCCGAGGAGAGCGGCAACCGGCACGTCTTCGTCAGCTCGATGGAAGCCACTCGCCTGCGTGAGCTCGGGCTCTTCGAGGTCCATCCACACGAGGAGCTCGGGATGGATGAGCTGGTCGCGTCCGGGGTCGATGCGGGCGAGGTCGCCGCGCAGCTGGCGCTCCGGGCCGCCGGCAGGCTCGGGCTGAAGCGGGCGAGCGTGCCGGGCAACTTCCCGGTCTGGCTCGCCGACCGGCTGCGGGCCGACGGCGTCGAGCTCGACGTCGACCAGCAGCTCTTCGACGATCGCCGGCGCGCCAAGACCGAGGCCCAGCTCGCGGGAGTGCGCCGCGCGCAGCGTGCCGCCGAGGCGGCCATGGACGCGTGCCGCGAGCTTCTCCGCCGGGCCGAGATCCGCGGTGACGAGCTGCTGCTCGACGGAGAGCCACTCACCGTCGAGCGCGTCAAGGCGGACATGAGCGTCGCCTTCGCCGCGCACGACACGACGGCGGACGAGTACATCGTTGCGCCCGGCGCTCAGGGCGCAGTCGGCCACGACATGGGCTCCGGCCCGATCAGGCCCCACACGCCGCTCGTCGTCGACATCTTCCCGCGCGACAACGCCTCGGCGGTCTACACCGACATGACGCGCACCTTCGTCGTCGGCGATGTGCCCGACGACGTCCGCGAGTGGCATCGCCTCTGCAAGGAGGCTCTCGACACCGCGGTCGCCGAGATTCGCGCCGGCGTCGAAGCCCGCGCCGTCTTCGACGGCGCCTGCGACATCTTCGAGGCCGCCGGCGAGCCCACCCAGCGCACGAAGCAGCCCGGCGTACCGCTCGGCGACGGCTTCTTCCACGGGCTCGGCCACGGCGTCGGGCTCGAGGTGCACGAGGAACCGAGCCTGGGACGGCTGGCGAACAAGAAGCTGGTCGCCGGCGACGTCGTCACGGTCGAGCCCGGCCTCTACCGCGCGGGGTACGGCGGCGTCCGCCTCGAGGACATCGTCCTCGTCAAGGCCGACGGCGCCGAGGTCATCACGGAGTACCGATATGACCTCGAACCTTGACTAACCCGCGCGAAATCGGGTAAAGCTGCGCCAAATACATCGGAGACCGACGGGACAGCCCGGGGCTTTTCCGCCGCTCCGAAGCTAGGAGGGCTGGATGAGCGCAATGTCTTCCGATCGGCCGGTGCAGCTGGTCGAGAGCACGCCGGCCGCCGACCCCGCGCCGCTCGGTCTCGCGGGATTCGCGCTGACGACGTTCCTGCTCAGCGGGCACAACGCGTCGTTCATTCCCGACCTGATCTGGGTAGGCCCCGCGATCTTCTACGGCGGCATGGCGCAGTTCGCGGCCGGGATGTGGGAGTTCCGCAATCGGAACGTGTTCGGCGCAACGGCGTTCTCGACGTACGGCGGTTTCTGGATGGGCCTCGGGCTGTTCATCACGCTTGGCGTCGTGTCGAAGAACTGGTTCGCCGCCTACACGGATCCGCATGCGGTTACGAACGCGCTCGCGTGGTTCCTGTTCGCGTTCGCCGTGTTCAACTTCTACATGCTCATCGCCAGCATGCGCGTGAACACGGCCGTGTTCATGGTCTTCTTCGTGCTCCAGATCACCGAGATCCTGCTCGTGATCGGGTTCTTCGAGGCCGGACACCATGGAGCTAACCCGACCTACAACAACGTCATGCTCCATGCCGGTGGCTGGGCGGGCGTCGTCACGGCTGCTGTCGCCTGGTACACCTCGGCGGCGGGCGTCATGAACGGCGTCGCCGGCAAGACGATGCTCCCAGTCGGGAAGCCTTTCGTAACGCAATCTCCGGCGGCGGCGACGGCCTAGGATCCGGAAAAGCCAAAAGGAAGGAGGCCGCTCTTGGCAACGGAAGCGAGCCACCACGCGATCGAGACGATGTTCCTCGAGGAGCGGACCTATCCGCCTCCCGAGGACTTCGCGGCCCAGGCCAACGCACAGCCCGGCATCTACGACGTCCCGTTCGAGGAGTTCTGGGAGCGGGAGGGTCGCGAGCGGGTCACGTGGTTCGAGCCGTTCAACGAGCTCTACCAGTGGGAGCCGCCGTACGCGAAGTGGTACCTCGGCGGGAAGCTCAACGTCTGCTTCAACTGCGTCGACCGGCACGTCGAGGCCGGCGCGGGCGGCGTCGTGGCGTACCACTGGGAGGGCGAGCCCGAGGGAGACACGCGCACCATCACGTACGCCGATCTCCAGAAGGACGTCGTCCGCTTCGCGAACGCGCTCAAGAAGCTCGGCGTGAAGAAGGGGACGCCGGTCGGGATCTACATGGGCATGGTCCCGGAGCTTCCGGTGGCGATGCTTGCGTGCACCCGGCTCGGCGCGCCGCACACCGTCGTCTTCGGCGGCTTCTCGGCCGACTCGCTCTCCGGGCGGATGAACGACATGAAGTGCGAGTTGATCATCACCCAGGACGAGGCGTGGCGGCGCGGCTCGAAGATCGGGCTCAAGACCGTCGCCGACGAGGCGATGGCCGCGGCGCCCGGCGTCGAGCACTGCGTCGTCCTCCGCCGCACCGGCAGCGACGTGCCGATGCAGGAAGGTCGTGACCACTGGTGGCACGACCTCGAGAGCAACGCCTCGGACGACCCCGAGTCGTGTCCGTGCGAGCCGATGGACAGCGAGGACCTGCTGTTCCTCATGTACACGAGCGGCACGACCGCGAAGCCGAAGGGGATCATCCACACGACGGCCGGCTATCTCGTCGGCACGTCGGCGACGCACCACTACATCTTCGACCTGAAACCGGACGAGGACGTCTACTGGTGTGCCGCCGACATCGGCTGGATCACCGGCCACA
Source organism: uncultured Actinomycetes bacterium (assembly GCA_963702655.1). GTDB lineage: Bacteria > Actinomycetota > Thermoleophilia > Gaiellales > Gaiellaceae > Palsa-739. The sequence continues at coordinate 392,861 of CAVPDO010000015.1, read as the reverse complement.
GCTACATCGTGTACGGGCCGCTCTGCAACCGGACGACGTCGGTCCTCTACGAGGGGACGCCCGACTTCCCCGACAAGGACCGCTGGTGGTCGATCGTCGAGAAGTACAAGGTGACGATCCTCTACACCGCGCCGACGGCGATCCGCTCGCACATGAAGTGGGGGCCGGAGTACGCGCAGCAGCACGACCTCTCGTCGCTGCGCCTGCTCGGCTCGGTGGGCGAGCCGATCAATCCGGAGGCGTGGATCTGGTACCGCGAGCACATCGGCGGTGACCGGACCCCGATCGTCGACACCTGGTGGCAGACGGAGACCGGGATGATCCTGATCACGCCGCTGCCGGGCGTCACGACGCTGAAGCCGGGCTCGGCGACCCAGCCGTTCCCCGGCGTCGTCCCGGGCGTCTACGACGAGCAGGGTGGAGAGGTCGGGCCCGGCGGTGGCGGATATCTCGTCCTGAAGAAGCCGTGGCCGGCGATGCTGCGCGGCATCTTCGGCGACGACCAGCGCTACCGGGATACGTACTGGTCGAAGTACGAGGACATCTACCTCGCCGGCGACGGTGCCCGGATCGACCAGGACGGCGACTACTGGCTGCTCGGCCGGATCGACGACGTGATGAACGTCTCCGGGCACCGCATCTCGACGATCGAGGTCGAGTCGGCGCTCGTCGATCACCAGGAGGTCGCCGAGGCGGCCGTCTGCTCCCGCGCCGACTCGGTGACGGGAGAGGCGATCGTCGCGTACGTCACGTTGAAGGGCGGCGGCGAGGGCTCCGTCGAGAAGCTCGAGGAGCTGCGTGACCACGTCGCGCAGAAGATCGGGCCGATCGCGAAGCCCGCGAACATCGTCTTCACGCCCGAGCTGCCGAAGACCCGCAGCGGCAAGATCATGCGCCGCCTGCTGCGGGATGTCGCGAACCAGCGGCAGCTCGGCGACACGACGACGCTCGCCGACCCGACCGTGGTCGACGAGATCGCCAAGCGCGCGTCCGACGAGAAGGCGCAAGAGGCCGAGGCCTGAGAACAGAGAACAGAGACAGGGAGCCTTCGGGCTCCCCCTGACTCTCCCACTGCCGGAGGCGCGATGCTGCACGAGATGCAGCTCATGCCGATCGGCTGCGCTTCGCGCGGCGCTCGTCTCGCACCAGCGGGAGCCGGCACTTCGAGCGTCCGAGAGAAGCTGCAGCGCCTCACCGACCGAAGGGAGACGATCATGGGACTGCGCTCGGAATCGCTCGAGACCGCCGATCACCGCCGGCTCGGCATCGACCTGTACAACCGCACCTGGACGCTGATGGATTCGCCCGGCGACGAGATGCTCCATTGCGCGCACGCGTCGGCCTACCACTGGCTGCAAGGCGGAGGAACCACGGCCAACCGCGCGCGCAGCGAATGGCTCTGCTCGCGCGTGTACTCGATCCTCGGCCGGCCCGAGCCCGCACTCCATCACGCGCGCCGCTGTCTCGAGCTCGTCGAGTTGGCACCGGCGGAGATGGAGGACTGGGACGTCGCCGGCGCGCACGAGGCGCTGGCGCGCGCGCATCTCGTGGCCGGCGAGACGGGCGAGGCGCGCCGCAACTACGAGCTGGCGCGCGAAGACACGGCGAAGATCGCGAACCGGGAGGACGCGAAGCACATCGCGGCGGATCTCGACGCTTTGCCCCTTTAGAGGCTAGGCGGCGTCCGCGTCGAATGGTAGAAACCTCGCGTACGAGCGGCTGCGGAGGTCGAAGGCACTCCAACGGGCGGATCCGGGCAAGGTGCCAACTGGACCGCCGACCTCGCAAAGCACCGCCGCCCGTCCTCTTGAATATGCGCGCCGGGCAGATCTGCTCGGCGCGCCGGACTACCCTGACCGGCCGATTGCGGCGCGTCGATCTCTCGGTCACGCTCCCGCCGTGGCAGATCCGCTGATCGAGCGAGACGAGATCGTTGCTCTACTCTTCGAGCCCCTGCTCTCGCTCCGACGGCTAAGAGGACGCTGGCCTGGGGCAGTGTTCGGGAATGAACCCTGAGCGAGTGGCTAGTCAGGACGGGTCGCGGCGAGCCGTGACCACTGAGCCGTAACCAGCACGCCGGCTGCTAGTGCCACTCCGACTAAGACGATCCCGAGGGCTGTGGGGCTGACCCAACCGGCCCGGTAGTAGATGATGTGGGGGACGCAAGAGAACGTGGGCAACGGAACTGGAAGGTGATTGAAGCCGCTCGGCTCCATGTGGCACCGGACGAAGGCGTAGCGATAGTTCTGGGCGTAGACGACGGCAGCCCCACCGAAAGCCGCACCGAGGATGACGGCGGCAGTCGTGATGCTGCAACCCTCACCCTGGCCGCCAGTAAGCCAACGCTCCCGCGACTTGCCGAGCACGCCTTTCCGAAGTAGCGATGAGCACGGCCGGATCGACCCAACCCGGCTTCACCACACGAATGTCCGGACGGCTGCATGGGCCTGTCCCGCAGTCAAGCGCTACGAACTTGTGGGAGTAGAGGCTTGCTGCGCTCTGCGCACGCGGCTCCGAGTATGAGCGCGGCCGCTGCAAGCTCTCAGGCGGGGAACCCGCGGAACAAGTGCTGCGTGACGCACCTCCGTACCTCCGTCATCGACCTATCGCCTTATACGGCATGATTCGCGGCAGATCCGCCACAGGTCGAGGGGCAGGGCGGAGGACTGGGCCAGTGTTCAGGAATGACCCCCGACTAGGTGCGCGGTCTGTGCCGACTGCGCAGAGAGCCCCGACCAGTACGTCCGAGCGAGAGCGGCGGCTACAACGCCGAGAAGAAGCAGGATCACTGCCAGGTTGGTGCGTTCGAACACCCCGCCGCTGTTTACGACGATCAGTGCTGTGTCCGCGAGGGCTGCGACTGCCGCTGCTGAGAAAGAGGACACTGGCGCCGTCGCGTACCCGATCGCTACAGCGCGGGGAGCGTCGAGTAGCACGCCCGCGGCTCCGGCGACACCGAGCACGCTAGAGCGCGAGCGTAGCTGCGTAGACCCACCAGGGGTGCACGTCGTGAATCTCTATATCGAGCTGGATGGAAACCACCCGCACGTACCTGTGGAGCTTGGAGGAACGCTGCACCCGCAAGCGCCGCGCCAAAGATGAGTGTGGAGGCGGCGAGCCTCGCGATCAGCACTTGTCTCTGACGTGCCCGCCGATTCGCCTCCGCGATAAGCGGGTCAAGCGTGAGCGTCGGTCGTGAGTCAGGCGCCAGCACTTAAAGCTATTATCGCTAGCACTAGATCTCACGTCAAGTGAGGCCTCACTCGCGTGGGCGAGCGTCCTCTCGCCTGACGGCTAGCCGTCGAGCAGCAGCTCGAAGCGCGACGCGTCGTCGAACGGGCCGATCACCGCGAGCCGGAACCGTTCGTTCGTGATCAGCTCCGATGCGACTCGCGCGACGTCGTCGCTCGTGACGGCGTCGATCCCGCGCAGCACCTCGTCCGGGTCGGGAAGCGTCCGCTCGAGCACCTCCCGCCGCAGCCCGAACAGCGCCAGCCCCTGCGGACTCTCGAGCTGGAGGACGAAGCGCCCTTTCGCGAAGTTGCGGGCCTTCTCGAGCTCCTCGGCCGGCAGCGGTTCGGCCGCGATCTTGCGCAGCTCCGCGGCGATCGTCGCGACGGCGTCGTCGATGCGGTTGATGTCCACGCCCGCCTGCGAATAGAGCGTGCCGGCGTCGGTGTAGCTGTGGTTGAGCCCGTAGACGTAGTACGCGAGCCCGCGCCGCTCCCGCACCTCGCTGAAGAGGCGTGACGACATCCCGCCGCCGAGCGCGGTCGCCAGCAGCTGGATCGCGTAGCGGTCGGGATGGTCGAGCGGCTGGCTCTGCACCCCGAGGATCACGTGCGCCTGCTCCGACTGCTTCGTGTGGACGGCGACGCGGCCGTTCGCATACGGGGCGGCGGGCTCCGGCTCGCCGGTCTCGGCGTCGGCCAGGTCGCCGAGCAGTTCCTGCGCGCGCTCGTGCAGACCGTCGCCGATGCGGCCCGCGACGCCGAGCACCATCCGCGACGGCTTGTACCAGCGGTCGAGGTAGCCCGTGAACGTCTCGCGGGTCGCGCCGCGGACGGTCTCTTTCGTGCCGATGATGTCGCGGCCGAGCGGCTGATTCCCCCACAGCAGCTCCTCGTAGACGCCGCCGATGAAGTCGCGCGGCGTGTCGTAGTACATGTTCATCTCCTCGGAGATCACGCCCTTCTCGCGCTCGATCTCCTCCGGCTCGAAGCGGGAGTTGCGGAGCATGTCGACGAGCACGTCGAGCGCGATGTCGCGGTGCTCGGCCGCGCATTTGACGTAGTACGCCGTGTACTCCTTGCCGGTGAAGGCGTTGAACTCGCCGCCGATCGCGTCGATCGCACCGGCGATCTCCCTGGCGCTCGGCCGCCGCTCGGTTCCCTTGAAGAACATGTGCTCGGAGAAGTGCGCGATCCCGCTCGCGTCCTCGTCCTCGTAACGGGAACCCGCGGCGAGCATGACGATCACGGCGACCGACTGCGCATACGGCAGGTCGGCCGTGAGGACGCGCAGGCCGTTGTCGAGCGTGTCGCGTTGAAACACCGTCACCCCGCTCGATCGTATAGACGTATCTCCTGTGCACGGCGAGCAGACGAGACGGGCGATCGCCTCCCAGCCGGAGTGGCTGGCGCAGGTGCCGACCGACCGGCGTTTCCCCGCCGGCGCCCGGCTCCTCTTCACCGGTTGCGGGACGTCGTTCCACGCGGCGCTGACCGGAGGCGACGCGGTGCAGGCGCTCGAGCTCGTGCTGCGGCCCGAGCGCGACGCCGATCTGCTCGTCGTCGTCTCGCACGAGGGAGAGACGCCGCTGACGCTCGAGGCGGCGCGAGCCTGGCGCGGCCCGCGGTGGCTCGTGACCGGGCGTGCGGACGGGCCGATCGCCGAGCTGTGCGACGAGGTCGTCGTCTGCACGCCGGAGATCGAGGAGAGCTGGTGCCACACCGCGAGCTACACGTGTGCGGTCGCCGCGATCGCGGCGCTGCACGGCGAGGACCTCGGCGGGCTGCCCGCAGCGGTCGAGGAGGCGCTCGCGACGCCGCTGCCGGCGGTGGGGGAGCAGGAGCGCTTCGTCGTCGCGGGCGCGGGCCGGGAGCTGCCGACGGCGCACGAGGCCGTGCTCAAGCTGCGCGAGGGTGCCTGGGTTGCGGCGGAGGCGTACGAGACCGAGCAGCTCCTGCACGGCTACCTCGCCGCGGTGGACGAGTCGGTGCGGGCGTTCGTCCTGGAGGGCGACGGCGTCGCCGCGCAGCGTGCGGCGGCGGCCGCCGCGGCGCTCCGCGAGCTCGGCTGCGAGGTCGACCTGCTGCCGACGCGGCATCCGGTCGCGGACATCGTGCTGTTCCAGCGGCTGACGGTCGAGCTCGCGCAGCGGCGCGGCCGCGAGCCGGACCGGATCCGTCGCCATGACGAGCGCTGGGCGGCGGCCGCTACCGCGGCGAAGGCCGACAACGCCGCCTGAGCTCAGCGGTCGGCGAGCCGCCGCACGAAGCGGAGCGCCTGCCAGGTCTCGTCGATCGAGGCGGTCTTGTTGTCGACCAACCCGCTCCCGAGCCCGACCGCCTGCACGGCGGCGAAGTCGAGGTCCGTGTCGAGCTTCGCAGCCTTCTTCGGCCACGCTATCCAGAGTCCGTCGGCCGGCCCGAGGGTCGCGACGAGCGCAGGGAACCGCCGCTCCAGCTCTTCGCCTCGCGTGGTGAAGAAGACGAGCACGTCGACGCCGGGCTTGGCGCCGAGCTTCTTCCCGAGCGGGGTGGCCGAGTAGTCGGTCAGCGAAGCTCCGCGAGCGCCTCGAGCAGCCGGTCGATCTCCGCGAACGTGTTGTAGTGGACGAAGCCGGCGCGGACTGCGCCGTCGGGCTGCAGGCCGAGCCGCGTCATGACCTCGAACGCGTAGTAGTCGCCGTCCCAGACCGCGATCTCGCGGGCGGCGAGCCGCTCGGCCACTTCGCGCGGTGCAGTCCCGTCGACGCGGAACGCGAAGGTCGGAACCCGGCCCTCCATCGTCTCGAGCCCATAGAGGGTGCAGCGGTCGGGGATCCCGTCGAGGAAGCGTTGCCCGAGCGCGCGTTCGTGCGTCTGGATCGCGTCCCAGCCCACGCCGTCGACGTACTCCACCGCGGCGACGAAGCCCGCGAGCAACTCGTGCGCGAGCGTTCCCGTCTCGAAGCGTGCGCCGACCGGCTCGTCCGGCGCCGGCCGCACCTTGTACGGCCGCCAGGAGCGCAGAAGCTCCTCCCGTGCGAAGGCGAGGCCGAGATGCGGCCCGTAGAACTTGTACGGCGAGCAGAGCAGCACGTCGGCCTGCAAGTCGACCACGTCGATCGGGCCGTGCGGGGCGTAGTGCACCGCGTCGATCCAGGTCGAGGCACCGGCGGAATGTGCCAGCTTCGCGATCGCCTTCACGTCGTTGACCGTCCCCACGGCATTCGCTGCGAAGGGGAACGCCACGACGGACGTCCGCTCGGTCAGCTTCCGCTCGAGGTCGTCGAGGTCGAGGCTGGTGTCGTCGTTGGCCTCGACGAACCGGACGACGATCTCCCGGTCGCGTTCGAGCTCGAGCCACGGCGCGATGTTGGCGTCGTGGTCGAGCCGCGTCACGAGCACCTCGTCTCCCGCGCGGGCCTCGCGTGCCCAGGCGCGGGTGAGCGCGAAGTTGAGCGTCGTCATGTTGGCGCCGAAGATTGCTTCCTCGACCTCCGCAGCCGAGGAAGCCGAGCCGCAACCCGCGTGCGCCTCCTCGACGAGCTGGTCGCTGCGCCGGCTGGCCGCGAAGGCGCCGCCGAGGTTCGCGTTCGAGTCCTGCAGGTAGCCGGCAATCGCGTCGATCACGGTCTGCGGGCACTGCGTTCCTCCGGGGCCGTCGAAGAGGGCGACGCCGGACCGGAGGGCCGGGAATCGCGCCCGGATCGCGTCGAGGTCGATGCTCATCCCTGCTCGAGCGGCGCCATCGTCAGCCCCCGATGGCGCAGCTGCTCCCAATAGAGCTCGGCCGGCTCGCGGAGGCCCGACCAGACGACCGCCTGACCGGAGTTGTGGATCCCGTCTGCGAGCCGCATCCCGCCGTCGTACGAGACGCCCGGCAGCACCGCCGAGAGCGCGGCGGCGACGCCCTGGAACGTGTTGTGGTCGTCGTTGAGCACGATCACGAGCCACGGCCGGCCGACGCCGGTGCCCTCGCCGCGGTCGAGCCGCTCCCGCGGCGGGGTCGACGTGCCGCTCACTCGACGGAACGGCCGTTCACGACCCAGCGATAGCTCGGCTCGGCGGTGAGGGAGGAGCCGACGAAGCAGTCCCGCTCGGCCGCCGCGAGCAGCTCCGCGAGTGCACCGGGCTCGGGCTCGAGCTCGGCGGCGAGCTCGACCTCCGTCTCGACGAGCGCGTAGCGGTCGTCCGTTGCGCGTCTCCTCACGAGCGTCCGGGAGCTGCCGGACGCCGAGCTGACGGCGACGCCCGCGCGATCCGCGTGGTAGCGGAGGCTCTGCAGCGAGCAGCGGACGAGCGCAGCGAGCAGCAGGTGCTCGGGCGACCACTCCGCCGGCACGTCGAGGACGACGCCGTTCTCGTCGCTGAGCTCTCCGCCCGGCGCGAGGTCGACCGCGTACCGGAACTCCTTCGCCCTGGCCGTCACGGCTCGCATGGTCTCAGAAGTCCGGCACCGTCCGGGACGCCTCGTACCCTGCGGCACGTGCGGCGACTGCGTTCGCTGTCGGAGACCGAGTGCTATGTCCGCTTATACGGCGGCTGGGATTCGACGGTGACCCCGGTGAAGATCGAGCCGCGGCGACCGCGGTACGAGCCGGCCGTGTCCGGCGAGGATCTGCGGCGGGATTTCGAGGCGCGCATCGAGGCCCGGACCGACGAGTTCATGGCCGAAGTCGACGCCGCCGAAGCCGCAGCCGAGGCCGCGTAGCCGCGCGCCAACCGCCGGCACGAAGTTGTCACCTCTGCGTGACGCTTCATCGCCTACCGTTCACGAAGGGAGCCTCGCTCCCCCAATGGGGGAATTGGTGGCGGAATTGGTGGCTCATGCATCGGAAATCGGTAGACCTGACGCGACGCCGAGCGACGTGCCTGACGTTCTCGCTCGCGATCTCCGCATCGTCTTCGTCGGTATCAACCCGGGCCGCGTGTCCGCTGCCGCCCGCGCGCATTTCGCGAATCCGCGCAACGACTTCTGGCGCCTGCTCCACGCGGCCCGCCTGACCTCCCGGCTCTATGAGCCGGCCGAGCAGTTCTCCCTGCTCGCGGCGGGAATCGGGGTCACGAACGCCGCCTACCGCACCACGCCCGGCTCGGGCGACCTGCGCCGCGCCGACTTCACAGGCTCCGCCGAGCGACTCGAGGGAATCGCCCGTGAGCTCAGGCCCGGGTGGCTCGCCTTCGTGGGCAAGGAGGCGTACCGGGGCGCCTTCGGGAAGCGACCAGAGCTCGGCCTGCAAGCAGAGACGCTCGGCGACACGAAGCTCTTCGTCCTTCCGTCGACATCGCCGGCGAACGCCGCCGTACCGTGGGACGAGCGAGTCAGGTGGTTCCGGGAGCTCGCCGGACGCGAGAGCGGCCTGCCCGAGCGGACGGCCGTGCGCGCGCTGCTCGTCGACGAGGGCGGCCGGGTGCTCCTCTTCCGCTACGGAGACCCGTACGGCTCGTGGTGGATCGCGCCCGGAGGCGGCCAGGAGCTCGGCGAGACGGACGCGGAGACACTGCGACGCGAGCTGCGCGAAGAGTGCGGCCTGAACGAGGTCGCGATCGGTCCCCTCGTCGCGGAGTGGCGCCACTGGGGAGTCGAGGAGCCCGGATTCGGCTCCGGCGTCTCGCGCCTGTACCTCGTGCGCACGCAATCGTTCGAGCCCGCTCCCGAGGCGGACCTGCGGGCCGAGGGCTCGCTCGAGGAACGATGGTTCGGCCCGGACGAGCTCGGGAAGCTGCCGACGCGCCCCGCGAACCTCGCCGAGATCGTCAGCTCCGCCAGCGATTCGTGATCGGCGTCCGCCGGTCGCGGCCGAACGCCTTCGGACGCAGCCGCACCCCGGGCGGAGCCTGCCGCCGCTTGTGCTCGGCCCGGTCGATCAGCGCGACCGCTCGAGCCACCACGTCCGGATCGAACCCGTCCGCGCTCAGCTCGTCGAGCGAGCGGTCATCCTCGACGTAGGCCTCGAGCACGCGGTCGAGCTCGGAGTACGGCGGCAGCGAGTCCTCGTCCAGCTGGCCCTCGCGTAGTTCCGCACTCGGCGCACGGTCGATCGTCGACTGCGGGACGAGCTCGCGCCCGGCCCGCTCGTTCAGGTGCCGCGCGAGCCGGAAGACGTCCGTCTTGAACACGTCCTTGAGGAGGGCAAAGCCCCCGGCCATGTCGCCGTAGAGCGTCGCGTAGCCGACCGACAGCTCCGACTTGTTGCCGCTCGCGACGAGCAGCCAGCCGAACTTGTTCGAGAGTGCCATCGCGAGCGTCCCGCGGACCCGCGCCTGGAGATTCTCCTCCGCGACATCCGCGTCGCGCCCGGCGAAGGACTCCGCCAGCACGCCGCTGTACGCCTCGACGACCGGCTCGATCGGCAACTCGCGGAAGTCGCAGCCCAGGTTCTCGGCGAGCCGTCGGGCGTCGGCGCGCGTCCCGTCGGAGGAGTAGCGGGACGGCATCGAGACGCAGTGGACGCGTTCGGGCCCGAGCGCCTCGACGGCCAGGGCCGCCGTGAGGGCGGAGTCGATCCCGCCCGAGACGCTGACCACGACGGCCTCGAAACCGTTCTTCGCAACGTAGTCGCGCAAGCCGAGGACGAGTGCGCAGCGCATCTGCTCGAGGTCCCCGGCGAGCGCCGCGAGCCCGGCTGCCTCCGGCCGCTCGATGTCGACGACGAGCAGCGTCTCCTCGAAGCCGGGCGCCCGGGCGAGCACGGCGCCGTCGCTTCCGATGAAGAGCGAGTGCCCGTCGAAGATGAGCTCGTCCTGGCCGCCGACCGTGTTGCAGAGCGCGACGCGCACGCCGCTCTCGCGTGCCCGCGCCGAGAAGATGGCCTCGCGTTCCTCGGCTCTGCCGACGTGGAACGGGGAGGCCGAGAGGTTGACGACGAGCTCGGCACCGGCCGCGACGAGGTCGGTCGTCGGCGGCCCGGGAACCCACATGTCCTCGCAGATCGTGATCCCGACCTTCGTGCCCGCGACCTCGACGACGGCGAGCTCGTCACCGGAAGAGAAGTAGCGCTTCTCGTCGAAGACGCCGTAGTTCGGCAGGTGCCACTTCTTCGCCCAGCCGACGACCTCGCCGTCGGCGCAGACGGCGCCGGCGTTGTAGAGGACGCCGTCGAAAAGCGGCGTGCCGACGAGCGCGACGATGCCGCGCGCCTCGGCCGCGATTCGCTCGAGCGAGCCGTGCGCGGCGCGCACGAAGCCCGGCCGCAGGAGCAGATCCTCGGGCGGATAGCCCGTGACCGCGAGCTCGGGGAGGACGACGAGGTCGGCGCCCGCACCGCGGGCCTCCTCGAGCCGCGCAACGATCAGTTCGCGGTTCCCCTCGAGGTCCCCGACCGTCGGATCGATCTGCGCGAGCGCCAGTCTCATGGCAGTTTCAGCCTAACAGTCGAAAACTTGGCGCCGCCCGGCGGACCGGAGCTAAGTTAGCGTCTGCTAACTTAGTGAGCGCTAACTTCCGGAGAGGTGAAAACGTGAGAGCGAAGGTGCTGGCCACCCTGACGGCCGAGGAGAACCGCAAGTGGATCACGCTGGCTGCGGTCTCGTTCGGCCTCTTCATGATCATGCTCGACAACACGGTGGTGAACGTTGCACTGCCGACGATGCAGCGCGACCTCCACGTGTCGGTCTCGCAGCTGGAATGGGTCGTGATCGCCTACGCGCTCACGTTCGCCTCGCTCCTGATCACGGGCGGCAAGCTCGCCGACCTGTATGGACGGCGCCGCATCTTCGTCCTCGGCCTCGCGATCTTCACGCTCTCCTCGCTCGCCTGCGGGCTCTCCTCGAGCGCCGGCTTCCTGATCGGCGCGCGCACGGTGCAGGGCGTCGGCGCGGCACTCATGAACCCTGCGACGCTCTCGATCATCGTCGCCACCTTCCCGCCGAAGCAGCGTGGGCAGGCGATCGGAATCTGGGCAGGGGTGTCCGCGCTCGCGCTGGCGATCGGACCGCTCGGCGGCGGCCTGATCGTCGAGTACCTGAACTGGAACTGGATCTTCTTCATCAACGTCCCGGTCGGCATCCTCGGGATCGTCGTGTCCCAGTACGCGATCCGCGAGTCGCGCGACACCTCGCGCGAGCAGAGCATCGACGTGCCCGGCCTGCTGACCTCGATCGGCTTCCTCTTCTCGCTCAGCTACGCCCTCGTCGAAGGGAACAGCCGCGGCTGGACGTCGCCCGAGATCCTCGGTCTCTTCGTTCTGGCGGCAGTCCTGCTCGTCGCCTTCGTCGTGGTCGAGAAGCGGCAGCGGCTGGCGATGCTCGACCTCTCCCTCTTCAAGATCGGCTCGTTCACCGGCGCGAATATCGTGGCGATGCTCGTCTCGCTCTCGATGTTCGGCGTCTTCTTCTTCGTCTCGCTCTACATCCAGAACATCCTCGGCTACTCGGCGACGCAGGCCGGCGCCTCGTTCCTGCCGATGGTCTCGCTGATCATCCTCATCGCGCCGGTCGCGGGCAGGCTCTCCGACCGGGTCGGCTCGCGCTGGCTGATGGGCGCCGGGATGGCGCTCGTCAGCCTCTCGCTCTTGCTCTACGAGCGCGTCACCGTGAGCTCCGACTTCTGGACGCTGCTGCCGTCGATGATCCTCGGCGGCGTCGGGATGGCGATGACGATGTCGCCCATGACCGCGGCCGCGATGGGATCGGTGCCGGTCGACAAGGCCGGAGTCGGCTCCGGCGTCCTCAACAGCTTCCGCCAGGTCGGCGGCTCGCTCGGGATCGCGCTGATCGGCGCGATCGTCGCTTCGTACCTTCCCGCCCACGTCTCGCCTCGCAGCCCGGCGGCCGCTCAGGGCTTCGTGAACGGGCTCCACGCCGGCTTCGCCGTCGGGGCGGTCATCGCGTTCGCGGCGGCGATCGTCGCAGTGGTCATGGTGCGGACGCAGCCCGAGGTCGTCCACGAGCACATCGCGGAGCTCGCGGCATGAGCGTCGCGGCGCCCCGGATGGCGGCGGCCGACCGCCGGCAGCACCTGATCGAGACCGCGATCCGCCTCTTCACGGAGGGCAGCTACCACGGCACGACGACCGCCGAGATCGCCCGCGCGGCCGGCGTCTCCGAGCCGATCCTCTACCGGCACTTCGCGTCGAAGCGTGACCTGTACCTCGCCGCGCTCGAACACGTCTGGGCGAAGACGCGCGAGGACTGGGAACGGAAGCTCGACGAGGCCGCCGACGCCTGCTCGGCCGTCGAGGCGATCGCCAAGGGACACGTCTCCGTTCGGTCGCCGAAGTTTCAGCTCGCCGAGCTCTGGGTCCAGGCGCTGGGCGAGGCCTCCGAGGACCCCGAGCTGAAGCGCCATCTGCGCCGGCACATGCGCGAGGTGCACGACTTCGTCGCGGACCTGATCCGCCGCGGCCAGGCACAAGGCGCGATCGCCGCCGAGCGCGACGCCGCCTCGGAAGCGTGGATCATGCTCGCGGGCGGCATCCTCGGCATGGTCGGGAGGCGAGTCGGCCTGCTGGACGACCGCGAGCTCCAGGCAATCCGCACGGCGCGACTGGCGTGGCTCCGGGGCTGACCGGAGGCTAAAGCGAGGCGAAGCCGGCTTTGACCTCTGGCGATCCCGCTCCCGCAGACGCCGCGAAGCGGCCTCGGCGGGCGGGCAAGGAGACAGCACGGCGCAGTTCCTCTTCCGGCTTGGCCACGCCGAGGCGGACCAATGAAAAGGCCCCGGCTGCGGCTCCGGGGCCTTCTCGAGAGGTGCGCCATTTCCTGACGGGAAATAGGAGGCGGATCTGCGGCCCACCCGCTTCCGTTCCTCGGCCGGAGTTCCGGCGCACCCCCTGCGAACCTCGGCCTGGCGTCCGGCCTGGTTGCAAGGTGCGCTCACTATAGGAGCGACTCCGGCCCTAGTCAAGTACCTCGGTCAAGTGATTTTGCGTTTCGCCCGGTTGACCAACTTTCCCCATCAATACGCTCAAACGGGGGATGGCCCGAGTGGACGGCTTGCGCTTAGGTGAAGTATGCGCTTGACTAACGCAGCGCCGAACGATGCCCATGAGAGAGACAGCCAGCCGCAGCGCTCGCAGGACCAGCACCGAGGGTGTTCGCCTCGGTGAACGCCTCCGCCAGCTTCGTGTGGCCGCGGGGCTGACGCAGAGCGAGCTCGCCGGCGACCGCTTCTCGAAGGAGTACGTCTCGCAGATCGAGCGCGGCAAGACGCGCCCGACCGAGGGCACGATCGAGTGGCTCGCCGACCGCCTGGGAGTCGACGCCGGCTTCCTCGCCAGCGGCGTCGCGACCGACGAGCGGACCCGGTTCGAGGGCGCGCTCTCGCGCGCCGAGGCGTTGTACGAGGCACAGGAAGACGAGGAGGCGGCGGCAGCATTCGAGCCGCTCGCCGCTGCAGCGCGCGCGACCGGCCTGCCCGAGCTGCAGGTTCGGGCGCTCGTCGGCAGCGGGCTCGCCAAGATGCGCGTCGGCAACCACCGCGCCGCGCTCGAGCTCCTGAACGAGGCACGCGCGATCTCGGAGGCCGAGTCGTTCTCCGACGTCGAGCGGGCGGACGTCCTGCTCCGGCTCGGCGGCTGCCGCTACCAGCTCAACAGCATCCAGACTGCACTCGCCCTTTTCAACGAGGCTCTCGCGCTCGCCGAGCGCTCCGGCCTCCCGTGCGACGCGCTCAAGGCGAACACGCTCTCGTGGCGCTCCCGCTGCTGGCAGCGCCAGCGCGATTTCGAAGCAGCACGCGACGACGTCGAGCGCGCGATCGAGCTCTCGCGCGGAGTCGAAGATCTCCGGACGATCGGCGGCGCCTACTTCCAGGCCTCGCTCATCGCCGACCGCGAGGGCCACTGGGTACTGGCGCGCAACTACGCCGAGCGGGCCCGCGAGGCTTACGGGGAGCTCGCGGACCGTGTCCACGTCAGCCAGCTCACGAACAACCTCGGCGGCCTCAATTTCCTGCTCGGCAACACCGATCAGGCGATGGAGCTGCTCAAGGAGTCGTTCGCGATCGCGCTCGAGCTCGGACGCGATGCCGACGCCGGTCGCGCCGTTTCGTCACTCGCGCAGGTTCATCTCCGGACGGGGGACGTCGAGCAGGCCGAGGAGCAGGCGCGCCACGCGCTCGAGCTCCTCGAGGGCCGGATCGACTACGTCGACGAGGTCGGCAGCGCACAACTCGTGCTGGGGCGGGCTCTGCTCGAGCAGGGGCGGCTCGACGAGGCCGAGACGGCCTTCACCGCGGCCGAGGCCTGCTTCGGCGAGCTGGGGTCCGGAAGCCATCGCGCGGCCGCGTGGGTCGCACGGGGCGATCTCGCAACACGACGGGGGGATCACCAGCGGGCGGCCGAGCTGTACCGGACGGCCGCAGAGGCACTCCAGGACGTCCGCTTCTAGCCAGGGAAGGGAGGTGACGAGTTGACCAAAGCACGGTTCATCTATCTGCTGCTCATCGCTTCGCTCTTTGCGTATTTCCTCGCGTGCATTCGCGCTCCCGGTCTCAACGGGATGAGCGACGGCGGCGGCTTCCACTTCTTCTAGACCTGGGAGCCTCGAGCGCAACCTGCCCCAGTGCGGCGGAGATCACGGCACGTCGCCGCTGCGTGAGCCCATGCGCTCGATCACGACTTGCGGGATCCGTGCTGTCGGGCTCAGGCGGAGGCACATGCGCACGACCTCTGCGCAGTCCTCGGGACGGATCATCTCGCTCGGCTCGATGCCGGACCACTCCGCCATCGGGGTGTCGACGAAGCCCGGGCAGAGCGCGATCGAGCGCACCCCGTCGGCGTCGAGCTCGTCGTTCAGCGACCGCGTGAGCGCGATGACCGCAGCCTTCGTCGCTCCGTAGGTCGCGAGTCCCGGGGTCGGAAGCGTGCCGGCGATCGAGGCGAGATTGACGATCCAGCCGCGCGACTCCCGCAGGAGCGGGATGGCCGCCTGCGTGACGAGGAACAGTCCGCGCAGGTTGACCGCGAGCTGGAGGTCGTGGTGCTTCGCCGGCAGGTCTTCGACCCGGCCGCCGATCCCGATCCCCGCCGAGTTGACGAGCACGTCGAGACGACCGAAGCGGTCGCGATGCTCGGCGACGACGCGCGCGCACTCGTCCGCCTCGGCGACGTCGGCCGCGATCGCCGCTGCCCCGAGCTCGGCCGCCGCCGCCTCGATGCGCTCCGGCCGCCGCGAGACGAGCGTCAGCTCGAAGCCCTCGTCGCGCAGCATCCGGGCGATCGCGAGCCCGATGCCGGACGACCCTCCCGTGACGAGTGCGGCTCCTGCCATTGCGCCTACAGTAAACGCCGTGGAAGCGGCGAGCCTCACGAGCCTCACCGTCGGTGGCGGCTGCGCGGCGAAATACTCGGCCGCGCGGCTCGAGGAGCTGCTGAAGGGATTCGTTCCGGCCGAGGCGGAGGACCTCCTCGTCGGCCTCGACCCGGCCGACGACGCCGCCGTCTACCGGCTCGACGACGACCGGGCGATCGTCTTCACGATCGACTTCTTCCCGCCGCTCGTCGACGACCCGGCGCTCTTCGGCCGGATCGCGGCGACCAACGCGCTCAACGACGTGTTCGCGATGGGCGGCACGCCGCTCCTGGCGCTCTCGGTCGCCGCCTTCCCCGAGGAGCTGCCGACCGAGCTCGTGGCGGCGGTCTTCTCGGGAGCCGACGAGCAGGTGCGCGCCGCCGGAGCGATTCTGGCCGGAGGCCACACGATCCGCGACACCGAGCCGAAGTACGGCCTCGCCGTCGTCGGCACCGTCCATCCCGACGGAATCTGGGTCAAGAGCGGCGCCCGGCCCGGCGACGCCGTCTTCCTGACGAAGCCGCTCGGCACGGGGCTCGTGCTCGCGCGGAAGGGAGATCTCTCCGAGGCGGCACGCTGGATGACGACCCTCAACGACCGCGCGGCGCAGGTGCTGCGGCCGTTCTCGCCGCACGCGGTCACCGACGTCACCGGCTTCGGCCTGCTCGGCCACGCGCACGAGACCGCACAGCGAAGCGGCGTCCGGCTCCGGCTACGCGCCTCCGCGCTGCCCGCGCTCGACGGTGCGCTCGAGGCGGGGAGCGCCGGCATCCGCACCGGAGGCGATCCGCGCAACCGCGACTTCGCGGGGCCGCACGTGGAGAGCGACGGTGTGCCGGACGAGCTGCTCGCGCTCGCCTACGACGCGCAGACGGCGGGCGGCCTGCTGGTGACCCTTCCCGCCGAGAAGGCACTTTCGCTCGAAGCGGAGTTCGGGCGCGCGGGCCTCTTCCTCGCCCGCGTCGGCTCGGTCGAGGACGGCGCAGGGGTCGTCCTCGAATAGCTCGCGAAGCTGGCGCTTCGCGTGCTGGGATAAGGGACTGCGCCAACGGGAGAACGCGGTCTCCCGTTGGCTCCGTGCTTTTTTGCTTTGAGGTTGTGTGGGTTGGGAGGCTGGGGTGGTGCGCTCGCGCGTGGCGGAGGCCGGCGCGAGCGCAGGTTCGGCCTGCGGCTAAGTCGCCGCCAGAGCCGGCTGTCTTAGCCTCCGGCCTTGCGCCCGGATGCTCGAAACGTCTCGAGCCTCTGTGGGGTCAGGCGCCGCGACGGAACAAGACGCTCGACGCGAGCTGGCCCAGTGTGCTCTCAGCACGGAGGGACGGGAGACCGCGTCTCCCGTCCGCGCAGTTCCTTCACCCAGCGAGCGGGTGCGCAGCACTCGCGAGCTATCGTCAGCCTGTGCATGCGGGGTCCGCATCGGCTGCGCTGCCGCGGCGGCTGGCCCGGACGGTTTCTCCGGTCGCGTTCCGGCGCGTCGCGCTCGCGGCCGTCGGTGTGCTCATCGTCATCGTCGCCTCAGGGGCCACCGTCCGGCTGACGGGGTCGGGGCTCGGCTGCCCCGAGTGGCCGACCTGCACGACGCAGCACGCGCTTCCGCAGACGTACCACTCCTACATCGAGTTCTCGAACCGCGTCGTCTCGGCGATCACCGTGTTGACGACACTGGTTCTCGCCGTCGCGGCGTGGCTGACGCGCGGGCTCTCGCGCCGCGGCAAGTGGCTCGCCACCGCGGTCTGCCTGGGCGTGATCGCGCAGGCTCCGTTCGGCGCGATCGTCGTCTACTACGACCTGAACCCGTACCTCGTCATCTCGCACCTGCTGCTCACGCTGCTCGTGCTGGGGCTCGCAGTGCTCGTGCTGCTCGAGGCTGCGCGGCTCGTGCGCGGCGCGGCTCCCGCACTGCCGGGTCTGGCCCGCGCGGGCAGCGTGGCCCTGCTCGCGGCGGTCTCGGTTCTCGTCGTGAGCGGCACGGTCGCGACCGCCGCCGGCCGGTTCCCCGGCAACAGCGGGACGGACGTCGTGCCGCGGCTCGGCTCCTTCTATCCCGCCGTCTACTGGCACGTTCGCGCCGTCGCGGCGTTCGGCCTCGTTTTCCTCGCCCTCGCCGCCTGGGCCTGGCTCAAGCGGGCGCAGTTCCCCTGGTTGCTGCGCGGCTGCGTGGGGCTGCTCGCGATCCTCCTCGTCCAGATGGGGATCGGCGAGGCGCAGTACCGCACCTACGGCAGCGTGCCCTGGTGGGTCGTGGTGATCCACGTCGCGACGGCCGCGTTGCTCTTTGCCTGGACGGTCGGTCTCGCGGGGCGCGTCTGGCGGCCGATTGCGGCGGACTAGACTGAGCCGATGTCGGAGCTGATCGTCTCCTCGCGGCCCGAGCTCCGCCGCCCGGTGCTCGTCGCCGCCTTCCGGGGCTGGAACGACGGCGGCCAGGGCGCCACGCTCGGCGGCGGTTTCCTCGCGAAGCAGTGGGAGGCCGAGCCGTTCGCGGAGATCGACCCCGAGAACTTCTACGACTTCCAGGCCGTGCGCCCGAACGTCTCGCTCGAGGACGGCCTCACGCGCAAGCTCGAGTGGCCGTCCAACACGTTCCTGCACGCGCCGATCCCGGGACTCGACCGTGACGCGGTGATCCTGCTCGGCGTCGAGCCGAACCTTCGGTGGAAGACGTACACGGGTTTCGTGCTCGAGCTCGTGCAGGAGCTCGAGGTCGAGCTCGTCGTCACGCTCGGCTCGCTCCTCGCCGACGTGCCGCACACGCGTCCCGCTCCCGTGAGCGCGGCTGCGAGCGACCCGTCGCTCGTGGAGGAGCTCGGAGTGGAGCCGTCGCGCTACGAGGGCCCGACCGGCATCGTCGGCATCCTCCTCGACGCGTGCCGGCAGGAGGAGCTGCCCGCGGTCAGCCTCTGGGCTGCCGTGCCGCACTACGTCTCGCTCGCGCCCAGCCCGCGCGCCGCGCTCGCGCTCTGCCGGCGCCTGGGCGAGCTCCTCGGAACCGACATCGATGTCGCCGAGCTCGAGCAGGCGGCGGAGGAATACGCCGAGCAGGTCACCGAGGCTGTGGCGTCCGACGCCGAGACGGCCGCGTACGTCGAGGAGCTCGAGCGCCGCGTCGACCTGATGGAGGCGGCCGAGGAGCTGCCTTCCGGCGAGAGCCTCGCCGCCGAGCTGACGCGCTTCCTGCGCGAGCGTGAGCAGAACGGCGACGACGGCGGCGAGAGCGCCGGCGGTCCGGCCTCCTAGATCAGTCGCTCTTGCCGGTCTCGGGCTCGGCCGGCTTCTGCTCCTGCTTCGCGGCCTGAGGTGCGGCCTTCGCGTTGCCCTTGCGTCTCCGCCGGCGGCGGCGCCGGCTGCGGCCCGAGCCCTGCTTCGGCGCCGGGAGGTTCTCGGCGAGCGCGACCGCGACCTCCTGGATCGTGCCGAGCCGCTCGCGCGCCTCGTCGATGAGCTTTGTCGCGCGCGGCGTATAGCCCTCCGCCGACGCGAGGAGCGCGGCGCCGACCGGCAGCGGCAGCTCGAGCGCGGCCTTGACGAGCTTGGCCGCGTTCTCCTCGTGCCGGTGGCCGCGCGAGTTCGCGAGCGCGCCGAGCAGGCGCTTGGCCTCGGGATACTCCGACGACGCCCGCCGGTCCTGCACCTTGCGCGTCGCCCGCGCGAGCCGCCACGTCCAGCGGGCGAGGATCTGCTCGGGCGCATCGGGCTTTTCGTCGCCGATCGCACGGAGCAGCGTGCGGATTCCCGGCAGCCGCTCCTTCTCCCACGGGGGCGCCTGGGTCACGAGCGTGACGAGATCGTCGAAGTCGGCGCGCTCGACGCGCATCGAGACGCGGTCCTGCAGGGCCATCATGCGCAGCCGCCGGTTCGGGTTCTCGGCGGCGGCGGTCGCCAGGAACTGCTCGAGCGCGACCTTGCTCGCGTTGCGGTCGGTCAGCTTCTGGACGAAGGAGGAGCGCTCGTCGAAACGGATCTGGCGCCCGGCGATCGTGGCCCAGTAGCGCTGCTCGTCCTCGTCGAGATATTTGGGATCGATGCGCTGCCACTCCCGCTGGATGACGCCGATGCGGCGGCGGACGTCGGGCGTGACGGGCACGAGCCACGGCGCCGGCGTCAGGCGGCGACGGGCGCGGCGCTGCGAGCGGCGGCGCGGCGCCGGCGTGACGCGCGCCCCCTCGCGGTAGAAGTCGGCGTCGAGGAGCGAGTGGAGCGAGACGACGCGCTCGTTGTGGGTTGCGCCCTTCGGCACGAAGTCGACGACGATGCCTGCTTCCTTGCGCGGGTGGAGGCGCATGATGCGGCCGATCCGCTGCTGGTAGACGCGCCGCGACGCGGTCGGCGCGAGGTGCATGCAGACGGTGGCGCGCGGCGAGTTCCAGCCTTCCGCGAGGAGCTGCGCGTTGATGAGCACGTTGATCTCGCCGCGCTCGTAGGCGGCGAGCGTCTCGGCGAGGCGCACCGGCGGCGTCCGGCCCGAGACCGCCTCGGCCTTGATCCCGGTCGCGCGGAACTCCGTCGCGAGGTTGTAGGCGTGGTCGACTCCGGCCGCGTAGACGATTCCCGGCGTGTTGTCGAAGCGCTCGCGGTAGAGGCTCGCTGCGGCCTGGTTCAGCGCCTGGTGGTCGAGCGTCTTGGCGAGGATCTCCTGGTCGAAGTCGCCGCCGACGATCGGCACCGAGTTGATCGCCGCGACCGGCGGCACCCGGAGGTCGCGCAGCGGCGCGATCAGGCCGCGGCGCGCGGCGTCCTGCAGGGGCAGGTCGTCGACCGAGGCGGGAAAGACGTCGGAGACCTGCTTCGCGATCAACTGCTCGGTCGCGGTCATCCCGATGTAGATGGGCTCGGGGAACGAGCGGATCGCCGCCGAGGTCTTCTCCCCGAGCGCCGTGTGCGCCTCGTCGCAGATCACGAGCTGGTACGCGTCGCGGTCGATCTCCTCGACGTGCCGCGCGAACCAGGCGTAGGTCTGGATCGTGAACGGCGCCTGCTTTGCGCTGCGGGTGTCGCGCGTGATCACGTCGGTCAGGCGCGGGCCGTAGCCCTCGGTCGTCAGGTCGCGTGTGAACTGGGAGACGAGCAGGCGCCGGTGCGTGAGGATCAGGACGCCGAGCGTGCGGGCCGCCTCGACGAAGCCCGCCGCGGCGATCGTCTTGCCCGACGCGGTCGGGTGGCGGAACCTGTAGCGGCGGATGGCGCCCGGATCGTTCTGGACCGGCTCCTCGGGCAGCTCCGCGTCCGCGATCTCGACGACGAGTGTCGAGTCCTCGTCCTCGTCCTCGACCTGCTGCTGCTCGAGCTCCTCCGCGGTTGCCGTGTGGCCGTTGCCGTTCCCGTTGCCGCTCGGCTCGTCGTAGCGCTGGCTCGCGGCGATGAGCTCGGTGAGCATCCCGGCGAGCGCGTCGACCTGGTGGCGGCGCAGCGCGGTGCCGGAGGCGGTCCGGGGCGCCGGTTCGGCCAAGACGCGTTCGAGGCCGAGCAGAAGCCCGTAGCGGACCTTCCATTTGGAGGACGGCGCGGCGAGGCCGGCGTCCATCTCGGCGACCGCGTCGTCGAGCGCGCGGCGCCGGGCGGTGCCTTCGCCGAGTGTCTCGGCCGGATCGTCGCCCTCGCGTACGAACGGCTCGCCCGCCCACGCTTCCGCGCGGAGAGCGGCGGCAACCACCGGGTCTGCCGCCTCCAGTGTTGAGCTGGTGGGCTGCTGAATCGCTTCTTGCATATGCGCAGCACGTCACGGTGCTGCCGTCCAACGAAGAGATGCGCTGCGCTCGGCTCTGATTTCCCCTGGGCGAGCGGCGCAGCCGGAAGCATACCCTCCGCGCCGGATTCGTCAACGTGGGCTTGCTACAGGGCCAGGCCGCCGAAGACGGCGAAGCTGCTGGCGGGCGTCTCCTCCAGGACGACCTCTCCGCCCACCTCGACCTCGCCGTGCAGGCGGGCCGCCAGCGCGTCCGCGTCCTCGCGGCTCGCCGTGCCGACGATGAGGTAGTGGAAGCGGCGTTCTGGCCTGTAGCCCTCCGTCTCGAGCTGGTCGGCGAGCCGGCGCGCCTCCTGGTGGGAGGAACATTCGACGCGCACCTCCCACGGCGCGTAGCCGCGGTCGAGTTCCTCCTGCTCCCAGCTCTCGCTCGGCGGCTCGTCGTCCCAGCGCTCCTCCTCGTCGAGCCAGTGCTCGATCGAGCTGGTCCGCGCCTGGATGCCGGTCTCGCGGAGCTCGGCCTCGACGACCGCGTGTGCCTTCTCCGCTTCGGGACCGGTCGCGGCGTAGACGAAGATGGTGGTGTCGTCGCGCGACACCGCCAGCCGGCGTGCCTGGAGGTCTTTCGCGAGCTCCTGCGCCTCGGCGCCGAGGTTGCCGCCGAGTCGCTCGAGCATGCCGGTCGCGTGCTCCTCCGCTTCGAGCTCGATCGTGATGCGCCAGTCG
This sequence comes from uncultured Actinomycetes bacterium, assembly GCA_963702655.1. Taxonomy (GTDB): domain Bacteria; phylum Actinomycetota; class Thermoleophilia; order Gaiellales; family Gaiellaceae; genus Palsa-739. The sequence continues at coordinate 371,012 of CAVPDO010000015.1, read as the reverse complement.
TCGTCGGCCATGTGCCGAGCCTAGTCTCTGCGTGTGGACTGGCGCGAGCGGTACGAGCGGGCGGCGGCGCGGTACGCGGCGGGCGAGACGCGGGAGCTCGACGAGCGGCAGCTCGTGCAGCTTGCGAACTCCGCCTGGGCGGCGGGGCTGTCGCTTCTGATGGCGGGCGAACGTGAGGAGGCCGCGGAGTGGCTGCGGCGGTCGGCGGCGCGGTATCGCGAGAGCTGGTCACCCGACGCCTGGGGGCGGCCGATCGGAGCGATGAAGGCGCTGCTCATCGCCGGCGACGATGCGGGCGACGCGGCGCAGTGGGCCCTCGGCACGGGCGCCGCGAAGGCGGAGTCGCCGATCGGCCGCTACGCCGGTGTGCTCGCGCTGCTCGTCCTCGCCCGGGACGAGGAGGCCGGAGCTCTGGCGGCGACGCTCGGCGACGAGTTTCCGGGCGACGTCGCGGATGCGCTCGCGGCGCTCGCGGCTCACGACGCCGACGCCTACACGGCGGCCGCGGAGCGCCTGCTCCGCTCGTTCCACGAGCAGACGCAGTTCCTCGAGGACCTTCCCGTTCCGGACACGAAGCTCGCGCTGGACGTGCTCGCGGAGCGGCGTAGGATTCGCCCGTGAGGCTCGCGCTTCGGGCTTTGCTGGTCGCGGTCGTCGCCCTCGTGGCGACGCAGTCCGGAGCGGCCGCGAAGACCTCGACCCCTCGGGTCGTGGTTCCCGAGTCGGCCGTCTTCTGGAATCTGCACGACGGGTTGTTCGCGGGCGGCCGTGTGGTCGAGCGCACGAACAACGGTGGACGCACTTATCGCGTTGTTCTTCGCACGCGGCGGTCGGTCTACTTCCTCCAAACCGTCGGCCCGCGCGGTGCGCTCGTCGCCGCATACAGCGGCGAGACCTGGCGCACGCTCGACGGCGGCCGGACCTGGCAGCGGGCTCCCTCGCAGCCGACCGCCGACTGGCTGAACCCACGAGTAGGCCTTCGCTTCCACGGCTACACCGGTCACGACCGCGGCGGGCTCGCGATGTTCGTGACTCACGATGGCGGCCGTACCTGGCAGCGCGGGCGCACTCCATGTGAGAGCCCGGACATCGGGTTCCACGCCTATGCCGACCTCGTGACGCCTACGTCGTGGTGGGTCGTCTGCGTCGGCGAGGGTGGCGCCGGCAACGAGGACAAGGCGATCTACCGCACCCAGAATGGCGGCAAGACGTGGGAAGGCGGGGCGGCGGCGGTACGCGAACGGGAGCGCGGCGGCGTCTCCAGCTATGGGTATCCCGAGGCGCTTGCCTTCGCCCCAGACGGCTGGGGGCTGCTCACCGAGAGTCGCGGCACGCTCTATGTCAGCCGCGACGGAGGAGCGCACTTCCGCGCCGAGCCGCATGTCGCGCGGCCCGAGACCGACTTTGCCGGCGGCGCCGCGGCCTTCCGCGGTGGCACCGGCTACGTCCTCCTCACGAACTTCGCCGGAGCGAGGCTGATCGAGACGCACGACTACGGCCGCACCTGGAACGTCGTGCGCCGCTGGCGCAGCTAGAGCTTCGCGGCCGCGGCGCGGTCGAGAATGGCGTGCGTGATTCCGTGCGCGGCGCGTGCGAGGCTGCCCGGAGTCTCGTGCGACGGCTCGCCCGCCAAGGCGCGTGCGGCCGCTTCGGCCTTGTCCTCGCCGGTCACGAGGAAGAGGAGCTCCTGCGTGTTGCAGAGGCGAGGCAGCGTCAGCGAGATGCGGTCGACGAACGGCTCGTGGCCGGCGTCGGAGCCGACGACGTCGTGATCGGTCACGTCGAGCGTGGCGAAGTTCGGGAAGAGCGACGCGATGTGCCCGTCGGGGCCGAGGCCGAGCAGGACGAGATCGAACGTGTCGGCGCCCGTCAGCTCGAGCTCGTACTCCGCCGTCCCTGCTTCGCGGCCGAGCTCGCCCTGCATCCGGTGGATGCCTCTGGGGTTGGTCTTGACCCGGTCGAGCAACGCCTCTTTGGCCATGCTGTAGTTCGATCGCTCGTCGGCGGGAGGGACGCAGCGCTCGTCTCCCCACCAGAGCTCGGCGCGGCTCCAGTCCGGCTCGAGCCCGGCGGCCAGCTCGTACGCGCGGCGCGGGGTCGAGCCGCCGGTGAGGACGATGCTGCCGCCGGCACGCGCACCTTCGACGAGGCGTTCGGCGACGAGCCGGGCCGCCTCCTCGGCGTCGGTGGCCACGGTGATGTCGACCGAGGTCATCCGCCTTCGGCGAGCTCGCGCGCGCGGTCCATCGCGGCCTGGATCGCGTTCAGGAACGCGGCGCGGACACCGGCCTGCTCGAGCTCGCGGATCGCGGCGATCGTGGTGCCGCCGGGCGACGTGACCGACTCGCGCAGCTCGACGGGGTGCATGCCCTGGTCGCGGAGCTGCTTCGCCGTCCCGAACATCGTCTGCACCACGAGCGTCGTCGAGACCTCGCGCGAGAGACCGAGCAGGATTCCCGCCTCGATCATCGCCTCGGCCAGCAGCGCGAAGTAGGCGGGGCCGGAGCCGGAAACCGCGGTGATCGCGTCCATCCACGACTCGGGCACGCGCACGACGCGGCCGAGATGCGAGAGCAGCTCCTCGGCGAGCGCGAGCTGGTCGTCGCCGGCGTGGCTGCCCGCGCAGATCCCGGCCATGCCCTCGTGCACGGTCGCGGGTGAGTTCGGCATGGCTCGCACGACCGGGACTCCTTCCGCAACTCGGTCCTCGATACGTGCCGTCGGGATGGCGGCCGCGACCGAGACGAGCGTCTGCCCGGGCGTGAGGTGCTCGCCGATCTCGCCGAGCAGAACGTCGATGTCCTGCGGCTTGACCGCGACGACGACGAGCCCCGCGCCGGTCACCGCGGCGACGTTGTCCGCGGTCGCCTCGACGCCGTAGCGCTCGCGCAGCTCGGTGCGCCGCTCGTCGCGGCGGCTGGTGACCACGATCTCGGACGGGTCGCGCCAGCCCGAGCTGAGCAGTCCGGAAAGGAGGGCCTCGCCGATCCGTCCGCCGCCGAGGATGGCAATCTTGCGCTCGCTCATGGGGAAAGCCTAGGCGGCGCGGGCAGCGGGCAGCGGGATCAGGCCGCGGCTGAAGCCCCTCAGGAGGTAGACGCTCGCGAGTCCCGCCCATTCGCCGTACGGCTCGAGCAGCTCCGCCGTCTCCCACGCCTCCACCGGCCGGCCGCGCAGGGCGCGCAGGAGCTTGACGAGGCCGAGGTCGCCGACGAACCCGTAGTCGAAGCGGCCGAGGCCTTCGAGGCAGACGACGCCCGCCGACCACGGGCCGAGACCGCGCTCTCGTTCGATCCGTCGGACGACTGCTCCGGTCGGCAGATCGTGGAGCCGCTCGAGCTCGAGGCCGCGGCAGAGCCGGACCAGGGTCGCGCCGCGCCGCTCGTGCAGCCCGAGCCGCCGCAGCTCGAACGGCGCGACCGCTCCGAGCACGGCGGTCGTCGGCGGATCGCAGAGCCCGTCCTCGTCCGGCGTCGCAAGCGCCCGGATCACAGAACGCTCGAGCCTTCGTGCCGTCTTCGAGTCGATGAGCTGTCCGCAGACCGCACGAAGGAGCGCCTGCGCGACCGTCGCCGTTCGCACCGGCCGCAGGCCGCGGAAGTGCTTCGCCGTCCGGGTCAGCAGCGGGTCGTCCGCGAACCGCCGCAGGAACTCGGAGTGGTCGTCGTCGAGCGCGAGCGTCCAGCGAAGCTTCGCCACGGCAGCAACGGACTCGGATCGGATCGTCACGGTGCCGTCGGGCGACTGCCACGCGCGGGCCACAGCGCCGCAACAGCGGGCAGTGACGAGGCCGTCGCGCACGCGCCGCGTCGCGTCGCCGGCGAGCCGCGTGGAGAGCGCGAGCGAGTACGGACCCCGTGGACGGACGACGATTTCGGCCACGTCCGCGAGCCTACTGCTTCGTCTGGACACGGCCAGAAGAGCGTCTTGCGGCGGCCCGTAGTGCGACCTACCGTCGCCGAGTGGCAAGAGGCACCGACTTCGTGATCGCGGTGGCGGTGATCCTCGCCGTGGTCGTCCTTTTCGCGCACGGCCACGCCCATCGAACGAACGCGATCCTCGCCGACCCCGTGCGCACGCCGGGAGTGGTCAACCCCAACGTGACGCAGGCCAACATCCGCTCCACCATCTGCCGCCGCGGCTGGACGGAGACGATCCGCCCGCCCGTCTCGTACACGAACGCGCTGAAGGTGAAGCAGATGCGGCAATACGGCGAGACGGGCTCGCCCTCCGACTACCAGGAGGATCACCTGATCAGCCTCGAGATGGGCGGGAACCCGACCGACCCGCGCAACCTCTGGCCGGAGCCCTACCCGCGCGCTGCCGAGATGGACCAGATCGAGAATCAGCTCAACTCGGAGATCTGCGACGGGCAGCTGACTCTCGCCCAGGCGCAGGAGCGCGAGGACACCATCAAGCACACGCAGGGCTAGAGTCGTGCCGTGGAGATCTCTCCGGACGCGCACATGGGCCTCGTCGAGCTCAGCGTCTCCGACCTCGACCGCTCGCTCGCGTACTGGCAGGACGCGATCGGACTGCGCGTCCTCTCACGGGAGAACGGCACCGCCGAACTCGGAGCGGACGCGCCGCTCCTGCGCTTCGTCGAGGAGCCCGGTGCCCGGCCGGCCGACGGCTTCACCGGCCTCTTCCACGTTGCGCTGCTCGTCCCGGATCGCCCGAGCCTCGGCCGCTTCCTCGCGCACGCCGCGCGCGAGGGGATCCCCCTCACCGGCCTCTCCGACCACAGCGTGAGCGAGGCGATCTATCTCCGCGATCCCGACCGCCACGGGATCGAGGTCTACGCCGACCGTCCGCGCGAGCAGTGGGAGGGCCGGGTCGGACAGGTGATGACGACGCTCCCGCTCGACACGGAGTCGTTGCTCGGGGAGGCGGGCGATGCTGACTTCGGAGGGCTGCCCGACGGGACGACGGTCGGCCACGTCCACCTCTGCGTCCGCGACGTCGACGAGACGATCGGCTTCTACCGCGACAAGCTCGGTCTGGGACTGACCGCGCACCTCGGCGACCAGGCCGCCTTCCTCAGCGCCGGCGGCTACCACCACCACCTCGGCGGCAACACGTGGGAGTCGCGTGGCGCGGAGCCCGCACCCGGGGGGACCGCGCGGCTGCTCCGGTTCACGATCGTCCTCCCCGACGACGAGGAGGTCGACCGCGTGGCCGAGCGGATCGGCGGCACCGAGGTTCGCGACCCCTCGGGGAACCGGCTGGTGCTCGAAGCGGCCTAGCCGGCCGCGGCCTTCGGCAGCCAGCTGAAGCGGCGGAGCGCGACGACTGCCCCGATCGCCGCCCAGATCCCCAGCGCGCCGAGGTCGCTCCAGTGGATGCCGATCCCGGTGGTCCCCGGCTGGAACGCGTACTGGAGCCCGTGTGCGAGGTGCTGGACCGGGAAGACCTTCGCGATGTTCCGCAGCCAGGAAGGCAGATTGGTCGGTGCGATGAAGATGCCGGAGATGAAGTAGAGCGGCAGCATCACGGCCTGCACCATCGGCTGCGCCGCGTCCTCGTTCGCGATCGCCGTCGAGAACGCGTAGCCGAGCACGCAGAACGTGATCACCCCCACGACCGCCGTGAGCGCGAACCCGGGAATGTGCCGCGCCGGCACGTGCACGTGGAAGCCGAAGCGGCCGACGAGCAGGAGCAGGATCACCGACGCCGCCGAGACGGCGATCGCCATCAACGTCCGCCCCGCGATCAGAACCCAGGCCGGCACCGGTGTCGCGCGGCGCCGCTTCAGGATCCCTTCCTCGCGGAGCACCGTGATCGAGATGACGAGGTTGATGAACGACGCCGCGATCACGGCCATCGCCGCGATCCCCGGGACGTAGAGCGTCTTGAGTTGCACACCGCCGACGGTGTTGCCGCCGAAGATGCCGACGAAGATGACGAGGAAGATGAGCGGCAGGGCGAGGGTGAAGAAGCGTGCCTGCTTGTTGCGCAGAAAGCCGCGCACGTCGAACTGCGCCTGGTGAAGGACGAGTGCCGCGGAGCCGCGTGCGGCGGCCGTCTTCATGCCGGCTCCGCCGTGAGCTCGAGATAGACCTCCTCGAGCGTCGGTCGCCGCACGTCGAGATCGGGCAGATCGACCCCTCGCCCGAGCGCCCACTCGGCGAGCGTGCCGACGTGGGCCAGCGGCGTGTCGGTCGTGAGCGTCACGACACGCCCGTCGTCGCCGGCGGCGAGTGCCCGCAGGTCCGGCGGCAGGTCGTCGGCGCCGGTTCCCTGCGGGAGCGTGAAGCGGATCGTCGAGGCCATCCGGTTGCGGCCGCCGAGCGTGCCGGGTGTCCCTTCCGCGACGATCCGCCCTCCGCCGATGACCGCAATGCGGTCGGAGAGCTCCTCGGCCTCGTCCATGTAGTGCGTCGTGAGGAAGACGGTCTTGCCGAGCGAGCGCAGCCCCTCGATCACGTGCCAGGCCGTGCGGCGCGCGGACGGATCGAAGCCCGTCGTGGGCTCGTCGAGGAAGATCAGCTCGGGGTCCCCGATCAGCGCGAGGGCGACGTCGAGCCGCCGGCGCTGCCCACCTGAGAGCTGCGGGGCCAAGGTCTCGGCCTTCTCGTCCAGCCCGACGAGCGAGATCGTCTCGTCGATGTCGCGCGGCTCGAGGTAGTAGCCGGAGTAGAGCTGGAGGCTCTCGCGCACCGTGAGGCCGGGCTCGGGGCTCGACTCCTGCAGCACGGCGCCGACGCGATTGCGCCAGGCGGCGTCGCCTTCCGCCGGATCGACCCCGAGCACGGTGATCTCGCCGCTCGTGCGCGTGCGGAAGCCTTCGAGGATCTCCACGGTGGTCGTCTTGCCGGCGCCGTTCGGCCCGAGGAAGGCGAAGATCTCGCCGCGTTCCACCTCGAGGTCGATCCCGGCGACGGCGTCGACAGGGCCGTAGCGCTTGGTCAGCCCGCGCACAGAAACGACCGGCGCCATGCGTCCGAGTGTACGGATCCCGAGAGGCCGGGCCGTGCGCTATACCTGCCCTGGGGAAATGAGCAGCAAGCCGGTCGAGCAGCTCTCCGAGGTCATCGTCCGCTTCGCGGGCGACTCCGGCGACGGCATGCAGCTCACCGGCTCGCAGTTCACCTCCGAGGCCGCGCTGCTCGGCAACGACATCTCGACGCTGCCGGACTTCCCCGCCGAGATCCGCGCGCCCGCCGGCTCGCTGCCGGGCGTCTCGGGCTTCCAGCTCCACTTCGCCGACCACGACATCCTCACGCCGGGCGACGCGCCGAACGTCCTCGTCGCGATGAACCCGGCCGCGCTGAAGACGAACATCGCCGACCTGCCGCGCGGGGGCACGCTGATCGTCGACGCCGACGCCTTCACGGAGCGAAATCTGCAGAAGGCCGGCTACGCGCAGAGCCCGCTCGAGGACGGCTCGCTCGACGAGTACCAGGTGCACGCGGTGCCGCTCACGTCGCTGACGGTCGGCGCGCTGAAGGAGGTCGAGGGCGTGACGCCGCGCGAGGCCGAGCGCTCGAAGAACATGTTCTCGCTCGGGCTCATGTCGTGGCTGTACGGGCGCTCGATCAAGCCGTCGATCGAGTTCCTCGAGGAGAAGTTCGGCGCGAAGCGGCCCGAGATCGCCGCGGCGAACATCAAGGCGCTGCGCGCCGGCTACGCGTTCGGCGAGACGACCGAGTCGTTCGCGGTCACGTACGAGGTGAAGCCCGCGAAGCTTGCGCCCGGGACGTACCGCAACATCACCGGCAACCAGGCGCTGTCGCTCGGGCTCGTCGCGGCGTCTCGCCTCTCGGGACTGCCGCTCTTCCTCGGCGCCTACCCGATCACGCCGGCGAGCGCGATCCTCGAGGAGCTCGCGGGCTACAAGCACTTCGGCGTGCGCACGTTCCAGGCGGAGGACGAGATCGCTGCGGCCGGGGCCGCCGTCGGCGCCGCGTTCGGCGGCGCGCTCGGCGTCACGACCTCGGCCGGGCCGGGAATCGTCCTCAAGGCCGAGACGGTCGGGCTCGCGATCATGCTCGAGCTGCCGCTCGTGATCTGCGACATCCAGCGCGCCGGCCCGTCGACCGGGATGCCGACGAAACCCGAGCAGGGCGACCTGCTGATGGTGATGTACGGGCGCAACAGCGAGTCGCCCGTGCCGGTCGTCGCGGCGGGCTCGCCGTCCGACTGCTTCCACGCGGCGATCGAGGCGGCGCGGATCGCGCTCAAGTACCGCACGCCGGTCTATCTCCTCTCGGACGCCTACCTCGCGAACGGCTCCGAGCCCTGGCTGCTGCCGGAGCTCGACTCGCTGCCCGACCTCCACACGACCTTCGCGACCGAGCCGAACCATTCACCTGATGAGGGCGGCGACGAGTTCCTGCCGTACCTGCGTGACGAGCAGACGCTCGCGCGGCCGTGGGCACTGCCGGGGACGCCGGGGCTCGAGCACCGGATCGGCGGGCTCGAGAAGGCGGACCGGACGGGCAACATCTCCTACGACCCCGAGAACCACGACCTGATGACGCGGCTGCGCGCGCAGAAGGTCGCGGGGATCGCGGGCGACATCCCCGAGCTCGAGGTCGACGATCCCGGCGGCGACGCGAAGCTGCTCGTCCTGAGCTGGGGCGGCACGTACGGCCCGGTCGCGGCGGCCGCGCGGCGCGTGCGCGCCAACGGCAAGCAGGTCGCGCACGCGCACCTGCGCTATCTCAATCCCTTCCCGCGCAACACGGGCGACGTGCTGCGTCGCTACGACAAGGTGCTGATCCCGGAGATGAACCTCGGCCAGCTCCTGCAGCTCGTGCGGTCGCAGTTCCTCGTCGACGCGATCGGCTACAACCGCGTGCGCGGCTTCCCGCTGCGCGCGGCCGAGGTGGCCGACGCGGCCGAGGCCCTGGTGGACAGCGCATGAGCGACGGCAACGGCAACGGGCAGCTGACGGCGAAGGACTTCCGCACCGACCAGGAGGTGCGCTGGTGCCCGGGGTGCGGCGACTACGCGATCCTCGCCGCGATGCAGTCGTTCATGCCGGAGCTCGGGATCGAGCGCGAGAACACCGTCTTCATCAGCGGCATCGGCTGCGCGGCGCGCTTCCCGTACTACATGAACACGTACGGGATGCACTCGATCCACGGCCGCGCGCCGGCGATTGCGACCGGTCTCGCGACGACGCGGCCGGACCTCTCGGTCTGGGTCGTGACGGGTGACGGCGACGCGCTGTCGATCGGCGGCAACCACCTGATCCACGCGCTGCGGCGCAACGTCAACTTCAAGATCCTGCTCTTCAACAACCGGATCTACGGGCTGACGAAGGGGCAGTACTCACCGACGAGCGAGCTGGGGAAGGTGACGAAGTCGACGCCGATGGGCTCGCTCGACTGGCCCTTCAACCCGATCTCGCTCGCGATCGGGGCGGAGGCGACGTTCGTCGGGCGCGCGATCGACACCGACAAGAAGGGGATGACCGGGGTGCTGCGCGCCGCAGCCGAGCACCGCGGCAGCGCGTTCGTCGAGATCTTCCAGAACTGCCCGATCTTCAACGACGACGCGTTCGACTACGTCCGCGACGACAAGGAAGGCGTGAACCGCATCATCCTCCGCCACGGCGAGCCGATCACGTGGGGCAAGGACGGCGAGAAGGCGCTGCGCCAGCGCGACGACGGCACGATCGAAGCGTGCGCCGCGGGCGAGGACGGAGTGCTCGTCCACGACCAGACGCACACGGAGCCGGCGCTCGCATTCGCCCTGTCGCGCGTGACGCAGGCGACACACGGCGGCACGCCGGTCGGCCTCTTCCGCAACGTCGAGCGCCCGGTCTACGACGACCTGATGGCCGAGCAGCTGGCGGCGGCCGAGGAGAAGCGCGGGAAGGGCGACCTCGCGGAGCTGTTGCACTCGGGCGAGACCTGGGTCGTCGGTTAGCAACTTCGGCGAAGCTCTTGGAGAAGTTCAGCGTTCCTGCCTGGCGTCTTTAGGCGTTCTCGGCTTCAAGGGCATAGTTGCGGCGAATGTAGGCTCCGAACTGCGGCACGGTGAAGTCGACTTGGCCGTGCGTGGGGCTGAAGATGAGGCCCTTCTTCAGAAGCTGTTCGCGGGTCACGGAGACGGCTGTCGAACTGTCGTACCCGAGGCGGTGCGCAATCTCGCCTGACCGCTGTGCTCCATCGCCGAGATCTGCCATGGCCGCCATGTACCGGCGCTCGGCGTCGGTTGACCGTTCGAGCCGAACGTGAAAGAAGCCTTCATCGAGCTCCGCCAACACAAGAGGATGAGCGCGCTGGACGTCGGCTCGACTGATTGGAGGCTCGGGCGCCTCAAGCCATGCGTGCTTGCCGTACTCCTGAAGGAAATACGGATACGCCTCTGTGTAATCCAGCGCGAGTTCAAGGGCAGCGTTCTCCCACTCAGCGTTCTCCTCTCGGGCCGGAATCAGAAGTGCCTCCTTCGCATCGGCGTCTGGAAGGGAACCGATCGAGCGGAAGTCGAAGAGACGTTCGGCGTACGAGCGCGCTTCGCCAGCTAGGCGCGGGAGAAGCGGCAGTCCGGCGCCCACGATTGTGACGGGTAGGTTTCGCTGCGAAGCGCGATGCATGGCGGCGATCAGGGCTTCGAGATCAGCGCGACTCAAGAACTGAATCTCGTCCATCAGGAACACCACGCCCGTGCCCGCGTCACGGGCGGTTTCGCCGAGCTCGGCGATCAGATCGACGATGTCCTCCTCCAGATCGCCGGAGTCCGCACGCCCGGCTATCGCATCCACGTCGAAGCGCAGCTCGAGCTCGCCGTGGCGAAGCGAAAACGCGCGGAGTACGCCGAGCGCTTGCCGCGCACGATCTCTCAGACGCTCCCGCCCACTCATGTCCAGCAACACGCGCCGGGCGAGTCGCGCTATGACCGGAGTCAGAGTGGTGCCAGTCCGGATCTCTGTATCGGCTGCAAACCATCCGGCCTCGACAGCGATGTCACGGTATGTGTTCAAGAGAACCGTCTTTCCCGCGCCTCGGAGCCCGGTGATGAGTAGGGACTTTTCGTGCCGGCCGCGCTCCAGTCGATGGAGCAGGACACGGAACCGCTCAAGTTCGGCATCACGGCCGGTCAGGGCCGGCGGTCGGGCACCAGCGCCAGGCGTGTAGGGGTTCCGGATGGGATCCACTTATCAGAAGTTATAGCGGCACGCTTATAAACGCTGTAAGTACACATAAGCCGATAGATCCACCACGGACCGCCCGCCTCCGCCTACTTCGCTGAGGCCCGTGATTGGATCAAGCGTGCTGCGGCTCGGCGGCGCGACGGCGCATCGGTGCGCGCGGCGTCCAGCCGAGGGCCAGCGCCGTCGCCCCCACCGCCACCATGCCGATCAGGCCCGAGACCACGAAGGCGAGCTCGGTGCCGCCTCGGGCGCAGAGCCAGCCGGTCATGATCCCTGCGATCGCTCCCGTGCCATTGAAGGCGTAGAAGTACAGCCCGATGATCCGGCCGCGCAGGTGGTCGGGCGCGGCGAGCTGCATGATCGCGTTCGAGTTCGCCGACCAGGCGGTGAAGCCCGCGCCGACGAAGAAGAGCAGGACACCGGCCAGCACGGCGGACTGGATCGGCGCGAGCAGGAGCTCGCACGCAGAGAAGACCATCCCGCCGATGAGCAGCACCTTCATCGACGCGCGCCCGAGCGACGCGGCCGCCAGCGCGCCGACGAGCGCCCCGGCTCCGAACGCGGCCGACAGGAGCCCGTACACGTAGCTGTGCCCGTTCAGCGTGACCTTCGCCAGCACCGGCAACGTGACGTTGAAGTTGAAGCAGAACGTGCTGATCACGAAGACGAGCGAGAGGATGATCAGCATCCGCGGCTGTCTGCGAATCCAGGCGAGCCCCTCGCGCGTGCCGGCGATGATCGCCGGCCGCTCGAACCGCTCGAGCGGGAAGAACTCCGAGACGCGCATCAGGAGCAGGCAGATCAGGACGGCGAGGTAGCTGATCGCGTTCGTGAGGAAGCAGACGCCCGCACCGGCGACGAGCACGACGCCTGCGACGGCCGGGCCGAAGATCCGCGACGCGTTGAAGAGCGTCGAGTTGAGGGCGATCGCGTTCGGCAGGTCCTCGCGGCCGACCATCCGGTACGTGAGCTGCTGGCGCGACGGGACGTCGAGGACGAGCACCGTCCCGTTGATGAAGGCGATCGTGTAGAGCATCCACGGTTCCGCGAAGCCGCCGAGCGCGATCCAGGCGAGCGCCGAAGCCGAGATGAGCTGCGCCGTCTGCGTCCCGAGCACCGTGCGGCGCGCGTCGAGTCGGTCGGCGAGCACGCCCGCGAACAGTCCGAACAGCATGTACGGCGCGAACTGTGCGAACGCCATCACGCCGACGTCGAACGGCGAGTGCGTCAGCTGGAGGACGAACCAGCCGAGCGCGATCCGCTGCATCCACGAGCCGGTCTGGGAGACGATCTGTCCCCCGAAGAAGAGGCGGTAGTTGCGGTAGCGGAGGCTGTGGAACGTGCGCCTGGCGTGCCTCGTCAAACGCGCACCTGTTCGCCTTCGAGGAGGCGCGCGAGCGGCTCCGCGGCCGCTCCCACCGCGGCCAGCTCGGCCGGCGCGAGAGCGCCGAGCCGACTGGCGAGATAGGCGGTGCGGCGGGAGCGGACCCGGCGGAGCGTGCGCTGGCCGTCCTCGGTCAGTGTGAGACCTACGCAGCGGCGGTCGGCCTCGCTCTTGGTGCGGGCGACGAGACCGTCACGCTGGAGCCGCGAGACGCGCTTCGACATCGCGGCGGTGGAGACGCGCTCCTCCGCGGCGAGCTGGCCGACGGTGACCCCGGGGGCGTACTTGATCGCCACGAGCAGCCCGACCTGCTGCGGCGAGACGCCGGCGATCTTCTCGCGGCGCAGCTCGCGCGCCAGCTGGAGGAGCGTCGGGCGGAGGCTGTCGGCCACTGCCATCGCCTCGAGCTGTTGCTTCGTCGCCTGAGCCATTCATTAACCAGGTTAGCAAATTGCCTAACCGGGCTAACGATTTCCTTACAGGATCTTGGAGAGGAACTGCTTGGTGCGCTCGTGTTCGGGCGCCTCGAAGAAGTGCTCGGGCGTGCCCTCCTCGATGATCAGGCCGTCGTCCATCATCACGACGCGCTTGGCCGCCTTGCGCGCGAAGCCCATCTCGTGGGTGACCACGATCATCGTCGTGCCGGCCCGCGCGAGCTCCTCCATCACCGAGAGCACCTCGCCGGTCACCTCCGGGTCGAGCGCGCTCGTCGGCTCGTCGAACAGCATCAGCGCCGGGCCCATCGCGAGTGCGCGGGCGATCGCCACCCGCTGCTGCTGGCCTCCCGAGAGCTTGCCGGGATACGTGTCGAGCTTGTCCCCCAACCCGACCCGCCCGAGCAGGACCCTCGCGAAGTCGCGCGCCTGCTCCTTCGGCTGGCCGAGTACATGCACCGGCGCCTCGATCACGTTCTCCAGTGCGGTCTTGTGCGGGAAGAGGTTGAAGCGCTGGAAGACCATCCCGATCTGCGTCCGCTGCCGGGCGATGTTGCGCTCGCTGTCCTCCACGAGCTTGTCCCCGCGTTGCCGGTAGCCGATCAGCTGGCCGTTGACCTCGATCCGGCCGGAGTCCATCTTCTCGAGGTGGTTGATGCAGCGGATGAACGTCGTCTTGCCGGAGCCGGACGGCCCGATGATGCAGACCGTCTCGCCCTTAGCCACCTCGAGCGAGACGCCCTTCAGCACCTCGAGCTTGCCGAAGCTCTTGTGGACGCCCTCGGCGTGCATGACCGCGTCGGTCATCGGTTCCCCCACCAGGGCATCCCGCGTCCCCACATGACCCGCGGGTCCCACGCCAGCACCAGTCGCTGCCGGAAGGTCAGTGCCTCGGCCAGTTCGCTCTTCCCGAGGCGGCGTTCGATCCCCAGCTGGATGAACGTCCAGACGGTCGTGAGGATCAGGTACCAGAAAGCCACCACGAGCCAGTACTCACTCTTGAAGGTCGCCGAGTAGCCCTGAGAGGCGTCGGAGAAGAGCTCGTACACCCCGATGATCGTCAGGAGCGAGCTGTTCTTCATCATGTTGTTGAACTCGTTGCCGAGCGGCGGCACGATCACGCGTGCAGCCTGGGGCAGGATGACGCGCCGCATCGCTTGCCCGTGGCGCATCCCGAGGGACTTGGCAGCCTCCATCTGGCCCCGGTCGATCGCGTCGATCCCGGCGCGGATGATCTCACGCATGTACGCGCCCTCGTTGAGGCTGAGGGCGAGGATGCCGGTGAGAGCCTCGGACGGGATCGTCCAGAGGTGCAGGTGGATGCTCGGCAGGTTGACCGTGACGTAGATGAAGAAGATCTGGACGAGCAGCGGCGTCCCGCGGAAGATCAGGACGTAGGTCGCCGAGATCCAGCGCAACGGCGCGAACCGCGACATCCGCATCAAGGCAGCGAGCAGTCCCAGCAGGACGCCTGCGACCTGCGAGATGACGGAGATGTAGACGGTCGTCCAGAGCGCACGCCAGAAGACGGGACCTGGATGGAAGATCCGCTGCCAGATGAGGTGCCAGTCGATGGAGGCGACGAGCACATGCATCCGGCAGCGTGTCTCCTACTGGTTCTTCAACGCGAACTGGCTCGCCTGCCACTTCGCGAGGATCTTCTTCATCTGCCCCTTCAGGTAGAGCGCCTGGATGGCATTGTTGATCTGCGCTCCGAGCGGGTCGCCCTTGCGGGTCGCGATGCCCTCCGGGGCCGTCTCGATCTGCTGGCCCGCGGTCTCGAAGTCGCCGTTGGTCTTGCGGATGTAGAAGAGAACCGGCGGCGCGTCGGCGAAGTACGCGGACACGTGGCCGGACAGGATCGCCTGGGCCGCCGCGGTGTCGGCCGGGTAGCTCTTGATCGTGATCAGCGGCTTGCCCTGCTTCTGCAGGATCTTGTTCTCGGCCTGGAGGACAGCCGAGCTCCGTGGTCGACGACTCGACGGCGGCGCTCTTGCCGGAGAGGCTGGCGAGGGTCGAGATGTGGTCGGGGTTGCCCTTCTTCACCATCAGGAAGGCGCCGACGTCGATGTACGGCGTGAAGTGCACCGACTTGGCGCGCTCCGGCGTGATCGTCATCGAGCTGATGATCGCGTTGCACTTCTTGTGCAGGAGCGCGGGGATGATGACGTTGAAGCCCGTCGTCTGGATCTTCGCGGTCGAGTTGAGCTGCTTCGCGACGGCGTTCGCGATGTCGATGTCGGCTCCGGCGGGGCTGCCGTTGACGATCGACTCCATCGGCGGGTACGTCGTGTCGACGCAGTAGACGATCGGATTCGGGACGGACGAGGCCGCGCTCGTCGTAGTCGTGGTGTTCGAGCCGCCACCGCCGCCGCAGGCGGCGAGCAGGACGCTGCCGGCTGCGGCGAGCACCCCGGCGGCGAGGATCCGCTTCACACTCATACCTTTCCTTTCCTGGCCCGGTCGTTGATGCCGCGCAATCGTACTCCGGCTCACGCGCCGGTAACCCCCGGAGCGCCGCCTGTGTCCAGTCCGATCGGCGGCGGCTGGACCGGGATCCCGTCGCGACCGCGGCGGTGCCGCACTTCGAGCAGCACGCAGATCAGGATCGCCGCAATTGCGAGCCCGATCGTGACGAGGCCGATCTGGTGGGCGGTCGTCTTGGCCGTCTGCTCCCAGAAGCCGCGGTTCACGAGGTTCGTGTTAACGGGATGCGCCGGTGTCCCGTCCGGGATGTTGTCGACTCCGAGCGGGTACCGCTTCGTGTGCTGCGCGGCCCAGGTGTTGAGGGGGAGGAACAGGAGAACGGTGAGCACGATGGCGAGGACGGCGGGAACGATCACGGCGAGGCGAGAGCGGAGCAGCCTGGCGAGGACTCCCACTAGGAGCAGGGCGGCAGCCGCGGCCAACGCGAGCAGGTAGATCGTCGCCACGGTGCCTCTCGTGGGGTCGCCCAGGACGACCGCGCCGGTCTTGGTCAGGTGGTGCGAAGGCTTGTCGACCTTCAGCGCGAACGCCATCAGCGCCACGAAGAAGAGCGGCAGGGCCAGGACTCCTGCGACGGCAACTGGCGCCTTCGAGGTGCCACGGAAGCGCCTCACAGCCTGCCGCCCTCGAGCACCCGGGCCAGGAACTCGCGCGTCCGCTCTTCTCGCGGCGCCGAGAGGATCTGCTCGGGCGTTCCCTCCTCGCGGATGACGCCGGCGTCGAGGAAGCAGACCTTGTTCGCCACCTCGCGCGCGAAGCTCATCTCGTGGGTGGCGAGGATCATCGTCATCCCGGTATCCGCGAGCTCGCGGACGAGCTCGAGCACCTCGCCGATCAGCTGCGGGTCGAGCGCCGAGGTGATCTCGTCGAGCAGCATGAGCTTCGGGCCGGTCGCGAGCGCGCGGACGATCGCGACGCGCTGCTGCTGGCCGCCCGACAGCCGGTCCGGGAACTCGTCTGCCTTGTCCTCGAGCCCGATCTGGCGCAGGAGCGCGCGGGCATGGCCTTCCGCGTCCTGGCGCGAGATGCCGAGCGCCTTGCGCGGGGCGAGCGTCACGTTCTGGAGCACGGTCATGTGCGGGAAGAGGTTGTACGCCTGGAAGACGATCCCGATCTTCTGACGCAGCCTGTTGACGTCGATCTTCGTCCCGGTGATCGTCTGCTCGTCCACGACGATCGTCCCGGCGTCGACCCGCTCGAGCAGGTTGATGCAGCGGAGCAGGGTCGACTTCCCGGAGCCCGAGGCACCGATCAGGCAGACGACCTCGTGCTCGCCCACGTCGAGGTCGATCCCGTGCAGGACCTCGAGGTCGTCGAAGCTCTTGGTGACGCCTTGCAGCGAGACGAAATGCCCGTTCGCGCTCATACCGCCTGCGCCCGCTCGCGCCGCTCTCGCTGCCTGATGATGTGATCGGTGAACCGGGCGAGCGGGATGGTCAGGAAGATGAAGAACACCGCGGCGACGATGAACGCGGTGTCGTTCGCGTAGTCGCTGGAAAACTGACCGGCCTGCGCGACCGCCTCGGTCAGGCCGATGATCGAGACCAGAGCCGTGTCCTTCTGCAGGCCGATGAAGTCGTTCAGGAGCGGGGGGATGACGCGCCGGATCGCCTGCGGCAGTACGACGTAGCGCATCGTCTGCATGTAGCTCAGGCCGAGAGACCGAGCCGCCATCCGCTGGCTCGGATGGACGGACTCGATTCCTGCCCGGTACACCTCGCTCACGTACGCGGTGTAGGTGAGCGTGAGGGCGATGAGGCCAACCTGGAACAGCGATTCGGCCGTCAGCCCGAGGTAGTCGAGTTGGGCGAAACCCAGCGTGATCAAGAGGGTGAGGATCAGCGGCGTCCCACGGAAGAAGTCGGCGTAGACGATCGCCACCCCCCTCAGTGGAGCCGCTGCCCGGCCGGGTAGTCCTCGCACGATCGCCACGAATAGGGCGAGGGGCAGGACGAGCGCCTCGGCCGCGAGCATCAGCTTGAGGTTGAAGATGAAGCCGTTCCAGATCGCCGGCGTGGCGCGGATGAAGTCGAGCGGGCTGAAGAACTCGTGCAGAAACTGGCCCATCTCGACTCCTCCGCGCCTACGCCTGGGTCAGGTCCGCACTACTTCAGTACCGGAACCTTCGCCGGGTCGAACCCGAACCACTGCTTCGTCAGCTTGCTGATGGTTCCGTTCCCCTGCAGCGTGCTGATCGCCTTGCTGACGTCCGGGATCAGCGGGCTGCCGTGCGCGAACACCGCGCCGTAGCCCTCGTGCGTGTCGATCTGGCCGACGACGCCGCCGTACGCGCCCGGCACCTTCGCGTTCTGCGCCTCGATGATCGGGACGTCGAGGATCAGCGCCTGGCAGGCGCCGTGCTGTACCGCCTCGAACGCGGCGTCGGAAGACGCCGAGTAGACGAGCGGCTGCTTCGCGGGGTGCAGCTGGTGCAGGATCCAGTCGAGGCCGGTCGTGTTCGCCTGGGCGCACGTCTGCAGGCTCTTCAGGTCGGCGATGCTGGTCGGCTTCTTCACGCCCTTCGCGATCAGAACGCCCTGGTTCGCGTCGAAGTAGGAGGACGAGAAGCCGATCACCTTGGCGCGCTGCGGGGTGATGGTCGTCTCCTCCATCGCGAAGTCGTACGGCTTCTTGCCGGCGAGCAGGATCGTCGCGAACGGCGCGCGCAGGAAGGTGACGTTCTGCTTGCTGATCCCGAGTTGCTGCGCGACGTCGAGGGCAAGGCCGTACTCGAAACCCGACGGGTCCTTGATCGTGGTGCCGGACGCCTGGCCGTTCCAGAACGCAGGCGCCGGGAGGTCGAACCCGACGACGAGCTTGCCCGCGTGCAGCGTCGGCACGCTCTTCGTGGACGAGGTGGTTGTCGTACTGCTGCCGCCGCCACCTCCGCAAGCGGCCAGCGCGCTGACGAGTGCTGCGATCCCCAGCAGCGGGAGTAGACGCTTCACGGATGCCCTCCTAGATGTCGAACCGGCGAGAGAGCGCTGACTCTACTCCGCGAGCGCGGCAGCCGTGAGCGCGTCGAAGTGGCCGATCAGCTGCTCGCTCTCGCTCATCAGGACCCCGTGCTCGAGCGCGCCGGAGGCGACGCTGCGGTGCACGCGCTCGACGAGCGCCCGGTCCTCGCGCCCGACCTGGTCGTCGAAGGCGAGCAGGTCGTCGATCCAGGCGGGCTCGACGTCCGGGCCGAAGAAGTAGTCGAGGAAGCGGTGCGTCCGCTCGGGCGTCACCGGCACGATCGGCCCGATCGAGATGTTCGGCCGGCCGGCGAAGATGTTGATCCCGAGGTTCGGCCAGAGGAAGTGGAACTGCGCCCGCGGCAGTTCGTCGGCGGGGTTCGCCGTTCGCGGCGGGCCGTGCTGGGTGGAGAGGCGGCCGTCCGTCGAGAGCACATAGGCGTCGGGCGAGACGTCGATGAGCTCGCTGAACCCGGGATGTGCGACCTGGCAGTGGTAGCACTCGAGGAAGTTCTCGGTCACGATCTTCCAGTTCGCGTCGACCTCCGCTTCCCAGCGCGAGTGGTGGACGAGCGAGTCGACGTCGAGCCCGAGCTCGGCGACCTGCGCCGGGAGCGAGCCGAGCGCGTCGGCCAACGGCTCCGGGTCGGGGCCGGCGTTGGCGAAGACGAACGGCCCCCAGGTGTCGACCGACACCGGAACCAGCCCGAGCTCGTGCGGCGAGAACTCCGGCTCTTCCTCGCTGCGCGGCGCCGCGCGGAGGCTCCCGTCGAGCCCGTAGGTCCAGGCGTGATACGGGCACTGCAGCGTCTCGCGTCTACCCTCCCCCTCGACGACCTGGGAGCCGCGGTGGCGGCAGACGTTGACGAATGCCCGCAGGACGCCGTCGCGGTCGCGGGTGACGACGACGGGGGTCCCGGCAGCCGTCGCGGCGAAGTAGCCCGGCTCCGGCAGCTGCCCGGCATGGCCGACGTACTGCCACGCCGGCCGGAAGATCCGCTCCCGCTCCCGCCGCAGGATCTCGGGATCCGTGTACCAGCTGTAGGGCAGGGTCTGCTCCACACGAGAGAATCTAGCCATGCGTGCGATGGTGCTCCACGCGGCCGGCGAGCCGCTGCGGCTCGAGGAGGTTCCGCCGCCGGTGCCGGAGCCCGGCCAGGTCCGGCTCCGCGTGTCGGCGTGCGGCGTCTGCCGCACCGACCTCCACATCGTGGACGGCGAGCTACCGAATCCGAAGCTTCCTCTCGTCCTGGGCCACCAGATCGTCGGCCGGACGGAGGACGGGCAGCGCCTCGGAGTGCCGTGGCTCGGCTGGACGGACGGCACGTGCCGCTTCTGCCTCTCGGGTCGCGAGAACCTCTGCGAGTCGGCGCGCTTCACCGGCTACCACCTCGACGGCGGCTACGCGGACTGGGTCGTCGCAGACAAGCGCTACTGCCTGCCGATTCCCGACCGTTTCGACGATCTCGAGGCGGCGCCGCTCCTCTGCGCCGGGCTGATCGGCTACCGCTCGCTCCGCCTTGCGGGCGACGCCGAGCGGATCGGCCTCTACGGCTTCGGCGCCTCCGCCCACATCGTCGCCCAGGTCGCCCGCCACCAGGGGCGACGTGTGTTCGGCTTCGTGCGCAGCGGAGACGCGGTCGCGCGCGACTTCGCCTACGAGCTCGGCTGCGAGTGGGCGGGGTGGTCGGACGAGCCGCCGCCCGAGGAGCTTGACGCCGCGATCGTCTTCGCGCCGGTCGGGGAGCTCGTGACCACGGCGCTCCCCTGGCTCGCGCGCGGCGGCGTCGTCGTCTGCGCCGGCATCCACATGAGCGACATCCCGAGCTTCCCGTACGAGCTGCTGTGGCAGGAGCGGTCGATCCGGTCGGTTGCCAACCTGACGCGGCAGGACGGGGAGGAGTTCCTGGCCCTCGCGCCGCAGGCGGTGAGGCGTACGCAGGTCAGCATCTTCCCCCTCGAGGACGCGAACGAAGCTCTGAATCACCTGCGGCGAGGCGAGGTACAGGGGGCGGTCGTGCTAAATCTGACCGAGTGAGCCGCCTTTCGGACCTGGCTGGTTGGGCATCCCGGCACCGCCGGCTGCTCGTAGCGGTCCAGCTCATCGTGCTCGTCGTCTTCTTCGCGAGCCTCGCCTGGGCGCTGCGCGGCACGGTCCATTCCGCCGCCCACGACCTGAGCAACGCGAACCTCGTTCTGTTCGGACTCGGCTGCGCGGCGCTCGCCGGGTACTACCTCGTGTTCGTACTCGGCTGGATGTGGATCCTCCTGGAGTGGGGAGTCCGGCTGCCCTATCCAGCGGCTCTGCGGGCCGAGATGATCTCGATGCTCGCGAAGTACATCCCCGGCGCGATCTGGGCTCCGGCCGCGCGGGTCGTCGCGGCCAGGCGCGCCGGTGTGACCGACGCGGCGCTCGTCACCTCCTCGATGCTGCTCGAGGCCGGCCTCTCGGCGGTCGCCGGAGTGATCGTTTTCGTGCTCAGCCTTCCGTTCGTCGACGAGGTCAATGCGCCGCTCGCACCGCTCATCGTCTTCGGCGTCGTGCTCGCGATCCTCGTCCAGCCGCGCGTCTTCAGGCCGATGGCCCACTGGGTACTGCGCAAGGTCGGCTACACGAAGGAGCTGCCGAACATGCGCACGCACACGCTCACGATGCTGCTCGTCTTCTATGCGGGGACGTGGGTGCTCGGCGGCTTCGCGCTCTGGCTCTTGCTGCGCTCGGTCGGTGGCCACCCCGAGGTTGCATCGATCGTCTATCTCGGAGGCGTCGCGGCGGTCGGCGCGATCGTCGCCGTCGTCTTCGTCTTCGCGCCGTCGGGAATCGGCGTGCGCGAGGGCGCGATGTACGGGCTGCTGCTCGCGGTTGCCACCCCGGGTCAAGCGCTCGGAGCAGTCGCGCTGAACCGGGTCGCGCTCACCCTCGTCGAGCTGATCGTGCTCTTCGTCGGTGGATTCGTCCTGCGTGGCTTCGAGCAACGGGCCGAGCCGGTCGAGCTACCGTCGGCGTAGTTCGGTGCAGTGCACGTCCTGATCGACATCGCCCACTCGCTGCGTGAGGCGTTCTTCATGTTCTGGGTGACCCTCTGGGCCCTGATCCTCGGCTTCGGGCTCTCGGGGGCGGTGCAGGCGTTCGTCCCGAGGGTGGAGCTGGAGCGGGTGCTCGGCCGTCGCGGCCCGCGCGAGATCGGGAGGGCGACCCTGTTCGGCGCCGCCTCGTCGTCCTGCTCGTACGCGGCCTCGGCGATGGCGAAGACGCTCTTCCAGCGCGGCGCCGACTTCGTCAGCTCGATGGTCTTCATGTTCGCCTCGACGAATCTCGTGATCGAGCTCGGGATCGTGATCTGGGTGCTGCTCGGCTGGCAGTTCGCGCTCGGCGAATTCGTCGGCGGCGCGATCATGATCGTCCTCTTCTGGGGGCTCGCACGGTTCACCCTGAAGCGGCGGGAGACCGACGCGGCGCGCGCGAGGCTGGGCGACGGCGGGCACGTGCACGGTGCCGGGTCGACGCGGAAGCGGTTTCGCGAGCGGCTGCGCTCGCCCGCAGGGTGGGCGGACGCGGCGAGCTACACGTTCGCCGACGCGAAGATGCTGCGGAAGGAGATGGCGGGCGGCTACCTCGTCGCCGGGTTCCTCGCCGTGCTCGTCCCGGTGACCGTCTGGAACGACGTCTTCGTCACCGGGCACGGATTCTGGACCACGCTGCAGAACGTCCTCGTCGGGCCGTTCATCGCGCTCATCGCCTGCGTCTGCTCGATCGGGAACGTGCCGCTCGCCGCCGCGCTCTGGCACGGAGGGATCAGCTTCGGCGGCGTGATGAGCTTCATCTTCGCCGACCTGATCGCCCTGCCCCTGCTCCTCATCTACCGGCGCTACTACGGAGGCCGGCTGGCGCTGAAGCTCCTGCTGACGTTCTGGGTCGTGATGAGCGCCGCGGGCCTGGCGGTGCAGTACCTCTTCCTCGCTGTGGGGATCGTGCCCGAGACACGTCCGGCGGCAGTGGTGCCGACCGAGTTCAGCTGGAACTACACGACCTTCCTGAATCTCGTGTTCCTGCTGCTCCTCGGCGGCCTCTGGTGGCTGGCGCGGAACCAGCAGCGCCTCGGCGGCGGCGCCGGCTACGCGATCGACCCGGTCTGCGGGATGCAGGTGGAGATCGCGAACGCCCCGGCGCGCGCCGAACGCGACGGGCAGGCCGTCTACTTCTGCTCCGACCACTGCCTCCACCGCTTCGAGGCGGCGGCGTCTTCAGCGTTCGCCGAGGGCGACGGCGGCCGCGTCCCAGAGATCGAGCGCGCGCCCTAGCTCGCGCGCGGCGACGACCGGCTCGCGCTCTTCGCCGGCGAGGGCGCCGATCCGCCGGGCACGTTCGTCGGGCCAGCGCGGCAGGCTCTCGCCTTCTCTCTCCGCGGCACCCCAGAGGAGGCCTGCCCGTTCGAGGTCGCCGCGGGCGAGCGCGACCTGCGCGAGGCCGGCGAGGGTGTAGAGCGTCCACAGCCGGTTCTCCTGCGTACGCTCCATCTCGAGCGCCACGAGTCCTTCCCGCTCCGCCTCCTCGGGGTCACCGCCCTGCAGGTTGAGCATCAGGAGCTCATGGCGCTGGCCCGACTCCCACCACGCCCAGCCCGCCTCGCGCGCCATCTCCGCGCTCTGGCGCGTGAGCTCGACGGCGCGCTCGAGGTCGCCGTCGTGGAGTGCCAGCTGGCCCGACAACCAGTAGCCGCTGATCTCGAGGAAGGGGAACCGGTCGCGGGCGAGCGCGAGGCCGTGCTCCGTCAGCTCTCGCATCCGGTTCCAGTCCTCCCGCCGCCAGGCGCCCACGGCCATCATGTGCTCGAGCAACGCCATCGCCTCCTCGTCCCCGAGCTGGGTGTAGAGGGCGAGACTCTCCTCGGCCGCTCGAACTGCGAGGTCGTCGAGGCCGGCGAGGTCCGCAGCTGCCGCGCACGCACGCAGTGCCTTCGCCCGCAACTCCGGCGAGATCGGCCCCGCGGAGTCGAGCAGGCGCTGGATCCGCTCGACGCCTTCCTCCGGCCCCGACGCGCTCCAGAGGTTCATCAGCTCCGCCGCGAGCCCGAGGCCGAAAGTCGGATCGTTCGCCTTCGCCCAGTCCAGCGCCGCGCGCAGATCGTCTTTCTCCGCCAGACCGAGCTCGAGGTTTCCTTCGGTGTCGCCCGCGCCGAGGTGGGCGTCGAGGGCGATCTGGAGCATCCGTTCCGCGTGCCGACGGCGCAGCTCGTCCTCCCGCCCCGACTCGCGGAGCCGCTCGAGCGCGAACTCGCGGATCGTCTCCAGCAGCCAGTAGCGCTCCTCGCCGAGTCGTCCGGTGCGGCGTCGGACGAGGCTCTTGTCGAGCAGGGAGGCGAGCGTGTCGAGCTCCGCGTCGCAGACTGCCTCCGCCGTCTCGAGCGTGCAGCCTCCACGGAAGACGCCGAGGCTCGCGAACAGCGCCTGCTCTTCTTCGTCGAGGAGGTCGTACGACCAGGCGATGGTCGCTCTGAGCGTCATGTGGCGCTCCTCGGCGTCCCGGGTTCCCCTGAGCGCGTCGAGCCGGTCGGCGAGGCGGTCGAGGAGCGTCTCGGGTGCGAGCAGCTTCGTCCGGGCGGCGGCGAGCTCGAGCGCGAGGGGCAGCCCGTCGAGCCGGTCGCAGAGCTGGACGACGGCGTCCGTGGGGGTGACGTCGGGCCGCACGGCCCGCGCGCGCTCGCAGAAGAGCGTCACCGCTTCGTCGCGCACGAGCGGCGGGAGGTCGAGCTCGGCCTCGCCCTGGATCCGGAGTGCTTCGCGGCTGGTGGCGAGCACTCTCAGGGCCGGCACGGCGGCCACGAGCTCGGCCAGGGGACGCGCGGCGCCGGGCAGGAGGTGCTCGAGGTTGTCGCACACGACGTGCGTGCGGCGGTCACCGACGCGCGCGGCGATCGCGGTCGGCTCCGGCGACGACGCGCCGAGCCGGTCGGCCACCGCCGGCACGACGAACTCCGGATCCCGCAGCGGCGCGAGCGGGACGAAGACGGTGCCTCCCTCCGCATCGTCCCCGAGCAGGCGCGCGAGCTCGATCGAGAAGCGCGTCTTACCGGTTCCGCCCGGCCCGACGACAGTCAGCACCCGCGGGTCGCGCTCGTACACGACGGAGACCGCGTCGAACAGCTCCTGCTCGCGGCCGAGGAACGGTGTGGCCGGAGTCGGGAGCTCGACGCTGCCCGGCGTCCGCAGCGGCGGGAACTCACGGTCGCCGAGCTGGTAGATGCGAACGGAGCCTTCGAAGTCCTTGAGCCGGTGCGGCCCGAGGTCGTGGAGCGGCTCCGACTCGAGGAGCGCCGTCGTCGTCGGGGAGACGAGGATCTGGTCGCCGTGCGCGAGCGCTGCGATCCGCGCACCGCGGTGGACGTCCTCGCCGACGTAGCCCTCCTCGGTAGCGGTCGGCGTTCCCGTGTGCAGTCCCATACGCACGCGGATCGCCCCTGCGGCGAGCCCCTCCCGTGCAGTCTCGGCGGCCGCGGCCGCTCCTCCCGGAGTCGGGAACGCGAGGAAGAACGCGTCGCCCTGCGTATCGACCTCGACGCCCCCGTGCGTCGTCGCGGCCTCGCGCACGATCCGCCGGTGCTCCGCGAGCGCGTCGGCGTACCGGGCGGGCCCGAGCTCGTGCAGCAGTCGTGTCGAGCCCTCGATGTCGGTGAACAGCAGCGTCACCGTGCCGTGAGGAAGCGCGCTCACGGGAGGAATGATGCTACGCGGGAGGGTCCTGGCCGAACCAGCGCTTGCGCCGGCTCCAGCCGAACGCCGCCTTTTCGGCGGCGAGATCCTCCGAAGGCCCGACGACGGTCGCCGTCGGCGACGGGCCGCCGAGGAAGTTCGCCTCCACCTTCGCCACCCGTCCGCTGCCGAACTCGAGGTAGCAGTTGCCCTCGCCCTCGTACCGCTGCTCGAGCGTCTCGCCGCGGTGCCGCGCGATGATGTGGTCGGCTGCGACGCCGGCCGCGTTCTCGGCGAACACGCCGGCTTTCGCCATCGGGATGTCGACGCAGTCGCCCACCGCGTACACATCCGGGAACGGCGTCAGCAGGTTGTCCCGGTCGACCGCGACCCAGCCGTTGTCGGCGAGGCCCGACTCCGCGACCACGGCCGGCACGCGATGAATCGGGATTCCGACGAAGAGGTCATACGGCAGGCGCTCGCCGCTGTCGAGCACGGCCTCCTTCTTCGCCGCGTCGAGCTCGACCACCCGGTTCTGCGCGATGTACTCGATCCCGCGCGCCTCGAGCTCAGCGAGGAAGCGCCGTGAGACCTCGGGGGTGACGGGAACCGGCGCGGCCATCGGCGCGACGATGCGGATCTCCGTCTGCTCCCTGATCCCCTGCTCGACGAGCCGGTCGTGCAGCAGGAACGCGCCCTCGAACGGTGCCGGCGGGCACTTGTACGGCTGGCCGAGGACGCCGAACAGGATCGTCCCGCCTGTGAAGCCGCCGAATTGCGTGTCGCGCATCCTCTCGGCTCCGGCGATCGAGTAGTACTCGAAGCCGCCCTCGGCGAAGCCCGGAGTTGCGGCGACGTCGTAGTCGGCGCCGAGCGCCACGACGAGGACGTCCGCGTCGTAGGAACCTCCGTCGGTCGTCACGTGCCTGGAGGTGGGATCGATCGCCGTGATGCGCTCCTGGCGGAACTCGACGCCCCGCTTCGCGAGCAGGCGATAGGGAATCTGAACCTCCGCGCGGTCTGCGCGCCCGAAGAGGATGTCGAGCTTCGAGAACCCGAACGTGAAGCCGTCGTTCCGGTCGATCAATGTGACGCGAACCTCGCCCGCGAGCGACTCGGAGAGACGGCTCGTGAGCTCCAGGCCGGCGAATCCGGCTCCGAGGACGACGACATGCTTCACGGTGCGCCAACCCTACGCTCCTCGCGGACCACGCTCCGGCAGCACCCGGCGATGTCTCCGTCAGCTCGCCTCCGCTGGCGGTTGGGTGAAGTACCACTCGTGGCCCTGCGGGTCGACGCAGCCGTAGCTGCGCCCGTACGGGAGATCGCGCGGCTCGTCGATGATCCGTGCGCCTGCGGCCTTGGCCCGCGCGAAGTGGCTGTCGACGTCGTCGACGAGCGCGTACACGAGCGACGTGCTCCCGACCACGGCCGGGTTGCGGAATCCTCCTGTGCGGCGTTGGCCGAGGTGGACCCAGCCGCCGTCCGGTGCCTCGAGCTCGGCGTGCATGCCCTCGTCGCTCGTCCGCATCTCCTCGCGGAAGCCGAACGCCCGCGTGAGGAACTCGATCGCGGCCGCGCCGTCCTCGTACAGCAGATAGGGAAAGACTCGTTGCTCCATGGCGGGCAGGCTAGGCCGCCTGCGCCGCCGTGTCTTGGAGAAATGTTCCCGGCGTCCGGCCGGTGATCCGGCGGAACTCGGCGATCAGATGCGACTGGTCGGAGAAGCCGCACTCGAAGGCGAGCTCGCCCCACGGCATCGTCCCGGCGAGCTCGCGCGCCCGCTCGAAGCGGAGGAGCCGCGCGACCGCCTTCGGCGGCAGCCCGATCTCGTCGCGGAAGCGGGCGACGATCCGCTTGCGGCTCCAGCCGAGCTCGGCCGCGAGCTCCCCGATCGCGACGCGACCGCACGTCGCGCGCAGGCGCTGCCATGCCCATGCGACCTCGGGTGACGGCTGCGTGCCGACGACCCGCGGCGCGAGCGCAGCGTCGAGCACGGCGAAGCGGGCGTCCCAGTCGGGCGCAGCGGCCAGACGCTCGACGAGGAACGGCGCGTCGACAGCGTCCTCGAGCGGCACGGTCCGGTGCGCGAGCTCGTGGAGGGGAGCGCCGACGAGAGCCCGCGCAGCGAGCGGATCGAGATTGATCTGCATCCCGAGCGAGCGGCCGGGGTGCTCGGTCGTGACCTGGCGCTCGTGCAGCCCCCCGACGAACGACGTGTGCCGTTCGCCGTCGACGAGCCAGTACTCCTCGAACGTGAGGATGACGACGACGTCCGTGCCGGGTCCTTCGCGCTGACGTACCGGCTCCGGCGTGTCCTGCTCGAAGCCGTAGTACGTCGTCACCCGCCCTGCGAGCGGTGCCGCCGGAGCCCGCCGAATCACCATGGCGCGCGAACGCTACCCGAGGTCTGCAGCCGCTTCGGCGAGCGTGGCGACCGGCCCGACGCAGACGTCCTCGGCGTCGAAGAGCTCCAGCCACTCTGGGAGCGGCCGGGTCGCAAAGATCGCCGCGAGCTCCGTCGCGAGCTCCTCCTGGTCGGAGTCGAACTGGCGCGCCGCCAGCTCGGGCCGCTCGAGCAGCTCCGCCAGCCGGCGGAAGAAGGCGGGCTCGAGCGCGGCGACCGTGAGCAGGCGACCGTCCGCGGTCTCGTAGAGGCGGTAGCAGGCCAGGCCGCCGGTCAGCATGCGCGGGACGGTCTCGCCGCCGAGGCGGTGCGCGACGAGGCGATGCGAGCCGTGCGTCATCGAGACGACGAGGTGGCCGCCGCGGCCGGTGCGGTCCCGCTCCAACAGCGCTGCGAGGATCTTCGTCACCGCGCCGAGGGCACCCGCCGCGAGGTCGGCGATCTGGACGGGAGGCAACGCCGGCGCGGTGTCCCAGAGCACTCCGGCCCAGCCGAGGTAGTTGAGGTCGTGCCCGGCGCGCTGCTCGTGGCGGCCGTCCAGGCCGAAGCCGGTGATCGAGCAGTAGACGGTGCGTTCCGGCACGCGCTCGGGACCGACTCCGAGCCTCGACGCGACGCCGGGGCGGAACGACTCGAGCACGACGTCGGCCTCACCCATGAGCTCGAGCGCCTGCGCGGGGTCGCGCTTCAGGTCGAGCTCGAGCGACTCCTTCCCCGCGCGCAGCGCGGCATCCCAGGCGGGCGCGGTGCCGCGCATGGGATCCCCGCCCGGCGGCTCGATGCAGACGACGCGTGCTCCGAGCTCGAGCAGCTCGCGGGACGCGAAGGCGCCGGGGAGGTACCGGCTGAAGTCCACGACCAGCATTCCGCTCAGCGGTTGCATCCCCGACCGAAGATACAACTCGGCGTGGTTCCTCCATTACAGGGTGTGAGACACGTGACCGACCGGACCGACGCCGAGCTTCTCCTCGCCGCGGAGTCGGAAGCCGCCGCGTTCGGAGAGCTCTACCGCCGTCACGCCTCGACGGTGCACGGCTGGTTCCGCCGCCGCCTCGAGTGGGCGGCGAGCGACCTGACCGCCGAGGCGTTCGCGCAGGCGTGGCTCTCGCGGCGGAGCTTCCGCGACCAGGCCGACGGCTCGGCGGTTCCCTGGCTCCTCGGCATCGCGCGCAACGTCGCCCGCGAATCCGCCCGCCGGAACGAGGTCGAGACACGAGCGCGCCGCCGGCTCGGCCTCCCGACCGACCTCGCCTCCGAGTACGGGTTCGCGGCTGTCGAGGAACGGCTCTCGCCACGAGCCGCGCTCGCCGACGCTCTCGAGACGCTCCCGGAGCACGAGCGTGAGGCGCTCGAGCTTCGCGTCGTCGACGAGCTGCCGTACTCGGAGGTGGCCTCGCGTCTCGGCGTCCGTCCCGCGGCCGCCCGGCTCCGGGTCTCGCGCGCGCTCCGCCGCCTCTCCACCCTGCCCTTGAAGGAGGACACATGAACGCTCTGCCCCCCGGCCTCGACCGCTTCGGCAGCGAGCTCGAGAACGCCGTCCACCGCGACCTCGGCAGCAGGCGCCGGCGGCGGCGCGCCATCCGTGGCGCCGCCGTTCTGGCGGTCGTCGCAGCCGGCGCGCTCGGGCTGCTGAGCGTGTTCGGGGCCGGCGGGCCGTCGGTGGTCGAGCGCGCTGCGGCGGCGCTCCAGTACTCCGACAACTCGATCCTCCACTACCGGTTCGACGCGACGCAGCAGAACGGAGACGGAACCGTCGCCACCTGGAGCCAGGAGACCTGGCAGCTCCTCGTTCCGCCGTACACACGGCGGCAGATCGCGATCGACACGGACGCGCCCCGCGCCGAGTCGGTATCGCAGGGCGACCTGAACGAGCTCTACGACGCGAGCAGCGACACGATCTACATCGCGACCAGCGCGCAGCTCCGCGCGGCTCGGATGCCCAAGATCGAGATCGTCTCCGAGAGCAAGCTCGAGAAGCTCACCGGAAGCTCGAAGGCGAGCGTGGCCTACGAGGTGGGCAAGGGCGGCTCCGCGTACAAGGTCCTCGCGACGGAGGCGGGCGCCAGGAGGCTACGCCGGGAGCTCACCCACCCCGAGGGGCAGACCTCCGGTGTGCTGCCCGAGGAGTTCCGCTCGCAGATCCTCGCGCTGCTCAGATCCGGAAAGGTGCGTGTGGTCGGCCACGTGACGGTCGACGGCCGTGACGCGATCGAGCTCGAGTCGCTCAGTGGGAAGTCGACCTACTACGTCGACCCGTCCACCTACGACCCGATCCAGTGGACGACCAAGGGGACCGACGGCGGCGTCACCTACCGCTTCTCGGTGTTCGAGGAGCTACCGGTCGACAGCGGCTCGATGCAGCTGCTCAACCTTCAGGACCAGCACTCGAACGCCCAGGTGGTGCGGGGTGCGAGCCCGTACATCGCCGCCGAGTCGCGGCTCTACCCGCACGGCTAGAGGTTCAGGACGGCTTGCCGGCCATCGCCCACACGGCGACGACGTACACGCCCGAGCAGGATGACCGAGAGCGCGAGCGTGGTCCGGAGCAGAGCGGTCCCGCGTCCTGTCCGGAGCCGCCGCACGCCGATGCCGCCCACGACGAGCGAGACGAGGAGGATGAACCCGCCGGCGTCCGCCAGGACGAACCCGATGCCGAGCCACGTGGGAGTCGGAACACCCTTGGCGTCCCAGCCCTCCTTCGAGGCGATCCACTCGGCACAGATCCGCATCAGCAGCCAGCCGGGTAAGGCCACCGCGAGCAGAGCGCGATAGCCGAGCCGCAGGAACTTCTCGTCGCCGCGGGCCAGCCAGAGGCAGGCGGCGCCGGTGAGTAGCCCGCCGACGAGGATCATCGCCCCGAGCACGTGGAGGAAGAGCGGGAAGTCTCCGCTGCGCGACTGGAGTATCGCCACGACCGTCGTCATGCGCCCGGCTTGACGATCATGTCGAGGAGGATGAGCACCACGACGAGGGACGTCAGCGAGTGGAGCATGAGGCCGGTCTGGGTGCGGTTGAGCGCCAGCAGCCCCTCGTCGGCGTCACTCTTGCCGGCGGCGTCGAGCTCCTTCGCCTTGTCCATGCCCTGCATGTAGGCGGCGCCGGTGCGCCGTCCGAGCTCTGCCGACACGGCCCAGAGGACGAGCGCCGCGATGATCCAGCCGTCCCAGATCGCGTAGCTGTCGACCGCGAAGGCGAGGTAGATGCCGACCACGATCGTCCCGGTCGCACCGATGCCGACCGCGACGTTGCCGACCTTGACGATCGGCGCCATGCGCAGCGTCTCCGCGGGCGTATCCACCCGGCGCACCGCGACGATGAGAACCCAGAAGACCACGAGGCCGCCGACGTAGGCGAACGCGCTGAGGACGTGGACGGCCAGTGCCCAGTCGACGAAGCTCACACGGCGATCCTACGGAGTCGCGCCGCCAACTTCACGTAGGAGTTCGATGCAAGTCGCCTCACCGGGAAGCGGCTGCCCGCACGAACGAGGCGAGACGGTCGAGGTAGCCGTCGACGAAGCGTGGCGGGTCGCCGTGCTGAAGCCGGTGGTCGCCCTCCGGGAAGACCTCCACCTCGAGAAGATCCGGCCGGACGGCGTCACGGAGCGCGACAACGCTCTCCTCGGGCGGCGTCACGCGGTCGGCCGCGCCGAAGAGAGCGAGCACCGGCGCCGTGATCCGGGACAGCGCCGGCGCCGGGTCGTAGTCGAAGATCTTGGCGCAGAGCCGCCAGCTCGCCTCGTCCTCGAGCATGAACTCCAGCCCCGGCAGGTCGCGGTAGGGGATGCCCGTCGCGTCGAGCCGCTCCACTCCTTTGGCGAGCGCCGGGCAGTCGCGCATCACCGCCACGACGGCGTCGTACGCTGCGAGCGCCTCGGCTTCGCCTCCGTCCGCCAGCCGGTTGGCGAGCGAGTACCGCTCCTGTCGCGCCGGCGACACGCCCGGCCCCGAGCTCGTGATCACGAACGCGACGCGAGCGCCGCGCGCGGCCGCCTCGACGACGACCCAGCCGCCCTGGCTGTGCCCGAACAGGCCGATGGGGAGGCCGGGAGCCTCGGACTCGAAGACCGCGAGCCCGGCGAGGAGATCGTCGGCCTGGTCCTCGATCCCGGCCTCGAGCCAGCTCCCGCCTGAGCCGCCGACTCCGCGCTTGTCGAACGAGCACACGGCGATCCCGGCCGCGAGCAGGTGCTCCCTGATCGGCGGGAAGAACCAGTCGTTGTCGCGGGTCGACGGCCCCGAGCCGGGGTGCATCAGAACGCCCGCCGCGGCCTCGCCCGCCGGACGCCAGAGCGTCCCGGCAAGCCGGATGCCGCCCGACTCGGCCTCGACCTCCACGGTCTGGGTTCTAGCGGGACCCGGCGGCGAGGAACGCGGTGCCGAAGCACAACTCGGTCCACGTGGCCTCGGTGAGCTCTGTCTCCATCGCTGCTCGAATCGCCTCCCACGGGCGGCGCGCCGTCCACTCTTCGATCGAGGCAAACGGCCGTACGGCGGCGATTCCCAGCTGCGCCAGCCGCCGCGGCGCGTTGTCCGGAACCTTGAGATCCAATACGGCCCAGCGTCCGCCTGCGGAGAGGGCCGCGGCGCCGTGCGCGATCACCTCTCGGCACTCGGGAACCTGCGTGAGGGCGTAGGTGGAGAGGATCGCGTCGACCTCGCTCGGGAACTCGAAAGCGGCCGCGTCGGCCTGCACGAGGCTGACGTTGCTCCAGCCCTCGGCCTCGATTCGCTGCCGGGCCTGGGCGAGCATCGCGTCGGTCAGGTCGACGCCGACGAGCCGCCCCTGGGGACCGATCCGCTCCTCGAGCAGCGAGAAGTTCAGACCGGTGCCGCAGGCCAGGTCCACCACGAGGTCGCCCGGACGGAGGTCGAGCGACTCGACGGCCCGGCGGCGTTGGCCCCGCTGGGGATAGCCGGGCGCGGGGTAGAGCCGCGAGGTCACGTCGTAGTGCTTCGCCTTCTTGCGATACGTCTCGATCAGGCGTTCCTGCGTGCTCACGGCGTGGGGGCCTCGACCGCGGACTTGATCAACGTCATCTCGAGATCGCTGACCCGCTGGATCCTGCTCTCGAGCAGGCGGCTGGGGATCGCGCGCATCACTCCTTCGAGGTCGACCTCGATCCACATCATGGCGTCGGTCTGCGTACCGTCCAGCGGCTCGAGCTCCATGCCCCAGCGCGCCCTGGACGTGCCCAGCGGCCCGGCGAACGCCATGCGATGGGGCGCCTCGACCGCGGTCACGTTCTGCGCCCGGTGCCGGCTCGTCCCGAGGATTCCCTTCGCGCGCTGCTCCACCCGCGCGCCGGGCAGGAGCGGAGCCCCGCCGGCAACCTGGGCTTCGAGCACCGTCGGCGCCCACTCGTGCCAGCGGCCGACGTCGGCGAGATACGCCCACACATCGTCGACGCTGCCGGCGATCGGGATGCGGCTCTCGGTTCTGAACGTCATCACGAAGACTCAGTACGGTCGTCGGCCGTCATCGGATCGGTCCGCTCCGCCACGACCGCGAACTTGCGCACGCGCCCGGTCGCCAGCCAGTCGGCCCAGAGCCGGTGCGCGGCCAGGAGCTCGTCCAGCGAACGGCTGCCGGCCTGCGCGGCGATCGAGATCGCGTCGGCGGCGTAGGCGCCGGCCAGGGCCTCCGCCGTCGCGCGATGCGGTTCGCTCCAGTCGTCCTGCCAGCGGACGGCCAGGCCCGCGTGCGCGAGGAGTACGTGCATCTCGTCGAGCGGAGTGAGCCAGACGGTGTCGGCGGCGGGCATCCGTGCGCGCTCCGAC
This sequence comes from uncultured Actinomycetes bacterium, assembly GCA_963702655.1. Lineage (GTDB taxonomy): Bacteria > Actinomycetota > Thermoleophilia > Gaiellales > Gaiellaceae > Palsa-739. Next base: position 337,766 of record CAVPDO010000015.1, on the reverse strand, counting down.
TCGGACAGAGGCCGGCCCTCTTCGAGCGTGAACGCGAACCGTCCGCCGACCGGGAGCGCGGCGGAGATCTCCGTCAGGAGCGCCTCCTTGTCGCGGAAGGCGAGCATCGTCTCGAGCAGGAGCACCACGTCGAACTCGCCGGGAGGGAGCGGCGGAATCTCCGCGACCTCGAAGCGGCAGGGCAGGCCACGGGCGCGCTCGCGCGCGATCTCCACGGCATCCGCGCTGGCGTCCACGCCGAGGTAGTCGCAGCCGAGCTCCTGCGTCAGGAGCCGTCCCGGCCCGGCGATGCCGCAGCAGAGGTCGAGCACCGATACGCCGGGCCCGACACCGGCCCGTGCGCCGAGCTCGCGGATCTCCGACGCGCGCACGAAGCTCTCCTGCTCGACGTACTCGCCGGGGTCGTAGGCCGCCTCCCGGGACCCAAACCGATGCATCCCGCCTACCGTAGTGCCGTGCGGATGCTGGAGCGCGGCGCAACGCTGCCGTCGAGTCGGAAAGCGCTTCCCGATCTCGGCAAACAGGTCGGCCCGTTGGTCGGGCTCGCGGGCACGCTCGTGCTCCTGGTCGTGCTGGCGAGGACGGTCGGGATCGGCGGCGCGGGCTGGCTCGTCGGTCTCGCGAGCGGCCTGGCCCTGAACCTCGGTCTCGCACGCGCCCTTTGGCGCGACCCTTCGGCGGGCCTCGGCTGGGCCAGCTGGATCACGCTGACCCGCGCGACGCTCGCGGTGGGCGTGGCGGCGTTGACCGCGGCGTCCTTCGAGTTGCCGGTGGCCACCGCAGCGCTGGTCGCGCTCGCGTCCGTCGCGCTCGCGCTCGACTTCGTCGACGGCTGGCTCGCGCGGCGCACGGCGACCGAGTCGGCGCTCGGCGCGAAGCTGGACGGAGAGGTCGACGCGTTCCTGATCCTCGTGCTGAGCATCGAGGTCGCCCCGACGGCGGGCGGCTGGGTGCTCCTGATCGGGTTCGCCCGCTACGCATTCCTCGCGGCTGGATGGGTGTGGCCGTGGCTGCGGGCGCCGCTGCCCCGGCGCAACTGGCGCAAGACGGTGACCGCGTCGCAAGGCGTCGCGCTGGTGATCGCGGCCTCCGGGGTCCCGTCTCTCGCGGTGAGCCGCATCCTGTTGGTCGTCGCCCTCGCCATGCTCGCCGAATCGTTCGGCCGCGACGTCTGGTGGCTGTGGCGCCGCCGGGAAGAGGCGCCCGCCCTGCTTCATGCTCGCCGTGTCCGGCACCCGGCGACAGGCGCCCTCGTCACCGTGCTCGCCCTGGCCGTCGTGTGGTTCTCGCTCGTGTTCCCGATCCGGCCGTGGCTGCTCACACCGGGCTCGTTCGTGCGGATCCCGCTCGAAGGGCTGGTCGTCGTCGGCCTGGCCGCTGCCCTGCCGACCCGCGCCGGACGCCTCGTACCTTGGGTGCTCGGGCCGTTGCTCGGCGCGCTGGTCCTGATCAAGGCCTTCGACCTCGGCTTCTTCATCGCCTTCAACCGCGCGTTCAACCCGGTCGAGGACTGGAGTTACTTCTCGGTCGGGTTCGCGACGGTGCGCGACACGTTCGGCAGCCGGGACGAGGACCTCGCGATCGCAGCGGCCGTCGTCGTCGGCCTCGCGGCGCTCATGGTTCCCGCGCTGGCACTCGGCCGGCTGACGCGGGTCGGCTCCCGTCACCGCGGACGCTCGCTGCAGACGGTGGCCGTGCTCGCGGCCGCGTGGACGCTCTGCTGGGTGTTCGGCGCCCAGGTGTCGGGTGCCGGGATCGCCACGACGAGCGCCTCGCACCTCGCGGTCGGCGAGGTGCGGGCCGTGCAGGCCGACTTCCGCAGCGAGGCTCAGTTCAGCGCGCTGCTCGCGCGCAGGGACCCGTACAACAACGTGCCTCCCGGCCGGCTCCTCAGGGGTCTGCGTGGCAAGGACGTCCTCCTGGTGTTCCTCGAGAGCTACGGCCAGATGGCCGTCCAGGGGACGCCCTTCTCGCCGCCCATCGCCGCCGAGGTCGAGGCCGGCAACAGTGCGCTGCAGGCCGACGGTTTCGCCTCCCGCAGCGGCTGGATCACGTCGTCGACCTTCGGCGGAGGAAGCTGGCTGGCGCACGCCACGCTGGAGTCGGGAACGTGGGTCAACAGCCCCGGCCGCTACTCCAAGCTGATCAAGAGCAAACGTCTCACGCTCCCGGCCGCATTCGCCCGCGCCGGGTGGAGAACGGTCGCCGACGTGCCCTCGACCCACGGCGCGTGGCCGGAGGGGAAGTCCTTCTACCGCTACGACAAGATCTGGGACCGCGACAACCTCGGCTATCACGGACCGCGCTTCGGCTTCTCGGCCATGCCCGACCAGTACACGTTCCAGGCGCTGCAGAGGCTCGAGCTGGCCAAGCGGAACCGTCGGCCGATCTTCGCCGAGATCGACACGACGTCGAGCCACGAGCCCTGGACGCGCATTCCGCCGTTCATTCCCTGGACGAAGCTCGGCAACGGGTCGATCTTCAACCGCCTACCGATCGATCGCACCGGGCTGACCGACACTCAGCAGGGATACGCGCGGTCGATCCAGTACTCGCTGCGCACGCTCTACTCGTTCATCGAGCGCTACGGGAACAAGAACACGGTGGTCATCATGCTGGGGGACCACCAGCCCTCGAGGGTCATCCAGCAGGCGCCGACCCACGACGTGCCGATGACGATCATCGCCCACGACCCGAAGGTGATCCAGAGGCTCTCGAGCTGGGGGTGGACGAACGGCATGCTCCCGGGCCCGGCCGCCCCGGTCTGGCTCATGAGCGGCTTCCGGAACCGCTTTCTGAACGCGTTCGACCACTGACCGCCACGCTCTCGAGGTCGAGCGTGTGCCGCCCGCGGCTGGCTTTCGTCTCCAGGTAGCGCTGATTCGCGTCGGAGACGAAGACGCCGGTCGGCACCTGCTCGACGACGGTCACGCCCCAGGAACGGAGCTGGCGGGCCTTGTCCGGGTTGTTGCTGAGGAGGGCGACCCTGGCGGCGCCGAGGGCATGCAGCATCTGGGCGGCGGCCAGGTAGCTCCGCTCGTCCTCGCCGTGACCGAGTGCGAGGTTCGCCTCGTAGGTGTCGGCCCCGGCGTCCTGGAGCGCGTAGGCCGCGAGCTTCGAGTAGAGCCCGATGCCGCGACCCTCCTGGCGCAGGTAGAGGAGGTAGCCGCCGACGTCGGCGATGCGCTCGACGGCCTCGCGCAGCTGCCGTCCGCAGTCGCAGCGCTCGCTGCCGAACACGTCGCCGGTGAGGCACTCGCTGTGCGGCCGGATCAGCGGGACGTGGCGGTCGTCCGCAGGGACCGGCGCCGTGCGGTTGCCGAGTGCGAAGGCGAGGTGCTCCCGGCCGTCGACCAGCCCGTCGAAGCTGAAGACGCGCGCCTCCGCCGTATATCCGTCGGCGAGCCGCAGCGGCAGCTCGATCTGGGTGCGGATCGTGGCGTTGGGGAGTTGCATCGTCAGCGCGCGTCCTCGAACCGCGAGGAGAGGGCGTAGCGCAGGAGCACGACGTCGCCGAGCTTCCGGACGTCGACGAGCTCCGCCCGGCGCGCGGGGTTCCAGGGGAAGATGCCGTCGCGCACGAACCTGGTCGCGTCGGAGTCGCCGACGAACACCGGCGCGACGGTCAGTTGCAGCTCGTCCACGAGGTCCTCGGTGAGGAACTGCGTGTGGACGGTGCCGCCGCCCTCGACCATCAGCCGCTCGACACCCCGCCCGGCGAGATCCGCGGTGAGGATGTGCATCTGCACGCTGTCGCCGCCGTCGACGACGGTCGCGACCGGCCCCAGCCGCTCGCGCGCGTCGTCCACCCGCGAGCTCGCGCAGTAGACGAGCTTCTCGGCATCGCCGGCGCTGAAGAAGTCGGCGCCGGCGTCGAGCTCGGCGCGCCGCGTCACGGTGACCTTGATCGGCGATCCCGGCAGGCCGCGCGCCGCCCGCTCGTCGCGCCGGGTCTGAGACTTCACGAGCAGACGCGGGTTGTCGACGCGAACCGTCTCCGCCCCGACGAGAATCGCGTCGCAGGAGGCGCGGACGGCGTCGACCCGGTCGAAGTCGGCGTCGTTGGACAGCAGCAGACGCGAGCTGGTGTTGCCGATGTAGCCGTCGATCGATACGCAGCAGGAGAGCAGCGTGTACGGGCGGTCACCCATCCGTCGCTCCTTCCGGCCGGAACTTCGGCACCCGTGGGCGGGGAAGCCAGCCGGCGACGAGGACCACCGCGCCCGGCAGGAAGGCGGCGAGGGCGAGGACGCCGTAGGCGACGGCCGTCGCGGCGCCCTGCGCGGCGCCGAGCCCGGCCGCGGCGAACACCCAGGCGGTTGCTCCCTCGCGCGGCCCCCAGCCCGCAACGCTCGGCAGCACCATGGCCAGCACCGCGAGCAGCGCCAGGGGCAGGAGCCGGGAGACCGGCGCGGTCACCCCGACCGTCCGTGCGGCAACGAGGAACAGAACCGTGTATCCGACCACTGCCACCGTCGTCGCGAGCACGATCGTCGGCAGCGCGTCCCGGTGCAGCACTCCGGCGCGGATGTCGGACGCCACCGCGTTCCTCAACCGCGTCCACCGGGAGCCTCCGCCGCGCAGCCGGCCCAGGAGGACGGCGCCGAGCGTGAGGACGAGCGCCGCCGCGGCGACGAACGGCATGGACGAGCGCACGGGCGACGGGAGGATCAGGAGGACGACGACGGTCAGCACGATCTGCACGACCTGGCCGGCACCGCGCTCCCACACGACCGCCCTCAAGCCACGGCTGACATCGCGCGCGTCGCGTCCGTGGCTGACACCCCGGTGTACGTCACCGGCGACGCCGGTCGGCAGCGTCAGGTTCAGGAACAGCGCCCGGTAGTACGCGGCTACAGCCGTCGACAACGGCAGGCGGAGGCCGAGGCCCCGGGCGACGACGGTCCAGCGCCAGGCACCGCAGACCGTCGTGACGAACCCGATGGCCACGGCCACCAGCAGCGCACGGCCGTCGACCGCCTCGAGGCCGCCGATGAAGGGGCCGGTGCCGAGTCGCCAGACCAGGACGACGAACACGACCATCGTCAGCGCGGGGGCGGACCACTTCCGGACGCTTCTCACGGCAGCACCAGCAGATCGGCGTGGCCGACCGTGACGGCGAGCGCGCCGGCCGTCGCCTCCCGCAGCCGGCGGCGCCGGTAGAGATCGGCGTCGGGGATCAGCGAGGGCTCCTGCTCGCAGGCGGCGTCGAGCCGGCCGCCGAGCCACTCGACGGCGAGGTCGCTCTCGGCAACCCCGAGCCGCCACGGGCTCGGGCGGACGACGACCTCGGCGCCGAGGCGGCGGAAACCGTCGACGGCTACCTCCATCGCGTCCGGGCCGAGCAGGCGCCCGCGCTGAGTCATGCGGCGCTGGTGCGCGTTGAACGCGGCTCCCGTGCGGGCGTCGAGCGGGTCTGCGGGCAGGAATTGGACGCGGCCGTTGACCGAGAGAGCGAACAGCACCGGGCAGCCGGCGCCGGCGCAGGCCCGGATCAGCCGCGTCAACTCGTCCCAGGTCAACAGGTCGAGCAGGGCCGACGCCGTGATGAGGTCCGCTCCGGCGAGGTCCCCGGGGGCGAGCCGCGTGACGTCGGACAACCGAGTCTCGATCTCGACTCCGTCGCCCCCGGCAGAGGCCAGCGCCAGCAGGTCCGGATCGCGATCGTGCAGGATCCAGCGCTGCGGTCCGGGCAGGAGCGGTGCGAGCCACCGTCCCATCGAGCCGCTGCCGCAGGCGAGATCGTGCACGACCAGCGGGCCGGTATCCGGAAGCCGGCGCCGCAGCTGCCGGACGAGGTCTCGCGAGCGGGCCGCGGCGTCCGCGCGCTCGCGCAGGTCCAGCCAGGCCGGGCTGACCCGGACCGCCTCGGCAGCGGTCACGCCGCCCTCGCCAGGACGTCGGCCACAGCAGAGGTCGTCGACGCCCAGTCGGTGAGCGATCGGCGCCGCTCGTGCGCCGCCTGCCGCAGGCGCCCGCGCAGGTCGGCGTCCTCGAGCCAGGCTCGCAGCGTGTCGCCGAGGGCAGCCGGGTCCTCGGGCGGAACGAGCACGCCCGGCCGCGTGCCGTCGGCGCCGTGGCCCATGGCCTCTGGCACGCCGCCGACCTCGGCCGCGACAACCGGCAGACCACGGGCGAGCGCCTCGGTGACGACCATCCCGTAGGTCTCCGAGCGCGACGGGAGCACGAGGAGATCGGCCGCGCCGTAGCTGCGGGCGAGATCCTCCTCGGGCAGCGCCCCCGAGAAGCGCAGCCGGCCGGTCATCCCGTCTTCGCAAGCCCGCCGGCGCAGGCTCGCGACGAACGCCGGGTCGCGCTCGACCGTGCCGACGCACAGACATTGCCAGCGGCGGCCGTTCAGGGTGGCAAGCGCATCGAAGAGCACGTCGTGGCCCTTCCCGGGGATGACCGCGGCGACCGAGAGGAGAGAGCCTCCATCGGGGGTGCCGGGTGACGGCGAGGCGGGCTCGACTCCGGGCTCGGCGACGTGGACCCGGTCGGCCCGCAGCGAGTAGCGCTCGAGCAGCAGTCCCCGCGCCCATTCGCTCGTGGTCACGACCGCGGCGGCGGCCGAGAGAACCGCACCTTCCCGCTCGTCGGGCGCGGCCTGGCCGAGCGGCATGTGCACGAGGGCGACGGGCCGCAGCCGCCGCGACTCCGGGACGACCACCTCGGGAGCGGCCAAGGCGACGAGCCCGTCGAGGAGGACGACGGAGCCGTCCGGAATCCGCGCCAGCGAGGCCGCGAGATCCGCGGACGACCCCGAGACCTCGTGCACGTGCACGGTCCAGCCGTCGGCGGTGAGGCCGTCGCGCATCCGGCGGTCGTAGGCGTTGCCGCCGCTCGGCCGAGCCGGGTCGGCGATGCCTGAGGGAACGACGAAGTGGACGGCGTTCACGGTGCACGCTCGTAGGACGCAGAGGCGACCGGCGACTCGTGGAGCGCGACGACGAGGCTGTCGAGGCCCTTCGCGAGCGAGCGCTCGGCGAGCCGGTCCGCGATCACGCGTGCCAGCGCCTCGGTCGTCGTGTTCAGGCCGGCGAGGCTCGGCTCGTCGTCGAGGTTCCGGTAGTCGAGCTCCGCGAGCACCGCCCGCAGCTCCTCGCTCGCACGGCCGATGTCGACGACGACGCCGTCGGAGTCGAGCTCCGCGCGCCGGAACGTCGCCTCGACGACATAGGTCGCCCCGTGGAGCTTCTGTGCAGGCCCGAACGTCTCGCCGCGCAGGCTGTGGGCGATCAGCACGTGGTCCCGGACGGTGACGCTGAACACGGCTACCCGTCCCCATAGGTGATCGTGTGACAGAGCGCCGGCAGGCTGCCCGCGGCGAGCCGTGCCATCACGTCTGGCAGCTCGTCGAAGCGCGACTCGCCCGTGAGCAGCGCGTCGAACGCGGGGTCGCGCAGGAGCTCGAGGGCGAGCGCCAGGCGGTCGGCTGCGGTGCGGCGCGGGGCGCGCGCGGGGGAGAGCGTGCCGACCTGGCTCGACCGGATCGAGAGGCGGCGGGCGTGGAACGCCCCTCCGAGCGAGAGCCGGACCTCGGTGTCGCCGTACCAGCTGAGATCGAGGACGATGCCTTCGGCGGCGAGGAGGTCGAGCGAGCGCTGGAGGCCCGCGGACGTCGCGCTCGTGTGCACGACGAGGTCGAGCTCAGCCGGCGCGTCATCCGGCAGGGCGAAGTCCACGCCGAGCGCGGCGGCGACGTCGGCGCGGCCGGGATCGACGTCCACGAGGGTCACGCGCACGGCCGGGTAGCGGCGCAGGAGCCGGGCGACGCAGCAGCCGACCATCCCGCCGCCGACGACTGCGACCCGGTCGCCGACCGCAGGCGCTGCGTCCCACAGCGCGTTGACGGCGGTCTCGACCGTGCCGGCGAGCACGGCGCGGGCGGGAGGGACGCCGTCCGGTACGACCGACACGGCGCCCGCCGGCACGACGTAGGCCGTCTGGTGCGGATAGAGGCAGAACACCGTGCGGCCCTGCAGCCCGGCGGGCCCCTCCTCCACGGTTCCGACGTTCAGGTAGCCGTACTTGACCGGCCCGGGAAAGTCGCCTTCCTGGAACGGCGCCCGCAGCCGCGCGCGCTCGTCCGGCGGCACGGCGCCGCGAAAGATGAGCGTCTCGGTGCCGCGGCTGATCCCGGAGCGCAGGCTGCGCACGAGCACGTCGCCGGGCCCCGGCTCGGGCAGCCCGAGCGCGCGGATCTCGCCGCAACCCGGCTCGCGGAGCCAGAACGCCTCGGCAGGTCTCTCCTTGAGGGCCATGCCTTCGTAGGTACGCGGGACGTCCATCCGCGGATTCTGCGCCTTCACCGCATCCGCGGCTGGCCGTGCTCGCGGGAGACGGCGTGGTGATCGCTCGCCGCAACGGCCGCGAGCGCTGGAACGAGCTCAACGCCGTCCTGATCGAGCGGCATCTCGACTCGAGTCCAACGACGAACCGCCGCTCGCGCTCGATCGCGGCGGCTCGGAATCTGGCGGGATCGCGCACCAGTAAGGCGTGCGGAGAACGGGAGCGACGGGACTCGAACCCGCGACCTCCGGCGTGACAGGCCGGCGTTCTAACCAACTGAACTACGCCCCCGCGGGCGACGAAGTGTAGCCCGGCCTCTACGCTGACGACGTGGGGCTCAACGCCGCCGACTGGATCGCAATCGCGATCGTGCTCCTTGCAGCGGTCGCCGGGTTCCGTCGCGGTCTCGTGCTCAGCGCGTTCTCGCTCGCCGGGCTCGCGGTCGGCGCCTACGTCGGCTCCCGCCTCGCGCCGCACTTGCTGCACGGCGGGTCGAACGCCAGGTGGACGCCCTTCGTGGCCCTCATCGGCGCGGTGCTCGGCGCCGTCCTGCTTCAGTTCGCCGCGCTCGTCGCCGGCTCGTTCGTCCGCGGCGGCATCCGGTTCGCCCCGTTGCGGCTGATCGACTCGGCCGGCGGGCTCCTGCTCGGCGGCGCGCTCGGGATCGCTCTCGTCTGGGTGGGCGCTTCCGTCGCGCTCCTCACGCCCGGCGAGACCGGCTTTCGCCAGGAGGTCGAGAGCTCGAAGATCGTGAGGCAGCTCGATTCGGCTCTGCCGCCGCGCACACTCCTCAACCTGCTGGAGCGCATCGACCCGCTCGTCTCGATCGCCGGCCCGAGAGCCCCGTCGCTGCCTCCCGGCAAGGGCATCGTCCGGAATCAGGCGGTGAGGGAGGACGCGACGCGCATCGTCAAGATCCTCGGTACGGCGTGCGGCGTCGGCGTCGAGGGAAGCGGTTGGATCGCCGGCAGGAATCTCGTCGTGACGGCCGCGCACGTTGTGGCGGGTGAGCACGACACGATCGTCCGTGTGCCCGGACAGCTCATCCCGCACCTGGCCGATGTCGTCGTGCTCGACGTCCACAACGACGTCGCCGTGCTCCGCGTCTCGGGAGTCGATCTCGAGCCGTTGCGGCTCGCCGACCCGCGGTCGGGAGCCGCCGCCGCGATCCTCGGCTACCCGCTCGACGGCGACCTCACCGAGACCCCGGCCCGGATCGGCCGGACGGCGACGGTGCTGACGCAGGACGCGCTCGGCCACGGGCCGGTGGCCCGGACGATCACCGCCGTTGCGGGACGGGTCGAGCACGGCGACTCGGGAGGTCCTGCGGTCGACGCAGCCGGGAGAGTCGAGTCGATGATCTTCGCCGCGCGCCTCGGCTCGGAGAGCGGTTACGGGGTGCCGCCTTCGATCATCCGCACCGACCTCGCACGGGCCGGCGCGAACGCGGTCTCCGCCGGTTCCTGCGCGCCCTAGCCCTGCTCGGGGAGCAGCTCGACTACGTCGAGCGGCCGGCGGAACGGCGCCACGACGTAGACGCCGCCCGCGAGCTCGCGGGCTCCTTCGATCAGCTCCTGTCCGAGCGCGAGCCCGACGTCGCGCGCGCCCGGTCCGGCGGACCGGTACCGGTCCTGCACGTGCTCGGGGACGACGATCCCGGGCACCTCGTTGTGCACGCGCACCAGGGTCTCGGTCGTCCGGATCGGCCACACGCCGACGAGCACCGGCACGGGCCAGCCGCCGAGCCGCTCCCGGAACGAGTCGAGCGCCTCGAGGTCGAACAGGATCTGGGTCATGGCGAAGCGGGCGCCGGCCGCGACCTTGCGTCGGAAGCGGTCGGCCTCGAGCCCTAGGTCGTCGGCGGTCGGGTTCACCGCCACCCCGGGGAAGAACGTCGTCGGCGCGTCGATCGCGCGGCCGTGCCAGTCCTCGCCCGCGTCGAGCTTCGCGATCAGCTCCACGAGCCCGACCGAGTCGACGTCGTAGACCGCGTGCGTCCCCGGGTAGTCGCCGGCCTCGGGCGGATCGCCGGTCACCGCGAGGATGTTCCGTACGCCTTCGGCGTGCGCGCCGAGCAGGAGCGACTCGAGCCCGGTGATCGTGGTGTCGCGCGGTGTCAGGTGCGGGATCGTCTCGACTCCCGTGAAGCGCTCGATCGCGACCGAGGCCATGATCCCGCTCATCCGCGCCCGCGCGCGCGGGTTGTCGTTGACGTCGAGGAACTGCGCGCGGCCCGAGTCGCGCACGGCGCGTGCCGTCTCGATCAGCGCCTCGGGATTCGCGCCCAGCGGCGGGTCGACCTGCACCGAGAGCACGAACTCTCCCTCGCGCAGCATCCGCGCGAGCTGCGTCTCTTCCGTTGTGGGCTTGACGGGAGCCACCTGCTCCCGCTCCCGGACGAGGAAGGAGCCGGCGGGACGGCGGCCGGCGTCGACGGCCTCCCGGATCGCCGTCACCTGGGCCGGCGTCGTCCCGCAGCAGCCGCCGATCAGCCGCGCGCCGAGCGCCCGCGCCTGCGCTGCGAACTCGGAGAAGTAGGCCGGGGTCGCGTGCGGGAAGACGATGCGCTGGCCGCTCATGCTCGCGAGGCCGACGTTCGGCAGCGCCGCGAGCACGGCTCCGTCGCCGCCCATCCGGGCGAGCGCCGTGAGCGCGGCGGCCGGCCCGGCGCCGTGGTTGGCGCCGAAGGCGGCAAGCCCGAGCGGACGCAGGCGCGCCGCTGCATCCTCCGCCTGCACGCCCGCCAGCGTCTCGCCGCCGGCGTCGAAGGTGAGGAGCGCGACGAGCGGCAGCGCCGAGACCGAGCGGATTGCGCCGAGTGCCGTCTCGAGCTCGTCGAGGTCGTAGAACGTCTCGACCATGAAGAGGTCGACGCCGCGTCCCTCGAGAACGCGCGCCTGCTCGGCATAGAGCTCCGCGGGGTCGTGGCCGGCCAGCTCGTAGTCGCCGAGCGGGCCGATCGAGCCCGCGATGAAGACGTCGCGGCCGGCGACCTCGCGCGCCTCGCGGGCGATGCGCACCGCGGCTGCGTTGATCTGCTCGAGCTCGTCGGCCAGGAACTGGCGCGCGAGCTTGGCGCGGTTCGCTCCGAAGCTGTTCGTCTCGATCAGCTCTGCGCCGGCCCGGATGTAGCCGAGATGCACCTCGAGGACGCTCTCGGGCGCGCGGAGGTTCGCCTCCTCGGGACAGCGCAGCCCCGCGACGGCGCTCGAGAGCAGTGCTCCCATGCCGCCGTCCGCGACGACAGGAGTCTCCTGGGCGAGCCGCTCCTCGAACCGGCTCATGCGGGCTCGTGGACGGTTCGGCCTTCCATCCCGCCCGCGACGGTCACGAGCTCGCCGGTCACGTGGCCCGACAGCTCGTCGGAGGCGAGGACGACGACCGCGCGCGCCACGTCCTCCGCCTGCGCGACCTTGCGGAGCGCCATCGTCCGGCTGAGGCGATCGACGAAGTCCGGATCGAGCTCCCCGCGCGTCATCGGCGAGTACGTCCAGCCCGGCGCGACGGCGTTGACGCGGCCGCGCGGCGCGATCCGCACCAGCTCGTTCTTGAGGCTGAGCAGCAGGCCGACCTGGATCGCCGCCTTCGCCGCCGCGTAGTCGGCATGGCCTGCCTCGCCGAAGCGGCCTGCGGTCGAGCCGACGAGCACGAGGCTGCCGTGACCCTGCCGCTCGACGAGGCGGAGGAAGCCGCGCGCCGTCAGGAACGTCGCGGTGAGGTTCGAGCGCAGCGTCGATTCCCAGCGCTCGAGCGACAGCTCCCGGACCGGCTCGTCCTCGCGCGGCCAGAAGCCGGCGACCGCCGCGCAGACGTCGACGCCGCCGAGCTCCCGTTCCGCCGCCTCGAACAGCCCGTCGGCCTCGTTCTCCACGGTCAGGTCGGCCTGCAGCGCGACGCCGCCGGTCTCGCCGGCGAGCTCCTCGGCGCGCTCGCCACTCGTGCGGTAGTGGATCGCGACGCGCGCGCCCTCGGCCGCGAACGCGCGCACGCATGCCGAGCCGATTCCGCCCGCGCCCCCGGTCACCAGGACGCGCTTTCCCGCCAGTCCGGTCTCCACGGCTTGACGTTATCGTCCCCACCGTGAGGGTCCACATCATCAGCGACATGGAAGGTGTCGCCGGCATCGTCAAGTGGCAGCAGGTCTCCGGTGGCGAGAAGCTGTACGACGAGGGTCGGGCGCTCTACACGGAGGAGATCAACGCCGCCGTGCGTGGGGCCAAGGCGGCGGGGGCGACAGAGATCGTCGTCATGGACTGTCACGGCGCCGGCGGCGCCTACGACTTCAACTCGCTGCTCCCCGAGCTCCTCGATCCGGCCTGCGAGTACGTCGTCCAGCGGGAGTGGACGGAGTACACGGCCTTCCTCGAGGCCGGCTGCGACGCGGCGCTCTTCGTCGGCATGCACGCGATGGCGGGCACCGCCGACGGCGTCCTCTCCCACACGGTCTCGGGCCAGGCGTGGCAGAGCCTCAGCTTCAACGGGACGCTGGTGGGCGAGACCGGGATCAACGCAGCGCTCTGCGGTCACTGGGGTGTTCCCGTCGTCCTCGTGACCGGCGACCGCGCGGTGTGCAAGGAGGCGAAGGATCTGCTCGGCGACCGCCTCACGACGGTCGAGGTGAAGGAGGGCCTCGGACGTTTCAGCGCGCGGATGAAGACGCCGCACGAAGCACGCGGACTGATCGAGGAGGGGGCCAGGAGCGCGCTGGCGGATCTCTCGGCCGTCGCCCCGTACGACCCGGGCAGCCCGTGCGAGATCGCGATCGAGTTCACGACGCCGGACCGCCTGCAGGAGTACGCCAACCGCAAGGGCGTCGAGACGACCGGCCCGAGCTCGCTCGTCGTCCGCGGCGACGACTGGTGGACCGCCTGGTCGAGCTTCTTCTTCTAGGTTGGCGGGATGGCAGGGCACGTCGTCCGCATCTGCGTCGCTCCGGTGAAGGCGCTGCACGTCCTGAATCCCGAGGAGGTAGAGCTCACGCACGCAGGTGTCGCGGGGGACCGGCGCTTCTGGCTCGTCGACGCGACTCGCCGGCTCGTCAACGGGAAGCGCCATCCCGAGCTGATGCGGGTGCAGGCGGACTGGGACGAGGAGCTGCGGCGGCTGGCGCTCGCGTTCCCCGACGGCTCGCTCGTCGAGGGCGAGGTCGTCCCGGGGGAGCCGTTCGAAGCGGAGCTGTACGGGTCGCCGCATCCGTCGCGCCTCGTGCCGGGGCCGTGGCAGGAGGCGCTGTCGAAGTTCGCCGGCGAGCCGCTCACGCTGCTCTGGTCGGAGAGAGGCGCGCAGGACCGCGGCAGCGATCGCGGCGGCTGGGCTTCGCTCGTCTCACGCGGCTCGCTCGACCGGCTGCGCGCCGAGGCCGGCGCGACGGAGGCGGTCGACGGCCGGCGCTTCCGGATGCTGTTCGAGATCGACGGCGTCGAGCCGCACGAGGAGGACACGTGGCTCGGGAAACGCGTCACGATCGGGGATGCCGTGATCGTCCCGCTCGGGGACGTCGGCCGCTGCGTCGTGACGACCTGCGACCCGGACTCGGGAGTGTCTGACTTCGACACGCTCAAGCTCCTCGCCGGCTACCGCCGGGAGGGCATGACCGAGCCGCTGCCGTTCGGCGTCTACTGCAACGTCGCGGTGCCGGGACGGGTGCGCGTCGGCGACGCGGTGCGGCCGGCGCCGCTCGCTGTACCGGCATAGCAGAGTCGCTATCCTCTGGACATGGCGGCTCGGACTCGGGCGGAGGCGAAGGGGCCGGTCGAGCGGCTGCACGAGCGGATCGTCGCGGGCGACCGCGGCTGGTTCTTCGCGCGGATCGCCGATCGGGTCGCGGAACGGCGCGTGGCGATGAACCTCTCGCAGCGCCAGCTCGCGGAGCTCTGCGGCACGACCCAGTCCGCGATCGCGCGGCTCGAGCGCGGCGGCCGCCCGCCGCGGATCGACACGCTGCTCCGCATCGCGGAGGCGCTCGATTGCGAGCTCGTGGTCGAGCTCGAGCCCCACAAGTAGGAATGGCGCCGATCGTCGTCGCTGTCGCCGGCGACTCGATCTCGGCCGGCTCGCCGTTGTGGGACCCGGATCCAACCGTCCGCGCGCGGATTCCGGAGCCCGACGAGCGAAGCCAGTGGCAGTGGTGGGCCTTGCAGTCCGACGCCCGCCTCGAGTTCCGGACGACGGCCGTCTACGGCGAGCGCACCGATCAGATCGCGCGCCGGCTGGACCTCGTGCTCGACGGCGCCGACCTCCTCGTCGTCCAGGGCGGCATCAACGACGTCGTGCAGCGGCGGCCGGTGGAGGAAGCCGCGCAAACCATCGAGACGATGCTCGAGCGAGGTCGCGCCGCCGGACTCGCGTTCGCCGTCGCCGACGTGCTCCCGTGGAACAACGGCGACGCGCGGACGGCGGACGACATCCGGCGCCTCAACGTCCTGATCGAGCGGCTGGGCGCGCCGCTCCTCCCGTTCCACGACACGCTCGCCGATCCGGCCGACCCGGCCCGCATGCGCGACGGCCTGACGGACGACGGCGACCATCCGTCGGTCGAAGGCCATCGCCTGCTCGGCGAGCGGGCCTTCCGCCTAGACCTCTAGTTCGAGCCCGTCGAACGCGCGCTCGACGCCGTGGGCCAGCGGAAGCTCGTCCGGCCGGTGGATGACGACGAGACGCTGTGCGCACGACGACCTGTAGGCGTCGAGTGCCTCGTCGGCGGTGAGGTGGCCGCGGATGCCCTGCTCCGGCTGGGCGAGCGTGGCCTCGCAGAGGAAGAGGTCCGCGTCGCGGGCGAGCTCGACGAGCCCGTCGCACGGTGCCGAGTCGGCGCTGTAGGCGAGCGTCCGGCCGCCGCAGGACACGCGTAGCCCGTAGCTCTCCAGCGCGTAGTGGAGCATCCGGTATGCGGCCAGCTCGAAGCCCGCGGCCGTGAACGGCGTCTCCTCCTCGTACTCGTGCACCTCGAACAGCTCGAGAATCGCGTTCGCGTAGAGCACGGCGTCGAGCCCCCGCAGCGTCTCGCGGCCGCCACGCGGCAGCCAGAGCTGGGGCGGCTCCACCTCGCGGCCCGCGCCGAACAGGCCGCCGAAAGCCCATGGCACGAGGTCACCCCAGTGGTCGAGGTGGAAATGGGTGATGACGATCGCGTCGAGCCGCGGCCACGGCTCTAGCCGCCGCAGGCGGGGCAGCACGCCCGGGCCGCAGTCGAGCAGGATCCGGCGGCCGTCCTGCTCCACCAGATAGCCCGACTGGGCGCCGCCCGGGTTGGGCCACGCGGGAGAGCAGCCGACGACGTGGACTCGCACGCGCCTATCCTCGCTGCAACGAGCGGATACTCGCACGAGGAAGCGCAGCTGTGTATAACTGCGCCGTGGCCAGCGCCTCCACCGACACGCTGAGGAAGGTGCCGCTCTTCGCGGACCTCGACCGCAAGGAGCTCGAGGCGATCGCAAGCAGCATGCGCGAGCGCCGATTCAAGGCGGGCGACACCGTGACTCAGGAGGGCGCGGGCGGCGTCGGCTTCTTCATCGTCGAGGAGGGCGAGGCCGACGTGGACGTCGGCGGCGAGGTAAGAGGCTCGGTCGGGCCCGGCGACTACTTCGGCGAGATCGCCCTGATCAACGAGTCGCCCCGCACGGCCACCCTGACCGCCCGCACCGACATGGTCTGCTACGGCATGACGCCGTGGGACTTCCGGCCGCTCGTCGAGAGCAACTCCACCATCGCGTGGAAGCTGCTCACGGCCATGGCCGAGAAGATGCGCCCGAGCTAGGAGGCGCGGAGGCGCCGGGCGCCGTAGTAGCCGGAGTAGCCGCCCATCGTCGAGATGCGAACGCGTGCTCCGGTGTGAGGCGCGTCGATGTAGCGGCCGTGGCCGACGTAGATGCCGACGTGGCTCGCGTCGTAGAAGAAGACGAGATCGCCCGGCCGGAGGAACCGGCGCGAGACGCGCTGGCCGCGGGCGAGATCGCCCCAGGTCGAGTGCGGGAGCCGGATGTCGAAGCGGCGGTAAACGAACCGGACGAGCCCCGAGCAGTCGAAGCCCGTGCTCGGAGACGAGCCGCCCCAGCTGTACCGGACGCCGAGGAAGTGGCGGGCGTAGGAGACGACGTCCAGGCCGAATCTCCGGTGCGGGTGTTCCCGCGCCACCGACAGCAGCAGCCTCCGGGGCTGGACGAGCCTCGCCGCGTGCGGCAGGTGCTTGGTCGACACCCGGGTTGCCCGTCCCTGCAGCGGGCGCATGAGCATGAGCCCCAGGGCGAGGGCGATGGCGAGCAGGAGTATGAGGAGGCGGATCGGCCGCAAGAGGAAAGTCGAGTGCTCCCGTCGATGGGCGCGGCCGTCGCAGAGTGCGGCCGCTCGCTTTCGGCGTGGCTCCGCACTTCAGCACAGGGCGACGCAGCGTGTCTCACCCGTTTGGGTTAACACGCCGGACCTTCCGGCAGGTTGGCGCAGGTTCGCCGAAAAGTCTTTACCTGGGTCGCGCGACCCGGGTCTGCAGGAGCAGCCACCGCAGGGTCGGCCAGCCCTTGACGGCGAGATCCGCGGTGAACAGGGACTGTCCCTTGCCCGAGACGAGCTCGAGCCAGGGCGAGTCCTGCACCTCGTAGCCGTCGGCGACGCTGCCGTTCTCGTCGACGGCGACGGGATACGTGAGCGGGTGGGGCAGAGCGTGGAGGAACCGTGGCAGCGCCTGCGGCGAGGCTTCGACATCGGCCTCGTCGACCGCGACGAGCGGCGGGAAACCCCGGCGTTTGGCAGCGGCCTGGTAGCGGTCGAGCGCCTCGAGCTGCCTGCTCAGGTCGGTGACCTCCGTCTCCCACGTGTCGAAGAAGAGAACGAGATGCGGGCCCGAGCCGGGGCCGAGGCTGACGCTGCCGCCTCCCGCGCGCGGCAGCGTCACGCGGTCGCGCGGGCCGTGGAGAACCGGCTCGGCAATCGAGGGCGCGCCTTGGAGGTGCGGTCGGCCGGGCAGCAGCCCCGAGATGCTCTGCGCGATCTCGTACCCGAGTTGGTCGACGCTCGAGTACGCCATCTCGGTCAGGTAGAGCCGGGACTCCCGGCCGTTCGGGGCGATCACGAAGGTCGCCGGGGTGTGGTCGACGGAGCCGTCCATGACGGCCGCATCGATGCCGTACGCGCGCCAGACGCGCCTCAGCTCCGGCAGCGAGCCGGTCAGGAAGCGCCACTTGTGCAGCATCCCGTGGACGCGCGAATAGGCCCTCACCCACTTGACCTGCGTCGCCTCCGGATTGGCGCCGACCCCGATTAGCGCCACGCGCGAGCTCGCCGGCCCCAGGAGCTTCTGTGCGTGGAGCAGGGCGGTCGTCGTGAGCGGGCAGATGGTGGTGCACTTCGGGTCGTTGAACGAGAGGACCACGACCTTGCCGCGCAGCGAGCGCAACGAGACGCGCGTGCCGAACTGGTCGGTCAGGGTGAAACCGGGAGCCGCGGCGTTGAGGGGAGCGCCCGGGTCGAGCTCCGGGTTCGTGATCGCGGGCGTCTGCGTGTCCGCGACCTGGGCGGTGCTCGAGGAGTTCGCGATCGAGATCAGGGCGCCGATGCCGACGCCGAGGGCGAGCGCGAGGCCGAGGATGGTCCAGTGCAGCCGGCGGGACACTCCGCTCAAGTATGGCACCCCGATGGAGAGCCAGATACGCTCCCGGGGCGTGGCCGTCCGCTCATCCCTCAGCGCCACCGGGATCCGTTGGAACCTGAGCGACCTCGAGCCGGACGCCGAGCAGGCGCGCCGCGACTGGGACACCCTGCTCGACCGCTCACGCGACTTCGCCGAGCGCCGGCGGGGCACGGTCGGTGCGGCCGGCGCCGAGGGGCTGCGGGAGCTGCTCGACGAGCTCGACGAGCTCACGCAGGACATCTCCCGCGTCCACTTCTACGCCTCGGCCCGCGAGCACACCGATGCGATGGACGCCGAGACGAACGACCTCGCGACGCTCGCGCGCGACCGGGCCGCCGACCTCGAGAGCCTTCTCCTCTTCGTCGAGCTCGAGTGGCTTGCGCTCGACGACGCCGAGGCCGGCGCGCTGCTCGAGGCTGCCGAGCTCGAGCCGTACCGGCACCGGCTGCGCGTGACGCGGGAGGAGAGGCCGTACGTCCTGCCCGAGGGCGAGGAGCAGGCGCTCAACGCGCGCCGGCCGGCGATCTCGGCCTGGGAGTCGCTGCACGGCCGCGAGCTCGCGACGCTGACCGTCGAGTTCGACGGCGGCGACGGGCCTGAGCCGCACACGATCGACCGCCTGCTCTCCTACATCCACCATCGCGATCGCGAGCTGCGGCTCTCGGCGCTCGCCGTCCTCTACGAGGCGCTCGAAGGAGTCGCGGACGTGCAGGCGGCCTGCTACGACGCGATCGTCGGCGACCGGCTCTCGCTCGACCGGCTGCGGGGGATCCCGGACGTGATGTGGCCCACCAACCAGCGCAACGAGCTCGACGGGGACGTCGTCGAGGCGATGCTGCGCGCGATCGAGGAGCACTACCCGCTCGGCCGCCGCTGGTTCGTGCGCAAGGCCGAGGCGCTCGGGCTCGACCGGCTTCATCTCGCCGACCAGTACGCGCCGGTGGGCAGCGACCGGCGGGTGGAGTGGACCGAGGCCGTCGCGATGGTCGACGACTCGCTGCGCGACTTCCACCCGCGCCTCGGCGACATCTTCCGCACCTGCCTCGACCGCGGCCACATCGACGCGGAGCCGCGCCCCGGCAAGGTTGGAGGCGCCTACTGCGCCGCGGTCTCGAAGAGCGTGCTCCCGTTCGTCCTCATGAACTACACCGACCAGCTCCGTGACGTCGTCACGCTCGCCCACGAGTTCGGCCACGCGGTGCACGGGACGCTTGCGCTCGAGCGGCAGACGTATCGCTCGTACCACACAGGCCTCGCGCTGGCCGAGGTGCCGTCGACGTTCGCGCAGCTGCTCGCCGTCGAGCGGCTGATCGACCTGGAGGAGGACCCGGCGACGCGCGTGCTGCTGCTCGCCGACCGGGCCGAGGGCGCGATGGCGGCGATCTTCCGCCAGACGATGATGGCGCGCTTCGAGGTGCGGGCCTACGCAGCGCGCGGCGACGGGAAGGGGCTGACCGGCGACCGGCTCTCGGACATGTGGATCGAGGAGAACGCGCGCTACTACGCCGACTCGCTCGAACTGCCCGAGGGCTACCGGCTCGGCTGGTCGTACATCCCGCACTTCATCCACGTGCGCTTCTACACGTATGCCTACGCGTTCGCCCACCTCGTGGCGTTCTCGCTCGCCGCGCGGTACCGCGAGGATCCCGAGCAGTTCGCGCCCGCGTACCTCGACTTCCTCGGGAGTGGAGCCTCACGCTCGCCCCAGGATCTGCTCGCGCCGCTGGGCGTCGATCTCCGCGACCCGGACACCTGGGCGCACGCCTTCGCCGAGTTCGACCGCTGCATCACGGCCGCCGAGGAAGGAGTCGGCGCGCTCGACGCGGGTTAGCGGCAATTCGAGCGAGAGGACGCTTTTTTGGCGGAGTTCGTCCCACCCGACTTCGTGGTTCCGCTCGGAATCGAGACTGCCGACTTCGTGCTCGAGCCGCTCGGACCCGAGCACAACGACCGGGACTACGACGCCTGGACGTCGTCGATGGAGCACATCGCGGCGACGCCGGGCTTCCCGTGGGGCACCTGGCCGCGCGAGATGACGCCCGAGGAGAACCGTGCGGATCTGGAGCGGCATGCCGAGGACTTCGGCAACCGGACGGGGTTCACGTACACCGTGCTGGATCCGGCGAGCCGGGACGTGATCGGGTGCGTGTACATCTACCCGGTGCGCGACAGCGACTACGACGCCCAGGCGCTTTCCTGGGTCCGGAAGAGCCACGCGCACCTGGACACTCCGCTCTGGCACGCGGTGAGCGAGTGGCTCGCATCCGACTGGTCGTTCGCCGAAGTCCGGTACGCAGCGCGTACGGCTCAGGCCTGATCTCTCCGCGCCTCCGTGAAGAGCGCGCCCTGCGCCGCGCCCGATCCTGCCCGGCCGCCGCCCGGTCCGCGGAGGACGTACGCACAGCCGACCGCGACGCACGCCCCGGCGACTGGGCCGACGATGTAGAGCCAGTATCCGGTCCACGTGCCGGAGACGAGGTCGGGCCCAAAGGTGCGCGCGGGGTTCATCGAGGCGCCCGAGATCGGGCTTCCCCACAGCCCGGCGAGCGCGATGTACGAGCCGACGCCGATGGCTCCGATGATCCCGAGGTTCTGTGCCCCCGAGGCGGTGCCGAGGATCACGCTCACGAGCCCGAAGGTGAGGAGCGCCTCCATCATCAACGCCCGCCAGTCCGAGTACCCGATAGCCGGGTAGTTGCCTCCGTACTTCGAGGAGACGTCGACGACACCCCAGAGGACGAGGGACGCCAGAGTCGCGCCGAGGAGCTGGACGACGACGTATCCGGGAACGCGGCGCCAGGGGAAGTCCCCGCGGAGGCTGAACGCGATGCTGACCGCGGGGTTCAGGTGGGCCCCGGAGATCTTGCCCATGAACATGATGATCGCCATCACCATCAGTCCGGGCGCGACGACTGCAGCGGTCCGGGTGATGGTGCCGGGGAACGCCTGGCTCATCATGCCGCCGCCGGCTGCCACGAGGACGAGGAAGAACGTGCCGTACAGCTCCGAGAACAGACGCCGCCACTCCTGGTCTGGATCCTGGAAGTCGACGATCGCCTCGAGGAAGCGCTCCTCCTTCTCCGCGAAGAGCCCCGGCAGCTGGACCCGTACGGCCTCCGATCCCTTCGTGTCCGGTGTCGACATGTCTCTCCTCTAGGTGGCGGCCGGTGCGGCGTCCGGCGCGAGTAGGGGGAAGAAGTGCCAGGCGACGTGCGCCAGTGCGTCGAGGACGACCGCCGGAGCGAGCTCGTCGGCCTCGTGGTCGACCCGCGCCGGCAGCTCGAGCCCGAGCTCCTTCGCGTGTTCGATGACGCCCCGTCCCATCGTCTTGCCGAGCCCGCTGAGCCCGTGGTTGAGGGCGGCCTCGTCGAGCTGCCAGGCCGGGACTGGGTGGGCGGCGATCGTCGCCCAGGTCTGCGGGTCACGCGGGTCGTCGAGCGTGAAGAGGTCGTCGAACGCTCGCGCCGCGGCGTCACGCTGCGTGAACGCGGCGCCGAGGTTCCAGACCTTCCGCAGCGTCGCGATCAGGGAGGTGTGCCGGTACTCGGCGTTGAAGACGGAGCCCTGCGGGATCCAGGGCGAGACGAGGATCGCGGGGACGCGGTAGCCCGAGCGGTCGAACGCGAATCCCATCTCGCCCGCCGGTGCCTGCGGGTCGGGCGGAGGAACGGCGCCGGGCGGCACGTGGTCGTAGGTTCCACCCGGCTCGTCCCAGCCGATCAGCAGGGTCGTGTTCCAGACGTTCGAGCCCGATTCCGACGTGCTGGAGCGGTAGGCGTCGAAGATGCGCTGCAGGAAGGCTTCGCCGGCCAGCACCGAAGCCGGAGGATCCAGGGAGCCGGCGTTCAGGTGGTGGCCCAGCGAACGGCCGAACGCCGGGTGGTAGTCCCCGTGCCCGCGGATGAGGTTCGGCTCGATCAGGGAGAAGTTGGGCAGCGTTCCCGCCGCCGCGTCCCGCTCGAACTCGGCGAACGGCACCACGTGCGTCGCCAGCCGGTGCTTCAGGCGCGCGTAGTGGATGAGCCCGTGGAACGAGATCGCCATCGGCTCCGCCACGTAGATCTTCCAGCTCTTGCCGTGCTGCTCGAGCCGTTCGAAGATCGTCTCGGCGTCGTTCTTCGCCAGCCACTTCCTCGCCGGGGCGTTCACGACCAGCCCCGACGAGGTCGCGGCCGTCCAGAAGGAGCGATTCATGAACGTCTGCGACGGCACCTCCGAGAACCAGTGGTCGAAGACACCGAACTCGCGCGCGAGCCCGTTCAGCACGGGCAGCTGCTCCGGCGTGAACCCGGTCATGATCTGCGAGTACTCCTCGTAGGTGGGCTGGCGGCCCATCTCGCCGGTGAACGTGCTGATGTAGTCGGCGACGAACCCGTCCATCGTGGGCGTCGCGCCGGGTCCCGGCGCGTTCCACGGGGCGGTCACGTCGTCGCCGATCTTGCAGCGGTTGTGCTCGTCGAGGACGCCGAAGAGCTGCGTGTTCGTGTGGTACCACTCCTCACCCGAGTCCGGGTTCGGCGAGTCCAGGTCCGTCGCCACGGTGTACGGCACGACCTTCTTCTCGGAGCCGTGCTCCGCCCACTCCGGGATCGGGTTGCTCAACTCCTTCCCGAGCACGCCGTCGAAGGTCTTGCCGTCGCCGGGGCCGTAGAGGTGCCCGAGCACGTTGTCGAGCGAGCGGTTCTCGAACAGCACGACGACGACGTGATCGAGAGCGGCCATCCGGACAACCACACCAGCCGGGCCGGAGCGCTACACCATCCGGAACGGATGAACTGCGCCATACTCCGTTGCATGGCGACGAAAACGGACTTCACCGAGGCGGAGTGGAAGGCGATGCAGGAGGGGATCACCGGCGCGGGGATGTTCGTCGCGACGGTCGACCGGGGGTTCTTCGACAGCTTCAAGGAGGCGAATGCCCTCGCCCACCATCTACGAGACGCGCACGAGCACAGCGACAGCGTGCTGATCCGCGATCTGGCGACCGGGCACGATCGGCCCTTCGGGATGACCGCGTCGCCGCAGGAGATCGAGCAGACCACGGCCGCGACGCTCCAGCAGGCCGTCGCGGCGCTGCAGGCCAAGGCGCCCGAGGAACTCGCCGCCTACAAGCAGCTCGTCCTCGACGTCGCCCAGTCGGTGGCGGAGGCGGCCAAAGGTGTCTCGCCGCAGGAGAACCAGGCGCTCGACAGCATCCGCGCGGCGCTCGGCTCCACCGACTAGCTACGCGGCCGAGTAGCCCTCACGGCGCAGGAGCTCGCGGGCACGGGCCGCGTTGTCGGCTCCCGCGACGAGGATCACGAGCACGCCGCCGTACTCAGGCGAGACGTGACGGAGCTCGAAGTCCTCGAGGTTGATCTGCGCCGCGCCGAGGATCTGCGTGATCCGGGCGAGCACGCCGGGACGGTCGGGAACGCGGATGCGGATCCGGTTCAGCTGCGCCGGGGCGGTGCGGTAGGCGAACGACTCCAGCCGCTCGCGGGCGGCCGCGGCCGCCGCGATCGTCGCCTCGACCCGCTCGCGGTCTCCGCTCCTCAGCGTCTGCTCGAGCTCGTCGAGCGAGGCGCGGAGCCCGGCCAGCGCCGCCGCGATCTCGTCGGCGTTGCCGAGGAAGATGTCGCTCCAGACGGCCGCGTTCGCGCCGGCGAGCCGGGTCATCTCGCGCAGCGAGGCGCCGGCGAACGCGAGCGGCGCGTCGTCGGATGCCGCCGCCTCCGCTACGCGGAGCATGAGCAGGTTGGAGAGCGCGTGGGGGAGGTGGCTCGTCAGCGCGAGCAGGCGGTCGTGGGCGGCGGCGTCGGTCCGCACGCTGCGGGCTCCGAGCGAGGCGACGAAGCGCTCCACGCGCCCGACGCTCTCGGCCGAGGAGGCTTCGGTCGGGGTCAGGAACCACGTCGCCCCGTCGAAGAGGTCGGCCGCCGCGCGCCCAGGGCCGCCGGTGACGCCGCCGGCTACTGGATGGCCCGGGACGAAGCGCGGGTCCGAGAGCGTGGCGAGCGACCGCTTCGTCGAGGCGACATCGGTGACGACGGTGTCCGGGCCGACGGCGTCCAGCACCTCGCGTACGACGGACGGCGCGGCGCCGACAGGAACCGCGACGACGACGAGCTCCGCGTCCTCGACCGCCTCGGCGAGCGACGGCGCGGCCTGGATCGCGCCCAGCGCCGCCGCGCGGTCGAGCACGGCGGAGTCCGAGTCGAAGCCGCGACAGCGGCTGCCCGCCCGCCCCGCGGCCAGAGCGACGGACGTTCCGATCAGTCCGGTACCGACGACGGCGAGCCGCACGACCGCGCGCGGTCGCTCGGCCGTCTTCCCGGGAGCCGCCGGCGCGGGTCGTTCGGTGGCCACCTCCTGCTTGAGCACGTCGAGGACGGCCGAGAAGATGGAGGTGACGCCGCGGTCCGACAGTGGTCCGGGGTTCGCTGCGACGAGCGCCTGCAGCAGCTCCGCCTCGCGCTCGGGGTCGATCCAGCGCTCTCCGGCCGAATCCTTGTAGTCGCGGACGGCGGCCACGAGCTCGAGCCGCCGGTTCAGCAGCTCGAGCAGCTGCCGGTCGAGCTCGGAGATCTCGTCCCGGAGTTCCTCGAGCTCGGTCATGCCGCGTGCAGCTCGCCCGCTTCCACCGCGACCTGCAGTCGGTTCGCCGGCGGCGCCAGCGGGCAGACCCAGCCCGGGTCGTACGAGCACGATGGGTTGTAGGCGAAGTTGAAGTCGAGCACGAGCCGCCCGTCGTCTTCCCCGAGATCGGCGCCCTTCACCGTGTCGAGGAGGTACCGGCCGCCGCCGTAGGTCTTCGTCCCGCTCGTCGAGTCGCGGAAGGAGAGGAAGAGGCCGCCGCCGTAGGCCGCCAGCCACGCCACCTCGAGCGACAGTCGTTCGCCGCGCAGCTCGAAGCTCGCGCGGGCGAACGGCCGGAAGAGGATCGGCTCCGTCCCGCTCGTCTCCACCGGCTCGGGTGCCGCCTCGAGGTCATCGAGCTCGGCGAGGACGCGGGCCGCCGGGTCGTAGTCGTAGTAGGCGAGGCCGGTGTAGCCGGCAAGCGGCGACTGCGGGTGCGAGCGGAACAGCTCGTCCCGCGTCTCTCGCCACAGATCCCAGCCGGCCTCCGGCTCCAGAGCGCGCGCGGCGGCGTAGAGGGAGAAGACGCGCCGCTTCCAGTCGAGCAGCGAAAGAGTGTCCGCGGCGGTCATGGCCCGAAGCTACCCGGCGAGCTCGCGGATGCGCCCGACGGCGCGGCGCAGCGCCGCCTCGTCGAAGAGGTAGGGAGTGGCGTTCGCGACGTAGTGGAGCGGCCCGTCGAGCTCGTCGCTGCCGCCGGCCGCGTTGACGAGGTAGCGAACCGGGAACTCGTGGCAGACGACGAGCGTCGCGGGCTCCTCGCGCGCGAGCAGCCGCTCGAACGCACCTGCGAAGCGCAGCGCGGCTCCGTCCAGGCTCTCGCCGCCGGGAAACCGCTCCTTCCGGTTCGAGTGCGCGGGCGCCTCGCGGTACGCCTCGAGCGTCCGGCCTTCGAGGCCGCCGATGCGGACGTCTCCGAGGTCGTCGTCGACGAGATGCGGCACCTCGCGGCCTGCGAGCGCGATGTTCGCGGTCTGGAGCGCGCGCGGGAAGGGAGAGACGGCGACGAGATCGAGCGGGAGCGCGGCCAGCTGGCCCGCGAGTCGTTCCGCCTCCTCGATCCCCTGCTCCGAGAGCCCGCGGTCGAGCGCCGGGTCGCCGTTCACGATCTGGTCGACGTTGAAGAGCGACTGCCCGTGCCGGGCGAAGAGGAAGAGTCTCATCGCGGCAGGTTAAGCCGCGTGCCGCGTCAGCCGTTGCCGACGCGCTTCTTCGGGAACAGCCAGAAGTCGGCCACCACGCCGACGGCCCAGACGACGATCGTGCCGCCGACGAGATCCCAGAAGCCGTCGATGTGCATGCCGCTCACGATCACGTCGGTCAGCCAGAGGATGAACATCGCCACGAAGAACCAGGCGATGCCGAGCGTGAGGATCGCGAGCGGCAGGGTCAGCAGCTTGAGGAGCGGCTTGATGAACGTCGCGAGCACTCCGTAAACGGCCGCGGCGAAGATCAGCGTCCCTGCCGACCCGCCGACCGAGATGCCGGTGAAGATCCAGGCCGCGATCGCGAGCGCGGCTGCGTCGATCGCCCAGGCGAGGAGGATGCGAACGACGAACGGCATGTGAAGAGCCTAACGGTGGGCGATGGGCCGGGCAGGGATCGAACCTGCGACCTTCGGATTAAAAGTCCGCTGCTCTACCAACTGAGCTACCGGCCCTGACGTCGGGCCTATTGAAGCAGCGCTTCGACCGGACTCTCGGCCTTCGCGCCCGCTCCCTCGACGTCCAGGTGGGGCAGGATGCGGTCGAGCCAGACAGGGAGCCACCAGCTGCCTCGTCCCGCCAGGACGAGGACGGCCGGCGTGAACACGAGCACGCAGACGGCCGCGAGGGCGACGCCCACCGAGAGGCCGACTCCGAACTGCTTGACCGTCGGGTCGGCGTTCAGCACGAAGCTGCCGAAGACCGCGATCATGATCAGGGCTGCCGCGACGATCACGCGGGCACCGCCGGCCAGGCCGCGGCGGATCGCCTCCCGGTCGCTGCCGGCGTCCGCGCGGTGCTGCTCGATGCGCGAGATCAGGAACACCTGGTAGTCCATCGAGAGTCCGAACAGGACGGCGAACATCATCAGCGGCACGTAGCTCGCGATCGGATCGGTGCCGCTCGCGGTGTCGAGTCCGACGAGGCTCAGTCCCCAACCCGACTGGAAGACGGCCGTCAGCACGCCGAAAGACGCCGTCACGGAGAGCACGTTCGCAACCGCCGCCTGCGTCGCGAAGAGGAACGATCGGAAGGCGGCGAGCAGGATGCAGAAGCTGAGCCCGATCACGACGGCGATCACGAGGCCGAGCCGCGACGAGATCCCGCTGGCGAGATCGACGTAGCTCGCGGTCTGGCCGCCGACGTGCGCCTCGACGTTCGTGCCCTGCGTCGCCTGCGGAATGGTGTACGTGCGAAGCGTCCGCACCAGGTCGGCCGTGGCGGGCGCCGCGGGCGCGGTCGTCGCGACCACGCTGAACGTGGCCGCATCGCCGGGCTTGTTGATGCGCGGCGGCGAGACGACCTTCACACCCTGGGTGCCGCCGAGGGCGTCCTGGAGGTTCACGAGCCGCGGGTCGGTGCCGCGGGGATCGCCGCCGGCCTTCGTCAGCTCGTCCGTGAGCTCGCTCTTCAGCTGCTCGGCTTGCTTCTGCTGCCCCTGCGCGGTCTGCTTCTGGCCCTCGAGCTCGACCTGTTGGGTCTGCAGCTGCGCCGCCTGCGTCTGGAGGTTCGCCGCCTGGGTCTGCAGGTCGGCGGCCTGAACCTGGAGGTTCGCGGCCTGGAGAAGGAGAGCCTGCTTCTGCTCTACGAGCGCGACGGCATCGGACGCGAGCGCGGCCGATTGTCCGGCGAGGGCGATCGCGCGGTTCGCGACGCCGACCTCCTGCTTGCGCAGCCCCTGCGCCTGGGCGAGCAGAGCCTGTGAGGCCTCGCGGTTCGCCTGGTCCTCCTGCACGAGCTGCTCCAGCCGCTTCTCGAGCTGCGCCTCCTCCTTCTGCAGCGCACTGAGCTTCGCCTCGAGCTTCTTCTTCTCGGCCGGGTCCTGGGTGTGCTCGATCTGGGCCTCGACCTTGCGCTGCTCGGCCTGGTTCTTGCCCAGCCGGCGTAGCACCGAGGTCAGCTGCTTTGTGGTCTTGGCGCCGTCCCGGACGACCTTCTTCGCCTGCGAGCCCGTGGCGACGATCTGCTTGTTCAGCGCCACCTGCTCGGCCTCGAGCTTGTCGGCGGTGGACTGGAGCTGGGCCTGCTCCTGCTTGTCCGCCTTCGCCTGTCGCTCGAGCTCCGCCTGCTGCGCCTCGAGGCTGCTCTTCTTCTGCTCGAGCTGCTTCTGCTGCGCGGTCAGCTGGTTGCTCTGCGCGTGGAGCGAGTCCGCCTGCGTCTGAAGTTGCTGCTGCTGGCTCTTCCCCTGCTTCTGCTCCTGCTCGAGCTGCTTCTGCAGGCTCGTCGCCTGCTGGTACTGGCTCGTGTACTCGCTGCTCTGCATCGCCGGGCTCCCGAGCTCGACCGCGACGAGGAGCGGGCCGTTGTAGCCGACGCCGAAGCCCGCCGCCATCAGGTCGTAGGCCTGGCGCTCGGTGGTCGACTTCGGCGTGGCGCCGATGTCCTCCTGGCCGAGGTTCAGCGACAGGAACGGGACGATCAGCGGGATCAGGAGCGCCAGGGCGCCGAGCAGCGCCCACCACGGCCGCTTCGTCAGCACACGGGCCCAGCCGCCCCAGAACCCGCGATCGACTTCCTTCGGCGTGGGCCGCAGGAAGGTCGGGAGGGGCGCCGATTCGATGTGCGGGCCGACGAGCGCGAGCACCGCCGGCAGCAGGGTGAGGGAGGCGAGCACCGCCGTCACGACCGCCACCGCCGCGGAGTAGCCCAGCGCCGTCACCAGCGGGATCCCGGCGACGAGCAGGGCGAGGAGCGCGATCACGACGGTCGTCCCGGCGAAGACGATCGCGCTCCCGGCGGTGGCGACCGCCGTCGCGATCGAGGCGTCGAGCTCCATCCCCTGCCTGCGGTTGTCGCGATGGCGCGTGACGAGGAAGAGCGCGTAGTCGATGCCGACCCCGAGGCCGATCATCGTCGCCAGCGTCGGCGCGATCGAAGGAACGGTCACGCCGTGGCCGAGGACGGTGATGAGCGACAGCCCGGCGGCGAGCCCGAGCACGGCCGAGAGAATGGGAAGCCCCATCGCGACGAGCGTCCCGAACGTGAAGGCGAGGATGATCATCGCGGCCGCCAGACCGACCACCTCGCTGCTCTCGGTCTCGGGCTCGGAGAGCTCGCCGCCCACCGGGCCGCCGACCGCGACCTCCATCCCTGCCTCCACGCCGGGGTCGCCGGCGTGGAGGACGCTCTCGGCGACCTCCTGGGTGAGCTCGCTGCCTCCGACGTCGAGCAGGACCGGGATGAAGACCGTCTTCTGGTCTTTGCTGATCTGGTGCGCGCCCTGCTGCGAGAAGGGATCGACGACTCCGACGACGTGCGGGAGCTTCTTCAGCCGCTTGTAGGAGTCCTCGATCGCCTGCTTGTTGTCGGCGTCGGTGACCTTGCCGGTGGTCGCGTGGAAGACGAGAGGGCTGGTGCCGTTCTGCTGTGGCGGGAATCGCGCCGCGAGGAGGTCGGTCGCGGCCTGGCTGTCGGTTCCGGGCAGGCGCAGGTTGTTGCTCGTGTTGCTGCCGAAGACGTGCGCGAGGCCGACGAGGAGCACGAGGCCGACGACCCAGGCGCCGAGCACCAGCCATCTCCTGCGGGCGCACAGGAGTCCCAGCCGGTGCAGGGCCCGCGCCATGCGGCCGAGGTTAGACCATGGTTCGTCGCCGGACGGGCCGACTCGTAGGATTCGGTCGTGGCGGTCTACCCCTACGAGACCGAGTTCCCCTCGCTCGACCTCGACCGGCTCGAGGACGGGATCCTGCGGCTGACTCTGCGCGCGCCGGGCCGGCTCAATGCGGTGAGCGAGGAGCAGCACGGCGAGCTCGCGCGTGTCTGGCAGGCGATCGGGTTGGACGACGCGACGCGCGCCGTGCTCGTCCGCGGCGCCGACGGTGCGTTCAGCTCGGGGGGCGACCTCGACCTCGTGCTCGCGATCGCCGACGACGCGGACACGCGCCGGCGCGTCTTCCACGAGGCCCGCGACCTCGTCTACAACATGCTCGCCTGCCCGACGCCGATCGTCTCCGCGATCACCGGCCCGGCCGTCGGCGCGGGGCTCGTCGTCGGCCTGCTCGCCGACGTCTCGCTTGCGAGTCCGAAGGCGCGGATCGTCGACGGCCACACGAAGCTCGGCGTCGCCGCCGGCGACCACGCCGCGATCGTCTGGCCGCTGCTCTGTGGGATGGCGAAGGCGAAGTACCACCTGCTGCTGTGCGAGGAGGTCGACGGCGCCGAGGCCGAGCGCATCGGGCTCGTCTCGCTCTGCGTGCCGGAGGAGGAGCTCGAGGATCGCGCGCTCGAGATCGCACGGCGGCTCGCGGCCGGCTCGCGCTCGGCGATCTCGCACACGAAGACGGCGCTCAACGAGTGGCTCCTCAGGGCCGGGCCGATCTTCGACGCCTCGCTCGAGCTCGAGTTCCTCGACATGACCGGCCCGGACGTGCGCGAGGGCGTCGCCGCCGTGCGCGAAAAGCGGCCGCCGAGGTTCGCGTAGTGGACCAGGCTCAGTTGCGCGAGATGCTCGGCGAGCCGGCGGAGCTCGTCAAGAACAAGATCGCCGACCGTCTGAATCGGCTCACGCGGCAGTTCGTCGAGCGGTCGCCGTTCGTCGTCGTGGCGACCGGACGTCCCGGCGGCGGGCTCGACGTGTCACCGCGCGGCGACCCGGCCGGGTTCGTCCGCATCCTCGACGAGCGGACGCTCCTTTTGCCCGACCGGCCGGGGAACAAGCTCGCCGACACGCTCACGAATCTGATCGAGGACGACCGGATCGCGCTGCTCTTCCTGATCCCGGGCGTCGACGACACGTTTCGTGTCAACGGCCGCGCTCGGATCGTGGACGACCCGGAGCTGCTCGCCGCCAGCGAGGTGGAGGGGAAGGCGCCGCGGCTCGGGATCGTCGTCGAGGTCGAGGAGGCGTACACGCAGTGCCCGAAGGCGCTCCTGCGCTCGGAGCTCTGGAACCCCGAGCGGCACATCGAGCGGTCGGAGCTGCCGAGCTCGGGCGAGATCCTGCGGGCCGTCGCCGATCCGGAGCTCGACGTCGAGGACTACGAGGAGGCGCGCGGCGAGCGGTACCGGCGCCGCGACGGGTTCTACTAGGCGCTCTGGCGCTCCCAGGCGTCGAGCAGCTGCTCGACGTTCCGCCGCTGTTCGTCGCTGAACTCGAAGCCCGCGAGCAGACGTCTCGCCTCGGCGACATCGTTGTTCTCGACGGCCGCCTCGAGATGCTCGCGGGCCGGGATCGGCTGCCGCAATTGCCGTCGCAGCCAGCGGAGGAGGCTCACCTGCGCGGCGTCGGCCCTGCTCATGGCCGAAGTCTCGCAGGCAAGAAAGCGGTCGGGAAGGTTGACTGACGGTTCAACGTGGGTAGTGGAGAGGCACCGTCCGTCCGCCAAGACAAAGGGGGAGAACGTGCCCGCCACGTCCACCATCGTCCGGCGATCGCTCACGCTGATCGCCGCGGTATTCGTCGTTTCTCTCGTTGCGGCCGTAGCGGCCGGAGCGAGCTCGGCCTGGCCCTTCCACCGTTCGCATGCGCACGGCACCTATCTGGCGCTCGGTGACTCGGTTGCATTCGGCTACGTGCCTCCGCAGGCGGTGCCCGCGCCGAACTACAACGATCCGCGTTCGTTCGTCGGCTATCCGGAGCTCCTCGGCGCGGCGGCTGCACGCGCACGTCGTGAACGCGTCCTGTCCGGGCGAGACGACGGCGAGCATGCTCGTCGCAGGCGCCCAGAGCATCGGCTGCGAGAACTCCGCTCGGGTCGCCGGTCGGATACCGGACGCTCTACCCGCTGCACGTGCACTACCGCGGCACGCAGATGCAGTACGCGCTTCGCTACCTCGCGTTCCATCAGGCACACGCGTCTGTCACGATCGACATCGGCGCCAACGATGTCTTCCTCTGCCAGGAGACCACGGCCTGACCAGTGCAGCTCGCCGGTCGAGTTCGCCGGCGTCGCAGCCCAGATCGCGGCCAATCTCGGGACGATCCTCCACGACCTGCGCGCCGAGGCCCGCTATCGCGGCCCGATCGTCGTGCTGACCTACTACTCACTGAGCTACAGCGATCCCGCGCAGATCCAGAGCACGCAGGCTCTCGACTCGGTGATCGCCGGTGCGGCGACGGCCAACGGCGCGATCGTCGCCGACGGCTTCGCCGCATTCCAGGGGCCGTCGCTCGCGGCGGGCGGCGACCCGTGCGCGGCCGGACTGCTCATCAGGCTGCCCGACGGAACCTGCAACATCCACCCGTCGCGGGCCGGTCACCGGCTCCTGGCACAGGCCATTCTCAAGGCGCTCGGAGCCTGAGCGCTGGGCGTGCCCCCTCCCCGAGCCGCATCCGGGGAGGGGGCGCAGGCCCAGGGAGGGGACGACGGCGGCGTCTCGGACAGCAGCCCAATCGTGCGATCGTCGCCGACGATGGGCGGTGACGGGATCGAACCGTCGACCTCCTGCTTGTAAGGCGTGTGGTCGCTGGGCAGCAGACACCCGTGAGACACCGTCACCGATCGCATACGACAGCCAGCCCGGACAGTGCGTGCCAGCTCCTCGTATGCACCCGCCTGCCGCCTGGAGCGGGCTGGTCGGAACACCCTCCCTGACTCGCTTTGCAGTCCCTGAGTCGGTCGCCACCCCCGCGCGAACGGGTCCCGTTCGACCGGCAGAGGCTCGCAGCCCCTCAGAGCGACAAACACGCACGAAGACACGTGCCGGCAGCTCAGGCGTAAGGACGCTGGCCCATGCGAGTATGCGTGATGGCTGGCGGTTGCGGGGGCTCGCTCCAGACTGCGTAGTCTTTCTCTTGGCCACTCGATCGAGAGAGGGAAGTCCGATGTACGACCCCGCTACCGGCTACCCGAGCGTTGTCCCCTACGTGCTCTATGACGATCTTGACGCCGCGAGCCGTTGGTTGACGGAGGTCTTCGGCTTACGAGAGGTACTGCGCTACACAACGCCGGATGGCAGGGTCGGACATGCCGAGCTGGAGCTGAACGGCAGTATCGTGATGCTCGGGGTCAAAGGTGGGCGATTCGGCAAGGTTTCCAGCATCACGCTCGTTTTCGTGGAGAACGTTGATGTCGCGTGCGCACGTGCTGCATCGGCAGGAGGCGTTGTGACGCAGAAGCCCGAGGACCAGCCGTGGGGCCTCCGCCAAGCGGTGATCGCCGACCTTGAGAACCAGCGCTGGGAAGTCAGCCAGTACCTGCACGGCGTGAGCCCCGAAATGTGGGGCGCCGTAACAGCGCCTTAGCAGGTCCTTCGCGGCGATACCTCAGGTGTCTGTGAGACTAGGCGAGGGTCGTGGCATTCGGCTAGGGGTTCACAGCGAGGAAGAGTCGCTCTGGCGATTCCATCACCGGCGCCGCCCAGGACTGCCACGCGGTCGGCACAAGTTTGAGCGTCACATCGTCCGCCGCGGCGAGGGCGGCTTCGAGTGGGCCGTCGAGCGCTGGCTCCGCGAGGTAGCGGCGTCGGATGCGACTGTTGATCGACGCCGACTCGGCGTCGCGCACGATCTCAATTGGGCCTGAAGCGGACACCCATCGCTCCCGTCCTGGCTCTCGCGCATCGACCACCACCGAGGCTGAGGGACTCTCTTCGACGTTCTTGACCTTCCGACTCGTCGCCGACGACTCGAAGTAGAAACAGCCGCCCTCAAAGAGAAACCAGATCGGCGTCAAGTGGATCGTGTCGCCCGAGTCGTGCGTCGCGAGCACCGCGCAGCGTCTTTGATCGAGGAACGACCGCAAGTCGGCCGTTAGCTCATCCACGAACGACCGTCTCCCTCGGAGTGATGAGCGAGAAGCACCTGCTGATCTTGCCCGAGCTACCAGGCGGGCGCCCAGTCAAGGCACCACTGTCAGGGGTCGGTAAGACTCGGCGAGGTGTCTGTCTGGGACGCTCGCCAGTCTGGTTGTCGCCGTGTCGGGTGTGACTCGTCAGGGGTTTGGCCGCTTGGTTGTGCCTTGGGAATGAACTGTCCGCCTGTGCGCGGCGGCGCCGGTCTGGCGTCCGCTTTTGGCTTGATCAGGAGCTTGTCCGCCCTGGGGGCGTGACTCTTTACCGACCTGCCGTCGCGGTTTGCCTCGCTTCAGACCGGCACCACCGGACCCTACGAATGGACTCGGAGGATCGGTCTGATGCTTGCAGACGAGCTGGACCAGACAGCTCCACGCGAATCGTCGCTAGCGCGGGTGTCGAGCGCGGGTTTCCGACCCTCCTGGGGTGGGGTATTCCAAGCTCATGGGCTCAGGAGCGTTGTACGTGCCGCAATGAGTGTGGGCCTCTGTTGCGTTGTGCGCTGCCGGCGACCGGCAACGGTGGTGCATGAGATAGCGCCGCCGCGCATGGACGTGGAACGAGCGCGGAGAGAGGGACGGATTCGCCGCTTCGAGGTGTGCGCCGACCACGACGCCGATTACTTCGGCCGTGGTCGCTTCCTCAGCTTGGAGCAGTTAGAGCGGATGCGTACGGACCTGGTGCCGTCTTAAGTCCACGACGACGTGGCAGCTCCACGCTGCAATGCCCGAGCGCCTGCCTGGCATGCGTACCTAGGCACAGGCCGCCGCCGATGACAGGATCGCGTTGACGGCGGCGGGTTGCGTCATCGACAGCGAGATCCTCTTTGGTTCTGCGACGGGTCAGGGCATCTCGTTCGACATCGGGCGCAACCCGCTTCCCCGCGCGTGAGAAGATGTCCCCCATGCCCGTCTACTTCGTCACCGCCACCGAGTGCGAGGGCGGCCAACGAGAGTTCGTGTACCGATCCGACACCGCGCTTCGACGTGAATCCCACTTGCGCAACCGACCCAGCGGAGACACTCCGTTGAGGGCCTACGTAGTGCAGCGGGTCGTCCGGGACCCGTCCGGCCGATACGAGGGTCTCATCGACGCCGAACAGTGGGTCGCAGGCGGCTAGCCGGACGTCGAGTCGCCGACCTCGCGCTCGTCGCACCCCGGGCACAGCCAGACGGGCTCGTCGTCCACATCGAGATGCAGCTTCCACCGATCGGTGTCGGCCGGTAGCCACACGTCGCCGCACTCTTCACAGGTTGGGACTAGCGCGACGTTGGATTGCATCACCTGAGTCTACGTTCGAGATGAAGCATCTCACTCGGACGGGTGGGCTTATGTCAGCCCATCGGCGGGCGCTTACAAGGTGCACGTCGCACAACGTGCGAACGCATGGGAATCGTCAAGGGGGTCATAGATGGACGTCGCTGGCGCTAAAACGCTCAACGAACGGCTCGACTCGAGCAGCGCGAACGAGGCTCCGGGGTCGTCCGCCGACGTTCCCGAGGATGCGCTGCCGCTCTATCGGTGGCTCGGCATTAGCCCGCCGGAGGCCGACAAAGAATCGGAAGCTCGGAGCGTTTAGTTCTAAAGCACTCGCGGCACGACGGTCGGCCGCACCCGCCGCAGCAGCCGCCGCAACACATCGACCGCGTCCCGCTCCCCGGCGCAGAGACTCGCCAACGCGGCGAGCGCGAGCTGCGACTCGCCTAGCGACAGCAACGTCGCCTCCGTCTCTAGCCGGCCATGCCAACGCACGCAGGCACGCTCGAGCTTCGCCGAGCTTGTCTCGGCTAGGAGATCGAGGTAGCCGACCGCATCCTCAAGGGAGACGCTGCCCAGCTCACGCAGGGACGTCTCAGCCGCCCAGAGGTTGCGCTGCTTGATCGCGCGGGTGAAGCGTCCGTGTGCGGTCCCTTGGCTTGTCATTGCCGGTGTGGGGCCGACAGGCGCGACTGTACCGCGTCCGATTGGCGATCTAGCCTCGAAACGGGATGCTTACCGACGAGCAAGCTGGAGTGGGACGGCTGGCGTATGACGCATCGGTTCGCGCGCTCACCTCGCAAGAGTCTGCGCTGGCCGCTCTACACACGCGAGCGTCATTTCTCTTGGGCGCGGCGGGAATCGCTACCGGCACCGTGCTTAGTCGAGCCGGCGGAACCCTGAATCACTCGGGGCTGATTGCAACGATTTTCTTCGGTGTCACGGCGATCGTTGCTACGTGGATCTTGCGTCCGCGCGGCGATGCGTGGCTGTTTACGTCAAGCGCCTCGATCATCTTTGAGACGGCCGAGACTCGCTCTCTCACCGAGGAAGCCGTTCTTGAGTGGGTTGGCAACGTGAACCAGGACAACTACGTCAAGAACAAGGCGAAGCTTGACGGCCTGTACAACGCACTGACCTGCGGGTGTGTGGCTCTCGTGATTGCCATCGTCGCGGCGGTCGTCAGCCTCGCCCCCTAGACTCAACGACTAGATGTCTGACGAGCCAGAGACACCACCGCTCCCCGATCCAACCAACCCGGCTACTGCCCATGATGGTCCGGGCGAAGCGGCGCCGGCGGTTGACCTTGACCTGCTTCCGGACCCGTCGAACCTCGAGACACGCGGCGGCATTCCGGACGGCGACAAGTTGCTTCGGCGCGGCGAGCCCGACTAGGGCTTGCGCCCAGGACTCGCTCTCTTCGATCTCGCCGGGTGGGTCAGGCGGCTTGTCTCCGGGATTGTCGTGCCGCGTTCCAGGCGGAGATGACCGAGCGCAGTTCCCCGAATACCTTCGGCAGATCCACGCTTTGCGAAATTCGAGCACGCTTTAGCTGGTCAATGAGTTCCATCGCCTCGGCGTGATGCGGTTCTCGCATCGGAGCGATGACGCCGATGAGCTGCCTGATTCGCTCGTCTAGCGTCGTCACGAGCTGGAGACGTCCACCGCGGACGACCTCTATCTCATCGTCGCCGTCTGCAAAGGCGTCCTCAGCCCGCTTGACATAGTCGTACAGATCGGCCGCGGTCAGCCTGTCGACGGGCACGGGCATTTGCGTCCTCATGCTCGCTGCGGCGCCGGACGTCTTTGGGGGGATACACGGCCGCAGATCCTTCTACTCAGCTTTGGGCCGAAAAACTCACCTTTGCGTTGCCGCCTCGGAAACACGAAAGGCCCTGTTTCCAGGGCCTTCCCTTGTGGGCGGTGACGGGATCGAACCGCCGACCTCCTGCTTGTAAGGCAGGCGCTCTCCCAGCTGAGCTAACCGCCCGGCCCGCGAACCGTAGCGCTAGCGCTCGTCGAGCTTGAGCGCGGCCGAGTTGATGCAGTAGCGGAGCCCCGTCGGCTGCGGTCCGTCGGGGAAGACGTGGCCGAGGTGGCCGCCGCAGCTCGAGCACAGCACCTCGGTGCGCACCATGCCGTGGGTCGTGTCGGTCTCCTCCTCGACGGCCTCGCCGCCCGCCGGCGCCGAGAAGGCGGGCCAGCCGCAGCCGGAGTCGTACTTCGCGTCGGACTCGAACAGCTCGGCGCCGCAGCCGGCGCAGCGGTAGGTGCCGGGCTCGAAGACGTGGTCGTACTCGCCGCTGAACGGCGCCTCGGTTCTCTTTTCCCGGAGCACGCGGTACTGCTCGGGCGACAGTTCCCCGCGCCACTCCTGCTCGGACTTCTCGACCTTGGCCACGGGACGAGCTTACCTACCTGGACTAGGTGCCCCCAACGGGATTCGAACCCGTGCGACGGCCTTGAAAGGGCCGCGACCTGGACCGCTAGTCGATGGGGGCCGGAGACGGAATCAGGCTACCGGGTGCCGCGAGGAGGGCTTCGATCAGGTCGCGCAGTCGTGCGGTGGCGAGGCAGATCGAGCTATCGGCGGCGCCGTAGTAGAGGCGGATTTCGTCGGTGTCCTCGTCGTAGAGAAGGCCGCACGGGAAGACGACGTTGGGAACGTCGCCGGTTCGTTCGTAGTCCGCGAAGGGGGCGAGGATCCAGGTGGGGAGGCGTCGGAGCACGCGGGTTGGGTCGTCGAGATCGAGCAGCGCAAGGCCGACTCGATACATGTCTCCGGCCACGGTGCCCTTGACGCCGTGGTAGATGAGCAGCCAGCCGTGCTCGGTACGGAGCGGCGGCGGGCCGATGCCGATCCGCAGCGAGTCCCACCAGGCGCCGACGCGAGGTTGCAGCACTTGTTCGGGGGCGCTCCAGCTCACGAGGTCGTCCGAGCGGGAGAGAACGATCTCGCCGTGCGCTCCGCCGAACTCGGTCTTGGGACGATGGAGGAGCACCCAGAGGCCGCCGATCCGGTGCGGCAGGAGCGCAGCGTTCTTGTCCTCGGGATGCTTGACCACGCCGCGGCGCTGGACGGTCTTGAAGTCTTCCGTCGTAGCGAGAAAGACGGCCGGCCCGGCGGGGCCGTAGGCGGTGCAGGTGATCGCCCACTGCCCGAGCTCCTCGAGCCACACGACCCGGGCGTCCTCGAATCCCCATCGCTCGCTGGCGATCCCGTCCGCGGCTGCGAGCAGCGGTTCGGGCGCGATCGTCCATCCGTCGACGCCGTTCGCCGAGCGGGCGACTGTGAGGTGCGAGATCCCTCGGCGGTCCTCGACGCGCGCCACCAAGACGGTCTCGCCGTCGTGGACGGCGGCCGCAGGGTTGAAGACAGCGTTCACGGGATAGGGCCAGTCGCCGGCGGTCAGGATCGGATTGCCGGGGTGGCGCTCGAACAGTTCGAGCACGCTCATGCCGCAGCCGGTTCGAGCGCGGGTTCGCGGGCGGCTGCCCGCACGCCGGCGGCGTCGAGGAGCAGCGCTGCGTGGTGGAAGGCGAGCGTCGACTCGGCGCCTTCATTGTCGTTCAGCTCCTCCTGTCCGAGTCCGTCGCAGCAGCCGCCCGTCGCGAAGTCGTAGAGCGGCTTCTGCAGGCGGTTACGGCCGAGGAACCATTCGAACGCTCGAATTGCTCGGACTCCGTGCTCAGCCTGGTGAGTAACGGCGAAGGCACTCAACTCTGCTTCGACGAGCGCGGCGGCGTCGAGCGGCTGCTCGTCGCCGGCACCCGGCGCGGGCTCGCCTCGGCGGCGGCCGCGGTGACCTGG
This sequence comes from uncultured Actinomycetes bacterium, assembly GCA_963702655.1. Taxonomy (GTDB): domain Bacteria; phylum Actinomycetota; class Thermoleophilia; order Gaiellales; family Gaiellaceae; genus Palsa-739. The sequence goes on along the minus strand of CAVPDO010000015.1, from coordinate 299,230 downwards.
AAGCCGCAGCGCATCCTGCTGGAGTCCGCACTCGTCGCCGAGCCATCGCAGCGACTCGAGTCCGACCTCGGCGAGCTCCGGCCGGTCGAGCGCATGGGCGCCGGCAAGGAGTGCCTGGGACAGCCGCGCGTTGTCGTAGCTGAGCCTGTTCTCGAACCAGCGCCAATCCTCCGAGCAGGTGCGCTCGTAGGCCTCGGCGAGTTGCCCGACGAGCCGCTCGAGCTGCCGGCGCGCGGCGGGCTCGAGTCGGTCGGGGTCTAGGCGGGAGAGGCCGAGTACGGCATACGCCGCCGTGCGCAGGGAGACCTCGTCGCTCAGCGTGCCGACGAGCCGGTCGAGGAGGTCGCGCGCCGGCCGTACGACCGCGGGGATCCACGCTGTGGCAAGGATGTCGCCGAGCGCCCAAATCGAGCGTCCGACGTGGTCGCCAACGTGAGGCTCGTCGAGCCAGCGACGGTCGTAACCCATGAAGTTGTGCATGCCGCCGTCGTCAGCAGCCGCTTGAAGAAACGCGAGCGCGCGGTAGAGATTCGACGTCCAAACCTGCTCGTCGCCTCGCGCTGCAAGTGCGAGAGAGACGACCGCCAGCCGGGCGACGTCGTCGACGCAGTAGCCGCTGCTGCGGTTGGGAATGATTCCGTGAGCGTGCTGCACCATGCCGACGTCGTCGGCGAGTGTGAGCAAGTGATCGGTGCGCAAGCTTGTCAGGTGCAGGTCGGCCACGCCGGCTGGGCGCCTGCGCGGTGCAAGCTCGCATGCTTCCTGCAAGACGCGAGCAGTGGCCTCTGCGACGGCCGGCCACGCAAGCGTCGAACCGATCCGCTGGGCCTCGGTGCGCGCCGTCGTCAGCGTCTCGGGATGCTCGATGTAGCCGCAGACTGCGTTGGCAAGCGCTTCCGGGTCACGGAACGGCACGAGACGCCCGGCCCCCGAAGCGAGCATGTCTTGTGCATACCAGTAGGGGGTGGAGACGACGGCGCAGCCGGCAGCGATTGCGAACGTGAGTGCACCGGAGGCGATCTGCTCCTGATTTCTGTACGGCGTCAGAAAGACCTCGGTAGCGGCGAGCAGATCGGCGAGCTCGTCGATGGTCAGGAACCGATCGTCGAACTCGACATGGTCGCCGAGGTCTAGCTCGAGCACAAGGCGCTCGAGCATCAGCCGATACCGCTCGCCCTCCCGCCGCGAGACGTCCGGATGGGTGCGGCCGGCTATCGTGTAGACAATCTCCGGGTGGCGGTCGATCATCCCGGGGAGCGCTTCGAGCACCGTCTCCAGTCCCTTGCCGGGCGAGATCAGGCCGAACGTGGAGAGTCGGAAACGATCGGGGGCAGGCGACGTGGAGCGCTGTGACCGAGCCCCACCAGCAGCCCGCTGGGCGATACGCGCCGGCGCTCCGTGCGGCACCACGCGCACCTTCTCCTCCGGGCAGGCACCCGACTCGACCAGCAACCGCAGCGCCGTATCGGTCATCACCATCACGAGCTCCGCCTCGGCGCAGAGCTCCGCCAGCACTTCCTCCTGGTGGGGCGTGGGCTCCGACAGCACCGTGTGCAGGGTCACCACGAGCGGCTGTGCCAGTTCTTGCGCAAACGACAGCACGTACTCCCCATCTCGGCCGCCGAAGATCCCGAACTCGTGCTGGAGCAAGACGACGTCGACATCGAGCCGCCCCAGCATCCGAGCAGTCCGGACATAGTCGCCTCGAACGGCCTGCACGATCGTTGCGAGCAAGCCCCGCCGCTGGGGGCTAGACGGTTCGTGTACCACCGCGACGAGATCTGCGGCCGTCACCTCGCCCGTGCCGGTCAACGTCGCTCGCAGGTCGGCCGAGAAGGTGCCGATCCCGCAGGCACGCGGAGGATAGGTCGAGACGATTGCCGTCCGCATGCGCTAGCGCGCCCGCTCTGTTCGCGCCGGCACACCGAGCGCCTGCATTCGCTGAGGCGCTTCCAGACCGTCGCGCGCCGCGGTCGGTCTGCGGACTCTCCCCTCGGTTGCCGCGCGCAGCCGGTCGAGTACCCGCTTCAGGGCCTTCTTCATGATCCAGCTCCTTTTCGTGACGTCTCGGCAGCAGCAAGAGGCTGACTGCTTGCCCTGGGTGTTGACCCGGTGCTTTCGGATCTGTACGCCGCGTACGCCTGGAGGGCCTCGAGATCGTGGCGGCGTCGACCGGGGAAGAAGCGCCCCAGGAACTCAGACCAGCCGAGTCCGCCGGGGGCGTGTCTGCCGTGGTCCGTCTCGCCGTCGGGGTCGTCGGTGCTCTGATGGCCTCCGTCGTCCTCCCAGCGCTGAAGCGGTACAGAGTCCGGGCGGGCCGCGGCCGTTGGCCTCACCCGGACTCTGCGCTTTGGCTGGACGTTCGAACTGAACACGCTCAGCGCTCGCCGGCGAGGTTCTTGGTGATCGGTGGGATCGGCGCTTTGCCGTTCGTGTCTGCCGTGAACCGCTCTTGGAAGCGCTCGAGCGCGTGTGAGAACTCGCTTGGGATCAGCCAGACGGTGTTCGAGTCGCCCTGAGCGATCTGGGGGAGCATCTGTAGGTACTGGTAGGCGAGCAGCTTGGGGTCGGGGTCGCCTGCGTGGATCGCGTTGAAGACGGTTTCGATCGCCTTCGCTTGTCCCTCCGCGCGAACGATCTGCGATTGCCGGTCGCCTTCGGCTCGCAGGATCGCGCTCTGTTTGGCGCCCTCTGCCTCCAGGATCTGGGACTGTCTGACGCCTTCGGCGTTGAGGACGGTGGCGCGCTTCTCGCGGTCGGCCCGCATCTGCTTCTCCATCGAGTCCTGGATGGAGGCGGGCGGGTCGATCGCCTTCAGCTCGACACGGTTGACGCGGATCCCCCACTTGCCGGTCGCGTCGTCCAGGACGCTGCGTAGCTGGGTGTTGATGTGATCGCGTGACGTGAGCGTCTTCTCGAGCGCGATCCCGCCGATCACGTTTCGCAGGGTGGTGACCGTCAGCTGCTCGATCGCCTGGATGTAGTCGGCGATCTCGTAGGTAGCTGCTTTGGCGTCCGTGACCTGGAAGTAGATGACCGTGTCGATGTTGACGACGAGGTTGTCCTCGGTGATCACTGGCTGCGGCGCAAAGGAGACGACCTGTTCGCGCAGGTCGATCAGTGGTCGGAGCCGGTCGACGAAGGGCACGACGAGTGCGAGCCCCGGCATGAGCGTGCGCTGGTAGCGGCCGAATCGCTCGACCACCCCGGCACGCGCCTGCGGGACGATCCGGACGGTGCGCGCGAGGGCGAGCAGAACGAAGGCGGCGACTGCCAGCGGGACGATCAAGGTGATCATGCGCTTCTCCTGTTTGTCAGGGCGACGACTTGCGGCGTGAGGCCGGTCATACGGCCCGTCCACTCCTCGCTCGGAGATCCGCCGGGGCGACCATGGTGTAGGAGCGGTCGCCGATCGAAAGCCTGGCCGAGTGAGGACCGTCTTCCGCCAGCCAAGACTCGACTGCGCCGAGCACCTGAACGAGGCCGCGCGATCCCCACTCCGAACGAACCTGGACTTCGCCGCGCATCCCGTCGAACGAGACCGCAGTGCGGTCGAAGACTCCGCCCAGACGGCGCATGAGGCCGTGTACACGCGTGGCGTCCGGGACGGCAACGCGGATCTCCACCATCAGAACCTCCGTGGTCGAAGCGTCGACTCCGACCAGGACGCTGGGGTCGGCCGAATACGGCTCCAACCCGCTTTGCTGAGGGTGGACTCTCGCCGGCGCCGGTTGATTCCGCGCCGCGTGCTACCTCGAGCGCCGATTGCTAAGGCGCCACGGCCTCAAGGGTAGCAGCGACGCGACGGCCGCCCGCTACGGTGTCGCGGCGATCGGCGGTTGCGGAATCGGCGGCAGCAGCAGAAGGTGGCTGTCGACGATCGCCTGGGCGACGTCCACGAGCTTGTGGCCGTTGTGCCGCGAGTGGTCGCGCAGCATCTCGAACGCCTGGTCGGCGTCAATGGCATGGCGGGCCATCAGGATCCCTTTTGCCTGCTCGATCATCGCCCGACGCCCGAACGCTCCCTGGAGGCTGTGGTACTCGGCGAAGCGTTGCAGGGTGATGTCGATCGCGCTCTGCAACTCCTCCGGGGTTGTGTCGACGATGTACGCAAAGACGCCACGCTTCGCCGCCTCATGGACGTATGCGGGGTCCTTGACCGACAGCAGCGCGATCACCGGACAGGAGGCCTCGCGAACGATCTCAGTGATCAGGTTGAGCGCATGCTCGGAATGCAGGCCGAGTCCGACAAGCGCGACATCCGGCCGCTCCCTGGCCGTCACCGCGCCGACCTCCTTGACGTAGATCTCGCGTGCAATCACCTCGTGCCCGAGTCCGGCCACAACCTGGGCCAGCAACTCGAGCCGCTCGCGTTTCTCGTTGGCGATCAGGACGCGGAGATTGGGGATCGCCTCCTCAGCCATGTCCGCAAAATGTAGCGCTCCAAGATCGGCGCTAGACTTGCTCTCGCTGCACCTCAAGCATCGGTGCAGTAGAACGCTCCGCGGGGTCCGAAGGGAACCTGCCCTCGCAAAGATCCGCCCTCAACCGCACAGGCCGGAGCCGCTCGGAGACCGGAACCTTTCGGTCGACCTCGATGTCCACGAGGGGAGGATCCAAGATGCAAGTCGAATGGCACCGTCCCAAGACGCTGCCTGCGGACTCGACCGCCGAGCCGCGCAGCGAGCGCATGCGGAGGCACGGCCGGCGCACCGGCCTCTACACCTGGGCGTTCGGCCTCATCGCGCTGCTCGTCATCCTGATTGCGCTCAGTGTCGCGAATACGCGTCAGGTGAAGCTCAGCTGGGTAGTCGGCACCGGCCACGCGTCGCTGGTCTGGATCATTCTCGCAGCTGCAGTTCTCGGCTGGCTGCTGGGGATCGTCACCAGCGTCGTCTTCAGGTCGCGGACACGGCGCCGCCGGTAGAGGCGCCTCGTTTCTCATGGCGCGCCCGAATTATCGCCGACCACGCTTCGAGAGTTCGCGACCGCCGGCGGCGCACGGCTGCCGAAGGTAGAGAGGGGCCGGCAAGCCGACCCCTCTTTCAGCGGATGTGGCCGAGTTACGCGACCGCGAGCTCTTTGCTCTGAGCGATGATCTTGCCGCTCGTGATTTTGGGCTCGTTGGGCATCAGCGTCTCGAGCTTCTCGTCGTGAATCCAGGAGCGGACGAGCTTGCTCGATTCCTCGCCCTGCTCGCGAGTCTCGAAGAGTCCGAGCGAGCTGAAGACACCGTCGCCGGCCTCGATCAGGTAGTAGCCCTTGAACCCGGGCAGCTTGCGCAGCTTCGGAACGAGGGTCTCGTTGACCTTGCCGGTCAACTCGGTGGTGCGATTCTGGTCCACACCGTCGTAGCGGCGAATGGTCGCATGCATGTGAAGCTCCTTCGCGTTCGTCTATCAGGGCAGACGAGTCCAAACGGACTCCTGCAACGCTCAGGCCAGGTTTGACAGACGAAGAGGAAGGTGCAAAAAGCCTCGGCGGCTTCAACGCTAGAGCCAACGCGCTGTCAGGGAGTCTAGCAGTGATCGGCGCGGCAGCCGAAAACATGCGACACCGAACGTTGTAGAATGGGCCGACTGGCCCTGCGGCCAGGATTCCGGCTGACAGCCCGAAGTCCGTCGATCGAGCCCTCGGGCGCGGGAGACGACACGAGCCTAGGCAAACAGAGTTCGGGTTGCAGGGCCGGTTGCTCGGTCCGCGACCCGACAGCGCTCCCTCGCCAGACCGCACGCATGGCAGCCGTCTCGGACGCGTCGATCGGCTGCTCTGCGGCCCCGGAGTGCTCGGACGTCGGAGCCGAACTCACCAGCGGCGGGGCTCTGCCGCAAGCGCGGCGACCTCGCCGTGCTGGTCGACCGAGATCACGTAGCGCTGCTCAGCCAGACCGGGACCAAGCCAGCGCAGTACGAAATACAGCGGGTGCCGGCGCACGATCACCGCTTGCAGATCGCTCCTCGTCTCGACCCGGAAGCCTTGCTCGCCGCGCCGTGCGATGTACGCCTCCAGTGCAGCCGAACGCGACTCGGCCGCCCCGGCGGTCATTGCTGGACGGCCCGGTCCAGCTGTGACTGGACCTCGTCCAGGGTCAGGTTGTTGCGCTCGTCGACCGGCTTGCGCGCGGTGTCGATCAGGGCGTAGCCGTAGTCCGAGTGGCGAAGCTGAAGCCCCTGCGCGCCTGCCTGGCGCTTCAGCTTCCCCAGGCGAAGCTTCTCGGCCTTGGCCTCGTTGGCGCCGGGCCAGCTCTCCTCCCGCGAAGCACTGCCGGGAGGCGGGGCCACCCATCCCCGGCTGCGCGGGAGGCCGCCGTCGTTGCGATGCTCGGGACTCACTGGATCCACTCGGAAGCTACGGATTCCGGATGCCCGCCGGCTGCGGGAGTGGTGCCCGCCGCGCGTTGAGCGGTAGCCTCCGCCTTCTTCGCCCGCTTCCGTTCGCGCTTCTCCCTGAGCTCGAGCTCGCGCGCCCGCTTCGCGTGCGTCTGTCCCTTGGCCGCCATCCGTCCGCTCCTTTCTCGGTCGAGCACCGGCTGCGACGTGGTCGACGTCGCGCCGGCCGCTCGAAGCTAGACCGAGGCCGGCGAGACGTTCGTCGCCTGCGGTCCCTTCTGGCCCTGCTCGGGCTCGTACTGCACCTTCGCGTTCTCGGCGAGCGTCTTGTAGCCCTCGCCGACGATCGCGCTGTGATGGACGAACAGATCATCGCCGCCGTCGTCGGGAGTGATGAAGCCGTACCCCTTGTCGGCGTTGAACCACTTCACGGTTCCGGTTGCCATTGGATGAAACACCTCCTCCGCTCGTCAGGAACGGGCAGAGGAAGCGCACGCGCGCACCCGGTACTCGCTCAGATAGTCACCGGAGCCTAGCAACAAAGCCAAAAGTCTCAACCGCGGCAGTTCGCCGGCCCGGCTCTCGGGGGCGCCGGTAGGGTGTGCCCGCATCCGCCCTTCCGCCGCCTGCTGTTCGTCACGGCGCAAGGACGCATCGTCTTCCGACCGCGGGCAGCGCGAGCGGGACCTGCACGTCGGAGGCGCGGAGAGATGGAGTTCACGGTCGGCCAGGTCGTCGTCTACGGTGGGCACGGGCCGGGCCGGGTCGTCGCCAGGGAGAGAGGAGCCGCCGCTGCGGAACCTCAGGAAGTCGTCGTGCTCGAGTTCGCCGGCACGCTGACCGTCACCCTGCCGATCGCGCTCGCGCACGAGCAGCTGCGGGCGGTGGCGAACGAGACCGAGCTGGCGAGCGTGCAGAAGACCCTTCGTGCGGTCCCGCCTGCGAGCAACTCCGTCTGGATCAAACGCCAGAAGGCGACCCTGGCGAAGCTCGCGTCCGGACAGGCGATCGACCTCGCCGAGGTCATCAGCGACGGCGCCCATCGCCACCAAGGGGAGACCGCCCGTCTCTCCTTCCACGACCGCCAGATGTACCTCAAAGCGAGACGACTCCTCGCCGAGGAAATTGGACACGCCCGCGGCGTCGACCCCATGCAAGCCGAAGACTGGATAACCGACCAGCTCGAGTACGCCACCGTCCCGTAGGGCAGAGATCAGGTGAAAATCTGGCCGCACGTCGCGTTCGCCATGGCGGCGGTGACCGCACTGGCGCGATCGGAAGCCATCCGTGCCGCCGGGTGCTCGTGTTCGCTCAACCGACACGCCTAGCAGGGGTCGCCCGGCCTGCCGGTGCAGAAGCCGGTCAGCGTCGGATTGAGGCAGACCAGGCCGAGAAGATCGCCGTTCGCGCCGAGCACGACGACGCGCCGGTGCCGGCTCAGGCTCGTGCGCTCATAGGCGACTTCGGCGGATTCGGTCGGGGAAAGCGTCTCGGCCGCCGCGTCCACATGCTCGGACACGGGCGAGCTCGGATCTGCGTCGTTCGGGATGTTCGTGACCGCGCCGTGAAACGCCGTGCCGTCGATCAGCAGGAGCATCTGTACGTGCTGGTTGGCCAGCGCCTCGCGCGCCTCGGCGACGGTGGTCGCGGCGGGAAGCGTCTTCGGCGTCGCGAGCATCACGTCGGCGACGGTCAGCTCGTGGAGTGACTCAGGCAGCGCGCCCTTCATCACCGAGATCCTAATGCCGAGTGCGCGGATCTCGGTTTACGGTCGCGGGGCGTTGCTGATCGCGATTGCCGTTTTCGAGGGTGCTGAGGAGCTCGACTTCGTCGGGCCCTGGGAGGTGCTCGCCATGTGGCGCGATCGTTGCGCGAGCGACGTGGATGTGGTGCTCGTCGGAGAGAGCAGCGCACCGATCACCTGCGCCAAGGGAATGCGCGTCGTCCCCCACGTGACCTGGAGCGACATCGGCGCTGTCGACGTCCTCGTCTATCCGGGTGGGCGCGGGACCCGCCCTCAGCTCGGCGACGATGCGATTCGTGCGCGGCTGCGGACGCTGAAGGAAGGCGGGACGCTGATGACCAGCGTCTGTACGGGGGCGTTGGTCTACGCCGACGCCGGTCTGCTCGACGGGAGGCCGGCGGCCACCTACTGGACGGCGTTCGACCAGCTCGTGCAGCTCGGACGGGACATCGATCCGAGACCCGACGAGCGATTCGTGGACGACGGCGACGTCATCACCGCCGCCGGTGTGTCCGCCGGTATCGACATGGCCCTTCACCTCGTCGGCCGCCTCGGCTCGCCGGACCAGGCCAAGGAAGTCCGGCGCAGCATCCAGTACGACCCCGACCCGCCGTACTAGATCGAGAGAAGGCAGGTTCGAGATGCGATTTGACGGCTGAGGTGGAGAGCGTCCAACGCCCCGAGTCGCGCCGCCAGGCGGCGGCGAGACAACGGCGGGCACTGCTGGAGGCGATCCGGAAGAACGACGAGGCCGCCGTGGAGCAGGCAGTCCTCGCTCTGAGCCGGTCGCGGCGGATCTTCGCTCCGCTCGTCTTCGCGCTCGGCGCTTTCGTGCTGCTCTTCCAGGGGCTCAGGATGCTGTTCTTCAACTGGCGGCTGACGCTGATCCAGGTGCTGCCCGCCATGTGGATCTGGCTCGCGCTGCTCGACCTCAAGGCGCACACCCTCCGGGGCAAGGAGTTCCACACCTGGCACGGCGGTACGGAGGCTCTGCTCGTCCTCGGGATCGCCCTGGTCACGGCGGCCTGCTATTACCTCAACGCCGTCTTCGCCTTCGCGATCTCCGGGTCCGGCCGGCCGGAGATCCGTCCGGCGTTCGGGCTCGCCCGGCGCCACCTCCACGTGATCCTCGGTGTCGGGCTCGTCGTCGGTCTCGCGCTCGGGCTCTCGGTGATCGTCGTCCCGCGCTGGGGCCACCCCTGGTTCGCCCTCTCCCTCGGGATCGTGATCGGCGTGATGATGCTCACGTACGTGGCGGTCCCGGCCCGGCTCGTCGGGGTCAAACCGGTCGGCTCCCGGCGGGACAGGATGGCCGCCACCGCCATCGGCGGAACCATCGGCGCGCTCGTCTGCTCTCCCGCCTACGTGATCGGGCGGATCGGGATCCTCCTCCTCGGCTCCAAGGCCCTGTTCCCGCTCGCCGTGTTCCTGCTCGTGGTCGGCTTCGCCCTCCAGGCCGGTGCGTCGGGCGCCGTCAAAGCGGTCAAGATGAGCGCCAAGCTCGCCGCCGGGGAGACGGCAGGCTGAGGATCAACTCGACTCGAGCAGGATGACGACGATCGTCCCCAGCCCGAGGATCACGCCGACCGCGGCGAAGACCAGGCCGGCGCGCGCGTCGAACGGGGCGTAGCCGCCTCGCGCGACGGCCTCTTCGACCTGCCGTTGGCGAACGTAGGCGTACGCGATCAAGGTGATGCCGGCCACGGCGAAGGCCGTGCCGATCAGCTCGAACGGCCACGCGGCGCCGCTCGACAGCTCCGGCACGAGCTTGCCCGCGCCGAGACCGACCGCGAAGGTCGTGAGGCCTGTTCGCCACCAGGCGAGATACGTCCGTTCGTTGGCGAGCCGGGTGCGGCGGAGGGCGTCGTCCGTCTCTCCCTGAGCGTCGGCTGGCACGACGGCGCGTTCGCCGTCACCGGGGGGTTCCCTGCCTTCCCCCGAACGGGATGACGCGTGGCGGCGCTCGGCTGGCAGAGTGTCGAGGTCGAGCGAGGAGGAACAGATGAGCGAGCCGTTCAGGGGCACGATCAACGTCGACATCCGCGACTCGGAGGCCGACTGGGCGCCGTTCGAGCCGCCGAAGGCGCCGCCGGGCGCGGCGAGCGTGCTCTACATCGTCCTCGACGATGTCGGCTTCTCGGCCATGAGCTGCTACGGCGGGCCTGTCGAGACGCCGAACATCGACCGGATCGCGCAGCGCGGCGTCCGCTACACGCAGTTCCACACGACGGCACTCTGTTCTCCGACGCGCTCGTGCCTGCTGAACGGCCGCAACCACACGCGCAACAGCATGGCCTGCATCACCGAGGCGGCGATCGGCTTCCCGAACGCGAGCGGGACGATCCCGCCCGAGAACGGGATGATCTCCGAGATCCTCGGCGAGCAGGGCTGGAACACGTACATGGTGGGCAAGTGGCACCTCTGCCCGACCGACGAGATGCATCTCGCCTCGACGCGCCGCAACTGGCCGACCGGCCGCGGCTTCGAGCGCTGGTACGGCTTCCTCGGCGCCGAGACGAACCAGTGGTATCCCGACCTCGTCTACGACAACCACACCGTCGCCCAGCCGAAGACCCCGGAAGAGGGCTACCACTTCAGCGAGGACATCACGGACAAGGCGATCGAGTTCATCCAGGACTCGAAGGCGATCGCGCCGGAGAAGCCGTTCTTCCTCTACTACGCGCCGGGCGCCTGCCATGCGCCGCACCACGCGCCGAAGGAGTGGATCGAGAAGTTCAAGGGCCGCTTCGACATGGGATACGAGGCGCTGCGCGAGCAGACGCTGGCCAATCAGAAGAAGCTCGGGCTCGTCCCGGAGAACACGGACCTGCCTCCGGTCAACCCGATCGGCACCCCGGACACGCGCACCGGCCCGGACGGGAAGCCGTTCCCGATGATGGACTACACGCTGCCGTGGGACTCGCTCGGCGACGACGAGAAGCGCCTCTTCGCCCGCTTCGCCGAGGTCTACGCCGGGTTCCTCGCGCACGCCGACCACCAGATCGGACGTTTGCTCGACTACCTCGAGCAGACCGACCAGCTCGACAACACGCTGATCCTGCTCGTCTCCGACAACGGCGCGAGCGGAGAAGGAGGCCCGACGGGATCGGTCAACGAGATGAAGTTCGCCAACGGCGTCGCCGACGACCTGCAGGAGAACCTCGCGAAGATCGACGACCTCGGCAGCGAGAAGACGTACAACCACTATCCGAACGGCTGGGCGATGGCGTTCAACACGCCGTTCAAGATGTGGAAGCGCTACGAGTTCAACGGCGGCACGTCGGACCCGTTCATCTTCGCCCCGCCCGGCGGCAAGAGCGGCGGCGAGCTGCGTGAGCAGTACTGCCATGCGATCGACATCGTCCCGACCATCCTCGACCTGCTCGGAGTCGAGGTGCCGGAGACGATCAAGGGTCACACGCAGAGCGCGTTCGACGGCAGGAGCCTCCGCGCGACGATCGACAAGGCGGACGCGCCACCTGCGCGCAAGGCGCAGTTCTACTCGATGCTCGGCTCGCGCTCGATCTGGTGCGAGGGCTGGAAGGCCGTCACGACGCACCCGACGATCGCCGGCTGGGGCCACTACAACGACGACGTCTGGGAGCTCTACAACATCGAGGAGGACCGCTCCGAGGCGCACAATCTGGCGGACGAGAACCCGGACAAGGTCCGCGAGCTCGTGAACATCTGGTTCGCGGAGGCGGGCGCCAACAACGCGTTCCCGCTCGACGACCGCTCGGCGCTCGAGATCCTGAACACCGAGCGTCCTCAGCTCTCGGCGCCGCGGAGCCGCTACCTGTACTACCCCGACACCGCGCCCGTGCCGGAATGGCAGGCGGTCGTCACGCGCGGCCGGTCGTACGTGATCGGGGCGCTCGTCGACATCCCGGAGCCCGGTGCGGAGGGCGTGCTGTTCGCGCAGGGAACGCGCTTCGGCGGTCACGCGCTGTACGTCAAGGACAACCGGCTCCACTACCTGAGCAACTTCCTCGGCACCGAGGAGCAGAAGGTCGTCGCCGACAAGGACGTGCCGACCGGCGAGAATCTCCTCCTCTCGGCGTCGTTCGAAAAGACCGCGCAGGAGGCGGACCACACGGCCGGAACGCTGTCCCTCTACCACGGCGACGACAAGGTGGGCGAGGCGGAGATCAAGACCCAGCTGGGCGCGTTCGCCATCGCAGGCTCCGGGCTGTACGTCGGCCGTCATGAGGGAGAGCCGCTGACCGCCGACTTCCCCGGGCCGGCACCGCACCGCTTCACCGGGGGCACGATCAACCGCCTCGGGATCGACGTCAGCGGCGAGCCGTATCTCGACCTCGAGCGCGAGGCAGAGCTGATGCTGATGCGGGAATGACGACGGACGGCCTCGCGAGCTGGAACGACACGGCCACCCGCGCGGCGATCGTCGACTTCGTCTCGCGGGTGACCACCGAGGGCGGGCCCGACTTCGTCCCGGCGGCGGAGCGGATCGCGACCTTCGACAACGACGGCACTCTCTGGTGCGAGAAGCCGATGCCGATCGAGGTGGGGTTCATCCTGATCCGGCTGGCCGAGATGGCCGAGGCGGACGAGTCGTTGCGCGAGAAGCAGCCGTGGAAGGCGGCGCGCGAGCAGGACTACCACTGGCTCGGCGAGGTGATCACGAAGCACTACCACGGCGACGACGCCGATCTGAAGGTGCTGATGGCGGGGATCCTGCAGGCGTTCGCGGGCAAGAGCGTGGAGGAGTACGCGGCCGCGGCCGACGTGTTCCTGCGCGGCGGCAAGCACCCGACGCTCGATCGCACCTTCCACTCCTGCGGCTACGCCCCGATGATCGAGCTGCTCGGCTATCTCGAGGCGAACGGCTTCACGAGCTACATCGCGTCGGGCGGCGACCGCGACTTCATGCGCCCGGTGACGGAGGAGGTCTACGGCATCCCGTCCGAGCGAGTGATCGGCAGCTCGAACGCGCTCCGCTACCTCGAGGACGAGCACGGCGGCACGATCACGTACGCGGCCGAGCCGGACGTGTTCGACGACGGCCCGGTCAAGCCGATCCGGATCTGGAGCCGTATCGGTCGGCGCCCGATCGTCGCGGGCGGCAACTCGAACGGCGACATTCCCATGCTCCGCTACGCGGGCGGCAAGGAGCGTCCGGCTCTGCGGTTGCTCGTCCTGCACGACGACGCCGAGCGGGAGTTCGACTACACGGCCGGCGCGGAGGAGTCGCTCGAGGCGGCCGCCGAGCACGGTTGGACGGTGGTCAGCATCAAGAACGACTGGGCTTCCGTCTTCGCATGAAGAACATGGTCGAGCTCCCCGGCGGGACGTTTCGCATGGGCTGCGAGCGCTTCTATCCCGAGGAGCGGCCGGTGCGGGAGGTGTCGGTGGAGGGCTTCGCGATCGACCGCCACCCGGTCACGGTGGCGGAGTTTCGGCGTTTCGTGCAGGACACCGGCCACGTCACCTGGGCCGAGCTGGCTCCTGCGGCCGAGGACTACCCAGGCGCCGATCCGGCCGACCTCGTGCCCGGCTCGCTCGTCTTCCGCAAGACCGCCGGCCCGGTAGACCTGCAGGACGTCCGCAACTGGTGGAGCTGGCTGCCCGGCGCGGACTGGCGACGCCCCGAAGGCCCGGGCAGCAACGTCGGCGGCCGCGAGCTCCATCCCGTCACGCACGTCGCGTACTCCGACGCCGTCACCTATGCCGAGTGGGCCGGGAAGTCGCTGCCGACCGAGGCGGAGTGGGAGTACGCGGCCCGCGGCGGGCTCGACCAGGCGATCTACACCTGGGGAGACGAGTTCGCACCGAAGGGCCGGCAGATGGCGAACACCTGGCAGGGCGAGTTCCCCTGGCAGAACCTGCTGCTCGACGGCTTCGAGGGAACCTCGCCGGTCGAACGTTTCCCGCCGAACGGCTTCGGCCTCCACGACATGGCCGGCAACGTCTGGGAGTGGACGGTGGACGAGTTCGCCGAACGCTCGCCGCGGCCGTGCTGTGCGCCGCCGTCGAACGGCGGCGAACGCTACGAGCGCAAGGTGATCAAGGGCGGCTCGCACCTCTGCGCCCCGAACTACTGCCTGCGCTACCGCCCCGCCGCGCGCCAGAGCGAGACGGTCGACACCTCGACCTGCCACATCGGCTTTCGCTGCGTCGTTCGAGGGGCCTAGTGGCCCCGGTCGACCCGAGTACCTGGGCGGCGCCGCCGCCGTCGGGGATCCGACGCTTCGTCCCGATCCTGACCTGGCTGCCGGCCTACGACCGGGGCAACCTCCGCTTCGACGTCATCGCCGGCGCGACGATCTGGGGCCTGCTGATCCCGGAGATGATCGCCTACGCCGGGCTCGCCGGCCTGCCGCCGCAGGCCGGGCTCTACACCCTGCTCGTCACGCTCGCGGCGTACGCCGTCTTCGGGACGAGCCGGCATGTCGTCGCTGCGGGTACGTCCGCGGCGGCGGTGCTGCTCGCCTCCACCGTGATCGCGCTCCACCCGGGCGGATCGGACGCGTATCTCGTCGACGCGGCCGCGCTCGTCCTCTTCTGTGGCGGTTTGTTCGTGCTCGCGGGCCTGCTCCGTCTCGGTTTCATCGCGCAGTTCCTCTCGCGGCCCGTGATGGAGGGCTTCGTCTTCGGGCTGGCGATCTTCGTCACCGTGAAGCAGCTGCCGAAGCTGTTCGGGATCGAACCAGGCGCAGGGGACACGATCCGCCAGCTCGCGCACGTGCTCGCGCACCTCGGCGACACGAACGGCCCGACGCTCGCGGTCGGGATCGGCGCGCTCGTGCTCCTGTTCGCGGGCGAGCGCTGGTTCCCGCGCATCCCGGGCGGCCTGCTCGCGCTCGTGCTCGGGATCGCGGTCAGCGCCGCCTTCCACCTCTCGCGTCACGGCGTGGCGATCGTCGGCCATGTGCCGGGCGGCCTGCCGTCGGTCTCGATCCCGCATCCGCCCGCCGGCGACATCGGCGACCTCATGGCAGGCGCGGCCGGGATGATGCTCGTGATCTTCAGCGAGTCGCTCGGCGCGGCGACGAACTTCGCGACGAAGCACGGCTACGAGATCGACGCGAACCAGGAGCTGGTCGCGCTGGGAGTCGCGAACGCGGGCTCGGGGTTGCTCGGCGGGCTCGCGGCGGGCGGCAGCCTCTCCCAGTCGGCGGTGAACGAAGGCGCCGGTGCCCGCTCCGAGGTCTCCCCGCTCGTCGCCACGGTGCTCGCGCTCGTCACGGTGCTGCTCCTGACGCCGGTCTTCAAGAACCTGCCCGAGGCGGTGCTCGCTGCGCTGATCATCCACGCCGTCTCGCATCTCTGGAAGATCCCGGAGTTCAGGCTCTACCGCCAGGAGCAGCCGCTCGAGTTCTGGATCGGGGTCGTCACGCTCGCCGGCGTGATCACGATCGACGTGCTGCCGGGGCTCGTGATCGGCGTCGTCTCGATGATCGTGCTCGTCGTCTACCAGGCGAGCAGGCCGCACGTCTCCGTGCTCGGCCGCGTGCCGGGCATCCCGGACGCCTACGGCGACGTCGACCGCCATCCCGACTACGAGCAGGTCCCGGGCATCCTCGTCCTGCGGCTCGAGGCGCCGCTCTTCTACGCGAATGCTGCGCTGGTGGTCGAGAAGGTCAAGCGGCTCGCGGGAGCCGTCGATCCGCCGCCGGGGGCGGTCGTTCTCGATTGCAGCCCGAACGCCAACCTCGACATCACGAGCTCGGAGAAGCTCGCCGAGCTGGTCGCCGCGCTCCGTTCCGCCGAGATCGACTTCGCGCTCGCCGAGCTGCGTAAGCCCGCCCGGGAGGCAGCCCGCCGCAGCGGCGTGCTCGAGACGCTCGGCGAGGAGCACGTCTTCCACACGATCGACGAGGCCGTCGGCGCGCTCGGGCCCCGGCCGGCCGACAACTGGCACCGTCCCGGCCGCTAGGCGACACTTGCCGGAGTGGCGCGGCCGGCCTCCAGAGTACGAGCCAAGCTCGGCGGTGCCTCGCAGAGGGGCCGGGAGTGGGTCGACAGACAGGATCCGCGGTCGCGGCGCGGGGTCGCGATCGGTGCCTGGCGGCGGTACCGCGCGGTGGAGGGGCCGCTGCAGACGGCGCTTCTCTCGCTCTACATCCTCGTGGCCGTCATCCCGGCCCTGCTGGTCATGGAGGAGTACCTCGATCCGCATCCGAACTCGCTGGCGAACTCGCTCGTCCGTCACTACCGGCTCAACGCGCCGACCTCGGAGCTGATCCACAGCGTGCTCGCCGAGGGGCGCTCGCACGAGCTCGGGTCGGCGGTGCTCGCGATCGCGAGCGCGCTGGTGTTCGGGATCGGGTTCGGGCGTGTTCTCCAGCTGGTCCACGCCCGGGCGTGGCGGCTCGACCTCGAAACCGGCGTGGCCGACCACGTCGGCTACGGCGCCGTCCTCGCCGGCCTCTACGGGCTGCTCATACTGTTGCTGGTGCAGCTGAACGACTTCCACCCACGCTCCGCCGTCGTCAAGGCGCTGCTCGGCCTCTGCTGGGCCGGATTCCTGATCGTCTTCTTCGCCGTTTCGCCCTGGCTGCTGACGCACAAGCAGGTCGCGCCTCGCGACTTCTTGCCCGGCGCAGCCCTCACCGCCCTCGGCCTCGTCGCTCTGATGGTCGTCTCGCGCTACGTCATGCAGTTCTGGATCGATCTCTACGCACGGGACTACGGCGGCCTCGGCGTCGTGCTCGCGCTCTACTTCTGGCTCGCTCTCAGCGCCGCGCTCATCGTCTGGGCCGCGAGCCTCTCCCCGGCGCTCGCGGAACGCCGGAAGGTGCGTCACGGCAGCTGACTCCGTAGCCGGCCCCGCGGTGCCCGCCGAGGAGTCGAGCGGCGACAACCTCGTGGCGATCCTGCTCGCGATGGCGATGTTCGTGCTCGTCGTCGACACGTCGCTGATGAACGTCTCGATCTCGGCGGTGGTGCACGACCTCCACACGACCGCGAGCAGCGTCCAGTCGGCGATCGCCCTCGAGGCGCTCGTCTCGGCGGCGTTCATCCTGATCGGCAGCAAGATCGGCGACCTGTGGGGTCGCAAGCGTGCGTACACGCTTGGCCTGCTTGGCTACGCGATCGGCGCGCTCTCGATGGTGCTGTCCCAGAGCCTGCTGCCGATCGTCATCTGCTGGGCGATCGTCGGCGGCCTCGGCGCCTCGTTGCTGCTCCCGGCGATGCAGTCGCTGATCCACGGCAACTTCCAGGGAGCCGCCCAGCGTCGCACCTACGCGCTGGTCGGAGCCGCCGCCGCGATCGCCGCCGCCGTCGGGCCGCTCCTCGGCGGCTTCATCACGACCTACCTCTCCTGGCGGGTCGCGTTCGGCGGCGAGGTCGTGATCATCGCGTGCGTGCTCCTCGGCCTCGGGCGGGTCCGCGAGGTGCCGTACACGGGCGAGCGCGGTGTCGACATCGTCGGCGCGATCCTGTCGGCGCTCGGCATGGGCGGAGTCGTGCTGGGGATCCTCGTCTGGGAGGAGGGCGGCGGCGCGGTCGGCGCGCTGCTCGCGATCGGGGCCGGAAGCCTCGGCCTGCTCACGTGGTGGCTGAGGAAGCGCAAGCGCGAAGGCAAGGCGGCGCTGCTCGACGTCGACCTGTTCAAGTCGAAGTACTTCCGGTTCGGGATCACGGGCCAGACGCTCCAGCAGATCGCCCTGGGCGGGCTGATGATCGCGCTCCCGATCTACCTCCAGATGGTGCTCGAGTACAACGCGATGCAGGCAGGGCTCTCGCTCGCGCCGCTCTCGCTGAGCATGTTCGTCGTCGCGCTGGCCGCCGGCCGCAAGGCCGGCAACCGCAGCCCGAGCCAGATCATCCGCTTCGGCTTCCTGCTGCTCGCGGCAGGCGTCGCGATCCTGATCCCGATCGTGCCGCGGGCGGATTCCGGCTGGTGGATGGTGGTGCCGCTCCTGATCGCCGGTAGCGGTCTCGGCCTGCTCGTTTCGCAGCTCAACAACTACACGCTCTCGCCGATCGAGGAGGACCGCGTCAGCGAGGCGGCGGGCGTCAACTCGGCCGGCGGCTCGTTCGGCCTCTCGTTCGGCCTCGCCTTCGCGGGGGCGATCATGCTCGCCTCGCTCTCGCTGATCTTCACGAACGAGGCGAACTCGAGCGCCGTGCTCTCCTCGCGCCAGGCCACCCAGGTGTCGAAGGCGCTGGACAAGAACGCCGAGGTGATGACCAACACGCACCTCGAGGCGCTGCTCGTCGGCAGGCGGCCGGCGGTCAAGGCCGAGGTCCTGCACATCAATACGACGGCGCGGCCGAAGGCACTCCAGCTCGCGCTGCTCGTCCCGCTCATCGCGGCCTTGCTCGGCTTGTTCAACGGCTTCCGCATGACCCGACTGCCGGATCCGGAGCCGTCGACGGCGGCGGAGGGAGTGCTGGGCGGCTAGGTCTGGACGGTCATGCTGGCGATCGGCTTGCTCGTCGGCTTGTTCGAGCCGCCGGCGGGCTCGACCGTCACCGCGACGACTCCATCCTGTGGGACGGTGCCGCGGAGGTGCACTCCGCCCGTGCTGCCCGAGAAGAGACCGGCGCGCTGCGGGGGGTGCCCCGCCGGGATCAGCCACGCCTCGTACGTCTTTCCGTGGGGAGCGGACGCGAGGCCGGACACGCTGAGGACGGCCTTGCCGCTCGGGCCGACCGACAGCTTCCAGCTCTGCGTCGTCGGGCTCGACTGGCTCAGGGAGACGGCGAGGCCGACGACGATGCAGGCCGCCGCGGCCGCTGCGACTGCGAGCCCGCGCGCGACCCAGCGGCGCCGCAGGAGCGGCACGACGTTCGAGCGCTCCGCCGCCGCCGCGTCGAGGATCGACGCGCGCAGCCGCGCCGGCGGCGCGGGCGCAACTGACGCGAAGGCGAGAGACGCAGCCGTCTCGGTGAGCTCGGCCAGCTGGACGCGGCACTCCTCGCACTGGCCGAGGTGGCGCTCGTAGGCTGCGGCCTCGTCCGGGTCGAGCGCATCGAGCGCGTAGGCGGCGGTCAGGTCGTGGGGGTCCATGAAGTCTCCGTCCCGGGTTCTCCGAGCAGTTCGCGCATGCGCGCCAGCCCCCCGAACATCCGGCTTTTGATCGTACCCAGCGGCTGGCCGAGCCTTTCGGCGAGCTCCGACTGGCTGAAGCCTCCGTAGTAGGCGAGCTCGAGCGCCTCCCGCTGCGCGTCGGGAAGGTGGCGGAGCGCCGCCTGCACGCGTTCGCGCTGGAGCCGCAGGAACGCGTCCTCCTCCACGCCCTCGACGGCCGGCTCGGCGGCCTGGTCGAGGGAGTCGGCGCGCCGCCGCTGCTCGCGCCGGACGGCGTCGACCGCCCGCCGGTGGACGAGCGTGAGGATCCACGTGCTCGCCTTGCCGCGCTCGGGCATGAAGCGGGAGGCCGTCCGCCAGATGGTGAGGAACGCCTCCTGTACCGCGTCCTCGGCCAGCGCCTGGTCGCGCAGCACGCGCAGCGCGAGCCCGTACGCGGTGCGGCCGTAGCGGTCGTACAGCTCGGCGAGCGCGGATTGCTCCGACCGCGCGGCCAGGGCGACGAGCGCCTCGTCGGAGAGATGGGCGAGTTGCCTGTTCACACCATCCGATATTCGCGCGCCGGACGCCGCCGGTTCAAGCGATCGAACCGGTCCAGGGCCTCGGACGAATCAGCGCCGACCGCATTCCACACGGTGGCCAGGGGGCCGCCGGGAAGGAGAGGGCAATGGAACGCCTGAGTAGGCGCTCATTCATGAAGATCGCCGGTGCGGCGACGGGCGCGGCGGCGCTGGCCGCGGCGCCGCCGATCGCGCGGGCTGCGATCGGCGAGGAGGGCGCCGAGCGCACCAATCCCACCGCCGAGGTTCCCGAGGAGCCGGTCGTCGCCTACGTGCGCGACGCCGCGCGCGGCGAGGTGACCGTCACCTCCGGGACCGCCGAGCACACATATCGCGACCGCGTCCTCGTGCAGCGCCTGCTGCGGGCGGCCGGCAGAAAGGGCGTGAGCTAGATGTCCTCCCACCGCGAAGCCCCGGGCATCAGCCAGGATCCGGCCGCCGACAGCGCGGACGTCTACGCATTCGTCAGCCCGGACGACCCGACCACGGTCACGATCATCTCGAACTACGTGCCGCTCCAGGCCCCGCCGGGCGGCCCGAACTTCTTCGAGTTCGGCGACGACGTCCTCTACTCGCTGTTCATCGACAACGACGGCGACGCGCTGCCGGAGATCACGTACCAGTTCCAGTTCAACACGACGTACCAGAACCCGGACACCTTCCTCTACAACACCGGCCCGATCGGGTCGCTGACCGACCCGAACTGGAACAAGCGCCAGCACTACTCGGTCTCGGTCATCCACTCGAGGTGCGACGGCTGGGAACAGGATCACTCGCAGGACGGCCGGGGCAGGGTGCTCGGGAGCAATCTCGCCTGCCCGCCGTGCAACATCGGCCCGCGCTCGACGCCGAACTACCCCGCCCTCGCCGCGGCGGCGGTCCACTCGCTGCCCGACGGCATCTCGGTATTCGCGGGCCAGCGGAACGACGGCTTCTTCGTCGACCTCGGCGCGATCTTCGATCTCGGCGACATCCGGGAGCTCAACAGCCTGCACCTGATCCCGACGCCGACCGGGAAGAGCGTCGATCCGCTGAAGACCATGAACATCCACACGATCGCGATCAAGGTCCCGATCAGGATGCTGACCAGGGACGGCTCGGTCCCGAAGGACCCGTCGAAGGCCGTCTCGGTCCTCGGCTTCTGGGCCGGAGCGAGCCGTCGCAGGGTCGTCGTCCAGGATCGTCACTGGCGGCAGAAGTCGGGCCCCTGGACGCAGGTCTCGCGTCTCGGCAACCCGCTCTTCAACGAGGTCATCGTGCCGATCGGGGACAAGGACCGTTGGAACGCGGTCGACCCGATCGACGACAGGGGCTTCGCGAAGTACGTGAAGCAGCCGGAGCTCGCCAAGCTGCTGCCGGTGCTCTACCCGGGCGCGTTCCCGAAGCTCGCTGCGTACACGAAGGATCGTGCCGATCTCGAGGCGATTCTGCTCACCGGCATTCCGACCGGAGTGGTTCCCGGGTTCCAGAACTTCACGACCACGAAGCCCTCGGACATGCTGCGGCTGAACGTCGCCGTCCCTCCGACCACCTCGAACCCGAACGCTCTCGGCCTGATCGGCGGCGACGCCGCGGGCTATCCGAACGGCCGACGGGTGTTCGACGACGTCGTGTCGATCGAGCTGAAGGCGGTGGCCGGCGCGACCATCCCGCTCGTCGATCCGAGCTTCACGCCGGACGCGGCGGTCGGTGCGGTCTCGTCGTACCTCACCCCGGGGAACGGCCGCTACCAGTCGACGTTCCCGTACCTCGGCACTCCCCACGACGGATACGACACGCCGTCGTCGTGAGCCACCACCACGACCACTCCACGGACGTCCGGCCCGAGCACGTGATGCTCGACCTCGGGCCGGGCGTCGGAGCGCTCGTCCTCCACACCGGTGCCGGCCTGCACGGCGCGGAGATCGAGATCAGCCCCGCCGGGCGGGACGACGAGCGCTCCCACAAGCAGGTCCACGAGCGGCCGGTCGCCGGCCGGCCGCTCTACGGGGCCGTGTTCGAGTCGCTGCCCGCCGGCGAGTACACGCTCTGGCTCGACGACCGGCCGCTGCGGCGCGAGGTCGCCGTGGCCGGCGCGGCCGTCACCGACATCACGATCGAGGAGGAATCCGCATGATCGGCCTGACCAGTCCCACGCACCTCGCGCTCCTGCTCCTGATCGCGCTCCTGCTGTTCGGCGCCAAGCGGGTGCCGGAGATCGGCCGCTCGCTCGGGTCGGGCATGCGCGAGTTCAAGGAGTCCATCACGCACGAGACCGCCGCTCTCCCCGAGCCGACCGAGAGCGAGAAGATCGACTGACATGCGGCCGCGGCGACTCCCACGCGAGGAGGAGGCGACGCTCGTCGAGCATCTCGACGAGCTGCGCGGGCGGATCCTCGTCGCACTAGCGGCGGTCGCGGTGGCGACCGCCGTAGCGTTCGTCTTCCACAACCGCATTCTCGAGTGGCTCGCGCAGCCGTTGCCGCCCGCGCACCGGCACCTGGCGGCGTTCTCGGTGACGGAGCCGTTCTCGGTGTCGCTGGTGGTGTGCCTGTACGCCGGGCTCCTCTTCGCGTTGCCTGTGATCCTGGCGCAGCTGTGGTCGTTCCTGGCTCCGGCGCTCGACCCTGCGGCCGAGCGCCGGATCTTCCTGTTCGCCGCCTTCGGCCTCGTGCTGGGGGCGGCGGGGCTCGCCTTCGCCTACGGGATCCTGCTCCCGCGTGCGCTGCACTTCCTCACCAACTACGACACGACGCACTTCCACCTCCTGATCCGGGCGAGCACCTACTACTCGTTCGTGGTGACGGTGCTGCTCGGCGTCGTGTGCGTCTTCGAGACGCCGCTGGTCGTGCTGGTGCTCGTCAACCTCGGCGTGCTCTCGTCGGCCGGGCTCCGTCGGAACCGGCGCAAGGGCTACTTCATCGTCTCGGCGGTGGCGCTGGCGCTGCCGGGGCCCGATCCCGTGACGACGCTGCTCGAGCTGCTGCCGATGCTGGCGCTCTTCGAGGGCTCGATCTGGCTGGCGGCGTTCGCCGAACGGCGTGCCGCGAAGCTGTCAGCTCTCGGCGCGCAGGCATGACGCGCACGTCCCGAAGAAGCTGAGCTCCCGCTTCGCCGAGCCGGTAGCCGGAGTCCTGCGCGATGCGCTGCGCGAGGTCGCCGAGCGTGCCGTCGTGGAGGTGCGTGACCTTGCCGCACCGCTCGCAGACCACGTGGTGGTGCGGGTGGTCGCGCACGGGCTCGTAGTAGGCGCGGTCGCCGCCGAGATCGGTCCGGAGCAGGAGCCCGTCGTCGACCAGGATCTCGAGCGTCCGATAGACGGTGGACGTGTTGACGCCGGGTAGCTTCTCGCGCACGCGTTCCACGACGTCCTCGGCACTCAGGTGGCCGTCGTGCTCGGCCAGCAGCACCTCCCAGATGACGCGTCGCTGCCGGGTGAGTCGCCGCCCGCTCCGCCGCAGGGCCGCCGTGTCGTCGCTCTCACCGGTCACGAGGCGATCATGAACCGAATCGAGGCTTGTGGCGAATGGGTCGCAATAGCGAGCGACGAACGGGAGGCTGGACAATGGAGGCGTCGGTGGTTCGAATGGGATCGCAGTCGAAGCTTCGCCGGTTCTGGTCGTCGCTCGACCGGGGGCAGCGCCGAACGGTCGTGCTGATGGGGACGGTGATCGCGGCCCTGCATGTGATCGGGTTCGGGATCCTGCTCCTCGTCGTGGCGCCGCACCACTACTCGCTGGGCAGCGGCGGAGCGTTCTCCGTCGGGATCGGCATCACCGCGTACACGCTCGGGATGCGCCACGCCTTCGACGCCGACCACATCGCGGCGATCGACAACACGACGCGGAAACTGATGGCCGAGGGCAAGCGCCCGCTGAGCGTCGGCTTCTGGTTCTCGCTCGGCCACTCGTCCATCGTCTTCGGCCTCGCCTTCCTGCTCTCGATCGGGATCCGCTCGCTCGCCGGCCCCGTCACCGGCGACAGCTCGGGGCTGCACCAGGTGACGGGTTGGATCGGCACTCTCGTCTCCGGGACGTTCCTCTATGCGATCGCGGCCCTCAACATCATCGTGCTCGTCGGAATCATCGCGGTCTTCCGGGAGATGAAGCGCGGCGCGTTCGACGAGCAGGCGCTCGAGCACCACCTCGACAACCGCGGCCTGATGAACCGCTTCCTCGGCCGCCTGACGCGGACGGTCACGAAGCCGCGGCAGATGTATCCGGTCGGGCTCCTGTTCGGGCTCGGCTTCGACACGGCCACCGAGGTCGCCCTGCTCGTGCTCGCGGGCGGAGCCGCCGGGGCAGGCCTTCCCTGGTACGCGATCCTCTGCCTGCCGGTCCTGTTCGCCGCCGGGATGTCGCTGCTCGACACGATCGACGGCTCCTTCATGAACTTCGCGTACGGCTGGGCGTTCTCCAAGCCGGTGCGCAAGATCTACTACAACCTCACGGTCACCGGGCTCTCGGTCGCGGTCGCGCTCGTGATCGGCACGATCGAGCTCGGCGGCCTCGGCGCCTCCCAGCTCGGGCTGTCCGGCCCGGTCTGGGCGACGCTGGAGCACATCGATCTGAACACGGTCGGCTTCATGATCGTGGGCATCTTCGTCCTGACCTGGGCGCTCTCTCTCGCCGTCTGGAAGTACGGCCGGATCGAGGAGCGCTGGAGCGCGATGCTCTAGCCGGCCGCCGCTAGAGGAACATGACCCAGGTGCGGGTCGCGCCGCACGAGCAGTCCCTGTGCTTCACGGAGCAGCGGCGGCAGTCCCAGTGCTCCCACCAGATCCACTTCAGATGCTGGATCTCCAGCGCCAGCAGGGCGAGGATCCAGAGAAGAATCGCGGTCCGCGACATGACCGCACGGTCGCACGAGAACGGGCGGCCCGCAATGGGCCGCCCGACTCATCCTGGACGTGCTCGAGGCCTACAACTGGGCGCCGCGCCGGCCGCCGAAGCCGCCCACGAACAGGCTGATCACCCAGATCAGCGCGACGATCGCGGCCACGATGAACAGCCAGTGCACGGCGAAACCGACGCCGAACAAGATGATCGCCAGAAGTGCCAACACAATCAGCAACAGCATCTCTCACCCTCCTGTTTGCGGGTTCGGCACTGAAAACGACGAAAGCCGGATTGCGGTTACGCACGTACGCTCGTTGCCCATGGACGACGAGTTCTCGGCGGCCGAGCGGGCCCGGGGCCGTGCCTACCACCGGCCGCTCTATCTCGCCCTGCTCGCGGACGCGGCGCTCGGCACCGGTCTGCTCGCGGCCCTGGCGTGGAGCCCGCTCGGAGACTGGCTCTTCTCGCCGCTGACGTCGCTCCCGGCGGTCGGCGCCGCGGCTGCGTACGCGGCCCTGGTCGCTGCGGTCTCGAGTCTCGTCCACGCTCCGCTCGCGTTCTGGCGGGGCTGGTGGCGCGAGCGATCGTGGGGCTTCTCGACGCAGAGTGCAGCCGGCTGGTGGGGCGATCGCGGGAAGGGTCTTTCGGTCGCGGTCGTGCTCGGAGCAGGAGCCTGGGCTGCCGCCGTCGCGTTCGCGGAGGCTCTGCCGGGTTGGTGGGCGTTGCCGGCCGGCGCTGCGCTCGCGCTGGCGGTGCTCCTCCTTTCGTTCG
This sequence comes from uncultured Actinomycetes bacterium, assembly GCA_963702655.1. Taxonomy (GTDB): domain Bacteria; phylum Actinomycetota; class Thermoleophilia; order Gaiellales; family Gaiellaceae; genus Palsa-739. Next base: position 274,007 of record CAVPDO010000015.1, on the reverse strand, counting down.
TCGCGCCCGTCGTCCTCGAGCCTCTCTTCAACCGGTTCCGGCCGCTGGACGACGAGACGCTCGCGGCGAGTCTCCACCTCCTCTCGGAACGCGCTCGCGTCCCCGTCCGCGAAGTGCTCGTCGCGGACGCGAGCCGCCGCACGACGAAGGTGAACGCGTACGTGTCGGGCATCGGCCGCACGCGCCGCGTCGTCGTCTTCGACACGCTGCTGGAGGCGGCCGATCCGGCGGCGGTGGAGGTCGTGGTCGCGCACGAGCTCGGGCATCGCCGCCACGGGCACGTCCTGAAGCTGACGCTCCTCGCGATGGCCGGAGCCGCCGCCGCGGTTCTGGTCCTCTGGGCCGTGCTGGGGACGCGCGTGGCCGACCCGCGCAGCCTGCCGGAGGCGCTGCTGCTGCTCCTCGCACTCGAGCTGGCGGCCCTCGCTCCGGGCGCCTGGCTCTCGCGCCGCTTCGAGCGTGTCGCCGACCGCTGCTCGCTCGATCTCACCGAGGAGCCGGCGGCGTTCGCCCGCGCCCATCTCGAGCTCGCGCGCCGCAACGTCTCGGATCTCGAGCCGCCCCGCCTCGTCTACGTCCTTCTCTTCAGCCATCCGACGGCGCCCGAACGGCTCGCGCTCGGTCGCGCCTGGGCGGAGGCACGGACATAGAGTCTGGCTCGTGGAGCTGACCGGCAAGCGGGCGATCGTGACCGGCGCCTCGTCGGGCATCGGCCGGGCGACGGCGGCCGCGCTCGCAGCCGCGGGCGCACGCGTCGCGGGCGGCGCGCGGCGGGTCGGACGCGTCGAGACCGAGGTCGCGCTCGAGCTCGACGTCACCGACCCCTCGAGCTGCAGCAGCTTCGTCGCGCAGGCGGTCGAGCGGCTCGGCGGCCTCGACATCCTCGTCAACAACGCCGGCCTCGCGCTGGGCCGCGCTCCGTTCGACGAATCGACCGAGGAGGACGAGGCGACCGTCTTCGGCGTCAACGTGGCCGGGCTCGTCCGGATGACCCGGATCTGCCTCCCGCACTTCGACGACTGGGGCCACATCGTCAATCTGGGCTCGGTCGCAGGGCGCCAGGCCTACCAGGGCGGCGCGTCGTACGTCGCTGCGAAGTTCGCCGAGCGCGGCTTCACCTACGCGCTGCGCGAGGACCTGCTCGGCCGGCCGATCCGGATCACGACGGTCGATCCCGGGCTGACCGAGACGGAGTTCTCGGTCGTCCGCTTCAAGGGCGACGAGGAGAAGGCCGCGGCGGTCTATCGCGGCGTCGAGCCGCTGCGGCCGGAGGACATCGCCGAGTGCATCGTCTTCGCCCTCACGCGGCCGTGGCACGTCAACGTCGACGAGATCGTCGTCAAGGCGCGCACCCAGTCCTCCGGCGCGCGGATCCTGCGCGACGAATGAGCCTGCGGGTCGTCATCGTCACGCGGATCGCGCCCGTGCTCGCCGGCTTCGACGCGGTCGTGCGCGCGGCGGGCCACGAGCCGGTCGCGCTCCTGTCGATGCGAGACCACGACGGCCGCTACGGCGACCTGCCCGGGGCCGGCGAGCTCGTGCAGAGCGCGGGGCCCGAGCTCGACGTCCTCCTGCCCGCGCGCCGGAGCACGATCGCGCCGCTGCTGGCCTCGGTCGAGCCGGACATCGTCGTCTGCATGGGCTTCCCGTGGAAGATCCCGCCCGACGCGCTCGCCGTGCCGCGCCTCGGCTGGCTCAACGGCCACCCGTCGCTGCTGCCGCTGCATCGCGGCCCGCTGCCGGTTGCGTGGGCGATTCGCGAGGGCGACGAGGAGATCGGATTCACGATTCACCGGATGGACGCCGAGCTCGACACCGGTCCGATCCTTGCGCAGAGGCGGCTTCCGATCGGTGAGTACGAGCCGCCGGACGCGTTCTACGCACGGCTCGGTCCGGTCGGGATGGAGGCGCTCGCCGAGGCGCTCGAGCGGCTGGCGGGGGGCGACGCGGGGACGCAGCAGGAGGAGGGCGGCGGCTACGAGTCGTTCTTCACGGCAGAGGACGCGCAGCTCGATCTCTCCCGGCCCGCGGACGAGGTCCACCGGCTCACGTGGGCGTGGCGCTACGCGATGTCACTCAGCGGGATGCGCGGCGCGCTGCTCGAGCTCGACGGCAAGCCGGTGCGCGTGCTTGCCACCTCGCTGACCGAGGTCGAGGGCGGGTGGCGGGTCGACTGCGGCGACGGCCCGCTGTGGATCGTCGAGACCGAAGAGCTCAGCGAGGAAGAGGCCACGCGGTCCACCGCTCCGGCTGCATCCACGCAGTGACGCGCCGGGCGTCCCTGCTGTGGAACGGCCGGCCGGAGTAGCGGATCGAGAGCCGGTCGATCCCGGCCAGGTCCGGGTCGTCCTCGAGCGAGACGACGCGGCCCAGCAGCGTGACCTGCGCATACCAGTCGTCTTCGCCGAGGACGGTCAGTGCGACGCCCGGGTTCTCGCGCAGGTAACGGAGACGCAGGCGGCTCTCGTCCATGTTCAGCAGGACGCGCCCGTCCTCCCAGTCGTACCAGGTCGCAGCCGTGTGAGGCGCGCCGTCCGGGCTCACCGTCGCGACGACTGCCGGGTTCGGCCGGGCGAGAAACGCGTCGACCTCGGGTGGGACGGGCACGCGCGGCACTACGAGGCGCCCGCCTTCTTCTCCGACCAGCGCTTGAGACCGCGGTACGACTGCCAGAGGGGCATCGCGAAGTCGTAGGTCGGAGCATCCTCGCGCGAGTCGGCGAGCTGGGCGTGGGCGTACTCGACGAACTCCTCCTCCGTCGCGCCGCCCTCGACCGACTCGGCCCAGTCGAGCAGGTTGAGGCGCAGCTCCGTCACGTGGCGCGCGACGTCCTCGGCGACGCCGAAGTGGACGAGGGCGAGCCGTTCGGGAGCGCGTCGCTCGATCTCGTCCAGCGTCTCCTCCCACGCCTCGACGTCGATCTCGGGCGGCGGCGTCGGCGGCATGACGAAGCGGCCGGGCAGGACCCGTACGCCGCACGCGTCGCCGGCGTAGAGCGTCCCGTCGGGGTCGAGGTAGCAGACGTGGTGCGAGGCGTGGCCCGGCGTCGGGAAGCAGTCGAGCCCGAGCACCCGGTCCTCGACCAGGTGGACGTTCCCCTGCGGCACGGGCGCGAGCTCGCCCCAGAGCGAGTCGAAGGAGTCGCCGTACAACCGGCGCGCGCTCCGCTCCAGCCGGGACGGGTCGACCAGGTGCGGGGCGCCGATCGGCGAGACGTGCACCTGCAACGCCGGATGCTCGCGGACGAGGGTTCCGGCCGCGCCGGCGTGATCGAGGTGGATGTGGCTGAGCAGCAGGTGCCGCACGTCGGCCAGCGCGAGGCCGCGGTCGGCGAGCCCGGCCTTCAGTGCGGCGATCGTGGTCGAGGGACCGCAGTCGAAGATCGCCGGACCGTCGTCCGTGTCGAGCAGGTAGCTCGCGATGATCCGCTCGCGGCCGAGATGGAGGAGGTCGATCGGCTCCGGGGCCATCGCCAGGATCCTAAGCGGCGTCGATCATCCCGCGGGGATGATGTCCCGGTGCCGGCGCCGCCCTAGGGTTGGCGCATGTGGTGGGGAATCGGCGGCGGCCTGGCGATCCTGTATCTCGTGCTCCTGATCGTGCTCGGGGTCAGCTGCCTGCGGAAGGGGCACTGGGTGATGTTCATCATCGGGATCTTCATGCCCCTGTTCTGGATCATCGGCGCGATCATCCCGCCGGTCGCCTCGAAGCGCGCCTACTGACGCGGCTTGACCTGCTTCTGACGCGGGCCTAGCCTCGGCTCGTGACGAACGGCGCGCACCGCAAGGTCGTGGCGGTGAGCGGAAGGGAGCCATTCCGCTCGCGCGCCGCGTCCGCGAGCGGCTCGCGACGTTCGAACCGGTCTAGGCCCGCTCGCGCGCCGCGGCGAGGATCTGCTCCGCCTCCTCGCGGTTGCCCCAGCCTCGCGTCTCCGTCTTCTTCTCCGGCTCGAGGTCCTTGTAGCGCTGGAAGAAGTGCTCGATCTCGTCGCGCAGCTCCGCGGCGACGTCGCCGATGTCCCGGATGCCGTCGAATGCCGGGTCGCCGAGTGGCTCGCAGAGGAGCTTCTCGTCGGGGCCTTTCTCGTCGGACATGTGGAAGACGCCGATCGTGCGGACGCGGATCCGGCAACCCGGGAAGGTCGGGTCCGAGACGAGCACGAGCGCGTCGAGCGGGTCCCCGTCCTCGGCCAGCGTGCCCTCGACGTAGCCGTAGTCGGCGGGATAGGTCATCGCGGTGAACAGGCGGCGGTCGAGCACGATGCCGCCGAGCTCCTCGTCCCACTCGTACTTGTTCCGCGAGCCCGCCGGGATCTCGACGAGGACGACCGCTTCGCCGCTCATGCCCGCGCCGCGGCGGGGACGAGCGCGTTCTCGAGGTCGTCCACGAGGTCCTCGGCCGACTCGATCCCCACCGAGAGGCGGATCAGGTTCGGCGGCGCAGCGAACGGCGCGTCGGCCGTGGCCGCGTGCGTCATCCGGGCCGGCACCTCGATCAGGCTCTCGACGCCGCCGAGCGACTCCGCCAGCTGGAACAGCCGCGTGCGCGCGGCGATCGCCTCCGCCTCGTCGGCCGTCTCGGCGAGGAACGAGACCATGCCGCCGAAGTCGCGCATCTGGCGCGCGGCGATCGTGTGGCCGGGATGGGAGGGCAGCCCCGGATAGAAGACCTGCTGGACGCGCGAATGGCGCTCGAGCACGGAGGCGATCTCCATCGCGTTCAGGCAGTGCTGGCGCATCCGCAGCGCGAGCGTCTTGATCCCGCGGAGCACGAGCCAGCTGTCGAACGGCCCGGGCACGGCGCCGAGCGACTTCTGGAGGAAGCGCAGGCGCTCGGCGACCGTCGGGTCGTTCGTCGCGGCGAAGCCGCCGATCACGTCTGAATGGCCGCCGAGGTACTTGGTGGTCGAGTGGACGACCACGTCGGCGCCGAGCTCGAGCGGCCGCTGCAGGTACGGAGTCGCGAACGTGTTGTCGACGACGAGGAGCGCACCGGCCGCGTGCGCCGCCTCGGCCGCGGCGGCGATGTCCACGACGTTCAGCATCGGGTTCGACGGCGTCTCGATCCAGACCATCCGCGTCGAATCGTCGAGGTGCGCGGCGAGGCTCGAGAACTCCTCCGCGGGCAGGTAGTGGAAGCGGTAGCCCTTCGGCTCGTAGACCTGGGACGTCATCCGGTAGACGCCGCCGTAGACGTCGGCGACGAGGACGACGCGGTCTCCGGGATTGAGTAGGTGCATGAGCGTCGTCGTCGCGCCGAGCCCCGACGAGTAGGCGACGCCGTGCTCGGCCGACTCGAGCGAGGCCAGCGCCGTCTCGAGCGCGTGCCTGGTCGGGTTCGCGACGCGCGAGTAGTCGTAGCCCTTGTGCTCGCCGACCGCGTCCTGGACGTAGGTCGACGTCTGGTAGATCGGCGTGATGATCGACCCCGTCGCGGGATCCGGCTCCTGGCCGACGTGGATGGCGCGCGTCTCGAAGTCCATCACGGCGATGCTAACCAGCGCTCGAGCTCGTCGAGCGGCTCCGCGAGGTCGATCTCCTGCTCGCCGGGCTCCCACCAGACGCCCTTCACGCCGAGTTGGCGCGTCTTGCGGTCGAAGACCGGCTCGATCCGCCCGACGAGCCGGTCGCCGTGGAGGATGGGGAGGACGTAGTAGCCGTACTCGCGCTTGGCGGCCGGAACGTACATCTCCAGCCGGTAGCGGAAGCCCCAGAGCGCCTCGGTGCGGGCGCGGTCGTGGACGAGGCGATCGAACGGCGAGAGGAACGTCGTGCGCGCGGGTACCGATCCGTCCTCGGCCTCCGGGTGGGCGATGAGGCGGCCTCGCTCGAGCCGCACTCCGAGGGCGCGGAAGCGTTGTTCCGCGATGAGCTTCTTGGCCCGCGGCCAGGGAATCGTCTCGGTCTCCGGATACCAGCGGCCGGCCAGGTCCCAGACGCGCTGCTTGCCGCGGCGGCCTACGACCGCTACCTCGCCGTTCGCGGCGAGGATCTCGAGCATGAGCCCCATCTTCCGGGCCCCCCACCAGTCGTGGTGCTCGCGCTCGAAGTCCGAGTGATCTGCGATCTCGCGCGACAGGAGCGGCCCGCGCTCGTCGAGCTCGCGCAACACGTACCTACGGAACGAGCGGTTCTCCTTCAGCCATTCGTTCGCGTTGCGGTTCAGCGGTCGCCGCATCCGCGCTCGCAACAGCGGCAGGTCCTCGACGGGATAGAGGAAGGCGTTCCACTCCACGAGCTTCCGCTCCTGCCACAGAAGCCGCTCGAGCTCGGCGGTGTCGAAGGCGCCGAGCCGGCTCCAGAGGACGAGATGCTGGGGCGGTGCGACGACGGAGATGGGGTCGAGCTGGAGGAAGCCGAGGCGGCGCACGGTCTCCAGCACTCCGCTCGCGCTCCCGTCGAGGCCCTGCGCGCGAACGGCGATGCGCCGGGCCTCCTCGACTCCGACCTCAGGCATACCGCACGTCCTCGAGGCCGAGCACGCGCGCGAGGCGAGCCGCCGCGCGCTCGAGCTTGGCGGTGACGTTCCCCCGCACGCGCGGCTCGGGGTGGAAGCTGCGCACGTGCAGCACGCCCTCCGCGCGGTCGGCCTTGAGGTCGGCGCGGCCCACGATCCGGTCGCCGGCGAGCAGCGGCAGCACGTAGTAGCCGTAGGCGCGCTCGTGCTCGCGCTTGTAGACCTCGATCACGTGGCGGAAGCCGAACAGCCGCTCGAGCAGCGGCCGGTCCCAGACCACGTTGTCGAAGGGGCAGAGCAGCACGGGCGGCGCCGGATCGCCGTCGAGCTCGGCGCCGGCGTCGACGTAGAACGGCGCGCCGCCGTCGTCCGCGTCCACCTCGCGCAGGAGCCCCTCGTCGACCAGCGCCAGGACGTGGTGCTGGAAGCGCGCGCGCCCGCCCTTGAGCCGCCAGTGCTCGCGGATCGCGGCCTCGGTCAGCGCGCCGCGCGCGCGGACGGCGAGGAGCGCGAACGTGCGCAGCGTCTCGTCCTTGTCCGGGATCGGCGCCTCGAGGATCGTGCGCGGGATCACCCGCTCCGCGAGGTCGTAGCGGCGCTGGAACGACTGCCGGCCCGCGACGACGAGCACGCCTCGGTCCCACAGCGCCTCGAGCACCATCTTGGCCGGCTTCCAGTTCCACATCTCGGTGCCGTCGCCGGCGCCCTCGAAGTCGCGCGAGCCGAGCGGGCCTTCCGCGCGGATCCGCGCCAGCACCGGCTCGACGAGATCCGCGTGCCGGTCCAGCGCGGTTTCGTGGAAGCGCCAGTGCCCCTTGCCCTCCATGTTGCGGCGGCAGTGCGGCCAGAGCTCGATGGGCAGGAGGCACGCCTCGTGCGCCCAGTACTCGAACACGCGCCCGGAGGTCAGCAGGCCTTGCAGCTCCGCTTCGGAGTACGTACCGACGCGGCTCGAAAGCGTCAGCCGGTGCGCGCGGTCGACGGCCGAGATCGAGTCGAGCTGCACCGCGCTGAGCCGGCGGATCGCCTGCTCGACCTCGCCGGCCTGCGCGCGGCGGAAGCGCGGCGCGTACCCCTGCGTCGACACGGCGAGCCGCCGGATCGCGGCGAGGCTGACGGTGGTCGCGGCCATCGGCCACTACCTAGCAGGTAGCCGCCGCGCTCCGCCGCCCGAGTAGATAGCCTCCTGCCCGTGCCGCGCCCGAGACGCCGGAATCCGTGGACCTCGACGGGCGAGGTCCTGATCTGGGTGCTCTTCGTCGCGCTTCTCTTGCCCGCCGGGTTCGCCGGCTGGGCGGTGGGGCACTACACCGGGAAGTCCTCGTCGACGGTCGTGCACACGGTCACGATCGGGTCGACGTCCGCCCCGGCGACCACGACGTCTGCCGTGACGACGACCTCCGCGGTCACGACGACGTCCGCCGCGGGAGGCGGAGACGCAGCTGCCGGGAAGGTCGTCTTCACCGGTCCAAGCGGCTGCTCGGGCTGTCACACGTTCAAGCCCGCGAACGCGACCGGCACCATCGGCCCGAATCTCGACACGGCGCCGGCGTCCGACGCGAAGGCCGACAACAACATGAACCTCGCCGCGTTCATCAAGCAGTCGATCGAAGACCCGGACGCCTACATCGCGAAGGGCTTCAACAAGGGGATCATGCCGACGACCTTCGGGAAGTCCCTCACTCCCACGCAACTGAACGACGTCGTCGCGTTCATCCTCTCGGGCACCGCGAAGTCCTAGCCCCCAGGCGACGTCGACCTTTCGTGTATGCCCGGTCGCCGGTCGGTGGTGACGAAGGGTCATCCGGTCTTGGGGAGCGAGTTCACCCGCCTTTTCATCTCCAGGGGAGCCCCGGCGCGGCCGATCTCGAGGAAGGGGATTTTCTACGGCTGGGAGGGCAGCATCGTGGACATACGCGCTGAGATCTCGACGAGGCTTCGTCGCGCAGAGGGTTTCTCGGTCGAGACTGCATCCGGTCGGCTCGGCACCGTCGCGGCCTTCCAGGACGGCGGCGGCAGCGGCATGACTGACCTGCTGGTCGTGCAAGCCGGCTGGCGCGGCCGGCGGCGCATACTGATCAGCGTCGACGACGTCGCCGCGGTCCGGCCTCGCGAGGAGGTCGTGCAGCTCCGATCGAAGTGGATGACGATCCAGACCTAAGGGTCTGCTCGGCCTCGGGAAATCAGTCTTCGGTCCGGCCAGGCCAGGCGCCGGTGAGGCCGGCGAAGCCCTTCGCGCCGGCGCGGTCGATCGCAGCCTTCACGCCGCCGAACACCGCGCCTTCGAGCGTGGCTGCGGCGATGACCTCGGGCCAGCCCTTGGTCGCATCCGTCGCCTTCGGCGGATCCTCATCACGTCCGATCCTCGTCCAGATCCGCTTGAAGATCGCGCCCGCGATCAGCCCGCCGAGGACGCTGAAGAGGAGTCCGAGCGGCTTGTAGAAGATCTTCGCCACCGGGACGAGTTTCCCCGAAGGCCGAGAATTACGCCTACGCGCGGGTGCCGCCGAGCACGTCGACGACATGCTCCTCGGCGCCGTCGCCGTAGCCCGCGCCGAGCTTCGCCTCGAGAATCGTCCGCAGCTCGCCGCTCTCCGCCAGCTCCTGCGTGATGTCGGCGCCGCCGACCAGTTCGCCCTTGACGAACACCTGCGGGATCGTCGGCCAGCCGGAGATCTCCGCCAGCTCCTGCCGGATCGTCGGGTCGGGCAGGATGTCGACCGCCGTCACCGGCGCGCCGGCCGCCCGCAGAGCCTCGAGCGCCCGGCCGGAGTTGCCGCACATCACGAACTGCGGCGTGCCCTTCATGAAGAGCACCACCTGCTCGTTCTCGATCACGTCCTTGATCCGTCCGGAAAGCTCGTTCTCGCTCACGTCGTCCCCCTCGTCTTGATTCGCAGCTCGTGGATGGTGCCGTCGCGGAGCGGCTCGGCCAGCGCGTCGTTGACGAGCCGGTGCTGCTCGAGCAGCGGCAGCCCGTCGAAGCGCGGGCTCTGGACGGTCACCTGGAAGTGGTCGCCGCCGCCGGTGCGGTCCACGACGCGCAGCTCGGCCGCGTCGGGAAACGCGTCCTGGAGCAGCGATTCGAGAAGCTCGACGGCCACAACCGGAGCGTAGCTAGCGCTGATGGGCCAGGAAATCGAGAAGGTCGCTGCGGGTGAGAACCCCGACCGGTTTCCCCTCGCGGGCCACGACGACCGCGTTCATGCCGCCGGTCAGCGTGGCGAAGACCTCGTCGAGCGTCGCCGACGCCTCGACGGCGGCCAGCGGCGGCTGCATCGCGGCCGCGACGTCCTCGTGCACCGAGTCGGGATTGCCGAACACGCGCTCGAGCAGCGCGCGGTCTTGAAGCGATCCGATCACGTCCGCGAGCGACTCGCACTGCCCGTCGCGCACGACCGGCACCTGCGAGATTCCGTAGCGCCGCATCGTGTCGATCCCCTCGCCGACCTTCGCGTGCGCGGTGATCGTGACGAGCTCCGGCACCTCGCCGCCGTGCTTCAGCCGCAGCACCTCGTCGACGGTCGGCAACGTCGTCTGCCGCTCGACGAAGCCGTGCTCGAGCATCCAGTTGTCGTCGTAGAACTTCGACATGTACGAACGGCCCGAGTCGGGGACGATCGCGAGCACCGTCGCGTCCGTCGCCAGTCGCTCGGCGATCTGGAGCGCGCCCACGAGTGTCGAGCCAGCCGAGCCGCCGGCGAGGATGCCCTCCTCGCGCGCGAGCCGCCGCGCCATCTGGAACGAGTCGCGGTCGGAGACGCGGATCCACTCGTCGACCACCTTCAGGTCGATCGTGTCGGGCCACGTGTCCTTGCCGATCCCCTCGACGAGGTACGGGTGCAGCTCGGACTCGTCCGCGGCCGTGTAGATCGAGCCCTCGGGGTCGACGCCGACGATCTTCACCTCGGGTCTGTGCTCGTGGAACCAGCGGCCGACGCCCGAGATCGTCCCGCCGGTGCCGACGGAGATCACGATCGCGTCGAGCTCGCCGCCGGTCTGCTCCCAGATCTCGGGCGCGGTGACGTCGTAGTGCGCCTGCGGGTTCGCCATGTTCGAATACTGGTCGGGCTTGAAGCCGCCCGGGATCTCTTCGGCGAGCCGCGACGAGACCGAGTAGTAGCTCTCGGGCGAGTCGTGGTCGACCGCGGTCGGCGTGATCACGACCTCGGCGCCGTACGCGCGGAGCATCGAGATCTTCTCCTGGCTCATCTTGTCGGGCATCACGAAGATGCAGCGGTAACCCTTGCCGGCCGCCGCGATGGCGAGGCCGACGCCGGTGTTGCCCGAGGTCGGCTCGACGATCGTCCCGCCCGGCCTGAGCTTCCCCTCGCGCTCGGCCTGCTCGATCATCGCGAGGCCGATCCGGTCCTTGACCGAGCCGCCCGGATTGAGGTACTCGAGCTTGGCGAGGATCCGCGCGTGCCCGGGCGGCGAGAGCCGCTCGAGCCTGACGATCGGCGAGTCGCCGACGAGGTCGAGGACGGTCGGATACTCCCGCGGCATCGGGGGAAGCCTAGTGCCCCGCGAGAATTCCCTCCGCCTCGACGGTTCAGGAGCGAACGGTGGCCTGAACAGTCACGTTCGCGCCGGTCCTGAATCCCACCTCGACCCACGTCTTGAAGTGGCAACTATCCAGCCGATACCACGTCGGCTTCTTCAGATTCCAGGTATAGGGCCCCAGGTTCGATCGGTTCCAGGTAAAGGTCTTCATACCTCTGACACAAACGACCTTTGCTCCACAGAGAGCCTTGGAGCCTCCGCAGTAGAGAATGATCTTGTAGGGCTTCTTTACCGTTGCCGAGAATCCGCCGACATTCCCGACCCCGTTTACCCTCTTGGAGCCGGCGATGTAGGTCCTCAGGGAAGCAGATGCCGTAGCGGCAATTACGCCTGAGAGAAGCAACACGGCTGCGATGCTCGCTAGCGTCTTCATTCGTTTGCCTCCTCCACGCATTGTAGTCGCGCTCGTGGGCGGATCGCCTCGGCGGAGTACTAGTGGCGGAAGTGGCGGCGGCCCGTGAAGGCCATCGCCGCGCCGGCCTGCGCGACGGCGGCGATCACATCCTCGTCGCGGCGAGAGCCGCCGGGCTGGACGATCGACGTCGCGCCTGCGTCGAGGGCGATCTGCGGGCCGTCCGGGAAGGGGAAGAAGGCGTCGGAGGCGAGCGCGGCGCCCGCTGCGTCGTGCCCGAACTCGGCGGCCTTCTCGACCGCGATCCGCACGGCGTCGACGCGGCTCATCTGGCCGGCGCCGATCCCGATCGTCTGCAGGTCCTTCACGAGCACGATCGCGTTCGACGCGACGTGCTTGCACACCCGCCAGGCGAAGACGAGGTCGCCCCACTGCGGCTCGCGCAGCTCGCCGGTGACGAGCTGCCAGGCGTCGCGCTCCTCGACCTCGGCGTCGGAGTCCTGGACGAGCATCCCGCCGAGCACGCGCTTGTAGCTGCGCTCACCGGGCTCGCCGGCACGCCGCTCGCCGTCGAGCAGGATGCGGGTGTTCTTCCTGCGTCTCAGCGCGTTGAGCGCGTCCTCGGTGTAGCCGGGCGCGAACAGCACCTCGACGAACTGCTCCGCGAGCTTCTCCCCGAGCGGCGCGTCGACCTCGCGGTTGAGCACGACGACGCCGCCGTAGGCGGAGGTCGGGTCGGAGGCGAGCGCCTGGTCGTACGCCTCGTCCACGGTCGCGCCGACCGAGACGCCGCACGGGTTCGCGTGCTTCACGATCACGCAGGCCGGCAGCCGGAACTCGCGCGCGAGCGAGCGGGCCGCCGAGAAGTCGTTGAGGTTGTTGAAGGAGAGCTCCTTCCCGTGCAGCTGCTCGACGCGCGAGAGGAGGTGGCGGCGGACGCCGCGCTCGGCGTAGTACGCGGCGCGCTGGTGCGGGTTTTCGCCGTACGCGAGGTCGAGCACCTTGTCGAGGGAGACGACGAGCGTGTCGGGGAACTGCTCGCGCGCGTTGAACCACGTCGCAATCGCGGCTTCATAGGCGGCGGTGTGGGCGAACGCCTCGGCCGCGAGGCGCCGCCGCGTGTCGAGCGAGAGTTCGCCGCTCGTGCGCAGCTCTTCGAGCACCTGGTGGTACTGCGCGGGTTTGCACACCGGCGCGCAGTGGGCGAAGTTCTTCGCCGCCCCGCGCAGCATCGACGGGCCGCCGACGTCGATCGTCTCCACCGCTTCCTCCTCGGTCACCCCGCGCCGCGCCGTGACCTCTTCGAACGGATAGAGGTTGACGCAGACGAGGTCGAACGCCTCGATCCCGTGCTCCTCGAGCGTGGCGACGTCGTCGGCTTCGTCGCGGCGGGCGAGGATGCCGGCATGGACGCGCGGGTGCAGGGTCTTCACACGCCCGCCGAGCATCTCGGGCGAGGCGGTCACGTCCTCGACGTGTTCCACCGGCAGTCCGATCGCCTCGAGCGCCGCCGCCGTGTTCCCGCTCGCCACCAGCCGCCAGCCGAGGGAGACGAGGCCGCGCGCGAACGTGTCCACTCCGGTCTTGTCCCAGGTGGAGATCAGCGCGCGCACAGTTCCCTCACCACCTCGGGCAGCAGCCGGTGCTCGACGGCCTGCACCCGCTTGCGGAGGGTCTCGGCCGTGTCGTCGGGGAGGACGGGGACGCGCTCGGCGACGATTACCGGCCCGGTGTCGATGCCCTCGTCGACGTAGTGGATGGTGGCCGCGGTCTCGTCGACACCGGCCTCGAGCACGTCCTCGATCGGGTGCGCGCCCGGGAAGTCGGGCAGCGGCGCCGAGTGCGTGTTCACGATCCGGCCGCCGTAGTAGTCGAAGAAGGCCGCGCGGAACAGATGCATGTAACCCGCGAGGACGACGAGTTCGACGCCCTGGGACTGCAGCCACTCGGCGAGCGCCACGTCGCGCTGCTCGCGGTTCTCGTAGTCCTTTGCGTCGAAGATGGCCGTCTCGATCCCCGCCGTCTCGGCCCGCTCCAGCGCGCGCACACCGGGCTTGTTCGACGCGACGGCGGCGATCGGGAGCCTCGCATCGATGAGCGCCTGCAGGTTCGTCCCCTCGCCGCTGACGAGCACGCCGATCACGCGATCCGTCCGATCACGTGCTCGCCCGGCTCGGCCTCGCGCACGACCGCGCACCACCCGATGCCGAGGTTGAAGACGCGGCGCAGCTCCTCCTCGTCGACGTGACGGCCGAGCCAGTGGAAGACGGTCGGCCGCTCCCACGCGTCCCAGTCGATCTCCGCGCCGCGGCCGGCGGGGAGGACGCGCTCGAGGTTGCCAAGGATGCCGCCGCCGGTTACGTGGGCGAAGGCGAGTGCCCGGCCGCGCAACCTCCGCGCGACGTCGAGGTAGAGGCTCGTCGGCGCGAGCAGGTCTGGGCCGTCGTAGTCGTCTTCCTCGAGGACCCGGCGCACGAGGGAAAAGCCGTTCGCGTGGACGCCTGCGGAGGGGAAGCCCAGCACGGCATCGCCTGCTTCGATGGCAGATCCGTCGATCAGCGCGTCGCGATCGACGACGCCGACGCACGTTGCCGCGAAGTCGAGCTCGTCGTCGCGGTACACGTCCGGCATCTCGGCGGTCTCCCCGCCGATCAGCGCGACGCCCGCCGTGCGGCAGACCTCCGCGGCCCCCTCGATCAGTTCCGTCACCTGCTCGAGCTCGATCCGGGCGGCGGCAACGTAGTCGAGCAGGACGAGGGGATCAGCTCCGCATGTGAGGACGTCGTTGATGCAGTGCGCCGCCATGTCGGCGCCGCAGTTGCGAAGCAGGCCGCGGGGGCGGGCGACCATCGGCTTCGTTCCGATGGAGTCGGTCGAGGCCGCGAGCAGCCGGTGATCGTCCAGCGGGTGGAGCGCCGCGAAGGCGCCGAAGCTCTCCGCGCCTGTCGACTCGACGGCTGCGCGCAGCCGTTCGACGACCGCACCCGCTGTGGCCAGCGAGACGCCGGCCGAGTCGTACGTCGGTCCGTCTGCCCCCACGCGGCGAGTCTACGGTCGCTGCAGGTCAACGGTGGAAACTTCCGCACTCTCGTTGTAAGGTGACCCTTACAGATGAAGGATCGTCACTGCATCACTGCGGACGAGCTGGCCACACGCCGGCGTCTCCGGCGTCGCGCTGCCTGGGGGATCGTCGCCGCTGCCGCGATCGGGGTGCTCACGTGGAAGGCCGTCAACGCGCCGGCCGGCATTCCCGACCCGACCGCGGACGGAGCTCACCTCAGCCACGGCGCAGTGATCCTCGACAGCGGCCTCCTCGTCTTCCGCGAGGGCCTCGAGGCGATTCTCGTGATCGCCGCGCTCACCGCGAGCTTCGTGGGCGTGAACTCGCGCCTCCGCCGTCCGGTCGCTGCCGGCGCCGGAGTCGGGATCGCACTGTCCGTCGCGACCTGGTTCCTCGCGATCCTCGTGATCGGCGCGCTCGGCGGCCCGGGGCTCGACGTCCAGGCAGCCACCGGCCTCCTGGCCGTCGCGGTCCTCCTCGTGGTGATGAACTGGTTCTTCCACAAGATTTACTGGACCGGCTGGATCTCGGCGCACAACCGCGTACGGCGCCGGATCGCGACGCCCGAAGCGGGCCGTCGCGCCCTGCTCGGGCTCGCCATCCTCGGCTTCACGTCCGTCTACCGGGAGGGCTTCGAGGTCGTCATCTTCCTCCAGGCCCTGCGCCTGAAGGACGGCTCGGCCACCGTGCTCGAAGGTGTCGCCGTCGGGTTGGCGTTCACCATCGCCGCCGGGGTGATCACGTTCTCCCTCCAGCATCGGCTGCCGTACAAGCGCATGCTCGTCGCGACCGGGATCCTGCTCGGCTTCGTGCTGCTGGTGATGGTCGGCGAGAGCGTGCAGGAGATGCAGCTCGCGGGCTGGCTTCCGGCCACCTCGATCGGGGTTTCGTTCCCCGGATTCGTCGGGCTCTGGTTCGCGACCTTCCCGACGGTCGAAGGGATCACGGCCCAGGTGCTCGCCGCCGGGGTGGTGCTCGGGTCGTACTTCGCCGCCGAGCGCGTTCGCCGTCCCCGGCCGGCCCCCGAGCCCGAGCTCGCGCCGATTTCCTAGACGAACAGCTCGCCGAAGAGCTCCGGCCGGCCCTGCGGGCCGCCGCGGACAAACCGGACGACGGTCTCGCCGACCTCGACGCTCGAGCCGTCGCACTCGGCGTCGAGGACTTGCGCCAGGGCTTTCGCCTTGCCCGCCGGGTCGTCCGCCTTGAGGTGCAGCTCCGACAGGCGCAGCTCTTCGCCTTGCGCGAGAAGCTCCTCGATCCATTCGCGCGGCGGATGGAGCTCGAGCCGGTAGCCGGCGTTGGTGGAGACGAACGTGCGCCTCCCGCCGTGTTCCTGGACGCGCAGGTCGTGCTCCTCCGCCCGCTCGATCGCCCTCTCGAACTCCTCCTCGTCGAGCACGAACCCGAGGTGGTCGACGCGCGGAGTCGGCCACTGGCCCGGCTGGACGACCACGTTCACCGCGCCCTTCTCGAGCTCGGTCAGCCGGAGCTTGAAGCCCAGCGCGTCGAGCTCGTTCCAGGCGATCCCGGGCTCGTAGGAGGTGAGCTCCTCGCCGATCCGGCCGTGGCGCGCGACGAGGCCGAATGCGAGCTTGCCGATGTACCGCGCCTCGACCTCGCGAACGCGACTCGTGACGAGGTGGTAGTGGAAGAGCTGCACCGCCGCCCTCAGACGCGCGCGGGCTCGAACCGGAGTTTCGCGGCTTCTGCGGGCACTTCCGTCGGGTACTCGCCCGTGAGGCAGGCACGGCAGAGAGCCGACGCCGGCCGCCGTGTGGCCTCCACGAGCCCGTCGTGGGAGAGGTACGCGAGCGAGGTGGCGCCCACGTGCTCGCGCACTTCCTCGACCGTCCGCGTGGAGGCGATCATCTCGGACGGGTCGGCGAGGTCGATGCCGTAGAAGCACTGGCCGATCACCGGCGGCGACGAGACGCGGAGATGCACTTCCGCCGCGCCGGCATCGAACAGCATGCGCACGATCTCGCGCGTCGTGTTGCCGCGCACGATCGAGTCGTCCACCGCGACCACGCGCTTGCCCGCCACTTCGGCGACGGGGTGGTACTTGAGTCTGATCCCCTGCCGCCGCAGCTCCTGATCCGGCTGGATGAAGGTGCGCTGGACGTAGCGGTTCTTGATCAGCCCCTCGCTGAACGGAAGGCCGAGAGCCCGCGCAAAGCCGATCGCCGCCGGCGTGCCCGAGTCCGGGATCGGCAGGACGAGGTCGGCCTTGACCGGCGCCTCCTGCGCGAGCCGCTCGCCCATCCGCACGCGCGCGTTGTGCACCTCGATCCCCTCGAGCCGGCTGTCGGGACGCGCGAGGTAGAAGAACTCCCAGACGCAGAGCGCCCCGCGGTCGGGCTGCTCGAGCGCCTGCATCGCGTGCAGGCCGTCGGCATCCGCGATGACGAGCTCGCCCGGCGCGACCTCGCGCACGAACTCGGCGCCGACGAGGTCGAGCGCGCACGTCTCCGAGGCAAAGACCCAATCGTCGCCGACAGACCCGATCACGAGGGGACGGAAGCCGTGCGGATCACGGAAACCGACGAGCCGTCCCTCCGACAGCGCGACGATGGAGTAGGCGCCTTCGAGGCGGCGCATCGCGCTCGCCACGGCCTCGTCCAGCGGGCTCGGGTCGTTCGCGATCAGCGCCGCGATCAGCTCGCTGTCGGAGGTCGTCCCGAGCGGGATGCCGGCCTCGCGTAGCTCCTCGCGCAGCTGTCCGACGTTGATCAGGTTGCCGTTATGGCCGAGCGCGACGGTGCGCGCGCGGCCGTGCTGGACGAGCGGCTGCGCGTTCGCCCACCCCGACGAGCCGGTCGTCGAGTAGCGGTTGTGGCCGATCGCGACCTGGCCGCGCAGGCCGCCGAGCTTCTGCTCGTCGAAGACCTGGGAGACGAGACCGAGATCGCGCAGCCCCGTCAGCCTCCCGTGCTCGGAGACCGCGATGCCGGCCGACTCCTGCCCGCGATGCTGGAGCGCGAAGAGGCCGAAATACGTGAGTCGCGCGACGTCGCGGTCGGGTGCGTAGACGCCGAAGACGCCGCACATCAGGCAACGACTCCGATCCGGACGAAGCCGCGCGAGCCGAGCCGCCTGACCCGCTCCGGACGGCAGGCGAGAATCGCGGCGCCGCGCCGCGAGTCGTAGTCCCCCGGGAGCTCGACGTCGGCCTCCCGGCCGCCGCTCCACGCGGCGGCTTCCGCGAGCGTTGCCGCGATGCCGCCGCTCCCGACGTCGTGGCAGAGCGTCAGGTGCGGCGCCGCCTTCCAGAGGAAGCTGATCAGCGCCGCCTCGGCGGCGAGCGAGCCGTCGGGAGACGTCGCGAGGAGGACGACGTCGCCGCTCCGCCACCTGCCGGGCGCCCGCCGCACGTCCGGTACGAGCCCGACGCAGCCGACGACCGGCGTCGGCGGGATCGAGGCACCGTCTGCATCGTTGTAGAGCGAGACGTTGCCGGAGACGACCGGGATTCCGAGCGCCTCCGCCGCCTGTGCGATCCCTTCGATCGTCTGGGCGAGCTCGTACGCGATCGCCGGCTTCTCGGGGTTGCCGAGGTTGAGGCAGTCGGTGAGCCCGATCGGCTCGCCGCCGGCGCACGCGACGTTGCGCGCGGCGCCGAGCGTCGCCTGGATGCCGGCACGGAAGCCGTCGGTCTCGCCGGGCGCCGGTCCCTGTAGCGCGACGGCCAGGCCGCGCAGCGACGGCCGGAGGCGGAGGATCGAAGCGTCCAGCCCGGGCCGGCGGACGGTGCGCGAGCCGACCAGGTGGTCGTACTGCTCGATCACCTCATGCACGTCGAACTCCGGCCGCTCCGGGCGGCGCACCGGCCGCGACTCCGCCTGCTGCTCGACCTCGTAGCGCGGACATTCGTCGGTCAGCAGGCGCGCGGGGATGTCGCCCACGAGGTCGTCGTCGTGGAAGGCGCGCAGGTCTCCCGAGTCGGTCACCTCGCCGATCGGAGTGCACGGCAGCTCCCAGCGCGCGCAGATGGCGCGCACCGCGTCGAGCATCTCCGGCCGGACGACCGCCACCATCCGCTCCTGCGACTCCGAGATCATGATCTCCCACGGCTCCATGCCTTCCTCGCGGAGCGGCACGCGGTCGAGGTGGACGTCGATGCCGGCACCGTCGGACGCCATTTCCGACAGGGAGGAGGCGAGGCCGGCCGCGCCGCAGTCCTGCAGCGACTCGACGAGCCCCGAGTCGACGAGCTCGAGCGAGACCTCGATCAGCTTCTTGCCGGTGAACGGATCGCCGACCTGCACCGACGGGCGCTTGTCGGAGTCGTCCTCGCTGAGCTCCGCGCTCGCGAGCACCGAGGCGCCGCCGATGCCGTCGCGGCCGGTCGTCGCGCCGTAGAGGACTACGAGCCGCCCCGGGCCGCTCGCCTTTGCCGAGCGCAGGCGCCCGGAGTCGAGCAGGCCGACGCACATCGCGTTGACGAGGCAGTTCGACGCATAGGCGGGGTCGAAGACGGTCTGGCCGCCGACCGTGGGGACGCCGACGCAGTTGCCGTAGTGGCCGATCCCGGCGACGGCCTGCTGGAACGCGAAGCCCGGTTCGCCGAACCAGAGGCCGTCGAGTAGCGCGATCGGCCGCGCTCCCATTGCGATCACGTCGCGGAGGATCCCGCCGATGCCGGTCGCCGCACCCTGGAACGGCTCGACCGCGGACGGATGGTTGTGCGACTCGACCTTGAACGCGACCGCCGTGCCGTCGCCGAGGTCGAGGACTCCCGCGTTCTCACCGGGGCCCTGGAGGACGCGCTCGCCGGCCGACGGCAGGCGCTTCAGGAGCGGGGCGGAGTGCTTGTAGCCGCAGTGCTCCGACCAGAGGAGCGAGAAGACCGCGAGCTCGAACTGGTTCGGGTCGCGCCCGAGCAACTCCCGGATACGCTCCGCCTCCCCGTCGGTCAGACCGAGGGCGCGGTGGAGAGAGGGCTGGGCGGCGACCTCCGACAGGTGATTCAGTGTAACCCGGCTTGCGGCGGAATCTCACCGGACCCGCCCTCGTTGCGTTTCACTAGGCATTGATGCGTCGGCCGATCGTCATCCTCGCGGTGCTCGCGCTCATCTGGGGCGCGTCGTTCATGCTGATCAAGATCGCCGACCGGGAGCTCACGCCGGCGACGCTGATCCTCGGACGCCTGGCCTCGGCGGCCCTGGTGCTCGCAGTCATCGCGGCGGTGCGCCTCGGGCCGCGCGCGACGCTCGCCGAGATTCGCCGCCGGTGGCAGTGGCTCGTGGTGATCGGGCTCGTGAACACGGCGCTGCCGTTCTGGCTTCTCTCCTGGGGCGAGAAGCGGCTCGACTCCGGTCTCGCCTCGATCATCCAGGGCGCCGTCCCGATCTTCAACGCGCTGCTGGCGTTCGCGTTCTTCCGGGAGGAGCGGGTGGTCGGGCTGCGGCTGGTCGGCCTCTTCATCGGCTTCGTCGGAGTCGCCCTGCTCGTCGGCGCGCAGCCGCAGGGGAAGCTGCTCGCCGCGCTCGCCGTCGTCGCCATGGCCCTCTGCTACGCGATCGGGACGCTGATCGCGGGGCGCTACCTCCGCGGGACGCCGCCGCTCGTCGTCGCGCTCGCATCGACCGCCGTCTCCACCGTCGCCGTGCTTCCCGTGGGAGTGATCCAGGCGCCCGCCGGCATGTGGCACGGCGAGACGATCGCGGCGATCCTCGTCCTCGGCGTCGTCGGAACCGCGATCGCGTACCTGCTCTTCTTCGAGCTGATCCAGCGCGCCGGCGCGAACTACGCCACGCTCGTGACGTACCTCGTGCCGCCGATCGCGCTCGCCTACGGCGCGATCTTCCTCGGTGAGAGCTTCGGCGCGACGGCGTTCGCGGCGCTCGCGCTGATCCTCGTCGGCGTCGCGTTCGCAACCGGCTCGGTCCGGCTCGCCTCGTTCCGCGCCGCCCGGGACGAGGCGGGCGAGGTACGCGAAGCCGCCTGAGAGCTAGGCCAGCGCGGACGCGCGATCGTCGGCGACGGGAAGCTCGAAGGCGAAGATGCTCCCGTGCCGCGGCGCGGGCTCGACCCAGATCCGGCCGTGCATGGACGAGACGAGCTGGCGGCAGATGTAGAGGCCGAGCCCGCTGCCGCCGACGCCGTAGCGGTGGTCGGGATCGAGCCGGTAGAACTTCTCGAAGACGTGCTCCTGCTCGGCGCGCGGGATCCCGGGGCCCCGGTCGCGCACCGAGAAGCGGACGCGCCCGCGCTCGCGCTGGACGTCGACGTCGACCCGGCTGCCGGCCGGCGAGTACTTGACGGCGTTGTCGATGAGGTTGGCGAGCACCTGATGGGTGCGCCCCTCGTCGCCCAGCACGCGCGGCAGGTCGTCGGGCGTCGAGACGCGGAGC
This sequence comes from uncultured Actinomycetes bacterium, assembly GCA_963702655.1. Taxonomy (GTDB): domain Bacteria; phylum Actinomycetota; class Thermoleophilia; order Gaiellales; family Gaiellaceae; genus Palsa-739. Next base: position 253,222 of record CAVPDO010000015.1, on the reverse strand, counting down.
ATCGCCTTCGTGGCCGCGCGCTGCCGGGCTTCGTCGACGGCCGCCCGCGCGACGGCCGCGGCGTTGAACGGCTCCCGTTCGACGCGGAGGGAGCCCGTGTCGAGCTGGCCCGCCAGGAGGATGTCCTCGACGAGGCTCGCAAGCCGCTTCGACTGCTTGCCGATCATCGCCAGCAGCATCCCCTGCGTCTCCTCGGGTAGCTCGTCACCGCGCGTCGTGAGCGTGAGCGCCGCGCCGTGGAGCGCGGCGAGGGGCGTTCGGAGCTCGTGCGAGACGGTGGCCACGAACTCGGCGCGGATCGCCTCCAGCCGGTGCTCGCTCGTGGCGTCGCGGAAGGCGTACACGACGCCGTCGCCGAACTGCACGCCCGCGATCGACAGCCAGAGCTCGCGCCCGTTGAGCTCGAGCGGGATCGTCGCCGGCCGGTACGTCTCGTCGGCCTCGGAGGTCGGGACGCGGGCGGCGAGCGCGGCCCAGCCCGGCAGGGCGGCCTCGGGCCGTTCGCCGCACATCTCCTGCGCGGCCAGGCCCGTGATGGTCTCGGCCGCCGCGTTCCAGACCTGGATCACGCCGCTCGAGTCGACGAGGAACACGCCCTCGCCGAGGTGGGACAGCACGCGCGCGGCCTGATCTCGTTGCTGTCGAGTGAGCCGGCTGCGCCCGAGCAGCGGTGCGAACAGGTAGGCCGCCAGAGCGACGGCGACGAGGATGCCGAGGCCGGCGAGAAGGAGCCGCCAGCGGGTCGTGTCGGCGCCGCCGAGAATCTCGGCGGCCGGCGCGAGGGCGACGAGCCGCGTGACCGGCGTCCCCCGGTTCACCACCGTCGAGACGGCCACGTAGTGCGCGCCTCCGACGGACATGTCGGCCGGCCGGTCGAGCGCGAGGGTGCGCGGGATCGAGGCCCTGGTTCCCGAGGGAAGCACGAGCGTGCGGCCGTGAGCGAAGGCGAGCCGGCTCTCCGGCTCCGAGCCGGCCCGTTCGAGCCGGACGAGCAGGCGGTGGTCGAAGGGGACGCGCACGGTCACGCTGCCGATCCGGCGCTTCCCGACGACGATGCGCGTGCTCCGGCTCTCCGCACCGGCCGCCGCAGCAGGAAGCGCGGCGCCGAGCGTGAAGCGGACGTTGGGCCGCGACAGCCTGCGGAGCTCGCGCCGGTCGCGGCGTTCGAACGCGCGCTGCACGCGGCGCGAGGCCGCGAGCGCGTGTGCCTGCCGCGCGGCGCCGGCCAGGACGAGCCTGTAGTCGGCCGACGCTCCCCGCAGCGTCTCCTGCAACGCCGCCTCGGAGTGCGAGCGCGTCCGGGCCGCCTCCGAGCCGGCGAGGGTCCACGCGCCGACGGCGAAGGGCAGGACGAGGAGCACGAGCGCAGCCGCGACCGCCAGCCGCCTACCCAGCCCTCTGCTCGTCTTCATACGACGCCTGCCGTCCGCAGAACAGCCCTCCCTGGACGCTCGGTCTCTCTATCGACGAAGCGTCGGAGCAACTTGAGAGCGCCGGGCGTGGACGCGTTAGGCTCAGCCCCGTGCCGGCCGCGGAGCACTGGCAGGAGGAGCCCGAGGAGCACGACTTCCCGGCGGCGGCCGACTACCTCGGCCTGCTCGCCGACGCCGGCGTGGCCGCGAAGGCCGTCGAGGCGCTGCGTGCCGCCGAGACCACGCACCGCAAGGCGAAGGACCTGCTGCGGGCGAGCCGTCTCGGACTGCTCCCCGCCGACAACGTCCACGTGAAGAAGGACCTGGCGAAGGTCGCCGCCGGCAAGCGTCTCTCGCCGGTGCTGCTCGTGCGCGGCCGGGGCGACAAGGGCGTGCCGCTCACGGTCGCGGACGGCTACCACCGGATCTGCGCGAGCCACCACCTCGACGAGGATGCCGATGTCCCGTGCCGGCTCGTCGCCTGGCCGTAGGATCCAGCCATGGCCGAGTTCCTGCACACGATGGTGCGGATCACGGATCCGGAGAAGAGCCGCGCGTTCTACGAGGCGCTCGGCTTCCGCTTCGAGCGCGACATGGACATCGTCCGCAACGGCGAGGTCGAGGCGACGAACTACTTCTACGGCATCGGCGACCACGGGTCGGTGCTCGAGCTGACCTTCAACCACGACGGCCGCACCTACGACCTCGGCACCGGCTACGGCCACGTCGCCGTCGGCGTCGACGACCTCGCGGCGTCGCTCGCGGAGCTGAAGGAGCAGGGCATCGAGGCCGAACGCGAGCCCTACCGGGTGCGCGAGGGCGGCTCGCTGATCTGCTTCGTCCAGGACCCGGACGGCTACCGCATCGAACTGATCGACCGCAGCGGGAGCTAGCGCCTCATCAGAGCACGCGCCGGACGGCTTCGAGGCTGCTGCCGCCGTCGGCGTTGAAGGCGATCCTGGCGCCCGGCGCCCGCTCGCGCACCAGGTTGACCACCGCCTCGAAGAGCTCGAGTAGCGGCTCCGGCTTCCGGATTCCGCCCCCGATCACGACTACATCCCACGCCCGGTCGCCCAGCGCCCGCTCGATCTCGCTCAGCGCGGAGTCGTCGAGAGGCACGAGGAGCTGCTCGACGAGGTAGCCGGCATTGCGGATGCGCTCGAGGCCGATCGCCAGGCCTTGCTCGACAGGCTCCGCCTCGATACCCGGGACGGCGTGTGGATCGAGGCCGACGATCAGGATGCGAGCCGGGCCGGACACCACTTCAGGCTAGTAGTGAACGGTGGACGTACGATCGCCCGGCATGGTCGTCGCGTTCGCCCTTCTGCTCTCCGCAGCCTTCGGCGCGGGCGACCAGTACCTCGGATCCGGCCACGTCTTCGGCCTGGGCTGGCCGACGGACGTCAGCCTGCTCTCGGCGCCGTGGCTTCTGCTCGCCTTCGTGGCCGGCTGCACCCAGCGCGACGCGCGGCGTGCCGCGCTGGTCGGCTTCGGCTGCACCGCAGCGGCGCTGCTGGGGTACTTCCTGATGACCGACAGCCCGGCCGAGGGCGCCCAGTACAGCGTCGGGAACGCCCGCGGGTTCTTCGTCAGCGAGCACCTGGTGCTGCTCGGTGCGGTCGTCACCGGCCCGCTCTTCGGCTGGTTCGGCCAGCAATGGCGGGTCCACGGAAGAGTCGCGGGCGCGCTCGTCGTGGCGGCGGCGCTGTGCTTCGAGCCGCTCGCGCGCAGGGCGTCGGTCGATCCGATCCGTTATCGCTCTGTCTGGGTGGCCGAGTTCGCCGCGGGTCTCGCGCTCGGGGCAGCGGTGTTCCTCCGCCGCCGCTCCGAGAGCGAACAGCGCGCGAGCGCTTAGCTTTCCGCGTTTTGCGGCACTAGCAGGCTGTGTGGCCGGAGGCCTCCACGTCGGAGCACGTCCGGCGGCTGCAGTCCGTCACCGACGCTGCGCTTGCGCATCTGCGCCTCGACGAGCTGCTGGCCGCGCTGCTCGAGCGAACGCGCCAGATCCTCGAGGTCGACACGTGCGCGATCCTCCTGCTCGACGAGGGCACGAACGAGCTCGTCGCGAGGGCCGCGCTCGGCATCGAGGAGGAGGTCGAGCAGGGCGTCCGCGTCCCGGTCGGCGCGGGCTTCGCCGGACGGATCGCCGCCGAGAAGCGGCCGGTGATCCTCGACGACGTCGACCACGCACACGTCCTGAACCCGCTCCTGCGGGAGAAGGGGGTCAAGTCGATGCTCGGCGTGCCGCTCGTCGTGGAGGGGGACGTACGCGGCGTCCTCCATGTCGGATCGCTGCGGCCGCGCGCCTTCCACGACGACGAGGTCGAGCTGCTCCAGCTCGTGGCCGACCGGGCTGCGCTCTCGATCGAGCACGCGCGCCTCTTCGAGGCCGAGCGCGCCGCGCGCGAGCGGATCGAGCACGTGCAGGCGGTGACCGATGCGGCTCTCGCGCACCTGGAGGTGAACGAGCTCCTCAACGTTCTCCTGCCGAGGATCCGGGACATCCTGCGCACCGACACCTGCGCCGTCCTGCTGCTCGACCAGGAGACGAACGAGCTGGTGGCGCGCGCCGCACTCGGGATCGAGGAGGAGGTCGGGGTCCGGATCCCCATCGGCGCCGGCTTCGCGGGACGGGTCGCCGACGAGGCGCGGCCGATGGTGATCGACGTCGACGCGTACCCGGTCTACAACCCGATCCTGCGCCAGAAGCACCTCAAGACGATGGTCGGCGTGCCGCTGCTCGTCAGGGGTGCCTCGCTCGGTGTCCTCCACGTCGGGACACTGACGCCGCGGCAGTTCACGCAGGACGAGGTGGACCTGCTCCAGATCGTCTCCGAGCGCGTCGCGATCGCCATCGAGCGGGCTCAGCTGCACGAGGAGCTCGTCCAGCTCGACCAGCTCAAGCTGAACTTCGTCGCCATCGCCTCGCACGAGCTGCGCACCCCGGCAGCCTCGGTCTACGGCGTCCTCAAGACGCTCGCCGAACGGAGCGAGCACCTGACCGAGGAGCTGCGGGAGGAGCTGGTCCGCGTCGGCGTCGAGCAGGGCGAGCGGCTGCGGCGGCTGCTCGAGGAGCTGCTCGACCTGTCGCGTCTCGACGCGCGCGCCGTCAGCGTCGCGCCGCGGCCGCTGGTGCTGAAGGCGGCCCTCGCCGACGTCGTCCACGGCGCCCTCTCCGGCCCGGACGCGGTCGAGCTCGACGTCCCCGACGATCTCGCCGCCGTCGTCGATCCGGTCGTGCTCGACCGCGTCGTCTCGAATCTCGTCGCGAACGCCGTGCGCTACGGAGCGCCGCCCATCCGGATCGTCGCGCAACAGCGAGACCGGCTGCTCCGGGTCGCGGTCGAGGATGCCGGCCCGGGCGTCCCGCAGGACCTCGAGGGACGGATCTTCGACCGCTTCGCCCGCGGCGGCGGCGAGTCGGGCCACGGGCTGGGCCTGGCGATCGCCCGCGCGTACGCGCAGGCCCATGGTGGAGATCTCGTCTACGACCCGTGCTCGGGCGGTGCGCGCTTCGTGCTGCTGATCCCGCAGGAGCGAAGCGGGCTGAGCAAGCCCGCCGCTTGACGCGCTAGCCGGAGACCGCCTTCTGCAGCGCCGTGAGCGTGGCCGGCCCGACGATGCCGTCCTCGTCCAGATTCTTCGAGACCTGGAACCTCTCCACCGCCTGCTGGGTCGACGGTCCGTAGTCGCCGTCGGGCGTGCCCGGCGAGAAGCCGAGCGAGGCGAGCGACTTCTGGAGGTCCTTCACCTGCGCTCCCGTGTCGCCGGGCTTGAGCGTCTCCGTCGGCGCTTGCACCGCGGGAGTCGTGTTCGTCTGCGTCGTGGTGGTCGTCTTCGCCGGCGGCTTGACCGTCAGTGTCGGCACAGGCGGCACCGCGGCCTTCCCGCTGTCGAAGGCGCCGAAGGCCGCCGCGACCGCGAGCACGATGGCGACGATCGAGAGCGAGATGATCGCCACCTGCGTCATCGTCAGGTGTCTTCCGGCGACGACGAGCTCCCGCTGGCGGTGCGGCCCGGCGTCCTCCTCCTCGGGCAGGACCCACACTTCCTCGGTGTCCTCGTGCACGCCGCGGTTGGCGCCGCTCTGCGTCTCGGTCGGCGGCTCGGGCTCGTCGAACCAGTCGTCGTAGCCGGGGCCGTGCTCGTCGCGACCGTCCATGTGTGCGGACCGTACCGCGTCTGGCGGCGCGCCGACAAGCCGTATAACGTCGGCCGGCCGTGACCGGGCTTCTCATCGTCCTCGCGATCGGCTTTGCGTGGAGCATCGGCGCCCATTACACGGGCGCGGTGATGGGGATGCCGCACGCCCTGCGCGCGATCGGCGCCTGGCACGCGCTCCTCCTCATGGCGCCGTTGGCGTTCCTCGGCGCGACGTTCGCGAGCCATGCGGTCGAGCAGCGGGTCGGCTCCGGCCTCACCGACCGGCCGCTCTCGGTCGGCGAGCAGGTGGTCGTGATCGGCGTCGCCTTCGCGGTCACGACCTTCTTCAACCGATTCCGCATGCCGACCTCGACGATCCAGATCCTCGTCTTCTCGGTCGTCGGAGTGGCGCTGGCTACCGGCGTCGGTGTCGACTGGCGCTCGATCGGCCGCCTCGTCGTCGTCTGGGCGCTGGCGCCGATCGCAGCGATCCTCCTCGGACTGCTGCTGACTCTCGGCCTCGACCGTCTGCGGCTCGGAGGGCGGATCGGGACGGTTCTCGTCGCGATCGGAGCGGTCGCCGCCTTCGCGATGGGCGCCAACGACGTCTCGAACGCGAGCGGCGCGCTCGTCGGCACCGGCACTCTGAGCCCGCTTGCGGCGGGGGCGGTCGGCGGCGCCGCGATTGCCGTCGGCGTCCTCACCTGGGGCAGGCCGCTCCTGCGGCGCGTCGCCTTCGAGGTTGTCGACGTCGATCGGGCGATGGCGACGGCGGCGCAGCTCGTGCAGGCGGCCGTCGTGCTCGCCGCCGTCTCCTTCGGGTTCTTCACCTCGATGAACCAGGCGCTCGTCGGTGCGATGGCCGGCGCCGGACTCGCGCGCGGCCGCGAGACGGTGCATCTCCAGACGCTCTTCTCGATCCTGCAGGGCTGGGTGCTAGGCCCCGCCGTCTCGATCGCCGCCGGCTTCGTGTTCGGGCTGACCGTGCGCTAGAGGGCGAGCGCAACGACCAGCGCCTCCACGACCCGGGGATCGAACTGCGTCCCAGCGCACCTCCGGAGTTCCGCCACGGCCTCCTCGCGCGACAGCGCGCGCCGGTACGAGCGGTCGGTCGTCATCGCGCTCCAGGCGTCGCACGTGCAGACGATGCGCGCCACGAGCGGGGTCTCCTCGCCCACGAGCCGGTCCGGATAGCCGTTCCCGTCCCAGTGCTCGTGGCAGGAGCGGACGAGCGGGCCGACCTCGCCGAGCAATCCTCCGGCGCGCTCGAGCATCTCCTGGCCGAGGATCGTGTGCGTGTTCATCAGGGCACGCTCCTCGTCGTCGAGCGGGCCGGGTTTGTTGATGATCTCGGCCGGGATCCTGATCTTCCCGACGTCGTGGAGGAGCGCCGTGAACTCCGCCATCCGCTGCTCGCCCGCGTCGAGGCCGAGCCGCTGGGCGACCGCGAGCACGAGCTCGACCACGTCCCGGCTGTGCGAGCCGGTGTAGGCGTCGTCCGCCTCGATCATGTCTCCGAGCAGGTACGACGTCCCCTGGTAGGCGTTCTTCAGCTCGAGCACCTTGTCGTTCTTCTCCTGCCGTTCGGTCGCGACGCGCGAGACGAGCAGGACCATCGGGAGGAGGAGCAGCAGCGCTTCGGGATGACGCGAAGCCGCGAACGCGGCGAGGAAACCCAGCGGCGCGAGAATCGTGTCGAAGCCGTAGGCGGAGAGCATGCTCAGGACGTGGCTGCGCAGCGACAGGGGGACGACCGAGCGAGCGAGGACGTACGTGGAGACGGAATCCAGGACGAACTGCGCCACGAGGGCGAGGACGTAAATGGGAATGTCATCCCACTGCGCCCCGCGCGTGCCGGCCAGATAGAGGACGAGGGCCGGCCCGACCGAGAACCAGCAGTTCGCGACCGTGAGCACGAGCCGGTCGGCGGGTAGCCGGCCCCGGACGACGTCCGGCAGCTTCCCGAGCAGCATCCCCAGGCACACCACGAGGGGAAGCGTCCGCACCGGCAGTACGAACCACATCGCCACGAACACGGCCTCGGTGGGCAGCGCCACGAACCCGGGGAACTCGACCTCGACCCGAGAGGCGATCGCATACGCCGCGAGGCTCGTGGCGAGCGCGGCCAGTGACAGCGGCCGCTGCTGGGGCAGCAGCAGCGCTCCGGCCGCGACGGCGACGAAGCCGCCTGCGAGCAGCCCGGTGACGCCGATCCGCTCGAGATGCCGCGACTCGCTCACGCGCTGGAGCTCGAGCACGGCGTCGTCGGTCGTACGCGCGGGGTTGGCCGCGATTGTCTCGCTCACTCCGACAAGATCGGCAGGCCGGGAGGGTGCGCTTGAGTCCGAGGTGAAGAACCCTCGTTCGAGTGAAGGACGTACCCCGCCGGAGTGATTGTCCACGGCGGAGCGTCGAGTCACGATGGGCGGAGTGTTCCTGCGGCTTAGGGGTTTGCAATGACCGGCAACAGAAGGCGTCTCTGGCTCGTTTTGACGGCAGTGGTAGCGGCAGCCGGCCTTTCGGTGCCGGCAGCCTCGGCGGGTGGGGCGGCGCGGCTCGCGCTCCTGCCCTCCTGCGGCGTGACCTCGCATCCGTTCGCGCAGTGGAACGACAACAGCGCGTACTGCGCGTTCTCGAACCTCGGCTTCGAGAACGGCAAGACGGCGTGGACGTTGACGGGGAGCACCTCGATCGTCGCGGCGAACGAGCCCTGGCACGTATCGGGCCCCGGCACGCACGCGCTCCAGCTCGGGCCGGGCGCGACGGCGCTCAGCTCGTCGCTGCCGGTCAGCCTCCTGGATCCGTGGCTGCGCTTTTTCGCCCACAGTGCCGGCGCCAACGGGCCGCTGCACGTCCAGGTCGTCTTCCACGGCCTCCTCGGAAACCTGACCGGCGTCCTCAACGTCGGCTCTCTCTCCGCCTCCTCCTACACGAGCTGGGAGCCGACAGTGCGGGTGGCCTCGCTCCTCGCCTTGCCCCTCGCCACGACCTCGGCTCAGGTGGTCGTCACGTCGCAGGCGAAGGCGGGCAGCTGGCAGGTCGACGACTTCTACCTCGATCCCTGCGCCTCGAAGCTCGGCTGAACCCGACCACACAGATCCGCCGGCAAGGCGCGGCGAAGTCGTCACGTCTGCACGGCTAGCGTCCTCGGCATGGCGACGAGGGCGGCGACACCGTGGGGACCTGCGGATCTCGTGGAAGAGCTGACCGTCCCGCAGCGAGCGGGGGCGAAGCGGTTCGCGTCGAAGGTCCAGCTGCTCGAGACCCCGAAGGGGGAGCGGCTCGTCCGCTTCTCCTACGCGGGTGCGGGCGGCGGGACGCGCGGGCCGGTGACTCTTCGAGAGCGAGACATCGGACGGCTGAAAGCCGCCCTCGCCCAGCACCCCGCACTCGCCGAGACCCTCGGCCTCTAGATCGCGGTGAGCACGCGTTCGCGGGCGGCGTCCACGAGCGAGGCGAGGAGCAGCGCGCCGTCGTCGGAGCCGAGCAGCGGATCGACGGCGTGCTCGGGGTGGGGCATGAGCCCCAGGACGTTGCCCGCCTCGTTGCAGACGCCGGCGATGTCTCCGGCCGATCCGTTCGGGTTGTCGACGTAGCGGAGCACGACCTGCGCAGGAGCGAGATCCGGCGGCGGGAGGTAGCGCCCGTCACCGTGCTTCACGGGCAGCACGAGCCGCGCGCCGGCGGTGCAGCGAGTCGTGAAGGGCAGGTCGCCGCGCTCGACCGTCAGCGGCACGTCGCGGCAGACGAAGCGGAGCGACTCGTTTCGCAGCAGCGCGCCCGGCAGCAGCCCCGCCTCGCAGAGGATCTGGAAGCCGTTGCAGATCCCGAGCACGAGCCCTCCGGCTGCGGCGAACGCGCGCACCGCCGCCGTCGCCGGCGAGAAGCGGGCTACCGCTCCGCACCGGAGATGGTCGCCGTACGAGAAGCCGCCCGGCAACACCACGGCGTCGAGGTCCGGCAGCGCGCTTTCGTCGTGCCAGAGCGCGACGGCCTCGGCGTCGAGCGCCGCCAGCGCCCAGAGTGCATCCCGGTCGTCCTGCGAGCCGGGATAGGTGACGACCCCGATTCTCGGCTGGGGGCTAGCCAACGATCTCCACCTCGTACGACTCGATCAGCGGGTTGGCCAGCAGCTGCTCGCACATCTTCTCCACCAGAGTCCTGGCCACTGTGGCGTCGGCGGCCTCGACCTCGAGGTCGATCACCTTGCCGACCCTCGTGTCGGCCACCTCGAACCCGAGGTGGCCGAGCGCCGAGCCGACCGCTTCGCCCTGCGGGTCGAGGATCCCCGGCTTCGGGCGGACGAGGACGGTTGCCCTCACCCGAGGACCACGCTCGGATCGTCGAGGTAGGCCTGGAACGGGATCGTCGTCAGGCGCTCGAACGCCTCGTGGTACTTGGCGCGCGTGACTTGCACGACGTCCTCGGGCAGCTCCGGGCCCGGGTCGGTCTTGTCCCAGCCGGTCGTCTCGCAGTAGTCGCGGACGAACTGCTTGTCGAAGCTGTCCTGCGCCCGGCCGGGCTCGTACGTGTCGCCGGGCCAGAAGCGCGAGGAGTCGGGGGTCAGCGCCTCGTCGCCCAGCACGAGGTTGCCGCCGGCATCGAGTCCCAGCTCGAACTTCGTGTCGGCGATGATCAGCCCCGCGCTCAGCGCGTGGTCGGCCGCGGTCTTGTAGAGCCGCAGCGAGACCTCTTCGACTTCGCGGAACCGCTCCTCGCCGACGAGCTCGGCGGCCTGCTCGCGCGTGATGTTCTCGTCGTGCCCCTCGATCGCCTTCGTGGCCGGCGTGAAGATCGGCTCGGGCAGCTTGTCCGACTCCTGGAGGCCTTCCGGCAGCTTGTGCCCGCAGACCTCGCCGCTCGCGCGGTAGTCCTTCCAGCCCGAGCCGGCGAGATAGCCGCGCACCACGCACTCGATCGGCAGCATCTCGAGCCGGCGGCACTCCATCGAGCGGCCGTCGTCGCGGATGGCGAGCATGTGGTTCGGGACGATCGGGCCGAGGAGCGTGAACCAGTAGCCGGAGAGGCCGGTCAGGACGCGGCCCTTGTCCGGGATCTCGGTCGGCAGGACGACGTCGAATGTGGAGATCCGGTCGGACGCCACGAGCAGCAGGCGCTCGTCGTCGATCTCGTAGAGCTCGCGCACCTTTCCGGACGCGATGTGGGTCTCAGGCATGTAGGGGCTCCTCCTTGAGAGCTTCGAGGCGGGCGAACACGGTGTCGATGTGGCGGGTGTAGGCGGTGAGGTCGAAGGTCGAGTCGAGGTCGACGCGCGAGGCGATCTCGTCGTCGCCGCGGCAGAGCTCGCGGAAGTCGAGCTCCTCCTCCCACGCCTGCATTGCCGCGCGTTGCACGAGGCGGTAGGCCTCGTCGCGCGAGAGGCCGGACTCGACGAGGCCGTTGAGGACGCGCTGGCTGAAGAAGAGGAAGTGGCTCGCCTCGAGGTTGCGGCGCATCCGCTCGGGCCGCACCACCAGGCCTTCCACCAGCCAGGTGAAGCGCTCGAGCATGTAGTCGAGCGCGAGGAATGCGTCGGGGATGGCGACGCGCTCGGCCGACGAGTGGGAGATGTCGCGCTCGTGCCAGAGGGCGACATTCTCGAGGCCGACCAGCGAGCACGCTCGGACGACGCGCGCGAGTCCGCAGATCCGCTCGGCGACGACGGGATTCCGCTTGTGCGGCATGGACGACGAGCCCTTCTGGCCGCGCCCGAACGGCTCCTGCACCTCGCCGACCTCGGTGCGCGCGAGATGCCGGACCTCTAGCGCGAAGGAATCGAGCGACGACGCAGTGACTGCGAGCGCCGCGAGCAGCTCGGCGTGCCGGTCGCGCTGGAGGATCTGGGTGGAGGTCGGCGCGGGTTCGAGCCCGATCCGCTCGCACGCGAGCCGCTCGAGCTCGGGGTCGGTTGCGGCGTAGGTACCGACGGCGCCCGACAGCTTGCCGACGCGCATCCCCTCGAATGCCCGCGCGACCCGCTCCCGGGCGCGCGCCAGTTCGAAGGCCCAGCCGGCGAGCTTGAGCCCGAACGTCGTCGGCTCGGCGTGCACGCCGTGCGTGCGGCCGATCTGCAGCGTCTCGCGGTGCTCCTCCGCCCGTGCCGCAACGGCGGCGAAGGCGCGGTCGAGCCCGGCGAGGATGAGCACGCCGGCCTCCTTGATCTGCAGCGAGAGCGCGGTGTCGACGACGTCGGAGGAGGTGAGGCCGTAGTGGAACCAGCGGCCCTCCTCGCCGAGCTGCTCGGCGACGGCGTCGACGAAGGCGGCCGTGTCGTGGTGGAGCGTCGCCTCGAGCTCGGCCACGCGCTCCGGGCTCGGCGGAGTCGCCTCGGCGATGCTTGCGGCTGCCTCTGCGGGCACGACTCCCAGCTCGGCCCAGGCCGCCGTCGCTGCGAGCTCGACCTCGAGCCAGGTCGCGAGCTTCCCCTCGTCCGACCAGATCCTGGCCATGGCCGGGCGGGAGTAACGGGCGATCACGTGCTCCAGTCTAGAGCGCCGACTCGCCGGAGCAGTCGCCTCGGTTTCAGGCGTTCAGGATGCGGATCGCGAGCGCGGCGGCGTTCCGCGCATTGTCGACGCCGACCGCCGCGACGGGAACGCCCGGAGGCATCTGCGCGATTGCGAGCAGCGCGTCGAGGCCGTCGAGGACGCTGAGGCTCGAGCGCAGCGGAACGCCGATCACCGGCAGGTCGGTGTGGGCCGCGACCGCTCCCGGCAGCGCGGCGGCCAGCCCTGCGCCGCAGATCAGGACGTGCAGTCCGCGGTCGCGGGCGCTGCGTGAATACTCGGCAACGGCGTCCGGCGTGCGATGGGCCGAGCGCACCTCGAACTCGTAGCCGACGCCCGCCTCGTCGAGCAGCGCCGTGGCGCCCTGCATCCGCTCGCGGTCGGACTCCGAGCCGACGAGGATCCCGACGAGCGGCCCGTCAGCCATCAGCAGCGATGTCCGTCCGGAACTGCATGCCGGCGAAATCTATGTGCGCCGCCGCGTCGTAGGCAGCAGTTCTCGCTTCCGCGACCGTCGCGCCGGTGCCGACGACGTTGAGGATGCGGCCGCCGTTCGTGACGAGCTGCCCCTCGTGGAGCGCCGTCCCGGCGTGGAAGACGAGCGCTCCGGTCGCCTCGGCCGCTTCGACTCCCTCGATCGGCGTTCCCTGATCGCCGCGCTCGGGATACCCGCGGCCGGAGATCACGAGCGTCACCGCGGCACGGTCCGCGACCGCGGGCTCCTGCGCGAGGTCTCCCGTGAGCAGCGGCAGCAGACCGGTCTCGAGGCGAGGCAGGAGCGCCTGCGTCTCGGGATCGCCGAAACGGCAGTTGAACTCGATCACCCGCAGCCCGTCCTCCGTCTGCATCAGCCCCGCGTAGAGGAGGCCCTGGAACGGCGTGCCGCGGCGCGCGAGCTCGCGGAGCACCGGCCGGTGGACGGCCTCGACGATCTCCTTGGCCTGCTCGTCGGGGACATCGGGCAGCGGCGAGAAGGAGCCCATGCCGCCGGTGTTCGGGCCGGTATCGCCGTCCCCGATCCGCTTGTAGTCGCGGGCGGGCGGGAAGGCGACCGCGTCCTCGCCTGCGGCGAGGGCGAAGACCGACAGCTCGGGCCCTTCCAGGAGCTCTTCGACATGGAAGGGCTCGTGCGCCGCCTCGAGCGCCGAGTCGAGCTCGTCCCGGCTGCGGCAGACCCAGACGCCCTTGCCCGCGGCGAGCCCGTCGAGCTTGAGGACGCAGGGCGGCCGGGCGACGGGCAGCGTCCGGGCCGTCGCCACGCCGGCGGCGTCCATCACCTCCTTCGCAAACGACTTCGAGCCCTCGATCTGCGCGGCCGCGGCGCTCGGCCCGAACACGGCGACGCCGCGATGCCGCAGCTCGTCGGCGAGGCCCGCGACGAGAGGCGCCTCGGGACCGACGACGACGAGGTCGATCCGCAGCTCGCGGGCGAGGGAGACGAGCGTGCCATGGTCGTCCGCGCGTACGGGATGGCAGTGGGCGAGCGCTGCGATCCCGGGGTTGCCCGGCGCGGCGTGCAGCTCGTCGAGGCCGCCGCTGCGGCTGAGGGACCAGGCGAGCGCGTGCTCACGACCTCCCGACCCCACGACGAGCGCCCTCACCCGGCGATCGTATGCTGCGTCCCTGATGGACGCGCCGCCCTACTCGGCCGCGGCGGTCGAGGTGCTCCGGCTCCCGGCGGGTACGACCGAGCCGGACCGGGTCGCCGTCGAGGAGCCGCTCGAGATTCGGATCGCCGGGCGGCCGGTCGCCGTCACGATGCGGACGCCCGGGCACGACGAGGAGCTCGCGCTCGGCTTCTGCCTCTCGGAGGGGCTGCGGCCTCGCGAGGCCCGGCTCCCCGACGACCTCGCGGCGAACACGGTCGAGGTCGACGCGCCCGGCTTCGACGCGGCGCGGGTGCAGCGCAGCTTCTACACCTCGTCCTCGTGCGGGGTCTGCGGCAAGGGGGCCCTCGAGGCCGTCTCGGTCGAGGCGCAGCGCGTCGAGTCCGAGCTGCGGCTGCCGCTGCCCCTCGTCGCGTCGCTCCCCGAGCGGCTGCGAGAGGCGCAGGCGGCCTTCGCCGTGACCGGCGGCCTGCATGCGACCGGTCTCTTCTCCGCCGCCGGCGAGCCGCTGTGCGTGCGCGAGGACGTCGGCAGGCACAACGCGCTGGACAAGGTGGTGGGCTGGGCGTTCCGCCAGCAGCTGCTGCCGCTCGCCGGGCATGTCCTCTGCGTGAGCGGACGCCTGTCGTTCGAGCTCGTCCAGAAGGCCGCCGTCGCCGGCTGCCCGGTCCTCGTCGCGGTCGGCGCTCCCTCGAGCCTCGCCGTGGATCTCGCGGCCGACCGCGGGATCACGCTCTGCGGCTTCGTCCGCGGCGGTTCCGCCAACGTCTACACGGAGCCGTGGCGGATCAGCAGCTGACGGGCATCCTGCTCGTCGGCGGCGGGAGCACCCGGTTCGGCTCGCCGAAGGAGCTCGCCGAGTACGAGGGAGAGACGCTCGCCGACCGGGCGTGGCGCCTGCTCGCGGACACGTGCGACGAGCGGTTCGCGGTCGGCGGCGGTGGGCTGGCCGACCCAGGCACCGGACCGGTCGCCGCGATCGCCGCCGGTCTCCGCGCGGCGACCCACGAGCTCGCGGTCGTGATCCCCGTCGACATGCCGCTCCTGACCCCGGGCGCCCTGCGCGCGCTGGTCGAGGCCTGCCGCGATGCCGCGACTGCGCAACGCGGCCCGCTTCCCTGCGCCGTGGCGCGGCGCACGCTGTCGGCGTTCGAGACCGGCGAGCGGCGCCTCCGCGCCGTGCTCGACGGCCTCGACACAGCCCGCGTCGAGCTCGACGAAGAGCTGCTCGCGAACGTGAACACACCGGCCGACCTCGATACGCTCGCACGATGAGCGGCGTTTTCCGGGTCGGCGGGGACGAGTACGACAGCTTCATGGGCCGCTACTCGCGCGTCCTCGCGCCGCTGTTCGCGGACTTCGCCGGAGTGGGCCCGGGCGACCGCGTGCTCGACGTCGGCGCCGGTACCGGAGCCCTTACCACGGCGCTGCTCTCCCGCGGCGCTTCCGCCGCGGCGGTGGACCCGTCGCCCGAGTTCGCCACGGTCCTGCGCGAGCGCTTCCCGGGCCTGGAGGTCGAGCAGGCTCCGGCCGAGTCGATTCCGTTCGCCGACGGGGTGTTCGACGCGGCGCTCGCGCAGCTCGTCGTCGCCTTCATGGCCGACGCCCCGGCCGCGATCGCGGAGATGGCGCGGGTCGCGCGGCGCGTCGCCGTCTGCATGTGGGGCGTGGCGGAGGTCGACATGTTCGCGGCGATCGACAAGGCCGCGGCTGCTGTCGGCGCCTCGAGCGCGACCGAGCCGCGCCGCTACCGGACGCCGCAGGAGCTCCACGACCTGCTCGCGCCGCACGGCGAGGTCGAGGCCGCCGAGCTCGACGTGACGGCCGGTTACCGGGACTTCGACGAGTTCTGGGAGGTGCTGGGCCGCGGCGTCGGCCCGGCGGGACAGTGGCTCGCCTCGCTCGACGCGGGCCGGCGCGAGCAGGCTCGCGCCGAGCTGCACGGTGCGCTCGGCGGTCCCGAGGGGTCGTTCGAGCTGAAGGCGCGCGCGTTCGCCGCCGCCGTCACGCCCGCGTGAGGACGGACGAGCGCTCCGCGCCGGTGCCGACGAGCGTCACCTCGACCTCGAGCTCGCGCTCCACGAACTCGACGTAGCTGCGGGCCGCGTACGGCAGTTCGGCGACCGAGGAGCAGCCGTCGAGCGGCTCGTTCCACGCCTCGAGCACTTCGTACACGGGCTCCGCGGCGTGGAAGTCGCTCTGGTGCGCCGGAAAGTCGCGCGTCTCGGAGCCGCCGCGGGTGCGGTACCGGACGCAGACCGGCAGCTCCGGGAAGTGGGAGAGGACGTCGAGCTTGGTCAGCGCGAGCCGGTCGATCCCGTTCACGCGCACCGCGTAGCGCAGCGCCACGAGATCGAGCCAGCCGCAGCGCCGCTCGCGGCCGGTCACCGTCCCGTACTCGCCGCCGAGCTCGCGCATGCGCTCCTGCTCCGCGCCCGCGATCTCCGACGGGAACGGCCCCTCGCCGACGCGGGTGACGTAGGCCTTCGAGACGCCGACGACATGGTCGATCCGCCGCGGCCCGATGCCCGTGCCGGTGGCTGCGCTCGCCGCAACCGGGTTGGACGACGTCACGAACGGATACGTCCCGTGATCGAGGTCGAGCAGCGTCGCCTGCGCGCCCTCGAAGAGGACGTGCTTTCCGTCGCGGAGCGCCGTGTCGACGTAGAGCGACGTGTCGGCGACGTAGGGACGCAGCCGCTGCGCATAGCCCTCGTACCGTCCCGCGACCGTCTCCAGGTCGACGGGCTCGGTCTCGTAGACGCGCTCGAGCCAGAGGTTCTTCTCCGCGAGCGCGACCTCGATCTTCTGGCGCAGGATCTTCGGGTCGAGGATGTCCTGGACGCGGATCCCGAGCCGCATCGCCTTGTCGGCGTAGCACGGGCCGATGCCGCGCTTGGTGGTGCCGATCGCGAGCTTGCCGAGGCGCCGCTCGCTCGCCTGGTCGATCGCGAGGTGCCACGGCATGATCAGGTGAGCGTTGCCGGAGACGTAGACCTCGCCGGTCGGATGGCCGCGCCGGTCGAACTCGTCGAGCTCGGCGATCAGCACCTCGGGATCTACGACGCAGCCGTTGCCGATCACGCAGGGCTTGCCGCGGACGATCCCGCTCGGCAGCGCCCGGATCTTGTACGTCTCCTCGCCGACGACGATCGTGTGGCCCGCGTTCGGGCCGCCCTGGTAGCGACAGACGAGGTCGGAGTCCCGGGCGAGCAGGTCGACGATCTTGCCCTTGCCTTCGTCGCCCCACTGCGCGCCGACGATGACGGTCGCAGGCACGGCCGGGACGATAGCTCGCGAGTCCTACGGACTCGCTCGCTGGGAGAGGTAACCCCAGGCCGAACCCTGCGCTCGCGTCGGCCTCCGCCGTGCGCGAGCGCGCGGAGTTCGGTTCAGCTCGCGAGCGAGACCGGCAGGTCGCGCTCGCGGAAGTCGTCGCGGGCGTCCACGTGCACCTCGCGGGTCAGGCGGCGGAGGCGGCTCGCCGTGGGGCCGCCGACGCGGCCGGCCAGCTCCCGCCACTCGTGGTTCGTCGTCACGATCACGAGCCGCCGCTGCTGCTCGCGCTGGTTGACGAGGTTGTAGATGCGGTCGCGTGCCCAGCTCGACCAGTCCTCGGCTCCGAGGTCGTCGAGGACGACGAGCCCGTAGCCGCTCGGGTTCGGCGGCGGCTCGCCGTCGCCATAGCTCTCGCGCAGGGCGTTCAGCCAGCCGGGGACGTTGAGGAACAGCGCCGTCGGCCTCGGCTCGCGGTCGCTCCAGACGACCTCGCGCAGGACGGCCACCGCGAGGTGCGTCTTCCCCGCGCCGGGATTGCCGCGCAGGAGCAGACCCTGGTGCAGGTCGGTGCCGGCGCGGAACTCCTTCGTCCACTGCCGGCAGACGGCGAGCGCGTTGCGCGTGTCGGGCACGGGCTCGAAGTTCTCGAACGTGCAGCCGTCGTAGGCGGCGGGGACCTGCACGCGCGCCCAGCGCTCGTCGGCGCGGCGCTGCTCGTCGACGACCTCCTCGGTCGCCCGGCACAGGTCGCAGTAGCGCTCGGCCGGAAACGTCTGCCCGACGAGGACGACCTGTTCGGTCGCGAACTCCCGTCCGCAGCCGAGGCACGTGGCTGTGAGGCTAGTGGGCAAGGGGAGCGAACTTCGCGTACTTGCTGATGAAGGCGACCTTGAAGTCGCCCGTCGGGCCGTTCCGGTGCTTCGCGACGATCACCTCGGCCACGCCCTTGTTGGTGTCGTCGGTCTCCTCGCGCTCGTAGTACTCGTCGCGGTAGAGGAACATCACGAGGTCGGCGTCCTGCTCGATCGAGCCCGACTCGCGCAGGTCGCTGAGCATCGGCCGCTTGTCGTGCCGCTGCTCGGGCGAGCGGTTGAGCTGGGAGAGCGCGATGACCGGGACGTCGACGTCCTTGGCGATCGCCTTCAGGTCGCGGGAGATGCGGGAGACCTCCTGCAGGCGGCTCTCCTCGCTGCGGCCGGAGGTCATCAGCTGGAGGTAGTCGACGATGACGAGGCCGAGGTTCGGCTCGCGCCGCTTCAGCGTCTGGACGCGGGCGCGCAGCGCGTGGAGGCTCAGGCCCGGCGTGTCGTCGACGTAGAGCGGAGCCGACTCGAGCAGGCCGCATGCCTGGGTGAGGCGCGGCCAGTCGTCCTTCGAGAGCTTGCCGGTGCGGATGTGGTGCGCATCGACCTTGCCGCGCGAGCAGATCAGGCGCTGGGCGACCTCCTGCTGCGACATCTCGAGGCTGAAGAAGGCGCACGGCGTCTGTTTGTCGACGGCGACGTGGCTCGCGATCTCGAGCGCGAAGGCGCTCTTTCCCATCGAGGGCCGCGCGGCGAGGATCACGAGGTTCGCGGGCTGGAAGCCGGCGGTGATCCGGTCGAGATCCTTGAAGCCGCTCGTGAGCCCCGTCACCTCCGCGCCGGACTCGTAGAGGTGGCTGATCCGCTGGAACGTCTCGACGAGCGTGTCCTTGAAGAGGACGAGCTCGCCCTCGGCGCGGCGCTCGCCGAGCTCGAAGACGAGCTGCTCGGCGCGCGCGACGAGCTCCGTCGGCTCGCCCTCGCGGTCCCAGCCGAGCTGCGCGATCCGGCCGCCCGCGAGGATCAGGCCGCGCAGCGTCGCGGTCTCGCGGACGATCTCCGCGTAGTGGCGGGCGTTGGCGGTGGCCGGCACGATGCGCGCGAGCTCATGGAGGCGGACACGGCCGCCGATCTCCTCGAGCTCGCCGCGCTGCTCGAGCTCGTTCGTGAGCGTGATCGCGTCGACCGGCTCGTTCTTGCCGTAGAGCTGGAGCGCGGCGCGGTAGATCTTCGCATGCGACTCGCGGTAGAAGTCGCTCGCGTCGAGGATCTCGGTGACGGCCGCGATCGCGTTCCCCGAGATCATCATCGCGCCGAGGACCGACTCCTCGGCTTCGAGATTCTGGGGCGGGACGGCGCTGGGGACGGCGGACGTCGGAGCAGGCGCGAGCGACATGCGTGGCGATTCCAGCACGCCTTCGCCCGGCTTTCCAGGTGTGGGAATGTCCCTTGTGAACAGGTCGTTTTCGGCCATTTGCAGGAGAAACAGCCATCGTTGCAGGCGCGCCGGACGTCGCACCTGGGGATGGAAGAAGCGCTACGAGCGGGACTTTCCTGCAGAGATCCACACCGCCGTGGACGGCGTGTGAATGTCTCGTGAGCCTTTTACTCGTCGGCGAGGGCCGCGTCGGCGTCGGCTCGCCACTCGGGCTCGGTCTCGGGCTCCGCCTCGGCGTCTGCGGTCTCGTCGGCTTCGGCCGTGTCGGCCGCCTCGGCTGCGTCCACCTCCGCGAGGATCTCCTCGATCTCGACGGACGGCTCGGGCTCGGCGGACTCCTGCTCGGCGCGCTCGGCCGCCTCCAGCTCCGCGAGCTCTTCGTCGGACGGCAGCTCGCCGCCCTCGGGGACGACCTCGGTCTTCACCTCGACCCGCACGTCCTCGAACAGCGCGATCGGGACCTCGTAGCGCCCGATGCGCTTGATCGGATCGGTCTCGATCTTGCGCCGGTCGACGCGAACCTTCTTGGAGTCCCAGAGCTCGTCCGCGATGTCGGTCGGCGTGACCGAGCCGAAGAGAGAACCGGTCGGGCCGGCCTTGACCTCGAAGCGCAGCACCGTCTTCGTCAGCAGCTCCGCGATCTCGTTGGCCTGCTCGGCCGTCTTCGCCTCGTGCCGGGCGCGCAGCGTGTCGCGCTTCTGCAGCTCCGCCACCAGCGACGGGGTCGCCTCCTCGGCGAGCCGCCTGGGCAGGAGGTAGTTCCGCGCGTAGCCGCGTGCGACCGAGACCACGTCGCCGCGCAGGCCGACGTGCTCGACGTCCGAGAGGAGGATGACCTCCATCAGCGATCTCCGCGATCCCCGCGATCGCCGCGGTCGCCACGATCGCGCCGTCCGCCTCCGCGCTCCTCCGAGCCCTCGGCGACGTACGGCAGCAGCGCCATCTCGCGCGCCCGCTTGACGGCGGTCGCCACCTGCACCTGATGCCGGCGGCAGGCGCCCGTGATGCGGCGGCTGCGGATCTTGCCCCGCTCGGAGACGTAGCGGCGCAGCTGGTTGATGTTCTTGTAGTCGATCTCGGCGATGTGCTCCTTGCAGAAGAAGCAGTTGCGGCGCTTGATCTGCCCCGCCGGGCCGCCGGGCCGCCGGCGCTGCTGTTGCTGACTCTTCTCTCTGGCCATGCTGCTCCTAGAAGGGGATGTCGTCGTCGGCCGCGGCCGGGAAGTCGGCGCTCTCCTGCTGCGCCGCGCCCGCGGGCACGAACTGGTTGCCGCCGCCGTCGCCGTCGCCGCGGCTGCCGAGGAACTGGACGCTCTCGGCGACGATCTCGACAGCTTCGCGCTTGCTGCCGTCCTGCGCCTCCCACTGGCGCCAGTCGAGGCGGCCGTCGATCGCGACCGGGCGGCCCTTCGAGAGGTACTGCGCGCAGCTCTCGGCCTGGTTACCGAAGACCGAGATCCGGAAGTAGTTGGGCTTGTCGACCCAGCTGCCCGACTCGTCCCGGCGCCGGCCGTTGACGGCGATGCCGAGATTGCAGACCGGCGTGCCGCCGGGGGTGTGTCGCAGCTCCGGGTCCCTCGTCAGGTTTCCGACCAGTACGACGCGGTTGATGTTCGCCGCCATCTCTTACTCCTCTCCCTCGGCGGGCTGTTCTTCAGCCTGCTCTTCCTCTTCCGCGTCAGCGTACTCCGGCTCGCCGTCGTCCGAAACGGCCGTTTCGGCCTCGGCCGTTTCGGGCGCCGCCGCCGCTTCGGCCGGAGCCGCGATGGGCGCGGCGGCCTCGTCGCGCGGCGCGCTCGTGCGCGAGCCGGCGATGTGGCGCGTGGCCAGGTGGCGCAGCACGGCGTCGTCGATCTTGAGGACGCGCGAGATCTCGTCGAGCGTGGCGGCCTCCGCGTCGAAGACGACGAGGTGGTAGACGCCCTCCTCCTTGTGCGCGATCGGATAGGCGAGACGCCGGCGGCCCCAGGCGTCGTGGCTGTGCCAGGCGCCGCCGCTCGTCTCGACGAGGTCGCGCGCGCGGGCGAGGATGTCGTCCTGGCGGGCTTCCGCCTGTTCGGGGTCCAGCAGCAGCAGAACTTCGTAAGTAGTCACGCCCCGATGTCCTCCCTTCTTCCCATGGTCTCGATGTCGGCCCCGACTGCCTGCGCCGCTCGGGACTGAACGGCACGATGACGGGGCAGGAAGCGGCGGTCACTGTAGCATCGCCCCGATGCGCCGTCTCACCGCCTGGATCGGAGGGGTAGCCGGCGGGATCGCCGCTTACCGACTCTGGCGCCGGCACTCGCAACCCGAGCCCGAGCCGTCGCCGGGAGCGGGCGACCGCGCCGAGGAGCTGCGCACGAAGCTCGCCCAGTCGAAGGTGACACAGACGCGCACCGCCGAGCCGGTGGTGGAGGAGTCGCCGCCCGAGCCGGCGGCGGTCGAGGAAGAGCCGGAGTCGCCGGAGGACCGCCGTCGGCGCGTGCACGAGGAAGGCCGCGCCACGCTCGACGACATGAAGTCCGACTAGCGAACGGAGCGGCGCCGGAGTCGAACCGACCTAGCCGTGGGTTGCACGACCGTACGGGTTTTGAAGACCCGCTGGGCCACCAGGCCCGGCCGCTCCGCTCCCGAGGCTAGCGAGCTGGTGCTAGGAGTCGCCTTCGAGGTACTGGGTGTCCCAGCCGGCGGGGGCGTACGCCTGTCCCGGTGCCGCGGCACCGATCGCGAGCACGAGCGTCCCGTCGGCCTTCGCGGTCGCACTGCGCTTCGCTTCCGCATCGTTCACCCAGACGCAGGTGCCGGCGGGCGCGTCGATCTCGTCCCCGCCGACCGTGAAGGTCGCGTGTCCGTCGGCGACGTAGAAGAGCTCGGGCGCGCCGCTCGCGGACTCGTCGTGTTCCGGCACCGCGGGCTCGCCGGCGTCGCGGCGGTAGGCGTTCATCCCGAAGCTCTCGATCCCGAAGTGGTGGCGGATCGGGATCCAGTGCGGCCACTGCTTCGCGGCCATGTCGTCGATGTGCGCCGTTTCGTAGGCAGCCATCGAGCCGACCTTAACCCTCCTCGACGCGCCTGAACAGGTCTTCCGGCGGCAGGTCGGCGAGCGAGTCGAGGAGGAGGTCGGCGCCGGCTTCGGCGAGCCCGAGCCCGCGCGTGACCTCGTTCGGGACGGCGACGCAGAAGACGCCCGCCGCCTTGGCGGCGAGGACGCCGTTCGGCGAGTCCTCGAAGGCGACGGCCTCGTCGGCGGTCACGTCGAGCAGCTCGAGGGCCTCGAGGTAGAGCACCGGCGCCGGCTTCGCCCGGGCCGGGTCGCGGTCGGCGGTGCAGATCGCGTCCCAGCCGGACGGCCTCCTCGAGCCGCTCCAGGTGCATGTCGACCCACGCGCGGGGCGAGCTCGAGACGATCGCGCGCTTCAGCCCGTGCCACCGCGCCGCGGCGAGGTACTCCGCGATTCCCGGGCGCAGCTCCTCCGCCTCGATCAGCGCGATCTCGTGCGCGTAACGCCGCTCGTTCAGCTCCTCCCGTGCCAGCGACCGGCCGACGAGCTCCTCGAGGTGCGCCATGGGGTCGAACGGCGCGTGGGTGGTGCCGACGACCGTCGCCCACAGGTCGGCGGGCAGCTCGTGTCCGTGCTCGCGGTAGAGGAGCTCCCAGCCGGCCCGCGAGGCGAGCTCGGTGTCGAGGATCAGGCCGTCGAAATCGAAGAGGAAGGCGCGCACCGGCATGCCGGTGCAGAGTACGGACGTGGCGATCCTGGGCGTCGACGTCGGCGGCACCTTCACCGATGCCGTGCTGGTCGAGGAGGGGCGGATCCTGACGGCGAAGGTGCCGACCGCGGTCCGGCAGGAGGAGTCGGTGCTCGCCGCAGTGCGCGCGGTGGGCGCGGGTGCGGGGCTGGAGCGCTTCGCGCACGGGACGACCGTCGCCACGAATGCCCTGCTCGAGCGGCGCGGCGCCCGCATCGCGTACGTCGGGAACGCCGGCTTCGAGCATCTGCTCCACCTGCGGCGGCAGACGCGCGCCCACCTCTACCGCCTCTGTGCCGAGCATCCGGACCCGCTCGTGCCGCTCGAGCGCTGCCACGGCGTCCGCGGCCGGCTCGGGCCGGAGGGCGAGCTCGAGCCGCTCGACCTCGACTCGCTCCCCGAGCCCGGCGAGGTGGACGCGATCGCCGTCTGTCTCCTCTTCGCGTTTCGCGACGCGTCCCACGAGCGGGCGGTCGCGGCCGAACTGCGTCGGCGGCACCCCGGCGTCCACGTCGTCGCCTCGCACGAGGTCGCGCCCGAGTTCCGGGAGTACGAGCGGGCATCGACCACCGCCGCGGATGCGTACCTTGCGCCGGTCACCGCGGGCTACCTGCGCGCCCTGGCTGTGGCTGCGTCCGAGGCCGGGCTGCCGGAGCCGGTCGTGATGCTCTCCTCCGGCGGCGTCCTGCCGGTCGAGGAGGCCGCGGCGCACCCCGCCCGGCTCCTCGTCTCGGGCCCGGCGGGCGGTGTCGTGGGCGCAGGTCTCCTCGCGCGGCGCGCAGGCTTCGCGGACGCGATCGCGTTCGACATGGGCGGCACCTCGACGGACGTCTGCCTCCTGCCGGGCGGCCGGGCCGTGCGCGTGTCCGAGCGCGAGGTCGGCGGCGTGCCGGTGAGGTTGCCTTCGGTCGACGTGCACACGGTCGGCGCCGGCGGCGGCTCGCTCGTCCGGCGCGACGCGGGCGGGGCGCTGCGGGTCGGGCCGGAGTCGGCGGGCGCGAATCCGGGGCCGGCGTGCTACGGACGCGGCGGCGGACCGACGGTGACCGACGCGAATCTCCTGCTCGGCCGGCTGCCGGCGGAGCTGCCGGGCGGGCTCGTCCTCGATCGCGAGGCGGCGGCCGCGGCGCTCGAGGGGGTCGACCCGGCCGCTGTCGTCGAGGTCGTGAACGCCGAGATGCTGCGGGCGCTGCGGGTCGTGTCCGTCGAGCGGGGACACGACCCGCGCGAGTTCGCGCTCGTCGCTTACGGCGGCGCCGGGCCGCTCCATGCGTGCGCGCTCGCCGAGGAGTTGGGGATGGAGGCCGTGCTCGTACCGGCGGCGGCGGGGGTGCTCTCGGCGCTCGGGCTCGCCGCCGGCGACGAGCGGCGCGACCGTGTCGTCTCTCATGTCCGGCCGCTCGGCGAGGTGGACGAGCTGCCGCGGGAAGGAGAGGCGGACCTCCGCTACCGCGGCCAGTCGTTCGAGCTGTCCGTGCCGCTCGGTGCCGATCTCGCCGCGCGTTTCCACCGCGCGCACGAGGAACGCTACGGCTACGCAGACCGTGGGCGGGAGGTCGAGCTCGTTGCCGTCCGCACCGCCGACGTCGTCCCCGGGCCGGCGCTGGAGCTGCCGAGCGGCGAGCCACGGCACGTGTCGGGGCCGGACGTGGTCGAGCAGGACGGGTCGACGATCTGGATCCCCCCCGGGTGGGCGGGGGTTAGGGATGGTGCCGGCTGGGTGCTGACGCGTGAGTGACGTGATCGCACCAATTCAGCTACAGGTGATCGGCGCATCGTTGCGGTCGATCGCCGAGGAGATGGGCGCGGTCCTGATCCGCTCCTCCTTCTCGGCCAACATCAAGGAGCGGCGTGACTGCTCGACCGCGCTGTTCGACGAGCGAGGCCGCATGGTCGCGCAGGCCGAGCACATTCCCGTCCACCTCGGCGCGATGCCCGACGCCGTGGCCGCCGTCATGGCGCTCGGTCTCGAGCTCGGACAGGTCGCGATCCTCAACGACCCGTACACGGGCGGCACGCACCTTCCCGACGTGACGCTCGTCTCGCGCATCGAGCTCGGCTACGCCGTCTCTCGCGCCCACCATGCGGACGTCGGCGGCATCGAGCCCGCGAGCCTGCCCGCCTTCTCGCACACGCTGGACGAGGAGGGCGTGATCCTGCCGCCCCAGCTCCTCACCGACGAGGTGCTCGAGGGCTTCGTCCTCGCGACGCGGCAGCCGGAGGAGCGGCGAGGCGATCTCCGCGCCCAGCTCGCCGCGCACCGTCTCGCCGAGCGGCGGCTCGAGGAGCTGTGCACGCGGCGCGGCCGCGACCGGGTCGCCGCCGCGATGGAGGAGCTCTACGCGTACTCCGAGCGGATGGTGCGGGCGGCGCTCGCCGGCCTTCCGGACGGCACGGGCCACGCCGAGGACCTCGTCGAAGCGGTCGACGGCGATCTGCCGATCCGCTGCACTGTCGAGATCGCCGGGGACGGGATCCGGATCGATTTCGCCGGCACGGCGGCGCAATACGACGGCAACCTCAACTGTCCACTCGCGGTGACGAAGTCGGCCTGCTACTTCGTCGTCCGCTGTCTCACCGAGCCCGACCTGCCGGCCTCGGGCGGTGCCTTCGCCCCGGTCACGGTGACGGCACCGGAAGGCTGCCTCGTCAACGCGTGCTCTCCCGCGGCCGTCGTCGCCGGCAACACCGAGACCTCGTCGCGGATCGTCGACGTCGTCTTCGCGGCGCTCGGCGCGCTCGTGCCGGTGCCCGCGGCCGGCCAGGGGACGATGAACAACCTCGCGCTGGGTAACGAGCGCTTCACGTACTACGAGACGGTGGGCGGCGGCCAGGGCGCCTGCCCGGACGCCGACGGCCCGAGCGGCGTCCACGTCGCGATGTCGAACACGCTCATGACACCGGCCGAGGCGCTCGAGCTCGAGTACCCGCTGCGGGTGGAGCGCTGGGAGCTGCGGCGCGGTTCCGGCGGAGCGGGTGCCCGGCGAGGCGGCGACGGCGTCGTGCGTGAGCTGCGCGTGCTCGAGGACTGCCGGCTCTCGGTGCTCGCCGAGCGCCGCCGTCACGCGCCGCCGGGCCGGGCCGGCGGGGAGGATGGGGCCCGCGGCCGAACCCTCGTCAACGACGAGGAGCAGCCGCCCAAGCTGACCCGCCGGCTCCACGCCGGCGACGTCGTCCGGGTCGAGACTCCGGGTGGGGGCGGCCACGGCCCGCCGGAGTAGGCTCCTCGGATGGAGCGTCCGGTCAAGGTCGCCTGCGTGCAGGTCGAGCCCGTCGTGCTCGACCGCGAGGCGACGCTCGACAAGCTCGAGGCGGTGGCCGCCGAAGCGGCGCGGGCGGGAGCCGAGCTCGTCGTCTTCCCCGAGACGTTCGTCCCGGTCTACCCGTCCTCGCTCTGGGCCAAGGCCTTCGCCGGCTGGGCGGGGGACGGCGCGAAGGAGACGTTCGCGCGCCTCGCGCAGGAGTCGGTCGCGGTCGGCTCACCGGCCGAGCGGCGCATCGCCGCGGCGGCGCAGGAGCTCGGCGTCTGGATCGTCACCGGCGTCAACGAGGTCGAGCCCGAACGGCCCGGGACGATCTACAACTCGCTCCTCTACCACTCGCCGGCCGGCGAGCTCGCGCTCCACCACCGCAAACTCGTGCCCACCAACCACGAGCGGCTGATCTGGGGCCAGGGCGACGGGCGCGGCCTCGGCGCGGTCGAGACCGGCTTCGGCCGGATCGGCGGCCTGATCTGCTGGGAGAACTACATGCCTCTCGCGCGCGTCGCGCTCTACGAGTCCGGCGTCGAGATCTACGTCGCCTCGACCGCCGACGACGGCGAGGCCTGGCAGCAGACGCTCGTCCACATCGCCCGCGAGAGCCGCGCCTACGTCGTCGCGCCCGCGCACTTCCAGCAGGAGTCCTCGTATCCCGACGACTTCCCGCTCGCCGCCGAGATCGACGGAGTCGGGACGATCGGCCGAGGCGGCAGCGCGATCCTCGCTCCCGACGGCTCGTACCTCGCCGGGCCGCTCTACGACGAGGAGGGAATCCTCTACGCCGAGCTCGACCCGGCCCGCCTGCTCGCCGAACGGCAGCGCTTCGACCCGGTCGGCCATTACAGCCGGCCGGACGTCCTCCAGCTCACCGTTCGCGCGGACGGTGCGACGAGGAGTACACGTCCTTCCGCGCAATCTTCCCGTTCCTGAGCGGGAAGACGTCGACGCCGTCCCATTCCTTCGTGCCCGTGGATGCCGTCCACTCGCAGACGGCGAAGTCGTCGCAGGCGTGGAGCGACCGCGCCGTGAAGCGCAGCGTGGGGTTGTTGCGGAAGATCTCCGCGATGTGCTCCCGCACGGCCGCGGCGCCTTCGGCTCGTTCGGCGGCGGTGTGGTTGTGGAAGACGATCTCCGGATCGTGGAGCTCGTCGATCGCGTCGAGGTCCTGCGCGTTCCAGGCGGCGTTGTAGCGCTCGATCAGGTCGCGAACGGCAGGCGGTTCCATCTGCGGGAGCCTAGTTAGCATCTGGCGATGGCGACGGCGGCCCGTAAGTACGACCTCTACAGCGACGCCTTCCGGGCGGACACCTACGCGACCTTCGCGCGTATGCGCGACCACGACCCCGTCTTCTGCCAGCCGGGGATGGACGGCGAGACGCCGATCTGGTGGATCACGCGCTACGAGGAGGCGGAGGCAGTCCTGCTCGACGACGAGCGCTTCGTGCGCGACCCGCGGCTCGCGTTATCGCCGCAGCAGCTCCCAGCGGGGCTCCCCGACTTCTTCGCCTTCATCGACAGCAACATGCTCAACCGCGACGGCGACACTCATCTTCGCCTGCGTCGCCTGGTCTCGAAGGCGTTCACGCCACGCATGATCGAACGGCTGCGGCCGCGGATCCGGGAGATCGCCGACGAGCTGATCGGCCGCGTGTCGGCCACCGGCGAGATGGAGCTCGTCTCGGAGTTCGCGTTCCCGCTTCCGATCACGGTGATCGCCGAGCTGCTCGGCGTTCCCATCGCCGACCGCGAACGGTTCCGCCAATGGTCGGGCGCGATGGTCAGTCCCGCGCTCGCCGCGACCGAGCTCGAGCAGGCCGACGCCTTGCTCGGCGCGTTCGTCGAGTACCTGCTCGCGCTCTTCGCCGAGCGCCGGCAGCAGCCCGGCGAGGATCTCGTCAGCGCGCTCGTGGCGGTCGAGGACGGTGGCGACACGCTCTCCGAGGAGGAGCTCTGCAGCATGGTTGCGCTCCTGATCGTGGCCGGGCACGAGACGACGGTGAGCCTGATCGGGAACGCAACGCTTGCACTTCTGACGCATCCCGACCAGCGGGCAGCGGTCGAGCTCGATCCGTCGCTTCTGCCGCGCGCCGTCGAGGAGCTGATCCGCTACGACGGGCCGGTCGAGCGGACGCTCAACCGGTGGGCGACCGAGGACGTCGAGCTCGGCGGCCAGACGATCCGTCGCGGCGAGACGGTGATCGTGATCCTCGGCGCGGCTGACCGCGACGCCGACCGCTTCGCAGCGCCCGACACGCTCGACCTGGCCGCACAGCGCGACCGGCATCTCGGGTTCGGCCGCGGCAGCCACTTCTGCCTCGGCGCCCCGCTCGCGCGGCTCGAAGCCGAGATCGCGCTCGGGACGCTGCTGCGGCTGCCCGGCCTGCGCCTCGCGGTTTCGCCGGACGACGTGCGCTGGCGGCCTGTTCCGCTCTTCCGCAGCCTCGTTGCGCTGCCCGTCGCCTGGGACGTCTAACGCCGGCGCAGGACGCGCCCGTCGCCCACGCGCCGGGTCACGCCGTCCGCGTCGAAGCGCTCGAGATAGAGCTGCGCCGTCTTCCGGCCGACGCCCAGGGCGTCACGGAACTGGGCCAGGGTGATGCCGTCGACGAGCACGGCCCGGGCCCGCTCGTACGACGCCGGCGAGATCGCAAGGCCGTCGCCGACCCGCACGAGCCGGCCCTGCTCCTCGAGGACGCGGGCGAGCGCGGGGTCGGCGACGCGAACCGGCTCGACGCCGAGCCCGGCCTCGAGCGCTGCTGCCTCGTGCTCGCGCTCGCCGAGCTCGGCGGCGGCGCCCGGACGGTAGAGCTTGGCGCCGCGCACCTCGAGCCCGAGGTGCGGGACGACGGCCTTCGCCCACTCCGCGGCAGGAACGGGGACACCTGGGTCGAGCGGATCTGCGGCGTCGACCGCGTCACCGAGCTCGACGCGAAGCTCGTCGAGCCACTCCGCGGACCAGCGCCATTCGCCGTCCACGCGGACCGGTGCGTGCACGAACGTTTCGCCGCGCTCGAGCGCCTCGAAGCGGGCGAGGTCGGAGTGGCGCGGCGGCCTCGGGTCGAGCACGACACCGCCGCCGACCGTCGTCCCGGTGCGGAGGACGACCCGGTCGCCGCGAGCCGCGACGACGGGCCGTGAAAGGCGCAGCTGCGCGAAGCGGTCGCCGACGCGCGCGACGCGCGCGGCGGTCTCGGCGGTGCCGTGGTGGAGCGTCACGCGCGCCGGGATCTCTCCCAGCGGCTCGAGTACGACGTCGAGTCGGAAGCTCGGCCGGGCCGAGCCCGGCGTGACGAGCACGTCCCCGCGCCGCAGCTCCCGGCGCTCGACGCCGGGGAGGGAGACGGCGACGCGCTGGCCGGCCTCGGCGCGCTCGACGGGCCGGTCGTGCACCTGCACGCTCCGCACGCGCACGGTGCGGCCGCGCGGCTCGACGCGGAGCTCGTCGCCCTCGCCGATCGTCCCCGACCAGAGCGTCCCGGTCGCCACCGTCCCGATCCCGCGCAGCGTGAAGGAGCGGTCGACGTGGAGGCGGGCCGGCCCGCCGGCGTCGTGCCGGGCGATGCGGGCCGCGACCTCCGCCAGCGCCGCGCGCAGGTCGTCGAGCCCGGCACCGGTGCGCGCGCTCGTCGTCACGACGGGAGCGCCGGGGGCAAGTTCCTCCGCCTCGACGCGCGCGAGCTCGAGCGTCTCCTCGTCGACCGCGTCTGCCTTCGTGAGGGCGACCACGCCGTGCTCGATCCCGAGCAGGCGCAGGATCGCGAGATGCTCGTGCGTCTGCGGCCGCGCTCCCTCGCCCGCGTCGATCACGAGCAGGAACAGGTCGATCCCGCTCGCGCCCGCGACCATCGTGCGGACGAAGCGCTCGTGTCCGGGAACGTCGACGACCGAGAGGCTCGTGCCGTCCGGCAGCTCGAGCGGCGCGTAGCCGAGGTCGATCGAGATCCCGCGCTCGTGCTCCTCGGGCAGCCGGTCGGTGTTCTTGCCCGTCAGCGCCTTGACGAGCGCGGTCTTCCCGTGATCGATGTGACCCGCGGTTCCGACCGTCAGCGGCATGTGGCGACGATCGGGCTCTCGAGCGACTTGACGCGGAATCCGGCCCGCTCGAGCAGCTCGCGCCACTGCGTCTCGTCGCGCTCGCGGCCGCCGGCGAGGACGAGCATCAGGAGGTCGAGCCACTTCGCTCCCTGCGGCTCGTTGCCCGGCACGATCACGGACTCGTTGATCAGCAGCCTGGCGTGCGACGGCGCGGCCGCGCGGATCGTGCGCAGGATCCTCGCCGCGTCCTCGTCGGGCCAGTCGTGGAGGATTCCGGAGAGGATGTAGGCGTCGCCTTCCGGCACCGACTCGAAGAAACTGCCGGCGACGAACTCGATCCGGTCGCCGAGCTCCGCCTCGTCGCGCACGGTCTCGGAGAGGTCGAGGACGACTCCGCGCAGCTCGGGGCGCCGTCGGATCAGCTCGACGAGCAGCGCGCCGTTGCCGCCGCCGACGTCGACGACGACCTCGCCCTCCCGCCACTCGAGCGCCGCGAGCCGCTCGGCGGGCCGGGAGCGTTCGCCGGCCATCGCGGCGTCGAACGCCGCACGCTCGGCGGGATGCGCCGCGAGCCACCGCCAGAAGCCGGCCCCGAACCGGGCTTCGAACGGCGACTCGGACGTCGAGGCGTCGAGCTCCGTCGTGGCGTCGAAGAAGACGCCGCCGAACAGATGGGCGAACTCGCTCCAGCCCGGCTCGAGCAGGAGGCGCGAGCTTTCCGTGTGCTCGAACACGCCCGGCCGGGTCTCGCGGAAGACGCCGTCGCTCGCCAGCGCCCGGAGCAGCCTGTGCAGCGTGTCCGGGTCGCCCTGCAGCTCCGAAACCGGGCGCGGCCCGTTCGCCACTGCAGCCGGGACGCCGGCGTCGACGACCGCGGCGAGCGCCTGCGTCATCAGCGAGCCGCGCAAGAAATCCCAGAGGACTGCCTCGGGCGCCCGTTCGCTCATGCGCGTGCGCGCTCGACTGCAGCCGTGGTCGCCTCGGCCTCCTCGTCGGTCAGGGTCAGGCAGTCGAGGAGGAAGCGGCCGTCGCGGACGATGCCGACAACGGGCGGCTCACCCGCGCGCAGCGGTGCCGCGAGCGACTCCTCCAGCGCGCACGCGAAGCTCGGCAGCTCTGCGAGCGGCAGCGCCCCGCCGCCGACGCGGCCGACCGTCTCCTCGACCTCGCCGCCCGTCGCGGCTGCGAGCCGCTCGGCCCGCTCGCGCACCTCGGCCGTCTGTTGGCGGAGCGTGCGCAGGACGGGGATTCGCTCCGGCGCCTCGAGGTGGAGGAGCAGCGTCCCCTCGAGCGCGGCGAGCGAGAGCTTGTCGATGCGCAGCGCCCGCTGGAGCGGATGGCGGCGCAGGCGCTCGACCAGCTCCACCCGGCCGAGCACGATCCCGGCCTGCGGACCGCCGAGCAGCTTGTCGCCCGAGAAGCAGACGAGGTCGGCGCCCGCCGCGAGCGACTCGCGCGCCGTCGGCTCGGCTTCCACCGGTGCGATCGCGCCGGAGCCGAGGTCGTCGACGAGCGGCAGGCCGTGGCTGCGCGCGACGGCGGCGACCTCCTCGAGCCGCGGGCGCTCCTCGAAGCCGACGACGCGGAAGTTCGACTGGTGGACGCGCAGCACGACGGCCGTCTCGGGCCCGATCGCGCG
The DNA here is from genome assembly GCA_963702655.1 of uncultured Actinomycetes bacterium. Classification (GTDB taxonomy): domain Bacteria; phylum Actinomycetota; class Thermoleophilia; order Gaiellales; family Gaiellaceae; genus Palsa-739. The sequence goes on along the minus strand of CAVPDO010000015.1, from coordinate 221,369 downwards.
CTCGTAGTCGGCGGCGCGCGTCCGGTTCGTCGTGCCGACTTCGACGAGCCGCGCGCCGGAGCGTGCGAGAACGTCGGGGATGCGGAACCCGTCGCCGATCTCGATCAACTCACCGCGGGAAACGACGACCTCGCGACCCTCGGCCAGCGCGGCCAGGGCGAGGAGGACCGCCGCCGCGTTGTTGTTCACGATGAGGGCGGCCTCGGCGCCCGTCAGCCGGCGCAGGACCGCCGCCACGTGATCCTGGCGCGAGCCGCGCGAGCCCTCGGCCAGGTCGTACTCGAGGTTCGAGTAGCCGCGCGCGGCCTCGGCGACCCGTTCGACGGCCTCCTCGGCGAGCGGCGCGCGGCCGAGGTTCGTATGCACGACGACGCCCGTCGCGTTGAGCACGCGTCGCAGGCGCGGCCGCCGGGCGTCGGCGAGCTCCTCCCGCAGGCGCGCGGCGAGATCGCCGGGATCCGCGCCCGTCCGGATCTCGTCCCGCGCCAGGTCGATCACCGCCCGGGCCGCGTCCACCGCGAGCGGATCGCCGGCCGCGCGCGCGAGCTCGTCCACCGAAGGCAGATCGCGCAGCTCCACAACGGGACCGTACCCGCAACGGTTGCAAGCTTGAGACGTTCCGGACCCCCATCCGAATCAGGGCCGGAGGCTAAGACCCGGCGCAGCCGGACTTAGCCGCAGGCCGGACTTGCGCTCGCGCCGGCCTCCGCCGCGCGCGAGCGCACAACGCAAGCCTTCGCCCGCCAGACCCTCCAAACCAAGACAGCACGAAGCGGGCCGGAAACCGCGCTTTCCGGCCCGCGCAGTTCCTTATCCCAGCGAGCGAAGCGCCAGCTTCGCGAGCTACTGCGCGTCGGCCTTGTGCGGCGCGTCCGGGCTCGCTGTTCCGTCCCCGGCGCGGAAAGCGTCGAGCACCGTCTCGAGTGCGACGCGCGGATCGTCCGTGAGCGTGAGCAGCGCGAGATCGTCCGCCGAGACCATGCCGTCGGCGAGCGCGCTGCGGCGCACCCACTCCAGCAGCGGCGTCCAGTACGCCTCGCCGAGCAGCACGACCGGGAAGTGCAGGACCTTGCCGGTCTGGATCAGGGTCAGCGACTCGAACAGCTCGTCGGCGGTGCCGAAGCCGCCGGGGAAGACGCAGAAACCCTCGGCCGCCTTCACGAACATCGTCTTGCGCGCGTAGAAGTGGTCGAAGACGAGACCGAGGTCGATGTAAGCGTTCATCGACTGCTCGTGCGGCAGCTCGATCCCGAAGCCGACCGAGAGGCCTCCGCCTTCGTGACAGCCGCGGTTCGCCGCCTCCATCACGCCCGGCCCGCCGCCGGTGACGACCGCCCAGCCCGCCTCCGCGAAGAGGCGCGCCGTCCCGCGGGCCAGCTCGTAGGCGCGCGACCCTTCGGGCGCGCGCGCCGACCCGAAGCAGGAGACCGCGGGACGATCGATCTTCTCCACGCACTCGAAGCCGGTGAGGAACTCCTGGCCGATTTCCTGTGAGCGCGCGCGAAGGTGCTCGGGGGAGTGCCGCTGGAGGAGCTCGCGGTCCCGCACGACTAGAGCATCCCGCTGTGCCGGGTTGCGAGCAGGCCGGCGACGAGGCCCGCCGCAAGCAGCACGTACAGCATCGTGATGAGGTTGGCGTGCTCCCGGTCCGGCGCGACCGCCTCGACCGGGACGGCGTTCTCGTAGCGGATCCAGCCGCGCCGCGACATCGAGATCGACCGGAACACGCTCCCGCCGTCGAGGATGCCGATCGGGAGCAGGTTGACCGCGTTGAGCAGGAAGCCGAGGTTGGCGAGCACCACGAGCCAGGTCGTGTCGTGCGCCGACCCGGCCGCCCAGACAGCCGCCGCGCCCAGACCGCCGACGAACGGGCCTGCCAGGGCGATCAGAGCGCTCCGCCACGGCGCGAGCCCCGCCTGGCGCGTGGTGACGAAGGCGCCGAGGAACGGGATGAAGGTCGGAAGCGACACCGGAACTCCCTGCCGCCGTGCCTCGATGATGTGGCCGACTTCGTGCACGAGGATCAGGAGGGCGATGCCGAGGCCGAACTGCCAGCTCCCCAGCCAGAGCGAGTACGCGGCGACGGAGATGAAGAAGGCGAAGAACTTCGCGAAGACGCTGAGCGTGACGACGACGCCGATCAGCCGGTCGACCAGGCTGCGGGCGCTTCCCCGCTGATTCTCTGTCTGTGCGCTCACGATCCTCGGCCTACCCATTCCTCGCCGCCGGCGTAGACCTCCTTCTTCCAGAGCGGAATCGTCGTCTTGAGCGTCTCGATCGCCTCGCGGCAGGCAGCGAGCGCAGCCCCGCGATGCGGGGCCGAGACGGCGATCACGACACTCGCCTCGCCGATCTCGACGCGTCCGAGCCGGTGGTGGACGGCGACCGCGCAAAGCCCGTGCCGCTCGGTCAGCTCTTCGCCGAGGCGGGCGAGCAGCGGCTCGGCCATCTCCTCGTACGCCTCGTACTCGAGGTGCAGGACGTCGCGCCCGCGCGAGCGGCGGCGAACGGAGCCGACGAAGCTCGCCACTGCTCCCGCCTCGGGATCCTCGACCTCGCGCAGTACCGCCGCGACGTCGAGCGGGCCGACGGCGAGGCGGAAGCCGCCGCCGCTGACGGGTGGGATCAGCGCCACCTCGTCGCCGTCCGCGAGCGCGCGGTCACGCTCGGCGTACTCCCGGTTCACGGCGTAGAGCAGTCCCGGCGGCTCGTCGCCCCCGATCTCGAGGACCCGATCGAGCGCGGGCCAGACGTCGTCGACGCGCGCAACGTCGTCGAGCTCGAGACGAGAGCAGCCCGCGCGTTCGCGCAGGCCTGCAAAGAGGCGGACGGTGACGCGCACGTGCGGATCTTGCCTGCGGGCTCAGGTGCCGAGGTAGGCCGCGAGCAGCGCACCCGGCTCGGGGCGGAGGTCGGGACGCAGCCTGTACGTGTCGTCGCCCTCCCGGATCAGGACGAAGCCGGCCTGGCGGAGGATCGCCAGGTGGTGGTGCGTGGTCGACTTCGCGAGGCCGACCTCCTGCGCCGCGTCCGAGAGCGAGATCGGCCCCGCCTGGAGCCGTTTCAGCAGCTTGAGGCGGCTCTCGTCGCCGAGCGCCTTGTAGATCCGGACGAGGTCGGCGGGATCGCCCCCCGGCGTCGGCGTCCGGTCGGCGGTGATCGGTGGGCAGAAGATCTTCACGCGCTTGTACTCGCTCATGTAGACCCACGGCCGCGGCGAGCAGACAGGGAAGAGGACGACGCGGTCCACCTCCGGCCCGGGCGCCCACTGGATGCCCGGCGCCAGCTGCTCGACGACCTGCTCCGGCGGAACCGACCGAACGAGGTCGCGCTTCGCGTCGGCGTCCCGCTCGGCGAGCGACGAGTCCGGCGCGATCTCGGGCAGGACGCGTTCGGCCCAGGAGGCGAAGAGGTCGAGGAGCGCGCGCTTGCTGTCGGCGGGGTCGGCGACCAGCGCCCGCTCCATCGTCGCGCACTTGTCGTCATCCGCGTATTCGGCGGTCGCGTCCAGCAGTTCGGCGATCGCAGCGGCATCTGCGTTCGCCGCGCGCCGGAGCGTCTCCGGCTCGATCCCATGGTGGTCGCGGAGGTAGTAGCCGAGGAGGTGCAGGCGGATCTCGACCGGATCGGTCACGGCGAGGTGGTCGAGGAATGCCGGCACCGTGCGCGGTTTGGGTGTCTCGTAGACCAGCCCCAGCAGATGCGCGGCCGTCTTGTCGGGCAAGAGCGCGTCCGCCTCGCGGAGCAGCTCGGGCGTGGCGACGGCCCGGAGCTCCTCGATCCGGTCCGCCCCCAGCTCGTACGTGTCACGCTCCTCCTCGACGGCCAACGTGGCGATGCTGAGCAGGAGCTCCGCCGCCTCCGAGGCATCGATCTCGACCGCGAGCGTCCGACCAGAGCGCGCTACGTCGACGACACGCGGTTGCGAAACGGCGCGGGGCTGCTGGGTTCTTTCGATTGCCATCGAACTGTAACCACGATGATACCCCGATTTCGTGGTTGTCGTTTGACAAACAAGGGTCGCGTTCGATAATCTTCGAATCGATGAGATTCATCGAACAGAAGGAGTTCGCAGGATGATCCCCCAGCCGCCCGAGTTCTTCGCTCTCTTCTCGGCCGATCAGCGCCGGCGTGAGGCCGTTGCCGCGGCCGAGCGGCTGCGCGGGCCCGGCAGCCTCCGCACGGGAGCCGCTTCGGCTCTCCGCGGGCTCGCCGACCGTCTCTCGCCCTCGCCCGCCCCTCCGCGGGTGGCGAGCGTGCCGGTCGCACATAGCGTGCGGCCGGTGCGCTCGCGGTGCCACCCCGCCGCATAGCGCCCTACGATCTACGCCGTGGCGCAGAGCGGCGACCGGCGCACCGAGTCGGGCATCGAGGTGAAGCCCGTCTACACGGCCGCCGACGCGCCCCGCGAGGACGAGCTGCCGGGCGAGTACCCCTTCACCCGCGGGCCGTATCCGGACATGTACCGCGGCCGGCCGTGGACGATCCGGCAGTACGCGGGCTTCGCCTCGGCGGAGGAGTCGAACGCGCGCTACCGCTACCTCCTCGAGCGCGGGCAGACCGGCCTCTCGATCGCCTTCGACCTGCCGACCCAGCTCGGCTACGACTCCGACGACGCACGTGCCCTCGGCGAGGTCGGCCGCACGGGCGTGGCGATCGACTCGCTCGCCGACATGGAGATCCTGCTTGCCGGCATCCCGCTCGGCGAGGTCTCGACCTCGATGACGATCAACGCGCCCGCCTCGCTCCTGCTGCTGCTCTACGAGCTGGTCGCCGAGTGGCAAGGCGTGGCGCCGGCCGCGCTCCGCGGCACCGTCCAGAACGACATCCTCAAGGAGTACATCGCACGCGGGAACTACATCTTCCCGCCGCGCCCGTCGATGCGGCTCACCACCGACCTGTTCGCGTACTGCGCCGGGCGGATTCCCCGCTGGAACACGATCTCGATCAGCGGCTACCACATCCGCGAGGCCGGCTCGACCGCGGTGCAGGAGCTTGCGTTCACGCTCGCGAACGGCATCGCCTACTGCGACGCCGCCGTCGCGGCGGGGCTCTCGCCGGACGAGTTCGGCTCGCGCCTGTCCTTCTTCTTCAACGCGCACAACGATTTCTTCCAGGAGGTGGCGAAGTTCCGCGCGGCGCGGCGGCTGTGGGCCCGGATCATGCGCGAGCGCTTCGGCGCCACGAACCCGCGCGCGCTGGCGCTCCGCTTCCACGCCCAGACCGGCGGCTCCACGCTCACCGCGCAGCAGCCGGAGAACAACATCGTGCGCGTCGCGATCCAGGCGCTGTCGGCGGTCGCCGGCGGCGCGCAGAGCCTGCACACGAACAGCTTCGACGAGGCGCTCGCGCTGCCGACGGAGCGCGCCGCGCGTATCGCCCTCCGCACGCAGCAGATCGTCGCCGCGGAGGCGGGAACGACCGGCACCGCGGACCCTCTTGGCGGCTCCTACTACGTCGAGGCGCTGACCGACGAGCTCGAGGCGCGCGCGTGGACGCTGATCGAGCGGGTGGACGAGGCGGGCGGCGCAGTCGCCGCCGTCGAGTCGGGGTTCGTGCAGGAGGAGATCGAGCGGGCCGCCTTCGAGTTCCAGCAGCAGGTCGAGGCCGGCGAGCGCGTCATCGTCGGGGTCAACGCGTTCGAGGAGGACTCGGGCGAGCGCATCGAGCTCCTGCACATCGACCCGGCGGCCGAGCGGCGCCAGCTCGAGCGGACCGCCCAGGTGCGCGCGGAGCGGAACGCGGAGGCGGCAGCCGCGGCGATCGCCGCCGTGCGCGAGGCTGCGCGCGGCGACGCGAACCTGCTCCCGCCGATGCGCGAGGCGCTGCGGGCGCGCTGCACCGTCGGCGAGATCTGCGAGGCGCTGCGCACGGAGTGGGGGATGTACGACGCGGTGCGCGCGAGGGCCTAGTCGGCCCACCAGCCGGGCACGATCTCGCCGTCGTTCGCGTCCGAGATCGGCGCCCCGAAGGCGATGACCGTGATCCCGTCCGGCCCCGCTTCGAAGTTGCGCATCGTGTTGGGGCCGACGCGCACGATGTCCCAGGTCCGGAGGTCGTGCACCTCGTCCTCGATCTTGACACGCCCCGAGCCCTCCGCGATCACGTACAGCTCTTCCTGCTCCGAGTGCGTGTGGCCGAACGGCATCCGCACGCCCGCCGGGAGCTTCTCGACCCCGACACCGCCGGTCGTGCAGCCGAGATCCCGCTTGGGGAACCGGACGTCCATGCCCTCCGGCATCTGGTACTTCGGCGCGACGTTCTCGACGTCGCCGAGGTTGACGATCGTGTACTCGCTCATCTCAAACTGCCTCCCAACCGGATCTTAAGCGGCTGCGTCGATCGTGCTCCCGACACGCGGAACCGAAACGGAAGGAGCACTCCGATGCACGAGATCCTCACCACTCCCCTTCCCGGCTCCTGGCTCTCGAGCCGGCTGGGCGTCAACGCGCGCGAGATCGAGCAGCTGCGCGACCGCGGCGAGCTCTTCGCGGTCCGCGACCACGGCGAGTGGCTGTACCCGGCCTGGCAGTTCGGCCCGGGCGGCAAGATCCCGGCCGGCGTGCGGGAGGCCGTGAAGACGGCGCGGGCCGTGGGACTCGACGAGGCGCGGCTCGTGGCGCTGCTCCGGCGTCCGGTGGGGCTCCTCGGAGCGACCCGGCTGCTCGACCTGCTCTTCGAGGGCCGCTCCGACTTCGTCGTGGAGGCCGTGCGCGGCGCCGCAGCGACGTGAACCTCCAGCGGGGCCCGCGTACGCTGGCCCCGTGCGCATCCTGCTCGTCTCGCAGATGTACCCCGGTCCCGACGCGCCCGACCTCGGGACGTTCGTCGCGCAGGTCGAGCGGGAGCTCGCGGCGCGTGGACACGTGATCGAGCTCGCCGTGCTCGACACGCGCGCCGGCGGGAAACTCCGCTACCTCACCCTCGCGCGCCGGGCCTACGCGGCGAGCCGGCCTGACGTGGTGTACGCGCACTTCCTCGTGCCCTCCGGCCTGATCGCCGCCCTCGCCGGCGGGGCGCCGCTCGTCGTCACCGCGCACGGGAGGGACGTCCGTAACATCGGCGCGATCCCCGGCGTGACCGCTGCGACGCGGTTCGTCGTGAAGCGGGCGGCGGCGGTGATCTGCGTCTCCGGCTACCTGCGGCGCGAGCTCGAGACGAAGCTGCCGGAGGCACGCGGGAGGGTGGAGGTCGTGTCGAGCGGCGTCGACCGCGAGCGGTTCGCGGTCACCGACCCGCCCCCAGGGCCGCCCGGCTTCCTGTGCGTCGGCGCGCTCGACGAGCGGAAGAACGTCGTCCGCCTCGCCGACGCCTTCGCGCGTCTCGGCGAGGGAACGCTCACCTTCGCGGGCGACGGGCCGCTCCGGCCGCAGCTGGAGGGACGCGAGCGGGTGAGCCTGCTGGGGCGGGTTCCGCACGACGAGATCCCGCGCCTGCTCGCGGAGTGCCGCGTCCTCGCCCAGCCGAGCCTCGTCGAGCCGCTCGGCCAGGCGCTGCTCGAGGCGATGGCCTGCGGCCGTTCGGTCGTGGCGACGCGGATCGGAGGCCCGCCCGAGTTCGTGCCGCCCGAGGCCGGCGTGCTCGTCGACCCGCTCGACGTCGGCGCGCTCGCGCGCGGGCTCGAGCAGGCGACGGCGCTGCCCGGCCCGAACCTCGCCGCCCGGGAGGCGACCGCCGACCACGACGTCCGCCGCCAGGCGGAGCGGATCGAGGCGATCCTCAGTCGCGCCGCTCTCGAGGTCGGCGAGCCTGACCTCGACGAGCGGCCGGATCCGCTCCTCGAGGCCGGCCTCCCGCGCGACCGCGAGCGCCTGTTCCCAGCTCTCGCGTGCCTTCGCCGGATCCACGCCCTGCTTGAGGCGGTTGTCGCCCGTCACGAGCAGCTTCTGGATTCGCTCGCGGACGTCCTCTTCCACAAGCCGACGCTAACAGCGAGGATGGCCGTGTGCCCCGCCGCGCGACGAAGCCGAAGCCGCTCCGCGTGCTGATCGCCGACGACCACCGGCTCTTCGCGGAGGCCCTCCAGGCGATCCTCGCCTCCGACGGGCGGATCGAGGTCGTCGGCCAGGCGAGCGACGGCGGCGAGGCGGTCGAGCTCACGCGGACTCTCGACCCGGACGTCGTGCTGATGGACGTGAGCATGCCGGTGCTCGACGGGTTCGAGGCCACACGGGAGATCCGCGCGGCGGGCGGCGACACGCACGTCGTGATGCTCACCGGCTCGAACTCGCTGGCCGACGTCGACCGCTCGCGGGAGGTCGGAGCGTCCGGTTACGTCACCAAGGACCGGATCGCGTCCGAGCTGGTGGCGGCGATCGTCGAGGTCGCGCGACGGCGGCTACCCTGAGCGCGTGCTCACGTTCTTCGCAGTCACGCAGGTGCTCATCGTCGTCGCCATGGTGTCGCTCATCCTCATGCACTCCGGCCGCGACGCCGGCATGGGAGGGCTGGGCTTCACCCCGACCTCGCAGGGCGGGACGCACATCGTGGAGCGAAACCTGACGCGGGTCACCGCCGTGCTCACGGTGCTGTTCTTCGCCAACAGCATCGCCCTCTTCCACTACCTCGGCTAAGCGGCAAAGCGCCCCTCGCTACACTGCGCGGGCTCTCGCGCTGGTGGCGGAATTGGTAGACGCGCTAGGTTGAGGGCCTAGTGGCCTTAACGGGCCGTGGAGGTTCAAGTCCTCTCCAGCGCACTTTCGCAGGCCGCCCTCGGGGCGGCCTTTCTGTTGACGTCGTCCGGAGGAGTCCGTACCCTCTCGTCGAACACATGTTCGGCACCGTCCCCGACCCCGGAGCGTGAGATGCAGACGACAGCCGAGTTGACCGGCCGCCAGCGAGAGATCTGGAGCTTCCTCGTCGAGTACGTCGACGGCCACGGCTATCCGCCGACGGTGCGCGAGATCGGCGAGGCGGTCGGGCTCGCGTCGCCGTCCACTGTCCACGCCCATCTCGCGAATCTCGAGCGCGCTGGCCTTCTGCGCCGCGATCCGACGAAGCCGAGGGCGCTCGAGCTCGTCGGTCGCGAGAAGGCCACCGAGACGGTCGCCGCCGAGCTGCCGAAGCTGCCGCTGCTCGGGCAGATCGCCGCGGGCGGGCCGCTGCTGGCGGACCAGAACATCGAGGATGAGATCGCGGTGCCCGGGAACCTTCGCGGCGACTTCCTGCTGCGCGTCAAGGGCGACTCGATGATCGAGGCGGGCATCCTCGACGGCGACGTGGTCGTCGTGCAGCGGGCCCAGGACGCGCGCGACGGCGAGATCGTCGTCGCCCTGGCCGGGGACGACGAGGCGGCCGACGAGGCGACGGTGAAGCGGTTCTTCCGCGAGCGCGGCCGCATCCGGCTGCAGCCGGAGAACGCTGCGCTCGAGCCGATCTACGCCGCGTACGTCCAGGTCCTCGGCAGGGTCGTGGGGGTGTTCCGCGAGCTTTGATAGCGACCCGCCCTCACCGGTCTCGGGCGCTCGGCGGCGCTGCAACGCTCCGCCTCGCAGCGTCCTCAGTCGCATCCGTAGCCTACGGCTACGAATGCTCCCTGTGTCCTTGCGACGCGGGCTTTTCGCGGGCCGACCGCGCGATCCCGGCGAGGGCGGACCGCTGACCCCGCCGACTCCACTCCACCGGACGCTCGAGCAAGAGCTCTTCGCCGTGCTGCGCGGAGCGTCGCTCGAGTGCCCGGTCTGCGGCGAGTTCGTCCTCCACGAGGGCGCGGTCGTGCGCTGTCCCGAGTGCGCGATGTGTCTGCACGGGCGAGTCGAGAGCGCCGCAACCGGGGTACAATCCGGCGTGCAGGCCGGGTGACCGCGGCGCCCCTCTGGCGACAGAGTGAGGCGTCGAGGAAAGTCCGGACACCGCAGGGCAGGACGCTCCCGCCGTGTTTCACGACACCAGGGAGGCGGCGAAAGCCGACGGAAAGTGACACAGAAAACAGACCGCCGGTCGCGGATCTCCGGAGTCGCGGCCGGTAAGGGTGAAACGGTGGGGTAAGAGCCCACCAGCGGCCCTGGCGACAGGGCCGGCTCGTCAAACCCCGTCCGGTGCAAGGCGAACAGGCTCCGCCGACGCGGCCCGCCGAGGAGCCGGGTAGCCGCACAGATGGATGGCCACCCCCGACAGAATCCGGCTTACAGGCCTGCTACCGGAAAAGCCCCGGAAACGGGGCTTCTCCTAATGGTCGTGCCGCTTAGCTCCAGCGGCGTGCCGAGCCGGAAAGGTGCTGGGCATAGCCTCTCAGCGATGCGCACGAGGTCAGCGTCTGGTAGGCGAGCAGGTAGCCGGTGAAGCCGCGCCAGTCGCGCTGCTGCTGGATCCCGAGGCGCTGGAAGATGTGGCGCTCCTGCCAGTGACGCAGGAAGCCGAAGATGAACAGTGTCATCGGCAGCAGCAGCATCGACCACCAGCCGAAGATCAGCGGGTAGCCGAGGATGAACAGGAGTAGCCCAGGGAGGAAGAAGAAGATGTACCCGATGTCGAGGACCGGTACGAGGTAGTCGATTCCGGACACGAACTTCGCAAGGACGCGCGGCTGGACATAGGGCGGATTGAAATGCAGCCCCTCGAGCATGCCCCGCGCCCAGCGGGAGCGCTGGCTCATCAGGCGGCCGACGTGCTCGGGCACGGTGGTAAAGCCGAGCGCGAGCGGCTCGTAGACCACGATCCCGCGTGACTGGAGCAGCCGCCAGGTGAGGACGATGTCCTCACCGATCGCGTCGGGCCAGCCACCGACCGCTTGGATGTCCTCCGTCCAGTAGACCGAGAACGCGCCCTGCGCAACGAGCGCCGTGTTGTAGGCCGCCTGCATCCGCTTCACGCCGTTGATGCCGAGCCTGTAATCCCACTGCTGCATCCGTGTGATGAACGTGCTGAGCGGGTTCTCGGCAACAAGCGCACCCGCGCAGGCGCAAATGTGCTGGTCCTGCGGCGACGTTGTAACTCGGGCCACGAGGAACTCGAGCGCCTGGCGCTGCAGGTAGGTGTCGGCGTCGAGGGTGACGACGAGCGGAGTTGTGACCGTGGCGAGCGCAGTCGAGAGCGCAAAGTGCTTCCCGGCCCTTTCCTCGAACACGCGGCGGTAGGCGAGCCCAAGCCTCTCGGCCGCCTCGGCGGCGAGCTCCGCGGTGCGGTCGGTCGAGTTGTTGTCGGCGAGCACCACCTCGATCCGCCCCGGATACTCGAGGCTGCCGATGCTCTCCAGCGTCGGCACGATCGCCTCCTCCTCGTTCCAGGCCGCGACCATGATCGTGTTACTGGCTCGCGGGCTTCGGCCCGGTCAGGCCGAGCCTCTCGAGCGACCGGTGAAGAAAGTTGGCGTACGCGACCGCGCCGGTACCGGTCATGTGGATCCCGTCCGACGCGTACCAGGAGGGGTGCGATGCCGAGTAGTGGTTCCAGTCGAGCACCGTCATCGTGGGGCCCCACTTCTGCTGCTCGGCGTAGATCGCGTGGTTGATGTCGACGTACTGCTTGTTCGTGGCGTGCAGGGTGAGCCAGATCATGTGTTGCGCGCCGCGCTTCCACAACGCCTTGACCACGATGGGGAGGCCTTGACGGTAGGTCACGGGGTCGTCGTTGTAGCCGACGAAGACCACGACGTTCGGCCCGATCGCGCGGCCGAGCCTGCGCACCGTCGCGAGCACGCTCGGCGGGGGATGGGCGGTGAGGCAACCGGGCAGTGTCAGCCGGCCGCACGGACGCAGCTCGAAGCGCACGCGGTCTCCGTGCTCGACGATCCGCTTCGCGGTGGAGTCCCAGCTCAACGACGCCCCGGACGAGTCGGAGAAGAGCGTCACACGCTGGTTCGGCCGCCTATTTCCCGCGATCGCCGTCGCCGCCAGGGCGCAACACAGCACGAGCGCGGCGAGCAGTGGCAGTGGCCGAGGCACGGCGACTGGACTCTACGGCGAGCGAGGGCCGTTGCAAAGGCGTCTTTACGTGCGGAGAACGACCTCGAGCGCGGTGCCGAGACCGGGCTTGCTGCGGACGCTGAAGCCGCCGTTGATCGACGTCGCGCGGTCGCGCATGTTCCGCAGCCCCTGCCCGGCGGTCGGCGCCTCGGGCGGGAAGCCCTCGCCGTCGTCCTCGACCGCGACGAACCGCTCACCCGACGCACGCCGGCCGATCACGACGTCGGCGTGGGTCGCGTGCGCATGGCGCCGGACGTTCCCGAGCCCCTCCTGGACGATGCGGAAGATCTCGATCTGCTCGTCGGGAGCAAGACGGATCCCGGGGTCGATCTCCAGGTCGACGGCGAGCTCGCCGTCGGCGGTCAGGAACTCGACGTAGCGGCGCAGCGCGGAGTCGAACGGGGCCGTTCCGCTCGCCGACGACAGGGCGAGGATCGCGAAGCGCGCCTCCTGCTGCGCGAGCGCGGCCGCCTGCGTGAGCTGCGGGGCGACCTCGTCCACCGGCGCGCCCGCTTCGAGCATCTGGGCGTGCGTCGAGACCGCGAACAGGTACTGGGCCAGTCCGTCGTGGATCTCGCGCGCGACGCGCGCCCGCTCCTCCGCGACGGCGCGCCCGAGCTCGGCGAAGCGGATGGCCCGCCACGCGCCCACCAGCATGACCGCGAACGCGAGCAGGCGCAGGTACTCGCCTACGGCGACGTAGTTCGGGCCGCGCGGCGGCGTGAACACGAGGTGAAGCGCTGCGAAGAGCAGCAGGGTGAAGCCGAGCGCGAGCCATTTGGCGAGATCATCTCCCGTCCGCGCCAGCAGCCGTCCCCAGCCGACGACCGCGAGCAGGTTGAGGAACGCCTGCACGGTGAGCGCCGAGTCGAGGCCGGGAGGGGCGGCCACACCCGGCACCGCGGTCAGCGCCGGCAGCGCCCCGCCGTGGGCGCGCAGGAGCAGCCAGGTCGCGGCCAGTGCGACCGACGCGGCCAGCACCGCGTCGCGGAGCGCGCGGTCGCGGAAGCGGCTTCGACCGCCGACGAACGGCGCGAGCGCGATCAGCCCCTGGCCCGCGATCCCGCCGGCCAGCGCCGCCCAGGCGTCTGCGCGATCGAGGGATCCGCCGGCGAGCGCAGGGATGATCGCGAAGGCCACCGTCGAGAGCGACCAGATCAGGAAGCCGGCCGCCAGCAGCAGGTCCGTGCGCAGGCCCGTCACGGAGAAGCGGGCGCCCGCGAGGAGCGCGACGAGAATGCCGGCGAGCGCCATCGTCGTCTCGAGGACGAGCAGCAGCTGCGGCCGGTCGTACTCCGTTCGGAGCGTCGGATACGTGAGGAGCAGTGCGAGGCTGGCCGCGAGCAGTCCGGCCAGGACGACCTCGCCCCACAGCCACGCCTGCAACTCGGTGCGCTGCCTTCTCACATTGGGTCTTGTCGGCAGAAGGGCTCCTGCCGATAAGGGACAACATGGGGGCACGCGTTCTCGTCGTGGACGACCACCCGCTCACCCGCGAGGCGCTCGCGGCGCTGCTGCGTTCGCACGGCTTCGAGCTCGCCGGCCTCGCGGCCGACGGCGAGGAGGCGATCGCGGCCGCCGCGGAGACGCAGCCGGATCTCGTCCTGCTCGACCTCCTGATGCCCGGCCTCGACGGCCTCACCGCCCTGCCGCGGCTTCGCGAGGCCGCGCCGGACTGCGAAGTCGTCGTCCTCACGGCCTCCGGCACCGAGGAGAACCTGCTCGCCGCGATTCGCGGCGGTGCCGCCGGCTACCTCCTCAAGACCGAGTCGCCCGACCGGATCGCCGAGTTCCTCGACGGCGTCGTGCACGGCGACGCGGCCCTCTCGGGCCCGGTTGCGCGCCGGCTGCTCGACCAGGTCCGTAGCGGCGGCCGCGGTTCGGGCGTGCCGGACAGCATCGCGGCGGTTCTCTCCGCCCGCGAGCTCGAGGTGCTGCTGCTGCTCGACGAGCACCACGGCACGGACGAGATCGCACAGCGGCTCTTCATCTCGGAGCACACCGTTCGCTCGCACGTCAAGAGCCTCCTCCGCAAGCTCGGCGTCTCCTCGCGCCGCGAGGCGCTCGAGCAACTCGCACTAGCGCGCGGGTAGTAGCTCGCGAAGCTGGCGCTTCGCTTGCTGGATAAGCGACTGCGCCAACGGGAGACGCGGTCTCCCGTTGGCTCCGTGCCTTTTTTGCTTTGAGGTTGTGTGGGTTGGGAGGCTGGTGTGGTGCGCTCGCGCGTGGCGGAGGCCGGCGCGAGCGCAGGGTTCGGCCTTCGGCCAAGGTCCGGCTGCGCCGGGTCTTAGCCTCCGGCCCTTGGCGCCCGGATGCTCGAAACGTCTCGAACCTCCTTGGGTTCAGGCGGCGGCGTAACGGGAGCCGGAGGCGACGTTACGACGCCGTGCAGTAGTGGGCGAGCACGCGAAGCCTGCTCGCCCGCGACAGAACAAGACGCTCGAAGCGCACAAGCCCAATGTGCGCTCAGCACGGCGCGGACGGGAGACCGCGTCTCCCGTCCGCGCAGTTCCCTATCCCAGCTCGCGGGCGCGCAGCACTCGCGAGCTAGCGAAAGCCTTCGAGCGCCGCGTCGACGAGACCCGGCAGTGTCTCGAGTTCGTAGCCGCCTTCGAGGACGGCCGCGACCCGGCCGGACAGGGCTGAGCAGCGGCGCGCGAGCTCGCGGAAGCCGTTTTCGGTGACGCGCATGTCCGAGAGCGGATCCGAGCGATGCGCGTCGAAGCCGGCCGAGACGAGGACGAGTTCGGGCTCGAATCGCTGGACCGCGGGCTCGACGATGCGCGCGAACGCCTCGAGATAGTCCTCGTCTCCGGAGCCGGCCCTGAGCGGGACGTTGAGCGTCGTCTCGGCCTGGTCGTCCGGCCCGCCGCTGCCCGGGTAGAACGGCCACTGGTGGAGCGAGACGAAGAGGACGCTGTCGTCGTCGCGGAAAATCGCCTCCGTGCCGTTGCCGTGGTGGACGTCGAAGTCGACGATCGCGACGCGCTCGAGCCCGAGACGGGCCTGCGCAGCTCGCGCGGCCACCGCGACGTTGTTGAACACGCAGAACCCCATTGCGCGTCCGGCGAGGGCATGGTGACCGGGCGGGCGGACGAGGGCGAAGCCGCCGCGGAACGCCGCCTCGATCGCGGTCCCCGCCGCGAGCGCGGCCGCTTCGAACGTGGTCGCCGTGCAGACGGTGTCGCCGTCGAGCCAGACCGCGTCCTCCACCGAGCGGATGCGCTCGACATGTTCCGCGGTATGGCACGACAGCAGCTCCTCCACCGTCGCGGCGCGACCCTCGCTCCAGGTGTGGTGATGCGCGAGCAGGACCGCGAGCCGTTCGGGTCGCTCGGGATGACCGCCGGTCGGGTGCAGCCGCGCGAACGCGGGATGCGTCAGGACGTCGACAGTTCCCCCACGCGTGCGGCGACGCCGCCGAGCCCGAGCCGTTCGAGGTTGGAAGACGCCTCTGCCCACGCCGGGGATGTTTCTGCGAGGGGAGGAAGGGGGGCAGAGGCGTCCATCGTCGCGATTCGCCGAAAGAGCCTCAAGTCCTCCGCCTCCGCGGCGAAGCGGCCGTCGGCGAGCGCAGCCTCGAGCGAGCCGTACTGCGCGAGCAGGCCGGCGGCCTTCTTCGGTCCGATGCCGCGCGCGCCGGGCAGCTTGTCGGACGGGTCGCCGCGCAGTGCGATCAAATCCGGCACCTGCTCGGGCTCGACCCCGTAGCGCTCGCGCACCTCGGCGGGGCCGATCCGGGCGAGCTCGCTCACGCCGCGCGTGGGCTGGAGGATCGTCACGCGCCCGCTCGCGAGCTGGAAGGCGTCGCGGTCGGAGGTCGCCACGAGCGCGTCGCCGGGCCACTCCCGAGCCGCCGCCGCCAGGAAGTCGTCGGCCTCGTAGCCGGGCGCCTTGGCGACGAGGAAGCCGAAGCCGCTCACGACGTCGGGCAGGATCTCGAGCTGCTCGAGGATCGATTCCTCGAACACGCGACCCGACTGGTAGGGCTCGAAGGCCTCGTGCCGATAGGTAGGCACCGACAGGGTGTCCCAGGCGACGAGCACGGCGTCCGGCCGTTCGGCCTGCCAGAGCCGGACGAGCATGTTCGTGAAGCCGACGACCGCGTTGAGGCGGATCGACTTCGGCAGGGCGTGGTAGGCGCGATGCGCGAAGGAGTCGCCGTCGACCGCGAGCAGCACGCTCACAGCGATGCCTCGAGCTCGGTGATCCGGGCCATGAGCCGCTCGGTCGCCTCCTGCGCCGCACTGCGCAGGTCGCCGAGCGCGAGCAGATCCTCCATCTCGACCGGTGCGCCGTAGGCGACCTTCAGCGGGCCGAGCGCGAGCAGCCGGTCGGTGCCGGCGACGGCCGCGGGAACGAGCGGAACGCCGGCGTCGAGCGCGATCCGAGCCGCGCCCGACCGCGCCCGCGCCTGATGCTTCTTGACGAGCCCCTTCTTGCGCCGCGTTCCCTCGGGGAACATGACGACGACGTTGCCGTCCTGCGCGAGGCGCACAGCGGTCTGGACGGCCTCGACGTCGGCGCGCTCGCGGTGCACCGGGAACGCGCCGGCGGCGTTGAGCACGTACCTCGCCGGCCACCAGTAGAGCTCGGCCTTCGCCATGAAGCGGAGCCAATGCCGCGGCCAGAGCGGCATGCCGAGCGGCCACGGGTCGAAGTTCGAGAGGTGATTGCACGCGAGCACGTAACCGCCGTCGTCGGGCAGGTTCTCCCGACCCTGCACGCGCAGCCGGTAGAGGCCGCGCAGAACCGGCCAGCTCGCCACGGCGACGACGTTGTAGAAGAGCGGCGGCCGCACACCCGGAGTATCGCGGGCGCCGCAGCGGAGGGCTGGAAGCGCCGCCGGCAAGGCCGCCGGCGCCCGGCCGTAAGACCCTGCGCCGCCTGCGGCGGCCGCGGTGGGGGCTATCGTGACCCGCCGATGCCGAAGCGCTTGGTCATCGTCGAGTCCCCGGCGAAGGCGCGGACGATCGCCGGCTACCTCGGGCCCGACTTCATCGTCGAGTCCTCCGTCGGCCACATCCGCGACCTGCCCGACAGCGCCGCCGAGATCCCCGAGCAGTACAAGGGTGAGTCGTGGGCGCGGCTCGGCGTCGACGTCGAGCACGGGTTCGAGCCGCTCTACGTCGTCGACCCGGACAAGAAGAAGACGGTCGCCCAGCTGCGCAAGCAGCTCGCCGACGCCGACGAGCTCCTGCTCGCGACGGACGAGGATCGCGAGGGCGAGGCGATCGCCTGGCACCTGCTCGAGGTGCTGAAGCCGAAGGTGCCGGCGCGGCGGATGGTCTTCCACGAGATCACGCGCGACGCGATCGAACGCGCGCTCGGCGAGACGCGCGACGTCGACGACCGGCTCGTCGACGCGCAGGAATCGCGGCGGATCCTCGACCGGCTCTACGGGTACGAGGTCTCGCCGGTGCTGTGGAAGAAGGTCATGCCCCGGCTCTCCGCCGGCCGCGTCCAGTCGGTCGCGACCCGCCTCGTCGTCCAGAGAGAGCGCGAGCGGATGGCGTTCCGCGCCGCCGAGTGGTGGGACCTGCTGGCCACCTTCGATCCGGACTCGTTCGAGGCGCGGCTCGTCGCCGTCGACGGACAGCGGGTCGCCACGGGTCGGGACTTCGGCCCCGACGGGAAGCTGCGCGGCGAGGCGCACGCACTCGACGAGGACGCGGCGCGCGGGCTCGCCCACCGGCTCCAGGGCTCGTCCTTCCAGGTCGCCCGGGTCGAGCGCAAGCCGTACGTCCGCCGCCCGAGTCCGCCGTTTATGACGTCGACGCTGCAGCAGGAGGCGAGCCGCAAGCTCCGCTACTCCGCGCAGACGACGATGCGGCTCGCGCAGCGCCTGTACGAGAACGGCTACATCACCTACATGCGCACCGACTCGACGACGCTGTCGGAGTCGGCGCTCACTGCCGCGCGCGAGCAGGTGGCCTCCCTCTTCGGCGCCGACTACGTGCCGCCGCAGCCGCGTCGCTACGAGCGGAAGGTGAAGAACGCGCAGGAGGCGCACGAGGCGATCCGCCCGTCGGGCGACCACTTCCGGACGCCGCAGGACGTGCGCTCGGAGCTCTCGCCGGACGAGCACGCGCTCTACGAGCTGATCTGGATGCGCACGCTCGCGTCCCAGATGAAGGACGCGCAGGGGCAGACGGTCTCGCTGCGGATCGCGGCCGACTCCAGTGCCGGCGAGTCGGTGGAGTTCGGAGCCTCCGGCACGGTGATCACCTTCCGCGGCTTCCTCGCAGCGTATGAGGAGGGGCGCGACGCCGATCGCGCCGCGCAGGAGGAAGACGAGGAGCGCCGCCTGCCGAACCTCTCCGAGGGCGACCCGGTCGAACTGCGGGCGCTCGTGCCGCAGGGCCACGAGACGAGCCCGCCGGCGCGCTACACCGAGGCGACGCTCGTGCGGACGCTCGAGGAGCTCGGCATCGGCCGGCCGTCGACGTACGCCTCGATCCTCGGCACGATCCTCGATCGCGGCTACGTCTTCAAGCGCGGCACGGCCCTCGTTCCGGCCTTTCTCGCCTTCTCCGTGGTCGGCCTGCTCGAGCAGCACTTCGGCCGACTCGTGGACTACGACTTCACCGCGCGGATGGAGGACGACCTCGACCGGATCGCGGCGGGGGACGAGCAGCGCGTCGAGTGGCTCGGCCGCTTCTACTTCGGCGAGGGGACGGAGGGGCTGCACGACCTCGTCTCCGACCTCGGCGCGATCGATGCACGCGAGATCAACTCGCTCGAGATCGGCGACGGGATCGTCCTGCGCGTCGGCCGCTACGGCCCATACCTCGAGCGGGAAGGGCAGCGGGCGAGCGTGCCCGAAGAGCTCGCCCCCGACGAGCTGACCGTCGAGCGG
Source organism: uncultured Actinomycetes bacterium (assembly GCA_963702655.1). Lineage (GTDB taxonomy): Bacteria > Actinomycetota > Thermoleophilia > Gaiellales > Gaiellaceae > Palsa-739. The sequence goes on along the minus strand of CAVPDO010000015.1, from coordinate 202,607 downwards.
GCCGAGGAGCTGCTCGCGCAGCCGAGCGGCGACCGCGAGCTCGGCACCCATCCCGAGACCGGGCTGCCGATCGTGGCGCGCACGGGACGCTACGGCCCGTACGTCACCGAGGTCCTGCCCGAGGATTCGAAGGAGAAGCCGCGCACCGCTTCGCTGTTCAAGACGATGTCGCTGGACACGATCGGGCTCGACGACGCGCTTCGCCTGCTGGAGATTCCGCGGGTGCTCGGGGTCGCCGGCGAGGGCGAGGAGGTCGTCGCGCGCAACGGCCGTTACGGGCCGTACGTCCAGCAGGGAAAGGAGTCGCGCTCGCTCGAGTCCGAGGAGCAGCTCTTCACCATCGACCTCCCGGGCGCGCTCGCCCTTCTCGCGCAGCCCAAGCAGCGGCGCGGGCAGCGGGCGGCCGCGGCGAAGCCGCTCCGCGAGCTCGGCGCTGATCCGGTCGGCGGCAAGGAGATCGTGCTCAGGGAAGGGCGGTTCGGTCCGTACGTCACCGACGGCGAGACGAACGCGAGCCTGCGCAAGGGCGACGACCCGGAGACGGTCACGCTCGACCGGGCGGTCGAGCTGCTCGCCGAACGACGCGCGAAGGGGCCGGCGAAGCGAGGCGGCCGTCGCCGCAAGGCTTCCTGAACCGTTCTCCACAAACTTCGCCGACCGGTCGGCGTCCTATGCTCACAGGCCGAGTCGACGCGCGGAATACACTGGCCGCGCGGCTCGTTCGAGGGACGGGAGCGGCGGCACTCCCGGGCGAGGTGGTAACCGGGGGACTTCCCTCCTAAGGTGAGAAGGCTTGCGGGCAAGCGAAGAAGCAGGGCGAAAGGACTGAGGGAGCGCTGACGCAGAACCAGCTCAACGATTTGCTCGAGTCGGATCAGATCCGTGCCATCGTCGAGGGCGCCGAGGAGCGCGGGTTCATCGACCCGGCCCAGCTCGAGGCGTTCGCCGCCGAGCTCGAGCTCAACGACAACGAACGCGAGGAGCTCACGCGCGAACTGGAGCGCACCGGGCTCGAGATCGGACAGCCTGCCGCGCCCGCGGCCGAGGCTCAGACGGTCGAGGCTGCGAAGGAAGAGGAGAAGCAGGACGAGCCGGCGCCCGAGCCCGCGACGCCCACCGTGGCGATCTCCGGCTCGGCCGACAGCCTGCAGCTCTTCCTCGCCGACGTGGGCCGCCACAAGCTGCTCACCGCCGCCGAGGAGGTCATGCTCGCGAAGCGGATCGAGCGCGGCGACGTGACCGCGAAGCGTCACATGATCGAGTCGAACCTTCGGCTCGTCGTCTCCATCGCCAAGGGCTACCGCGGCCTCGGCGTTCCGTTCCTCGACCTGATCCAGGAGGGGACGCTCGGGCTGAACCGCGCCGTCGAGAAGTTCGACTGGCGCCGCGGCTACAAGTTCTCGACCTACGCGACCTGGTGGATCCGCCAATCGGTGCAGCGCGCGGTCGCGAACCATGCGCGCACGATCCGCGTGCCCGTCCACGTCGTCGAACGCCAGCAGAAGCTGTCGCGCGCGGCGCGCCGGCTCGAGGTCGAGCTTGGGCGCGAGGCGACGAAGGAGGAGCTCGCCGAGGCGACCGGCCTGCCGATGCAGCACGTCGACGAGGCGCTCGGCGCGGCGAACGCGTCCGTCTCGCTCAACCAGACGGTGGGTGCCGACGACGAGGGCGAGCTCGGCGACCTGTTCGCCGACCGGGAGGCGGCCGATCCGTTCGACGAGGCGGAGGAGTCCCTCCGTCGCCAGGGTGTCCGGCGTGCGCTCGAGGCGTTGCCCGAGCGCGAGCGGCGCATCCTCGAGCTGCGCTTCGGCTTCGAGGGCGAGCCGTGGACGCTCGAGGCGATCGGCAACGAGCTCGACCTGACGCGGGAGCGCGTCCGGCAGCTCGAGGGCCAGGCGCTGTCCCGCCTCGGCGCGCTCCGCGATCTCATCTCGGTCGCGGCCGCCTAAGCCACGACCGTAGCTGCGCTGCGCAGAATCGCCTCTCGCCGGAGAGGCTCGACGCGCAGCTCGGGCGGCGGCCGGCGCAGGAACGAGTCGACGAGGAGAAGCTCGTCGAGGTCGAGCTCTCCGGCACGGCGCGCGGCCGCGAGCCCTGCCTCTACCTCGAGCGCTGCGCCGCCGCCCGGCGGCAGCGTTCGTTCGGCGGCGACTCTGCCGCCGGCGACGAAGAGTGCTCGCACATAGCCCGGGTCGCCCGCCGGGACCAGGACGCAGCACTCGAGTCGCTGCACGCGGTCGAGGCGCGCCAGCTCGCGGCAGACCCGCTCGAGCGCCGCGATGCGGTCGCGCAGCCGACCGGCGTCCTCGAACCTGCGCCCGTCCGAGAGCTCTCGCTGGCGGCGCCGAAGGCGCGGGAGCGCCGTCTCGGGCCGATCGAGCTCGCCGGGCAGGAGCGCACGTGCCGCGAGCTGCGCGGTGCGCCGCGACCGCAGCGGGCCGACCGGCGAGGGCCGGGTCGACGCGACGACCGAATCGCCGCGCCGGCGCAGCCACACGAACCGTTCCGGCCGGGACACGCGCGCATTGCCCGGGGGACGGAGCTCGCGGATCAAACGCAGCTCCTCGAGCGCCGCCTCGAGCTCGGAGCCCGTCACCCGCCACTCGATCCGTTCCGCCGCCGCGACCGCCGCCTCCACCGCGGGCCGCTGCCGGTCGCTGCGGAAGTACGAGCGCAGGCGCGCGCGCAGGTCGCGGGCCCGGCCGACATAGAGGACCCGGCCGCCGCGGCCCAGGAAGAGGTAGACGCCGGGGCGAGTCGGCGCTCCGAACGCGAGGTGTCGCTTGTCGAGCAGGCGCCGCGTCCTGGTCGCGGCGAGCTCCGAGAGGTCCGCGACTGTACGGGCGCCGCGCTCCTGGGCGAGCCCGATCAGCGCGAGCAGCAGCTCGGCCGTCGCCCGGGCGTCCGGCAGCGCCCGATGGCAGGGCCGCTCCGCGGTGTCGAAGAACCAGGCGAGCTGCCCGAGGCCGAAGCTCGGTACGCGCCCCGCAAGGAGCCTGCGCGCGAGCCGCACGGTGTCGACGACCGGCGAGCCGATGCGCGAGCCGGTGAGCCGCTCCGTCTCGCGGTCGAGGAACGCGAGGTCGAAGCGCGCGTTGTGCGCGACCAGCACCGAGTCGCCCGCGAAGGCGAGAAAGCTCTGCACGGCCTCGGCGGGCCGCGGCGCCCCGCGCAGCTGCTCGTTCCGGAGGCCGGTCACCGCGCTCGCCCCGGCGCCGATCGGCAGCCCGGGATCGACGAGCGTCTCGAACTCGGCCTCGACCTCGAAGCCGCGGAGACGGACGGCCCCGATCTCGCAGATCCCGGACTGCCCGGGACGCAGCCCGGTCGTCTCGAGGTCGACCACGACATAGGTCGCGTCCTCGAGCAGGAGCGCCGCGCCCGGCGGCTCGGCGAGCGCCACGGCGTCGCCGCTCCACGCGAGCCGGGAGTCGGTCTCGACGACGTCCGCGAGCAGCGAGCGCGCGAGGGCGACCGGCGCCTGCCGGAGGGCGAACAGCCGGCGCGCCGCGTCCTCGGCGAGGACCGGCCCGCGCTGTTCCTCCACGAGCTCCACCAGGCGGTCGGCCGCATCTAGCCTGAGCTGCATGGCCGAGAGCCTAGGCGAACATACGTTCGCTCGCCAGCTGGCGCCGCTTCGCTCGGCGCCTTCGGACGAAGCGGAGCAGGTGACCCAGGCGCTCGCAGGCGAGCCTCTGCGCGTGCTCGAGGAACGTGGCGAGTGGACGAGGGTGGAGACCGCCTACGCGTATCCGGGCTGGGCGCGGCGGGCCGACCTCGGGGGCGAGCCCGACGCCGACTGGCTGCGGCCGGTCGCGGCCGACCCCGTCGGCCACGCACGGACGCTGCTCGGAACGCACTACGAGTGGGGAGGGATGACCTCCGCCGGGATCGACTGCTCGGGCCTCGTCCACATGGCGTTCCGGGCCTGCGGCCGCCTCGTGCCGCGCGACGCCGACCAGCAGGAGGAGGCAGGCGAGGCTTTGTCCGAGATCGAGCTGCGCGCCGGAGATCTGATCACGTACGGCCCGGCGGACGGAGCCGATCACGTGGCTTTCTGGGTGGGCGAGGGATGCATCCTCCACTCGACGCAGCGCGACGGAGTCGACGGCGTCGTCGAGGAGGAAGAGCCCGCCGAGCTGCGCGGGCGCCGCCGCGCGCTGGTGCGACTCGGGCCGAGCGGACGCTAGATTTCGCCGCTCGTTGGAGCCGACCGCTTTTCCGGGGAGAGTGGGGGCGGTCGCAGCGGCGCTTCCGCTCCTCGCTCTCGTGTTCGTCGCAGGTTGCGGCGGTTCCGGTCGTGCGACCACGTCAGTCACGCGTGCGCACACGACGACCGCGGCGCCAACGACGACGGCCGTCTCGACGACCGCCGCCGGGGCGAACCCGGACGAGTTCCCGGAGTTCCGGGTCGCGATGGACGAGGCGACCGACTACCTCGATCCGGGGCTCTCGGACACGACCGAGGGCTGGGGCGTGATGTGGAACGTGTACCTCCCGCTGCTCGGCTACCGGCACGTCAGCGGTCCGGCCGGCGCGCAACTCGTCCCGTACCTCGCGGCCACGCTGCCGCGCATCTCGCGCGACCGCCTGACGTACCGCCTCAAGCTTCGGTCGGGGCTGCTCTACTCGAACAAGACTCAGGTCGAGGCGGGCGACTTCAAGGCGGCGGTCGAGCGGGACTTCAAGCTCGACTCGGCCGGAGCCGGTCTCTTCCGGAACATCGTCGGCGCGGACGCCTATGCCGAGAATCCGAAGAAGCAGAAGGGTGGCATCCGCGGCATCGTGATCAACAACACGACCGGCACGATCGTCATCCGGCTCAAGCACCCACAGGCGGACTTCTCGAACGTGCTCGCCTCGGAGTTCGCGGCGCCGGTGCCTGCGGGCTCCCCGGCGGCGGATGCGTCGCTCCACCCGCTACCCGCAACCGGTCCGTACGAGATCAAGAGCTACGCGCCGAAGTCGGCGATCGTCGAGGAGCGGAACCCGCACTTCCAGGCCTGGCGCTTCCACGGCGCCGTGCCCGCGGGCAACCCCGACAAGGTCACGTGGGACATCGTCCCGAACGCGTCCGTCGCGCTTCATCGCGTGCTCACCGGCAAGGACGACTGGATGAGCTACTACCAGGTTCCGAGCAAACGGCTGCCGGCCATGGAGCAGAAGCACGCGAGCCGCATCCGCTTCTTCACGCCGGGGAACCTCATGTACTTCTTCATGAATACGAGGGTGCCGCCGTTCACCAGCCTCAAGGTCCGGCAAGCAGTGAACTACGCGATCTCGCGTCCCGCGCTCCAGCGCCTCTCGAGCGGCCTCACTCACACGTCGGAGAACATCCTGCCGCGGGGCTACCCCTCGTTTCGGGCGCACAGCCTCTACCGGCACGACCTGCGCAAGGCGATCCGCCTGGTGCACGAGTCCGGCTACTGGCACTGGCGGAAGAAGGTGTTCGTGTGGAATCACGACCTCCCCGCCGACCTGCCGTTCACGGCGTACCTCCGCTCGGTGCTGAAACGCCTCGGCTTCCATGCCGAGTCGAAGGTCGTGACAGCCGGTAGCTACTGGACGACGATTGGCAACGAGAAGACACACGCGCAGGTCGGCTTTGCCGACTTCATCCAGGACTACCCGCACCCGCTCGACTGGTTCAGGCTGCTCGACGGCGGGACGATCACGCCGACTCACAACTCCAACTACGCGAACTTCGACGTCGGCTGGGTGAACCGCCGGATCGAGCGGCTGACCCGTCCGACCAAGCTGACGCCGCGTGTCGATCGTCGCTGGGCACGGCTCGATCGCCAGGTGATGCGGCTCGCTCCGTGGGCGCCGTTCCTCAACCAGGAAGGTACGGATTTCTTTAGCAGGCGTGTGGAACTCGGCTGCTACGTCAACAACGTCTTGTACGAGTTCGACTATGCGAGCATCTGTGTCAGCAAGAAGTAGTGGGTATTGCTAGTTTCGGTCTTGGGCCAACCGGCCCATGGGCAGGGCCAGTCGGCCCAGCACAACGCTCGCTACCCAGGAGGTGTAAGAGAGAGTGAGGACGAAGCGAGTGAGATCCGTCGCAGTCGCGGCGGTGCTTGCGGCGGGGCTCGTGCTGGTAGTGAGCGCTTGCGGCGGCGGAGGCGGCAGCAACACCACGACGTCGTCGTCGACGACGGCCGCCCAGGGGAAGACCTATCCGGAGATCAAGGTCGTCTGGGGGACGACGGACTACATGGACCCGGGCCTCTCGTACCGGCTCGAGTCCTGGCAGATCTTCCAGGACGTCTACCTCGGCCTGCTGCAGAAGCAGTACCAGACGTGCGCCCCGATCGGTAACTGCACGAAGATCATCCCGGCAATGGCCCAGAGCCTGCCGGTCGTGAACAGCAACGGCACCGACTTCAAGTTCACCATCCGCAAGGGGCTGAAGTACTCGAACGGCGAGACGGTCAAGGCGAGCGACTTCACGAGCACGATCATCCGCGACTTCAAGATGAACTCGCCGGGTATCGGGTTCTTCGCCAACATCGTCGGCATCTCCGCCTGCGAGGCGACCCCGACCAAGTGCTCGAACATCTCGGGGATCATCACGAACAACAGCGCCGGCACGGTCGAGATCAAGCTGATGAAGCCGCAGTCGGACTTCGAGTACATCCTGACGACGCCGTTCGCAGCGATGGTGCCCTCCTCGACGCCGCAGAAGGACACGGAGAATCCGCCTCCGGCGGCGAACGGTCCGTACTACATCTCGAGCTACAAGCCGAGCCGCTCGTTCGTCGCGCTGCGGAACCCGCACTGGAAGCCGATCCCGGGCATCCCGACGGGCAACCCGGACAAGATCGTCGCGATCATGACGAACGACCTCGCGCAGTCGGCGCAATACATCACGTCGGGCCAGTACGACTACGACGAGAACACCCTCCCGACGGACCGGCTGAAGCAGCTCCAGCAGAAGTACCCGTCCCAGATCAAGCTCTGGCGGACGCCGTCGACGTACTACTTCTTCATGAACCAGCGGACGCCGCCGTTCAACAACCTGAAGGCGCGGCAGGCAGTCAACTACGCGATCAACCGGCAGACGCTGGTCAACCTCCGCGGCGGGCTCGGGGTGCCGACCGAGAACTTCCTGCCTCCGACCTATCCGCAGTACAAGAAGATCACTCCGACTGCGTATCCGTACAACCTCGCGAAGGCGAAGCAGCTCGTCGAGCAGTCGGGGACGAAGGGCATGACCGTCGGCGTCTACACGATCTCCGACGACTCCATCGACAAGGCCCAGGGCGAGTACCTGCAGGGTCAGTTGAACAAGATCGGCTGGCATGCGGTGATGCACGAGCTCGCCGGTGCCCAGTACTTCGTCGTCGTCGGGAACCAGAAGACGAAGGCACAGATCGGCTTCACCGACTGGTTCGAGGACTACCCGTACCCGACGGACTGGTTCCAGGTCCTCCAGTACGGCCCGAACATCCACCAGATCCACAACAACAACAACTCGAACGTCAACATCGCCTCGACGAACAAGGAGATCGCCAAGCTCGCCGCCCTGCCTCCAGCGCAGGCCTTCTCGTCGGGCACGACCAACGCCTGGGCCAATCTGGACAAGACCATGATGGTCAAGGACGCGACCGAGGCTCCGTTCCTGAACGGTGTCATCACGTCGTTCTTCTCCAAGGCGATGAATCCGAGCTGCGACGTCTTCGACGACTGGTTCGACGACGTGGCCGAGATGTGCATGAAGTAACGAAGTAGAGACCGGGGCGCGGCGGTGGCAAACACCGCCGCGCCGGTCTCGTCTCAATTCGCAAGCATGGCGACCACCGGAACCACCCAAGAGGAGTTCACTCTCGACACCGCCGCCGAGCTGGCGGCGGACGAGGGCGGGGGGTCGAAGATTCAGGGCAAGAGCCCGTGGGCGCTGGCCGGTCGCCGCCTCCGCCGCAACTACACCGCGCTCGCCTTCCTCGCCGTCTTCATCTTCATGCTCCTCATCTGCTTCGTGGGGGCGCCGCTCTACGGGAAGTACGTCTCGCACCAGGGGTGGGACGACGAGAACGCGAGCGGCTCCATCGTGGTGAACGGCACCAAGGTCCATCTCATCTCGCAGAGCCACACGACAATCGCTGCAGACGGCACGGTCCATCTGGTGCCCGGAGGGATCCCGATCGGCCCGCAGTGGGGCGCGTCCGGCGGCCCGTACTTCTTCGGCTCCGACGGGCTCGGCCGCGATGTGGGCACGCGGCTTCTCTACGGCGGCCGCAACACGCTCACCATCGGGATCGGCGCGTCGGTGATAACCACCGTCGTAGCGATCCTCCTCGCTCTGGTAGCTGCCTACTTCGGCGGCGCCAGTGACTGGATAATCTCGCGGCTCTTCGACCTGATCTGGGCGTTCCCGGTCATCCTGCTCGGGATCTCGCTCGGCACCGCGCTCAACATCAACGGCTTCCACCACGGGCCGATCAACATCGCGGCCGGCAGCCTCTGGATCCCGGTCGCCGTGATCGCGTTCGTGTTCATCCCGTACATCGGGAGACCGCTGCGGGGCCAGGTTCTCGCGTTGCGGAACCGCGAGTTCGTCGAAGCGTCGACCGCCCAGGGCGCGGGCCCGCTGCGAATCATGTTCTCGGAGCTGCTGCCGAACATCGCGTCGTCGGTGCTCGTGCTCTTCACGCTGATCGTCGCCAACGCGATTCTCACCGAGGTCGCCCTGTCGTTCCTCGGCGCCGGCGTCCAGCCTCCCCAGCCCTCCTGGGGAACGATGATCGCCGACGGCCAGCTGATCGTCGCGAGCGACCCGTGGCTGGCGATCCTGCCAGGGATCATGATCACCGTCACGGTGATCTCGCTCAACGTGTTCGGCGACGGGTTGCGGGACGCGCTCGACCCGCGCGCGAAGGTGAGGATCGAGCATTGAGGCGGTCGAAGCGCTAGATGGTGGCGTTCCTCATCCGGCGGGTGTTCGGGATGATCATCGTCCTGATCGCCGTCAGCTTCATCACGTACCTCATCTTCTTCAAGCTCCCCGGCGGCGGTCCGACCGCCGTCGCGGAACGCATCGCCGGCCGGAATGCGACACCGGCGAACGTCCTCTCGATCGAGCACAAGCTCGGGCTCAACAAGAACGTCTTCGTGCAGTACTTCGACATGATGAAGCAGCTGCTCAGCGGGCAGCTCATCTCGTACTACGACGGCACGAATGTCGTCCAGCAGATCAAGGAAGGACTGCCGGAGACCTTCTCGCTCTGCATCGGGGCGGCGATCATCTGGCTCGGCTTCGGGATCCTGGTGGGAACGATCTCCGCCGTCAAGGCCGGCCGCTTCACGGACAAGGCGATCACGATCCTTGCGCTGGTCGGCATCTCGCTGCCGGTCGCCTGGCTGGCAATCATGCTCCGCTACTACTTCGCCGGCGAAAACCGTTGGTCGTGGTTCCCCGACGGCGGTTATGTCCCCTTGACCACGAACCCCTGGCAGTGGTTCTACCACCTGCTGCTGCCCTGGTTCACGCTCGCGATCCTGTTCGTCGGCTTCTACGGCCGCGTTCTGCGCTCGAACATCCTGGACACGATCAACGAGGACTTCGTGCGGACAGCCAAGGCGAAAGGGCTCTCGTCTCGGCAGATCCTCGTCAAGCACACGCTGCGCGCGTCGCTCATCCCGATCGTGACCCTGTTCGGGCTCGACTTCGCCGCGGTGCTCGGTGGCGGGGCGATCATCACCGAGTACGTCTACGACATCCACGGCGTCGGCTATTACGCCGCCGCCTCGATCGCGACGCAGGATCTGCCGCCCCTGATCGCCGTGACCCTCTACGGCGCGGCATTCATCGTCGTCTTCTCGACGCTCGTCGACGTCGCGTACGCGTATCTCGATCCGAGAATCCGGCTGACCTGATGGCCGAACGTCTGCTCGAGGTCAACGACCTCAAGGTCTCTTTTGCCACCGAGGACGGAGTCGTGAGCGCCGTCGACGGGGTCTCCATGGAGCTCGACCGCGGCAAGGTGATCGGGATCGTGGGCGAGTCGGGCTCGGGCAAGAGCGTCACCGCGATGACGATGATGGGGCTGACGCGTGGAGTGAACGCGCGCTTCGAGGGCGAGGTGCTCTACAAAGGGAAGGATCTGCTGAAGGTCTCGGACCGCGACATGCAGGACTATCGCGGCAACGAGCTCGGGATGATCTTCCAGGACCCGATGACCTCGCTGAATCCCGTCTACCGGATCGGCGAGCAGATCGTCGAGGCGATCCAGGCCCACGAGAATGTCGACAAGCGCACGGCCCGGGCACGCACGGTGGAGTTGTTGCGGCAGGTGGGCATCCCGAACCCGGAGACGCGCGTCGACAGCTTTCCGCATGAGTTCTCCGGCGGGATGCGGCAGCGAGCCATGATCGCGATGGCCCTGTCGTGCAACCCGTCGATCCTCATCGCCGACGAGCCGACGACGGCTCTCGACGTGACCATCCAGGCGCAGATCGTCGAGTTGATCAACCGCCTCAAGGACGACTTCAACTCCGCCGTGATCTTCATCACCCACGATCTCGGCGTGATCGCCGAGATCGCCGACGAGATCATCGTCATGTACGCCGGCCGCGTCGTCGAGCGCGGCTCGAAGCGCGACCTCTTCTACGACCCGCAGATGCCCTACACCTGGGGCCTGCTCGGGTCGATTCCGCGGCTCGACCGGCCGCGGGTCGAGCGCCTGCACACGATCGAAGGGATGCCTCCGTCGCTGATCAACCCACCGGAGGGTTGCAAGTTCCGCCCACGCTGCCCGCACGCGTTCGAGAAGTGCAAGCAGGAGCCGCCGCTCGAGAACCGCGTCGGCACGCCCGGACATCTCGACCGCTGTTGGCTCGACGTCGAGTTCAAGCGCGCGCATCGCGACGAGACGATCTCGCCCGGCTCGGAAGCGGCCGCGTGACGGCGCTCGACCAGGCCGCCGCGTCGGGCGACGCTCCGCTCCTCGAGGTTCGTCACGTCAAGAAGTACTTTCCGATCCGGAAGGGGGTCTTGCAGCGCGAGGTCGCGGCGGTCCATGCCGTCGACGACGTGAGCTTCGCCGTCCGGGAAGGAGAGACGCTCGGGCTCGTGGGCGAGTCCGGGTGCGGCAAGTCGACGCTGGGCCGAACCATCGTGCGGTTGCTCCAGCCGACCGACGGCCAGATCGTCTTCCAGGGGCGCGACATTTCGCGACTCGGTGTGCGGGCGTTGCGGCCTTTGCGACGGGAGATGCAGATGGTCTTCCAGGATCCGTACGCGTCGCTCAACCCACGGAAGCGCGTGGGGACGATCGTGTCCGACCCGATGCGGATCCACAACCTCGGCAGCCGGGCCGAGCAGAAGCGGCGGGTCGGCGAGATCCTCGAGACGGTCGGCCTCTCGCCCGAGCACTACAACCGCTTCCCGCACGAGTTCTCCGGCGGCCAGCGGCAGCGGATCGGGATTGCGCGGGCGCTTGCCCTGCGGCCGAAGCTGATCGTCGCGGACGAGCCGGTTTCGGCTCTCGACGTCTCGATCCAGTCGCAGATGCTGAACCTGCTCGGAGATCTGCAGAACGAGCTCGCGCTCACGTACGTCTTCATCGCGCACGACCTCGGCGTCGTCCGCCATGTGAGCGACCGGATCGCGGTGATGTATCTCGGCAAGCTCGTCGAGCTCTCGCCGGCGGAGGAGCTCTACACGAGGCCGATCATGCCGTACACCGAGGCGCTGCTCTCGGCGGTTCCGATTCCGGATCCCGACCTGGCCGAGAAGCGCGAGCGGATCGTGCTCGAGGGAGACGTTCCGAGCCCGATCAACCCGCCGACCGGGTGCCGCTTCCATCCGCGCTGCCGCTATGCGACGGATGTGTGCCGGCAGCTGGAGCCTCCTCTCGTCGATTACGGCAGCGGCCATCTCGCCGCCTGCCACCACCCGCTGAACGTCGATCAGGCCACGCTGCAGCGGGTCGGAGTGGCCGAGCAGCACACGCCGGCCGAGGCCGATTCCTCGGCGCTTCCGCAAGACACATCGGGCCGCTCGAATCCCGCCTCCGCGAATTCGGACTGACACCCGTTCGAGGTAGGACGAAGCGCTAAAGCGGCCTGGATAGGCGGCCGATACACGGGTCGTGGATGCAGCTGAGCGCAAGGAGATCCTCAGCCGTTACCTGACGCATTCGCGCCGCTTCGAGGAAGTTGCGGCGCGGCGTCGTGGTACCGGCGGTGCCGACGTGATTCCGCTTCAGAGCCCGCTTCGCGAGCTCGAGCAGGAGCCGACGACGCGCGAGGTCGAGGTGCTGCAGCTCATCTCCGACGGCCTGGTGAACCGGGAGATCGGTCAGAAGCTCTTCCTCTCGGAGGAGACGGTCAAGTCGCATGTGCGGCATCTCCTCGCGAAGCTCCAGGCGCGCTCACGTGCGCATGCAGTGGCGGTCGGCTTCCGCCGCGGCATCATCGGCTAGCGAGCTTCCGTCCACAGTGCTGTGGACGCAGGAGACGCAAAGCGCCGGGTGAAGACCACCCGGCGCACGTGAATCTGTCTATCCGTCTCCCAGTTCTGACCCGGATCCCCCGCGCGGGGGATGAAGGGAGGCTGTGGATAACGGACTATCCGACGGCTCTACCAGCTTCTCGTTGCCCCTGCGATGCTCGCGCGGGCGGCAAGGCGGATAAAGGAACGCATTGAGAACTCCGATCGATCGGGGACTGACGGCATCCGAAGCGTATACCCCTTCTGGGGGATACGCAAGGCTGGACCGCCTGTTCAGAGGTCTGGATAGCGCCGACCGTCGATCCGCCGTATGGGCCGGGATACTGTGGACGGCATCGATCGGAGCGACCGGCGCCCTATGGCTCGGTGGGTACCGGGTATCGCACGTGTGGGCGCTCTTCGTGTTGGGCGCCATCGCCGCCGCGGCCGAGCGGCAGACGGTCGCGGTTAACGATCACACCGAGGTTTCGGTCGCGTTCCTGCCGCTCGTCTTCTCTGCCGTTGTGTTCGGACCGCTCGGCGCATTTGTCGTCGGGGCGCTCTCGACTGCGCTTGATTTACCCAGATCACCACTCAAGTGGAGTGTGTATACGCCGATTCGTGGGCTTACCGGCGCTGCAGTTGGACTAGTCGTAGTTAGGCTTCTTCCGCAGCCTGGAAACCTTGGCCAGTATCTCTTGGCGAGTCTGATCGGGTCGTTGATCTTTCTTGCGGTAGACGGCTTCTTCAGCACTACGACCGCCTTCGTGCGCGGCGTCGATCCCGCGGCCCATCTCAAGACGATCGCGTCACTCTCTTGGATCACGGTGCCGCTCTATGTGCCCGTCTTGACGCTCTTCGTCTACGCCTACCACACCTACTCCCTGGAACTTGTGCTCGTCTTCTTCATCCCGACGCTTGCCGCGCAGCGGCTTCTCCACCTCTACAGGCAAGAGAAGGAGGCGACACACCGCCTGGCGACTGCAAACGATCTCCTTCGGCGAGCCAGCCTGTCGTTCGCTACCGCCCTCGTCGCGACGTTGGATGCCCGCGACCAGTACACCGCTGGTCACTCCGCAGCGGTCGCGATCTACGCGAGAGACATCGCGCGGCGCATGGGCCTCTCGGAGGATCAGCAGGAGCTTGTCCACCTATGTGGGCTCGTCCACGACATTGGCAAGATCGGTCTCCCGGCGGGCCTCCTCGAAAAGCCGGGGCCGCTGACTCTCGAGGAGCGGAGGCAGATGGAGCAGCACTCTGAAATCGGCGAGAAGATCCTTCGCAACGTCGACGATTACTCGGAGATCGCCGACGTAGTTCGGTCGCATCACGAACGGATCGACGGCATGGGTTATCCGGATGAAATTCACGGCAACGACATCCCGCTCCTCGCCCGGATCATCGGAGTCGCCGACGCATACGACGCCATGACGTCGGATCGCCCCTACCGCGAAGCGCTACCCAGTCGAGTTGCGCGCATGCGTCTCGCGCAGGCGGTAGGGACACAATTCGACACCGGAGTGGTCGCGGCGTTCGAGGCCATTCTCGCGACGGCCGACGAGAACTACCGCTCAGGGCGTGGCACGTCGTTCATGCGCGAAAAGTCGCAACTGGAACAGGTGGAGGACGATGTCGCGGTGGCACTAGACGTCGTCACGTAAAGCTCGAGCTGCCTCCAGCCGCGACCGGACTCCGAGCTTGTCGTAGATGTGCTTAACGTGCACCTTTGTCGTCGAGAGGCTTATGTACAGCTGCCTCGCGATCTCCTCGTTCGTCAGGCCTTGAGCTAGAAGCTCGTGCACCTCGCTCTCCCGTGTGGTGAGCCTGGACGCGGGCTTGGCCGCACGCGGCACTCGAACCCCGAGTCTGCTGGCAATCGCGGTATCTGACGAGGCCGAGAGCACTCGTTGTAGCCAGCTTCGCCATTCGGGCTGACTTGCCACAAACTCGCCGAGCGCTGGCGCTGTACGCACGGCGATGACGGCCGGGTCCCAGACCCTATTCTCGATCACGACGCTGAGCCGAGCAGTCCCTGCCTCCATGTCCCCGACCGCCAGGGCAACGATCGCTTCAGTGAGAAGCCAAAGTGCTGCGACCTCAAGGCTGCGACTCGCAAGGCGAGCGTCGACCGCCAACGTTCGCGCCTGATCTAGGTCTCCGGCGACCGCGTGGAATAGAGCCTGCCACCCGAGGAACTCGCCGCGACCCTCAGTGGTAAGGCGTTCATGTGGGCCTAACGACAGGACTTCCAGCGACCGTGTGAGATCGCCAACGCTTGCATAAAGGCGAGCACGCTGTACCGGAAGACTCCCTCGAAAGTAGGCGCCTGGCTCATTTCCGATCTCGCGTTCGAGCGCGGATAGCGTTCGAGCGGCAGGTGCGAACCTCCCCAGTCCCACGAGTGCTTTCGCTCTGAGCACCTGCGCGTATGGGATCGGGAAGTCGAGGCCACAACTCTCTGCAGCAAGGCGTAAAGCTTCGGTCTGCGTGAGGCTCTCCTCATATTGGCAGGTCAAGATCAGCGAGTAGCTGTATGTGCTCAAGAGCCCCGTGAGCGCGAAGGGGTCGCCCCCTTCGGTCGCGATCAAGAGGGCGGATTGCGCGCCCTCGATCGCCTGATCAAGATTGCCCTCGAAGTGGGCTAGTGAGAGGTGGCCCGAGGCGACATTCAGCGACTGTTGGCCGCCCGACAGTGAACTGTCCTTGAAGTCATTGAGCCGATCCCGCAGATCGGTCTTTTCGGCGGCATACCCGGCGAGAAAACGCAGCCAGAGCGCTCCCTCGCGAGTTCCATGAGACTTTGCGACCCGAGCGGCGGATTCCGCGTGGTCTTCAGCAAGCTCGCAGCGGTCCACCAGGTGTGCAGCCCTGCCGGCGACGAGGTGTGCACGCGCGGGTAGATCTCCATCGAGGGATCGCGACGCCCGCGTTGCAAGAGCGATCGCTTTGTCGAGTTCGTTCCCCCGGAGGAGCGCCTCGCTCTCCGCGTAGTCGATGAGGCCGCCTTCGGCTCCTGCCGACCGAGCCGCCGAGACCCAACGTTGGAGGCTGCTCGTGCGGCCGGCTGCGAGTAGATCATCCAGGGCGGCCTCGATTGCCTCGGTGGCGAAGGACGCATTCTTCGCCACCTCGGCGACGCACAGCGCTTCGTCCCATCGACGCAGCTCAAAGAGCTTCCGGGCTCGCGCAAGCTGAGCGTCCCGGGTCTCGTCGCCGGCGTCCTCGAAGCGCCGAATCAACAGCTCCCGGAGCAGAGGATGGAGCGAGAGGACCTTGCGGTCCGTAATCGCAATCAGGCCTCGCGCCGTCGCGTCGTCCAGCACGGCGTCGGCCGCGAAGTCGAGAATGCTGCGCGCGACCTCGACGTCTGTCACCGACGCAACCGCCAGCAGCATCAGCCCGGCCTGCGTCTCCTTCGCCGCGGCGGCCAGCAGCTCGCCAGCGAGGAAGTCGTACAGCGTGCGGGAGAGGAGTCGGCTCGACGTGAAGTCGACGTCGCCGCTCATCGCCGCAAGGCCGAGCACGGCAGGCCAACCCTCCGCGGTGCGCATCAGTCGTGCTCGCCCCGCGACAGCGCCGATCGTCGTGAGTACCCGTGCCGCTTCGTCGTCTGTCATGGCGAGCTCGTCGACGCCGATCTCGAGCCCCTCGCCGTAGACCTCGAGGCGCGGCGTGAACCAGTCGGGTCGCGTTCTCGTCGTGATCAGGAACCGGATGTCGAGACCCTCCACCAGCATCGCCAGGAGGTCCTCCGCCTCGTCCGTCCCGGCGGCCTCCCACTCGTCCACGACGAGCAGGACGTCCTGCGACAGCGCTTCGAAGGTCCGCAGGATCGCGCGGCCGAGGGGCCGGGGGCTCGGGTTGACCGACGCGATCGTCGCGACCTTCTCCGGCTCGCGCGGCAGCTCCGGCGCGATCGACGCAAGCAGGTCGTCGAGCTGCACTGCGAGAAGCGCAACGTCTCCCGACGCACGCGTCGTGCGATACCACGCGACCGGGCCGGCCTGCCGCTCGGACCACTGACGTGCGAGCGTCGTCTTCCCGTAGCCGGCGGGAGCCGCCAGGACCGAGACCCGCGCGCCCCCGCCTTCTCGGAGCCGCGCGATCAATCGCGGGCGCTCGATGATGTGGTCGAGAGCGGGCGAGCCCGCCGCTGTGATCGTCTCCACCTTTTCCCCTGCCCTGACCGGCTGCGTCCGGGTTACGAGGACCCTACTCCTCTCTCAGCTGCTCGTCACGTCCGCCGAAAGCGGGGGCCCGCGCTCGGGGTAGGGCCCGAGCGCGGGTAGCCGTCAGCCCCCGGCGCCGGCAAGGGCCGGCGCGAGCTCACGGGCGAGGGGGTCCTCACCGGTGAGCGCCTTGAACGCGGCAGGGATCTGCCGCCGCCTCGGCACGCCTAGCTTCTGGCGCAGCACGTCGCAATGCGCCTTGGCCGTTCTGGGCGAGATGCCGAGACGCTCTCCGACCTCGTCGTTCGAGCACCCGCACGCGATCAGTGCAACGATCTGGAGCTGGCGCTCGGTCAGGTCGGGCTTTGTCTCGTCGGTGCCTCTCATGTCCCGGACGCTACGGCCGCGCCGGCGCCGGGACTATCGGCCGACAGGGGTATTCGGGCTTGTGGCGTGCGCGCCGCCCGCGAAACTCGCCTCGTGGCCGCGCGCGTTGGCCTCTTCGAGCTCCCCCTGTGTCAGCGCGCCGGTCCGCAGCAGCAGGTCGAACTCGTCGCGGAGATGCGTCCGCATCATCTCCGGACCGTCGGTGGCGATCGTGAACAGGACGCCGTTCTCGACGAACGTCCGGAAGACGTCGCGCACCGCGTCCTCGTCGCTCAGCGCCTTCGTGAGGAGGTTCGAAGTCGGGCAGATCTCGAGGACGACTTCGCGCTCGCGCAACTCCTTCATCAGGTCGTCGTCGCCGGCAGCGAGGATCCCGTGGCCGATCCGGTCGGGACGGAGGAGCTCGAGCACCTCGCCGATCTCGGCGCGGCCCATCTCCCCGCCCTCCTCGCCGACGTGGATCGTCACCCCGAGCCCGGCGGCGCGAGCCTCCTCCACCATCGGCTGCACCTGCGAGTAGTCGTAGCGCTCGCCGCCGGGCCGCGGCCCCGCGATGTCGATCCCCACGACCCCGCGCGGCGCCCAGCGAATCGCCTTCTCGACGATGATCTCGTTCTGGTGGGGCGTGAACGTCCGGTCCATCATCAGGATCAGGCCCGCGCGTACCTGTGGATACTCGAGGCTCGCGACGTCGAGGCCCCGGATCGCGGCCAGGATGATGTGGTCGAGGTCGCGCTCGCCGCCGCGGTTCCGCTTCATCGGATTGAAGCGCAGCTCGAGCGTCGTGATCCCCTGCGAGCGGTACGCGCCGCCGATCGCGCCGTGCACGGAGACCTCGACAGCGGCCGGGCTCGACTGGATGAGCTCCGTCCAGTGGTAGATCGCGTCGAGCGCGTCGAGGTCGGGCACGCCCCGCGGGTCGGACACGGTCACGAGCCGATCGAAGTCCCAGAAGTCCTTGACGGGAAGCGCGATTCCCTGCCGGTGGGCGAGCGACCAGAGGATGTCGGAGGAGACCGACCCTCCGAGGTGGGTATGCAGCTCGGCGAGGCCTTCCATCGACGCAGTCTATTGCCAGCCCACAACCGCCCAGCGGCGGCTGAGGAAGCGCGGGAGGAGGAGAGCGAGCCGCGCGGCGATGAGGACGTCGAGCGCCGCCCAGACTCCGATCACGCCCCAGCCGTACGCGAGCGAGAGCGCCGCGAGCAGGATGAACAAGGCGCTCGCGGCGAGCATCGACCACATCAGGAAGCGCGTGTCGCCGGCGCCGATGAGGATCCCGTCGAGCGCGAAGACGGCCCCGCCGAGCGGCTGCATCGCGGCGAGGAACGGCCAGAGCAGCGCTGCCTGGTGGAGAACGCGCGGATCACTCGTGAAGGCTCGCGGCAGCACGTCCGACAGGGGCGCGAGGAGGAGGGCGAAGACGAGCCCGACCACCACCGACCACCAGATCATGCGGACTCCGGCCGCGTACGCGCCGTCGGCGTCGCCTGCGCCGAGCGTCCGGCCGACGATCACCTGGCCGGCGATCGCGAGCGCGTCGAGGATCAGCGCGAGGAGGATGAAGAACTGGTACGCGATCTGATGCGCGCCGAGCTCCGCGTCGCCCATGCGGGCGAGCACCGAGGCGGCGACGAGGAACGAGGCGTAGAGCGCCGCTGTGCGCACGAAGATCTGCCGGCCGATCCTGAAGAGCGGCTCCATCGCCTTCAGGCTCGGCCGTCGCGACGGCGCGTGCGGTCGCAGCAACTCGACGACGAAGGCTGCGCCCATCGCGGCCTGCGCGATCGCCGTCCCTGCCGCCGAGCCCGCGATCCCCCAGTGGAAGACGTAGACGAAGACGACCTCCAGCACGAGGTTCAGCAGGTTCGCCGCGACCACGATCTCCAGCGGCCGCCGCAGGTTCGCGACGCCGCGCAGGTAGCCCTGGCCGGCGAGTGTGATCAGCGCTGCGGGAAGTCCTATGGCCGCGATCCGGAAGTAGGTGAGCGCGAAGTCGCCGGACCGTCCGTGGCCACCCAAGCCGTCGAGGAGCGGGACGGCCACGAGCTCGCAGGCGACGAGGAGCACGGCGCCGATCCCGAGCGACGCCCAGAGCGCCTGGGCGGCAATCCCGGCGGCTTCTTCGTCCCGGCCCGCGCCCGACGCGCGCGCCACGACCGCCGTCGTCCCGTAGGTGAGGAAGTTGAAGATCGTGAAGGCGCCTGCGAGCACGGTGCCGGCCAGGCCGAGCGCGGCGATCTGCGGGCGGCCGAGATGACCGACGATTGCCGTGTCGGCGAGGACGTACAGCGGCTCGGCCGCGAGCGCGCCGAGCGCCGGCAGCGCGAGACGGACGATCTCGCGATCGTGCGGGGAACGGAGACGCACCGGGCAGCCGACGATAATGGCCCGGATGGACTTCGAGCACAACGACTTCTTCCGGCTGCCGTCGAGCCGGATCCTGCGGGTGTTCCTGGGGCTCGTCGTGCTCGCGGCGGTCGTCGGCCTGTTCTGGTGGAGGCGCAACAGCGTCGAGACGATCGGCAGCGCGTTCAGGGCCGTGGAGTGGGAGTGGGTCGTCGTCGCGATCGCGCTGAACCTCCTCTCGGTGGTGGCGCGCGCGCTCGCCTGGAACACGGTCATCCGCTCCGCGATGGAGCCACCGCACCCTCGCGTGACGCTCGTCTTCTCGGCCTTCTCCGTCGGCCTGTTCGCGAACGCCCTGTTGCCGGGCCGGGTCGGCGAGCTGGCGCGGGTCGCCGTGCTGACGCGGAAGATGCCCGAGCGCAAGGGCGCGTGGGCGGCGCTCGTCGGGACGGTGTTCGCGCACCGCGTCTTCGACATCGTGCCCGTGCTCCTGCTGATCCTCTACGTCGTCGCGACCGCGAGCATCCCGGGCTCGGCCCGCGCGACCCTGCTGTTCGTCATCGGCTTCGGCGTCGGGCTGTTCGTCTTCGCGTTCGTCAGCGCGCGCAGGCAGCACCACGAGATGGCGCTCGAGGGCCTCGGCCCGGTGCGCCGGCTGCTGACGATGGGCCGCTCCGGGCTCGGCGTGATGCGCTCACCCGCCGGATTCGTCGGTGCGATCTTCTTCCAGGTCATCGGCTGGACGTGCCAGCTGCTCGCCGTCTACACCGCGATGCGCGCGTTCGACATCCATGCTCCGCTGCCGGCGGCCGGCGTCGTGCTGCTCGTGATGAACGTGGTGACGATCCTTCCGTTCTGGCCCGGCAACGTCGGTCTCGTGCAGGTCGCGATCGCGTCTGCGCTCGTCGGCTACGGCGTCGCGTACAGCACCGGCGTCGCCTACGGGTTCGGGTTGCAGGCGATCGAGGCGTCGGTCGGCATCGGCGTCGGCCTCCTCTTCCTCGCCCGCGAAGGGCTCTCGTTCGCGATGCTGCGCGTGATGCCGACGGCCGACCAGGCGGAGCTTCCGGACGAGGAGTCGGCGGAGGACGCGGCTCCGTCGGCCGAGCGCGCGGCTGCGCGCTAGCTCCCGCTCGCCGGTCTCGACTGCTCTGCGCGGCGGGCCAACTCCTCGACGCGGCCCTCGGCTGCGTCGAGCTTCGCCTGGCAGAGGGCGTAGAGCTCTTCCCCTCGTTCCCACAGCTTCAGCGCCTCGTCGAGCGGCGCCTGTCCGCGCTCGAGGCGTTCGACGATCTGCTCGAGCTCAGCCTGCGCCTGCTCGAAGGTCTGCCCCGTCGGTTCGGTCACGGGGCCACCTCCTCGACCCGCGCGCCGAAGCCGCCTTCGGCGAGCGTGACGTCCACGTGCGCGCCTGCCGAGACCTCGGCGGCCGAGGCCACGACGTCGCCGGAGCCCGTCCGGACGATCGCGTACCCTCGCTCCAGTGTTTGCACAGGTGACAACGCGACGAGTTTCGCGGCGCTCTTCTCGAGCGCCGCCCGCTTGCGCTCGACCGCCAGCGCCGGCGCCAGCCGCAGCCGTTCGTGCGTGCGCTCGAGCCGTTGCCTCTCGTGCTCGAAGACGATTCTCGGACGGGTGCGGAGCCGCTCGCCGGACCGCGTGAGTCGTTGCCGGTCCCGGTCGAGCGAGCGCCGGACGTTGCGCGCAAGAGCTCCGCGGGCACGGTCGAGCCTGCCGAACAACTCAGCCAGCTCCGGGACGACGAGCTTCCCGGCGGCCGTCGGAGTCGAGGCGCGGACGTCCGCGGCAAGGTCGCAGAGCGGCGTGTCCTGCTCGTGCCCGACGGCGGAAACCACCGGCACGGGGCACCCGGCGACCGCCCGGACCACCCGCTCGTCGCTGAAGGGCAGGAGATCCTCGAAGCTGCCGCCGCCGCGGGTCAGGACGATGACGTCGACGTCCGCGTGCTCGCAGAGAGCGCCGATCGCCGCCACGATCTCGGCGGCCGCGCGCGGGCCCTGGACGTACGTCTCCGCGACGAGCACCGCGGCCGGCGGGAAGCGGGAGCGGATCGTGGTCACGACGTCGCGCTTCGCAGCGGCGTCGTTTCCCGTCACGATGCCGATGCGGCGCGGCAGGAACGGCAGCGTCCGCTTGCGGGCGTCGGAGAAGAGCCCTTCGGCCGCGAGGGTCGCCTTCAGTCGCTCGAGCGAGGCGAGGTGGGCGCCGACGCCGAAGCGCTCGATCGTGAGCGCACGGAGCTTGAAGTCGCCGCGCTGCTCGTACAGCTCCGGCCGCCCGAAGACGTGCACGCGCTCACCGTCAGAGAGGTCGAGCCGCAGCGCGTCGAACCGCCCGCGCGCCATTGCCACGCCGACGCAGGAGCCGTCGGCCGGATCCTTGAGCGTGAAGAACACCGTCGCCCAGCGCTCGTGCCGTCGGAGCTCGGTCACCTCTCCCTCGACCCAGAGAGTTGGGAGCCGCGACAGCCACTGCCCGACCCCGCGGTTGAACGCGGCGACCGAGTAAACGGTGCGATCGTCGTACGGCAGCGCCTCGACCTTGGCCACCGCCGCACAGTACCCGGGCGAAGAGCTTTGCCACTGGGGCGAAGAGCTGCGCTCTTCGCCCCAGGTTTGAAGGGACTGCGCCGACCGGAGACGCGGTCTCCGGTCGGCTCCGTGCTGAGGGCACATTGGGCTGGCTCGCTTCGAGCGTCTTGTGTCGTCGCGGGCGAGCAGGCTTCGCGTGCTCGCCCGCTACTGCGCGGCGTCGTAACGTCGCCTGCGGCTCCCGTCAGGCTGCCGCCTGAACCCAAGGAGGTTCGAGACGTTTCGAGCATCCGGGCGCCAAGGGCCGGAGGCTAAGACACGGCGTAGCCGGACTTAGCCGCAGGCCGAACCTGGCGCTCGCGCCGGCCTCCGCCGCGCGCGAGCGCACCACACGAGCCTCCCAACCCGCACAACCTCAAAGCAAAAAACACGGAGCCAACGGGAGACCGCGTCTCCCGTTGGCGCAGTCCCGTTTCCCAGCGAGCGAAGCGCCAGCTTCGCGAGCTAAAGGAGGATCTCGGCGGCCGTGTCCGGCTGGCAGCCGCGCCCGAGCATCTCGCAGGCGAGATGGAGGTCTGCTTCGCTCACGGCGAGGCGCTCGGCGAGCGAGAGCGGATACCCGGCCTCGATCAGGATGTGGAGGCGCCAGCTCTCGACCTTCGACCGCTCGTCGAAGAGGGGCTCATCGAGAATGGGGGTGGTCGTCATCTCGCTCATGGCTCATCAGGTTCGTGCTGCTACCGACGAACCCTCCCGGGCGTTGTTAGGACAACTTTTTGTAAGGACGTCAGGAGCCGCGGACGGCTGCGGCCGAGGAATATCGGCGCAGGATCTCCTGCAGACGCGCCTCCAGCACGCCTCGCTCCGCCTCGATGTCGGAGCGGAGATCCTCGACCCGCCGGCGCATCTCGCTCTCGAGCTCGCTGAGGCGTTGATCCTGGGCTTCGACGAGCTCGTCATGGCGCCGCTCGAGCTCCTTGCCCACGCTCGAGACTCTGTGCTCGAGGCGCTGCGCGCCTGCGTCTCCGACGTGCGCCAGCCGTTCCGCCAGCACCGTCTCGGCCTCCCGCGAGAAGGTGCTCACGGCGCGCTCGAGCTCGCGGGCGAGGCGCTTCGCGGCATCCTCCCGGGAGGTCTTCACGAGCTGCGCGAATCTCTGGGCTGCCTCGTCTGCGTGTGACGCCACCGCGCGATCGACGGCGCGCTCGAGCTGCTCGACCTGCCGGCGCGAGACGTCCTCGAACCCGGCCTTCACCCGCTGTACCGCGTCGACCTCCTCGCGCTGCGCCTGCTCAGTCAGCTCGCGCTCGCGCCGGGACATGCGCTCCTCGAGCTCGTGCAGGGCCCTGCGGCGTTCGGCGGCATGCACGTCGAGCTCACTGCTCGCGTGGGCAAGGGAGTCGTCGAGCGTGCGCTGGAGCTCGGTGCGCAGCCGGGCCACTCCCGTCCGCTGCTCCTCGCTCTCGGCGGCCAGCCGTTCGGCGTCCGCGGTCAGCCGCAGCTCGATCTCGCGCAGCACCTGCTGCTGTCGCTGCTCGAGCTCCCCGATCCGCAGTTTGGTCGCCTCGGCGATCCGATCGAGATCCTGCGACCACCCCGCGAGCCGCTGCTCGATCTGCGCCTGAACCTGGTTCAGCTTGTCGCCGAGAGCCGACGTCGCGTCGTGCTCCCACTGGGAGACCAGCGTGCGCCGCTCCTCCGCGATCTGCCGTTCCTGCTCCTCCAGCAGCGAGCGTGAGTCGGCCCGGGCGCGGGCGAGCGTCAGCTGGAGCTCCTTCCCGAGGGAGGTCTTCTCCCGCTCGACCGAGGAGAGGAGGTCCGCCTGTGCCTCGGCGAGCCGATCGTCCATCGCGTCGACGCGTTTCAACGCGCGGCGCAGGAGGAGGGCGGCCACTGACACGAGCATGCTGGCCGTCAGCCCGGCCGCGGACACGGCCAGCGACCGGTCGTGGCGGAGGGCGAACGCGACCCAGACGCCGACACTCGCGACCGCCTCGACGGCGGTGACAGTCGCCAGGGCGGATGTGCTTGCGCGGCGAAGCGCGGCACCGGCGAGCGCGAGCGCGGCGAGCACGACGCCTCCGGCGAAGATGAGATCGGCGATCGTCGTCAGCGTCACCGTCCTGAGTGTAGAGCTACCCCGCTCTGAACAGGAGGAGCGCGCCGCCAATGAGCACTGCCGCGGCAGCGAGCATCTTCAGTGCCGTCTCGGCGTCGGACACCAGCGCGTCGGTGTCGAGCGGAAGCGTCGTCCCGTCGTCGAGCCGCAGCTCTCCTTCGACGGCCACGACCCGGCGCCGGACGAGCCGCACGGGCGTCGAGAGCCGTCGCTGCGCCCAGCTCAGGGCAAAGGCATAGACCGCAGCGGCAAAGGCAGCTGCGTGCAGCGTCTCGGCCGACGCGAAATAGGCGGTCAGCACCGGGAACGCCCCCCAGGCCGCCGCGAACCAGAGCCCGCCGTGGAACCTCCCGTCGAACAGCTCGAGGTTGTAGGCGACGACGAGGAACGCCCCGGCGGCCACGAACGCGAGGAGCCAGAGCGTGCGCGACACCGCGACGGCGATCCCGATTGCAGCGGCGGCGGAGATCGAGACCGCCCCCAGGGCCGTGAGCACCCGCGAGGAGATGCGGGTCTGGAGCGGCCTGCCGCGCAGCTCGTCGAGGGCGTGCGCCCCGACTCCCATCGCGAGCGCAAAGGCGAGCGCTGTCCACCCGAGCAGGGGCCAGTCCATCCGCGGTGCCAGCGCCGCGCCGACAGCGACGTAGGAGAGGTGCCAGAGCGTGTACGGCGGATGGAGCAGCGTCACGTAGTCGCGCCAGCCGCCGGGGCCTAACGCGTAGAACGCCGGCCGCGGCCGGGCCGCGGTCAAGCGCGCTTTCCCCAAACGACGACTCCGCCGCCGACACTCATCCGTCGAGCCGCGACCTCGACGAGGCCGGCCTCACGCCACGCGTCGAGCAGGCGCGGCTCCGGCCAGTCGCGCCAGAAGCCGCGGATGCTCGGGCCGAGGAAGCGGCCGACGCCGCCCCAGCCCGGCGAGACGACCGCGCCGGCCGCCGGCAGTCCCACTCGCACGTAGAGCTCCCAGAGCGGACGCCAAACGCCGCGCGGGAGGCCGAACTCGAGCATCGCCACTGTCCCGCCGGGCCGTACGACCCGGACGAGCTCGCGCAACGTCGCGGGGACATCGTCGACGTAGCGGAGCAGGTACGTGAAGCTGACCGCGTCGAACTCCCCGTCGGCGAACGACAGGTTCTCGGCCCGCGCCTCGTGCAGCTCGATCCGGTCGGTCAGCCCCGCGTGCGCCACGCGCTCACGCCCTGCGGTGAGCATCTCGGGGCTCTGGTCGACGCCGACCACGGTGCGGTCCGGGCGCGCACGCACGAGCTCGATCGCCACGGCAGCCGTCCCGCTCGCGACGTCGAGCACCCGCTGCGCGTCGGCCGGGATCCGCGAGACGAGGAACGAGCGCCAGCGCGGATCCTGGCCGAACGAGAGCAAGCCGGCGTAGCGGTCGTACGTCGGGCCGAGCGGCGCGAACAGCTCGCGTGCCTGGCGGGTACGGGCGGAAGCTTCCACGGCCCTATTCTGGCTGCATGACGGCGGTCGAGGAGGCCGGGCGCGTCGCGGGCGCGGCTGCTGCGTTCGCGGAGCCTGGGGAGGACCTGGCCGGGGTGCTCGTGACCGAGACCCTCGGCCGGCGCGTCTATCTCTGCGCCTTCGAGTCCGCCGAGGGGCGTGCCTGGCTCGCGCTGGGCGGCAAGGCGGAGCCGCTGACAGAGGGCCGACTCGTGCGTGAGGCTGCGTCGCTCGCCGCGCTGTGCGAGGTGGCGGAGGAGTTCGCGGGCGGCGGCCACCTCCCCGAGCTCCGGTCCCGCCTGGTCGAGCTGCGCGAGACGGCCAACCCGGAAGGGATCGAGGAGGCCGAGGCCGCAGCCGAGGCTCTCGCCGAGACCCTGCAGCAGGAGCCGCGTGTCGCGAGCGCCGCCTACCTCGATGCGCTCGGCTCCGCCTCGCGGCGGCTCGAGCAGGCGCTCGGCGAGAGCGGAGCTTCTCCCTTCGCGGCGGCGATGCAGGCGGCGCTCGGCTCGGTCGAGGAGCTCGCGGCCGACATCGAAAGAAACTACAAGCTTCCGCTCGCCTAGCCGCCGCGGCTACCCTTGTTCGCATGGAAGGCGGAGGCTTCGGATTCCCGTTCGGGGGCGACCCCGAGGATCTGATGCGCGGTCTGCGCGAGTTCGCCGAGCAGCAGGCCGAGTCGGTGCAGGAGGCGCAGCGCGAGCAGTTCGCCACGCTCACGCTCAACACCGCGGTGGAACTGACCTCGGCCGCTCTGCAGCAGGTGCAGACGCAAGGCGGCGTCGACGAGCAGGCAATCGCGCTCCGCGACGCCATGCGCGTTCTCTTCCCCGAGGCCGTGGCGCTCGTCAGCGCCGCGCGCCAGGGGTTCATGCGCGAAGGCGGCTAGCCGCCGGCCACCCCCGCGGTCTGCGCGATTCCCGCGTGGTACGTGTTCTCGTACTCGTCGAGCGAGAAGGCGTCGAGGAACGCCTTCGCCGCGTCCCGGCCGTTCTTGATGAGCATCTCCTGCTCCTCCGTCGAGAGGTTGAACTCCGTGGTGCCGACGTCGCCGGCGTCGACCGCGAGCGTGCGGACGCGGGTGGAGTTCGACTGGAACCGCTCGTCCCACGCCGACTCGGCGGTGTGGAAGATCTCGAACGCGAAGCGCAGGTGCCACGGCGCGACCTTGCCGAGCGCGCCCGGGCCGCCGAAGCCCTTGCCGCCCTTCAGCGTGAATCCGAAGGTGGGGCGCGTCGGGTCGTGGCCGCTGACCTTCGGGTCGGTGTCCCAGAGCCAGACCGGGAAGTTCGAGAGAGTGCCGCCGTCGACGATCAAGCACGTCCGTCCCTGCGCGTCCTGGAGCTCGACCGGATCGAAGAAGTACGGGATCGACATGCTCATCCGTGCCGCGCGCGCGATCGGGAATTCGTCGGGATCGATCTGCTTGCCGGTGCCCGGGTCGCGGTAGTTCGCGAGGTCTCCGGGGAGCACGAGCAGGTGCCCGCCCGTGACGTCCACGGCGATGAGCTTCAGCGACCATTGCTCGGCCTGGCCGTTCGTCGCCGGCTTTCGGACCTTCGCGAACGTCGCGCCTTCGAGGACGTCGTCGAACCAGCTCTCGAAGGCCTTGCCCGGCGCCATCCCGTGCTCGGCCAGCAGACGCGCGATCCCGAGCTCCTTGTTGTGGCCCGGGAAGTCGGCGAACTGGCCGAAGCTCGTCTTCTGCATGAGCTCGAGCATCTGCTGGGCGTCGTGCCCGGTCGCGAGGTAGCACGCGATGATCGCCCCCGCGCTCGCGCCCGCGACGTCCTTCCAGTGGTGAATCGGCTTCGTCGGATGCTCGGCGAACCCGCACAGCGCGCCCGCGAGCCCCAGTCCCTTCACGCCTCCGCCCCTGAATACCGCGTCGGCCTCGTCGATCCACTGCATCGTTCCGCCTCCTCGATTGGGTGCCGGCGCCGCAGTGGCCGCCCTGACCGTACTCCCGTCTGCGCTGTCGGACAACCCCCGACATAGAATCGCCGCGCCCGTGTCGCTGCTCGACTCCGCCCTCGTCCGCCTGCTGCCGGCGGTGCCGAAGCCCGTGGTGCAGCTCTTCTCCTCGCGCTACATCGCCGGGGCGACGCTGGCGGAGGCCGTCGAGTGCGTGCGGGAGCTGAACACCGGTGGGAAGATGGCCACCGTCGACGTCCTCGGCGAGGAGATCACGCACGAGGAGGAGACACGCGCGATCGCCCAGGCGTATGACGACGTGTTCGCCGCGATCGACGAGGCCGCCCTCGACTCCAACGTCAGCGTCAAGCTCACCGCCCTCGGGCTCGATCTGTCGTACGAGCTCTGCCGCGAGAACCTCCTGGAGGTCGTGCGGACGGCGGCCGGCTACGGCAACTTCGTCCGGATCGACATGGAGGACTCGTCCACCACCGACGACACGCTCCGGCTCTACCGCGAGCTGCGCGAGGACGGGCACGACAACCTCGGCGTCGTCCTGCAGGCGCGGCTGCGGCGCACGCTCGACGACGTGCGGGCCCTCGCCGACCTGCGGCCGAGCGTCCGCCTCTGCAAGGGCATCTACCTCGAGCCGGCGGCGATCGCGTTCACCGACTTCGAGGCCGTGCGCGCGAACTTCGTCCGCTGCCTCGATGCGATCCTCGACGCCGGCTGCCGTGTCGGCGTGGCGACGCACGACGAGTGGCTGATCGGGGAGTCGCTCGCGCGGATCTCGCGGCGGGATCGCGGGGCGCTCGACTACGAGCTCCAGATGCTGCTCGGCGTGCGCGAGGAGCGGCGCGACGAGCTCGTCGCGGAGGGCCACCGGCTGCGCGTCTACGTCCCGTTCGGCGAGCACTGGTACCGGTACTCGCTGCGGCGGCTGCAGGAGAACCCGGCGATGGCGGGGACGATCGCGAAGGCCACGGCGGGGCGCGTTCTGCGGTTGGGCCGGTGATCTGGGCGCGGGCCGAGGGGTGTCGCGTCACGCTCGACGACGGGCGCGAGCTGCTCGACCTCACGGGCGGCTTCGGCGTCGCGGCGCTCGGCCACCGCGACCCACGCATCCTCGAAGCCTGGCACGAGCAGGAGGTGGTGCACGCGCTCGGCGATCTCGCCGACGCCGAGGTGACGGTGCGCCTCCGCCAGTCGCTGCCGCGACCGGCGAAGCTCGGCGTGACGGGGGAGGACGCGGTCGAGATCGCGCTCCGAACGGCGCTGCTCGCCACCGGCCGGCCCGGCATCGTCGCGTTCGAGGGCGCCTACCACGGGACCGGGCTGCTCGCGCTTGCCGCGACGGGCTTCGAGCGGTTCCGCGAGCCGTTCGCGCCCTGGCTCCCCGGGCCCGTGCATCGGCGTGCGTACGGCGAGGATCCTGGGCCGCTGCCGGAGGACGCCGGCTGCGTGATCGTCGAGCCGGTGCAGGGGAGAGCGGGGTCGCGGGTGCCGCCCGACGGCTTCCTCGAGACACTGCGACGCCGCTGCGACGAGGCGGGGGTGCTGCTCGTGGTCGACTCGATCTTCTGCGGGCTCGGGCGGATCGGAGAGATGTGGCCCGGGGAGGAGGTCGCGGACGTGCTCTGCGTCGGCAAGGCGCTCGGCGGCGGCCTGCCGCTCTCGGCGGCGCTCTTCTACCGCGCGGGTCTGGAGGCTGCCTGGCAGCTCGGCCCCGAGGACGTCTACACGCACACGCACGTCGGCAACCCGCTCGCGTGCGCCGCGGCCCTCGTGGTGCTCGAGGAGGCGCCGAAGCTGCTGGAGCGAGTGCGCGAGGCGGGAGAGCGCTTCGAGCGGGCGGGCTGGCATGGTCGCGGGTTGCTGCGGGCGCGCGAGGGAGACGCGGACGCCGCCCTCGCGCGCGGCGTGCTCGTCGTCCCCGCGGGCCTCGACGGCTCGTTGATCCAGGCGACGCCGCCGCTGACGATCACCGACGCCGAGCTCGACGAGGCGCTCGAGAAGCTCGGCTAGGCGGCTCGGCGCGCGTACAGGAGGAACGTTGCCGGGATGCGGCGGTCGTGGCCGCGCCGGGCGGTGCCGCCCGGGTACTCCTCGAGCGCATCGATCCGCAGGCCGGCGCGCACGAGCGCGTTCACGACCTGGCCGGTTCGCCACAGCCGGTCGGGATCGGCCGGATCGCGGAAGTAGTCATGACGCCAATGCAGAAAGGCGTCGACGCAGTCCGCGACCGGGTGGTCGTCGAAGACGAGCAGCTCGCCGTGCCCGCGCAGGGCCGCCGCGATGCCGCTCGCCCAGCCTGCGAGGTCGTCGAGGTGGCCGAGTACGCCCTCGCCCGAGTAGACGAGGTCGAAGCGCCCCCGCCGCAGCTGGCGGGGCAGCGACTGTGGGTTGCCGTCCACCCAGAGGATCTTCGGCCACCGTTCGCGCGCCGTCTCGAGCGCGCCCGGCCTGGCGTCGACTCCGGTCGCGACGGCGCCGAGCTCCGCGAGCGCGGCGGTCGCCTCGCCCGTCCCGCAGTGGAGATGGAGGACGCGCCTGCCCTGCAGGTCGCCGAGCGTGCGCTGCACGACCGGCGGCAGCTCTACCGGGTCGGCGCGGGCGCGGTGCGCGTCGTCCCAGGCGCGGATGTTCTCCTCGGTCGGCTCCACGGGCTACGCCCCGAGCGAGTAGCCGCCGTCCACGATCAACGTCTGGCCGCAGATCATCGCGGCGTCCCGCGAGCAGAGGAAGGAGACGACTGCCGCCACGTCCGCCGGCTCCACGAGCCGCCCCGCCGGCGTCCGCTTCACCGACGCGAGCATCTGGTCCTTGTTCGGGAACCAGTCGAGCGCCTCGGTGTCGACGACGCCCGCCGAGACGCAGTTGACCCGGATCCCGCGCGGCGCGAGGTCGAAGGCGAGGTAGCGGACGACCGACTCCAGGGCCGCCTTCGACGTGCCGACCAGGACGTAGTTCGGCAGGACGCGCTGCGAGCCGAGGCTCGAGATCGCGAGGATCGAGCCGCCCTCCTCCATCGTCGGCACGGTCGCGCGCGCGAGTGAGAGGAGCGCACGGGCGTTCGCGGCCAGCGTCCAGTCCCAGTGCTTGTCCTCGGTCTCGAGCGCCGGCCGGATCACGCCCGTCGCGGCGTTGTGGACGACGACCCGGTACGGCCCGCCGGCGGCGAGCTCGTCGACCACCCGCGCGTCGGCGACGTTCCCGCGCACCAGCACCACCTCGGCTCCCGCTTCCTGGACGAGCGCCGCCGCCTCCTCGGCCGCGGTGTCGTTGCGCATGTACCCGAGGACGGCGCGGGAGGCTCCGTCGGCGGCGAGCCGCAGCGCGATCGCGCGCCCGATCCCCCGCGTCCCGCCGGTCACCAGGACCGACGCGCCTTCGAGGCTCATGCCCGCGGCAACGGTTCGTCGGCGGGAGCCGAGCTCGGCAGCTCGCTCCAGCCGGGCCGCGTCGACGGCTCGCGACGGCTGTCGGCCGCCTTCGAGGACGCGTGCCCGAGCCGGTCGAGCAGCTCCATCTTCTCGTCTGCGTACCGCCGCACCGGATGCTCCTCGGGCAGGTCGAGCACGAGCTCGCGCACGCGCGCGCGCAGCTGGTAGGCGAAGTGCGGCGTCGCGGGCCCGACGAGCTCGTCGACGTCGGCGAAGGTCGGCTCAGCCATGCGGAAAACCTATAGCTTCGAACGAGTGCGCCGCCCTTCCGTCGTGGACGCGATGTTGCTCGGCGCCGTGCTGCTCTGGGCGCTCAACGTCACGGTCACGAAGTACCTGCTCGAGCACGGCTGGCTGCCGCTCGCCTACGCAACCATCCGCTACTTCGTCGCGATCTCGATCTTCTGGACCTACACGTGGTGGCGCGAGCGCTCGTTCCGGATCGCGCGCGCCGACTGGCTCTACGTCGGAATCGCGGCGGCGATGATCTTCCTCAACCAGCTCTGCTTCGTCTACAGCCTCGAGTTCGCGCACGCCTCGACGGTGTCGCTCCTCTTCGCGACGTGCCCGATGTTCGTGGGGCTGATCTCGATCGCGTTCCTCCACGCGAGGCTGCAGACCTCGTTCTGGATCGGTGCCGGCCTGACCGTCGTCGGCGTCGGCCTGATCGCGGCGGGGGCGGGCGGCGGGCTCGTCTCGGGCTGGAAGGGCGACCTGCTCGCGATCGCGCTCGCCGTGACGTGGGCCGCCTACACGATCGCGATCGCGCCGCTGATGCGCACCTACTCGCCGTACCGGATCAGCGCGGTCGTGCTCGCCATCGGCTGGCTGCCGCTCGCGCTGGTGAGCATCCCGCAGCTCGGCCGCCAGGACTACCACTTCTCGGGGACGGTCTGGGCCGGCTTCGCCTACGCGGTGATCGGGCCGCTCTTCCTCACCAACATCCTCTGGTTCACGGCCGTCGACCGGGTCGGCGCGCCGCGGGCGTCGATCTTCAACAACATGCAGCCGTTCTTCGGCGTGCTGTTCGCGCTCCTGATCCTCTCGGAGACGATCCACGGGCTCGAGATCGTCGGCGGCGTGCTCATCTTCATCGGGATCGCGTACGAGCGCGTGTGGCGTCGGGTGCCTGCGAGCGTGCCGACCGTGGAATGAACGGCGGGCGAGAGGCATAATCGGCCCATGGCCGAAGACTTCATGCCGCTGCTCGGCTGGGATCACGTCGAGCTCTGGGTCGGCAACGCCAAGCAGGCTGCGTACTTCTACGAGCACGCGATGGGCTTCACGCGGACGGCGTACGCCGGCCCCGAGACGGGAGTCCGTGACCGCGCCTCGTACGTGCTCGAGCAGGGAGACGTCCGCTTCGTGGTCACGAGCGCGCTGGGCGAGGACCACGAGATCACGAGGCACCACGCGAAGCACGGCGACGGCGTCCGCGACATCGCGCTCACCGTCCCCGACGCGACCCAGGCTCACCGCGAGGCGGTGGCGCGCGGTGCGCGCAGCGTCGCGGAGCCGCACACGGCCGAGGACGAGTTCGGGACGGTCGAGCGCTCGGCGATCGCGACCTACGGCGACACGATCCACACGTTCGTCGACCGCGCCGGCTACGTCGGCCCGTTCCTGCCCGGGTATGTCTCCGTCTCGGGGAACGGACACGCCGGCCAGGGCGTCGGCCTCCTGAACCTCGACCACGTCGTCGGCAACGTCGAGCTCGGCAAGATGGACCACTGGGTCGAGTTCTACGAGCGGGTCTTCGGGATGACGAACATCATCCACTTCGGCGACGACGACATCCAGACCGAGTACTCCGCGCTGATGTCGAAGGTCATGGCGGACGGCAGCGGCAAGGTCAAGTTCCCGATCAACGAGCCGGCCGAGGGCAAGCGCAAGAGCCAGATCCAGGAGTACCTCGACTTCTACGGGAGCGCCGGCGCGCAGCACATCGCGCTCGCCTCGAGCGACATCGTCGGCACGGTCGAAGCGATGAAGGAGCGGGGCTTCGTGTTCCTCGACACGCCGGACTCGTACTACGACGAGGCGCCGGGCCGCGTGGGCGAGATCGCCGAGGACTACGCCGTGCTGCAGGAGCACAAGATCCTCGTCGACCGCGACGAGGACGGCTACCTGCTCCAGATCTTCACGAAGACGGCGCAGGACCGGCCGACGGTCTTCTTCGAGGTGATCGAGCGGCACGGAGCGACGACCTTCGGCGAGGGCAACTTCAGGGCGCTGTTCGAGGCGATCGAGCGCGAGCAGGCCCTACGAGGAAACCTCTAGCGGCAACCTCTGGGGAGGCTCGACGGACCTCTTCGACGACGCGAGGGCTGCGAGCCGGCAGGCGCGCACGCTGCGCAGCGTCGGCCACCGCCCGTTCCCGCTGCCCGAGAGCCGCTGGACGCTCGGCCAGACCTGGGAGCACGTGTTCCTGGCGCACTGGGCCGTGCCGACCTCGGACGTCCGGGTGCGGGTCCCCGCGGAGCTCGAGATCGAGGAGCACGGCGGCACCGCCTGGCTCGGCATCGTGTTCTTTCGCGTGCGGGCGCTGCGGGCCCGCGGTGCGCTGCCGGTGCCGGGCATCTCGAACTTCCTGCAGCTGAACGTGCGCACGTACGTCCGCGGCCCGGACGGCCTGCCCGGCGTCTGGTTCTTCAGCATCGACGCCTCGAGCCGGCTCGCGGCGCTGGGCGTGCGGCGGATCTACCACGTGCCCGCCTTCCACGCGCGGATGACATTGGAGCCGGTCGACGGGTGGCAGGAGGCCGAGTGCGCGCGGGTCGGAGAGCCGGGTCGGGTGTTCGCGGCGCGCTACCGGGCCACGGGTGAGACCCTGCACGCCGAGCCAGGCTCGCTCGAGTTCTTCCTCACCGAGCGCTACCGTCTCTTCGCCGCCGACGCGCGAGCTGAGATGCACCACGACCGCTGGGTGCTCAGCCCGGCAGAGGCCGAGGTCGAGCTCGCCTCGATCGCGCCGTTCGCGCTCGGGAAGCCGCGGTGCTGCCACTTCGCGTTCCGGCAGGACGCGCTGATCTGGCCGCCCGAGCCGATCGCTTCCTGACCTAGCTGCTACGTACCCTTCGGGCGTGGAGGCCCAGCGGAAAGCCGCGCTCTGGTCGGTGTTCGCAGCGCTCGCGCTGATCGCGCTGAAGCTCGGCACGGGGCTCCTGACCCACAGCCTTGCCCTCGTCTCCGCTGCGGCCGATTCGGGGACGGATCTCATCGCCGCGCTGCTCACGTTCTTCGCCGTCGGCGTCGCCGTTCGCCCGGCGGATCCCGGCCACCAGTACGGGCACGGCAAGGCCGAGCACCTCTCGGCCCTGGCCGAAGGCGCGATCCTCGTTCTCGCCAGCGCCTTCATCGCCTGGCGCGCGATCGTGCGGCTCGTCGACGGTGGGACACCGGTGAACGCGACGTGGTACGCGTTCCTGGTGATCGGTGTCGTCATCTGCATCGACCTCGCCCGGACGACGGCCTCGTGGCGCGTGGCGCGCGCCTACTCGAGCCCGGCGCTCGCCTCCAACGCCGTTCACTTCGGCAGCGATCTCGGCGGCTCGGTCGCAGTGCTCGTCGGCCTGCTGCTGGTGCGCGCGGGCCATCCCGGCGCCGACTCCGTCGCGGCCCTGTTCGTCGCCGCGCTCGTCCTGATCGCGGCAGCGCGACTGATGCGGCGCAACATCGACGTGCTCATGGACCGAGCACCGGCGGACGCGGAGGAGGCAGCGCGGCAGGCGATCGTCGGCGTGCGACCTCCGGTGCAGCTGCGGCGGCTGCGGATGCGGCAAGCGGCCGGGCGCTACTTCGCGGACGTCGTGATCGCGGTCCCCTACGACGCCGCTGTTCCGCAGGGCCATGCAGCGGCCGACTCGGTCGAACGCGCGGTGCAGAACGCGCTGCCCGAAGCGGACGTCGTCGTCCACGTCGAGCCGGCAGACGCAGACGGAGCTGTCCGCGAGCGCGCGCATGCTGCGGCGCTCGCCGTCCCGCGGGTCCGGGAGGTGCACAACGTCTCGGTCGTCTCCGTCGACAGCGGCACCGAGCTCTCGCTCCATCTCAAGCTCCCCGGCGAGCTCTCGCTGGAGGAGGCGCACGCGATCGCCGAGCAGGTCGAGCGCGCGATTGCGCGGGACGTTCCGGAGGTGTCGTCGGTGCAGACGCACCTCGAGCCGCTCGGCGAGGAAGCCGCCGGCACCGAGGTCGCCGGCGACGCCGCGACGGTGCGGCGCATCGTGCTTGCCGAGCTCGGCGTCGAGCCGGACGGGCTGCGCTTCGTCGATACCGACGAGGGCCTCGTCGCCTACCTGACGCTGCGGCTCGGCGCCGACACGCTCGCCGCAGCGCACGCGGATGCGAGCCGGATCGAGGAGCTGATCCGGCGCGAGCGGCCCGAGATCGCCGACGTCGTGGTACACACCGAACCACGATGAAGCTGTGCATGTTCTCGCCGCGCGACCAGGATCTCGAGCGCGGGTGGCCGGGCCGGATCGACGGCGAGTCGGTGATCCAGCTCGCGGCGCAGACGCTGCAGGCGTTCTTCACCGGCGGCGGCCAGGCGCGCGAGCACGCGGAGTATCCGCTCGCCGACGTCGTCTTCCTCGCGCCGGTGCTCCATCCGCCCTCGGTGCGGATCTTCGACGAGGCCGGCGACTTCGTCTTCGCCAATCCGGCGGCGATACGGGCGGCCGGAGAGGACCCCGGCGTGCCGGGTGCCGAGCCGGTGGAGCGCGTGGCGGCGATCCTCGGCGCCGACGGCGTGATCGGCGGCTTCACGCCGCTCGTGGAGTGGGTCGCGCCTCAGCTCGACGGCGCGAAGCAACGCGACTTCGCGCTCGCGCTCGGTCCGTTCGTGACGACACCGGACGACGGCGCGCCGCCGGGCGCCGACTGGGAGCGCCTTGTAGCGCACGCGGCCGAGAACACGGCCCTCTATCCCGGGGACTTGATCGTCAGGTGAAGGTCGCGGTCGTCGGCGCGGGAGTGATGGGCTGCGCGACCGCGTGGGCGTTGCGCGAGCGCGGCGCCGAGGTCACGGTGCACGAGCAGTTCGGGCTCGACCACGACCGCGGCTCGAGCCACGGCCGCACGCGCATCTTCCGCCTCTCGTATCCCGAGGTGGAGTGGATTCGCTTCGCACAGGACGCGTACACGGGCTGGCGCGACCTCGATCCGAGTCTGCTCGGCCTCTATGGGCTCGTCGAGCTCGTCGCAGATTCCGCGCTCACGTCGGCCCGCGCGCTCGACGAGTGCGGTGTGCCGTACCGGCTGCTCGAGTCCGGTGAGGTGCGTGCGCTCGGCGCGAACGTCCCGGAGGGCTGGACGGCGCTCCACACCGCGGACGCGGGCGTCGTGTTCGCCGATCGCGCGCGTCACGCGTTCCTCGAGGCGGCCCGCGTCGAAGTGGAAACGAACCGGCGCGTCGAGTCCACCGACGAGCTCGACGCGGACGTCGTCGTCGTCACCGCCGGCGCGTGGACGCGCGACCTCGTCCCGGACGTCCCGGTGAAGGTGACCCGCGAGACCGTCGCCTACTTCCGGCGCGAAGGCCCGCCGCCGCCGTCGATCGTCGACCTCAACGCGGAGACCGGAGGCCACGGCATGTACTCGCTCCACGATCCGGTGCACGGGCTGAAGGCCGGCGCCCATCACGCAGGCGTCGAGATCGACGACCCCGACGCCGCAGGCGCGCCCGACCCGGCGATCGTCGAGCGCATCGCCGCGTGGGTGCGCGACCGCTTCCCGGACGTCGACCCGGAGCCTGTCGAGGCGCAGTCGTGCCTCTACACGACGACGGCCGACGAGCACTTCGTCCTCGAGCGGCGCGGCCGGGTCGTGGTCGGCTCCGCGTGCTCGGGACACGGCTTCAAGTTCGCGCCTGCGGTGGGACGCAGGCTTGCGGATCTCGCCCTTGCGGGGCAGGATCTAAGCCGGTGAAGCGCTTGCTCGTCCTCGCCGTCGCGGTGCTGACCGTGATCACGGTCACGGCGGTCGCGCCCGCCTCCCGCACTGGACATGCGCGCGGCTGCGTGCGACATCTACTCCCGCTGACCGCGAACGCGATCGGGCCGGCCGCGTCGGCCGCGCTCCGCCGCGAGCGTCCTGCCGACCGGCCGCGGGTCGTCTCGGCAGCTCTCGCCACCGACGATCGCGGACGAGGGGCCGAGGCGAAGTTCGAATGCGGCGCCCGCGATTGGCGGCGCACGGTCGTCGTCTACATCACGCTCCGCGCCTTCCTGCCCAGCGCGAGCCTCTCGGAGCGGGTCGACTTCGTCGGCCGTTTCACGGACGGCTACCGCGTGTGGCAAGTCGTCCACTAGCACTGAAGTAACCTTCGGCCGTGCCGTTCTATCAGCGCCTCGGCGACGTTCCGCGCAAGCGTCACATCCAGTTCCGCGACAACGGGACGCTCCTCACCGAAGAGGTGATGGGCCTCGAGGGTTTCACCGGCAACGAGTCGATCCTCTACCACCTCCAGTCGCCCTGCCGGGTCGCGAAGCTCGGCGGCTTCGAGCCGATCGAGCGCGAGGAGTGGGTGCCCGACCAGCACGCGCACCGTCACTTCAAGACGTTCGACACCGAGCCCGAGGGCGACGAGATCACCGGCCGCCGCCTTCTGATGTGGAACGCCGACGTCGAGATCTCGCTCTGCCGTCCGGCGGGCCGCATGCACTACTTCTTCCGCAACGGCGAGGGCGACGAGGTGATCTTCGTCCACGAGGGGTCGGGCACGCTCGAGACGATCTTCGGCGAGCTGCCGTACTCCGAGGGGGACTACGTCGTGATCCCGCGCGGCACGACCTACCGCTTCAAGCCCGAAGGGCCGCAGCGCTACCTCGTCTTCGAGACGCCCGGACTGATCGAGATCCCGCGCCGCTACCGGAACCAGTACGGGCAGCTGATCGAAGGCGCGCCGTACTACCACCGCGACATCCACCCGCCGACCGAGCTGCACACCGTGCGGGAGTCGGGCGAGTTCCCGGTCAAGGTGCGCGTCCGCGGCGGCTACCAGACGTACGTCGTCGACTACCACCCCTTCGACGTCGTCGGCTGGGACGGCTACCTCTACCCGTGGACGTTCTCGGTGCACGACTTCGAGCCGATCACCGGCCGGATCCACCAGCCGCCGCCCTCGCACCAGACCTTCCAGGGCCAGAACTTCGTGATCTGCTCGTTCTGTCCGCGCAAGCTCGACTTCGACCCGCTCGCGGTGCCGATCCCGTACCACCACTCGAACCTGCAGTCGGAGGAGATGATCTATTACGTCTCCGGCAACTTCGGCTCGCGGAAGGGTGTCGAGGTCGGCTCGATCACGCTCCATCCGTCGGGCCTGCCGCACGGGCCGCAGCCGGGGCTCGCGGAGAAGGCGATCGGGATGCACGAGACGCACGAGCTCGCCGTGATGTGCGACACGTTCCATCCGCTCAAGCTGTCGGCGTTCGCCCGCGACCTCGACGACGGCGCGTACTGGCGTTCCTGGTATGCGAACGCACAGGACGGGGACGCGGCCGACGGCTCCGACGCTTCCGGCGCCGGGCTGACCTCGCACCTGTAGCGCTGCTGCTGCCGGTCCCGCAGCCGTTCTCCCTCGAGCTGACAACCGCGCGCTTCCGCGCCTTCGGGCTCGACCTCGCGACGGTCTGGGAGGACGGGGCGCTCTACCGCGCCGTGGGCGGGAGGGAGGTGCGGATCACGGCCGCGGAAGGCGGCGTCGACGTGGACCCGCTCGACGCCGAGACGGAGGCGGTCGTCCGCAAGGTGCTCGGCTTCGAGTTCGACCTCGTCGCCTTCTCGGCGTGGGCGGCGACAAAGGACGAGCTGGCCCCGCTCGCCGTCCGCTTCGCCGGGTTCCGCCCGACGCTCGCGCCGGATCCGTTCGAGATGCTCGTCGGCGCGATCACGGCGCAGCAGGTCTCGCTCTTCGCGGCCGTCGCGATCCGCAACCGGCTCGTCGGGCGGTTCGGGGAGCGGGTCGGCAGGGTCCGGGCGTTCCCGGCTCGCGAGCGGATTGCCGCCGCCTCGGAGGAGGAGCTGTTCTCGCTCGGGTTCTCCCGCCGCAAAGCCGAGTACGTGACCGGCCTCGCGCGCTCCGACCTCGATCTCGCGGGCCTGGCGCTACTCCCCGACGAGGAGGTGCAGGCGCAGCTGACCGCGCTGCGCGGCCTCGGCGAGTGGACGGCCGACTGGTTCCTGGCGCGCCATCTCGGCCGCCCGCGCGCCTGGCCGGCCGGTGACCTCGCCCTGCGCAAGGCCGTGCGCGCGCTCTATGGTGACGTCGACGTCCGCGCGACAGGCGCGCGCTTCGAGCCCTTCCAGAACCTGACCGCGCACTACTTGCTCGCACAATTCCTGACCCCATGATCCGCCAAGCGACTGCCGACGACCTGCCGCTCGTCCGTGACCTCTGGGACGAGTTCGGCGGCGAGATCCAGGACGCGCCCTGGCGCGACCCGGACCACGACGACGACTTCGCGCGTATCGAAAAGGCGCTTGCCGACGGCGGCGTTCTGCTCGCGGACGAGGACGGGATCGCCGTCGTGTCGACGATCGGGTCGAAGACGGCAGAGCTCGACCTCCTGCACGTGCGGCCCCACGCGCGCGGCAAGGGTCTGGCGGCCGAGCTCATGCGCGAGGCGGTGGACCTCGTGCGCGGGCGAGGACTGGAGATGTTGGAGCTGCACGTGCTCGCGTCGAACGCGGACGCCCGGGCCGTGTACGAGCGCTGGGGTTTCGAGCCCGTCGAGGTCGTGGTCGCCGCCTCCGTCGAGGCGCTCGCGCAGCGCCTCGTCCCGGATGACGGGCCGACGTTCGGCTTCGTCCACGTCCAGACCGACGACGTCGAGAAGGTCAAGCGGGACGCCGTCAAGGTGCTGCGGCTCGAACCGGACGTCGTGGTCGAGGGGAACTGGGTGCGCGTGCGCTCGGACGCCACCGACGCCGACCCGGAGAAGCTCAAGGCGCTGGCGAAGGAGCTCTCGTACACGACCGCCGGGGTCGTCGTCTCGCTCGGCGTCCAGCGCGGCGCCGTTGTGCGCTACGACCTCTTCGAGCGCGGCGCCGACATCGACGAGTACCAGTCGGTCCCCGAGTACTACGGGCCCTTGCCGCCGGGCGACGCCTATGCCCTCGGCGCGAACGCGACCGTGGTCGGGCGCCTGACCGGCGCGGATCCGCATCGGGTGCGCGAGGTGGCGCGGACGGCCGCCTCGCCCGGCGAGCTGCCTCCTGCCCAGGAGCTGTACGAACAGATCGCAACCGTGATGGGGGTGCAACCATGATCACGCTGTACAACGCCGCGCGCTGTCCCTATGTCGCGAGGGTTCGGATCGTCCTCGCCGAGAAGGGGATCGAGACGGAGACGGTCGAGATCGACCTCTCCGACCGGCCCGACTGGTTCTACGAGAAGAACCCGGCCGGACGCGTGCCCGTGATCGAGGAGGACGGAGGCCCGCCGCTGCCGGAGTCGGTCGTGATCATGGAGTTCCTCGAGGAGCGCTACCCGGAGCCGTCGCTGCTGCCGGCCGATCCCGCCGAGCGGGCGGCGGTCAGGCTCCTCGTCTTCCGCGACCACGAGCTGACGTCCCCGTACTACGCCCTGCGCCGCGGAGAGGACGGAGCGCGCGAGCAGTTCGACGCGGCGCTCGGCCGGTTCGACGCGTTGCTCGCGGAACGCCCGTACCTCAGCGGTGCGGAGTACGGGCTCGCGGACATCGCGCTCGTCCCGTGGGTGCTCCGCGCACGCGAGATGCTCGGGGTCGAGCTCGACGGATTCCCGTCGCTCGCGGACTGGCTCGCTCGGCTGGAGCAGCGGCCCGCGATCGCGGCCGAAGCCGGGCTCGTCGCAGCGCTGTGAAGTCGGTCGTCGACGCGGGGTGGCTCGCGGAGCATCTCGGCGAGGACGATCTCGTCGTCGGCGACGTCCGCGGTCCGAACGCCCACATGCGCGGGCACATCCCGGGCTCGCGGCCGCTCGTGCTCGGTTCGCCGCCGCCGGCGGCGGACGAGGAGTCGGCGCGTGCGCTCGCCCAGGAGATCGCGCTACGGCTGCGCCGGCACGGGATCACGGGCCGCGAGCGGCTCGTGCTCGTCGATCGCGGCGACGGCGTGGGGGCGATGCCGGCGGCGCAGATGGCCGAGCTTGCCGGCCATCCGAGCGTGGCGATCCTCCTCGGCGGAATCGCAGGCTGGGAGGGCGGGCTCGAGGAAGGCGCCGTCGAGCTCGAGCCGGTGCGAGAAGCGCAGGCCGACCTCGAGCCGAACCCGGCCGCGCTGCCGACGCGCCAGGAGCTCGCCGGCCGGCTCGGCGATCCGGCGCTGATCGTGCTCGACGTGCGGACGCCCGACGAGTACGCCGGGCGCCGCGGCAACCAGTGCGACCCGCGCCAGGGTCACATCCCCGGCGCGCGGAACCTCGACGTCGGTGAACTCTTCGAGGCGCCCGGACGCCCGGCTCCGCCCGGGCGCGTCCGCGAGCTCGTCGGCCTGCCCGAAGGGACGGAGATCGTCGCGTACTGCCACTCCGGGTCGCGCTCGGCGCTCGCGACCCTCGCTCTCCGCTCAGCCGGCTACGACGCGCGGAACTATGCCGGCTCCTGGCACGAGTGGAGCCGGCACGACGATCTTCCGCTCGAGCGCTGAGCTACTGCTCGGGAGCGGCCGGAGCCTCCGGCGGCTCGGGGTCCGCTGCGGGCTCGGCCGGTGCCGCTGCAGGCTCGGTCGAGGCCGCCACAGGCTCGCTCGGGGCCGCCGGTTCGGCCGCGGGAGCCGCGGTCCTCGTCTGCGGGAGCTGCACGCCTTCCTCACGTGCGCGGACCACAGCCGCAACCGCGATCACCAGCGCGAGAATCAGGCCGATCCAGGCAGGCCAATGCCGGGCCGCGCTCTTGTCGAAGAACGCGATCACGGTGAACAACGCAAGCGCCAGCGCGAGAGCGACCGAAACATGTCCCTCGGTCACGTTGCCTGTCGGCGTGTTCACCTCGAACAGCCGCACCGTCTCCCAGATGAGCAGCGCGATCACGAGCAGACCGGCGACGAAGCCGATGCCGTGCCACAGGCTCAGCCCAACCGCCCCGCCGCCGAACGCGGACGAAAACGAGACCTGCTGCCAATCGAGGAACGAGATGATGAGGAAGAGCACCGCACACCCGAGGACCACCTGGGTCTCGCGGGAGAGTTTCGTCAGTACATCCATGTGCTACCCGCCTCCAAGACTTCCGCCTAAGTACCTACGACTCGAGGGATCCTGAACGGCTGGGGGCGGGGAGTCAAGGCTCAGGCCAGCGCGATCAGCGCGACTCCGGCCGCGACGGCGACGGCGCCGGCGAGTCGTTCGATCCCGACCCGTTCGCGGAGGAAGGTTCCGGCGAGCAGCGCCGCGATCACGACGCTCGTCTCGCGCACCGCTGCGACCTCGGGAGCGGGCGCGAGCCGGAGCGCCGCGAGTACGAGCACGTAGGCGCCGAACGAGGCGACGGCGACGACGACCGTCGACGGGGTCAGCTGGGCGCGCAGGGCCGGCGTGCCTCGCCGCGCCGCGACGACCGCCACCGCGACCAGCGCCACGGGCGCCGTGACGAGCTCGAGGTACGGGATCGAGGCGGCGTGCCGGAGCCCGTCCTTGTCGACGAGTGTGTAGCCCGCGATCGCACAGCCGATCGCCAGCGCGACGGGCACGCCCTCGACTCCCCGCCGGATCCCACGCACGAGCACGACTCCGACGGCGACCAGGCAGACGCCGACCGCCGACTCGGCCGAGACCTCGCGGCCGAGGACGACGGCCGTGCCGAGCAGCACGAGCAGCGGGGCCGAGCCTCGCGCGATCGGATAGACGACCGAGAGCTCCCGCCGGCGATACGCGACGACGAGCAGCGCGAAGTAGGTGCCCTGGAGCGCCGCGGAGGCGGCCACATAAGGTGCGACCGCCCAGGAGACCGACCAGGTCGCCGCCGCGACGGGAGCGAAGAGGAGGACCGAGAGCCCGAGCGCGGCGGCCGTGCGAGCCTCGACGTCCGCCGATCCGCGCAGGAGCACGTTCCAACCCGCGTGGAGGACGGCCGCTGCGAGCGCGAAGAGAAGTGCCTCAGTCGGCACGCAGGCGCTCGGCCGCGGCGAGGAACGAGCGGCAGAGGCGGCGCCCGAGCTCGTTCCAGCCGCCGATCCGCTCGCGCGTCTCCCCGCGCAGCCGCTCGGGATCGGCCGGCAGGTCGGCTTTGTCTCCGATCCAGCGGTCGAGCTGCGGCTCCGTCACCTCGGGGTGGAACTGCACGCCCCAGCAGCTCTCGCCGAGGCGAAACCCCTGCAGAGACGCGGCGTTGCGGGCGAGCGCGGTCGCTCCTTCCGGCAGCTCGTGCCCGTAGTGGTGCCACGCGAGCGCCTCGAAGCGCGGCGGGAGCGCGGAGAGGACGGGATCCGCCGCCCCGGCCTCGGTCAGCTCGACGTCGCGCCAGCCGATCTCGGGCTCCGGCAAGGGGCCGACCCGGGCGCCGGCGGCGCGGGCGAGGAGCTGCGAGCCGAGGCAGATGCCGAGGACCGGCTGCGGGGGGCCTTCGATCAGCGCTCCCAGCCAGTCCGACTCTTCGCGGAGCCACGGGTGCCGGTCCACCTGGTCCACGTGCATCGAGCCGCCGAAGACGAGCACGGCGTCATAGCCGGACGCTCGCGGCCGAGCCCCCTCCGCGAACGTCCGCTCCTCGAGCTCGTGGCCGAGCCCGGCGACGACCGGGGCGAAGAGCTCGCTGCCTGCGTCCCCGGGGTGGACGATCGAGAGGATCTTCACCGTGCCAGCCTACGTCCCGCCCCTCGCCGTGATCCGGTTCACGTCGAGCAGCCGCCGCAGCTGGAAGGCGTTCGTCGCGGCCTGCGAGACGCGTCCGAGCGGGTTGTCGGGATCCTCCGACGAGGCGTTGTTGTTGAAGAAGGCGTACGCCTGCTCGGACCGGCCTGCGAGCTCGCGCAGCGGCTCGACGAACTCGCCGAGCTCCTCGTCGGAGTAGAGGTAGTCGAAGCGCTCGGCCGCCGAGCCGCCGCGCTTGTTCCACGTCCCGAGGTTCCGGCCGTGGAAGCGGACGTACGCGGTCTGGGACGTCGTCGCGACCACGGTCGGCACGAGGTTGCGCGCCGTGTCCGAGCGCGGGGCGTCGACGACGACGTAGCCGGCGCCGATCCGCTCGAGGAAGCCGAGACTGGCCGCGCGGTGCTCGTCGTCCAGCCACGAGCGGTGCCTGAACTCCACCAGCATCTCGTCCCCGCCGAGCTGCTCGCGCGCCCACTCGAGGTACTCCAGCGACGGCTCCTTGTAGACGACGTAGGGCGGCAGCTGGAAGAGGATCCCGCCGAGCTTGCCTGCAGAGCGCAGCGGCTCGAGGGCCTCGAGGAAGCGGCGGAAGATCTCTCCGCGAAGCTCGCGCGGCGGGCGGTCGACGCGGCCGCGCTCGTCGACCGGCATCTCCCCACGCAGGTCCTCCGGGATCACCTCGGCCTTGACCGGATGTCGCGTCATGAGGCCGAACGCCTTGATGTGCATCGTGAAGCCGTCGGGCGTCCGCTCGGCCCAGCCCTGCACCATCGACTCGCTCGGCAGGCGGTAGTAGGTCGAGTCGACCTCGACCGTGTCGAAGTGCTCGGCGTACCAGGCCAGTCGTTCCTTCGCCGGCAGCTTCGGCGGGTAGAACCACTTCGACAGCGCCTCGTCCGCCCACGAACAGGTGCCGATGCGCACGGTCGCGGCCATGCCGCGGACGCTACTTCGAGACGACGTGCCTGAGGAGGGAGAGCCTGAGCGACGCGCTGCCGATCTTGATCGAGGCTCCCTCGGCGGCCGGGCTCGCGTAGACCGGGATCCCGGCGTGGTACACATCGTCCGCCGAGACTGCGCCGAGCTCGACCA
Source organism: uncultured Actinomycetes bacterium (assembly GCA_963702655.1). GTDB lineage: Bacteria > Actinomycetota > Thermoleophilia > Gaiellales > Gaiellaceae > Palsa-739. The sequence continues at coordinate 157,898 of CAVPDO010000015.1, read as the reverse complement.
CGAGCTTCTTGCCGCGTGGCAGGAGGACGGCTTCGTCCATGAGGGGGATCTTCACGACGCCCGAGGCGGTCTCGATCGGCGCCGCACCCTCCGTCACCGGCGTCTTGCTCCCCTTGACGGACACCGTCGCCACGAGGCGCGTCCAGTTCTGGGCGGCGGAGTAGTGCACGGTGACGAAGCCGTCGCCGAACGTCTCGTGCGGCCCTCCGGTCAGGCGGGCGGAGCGGGTCGCGAAGCCGGCGCCGCTGATCCTCGCCCGGCCGGGGAGGTTGACGCTGACGCTCCGCGCCGCAGGCAACTTCTTGTAGACCGTCGTCTTCCCGTCCCAGGGATCGTGGGCGAGGTCGACGCCGCCGGGGATCGCCGGTCCTCCGGCGAGGTAGTGGCCGAACCACAGGACCGCCTCGGTGACGTAGACGGGCTCTTCGGCCTTCGGGTTCTTGGCCGGGGGATGCCCGAGGTCGCCGAGGTAGAGGCGCTTCGGCCCGGCGAGCAGCTTCCACGCCGCGGTCGCCTGGTCCAGGTCGAACAGGAAGTCGTGCCGTCCCTGCAGCAGAAGCGTCGGCACCGTCAGGGAGTGGAGCTGCGGGCGCGAGGAGCGGGCTGCCTCCGTGCTCGCGACGGCCGGCGTCAACCTGCCCTGCAGCAGCGCCTGCGCGGTCTGGACGAGGGCCGGGTCCCAGCGGGCGATCGGCACGGCCTGCGAGAGGATCTCGATCAGCCCGGTCTTCGGGACGCCGTCCGGATTGAGCGCGGTTGCAAGGTCGGTCCACGTGATCGCCGGCACGATTGCCTTGAAGGGAACGCCGGCCACCGCCGCGTTCCAGACCTCCCCGCCGCCGAGCGAGAGCCCGAAGGCTCCGATCCGGGTGTTCGACACGTCGCTGCGGCCGGCGAACCAGTCGAAGAGGTCCTGCGCGTCCTGCACCTCCCGCGGCCCGTCGAGCTCCCACTCGCCGCCGGAGGCGCCGGTGCCGCGGGCGTCGCAGGCGAGCGCGGCGAACCCGGCCTCGGCCAGCGCGCTGCCGATCGGCTCCATGTCCGCGTACGACTGTCCCAGTCCGTGGAAGAGGATGACGCCGGGCCAGCCGCCGGCCGGCGCGGTGCCGCTCGGGACGATGAATGCGCACGCGAGCGGCGTCGAGTCCGAGGCGGTGATCGTGGCCTCCGTCCAGCCCGGCGCGGCCGAGGCGCTTCCTGCGCAGACGAACGCTGCGGCGAGGATGGCGAAGACGATCCGCGCCCGACCCACGAAGCCCAACGCTAGCGCGCATTTACGATGGACGCCATGGACCCGCGACCCGTAGGCGTCTTCGACTCCGGCGTCGGCGGCTTGACCGTTCTCCACGAGTGCCTGGTGACGATGCCGAACGAGGACTTCGTCTACCTCGGCGACCACGCGCGCCTGCCGTACGGGCCGCGTCCGCTGGACGAGATCCGCCGCTTCGCGCGCGAGATCGGCGCCTATCTCGAGCAGCAGGACGTGAAGCTCATCCTCGTCGCCTGCAACGCCGCGACCTCGGCCGCGCTGCCGCGCCTGCAGGAGGAGCTGACGGTGCCGGTCCTCGGCGTCATCACGCCGGAGGCGCACGCGGCCGTGCAGGCGACGCGCAACCGGCGGGTCGGCCTCCTCGCCACCGCGGCGACCGTGGAGGCGGGCCGCTACGACGAGCTCGTCCATGCGCTCGACGCCGGCATCTCCTTCCACCCGGTGGCCTGTCCGCTGCTCGTGCCGCTGATCGAAGGCGAGGATCCGTACGGCGAGGAGACCGAGCGCGCCGTGCGCGAGTACGCGGCGCCGCTGCAGGCGGAAGACGTCGACACCGTGATCCTCGGCTGCACGCACTACCCGCTGATCCGCAAGATCTTCGAGCGCGTGTTCGGCCGCGACGTGACCCTCGTCTTCTCGGCGGAGGAGACCGCCCGCGAGGTCGCCGAGACGCTCGCGCGCAAGGGCGTCGAGAACGAGCGCGGCCGCGAGGGCGCCTACCGCTTCCTCACGACAGGCAACCCCGAGGCCTTCCGCGAGCTCGGCCGCCGCTTCCTCCAGCTGCCGGTGCGCGAGGTCGAGCACGTGACCGTGGCCACGCTCGAGGGAGCAGCCGCGTGAGCGCGCGCGAGGGCGGCCGGAAGCCGGACCAACTGCGGTCGATCTCCTTCGAGCCCGACTTCCTCGAGAACCCGCACGGTTCGGTCGTGATTACGCAGGGGCGGACGAAGGTGCTCTGCACGGCCATGGTCGAGGAGGACATCCCGCGCTGGCTGCGCGGCCAGGGGAAGGGCTGGATCACCGCCGAGTACTCGCTCCTGCCGGCGTCGACCGGCGAGCGCGTCCAGCGGGAGGCGGCGCGCGGCAAGCAGCAGGGCCGGACGGTCGAGATCCAGCGGCTCATCGGCCGTGCGATTCGCGCCGTCGCCGACTTCGGGGCGCTCGGAGAGCGGACGCTGTGGCTCGACTGCGACGTCCTCCAGGCGGACGGAGGCACACGTTGTGCGGCGATCTGCGGCGCGTACGTCGCCGCGATGCGAGCCCTCGAACGCTTCGGCCTCTCGCGCACGTTCCGCGACTCGGTCGCGGCCGTCTCGGTCGGCGTCGTCGAGGGAGTGCCGCTGCTCGACCTCGACTACGGCGAGGACTCGAGCGCCGACACCGACATGAACGTCGTGATGACCGGCGACGGCCGCCTCGTCGAGGTGCAGGCGACGGCCGAGCGCGACCCGTTCGCGCGCGAGACGCTCGACGAGCTGCTCGGGCTCGCGGCGTCCGGGATCGGCGAGATCGCGGCGCTGCAGGCCGAGGCGGTCGCGCGTGAGCTCCCGTAGCGCGGTCCTCTGTTCGCGCAACCGGCACAAGGCGCGCGAGCTGGAGCGGCTCCTGCCCGGCTGGACGCTCGAGCCGCTCGACCGCGACGACTACCCGCCGGAGACCGGAGCGACCTACTACGAGAACGCACGGATCAAAGCGGTGTTCGGGCGCGGACATGTCTCGGGCTGGGTGCTCTCGGAGGACTCGGGCCTCGAGGTGGACGCGCTCGGCGGCCGGCCCGGCGTCCGCTCGGCGCGCTACGCGCCGGAAGGGCAGGCGGCCGTGTCGAAGCTCCTGGGCGAGCTCGGCGGGGTCGACGACCGTCGCGCGCGCTACGTCTCCGAGCTCCTTCTGCTGTCGCCCGACGGACGCGAGCACCGGGGCACCGGCACGCTCGACGGCCGGATCGCGCACTTTCCGGCCGGCAGCGGAGGCTTCGGCTACGACCCGGTCTTCGTCCCGGCCGGCGAGGAGCGCACGGTCGCCGAGCTCGGCGACGAATGGAAGGCCGGGAGCTCGCATCGCGCCCGCGCGGCGCAGGCGTTGCTTGGGGTGCTCGGCTAGGCCGGCGGAACTTCTTCACGCGGTAGCGCGAGCGGCGCCGGCGCCTCCTGGCGACGCTCCCGCCACCACCAGTTGATCTCGGCGCCGAAGACGATCACGTTCGCCATCACGTAGAGCCAGACGATCAGGATCGCCGGGCCGCCGAGCGTTCGGAGCGTGATGTTGACGCTGGCGTGGCGGACGAAGAACGGCAACGCCAGGAACGACACCTCGAGGACGACCGAGCAGGTGATCGCGCCGGGAAGTGCCTCCAGCCAGCTCACCTCCGTGTTCGGCAGCCAGTAGTAGATGACCAGCAGGAAGACGAAGACTCCGGCGAGCGAGGCGCCGATCGAGACGATGTAGGCAACGGCCGCACTGTCCGCGAACCGGAGGTGGTGCTGCAGAACGGTCGCGCCGAACGCGCCGACGGCGAGGCTGACGAAGAGGGTGGTCAGCACGCTCGCCATCAGCGAGGCCGCGATGCCCTTCCCGTGCAGGAAGCGCCGGTTCGGCAGTCCGTAGACGATGTTGAACGCCGACTCGAGCGCGCTGAAGAACGAGAGCGACGACCAGAGCAGGCCGATGCCGCCGATGATCCCGAGCGCAGCGGCGTTGTTCTGCACGTGGGCGACGAGCCTGACGATCTCCTCGACGGACGTGCCGGGGAACACGTGCTTCAGCTCCTTGATGAGGAAGGTCGACGCCTCGGCGCGGTGGGCGAGGCCGAAGAGCGAGAGCGCGAGGAAGATGAGGGGGACGAACGAGAGGAGCGCGAAGTACGCGACCATCGCAGCGAGGTGGGTGCCGCGATCGGCGAAGAACTTGTGCACGAGCTGGCGCCGACGGATGCGCACGGATGCGAAGTCTGCACCCTGCTACCGTCGGAGCGATGGACGCGGCCGTTGCTCTCGCCGATCTCGTCGAGATCTCGCCGCAGATCGAGGCCGCAGCCCTGTTCGCGGCCAACGGCGAACTGGCCGGCTCTGTGGGCGTTCCCGAGACGCGCGCGGGCGTTCTTGCGGGTGCGGTGCGGGAGCTGCTCGCCGGCGCCGCCGCCTTCCGGAGCGACCAGGGCCGCGTGACGCAGCTGCGCGCCGAGCTCGCCGGCGGCGACGTGTTCGCCGTGGCCGGCGCCGGCCGACAGGCGATCGTCGCGGTCGCCCGTACGCGAACTGCGCCGGGCCTCGTCTTCTACGACCTGAAGCGCTGTCTCGCGGCGATGACGGATGAGACGTAAGGCATTCGCTCTCGCCGGCTTCGCGACCGGCGCTCTCGCGGGGGCGGCCGTCTACCGGCGCTGGGCCGCCGGCGGCGGCGAGCGGCTCGACCTCTACTTCGACGACGGATCGTTCGTGACGTTCGGGCGCAGCTCGCCGGAGACGGCCCGGCTGCTGCCGCTGGCCCGGCAAGTCCTCTTGGCCGCTCGAGAGACATGAACGACGCCGAGCTTCGCGCAGGCATCGTCTCGGCGGCCTACCTCGAGGGCGACTTTGTCCTCCGCTCCGGCAAGCGCTCGAACTACTACCTCGACAAGTACCGCTTCGAGACGCGGCCCGATCTCCTGGCAGCGCTCGGCGACCGGATCGCTGCCGCCGTCCGCGAGCACGAGGCGGAGGCCGTCCGTCTCGCCGCACCGGTGCTCGGGGCCGTGCCGCTCGCCGCAGCCGCCTCGCTGGCGGCGGGGCTGCCGTTCGTCATGGTCCGCGACGAGGCGAAGGCCTACGGCACCGCGAACCGGCTCGAGGGCGCCTTCGAGGAGGGTGAGCTCGTGTGTCTGGTGGAGGACATCGTGACCTCGGGCGGCGCGCTGGTCGAGGCGATTTCGGCGGTCCGGGAGGCCGGGCTCGTCGTCCGCACCGCCGTCTGCGTGATCGACCGGGAGGAGGGTGGGGCCGACGCTCTCGCGCGTCACGCCGTGCGTCTGCGGCCCCTCTTCCGGGCAGGAGAGTTGCTCCAGAGCGGGAAAGTCCCCGCAAAACCGCATGGTTGAGCGGCAAACCCTGAGTTGGTAGGGTCGTTCAGGCCCAGCAAGCGATCTACGACTGGAGGAGAAGAGTGACGAAGCAGGAGTTCGTATCCGAGGTAGCCCGCCGCGCGCAGTTGTCCAACCGCGACGCGGGCAAGGCAGTCGACGCGTTCCTCGAGGCTGTCGTCGACACGCTGAAGGGCGGCGGCGAGGTCACGTTCACAGGATTTGGCAAGTTCTCGACGGCCCACCGGAAGGAACGGATGGGCGTCAACCCGCGCAACCCGAGCGAGAAGGTGCACATCCCCGCAGCCACCGTCCCGAAGTTCTCGGCAGGCAGCGGACTCAAGTCGGCGGTCAAGAGCGGGGGATCGTCCTACTAACGACAAGCCAAGTCTCCTCCGAGGATCGAAGAGACCGCCTTCGGGCGGTCTCTTCGTTTCGGGACTCCTCGTCTCGGTCGGCTCGTATCCTGATAGGCGTGAGGGGAGCGGGTCATTTCGCGGATCGGCTCGCGGCCGCCGTGGAGCGCAAGGGCGCGCCGCTCTGCATCGGCCTCGATCCGGATCCGGCGCTCATGCCCGAGGGGCTCGGGGTGACGGAGTTCTGTCGCGGCATCGTCGACGCGGTCGCCGGGATCGCGGTCGCGGTCAAGCCGCAGGCGGCGTTCTTCGAGGCGCAGGGCTCCGGGGGCTGGGCCGCACTGAGCGAGGTGTGCGGTTACGCGCGGGAGGCGGGCCTGCTCGTGATCGCCGACGCGAAGCGCGGCGACGTCCCGTCGACGGCCCGCGCCTACGCGGCCGCGTTCGCACCGCTCGCCGACGCGGTCACGGTGAATCCCTACCTGGGCTTCGACTCCCTCGAGCCGTTCTTCGAGCGCGACGGGCTCGGGGTGTTCGTGCTCGTCAAGACGTCGAACCCGGGCAGCGTCGATCTCCAGGATCTGCCGCTCGCCGACGGGCGCCCGCTCTGGCAGCACGTCGCCGGTCTCGTCGATCGCTGGGGAGCAGACCTCGTCGGCGCAGGCGGGCTCTCCTCGGTCGGCGCCGTCGTCGGAGCGACCTTCCCTCAGGAGGTGGCCGAGGCCCGGCAGCTGCTTCCGCGCTCGGTGCTTCTGCTCCCCGGCGTCGGCGCGCAGGGAGCGCGCGCGGAGGATCTCGCCGAGGCGTTCGCGGTCGGGCCGGCCGGCGCGCTCGTCTCCGCGTCGCGCTCCGTCCTCTACGCGGATCGAGGCGCGCGCTGGCAGGAGGCCGCGGCGGCCGAGGCCGAGCGCCTCGCCGGCGAACTGCGCGCCGTCGCCGTCCCGGGCTGAGCCGTGGAGCGGAGCAGCTTCACGCGCTGGGCCGCCCCCGTCGCCTTCCTCGCGGCGATCACGATCCTGGCGCTCGTCGTCCGCGCCGGGCTCGAGCACGGCAGGCACTCCGGCAACGCGTCGAACGCGACGGTCACGTCGAAGACGAAGAAGAAGCATCGGCACGGCCACCCGCACCGTCCCGTGCACACGTACACCGTCCGGTCGGGCGACACGCTGGCCGGGATTGCCGCCAAGACGGGAACGAGCGTGAATCGGCTCGAACAGCTCAACCCCGGCATCAATCCGACAGCCCTTCGCGTCGGTCAGACGATCCGCGTCCAGTAACCTGCGCTCCGGCGTGGTGCACCGGCAGTGATCGTCACCGTAACCCTCAACGCCGCGGTCGACCGCACGCTGACGGTTCCGAACTTCCAGTTCGGCCATCGGCACCGCGCGTCGAGCAGCCTGACGAGCGCCGGCGGCAAGGGCGTCAACGTCGCCCGGGCGCTGAAGCGACTCGAGACCCCCGTCATCGCGACCGGGCTCGCCGGCGGGCGCACCGGCGACCGGATCGTGGAAGACCTCGGGCTCGAGGGGATCCTCAGCGACTTCGTCCGCATCTCCGACGAGTCGCGCACCTCGATCGCCGTCGTCGACCCAACCGCTGGCGCGCTGACCGAGGTCTACGAGTGGGGCCCGGCCGTGCGGCCGGAGGAGCTGCAGATGCTGTCCGACAAGCTCCACTACCTCTCGCGCGTGGCGAGCTTCGTCGTCTTCAGCGGCTCGTTGCCGCGCGACGTCGAGAACGATTTCTACGCCGACGCGATCCACGACCTGACCCGCCGCGGCATCAAGTGCGTGCTCGATTGCGAGGGCGAGCCGCTGCGGCTCGGCGTCGAGGCCGAGCCGTACCTCGTCTCACCGAACCAGCAGGAGGCCGAAGACCTCGTCGGGCAGGAGTTCATGGACGACGAGGACTTCGTGATGGCGCTCGACACGATCGCCGACATCGGCGCCCGCAACGTTCTCATCACGCAGGAGACGTCGTGCTTCGCTCTCGTGCGCGAAGAGCGGCGCGTCCAGCGCTTTCGCGCGTCGATCCCGCGCGTCGAGCCGATCGCGCCGGTCGGAGCCGGGGACGTCCTCCTCGCCGGCTACCTGTCCGAGCGCTTCAACGGCCGCCCGGTCGGCGACGCGCTGCGGACCGCGGTCGGCTGCGCGGCCGCCTCGGTCGTCGAGCTCGGCGCCGGACGCTTCGACCCGCGCGAGGCCGCCCGTCTCGCGGCCGGTGTCGACCTCGTCGAGTTGGCGCCCGTCGAGGTCTAGCTCGCGAAGCTGGCGCTTCGCTCGCTGGGGGACGCGGAAACGCCGCGCGTTTCCGCGGCTCGATACGGAACTGCGCGGGCCGGAAAGCGCGGTTTCCGGCCCGCTTCGTGCTGTTTGCCTTGGTGGCTCTGGGTTGGCGGGAGGTTGTGTCGTGCCCTCGCGCGCGGCAGAGGCCGGCGCGAGCGCAGGTTCGGCCTGCGGCTAAGCCGCAGCTGGCGCGGCTGTCTTAGCCTCCGGCCCTTCGCGTGACAGTGGTCGAAGCGCTTCGAACCCTCTGTGGCGCCACGGCGGCGGCGTAACGGGAGCCGCAGGCCACGTTACGACGCCGCGAACCAGCGGGCGAGCACGCGCAGCCTGCTCGACCGCGACAGAACAAGACCTCCGCACCGCGCAACACAAGGCAAGCCCTAGAGCACGGAGCGCACGGGAGACCGCGTCTCCCGTGCGCGCAGTCCCTTGTCCCAGCGAGCGGGTGCGAAGCACCCGCTAGCTTTAGCCGACCGCCAGCGCGCGGAGGCGGCCGGTGTGGTTGTGGTTCTCCGCCCAGAGCAGCCGGTTGTGGGCCAGCGAGAGGCCGACGTAGTCGTCGCTCGTCTTCACGAGCTTCCGGATGCGGCCGGTGCGCGTGGAGACGCCCTCGAGTTGGCGGCCGGCGCGGTAGACGATGAGCCGGTCGCTCGCCACGAGCTGGGGCGCTGCCAGCGGGGAGACGAGAACGCTGCCGAGCTTCGTCCCGTCGGTGGCCGAGAACCACGAGATCCGGTCGTGAGGGCCGGACAACGACGTGAGGACCGCCAGGACGTTGGTGGACAGCGCGATTGCGATCGGGAACCCATGCACGGGGGCCTGGGCCACCGAGGCTCCGCTCGTGGCATCCACGACCTGCAGGACGCTGGTGGCGCTCGTCGAGGGCCGGCCGGTCCTGGCCGATGTGGCGGGGACGTACGCGATGCGCGAGGCCGCCGCGGCGAGCTGCAACGCCGGGCCTGCGCCGGGCAGGGGCGTGTCGCTCGTGCGCGTGACGATGCGGATCCCGCCGTCCGCGATCTTTTGCTTGCACGGGTGGCCGGAGAGGCACTTCGATGGGTTGGCGTACTCGACGTCGTCCCACGAGTAGGCGAGCGTCTTGCCCGCGCCGGCGACACCTTCGAGCCACTGGCCGGTGCCGTCGCTCGCGTGGGCGAACTTCCTCAGCTGCCGTTCGGGCCCTCCGACCGAGGCGGCCACGACCCAGTCGAGAGGCGCAGGGCCGCTCTCGTGCAGCGTCCAGATCGCGGTGGACATCTGAGCCGCGACGGCGAGCTGCGGCGGTCCGTCCTGGAGGTTCCAGTTGCAGGTCATGGTTCCGGGTGCCGGCTGCGGCAGGGTCCGGTCCTTCTTGCCCGGCGACAGGATGTGCACGACGTTGCAGGCCCCGTTGGTGCTCGAGGTGAGCCACGCAGCGACGCCGTTGTTCTGCGCGATCGCCGCGATCGGGCCTCCCGTGCTCGTCCGCAGGGTGTGAACGGTCGGACGCCCGGCAACCGCCGAGCCGGCGAGCAGGAGAAGACCGGCGGTGGCGACGAGAAACCGCACGGGGTGACCGTAACTGCGCCGTGTTAGGACGTTGTCAACGCTGCTTGTTACCCTGCCCTCCTTGACGGAGCATGCAGCAGCCGAGCTGAGCGCCGACGACGTCCAGCGGCTGCTGGAGCTCGACCAAAAGTTCGGCCGAGAAGGGCTCACCTTCGACGACGTGCTCCTCGTCCCGGCCGAGTCGCACGTCCTGCCGAACGACGTTTCGACCCGTGCCCGCCTCACGCCGTCGATCGAGCTTGCGATCCCGATCGTGTCGGCCGCGATGGACACCGTGACCGAGGCCCGCCTCGCGATCGCGCTCGCGCGCGAGGGAGGGATCGGCATCCTCCACCGCAACCTCTCGATCGAGGCGCAGGTCGCCGAGATCGACAAGGTGAAGCGGTCGGAGTCGGGGATGATCGTCGAGCCCGTGACGCTGCCTCCCGACGCGCCGGTGCGAGCGGCGCTCGAGCTGATGGCGCGCTACAAGGTCTCGGGCGTCCCGATCACCGACGACGACGGGACCCTGGTGGGCATCCTCACGAACCGCGATCTCCGGTTCGAGAACGACGTCGACCAGCCGATCTCGGCCCTGATGACGGCGCGCAACCTCGTGACGGCCCCGGTGGGCACGACGCTGGCGGAGGCGGAGGCGATCCTCCACCGCAACAAGATCGAGAAACTCCCGGTGGTCGACGCCGACGGCCGCCTCTGCGGCCTGATCACGGTCAAGGACATCCAGAAGAAGATCGAGTTCCCCGAGGCGACGAAGGACGAGCAGGGGCGGTTGCGCGTCGGTGCCGCGGTCGGGGTCGGGCCGGATGCGCTCGAGCGGGCGCAGGCGCTCGCCGGCGCGGGAGCCGACGTGCTCGTCGTCGACACTGCGCACGGCCATTCCCGCGGCGTGATCGAGATGGTCGCGCGCATCAAGGACGCGATTCCGCTCGAGGTGGTCGCCGGCAACATCGCGACGGCCGGCGCGGCACGGGCGCTGCTCGACGCGGGCGCGGACGCGCTGAAGGTCGGAGTCGGGCCGGGCTCGATCTGCACGACGCGCGTCGTCGCCGGCGTCGGCGTCCCGCAGGTCAGCGCCATCCACGAGGTCGCGAGCGTCGCTGCCGAGGAAGGCGTCCCCGTGATCGGCGACGGCGGCCTCACGTCCTCCGGCGACATCGCCAAGGCGATCGGCGCCGGCGCGGACACGGTCATGGTCGGCTCGCTGCTCGCAGGTGTCGAGGAGTCGCCCGGCGACGTGATCCTCGTCCAGGGCGAGCGCTTCAAGGAGTACCGCGGCATGGGCTCGCTCGGTGCGATGAAGGCGCGCGGCTTCTCGAAGGACCGCTACTTCCAGGGTGACGTCGAGGACGTCGAGAAGCTCATCCCCGAGGGGATCGAGGGCCGCACAGGCTACAAGGGACCGCTGCAGCACGTCGTCCATCAGCTCGTCGGCGGCCTGCGCCAGGCGATGGGCTACTGCGGTGCCGCGACGATTGACGAGATGAAGCGCGCCCGCTTCGTCCGGATCACCGCGGCGGGCCTGCGCGAGTCGCATCCGCACGACGTCACGATCACGAAGGAGGCGCCGAACTATCGGCGCTGAGGAGGCGCAGGTCGTACAGCTCCCGGCCCGGGAGGACCGGCCTGTGTTGGTGCTCGACCTCGGCGGGCAGTACTCGCAGCTGATCGCACGACGTGTGCGCGAGTGCCGCGTCTACTCCGAACTCGTCGGTCACGCGATCACGCCCGAGGCGGTGCGCGCGCGGAACCCGTACGCGCTCGTCCTGAGCGGCGGGCCGGCTTCGGTCTACTCCGACGATGCCCCGCGCGTCGACCCGGCGCTGTTCGAGCTCGGGATCCCGACGCTCGGCATCTGTTACGGCGCGCAGCTGATGGCGCTCGAGCTCGGGGGCCGTGTCGACCGCACCGGCGTCTCCGAGTTCGGCCGGACGTCGATGGAGGCGAAGGAGTCGCGGCTGCTCGCCGACACGCCGCCGGAGCAGACGGTCTGGATGTCGCACCGCGACACGGTCGTAGCCGCTCCTGAGGGCGCGCTCGTGGTCGCCAGCTCGCCGGCGACGCCCGTCGCCGCCTTCGAGGCTCCGGAGCGCGGCCTCTACGGCGTCCAGTTCCATCCCGAGGTCGTCCACACGCCGCACGGCATGGACGTGCTGAAGAACTTCCTCTACCGCGCCGCCGAGGCGCCGCCGAGCTGGACGCCGGCGGCGGTGATCGAGGAGCAGGTCGCGCGGATCCGCGCGCAGGTCGGGCAGGAGCGCGTCCTCTGCGCGCTGTCGGGCGGCGTCGACTCGGCAGTCGCGGCGCTGCTCGTGCACAAGGCGGTCGGCGCGCAGCTCACGTGCGTCTTCGTCGACCACGGACTGCTGCGCCGGGACGAAGCCGAGCAGGTCGTCGAGACGTTCGGCGAGCACTTCCACGTCCCGCTCGTCCACGTTCAGGCGCAGGAGCGGTTCCTGGAGCTGCTCGACGGCGTCGAGGAGCCGGAGGACAAGCGCAAGATCATCGGCCGCGAGTTCATCCGCGTCTTCGAGGAGGAGGCGCGGAGGCTCGGCGACGTCCGCTGGCTCGTGCAGGGGACGCTGTACTCCGACGTGATCGAGTCGGGCGGCACCGAGGGCGTCGCGGCGACGATCAAGTCGCACCACAACGTCGGCGGCCTGCCCGACGACATGAAGATGCGGCTCGTCGAGCCGCTGCGGCTGCTGTTCAAGGACGAGGTGCGGCGCGTGGGCGAGGAGCTCGGGATGGCCGAGCGGATGGTCTGGCGGCAGCCGTTCCCCGGTCCCGGTCTCGCGATCCGGATCATCGGCGCGGTCACGGCCGAACGGCTGGAGATCCTGCGCCAGGCCGACGCCGTGCTGCAGGAGGAGGTGCGCCGCGCCGGCCTCTACGGCGAGCTGTGGCAGTCGTTCGCCGTGCTGCCGGCGGTGCGGTCGGTCGGCGTCCAGGGCGACGAGCGCACGTACGGCTATCCGATCGTGATCCGTGCGGTGACGAGCGACGATGCGATGACCGCCGACTGGGCGCGGCTCCCGTACGACCTCGTGGAGACGATCTCGGCCCGGATCGTGAACGAGATCCCGGGCGTCAACCGCGTGGTGCTCGACGTGACCTCGAAGCCGCCCGCGACGATCGAGTGGGAGTAGTCAGCCTCCGAAGAGCTTCCAGTTCCCCTCGGAGACGACCTCGACGGCGTTGTCGACAACCTTGATTGCGGTCTCGTCGTCGATCGCGTAGGCCGGTCCCGGCATCCCGGCCGCCCACTCCTCCGCCTTGGCCAGGGAGTTCCACGGCATCTCCTCGTGATCGAGGTGCGGGAAGATCGAGAACCCGACCAGCCCCAGGGCCTCGTCGCGGCCGCCCGGAGGCTGCCAGCCGACGAAGTGCTCGCCGATGCTGGGGCACATCACCATGCTCCCGCCGCTCAGTCCCGCCCAGACCGTGTCGAGCGACGGCAGGAGCTCCGCCAGTCCGCACTCCCGCATCCAGTGGGCCAGGTAGAGGGCGTCGCCGCCGTTCACCAGCAGGACGTCGGTCTCCCGGACGAGCGGCACCCACTGCTCCTCGGGAATGCTCGGCAACGCGGTCAGCTCGAGCAGGCCCATGGACTTCCAGCCCAGCTCGACCATGGGGCACTGAGGCTCTTGGCCGGCGACGAAGCGCCAGGCCTGCACGGGGCCGGCGTGGGGATGTCCGTAGATGGCGCTGGTGATGCAGAGGGCGCTGCAGTCGGCGATCGGCCTGTCCAGGAGGTCGAGCAGCGCTTCGTGGATGCTCGGGTTCCTGATGCCGGCGGAAGTGAGAAGAAGCTTCATGCCGTGGATAATGCCGACGTGTCGGATTCCTTCTACGACCTACTGAAGAAGCGCCGCGCCGTTCGCAGCTACACCGGCGAGCGCGTGCCGCGCGAGACGCTCGAACGGATCGCGCGCGCGGCGCGCCGCGGGCCGAACGCCGGCTACAGCCAGGGGCTGCGGCTGCTCGTCGTCGACGACCCGGAGACGATCGAGGCGCTCGCACAGCCTCAAGATGACGACCCCTTCGAGGGATGGTTCAGCGACGCAGCCGCGCACGTCTTCGTCATGACGCGCGAGCAGGACTATCACGACCGCTACACGCAGCCCGACAAGCTGGCGGTCACCGGCGGCGTCGAGGTGGTGTGGCCGGTGCCGTTTTGGCATGTCGACGCGGGTGCTGCGCTGATGCTGTTGTGGCTCGCCGCCCTCGAGGAGGGCCTGGCCGCCGCCGTGTACGGCGTTCCGGTGGAGGAGGACGCGCGCGTGCGTGAGCTGCTCGGGATTCCCGCTGAACTGACGATCGTCACGGGCGTCACCATCGGCCACCCGGCCGAGGACCCCGACGACAGGGCGCGCATGTCGAGCGTCTTCTCGCAGCGGCGCCGCGCGCAGGACGAGGTCGTGCGGTGGAACCGCTGGTAGCCCTGCTTACCGCGGACTAGGCTCTGTTCGTGCCGATCTGCGCCTCCTGCGGCCGCGAGAATCGCGAAGGCCGGAAGTTCTGCGTCGACTGCGGTCAGCCCCTCGTCGTCGACCTCAGGTGCGCTGCCTGCGGAGCTCCGTACGAGCCGGGCGAACGGTTCTGCGGCGACTGCGGGAGCGCGCTCGCGGCAGCGCCTGTCCCGGCAGCGCCCCCTGCGCCGGTCGAGACAGCGGTCGCGGAACGGCGGCTCGTGACGGTGCTCTTCGCGGACCTCGTCGGGTTCACGACTCTCTCGGAGTCGCGAGACCCGGAGGAGGTACGGGAACTGCTGTCACGCTACTTCGATACCTGTCGGCGTCTCGTCGGGCTCTACGGCGGAGTGGTGGAAAAGTTCATCGGCGACGCGGTGATGGCGGTGTGGGGCACCCCGGTGGCGACGGAGGACGACGCCGAGCGCGCGGTTCGCACTGCGCTCGACCTCGTCGCGGCGGTCCAGGCACTCGGCCAGGAGGCGGGTGCGGAAGGTCTCCGTGCGCGCGCCGGCGTCATGACGGGCGAAGCTGCAGTGAATCTCGCCGCCGTCGGTGAGGGCATGGTGGCCGGCGACCTCGTCAACACGGCGTCGCGGGTCCAGTCGGTGGCGGAGCCCGGGTCGGTCCTCGTGGGCGAGGCGACGAGGAGGTCGACGGAGGGGACGGTCGTCTACGAGCCGGCCGGCAGCTTCGAGCTCAAAGGCAAGCAAGGCGAGACTCCGCTATGGAGAGCCGTTCGGGTCGTCTCCGGCCGTGCGGGGGCGCTCAAGTCTGCAGGTCTCGAGGCGCCGTTCGTCGGACGCGACCGTGAGCTGCGCCAGATCAAGGACCTGTTTCACGTCTCGGCCGAGGAGAAGCGGGCCCAACTCGTCTCGGTGACCGGGATCGCCGGCATCGGCAAGTCGCGGTTGGCCTGGGAGTTCTACAAGTACTTCGACGGGATCGTCGAGACGATCTACTGGCACCGTGGGCGCTGTCTCGCCTACGGCGAGGGGGTTACGTACTGGGCGTTGGCCGACATGGTGCGGTGGCGTTGCGGGATCGCCGAGGACGAGGAGTCCGAGGAGGCGCTGCAGAAGCTCCGAGCCGCGCTGGAGGAGCACCTGCTCGATCCCGAGGAGCGGCGCTTCGTCGAGCCGCGGTTGGCGCAACTGCTCGGACTCGGCGAGGCGGCTTCCCACGAGCGGCAGGATCTGTTTGCGGCGTGGCGTCTGTTCTTCGAACGGCTCGCCGACACGTACCCGACGATCCTCGCCTTCGAAGACATGCAGTGGGCGGACGCGTCGATGCTCGACTTCGTCGAGTACCTCCTCGAGTGGTCGCGCGACAAGCCCTTGTTCGTGGTCACCCTGGCCCGCCCGGAGCTGTTGGAGAAGCGGCCCAACTGGGGCGCCGGGCACCGCAACTTCACCTCTCTGTACCTCGAACCGCTGGCGGAGCAGGCGATGGAGGAGCTGCTCGTCGGGCTGGTGCCGGGCCTCCCGCCGGCTTTGCGCAGGCAGATACTCGACCGGGCCGAGGGAGTGCCCTTGTATGCGGTCGAGACCGTGCGAATGCTGCTCGACCGGGGACTACTCGTCGAGGACGGCGCCGCCTACAAGGTCGTCGGCGAGGTGGAGACGCTCGAGGTGCCCGAGACCTTGCACGCCTTGATCGCCGCGCGTCTCGACGGGCTCGCTCCCGAGGAGCGGCGGCTGCTCGGCGATGCAGCCGTGCTCGGCAAGACCTTCGCGCCGCAGGCGCTGGCCGCCCTGAGCGGCCTCGACCAAGAGCGGCTGCAGGAGCTGCTCACCGCCATGGTGCGCCGGGAGGTGCTGGGACTCCAGTCGGATCCGCGCTCACCGGAGCAGGGCCAGTACACGTTCCTCCAGGATCTGCTGCGCCACGTGGCGTACGAGACGCTGCCGAAGCGTGAGCGGCGGGAGAAGCATCTCGCGGCCGCCGAGCATCTGTCCCTCGCCCTTGGCGAGGAGGAGGTGGCGGAAGTGATCGCCGCGCACCTACTCGATGCCTACCGGCTCGACCCGGACGCCGCCGACAGCGAGGAACTGGGCCGACGGGCGCACGGTGCGCTGCTGCGTGCGGGCTCCCGGGCGTCCTCGCTCGGCGCATCGATCGAGGCGCGCCGCTACTTCGAGCAGGCCGCTGATCTGGCTCCCGAGCCGCCGCTCCAGGCCGCCGCGCTGACCCAGGCCGGCGAGATGGCACTGGCGGCCGGCGACAGTGACGGCGCCTACGCACTCTTCGAGCGTTCGATCGGTCTCTACGAGTCCGTCGGGGATACACACGCGGCCGCGCGGGCGTCGAGCTGGCTCGGGGTCGTCCTGAACCGCGTGGGCCGGTACGAGGAGACGATCGAGCGGCTCGAGCAGGCGTACGCGGTGATCGGCGACGACGAGCCCGACGCCGACCTCGCCTTCCTGCTCTCCCGCCTCGCGGGGACCCACTTCTTCGTCGGGAATCTCGATCGCGCCAACGAGCTGATCGAGCGTCAACTCGACATCGCCGAGGCCCTGCAGCTTCCGGAGCAGCTCGCCCGTGGCTGGAACGCGAGGGCGATCCAGCTTCTGATGCGTCGTCCGCAGGAAGCGCGGAGCCTCCTGCAGCTCGCGCTCGAGACGAATCTGGCGAACGAGCTCTACCAGAGCGCGATCGTCGTCTGCATCAACCTCTCCGATCTCGGTTTTCGCCGCGACCGCTACGGCGATTCGCTCACCCACCACGAGCAGGGGATCGAGCTTGCACGCCGGATCGGCGACCGCTCGCTCGAGTGGGCCGTTCTCGCCGAGGCGACGTACGCGCTCGCGATGCTCGGCCGCTGGGACGAGGCGTTGGCGCGAATGGCCGAGATCCCCGACGAGCACCTGGGCGGAATCGGGCAGGTGGCAAGTGTGCTGAACGGAGTGCTGGAGTTCCAGCTCCACCGGGGCAGGGTCCAGGAGGCGCGAGACCTCTTCGGGCGGTTCGAGGAGCTCGGGGGGTCGGACGAGATTCAGATGCAGGGTGGCTACCTGGCGGCGGTGGCGGCGATCCGTCTCGCCGAGGGAAACCACGAAGCGGCACTCGCGGCGTCCGAGCAGGCGATCGCGACTCGCGAGGCGACCGGCCTCGAGAGTCAGGGAAGCAAGCTCGGCCTCATTCACGCGCTCGAGGCCGCCCGCGCCCTGGGCCGGCACGACAAGACGAATCAGCTCCTCGAGCTGGTCGACGAGCTTCCGCAGGGCCTGCGGTCGCCACTCCTCGAGGCGACCGCACATCGCTTCCGGGCGCACCTCGCCGGGGACGATCCCGGCGCGGATCGCCACTTCACCACCTCAGCTGCTCAGCTTCGCTCGCTCGAGCTTCCGTTCCACCTCGCCGTCGTCCAGCTCGAGCACGGTGAATGGCTCACGGCCCGCGGGCGGCCGGACGACGCGCAGCCGCTCCTCGCGGAGGCCCGCGACACGTTCGAGCGCCTCGAGGCTGCGCCGTGGCTGGAGCGGGTCGACGCCCTCGAGCCGGGCGCGCCGGCCGAAGTCGGCGTCTGAGGCGTGCCCGGCGATCTAGTCCGTCGGCTCGCCGAGGCGAGCATCGGCGGGACGTACAACCAGTACGCGGGCTCGACGCTGCTGCAGGAGCGGCTGCGCCGGTATCTCGTGGGCCGGGCTGACGCCGGGGTCGTCCTCGTGGGCGAGGCGGCCGGTTATCGCGGCGCACGCGTGAGCGGGATCCCGTTCACGTCCGAGCGCCAGCTCACCGGCTCCGGCCCCGCCGAGGCGACGGCGACGATCGTCCACCGCGTGCTCGCTGCGCTCGGGGTCGAGGACGAAGTCCTGCTCTGGAACGTCGTGCCGACGCATCCCGGCAGTGAGACCTCGAACCGGCGGCCGACGCGGGCCGAGGTCGAAGCTGCCGCGCCGTTCCTCGAGGAGCTGACGAGCGGACGCATCGCGATCGCGGTCGGCCGGGTCGCAGCCGCCGCGCTGGACGCGCCGTACGTCCGCCATCCCTCGCACGGCGGAGCGGCCGCATTCGAGCAGGGATTGCGGCGGGCTTTCGCTACAATCGGCCGCCGGCGGGCTGGTGTCCGTCGCTTTTTATGAAGACCTACAGCGCCAAGCCGGGAGAGATCACGCGCGAGTGGTATCTCGTCGACGCCGAGGGCAAGACGCTCGGCCGTCTCGCGACCCAGATCGCCGACACGCTCCGCGGCAAGCGCAAGCCGCAATTCACGCCGCACGTCGACACGGGCGACTTCGTGATCGTCGTGAACGCCGAGAAGATCCAGGTCACCGGCAACAAGCTCGACCAGAAGCGGTACTACCGCCACTCCGGCTATCCGGGCGGGCTGCGCAGCCGCACGCTCCGCGAGCAGCTCGACCGCCGGCCGACCGAGGTACTCCGCGTCGCCGTGAAGGGGATGCTCCCGAAGAACCGGCTCGCGCGCCAGCAGATCACGAAGCTCAAGATCTACGCCGGCCCAGAGCATCCGCACGAGGCCCAGAATCCCAAGCCGTTGGAGTCCGACCGGTGAGCGAGATCGCGCAGTACCGCGGCACCGGCAAGCGCAAGACCTCGGTCGCGCGCGTCATCCTCCGCCCCGGCGACGGCGCTACGTGGGTCAACGGCCGCACGCTCGAGGAGTACTTCCCGCGCTCCGTCTGGCAGACGATCGCCGTCTCGCCGCTCAAGGTGGCCGGCGTCGAGGGCCAGTACGACCTCCGCGTGCGCGTCCACGGCGGCGGGCTGACCGGGCAGGCGGGAGCCGTCCGGCACGGGATCGCCCGCGCGCTCGTCGAGGCGAACCCCGAGCTGCGTGTGGCGCTGAAGCGCGAGGGCTTCCTCACGCGCGACGCCCGCCAGGTCGAGCGCAAGAAGGCCGGCCTGCACAAGGCCCGCAAGGCGCCGCAGTTCTCGAAGCGCTAGAGCGACCGCTCGAGCCCGCCGAGCAGCAGGTCGAGCGTGAACTCGAACGTGGGGACGTCCCGACGGGGGCCGTCGTCGAAGTGCTGCATGGCGTGCTCGTGCAGGTGCGGGTAGGTCGCGACCGGCAGCATCCGGTCGATGAAGCCGCGAACATCGTCGATGCCCTCGGGCATCTTCCCGTGCGTCGAGGCCCATAGGGAGAAGCCGATGATGTGCGCGTCGAGCGCGTGGTAGGCGTGGTACGTCGTGTCGGCCGAGAGCCCGGCGCCGCGCAGGCTCGCGAGCAGCGCCTCCATGTAGGCGATCCGGGCCGGACGGATCCCGCTCGGTGACATGAGCATGCCGGCCGCCCAGGGGTGCCGCTTCAGCGCCTCGTGGGCCGAGAGTGCCGCGGTGCGGATCGCGGGGAAGCCGCCGTCCGGATCCGGCGGTTCCATCTCCGCTAGCACGAGGTCGAGAATCCCGGCGAGCAGGTCGTCCTTGTTCGCGACGTGGTTGTAGAGCGACATGGCCTCGTAGCCGAGCGCCTGGCCGAGCTTGCGCATCGAGAGCGCCTCGATCCCCTCGTCGTCGACGAGGGCGAGCGCGGTGTCGAGGATGCGCTCGCGGTTCAGCGGCTTCCGTCTTGTGGCGGCCATTGACACAGCTTACGCTGTATGTCATCTTACGCCGTAAACTTACGGCGTATGGAGGAGAGGTCGATGATGAAGGCGCTTGTTCGGCATACGTACGGCGGGCCCGGAGTGGTGCGCGTCGAGGAGGTCGACCCGCCCGAGCTGACCGATGACCGAGTGCTCGTCCGTGTCCGCGCGAGCTCGCTGAACAAGGCCGACTTGCATCAGCTGCGTGGTTTCCCGCGCTTCTTGCGGCCCGTCACGCGAAACGGCGTGCTGCGCCCGAAGAGCGTGCTCTTCGGCACCGACTTCGCGGGAGTGGTAGAGGCCGTGGGCAACGATGTCACCGACCTCGCTCCGGGTGACGAGGTCTTCGGCGGCCGCAGCGGCGCCTTTGCCGAGTATGTGAGCGCGATCAACGTCGTCCGCAAGCCGCCCAACGTCTCGCTCGAGGAGGCCGCCACGATGGGCATCGCCGGGCTCACCGCGCTGCAGGGTCTCCGGGACAAGGGCCAACTGCAGCCGGGCGAGCGGGTGCTGATCAACGGCGCGTCCGGCGGGGTTGGGACGCTCTCCGTCCAGATCGCGAAGGCGCTCGGAGGGCACGTCACCGCCGTCTGCAGCACCCGCAACCTGGAGCAGGCACGTGACCTCGGAGCCGACCTCGTGCTCGACTACACGCGGGAGGATTTCACGCGGGAGCGCGAGCGCTACGACCTGATCGTCGACGTGGCCGGTGGGCATTCGTGGTTCGCGTTGCGGCGCGTCCTCGCGCCGGGAGGGCGCCTGGTTGTCGTCGGCGGGCACGGCAGCCGCAGCCAGCTGGGTCATCTAGCGGGCCTCTGGCTCGCGTCGCGGCTCGGCAAGCAGACGGTCAAGTTCTTCATTGCGGCGTTCAACAAGGAGGACCTCCAGACGCTCGCCGACCTGCTCGAGAGCGGCGACCTGAAGCCGACGATCGACCGGACGTACGAGCTCGACGAGGCGCAGGACGCGCTGCGCGCCTTCGGCGAAGGACACGTCAGAGGGAAGCTCGTGCTCACGATCTGAGCCGCTATCGTCGCCGCCGTGGCGCGCCAGTACTTCGGAACGGACGGCGTCCGCGGCATCGTCGGCGAGACGCTCACGGCCGAACTCGTCGAGCGGCTCGGCAAGGCGGCCGCGCTCTGGTGCGGGCGGGGGCGCGTCTTCGTCGGGCGTGACACGCGCGAGAGCGGCCCGGAGCTCGAGGACGCGTTCGCCGACGGGGTCGCCTCGGCGGGCGGAAGCGCCGTCCTCGCAGGCGTCCTGCCGACGCCGGCGGTCGCGCTCCTCGGCCTCGATCTCGCCGCGGTCATCTCCGCCTCCCACAATCCACCGGAGTACAACGGCGTCAAGTTCTTCGACCGCGACGGCCGCAAGCTGACGGACGCCGCCGAGGAGGAGATCGAGGCGCTGTTCGACGGCCCGGCTCCCGGCGGCGGCGAGATCGACGAGGTCGAGGTCGCAGCGGACAGCTACCTCGAGCACGTGCTCGAGCGCTTCGGCACCGACCTCACGGGCTTGCGCATCGCCGTCGACTGCGCGAACGGCGCCTACGCCGGCCTCGCGCCGCAGGCGTTCGAGCAGCTCGGCGCGCAGGTGACCGCGATCGGCAACGAGCCGAACGGGACGAACATCAACGTCGACTGCGGGGCGACCGACCTCCGCGCGCTGGCCGAGGTGGTGCGCCGCGACGGCTTCGACCTCGGCGTCGCCTTCGACGGGGACGGCGACCGTATGCTCGCCGTCGACGAGCGGGGCGAACCGGTCGACGGCGACCAGATCCTCGCGGTGCTCGCGCTCGACCTCGGCGTCGACGGCGTCGCGGTCACGACCATGACGAACCTCGGCTTCCACCGCCTGATGGAGGAACGGGGCGTCCGCGTCGTCGTCACCGACGTCGGCGACCGCTACGTCCTCGAGGCGCTCCGGCGCGACGAGCTGCTGCTCGGCGGCGAGCAGTCCGGCCACCTGATCTGGCTCGACGGGCACGTGACCGGCGACGGCCTGGTGGCGGGGCTCCTGCTCTGCCGCGCGCTCGCCGGACGAGCGCTCTCCGAGGCCGTTGCCGTGATGCCGCGGTTCCCGCAGGTGATGCGGAACCTGCCGCGCGCCGGCCGCGGGCCGTTGCCGGGCGAGCTGCTCGCGGCGGTCGAGGAGGTCAACGCGGAGCTCGGCGGCGCCGGTCGCGTGCTCGTGCGGCCGTCGGGCACGGAGCCCGTCGTCCGGGTGCTCACCGAGGCCGAGACGCAGAAGGAGGCGGAGAGCCTCTCTGCTACCATCGCCGCCCTGGTGACACGCGAGCTCGGCTGACCCCGTCGCAACGCAGCGATCGGGTCATGAGGCCGGGCTCTTTGTATTTCCAGGGAGCGTTTTCCGTGCCCAGCGGGGAAAGGAGCAGACGTGTGCGGAATCATCGGATACGTCGGGACGCGCGACGCGAAGCCGCTTCTGCTCGAAGGCTTGCGCCGGCTCGAATACCGAGGCTACGACTCCGCCGGGATCGCGCTGCGCGAGGACGACTCGCTCGACTACGTCCGCGCCGTCGGCAACCTCGGCAACCTGGTGGAGGCGGCAGGCCCGAACGGCACCCATTCGTGTCACGGGCTCGGCCACACGCGCTGGGCGACGCACGGCGGCGTCACCGAGCGGAACGCCCATCCGCTCACAGGCTGCGAGCCCGGCCGCCTGGCCATCGTCCTCAACGGGATCATCGAGAACTACGTCGAGCTGCGCGAGCAACTGGCCGAGCGCGGCCACACGCTCACCTCCGAGACCGACGCCGAGGCGGTCGTCCACCTGCTCGAGGAGGAGTACGACGGCGACCTCGCGGGGGCGCTCGGCCGCGTCTATCCGAAGCTCGAAGGGCACTTCTCGATCGTCGCCATCCATCACGACGAGCCCGACCTGCTCGCCGGCGTGCGCTACCAGACACCGCTCGTCGTAGGGCTCGGAGACGGTGAGAACTTCCTCGCCTCCTCGATCGCCGCCTTCCTCAGCGAGACCCGCACCGTCATCCACCCGCCTGACGGCGAGGTGGTCGAGGTGACGCCGGACGGCGTTCGCTTCTTCGTCGACGGCGCCGAGGTCGAGGCGCCCGAGCGGCAGGAGGTCGACTGGGACGAGGAGAGCGCCGAGAAGGGCGGCTACGAGACGTTCATGCTCAAGGAGATCTTCGAGCAGCCCGAGGCCGTGGCCGAGACGATCGGCGATCGCGTTCGCGGCCACAAGCTGATGCTCGAGGCGCTCGGCCTGACCGAGCTCGAGGTCCGCAACCTGCGCCGGATCGTGATCGTCGCCTGCGGCACCGCCTACCACGCCGGAGTCGTCGGCCGCTACATCCTCGAGGAGTGGGCCCGCGTCCCGGTCGAGCCGGACATCGCGAGCGAGTGGATCTACCGCAACCCGGTGCTCTCGAAGGACACGCTCGTGATCGGGATCTCCCAGTCGGGCGAGACGCGCGACACCGTCAATGCGGTCAAGCTCGCGCGCGAGAGCGGGGCGCGGACGCTCGCGATCACGAACCTCATGGGGACGCAGATCACGCGGGAGGCGGAGGCGACGCTCTACACGCGCTGCGGGATGGAGGTCGGCGTCGCCGCCTCGAAGACCTTCACTGCGCAGGTGGCGCTGGTCAGCCTGCTCGCTCTGCGCCTCGCCCAGATCCGGCGGACGCTGGCGGTCGACGAGATCGACTTCATCCTCGACCAACTGCACGAGCTGCCGCAGAAGATGCAGGCGTTCCTCGACGGCGACCAGCCGATCGAGGCGATCGCGCAGCGCTTCTACGAGGCGCCCTTCTTCCTCTATCTCGGCCGCCACATCGGCCTGCCGGTCGCGCTCGAGGGCGCGCTGAAGCTGAAGGAGATCTCGTACATCCCGACCGACGCGTACTCCGCCGGCGAGATGAAGCACGGGCCGATCGCGCTGCTCGCCGAGGGCACGCCGGTCGTGGTCGTGGCGACGAACATCCACGTCTACGACAAGATCGTCTCGAACATCCAGGAGACGCGGGCGCGCGGTGCGCACGTGATCGCGATCGCGACGGAGGGCAACCAGGGCATCCAGCAGCACGCCGACGACGTGATCTACGTGCCCCGGACGCCGAACTTCCTGCAGGCGTCGCTCGCCGTGATCCCGCTCCAGCTCCTGGCCTATCGCATCGCGCGGCTGCGCGGCCTCAACGTCGACCAGCCGCGCAACTTGGCCAAGACGGTCACGGTCGAGTAAGACTCCCGGCATGGGACTGACCGAGCGGCTCGCACGGGGGTGCGCGGCGCGTCCACGGCTGACGCTCGCGCTCTGGGGCGCCGCCGTCCTGATCGCTCTCGCGCTCGTGGCGACCTCGTTGCACGGGCTGACCTCGAACTCCCACGTCGTCGGCAGCCCTGAGTCGACGAAGGCCGAGGACGCCGTCGCCCGCGCCTTCCCGCACCAGAACGCCAGCGGAAAAGGCGACGTGGCCGTCGTCGCCTCGCAGCGCTACGCGGTCGACTCGCCGCAGTTCCAGGCGTTCGTCAAGCGCCTCGCCCACGACTTGCAGGCGACGGGAAAGGTGTTCGAGATCCGCAAGCTGGCCGTCTCGCCCGACGGCCACGCGCTGCTCGCGTCGGTCGGCATCGACAGCGACTCCGGCGCCGCCCAGGTCGAGCAGGTCGTGGAGCAGGCGAACGGCGGCGCCTTCCAGGTCGGCACCACCGGCGACCACACCGCGAACCACGACTTCGGCAAGCAGTCGCAGGAGGATCTCGAGACGGGCGAGCTCGCCTTCGGCCTGCCCGCGGCGCTCATCGTGCTCGTGCTCGTCTTCGGCGCGGTATTCGCCGGGCTCGTGCCCGTGCTGATGGCGATCCTCTCGATCATCGTCGCGCTCGGGCTCGTGGCGCTCATCTCGCTCGGGTTCACGCTCTCGGTCTTCATCGTGAACATGCTGACGGGGATGGGGCTCGCGCTCGGGATCGACTATTCGCTCTTCGTCGTGTCGCGCTACCGAGAGGAGCGCGGGCACGGGCTGGTCAAGGAGGACGCGATCGGCCGCACCGGCGCGACCGCCAGCCGCGCCGTGCTCTTCAGCGGCAGCACCTTCGTGATCGCGCTGCTCGGCATGTTCATCGTGCCGACCTCGATCATGCGCAGCCTCGCGCTCGGCGCGATCCTCGTCGGCATGGTCTCGGTCGCCGCGGCGCTCACGCTGCTGCCCGCACTGCTCAGTCTCGTCGGCGATCGCGTCAACTCGTTCCGCGTTCCCTACCTCGGCCGGAACCTCGGTCGCGGCGACACGGCGGAGGGACGGTTCTGGCGCCGCATCGTGACTGCCGTGCTGCGCCGGCCGGCGCTCTCGCTCGCGGTGTCGGTCGGCGGGATGCTGCTTCTGGCCGCTCCGATCTTCGGCATGCACATCGGTGCCAACGGCGTCAACACGCTGCCCGCGACGCTGCCCTCGCGGCAAGGCCAGATCCTCCTCCAGCGGACCTTCCCCGTGCAGAGCCCGGTCCCCGTCGAGATCGTGGCCATCGGCGGCGATCCGGCCGAGGTCCACCGCGGCCTCGTCCGGCTCGACCGGAAGCTCGCGGCGGACGGCAGGTTCGGCCCCGGGCGGATCCAGACCTCCTCCCGCGAGAGCACCGCGCTCCTCACCTCGCCGATGGGCGGCGACGCCGCCGGCGGCCCGGCCGTCAGTGCGGTGCGCGACCTCCGCGCACACATCATCCCGTCGATCTTCGCGGGCAGCGGAGCGAAGGTCTACGTCGGCGGCACGACCGCCGAGAACGTCGATTACTTCGACGCCGTGACGAACCCGACGCCGTACGTGCTCCTCTTCGTGCTCGGTCTCAGCTTCATCCTGCTCACGGTCGCGTTCCGCTCGATCATGGTCGCGCTGGTCTCGGTGCTGCTGAACCTGCTCTCGGTCGGCGCGGCGTACGGGCTCCTGACGCTCGTGTTCCTCGACGGGCACGGCGCTGGCCTGTTCGGGTTCCAGCACACGCACGTGATCGACGCCTGGGTGCCCCTGTTCCTGTTCTCGGTGCTGTTCGGCCTCTCGATGGACTACCAGGTGTTCCTGATGAGCCGGATCAAGGAGCGCTACGACGCCTCGGGCTCGACGCGCGACGCGGTCGTCGGGGGCGTCGCGTCGACCGCGCGAATCATCACCGGCGCGGCCGTGATCATCGTCGTCGTCTTCGCCGGCTTCGCGGCCGGGAAGCTCGTGATGTTCCAGCAGATGGGCTTCGGCGTCGCGATCGCGCTGCTGCTGGACGCGACCGTGATCCGCTCGGTCGTGCTGCCGGCGAGTCTGACCCTCCTCGACCGGCGCAGCTGGTACCTGCCGCGCTGGCTCGAGTGGCTCCCGCACGTCGAGGTCGAGCGCGCACCTACTCCGGGGGACGCCGCAACGATCTGAGCGGTGGGACGCTGCAGGCGGGCTCTCGCGTAGAACGGACATGGTCCGTCTCGCCCTCGTCGCTGCCGCGACCGGTGTGGTACTGGCCGGATGCGGCGGTACCGCGGTCCCGCCGCCGCACTTCCGCGTCGCAGCCGACTGGCACGTCGGCTCGCGCCCTGCGCGGACGTGTCACGTTCGGCATGCCAGCTGCGTCCGGGCGCTCGCCTGGGCGGCGACAGTGCCGTGTGCAGACTGTGGGGCGGACGAGCCGCTCCGGACGCTGGCCGTGTTGCCGTCCGGCGGCATCGTGATCCAGCTCGTGAGCTTCCGCATCGGCGACACGTATCCGCCGCGGCGACTCTGGCCGACGCAGGTCCGGCCGTCCGACGTCGAGTCCGGATACGTGGGTCTGACCCGGCAGCCGCTCTTCGACGCCATGCGCGCCGGTCGGACGGGAGCGACCGACTGGAGCCTCCTCGTCTGGTTCGGTCGAGCGCACCCGACCGCGCACCAGCTCGCGCGTGCGAATGCGGAGCTACGGCGGGCGAGCCCCTAGTCCGGCGGTCGCCGCAGACGCTTCGTCGCGGAGCGCCGCTTCTTCTGCTCGAGGCGGCGCTCGCGGGATGCGGCGGTCGGCTTCGTCGGCTTGCGCTTGCGCGGGACGCGGAGCGCCTCGCGCAGTGCGGCGACGAGCCGCTCGAGCGCGAGCTCGCGGTTGCGCGTCTGGCTCCGTTCGTCCTGCGCGACCGCTCGCAGCACCGGTCCGGCCTTCGCGACGACTCGCCGTTTCTGCGTCTCGCTCAGTGCGCTCGAGGCCTCGACGTCGAACACGGCGACGACCCGCGTCTCGGACTTCTGCGCGTGTTGGCCTCCCGGCCCGCTCGAGCGGGAGACCTGCAACTCGACTTCCGCGAGCGGCAGCACAACCGACCGCGTGACGCGAATAGAGTCCCCGTTCATGGCCGCGATTCTGCTCGACGTGGACGGCGTCTTGCACGTCTCCGGCCAGCCGCTGCCGGGCGCGGCCGCAGCGGTGCGTCGTCTCCGCGATGCGGGGCACCGGCTCCGCTTCGTCACCAACGCGACGACGCGCTCCAAGGCAGACCTCGCTGCAGGCTTGCAGGCGATGGGGATCGAGCTGGAGGCGGGGGAGGTGCAGACGACCGCGGACGCGGCGGTCGAGGCGCTGCGCGGGCGCCGTGTCCTCGCGCTCGTGATGCACGCCCTGGTCGGCGATCTCGAAGGGATCGAGCTCGTCGGCGACAACGTCGATGCCGTCCTGATCGGCGGCGCCGACGACTCGCCCGAGACGAATCTCGTCTTCTCGTACATGAACCTCGCGCGCGCGTTCGCAGAGCTCGAGCTCGGCGCCGACCTCTACTGCCTCCACCGCAACCGCTGGTGGCAGACGCAGCGCGGGCCGCTGCTCGACTCCGGCTGTTACGTCGCGGGCCTGGAGTACGCGGCGCAGGCCACCGCGACCGTGCTCGGGAAGCCGAGCCCCGCGTACTTCGACGTCGCCTGCCGCGCGCTCGACGCCGAGCCTTCCATGGCCTGGATGGTCGGCGACGACCTCGAGACCGACGTGGCCGGCGCGCGCGGCGTGGGGATGCGGGCCGTGCTCGTCCGCACCGGCAAATTCCGGCCTGACGCCGTCGAGAGGTCGAGGATCAAGCCCGACGGGATC
The DNA here is from genome assembly GCA_963702655.1 of uncultured Actinomycetes bacterium. Taxonomy (GTDB): domain Bacteria; phylum Actinomycetota; class Thermoleophilia; order Gaiellales; family Gaiellaceae; genus Palsa-739. Next base: position 130,301 of record CAVPDO010000015.1, on the reverse strand, counting down.
GTCTCCTCGATCGCGCACCTGCCCGAGTGGCTCGAGGAGCACATCGCGTGAGCGTGCAGGTCGGCACCGACTTGATCGAGATCGAGCGGATCCGGCACTCGCTCGCGCGCTATGCCCGTTTCCGCGAGCGCTGCTTCACCGAGGCGGAGCGCGCCTACTGCGACTCGCGCACGAATCCGGCCCAGAGCTACGCGGGCCGCTTCGCCGGCAAGGAGGCCGTCGGCAAGGCGCTCGGCTTCGGCGTCGCCCGCGCGTTCGCCTGGCAGGAGATCGAGATCGCGGGACGTCCGAAGCCTGCCGTGCGCCTCTCGGGCCGTCTCGCCGAGCGGGCGGCGGAGCTCGGCGTCGCCTCGGTCGACCTCTCGATGACGCACTCGCGCGAGCTTGCGCAGGCCGTCGCGGTCGCCACCGATGGCTGAGCCTTTCGATCCGCTCTACACGGCGGAGGAGATGCGCGCCGCGGAGGCCGGCCACGACGTCGAGGCGATGATGCAGCGCGCCGGCGCTGCAGTGGCGAAGGAGCTCATGCGGCGCTGGCCCGACGCGCGCCGCGTGGCGATCCACGCCGGAGGCGGCGCGAACGGCGGCGACGGGCGCATCGCGGGCGAGATCCTGCGCGCACAGGGGCGCGAGCTGGTGGACGAGCGGCCGGATGTCGTGATCGACGCTCTGCTCGGCACCGGACTGAGAGGCGCGCCGCGCGAGGAGACCTTGCGGCTGATCGAGCAGATCAACGCCGCCGGCGTTCCGGTGCTCGCAGTCGACATCCCGTCTGGTGTAGACGCGTCCACCGGCGAGCTCGCCGGTGCGGCGGTCGACGCGGACGTCACCGTCACGATGCACGGTCCGAAGGTCGGTCTCGCGGTCGCGCCGGGACGCTTCCACGCCGGCGACGTGGCCGTCGCGGACATCGGCCTCGAAACGGCGGAGACCGAGCACCGCCTCGTCAGGCCGGAGATCCTCGCCGAGGTCCCGCGCCGTTCGCGCGGCGACAACAAGTACACGGCGGGTCACGTCCTCGTGGTCGGTGGTTCGCGTGGCATGACCGGCGCGCCGGCGCTGGCCGCCCGCGCTGCTCTTCGTGCCGACGTCGGCTACGTGACGATCGCCGCGCCGGCCGAGTCGATTCCGGTGCTCGAGACGCTCGTGCTGGAGGCGGTGAAGCGGCCCCTCGAGGACGTCTCCGAGGCGGCGGCCAAGGCGAACGCCCTCGCGGTCGGGCCGGGTCTCGGCCGGGACGATGACGCGAAGGAGCTCGTCCGCCGTCTCCTCGCCGAGGTCGAGCTGCCCGCGGTCGTCGACGCCGACGCGCTCTTCGGGCTGGAGCCCGGCGAGTGGCCGGCGCCGCGTGTGCTCACCCCGCACGAGGGCGAGCTCTCGCGCCTGCTCGGGCGCGAGTCGAAGGTGATCGCCGCGCACCGGCTCGCGTCGGTGCAGGAAGCGGCGGAGAGGTTCCAGGCGGTCGTCGTGCTCAAGGGCGAGGACTCCCTCGTCGCGGCGCCCGGCTCCGGCGTCCTCGTCTGCGCGCTCGGACTTCCGTCGCTCTCGACGGCGGGCACGGGCGACGTCCTCACCGGCGTCACGGCCGCGTTTCTCGCGAAGGGGATGGAGCCGCAGCGGGCAGCGGCGGCCGCGTGTGCGGCGCAGCAGCTCGCCTCCCGCGAAGCGGCGCAGCGCTACGGCCTCGTCGCGAGCGACGTGGTCGAAGCGTTGCCGTACGCGCTCGCGCGAGACTAGGGGCATGCACCGGAGCGAGATCACGATCGACCTCGGTGCCGTGCGCCACAACGCACGGCGGCTGCTCGAGGCGCTCGACGGCGCCGAGCTCTGGGCCGTCGTGAAGGCGAACGGCTACGGGCACGGTGCGACCGACGTTGGCCGTGCGGCGCTCGAAGGCGGGGCTTCGGCTCTCTGCGTCGTCACCGTCGCCGAGGCCCTCGAGCTGCGCCGGGAGCTGCCGGAGGCGCGGGTGATCGTGATGTGCCCGACCGACGCGCTCCGCGAGGCGCGCGAGGCGAAGCTCGAGCTCGTCGTCTCGATCCCCGGCGAGATCCCGAACGACATCCCGGTCCATCTGAAGCTCGACACGGGCATGGGGCGCTGGGGCCTGGCTGAGATCCCCGAGCCGCCGGCGAACGTGGTCGGGCTGATGAGCCACCTCGCGACCGCCGACACCGACGCGGCGTTCGCGCAGCTGCAGATCGAGCGGTTCCGCGAGGCCACCGAGCGGTACCCGCACCTCGTCCGCCACATCGCGAACAGCGCGGCCGCGCTCGGGCTGCCCGAGGCGCGCTTCGACGCCGCCCGCTGCGGGATCGCGCTTTACGGGATCTCGCCCTTCAACACGGATCCGGCAGAGGACGGGCTCCGGCCCGCGCTGTCGTGGCGGAGCCGGCTCGCTCGCGTCTTGCTCCTGCAGCCCGGCGAGAGCACCGGCTACGGGCGACGGTACGTCGTCGAGCGGCCGACGTGGATCGGGATCGTCCCGGTGGGCTACGCGGACGGGTTCCGGCGGGATCTGAGCGGCACGTACGTTCTCGTCGACGGCGAGCCGCGGCGTGCGGTCGGCACGGTCTCGATGGACGCGGTCGCCGTCGAGCTCGACCGCGAGCTGCCCGTCGGGACGCCCGTCACCATCGTCGGCGACGGCCTCCTGATCGAGCGTCATGCGGAGGTCGCAGGAACGATCGGCTACGAGATCGCGTGCGGGATCAACTCCGATCCGGCCCGCGCCCGCCGTGTCCTCGTCGACTGAGCGGTTCGCGCGCACGGCGGCCCGCGTCGCGGCGCTGCAGGACGCTCGCGCCGGGCGGCTCGCCGACAAGGTGCGCGACTTCGTCCGGCCGCGCGGCGACGAGCGCGCGCTCGACGTCGGCACCGGAGCCGGAGCGCTCGCCCTGGCGCTCGCGCCCCTCGTGGCGGAGGCCGTCGGGCTCGACCCGGTGCCCGAGCTGCTCGCGCTCGCGCGTGAACGCGCCCGGCCGAACACGAGGTTCGTCGAGGGCGACGGGGCGGCGCTGCCGTTCTCGGACAGCTCCTTCGACCTTGCCTGCACGCACCGCACGCTCCATCACGTCGGGCAGCCCGGGCGCATCGTCGCCGAGCTCGCACGGGTCACGCGGCCCGGTGGCCGTGTGCTCGTCGCCGACCAGCTTGCACCGGACGACCCGGCTGCGGCCGCGACGCTGCACGAGTTCGAGACCGAGCGCGATCCGTCGCACACGCGCCTGCTCACCGACGGGGAGCTGCGGGAGCTCTTCGCGGCGAACAGGCTCTCGCTCCTGCGCGGGCGCGAGGAGGAGGAGCGGCGCGAGCTCGCCGCCTATCTCGACCTGGCCGACTGCGCAGGAGAACGCCGAGCGCGCGCCGAGGCGCTCGCCCGTACCGACGACCGCGTTCTCGTCGCGAGCGCCGGCTGGTACCTGCTCAGTGCCCCGTGACCCCGCCGTCCAGGCTGGCGAACGCCTCGCGCAGCTGCGCGCGTTCCGTCTCGAGCTCGGTGAACGACAGCAGCAGGCGCCGCTCACCCTCCGTGGTCAGACGCAGGTGGGCAACGCGTGCGTCCCGCTGGGACTGCTCGCGCTCGATCAGCCCCGCGCTCTCCGCGCGGCGCACGAGTTCGGTCACCGTGCTCTGCGCGAGCTGCATCCGCTCGGATAGCTCGGTCACGGTCGACTGCTCGCTGCTGTCGGGGGCGCCCTTGATCATCATCAGCAGCGTGTAGCGCTGGGGCGTGAGCCCCGACTGGCGGGCGATCTTCTCGCTCGTCCGGAGAAAGTGCCGCAGAGCCGACCTGAACTCCGCGACGGCGATCACGTCCTGAATCGGCACCTCGACTTCGGCCATGTGACGATTCTAGGGAGCTTTGGGCATGCGCGAAAGGACCCGGGTGAAGACGTTCGGCATCGCATCCTGCAGCGGCGCCATCGGGCCGTAGTACCAGGGGACGGTCGTCTCGCCCCGGCCCTCGTCGAGCGAGCGCAGGACATGCGCCGCGACCTCCTCCGGGCGGATCACCACCTTCTGGACGCGCGAGGGCAGCCACTTCTGCGGAAAGCCCTCCGTCTCGGTGAAGCCGGGCTTGACCGTGTGCACGCGGATTCCCTCGCCGCGCAGCTCGGCCGCGACCGTGCGGGAGAAGGCGAGCTGGGCGTGCTTCGAGGCGGAGTATGGGCCGCTCGGCGGAGCTGGCGACGACGCCCGAGACCGAGACGATGTTCACGACGTCCGCCTTCCTCGCGGCGCGTAGCCCCGGCAGAAGGGCGCGAAGGACCCAGATGCCGCCGAGGTAGTTGATCCGGATCAGCCGCTCGATCGTGTCGGGATCGCCGTCGAGGAAGCTCGTTCGCCCCGGGATCCCCGCGTTGTTGACGAGCAGATCGATCTGCGGGTGCCGCTCGAGCACGCGCGCGGCGACGGAGTCGACTACGGCGCGGTCGGAGACGTCGCAGGGCTCGGCCTCGCCGCCGAGCTCCTCGGCGAGCGCTTCGAGGCGGTCGGCCCCGCGCGCGAGCAGGATGCAGAGGTCGCCGCGCGCGGCGAGCAGGCGGGCGATCTCGGCGCCGATGCCCGAGGAGGCGCCCGTGACCACCGCGACCCGGCCCACGCCGGCAAGGCTATCGCTCTAGGATCGTCCCGATGGCCGGATCGTTCGCAGGCAAGCGGGGTCTCGTGCTCGGCGTCGCCAACAAGCGCTCGATCGCCTGGGCGATCGCGCGTGAGCTCGCGGCGGGCGGTGCGAGCCTCGCCTTCACGTATCAGGGCGAGCGGATCGAGCCGACGGTGCGTGAGCTGGCCGCCTCGGTCGACGCTCCGCTCGTGACGGAGTGCGACGTTCGTTCGGACGAGGACGTGGCGCGCGTCTTCGGCGAGGTGGGGGAGGCGTTCGGCGGCGAGCTCGACCTGCTCGTCCATTCGGTCGCCTTCGCGGCCGCCGAGGACCTCGAGGGCCGCTTCACCGACACGCCGCGCGACCGCTTCTGGCTCGCGGTCGACGTGAGCGCCTACTCGCTCGTGGCCTGCGCACGTGCGGCGCAGCCGCTGATGGAGAAGGCCGGCGGCGGCTCGATCGTGACCATGACGTACCTCGGCGGCGAGCGCGCGGTGCCGCACTACAACGTGATGGGCGTGGCGAAGGCGACGCTCGACGCGTGCGTGCGCTACCTCGCCTGGGATCTCGGCGAGAAGAACATCCGTGTCAACGCCGTCTCGGCCGGCCCTGTGCGTACGCTCGCCGCCCGCTCGATCGCCGGCTTCACGACGATGGAGGACATCGTCGAGGAGCGCTCGCCGCTCCATCGCCACATCACCGCCGACGACGTCGGCGCGGCGGGAGCCTTCCTGCTCGGCGACGGCGCCGGCAACGTGACCGGCACGACGCTGTACGTCGACAGCGGGTACCACGCGATGGGCATGTAGGACCGCTGCGGCCTGCAAGGCAGTATTGGATTCGTGAGACGCCTGCTCCCGGCGGTGCTGGCCGTGTCGGTGCTCGTCGCGGCCGGCGGCGCGACTGCTGCGCGCCGTTCCCAGCCGGTTCGCGTGCTGCTCGGCCGCTCGGAGCGCGGCCGCCCGATCGTCGCGTTTCGCACGGGAGACCCGCAGGGGACGCCCGTGCTCGTCTTCGGCTGCATCCACGGCACCGAGTGCGCCGGGATCGCGATCGCGCGCGCGCTCGAGCGCGTCCACACGGGCCTCGACCTCTGGATCGTTCCGAACCTCAACCCCGACGGGTATGCGATCGGCCGGCGCCAGAACGGGCGCGGCGTCGACCTGAACCGGAACTGGTCGTGGGACTGGCCCGGCGCCGGCGGCCGTCCGTGGGACACGTACTACGCGGGGCCGAGGCCGTTCTCGGAGCGGGAGACGCGGATCGCGCGCAACCTCATCCTGCGACTCCGCCCGCGCGCCGTGGTCTGGTACCACCAGCACCTGGACCTCGTCTGGGCCTGGGGGCAGAGCACCCGCGCCGGACGCATCTACGCCCGGGCCGCAGGGATGCGCTTCTACCACCACCAGAACCTCGCCGGCACGGCGCCCGGCTGGCAGAACGACCACGTTTCCGGCACGGCCGCGTTCGTCGTGGAGCTTCCGGCGGGCAGCCTCTCGCCAGAGCAGGTGCGCCGCCATGTGCACGCGGTGCTCACGCTCGGCTCCCGGCTCGCCTCGTCCTCGATTCCGTAGTTCACCCGGATGCGGGTGCGCCACGGCGCGACGACGATCCGCGCATGGCCCAGGCAGAGCATCGCCGCGAACAGCGCTCCGCATCGTTCGAGACCGGAACGGTCGGCGACGCGATGAGCCACGGCGTCATCAGCTGCCCACCCGAGACGCCACTTCGGGTCGTTGCCCGGATGATGGCGATCTACCGCGTGCACGCGATCTTCGTCTTCGAGTACGCCGCGCAGGATGAGGCGCCGCAGCTCTGGGCCGTCGTTTCCGACCTCGACCTCGTGGCGGCCACGCGGCTCGACCTCGACACGCTGACCGCCGGAGCGACCGCGGTCACGCCGCTCGTCACGGTCGCAGCCGACGGCTCGATCGGCGAGGCCGGCAGCCTGATGGCGCAATACGGCATCGCACACCTCGCCGTCACCGAGTCCGGCTCCCCTCGCCCCGTCGGCGTCATCTCGACGCTCGACATCGCGCGGGCGGTCGCAGCCGGTGTCGGGCCGCGCGGCACCTTTGCCTCCGCGTAGGGGTTTCTCCGCAGTCGAGCTCCGGAGTAGCCCCGATGCCGTGCACGGCGCTCGGGCTCGACACTGAATCGAAAGCTCACGGTTCGAAAGGAGTCGGGACATGCGCAAGGCACTGGAGATCGGAGGGTTCATCGCAGCCGCCGTCCTCATCGTGTTCGGCGTCGTCGCCATCTCGATGGGCATCAACGGACGGAGCACGGTCAATAGGAGCCTCTCCAACGAGTACATCGTCGGGACACCCGACATGACGCCGTCGGCGATCAAGGCCGAGGCGCAGAAGGACGGCATCGCCTCGGCGGTCAAGCAGTGGCCGACGGTGAGCGTCGCCAACCAGAAGATCGACACCGGCGCCAGGGCGCGCGCGATGGCCGAGTACATGCACATCCACGCGCTCGCGGCCACGGGCGGCTACACCTACGCGCAGATGGGCATCTACCAGGCGAAGCCTGGCACGCCGAAGTCCCAGCTGATGGTGGGCGGCGGCACGGACAACACGCAGTACGCCGCGGTCGATCCCACGACCAAGCAGCCGGTCCAGAACGGCACCCGCCAGGTCTGGGTCTCCGAGACCGCGCTCACGACCGCGCTGAACACGAGCTACATGGCATCGCAGCTCGGGCTCTTCGCGATCGTGGTCGGGATCGCGTTCCTCCTCACGGGGATCGGATTCGGAATCCTCGCGGGCGTCGGGGCGCTGCGGAATCCGGAGACCGTCCTCCCGTTCGCGAAGAAGTCGAAGGCAGCGAAGACTCCCGCGGTGCCGGTGGCCTAGCGCCCGACTCCACCGCAGGGACGGGCGAGGGCCGCCGCGAGGCGGCCCTCCGCCTCGTGTCGTCAGTCGGGCTCGAGCAGTCCGCGCTCGAGGGCGTAGGCGACGAGGTCGGCCCGGGTCTGGAGCCGGAGCTTCTGCATGATGTGCGCCCGGTGCGTCTCGGCGGTGCGCACCGAGATGAAGAGCATCTTCGCGATCTCCTGGTTCGTGTGGCCGAGGGCGAGCAGGCGCAGCACCTCCCGCTCGCGCTCGGAGAGCGGATCCTGCTCCGCGAGTCGTGCCGTCTCGGCGTCGGCCGCCACGAGCCGCGCGCCGAGCTCCGGGTTGACGTAGCGGCCGCCGCCCGCGACCTCGCGGATCGCCGCGACGACCTCGGTGTCGGCCGCCTCCTTGAGCACGTAACCGCTCGCGCCGGCGGCGAACGCCTCGCGGACGTAGTGCGGCTCGTCCTGCATCGACAGGACAAGCACCTTCGCCTCGGGATTCTCGTGCTTGAGCTGCGGCAGGGCCTCGAGGCCCGTCTGTTCAGGCATGACGACGTCGAGCAGGATCACGTCGGGCTGCAGCGCCCGGGCCTGGAAGATCGCGTCGCGTGCGTTGCCCGCCTCGCCGGCCGGCTCGATGCCCTCTTCGGCCTCGAGCAGGAGCCGCAGCCCGCTGCGGACGACTGCGTGGTCGTCGACGATCAGAACCCGGATGCTCAACCGAGCGGCACCTCGGCCACGATCGTCGTCCCCGCGCCGAGCCGCGACTCGATCTCCAGCCGCCCGTCGACGAAGGAGAGCCGCTCGCGCATGCCGAGGAGCCCGACGCTCTCTTCGCGCACGGCTCTCGGGTCGAAACCGGCGCCGTCGTCCTCGATCACCGCCGCCACGGTCGACGTGCGCCTCGCGATCGAGACGCTGATGTTGTGCGCGTTCGCGTGCTTGACGATGTTCGTGAGCGCCTCCTGCACGACGCGGTAGAGCGTCGTCTCGATCTCGCTCCGCAGCCGCAGCTCGCCGAGCGCCGAGTGGAAGTCGATGCGGACGTCCGGCTGCTCGGCGAACCCGTCGGTCAGCCGCTCGAGCGCGGGCACGAGGCCGAAGTCGTCGAGCACGGCCGGGCGCAGCTCGACCGCGAGGCGGCGCACGTCCTGCAGCGCGCTCACGACGTGCTCGCGCAACTCGGCCAGCGCGGCCCGGGCGGGGTGGTCCGCGAGCGCCTCCTCCAGCGGCTTCAGTCCCAGCAGGATCGAGGTCAGCGCCTGCCCCGTCTCGTCGTGGAGCTCGCGTGCGAGCCGCTGACGCTCCAGCTCCTGCGCCTGGATGACGCGGCGGACGGCGTCGCGAGCCACCCGCTGCGACAGCTCGACGGCGACGGCCGCGCGCGTCGCGAACGTCTCGGCCAGCCGGAAGTCGTCGTGGGAGAAGCGAGCGTCGGGGCCTTCCTTGTCGTGGATCTCGAGCACGCCGATCGCCCGGTCGCGCGCGACGAGCGGGACCCACATCCCGGTCCGGGCGGCGAGCCGCCGTGAGACCTCCTGGTGCACCTCGGGGTCGTCGAGCACCGAGTCGATGCGCTCGCTCCGCCGGCGCTCGAGCACTGCGCCGCTCTTCGAGCCGGACCGGGAGACGGTCGTGCCGAGCAGCTCTTCGGCGCCGGCGACGGCGGCGAACCGGAGCTCGTCGCTGCCGCTCGGCAGCGCGAGCGCGACGACGCGTGCGTCGAGGAGCTCGCGCAGTCGGCGGACGATGAGATCGAGCAGCTTCTCGAGGTCGGTCTCGATCACCAGAGCGTTCCCGACCTCGTTCAACGACTGGAGTTGGCGCGACCAGCGGGTCGCGGCCTCGTAGAGTCGCGCGTTCTCGATCGCCACGGCCGCCTGGCCGGCGAGGAGCGTCACGAGCTCCTCGTCCTCGTCGGTGAAGTCGTCGCCGCCCTGCTTCTCGGTGAGATAGAGATTGCCGTAGGCGATGCCGCGCAGCAGGATCGGGACGCCGAGGAAGCTGCGCATCGGCGGGTGCCGCGGCGGGAAACCGACCGAACGCGGGTCCTCCGCGAGGTCGTGCAGGCGCAGCGGCTTCGCGTCGCGGATCAGCACGCCGAGGATGCCGCGCCCGCGGGGCAGCGCACCGATCTCCGCACGCAGCTCGTCGTCGATTCCATGCGTGACGAACTGCTCGAGCTCCGACCCATTCGCGTCGATCACGCCGAGCGCCGCGTAGCGCGCGCCCGTCAGCTCGGCCGCGACGTTCACGAGCCGGTGCAGGAGTGCGTCCAGCGACAGCTCGGAGGTGACGGCGAGGCCCGCCGCGAAGAGCGCGCGCAGCCGCCCCTCGGTGACCGAAAGCGCGTCCACTCGGGCCAGCCTACGCCGAACGGAAAAGCCGTAGGGCGTCGCGCTTAGACTGCGGCTCGCGCGGGTAGGTTCGGCTCACCGCCGAGACTGGAGGTGCTCGTGATCAGAAGACGCAAAGTGGGAACGGGAGCGCTCGCAGTGGGGGTTGCCGTCGCTGCGATCGCAGGCGGAGCCGCGGCCGCGGCGACGTCGATGGACGTGCACGCCCGCCTCTCGCCGGTCGCCGGCACCAAGAAGGCCGGCAAGTTCAGCGGCATGCTCGCCGAGGTCGGCCCGCGCCGGATCACGCCGGGCGGCCGGGCAGTGACGCCGAAGCTGACTCCCTGGCGGCTGACGTGGAGCTTGACTCTGCCGAGGCTCGACGGTCCGATGACAGCGACCCTGCGACTCGGCTCCGCGCGCAACTCGCGCGTGCTCTGCACGCGCTGCTCCCAGAGGGCGGCCGGCACGATCACGCTGACGGCGCGCCAAGGCACGAGCATGAGCAAGGCCGACGCCGTGGTCGTCGTCCGGACGCGTTCCGCGAGGCTGCGCGGATCGGTCAAGGTCTCCGCGCCGGTGCCCGTCGCGAAGGGCTGACGCAGGAGCGGCGGGCGAGACCCGCGGCCGTGACGAGCCAGGCGGCGAGCGCGATCCAGAAGAAGGCCGTGCCGATGGTGCGCAGCGCGGTGAGGTCGTCCGCGCTGCCGAGCACGTGGCTGGCGACGCCGTACATCCCGAGGGGGAAGACCGAGCTCCAGCGCGCCGGCTCGTAACGCCACCGTCTCGCGCGCAGCTCCGTGACCGCAAGGATGGGAATCGCTGCAGAGGCCGCGGCCCAGGTGGCGAGCGCGACTGCCGCGCCCAGGGCGTGGCGGTCGAGGATCAGCTCCGCCGCCGCGAGCGTCGTGATCGCGAGCGCGCCCATGACGATCCAGAGGGTCGGCTCGAACCGCCGGTCTCGTAACGAGCCGCGCACCAGCGGCCCGGCGATCGGCGGGTAGAGGACGAGGCCGAGCAGCCAGAGAACGACGGCCGTCGCGCGAAGCGGAGCGTCCCCGTGGCCGGCGAGCGCCGCTGCGAGCACCGCGAGCGACTCGGTCGCCACGATCGTGAGCAGCGAGCCGGCGGCCCTGCTTCGAATCGCGAAGGCGACCGCAAGCCAGAGTGTCGCCGCGAGGCTCCAGAGGGCGAGCGCTAGCTCATCCTGTCCCGCGAGCAGAAAGTCGGCTCCGATGACGGCCGTGCCTGCCACGACGGCGAACGAGCGCAACGAGCGCGTACCGAGGACGGTGGCGAGGACGAGCCACACGAGACAGGCGCACGCGAGTAGCACGTCCGCCAGCGGCGCGAGGTCCTCGAGCCGCGCGCCGACTCCGACGATGCCGGTCGCCATGACGATGGCGAAAGCGTCGGCGTCGGCGTCCTGCAGTGCGCGCACGCGCGCGTTCTAGCCGCCGCTGATCGCAGCGATCACGTCGAGACGCGAGCGCTCGGCGACCGGCGTGTCCAGCCCGGCGCGCTCGCCGTCGACGTAGGCGTGGATGTGCGAGCGCAGGCTCGGGCCTTCAGCCACGAGCCGGTCGCGCAGGCCGGGCCACCGCGTCTCGAGCGAGTCGATCGCCCCGAGCACCGTCGCTGCCTCGACCTCGACCCGCCTCGGCAGCCCGGGGAAGAGCGGCGTCAGCGTTCCCGGGAGCCTGACATCGGCCACGTCAGTCGAGGACTGCCACGTCGACCGAGGAGATCCCGGGCAGATAGCTCGCGATCTCGCTCCAGGTCTCGCCCTCGTTCTCGCTCGCGAAGAGCTGCCCCGTGGTCGTGCCGAAGTACAGGCCGGGCGTGTCGTGCGAGTCGATCGTCAGCCCCTGGCGCAGCACGCCGAGATGCGCGTTCTCCTGCGGCAGGCCGTCGCGCATCGGCTGCCAGCTCGAGCCGGCATCGCGCGTCCGCCAGACCGTGGCCTTGCCCTCGTGCATCGTCCGGCCGTGGCCGCCGTCGACCGGGATCACGTAGAACGTCTCGGTGTCGTGGGGATGGACGGCCGCGGCGAAGCCGAAGTCGCCAGGCAGGCCCTCGGTGATCTCCGTCCACGACTTGCCGGCGTCGTCGGAGCGGTGCATGCCGACGTGATTCTGCTGGTACATGCGCTGCGGGTCGGACGAGCGGACGAGCTTGTGGACGCAGAAGCCGACGTCCTCGTACTCGGCCGGCCAGTCGCGGCGCAGACCGTTGTTACGCGGTGTCCACGACGAGCCGCCGTCCTCGGTCTCGAAGGCGCCGACTCCCTGCACGACCGTGAAGAAGCTGTCGGAGTCGTCCGGGTCGGTGACGAAGTTCGAGATTCCCAGATGGCCCGGCGGCTGGTTCGCGGGGTCGTCCCAGGCCTCGCTGCCGTGCTGGCCGGACAGGGTCGAGAGGAGCGACCACGTCTGGCCGTTGTCGCGGCTCTCGAAGATGCCCGGCGCCTCGACGCCGACGAGCAGCCGGTTGCCTGCGCGGGCCAGCGTCGAGACCTTCGAGATCTTGCGGCCGTCCTCGTCGCCGTAGGCGAGGCCTTCGCTCGACATCTCCCACGTTTCGCCCAGGTCGGCACTGCGCCAGACGGCGGAGCCGTGCCACTCGCTCGCGGCGGCGGCGTAGATCTCGCCGGTGGTCGCGTCGTAGATCGCGTGGTAGACGGGCCAGCCTTCGCAGTACGGGCCGCGCACGCTCCAGTCGCGGCGGTCGTCGCTCTCGAGCACGAAGGTGCCCTTGCGGGTGGCGACGGTCAGCATGGTCTTCGGCATCGGTGCACTCCTCGGCATTCGTGGGATCTTCCAGAGGATAGAGACGCTACGGCCGCCGGGAACTCATCGCCTCCGAGGACGAAGAGCCGGTCGAACGTCACCTGTCAACCGAAGCTCAGGTTCGACTCGAACAGGAAGATGAGCGCGACGATCGCGACCGTGAGGCCGACGGCGGCGGTGACCGGCCCTGAGGGCGGCCCGCGCCCGGCGGGCGGCTCGGTGGCATGTGCGGCAGCCATGGGCGCGAGTAAACGAGATCGGGCGGACGACTACAAGGCCCGGGCCGCCGCGATGAGTTCGTCGACGTCGGGCAGCTCGCTCGGCTCGTAGGCCCAGGCACCGCGGACGACGCCGTCCACGTCGACGAGGAACGCGCTGCGCCCCGAGACGTCGCGCATCCCGTTGTGCTCGTAGGCGACGCCGAAGCCGTGCGTCGCCTCGGCGTTCCAGTCGGAGATCAGCGGGAAGTCGAGGTCGAGCGCCTGCATCCAGGCGACGTGCGTGTACGGCGAGTCGCGCGAGATGGCGAAGGGCTCGACTCCGGCGCCCTGCAACTCCGCTCTCCTGTCACGCAGGAGCTCGAGCTCGTTCGTTCAGGTCGAGGACCAGTCGAAGAGGTAGAAGAGCAGCAGCAGCGGGCGCTCGTGGATGAGGTCGCCGATGCTCGCGCGTTCGCGCGGTGTCGTCCAGACGACCGCCTCGAGCGGCGCCCTGTCCCCGATCTCGAGCATCGCTCGATCCTACGCGGCGGCCGCGGGCTCGGGTTGCGGCGCGACCTCCGTCGCCTCCGCGATCTCCCTCACGACCTCGACGACGTCCCGGCTCCTGTTGAAGACGTGGAGCTGCCGGTCGGCGCCGTTGCCGCGGCGCAGGATCTCGTCGATGCCTGCGAGCTCCTCCTCCGAGCCGAGGTCGCGCGCGTGCGGGCGCAGCGCCTGCAGCGTCCGCCGCACGAGCGCCGCCACGGGCAGCCGGTTGCGGCGGCCCGTGTGGAGATCCATCACCGGCGCCGACAGGCCGTAGCGCGCGGCGAGCCACTTGTTCTCGGTCGTGAGGATGCGGTGGAAGGAGGGGATCTCCTCTCCGCGCTCGACGAGCTCCGTGTAATGCTTGACGAGCGCCTGGCAGTACGCCGTGATCGCGACCACGTCCTCGAGCCGCGTCACCGCGTCGCAGATCCGGATCTCGATCGTGCCGAGCCGCGGGTGGAGCCGGATGTCCCACCAGATGTGCGTGTAGTCCTGGATGCAGCCGGTCTTCTCGAGCTGGTTCACGACCTGCGCGTAGTCGGCGTAGTCGCGGAAGCGGGGCGGCGGGCCCGAGCGCGGGAAGGCGGCGAAGACCATGTGGCGCGAGGAGCGGAGACCCGTCGGCTCGCCCCGCCAGAACGGCGAGCTGGCCGAGAGCGCCACGAGCTCGGCGAGGTGGGCGATCAGTCCGTTGACGACCTGGATCGCCTTCTCCGGATCGTCGACGGCGACGTGGACGTGCATCCCGAAGATCAGCTCGCGGCGCGCGATGTACTGCATCTGGTCGACGAGCGCGCGGTAGCGATCCTTGGCCGTGATCCGCTGCGCCTCGAAGAGCGAGAACGGATGCGTGCCGGCCGACCCGACCCGCAGCCCTTTCTCCCGCGCGACGTCGGTGACGTAGCCGCGGATACGGAGGAGCTGCTGCCGAACCCCGGCGGGCGTGTGGCAGACCGGCGTGGCCACCTCGAGCACCGACTGCATCAGCTCGGAGTTGATCCGCGGCTCGAGCTCGTGGCCCGCGACGGCCGCGAGCACGGTGTCGATGTGCTGGACGAGGTCGAACGTCTCGCCGTCGAGCAGCATGTACTCCTCTTCGACGCCGAGCGTGTAGCGGTCGCTCGCGCCGAAGGCGTGGTCGAGCACGCTGCCGCCGGGCGGGAACTGCGAGCCCTTGCCCGTGATCGACGGCGGGATCAGCGAATCGGTCACGTCGGGACGATATCCCCAGTGTTTGCAGGAAGAAAGCGTCGGCCGGGCGCGACGACGGCCTCCCTATCGCCCGACACGGCAGGAACGGTGGCGCCTTCCACGCTCCTAGTATCCCCCGCTGTGGAAGCGCTGCGGGCGATCGACGGCTGGAGCGCGGGTGTGGCTGCCGCTGGAGTCGGGCGGACCGACGGCGTCGTCACCCACGGGCCGCGGGATGCCGCTCTCCCGTGGGCGTCGGTGACGAAGCTGCTCACCGGTCTCGCGGTTCTCGTGGCTCTCGAGGAGGGGACGGTCGACCTCGACGAGCCGGCGGGACCGCCCGGCGCGACGCTCCGTCACCTGCTCGCCCACGCCTCCGGCCTGCCGGTCGACGGCGAGCAGCCCATCGCCGAGCCTGGGCGCCGCCGCATCTACTCGAACACCGGCATCGAGCTCGCTGCCCGTCTGGTCGAGCAGCGGGCGGAGATGCCGTTCGCCGACTACTTCGCACAGGCGGTCGTCGGGCCGCTCGGGCTCGTCGGGAGCCTCGGCGGCTCGCCCGCACACGGCTACCGTGGGCCGCTCGACGATGTCCTCGCAGTCGGCTGCGAGCTCCTGCGGCCGACCCTCGTGGCGGCCGAGACGCTGACCGAGGCGACGACCGTCCAGTTCCCGGGCCTCACCGGCGTCCTGCCCGGCCTCGGCCGGATGGAGCCGAACGACTGGGGCCTCGCCTTCGAGCTGCGGGATTCGAAGTCGCCGCACTGGACCGGCGCGCGCAACTCCGAGCGCACGTTCGGCCACTTCGGCGCGAGCGGAACCTTCCTCTGGGTCGATCCCGACGCCGGAGTCGCGTGCGCGGTGCTCACCGACCGGCCGTTCGGGGACTGGGCGAAGACGGCGTGGCCGGCCTTCAGCGACTCGGTCCTCGCCGAGGTCTAGTCGTCGTCCGCGAAGAGCGGCCGCAGCAGCTCGTCGAACGTCGCGCGGTCGCAGCTCGCGACGACCGCCGGAGTCATCGCCGACACGGTCGCAGTCCGCGGCACGTCCATGGCGGGAGCGACCTCGCCGAAGTAGTCGCCCGGCCGGAGCACGCTCCGCGCGCCGAGGTCGCGCTGGCTCACCGCGAGGACGCCGGAGAGAACGACGTAGAAGCGGTCGTCCGGCTCTCCTTCGCGCACGACGACGGCGCCGGGCATCACTTCCCTGCGCTCCATCCGCTGTCCGAGCCGCGCGAGCGTCTCGCCCGGCAACCCGGTGAGAAGCTCGATCCGGGCGAGCTCGTGCTGGGTGGCGGCGCGGCGGGGTATGGCTCGATCCTCCTGAAATCGTTTAGGTCCGGTCGTCCGCGAAGTTGAGCCGAACGGCCCATAGGCATTGTCCGGTTTCGTGTCGATCATGCGCAGCAGTGAGCGAGCGCGGCCTTCACCGGATCGAGGACGACATCGCCGAGACGTGGGTCGAAGACTGGGCGGGCGCCGGCCTCGGAGAGCTCGAGGCGTATCTCGCGAAGCACGCCGAGTTCCTGCGCTTCGTCGAGGATCACGACGCGGCCCAGCCGGCTGCGGACTAGCTCACCGGCTTGACCCTGCGGGCACGGAGAGCGCGGCTCATCACCGCGCTCTCTCAGCTTGCGAAGCCGAGCTGGCGCTCGAGCATGCCCTTCGGCATCGCGCCGACCGCGGAAGCCTTGGGCGCGCCGCCGTCGAAGAGCACCATGTTCGGGATCGACTGGATCCCGTAGCGCATCGCGAGATCCTGGTTCTCGTCGATGTTCACCTTGACGAGCTTGACGTCGTGCTCGTCGGCGATCCGCTCGAGGATCGGCGCGACCGCGTGACACGGTCCGCACCACTCGGCCCAGAAGTCCACGAGGACGGGCTTGTTCGCCTGCAGGACCTCGGTCTCGAAGGTGGCGTCGGTTACGTCGTTGGCCATCGTTTCCTTTCAGTGTTCAGCTGACAGGGAGTGGGTTCTGCCCAGCTCCGACTATAAGAACGCCTGAGCCTAGACTTGGCTTCCCGATGCGGGAGCCAATCTTCCAACCTCTACCGGACAAACCCGACCATCCGGCGCTCGAGCAGGAGATGCTCGCGCGCTGGGACGCCGAGGGCACGTTCGCCAAGCTGCGTGAGCAGAATCGGGGCGGCCCGACCTTCTCCTTCTTCGACGGCCCCGTAACGGCCAACCGGTTCTCCCTCGGCGTCCACACTGCCTGGGGCCGAACGCTGAAGGACGTCTTCCAGCGCTACAAGGCGCTGCGCGGCTTCGACCAGCGCTACCAGAACGGGTTCGACAGCCAGGGGCTCTGGATCGAGGTGGGCGTCGAGCGCGAGCTCGGCCTCAACTCGAAGCGCGAGATCGAGGAGTTCGGCCTCGAGGAGTTCGCGCGTCGCTGTCGCGACGTGGTCGTCCGATCGTCCGAGGCGCTGACCCGCGGCTCGATCCGTCTCGGCCAGTGGATGGACTGGGGCGAGGACTACTTCACCTTCAGCGACACGAACATCGAGTACGTCTGGCGGATGCTGAAGGTCGTCGAGGAGCGTGACTGGCTCTACCGCGGCCATCGGTCGACCGAGTGGTGCCCGCGCTGCGGGACGTCGATCTCCCAGCATGAGCTGATCGGTTCGTACGTCGACCGAGCAGACCCGTCGCTCTACGTCCGCCTCCCGCTGCTCGAACGGCAGGGAGAGTTTCTGGTCGTCTGGACGACCACGCCCTGGACGCTGCCGGCGAACGTCGCGGCTGCCGTCAATCCGGACGCGGAGTACGGGCGCCGGGCGAACGGCGAATGGGTAGCGGCCGGCCGGTACCCCGACGAGCGCTTCGAAGAGACGCGGCCCGGCGTCGACCTCGTCGGGTGGACGTACCGGGGGCCGTTCGACGACATCACGCAGGTCGAGCACCGCGTCATTCCCTGGGACGAGGTCTCGCTCGACGAGGGCACGGGAATCGTCCACATCGCGCCCGGTTGCGGTAACGAGGACTTCGAGCTCTCGCAGGTGCATGGGCTCGAGGTCATTCAGCCCGTCGACGAGTCGGGGCGCTTCTACGACAGCTTCGGCTGGCTGCACGGTCTCTCCACGACCGAGGCGGCCGAGCAGATCATCGGCAATCTCGAGGAGAAGGGCGTCCTCGTCG
Organism: uncultured Actinomycetes bacterium; assembly: GCA_963702655.1. Classification (GTDB taxonomy): domain Bacteria; phylum Actinomycetota; class Thermoleophilia; order Gaiellales; family Gaiellaceae; genus Palsa-739. Next base: position 112,641 of record CAVPDO010000015.1, on the reverse strand, counting down.
AGGCGGGCCTTCACGAGCACCGTTATCCCGAGTGTTGGCGCTGCCACACGCCGTTGATCTTCCGCATCGCCGACGACTGGTTCATCTCGGTCCGCGTGCTGCGGCAGCAGATGCTGGATGCCAACGCGACCGTCGAGTGGACGCCCGAATACATGGGAAAGCGGATGGACGACTGGCTGCGGAACATGGGCGACTGGAACATCTCCCGCCGGCGGTACTACGGGCTGCCGCTGCCCTTCTACCCGTGCGCGTGCGGGCACCTCAACGTGATCGGGTCGCGTGCGGAGCTCGAGGAGCGTGCCGTCTCGGGGCTCGACCAGCTGGAGGAGCTGCGCCGCCCCTGGATCGACCGCGTGCCCGTCCGCTGCGCCGAGTGCGGCGAGCCGGTCGAGCGGATCAAGGAGGTCGGCGACGTCTGGCTCGACGCGGGAATCGTCCCGTTCTCGACGCTCGGCTGGCAGAACGACGAGCGGGTGCCGGAGGGCTCCGGCACCGGCGCAGCCAAGGGTCTGACGACCGCCGACCTGCCCGACCACGCCTACTGGGCGAAATGGTTTCCAGCCGACTGGGTCTCGGAGATGCGCGAGCAGATCCGGCTCTGGTTCTACTCGCAGCTCTTCATGTCGGTCGTCCTCACGCAGCAGGCGCCGTTCCGGCGTGTCCTCGGCTACGAGAAGATGCTCGACGAGAGCGGCCGCGAGATGCACGCTTCGTGGGGCAACACGATCCCGGCCGAGGACGCGTTCGCGCGGATGGGTGCGGACGTCATGCGGTGGCAGTACTGCTCGCAGCCGCCCGACCGGAACCTGCTCTTCGGCTTCGGCCCGGCGGAGGAGCTGAAACGCAGGCTCCTCACCTTCTGGAACTCGGTCAAGTTCTTCGTCGACTACGCGAACATCGCCGGCTTCCGGCCGGGGTGGGAGGAACTCGAGCCGGACGCCGTCGAGCCGCTCGATCGCTGGCTCGTCGAACGCACGCGCGCGTTCGTCGCGGACGCGGAGGCCGGCTACGAGCGCTGGCTGGCGCCCGACGTGATGCGCGACTTCGAGGCGTATCTCGACGACCTCTCGAACTGGTACATCCGCCGGTCGCGGCGCCGGTTCTGGGACGGCGACGAAGCGGCGCTGCGGACCCTCTGGTACGCGCTCGTGCAGACGCTGCGCGTCCTTGCGCCGATTCTGCCGTTCGTGACCGATCACCTCTGGCGCACGCTCGTCCTCGACGGTCCGGAGTCGGTGCATCTCGCCGGCTGGCCCGAGGCTCAGGAGCCGGACCGGGCTCTCCTGGACGAGATCGCGGCCGCCCGGCGCGTGGTGGAGCTCGGCCGGCAGGCGCGTTCCAGCTCGGGGATCAAGCTGCGCCAACCGTTGCGCCTGCTCGTGGTCGAAGGCGCGAGTCCCGGCGGCCATCTGGACGAGATCGCCGACGAGCTGCGCGTGAAAAACGTGGAGCTCGGCACGGTCGAGGCGGTCGAGCTGCTGGTGAAGCCGAACCTGCCCGTGCTCGGCCCGAAGCTCGGCAAGGCGCTCGGTGCCGTGCGCCAGGCGCTTGCGGCCGGCGAGTTCGAAGAGCTGGGCGACGGCCGCTTCCGGGCCGCCGGGCGCGACCTCGAAGCCGACGAGGTGCTCGTCGAGCGCGGCGGGCGCGAGGGCTGGGCGGTTGCATCCGCCGACGGCCTGACGGTCGCGCTCGACCTCGGCCTCGACGACGAGCTCGTGCTCGAGGGCGAGGCCTACGAGCTCATCCATCGCGTCAACTCCCTGCGCAAGGAACAGGGCCTCGAGCTCACCGACCGGATCGTCCTCACGGTCCCCGAAGAGACGCGCCGGCTGATCGAGGCTCACGGCGCGTGGGTCAAGAGCGAGGTGCTCGCCCTGGCCGTGGACTACGGCGCAGAGCTCGAGCTCGCGAAGAGCTAGGCGGCGGCGCGCTCCGCGCGCCTCAGCTCGATGGGCAGTTTGAAGCTCACGTCCTCGTGCACGGCCGCCTGCTCGCGCACCTCGGCGCCGCGCTCGGCGAACCAGTCGCAGACCGCGTCCACGAGCCGCTCCGGGGCCGACGCACCCGAGGTGAGGCCGACCGTCTCGCAGCCCGCGAGCCAGCTCTCCTCGATGCCGCCGACGTCGTCGACGAGAAATGCGGGAGTTCCCTCGGCGCGGGCCACGTCGACGAGTCGCAGCGAGTTCGACGAGTTCGACGAGCCCACCACCAGCAGCAGGTCGATCTCCGGCAGCAGTTCCTTCACCGCCCACTGCCGGTTCGACGTCGCGTAGCAGATGTCTTCGCGGGCCGGCCCTTCGATGTGGGGGAACCGGCGGCGCAGGACGGCGACGATCTCGCCCGCCTCGTCGACCGAGAGCGTGGTCTGGGTGAGGTACGCCAGCGGCCGGTCGGCTGCGAGCGTGACGCGCTCGGCATCCTCCGCCGACTGGACGAGGACGATGGCGTCGGGAGCCTCGCCCAGCGTCCCCTCGACCTCCTCGTGCCCCGCGTGCCCGATCAGGACGAGCGCGTAGCCGGCCTCGGCATAACGGCGCGCCTGCGCATGCACCTTGGTCACGAGTGGACATGTTGCGTCGATCGTCGTCAGGCGCAGCTCACCCGCCTCGCGGCGCACCGCCGGGGCGATCCCGTGCGCGGAGAAGACGACGGTCGCACCTTCCGGCACCTCGGCGAGCGCGTCGACGAAGACCGCGCCGCGCGAGCGCAGATCCTCGACGACATGCGAGTTGTGGACGATCTGCTTGCGGACGTAGACCGGACGCCCGTAGAGCGCGAGAGCTCTCTCGACCGTCTCGACCGCCCGTTCGACCCCCGCGCAATAACCTCGCGGCGACGCGAGAAGAAGGCGTTTCACCACGGCTCGGCCACGATAGCCGCGGTCGGGCCGGGAGGTCGGCCGAAGAACCCCACGACACGATCTTTCCTGCGTACAAAGATGGGCCGGACGGCCCATTGTCCGGCTGACGACCGGTCTCTAGCCTCCCTTGCACTGGGCGATGCGAACCGCGGCGTCTTCGGGCGCCCTGCGGGGAGCAATCGGGAGAGCCCGCCGCACCGACCCCCCGAGCGGCGGGCTTTTCCATTTCCGGAGCCGGTTTTGTGGCCGGGGGCGGCGTCGCTCCGTACAATCTGCACGCCCAGTGCGGAGCCCGAACGAGGTCACGACCCTTGGTGCGCTCGGCCGCGTCGCCGCCGCCGTGCTGCTCCTGCCTGCCGTCCTCCGCCGCGGTAGGGCGCAGTCGGGGCGCCGAGCCGGCACCGGGCGTGAGCTCGAGAGCGTCCGCCGCGTCGCCGAGGAGCTGGCGCGGAGCGCAGACGTGGACGGCGTCGCGCGGACGCTGCTCGACGAGATCGCGGCGCTGTTCGGCGTCGGCTTCGCCGCGCTCACCCTCGTCTCCGACGACGGGCGCGAGGCAGCGGGCTATCTCGCCCGCTCGGGCGGGGAGGACGTCGACTGGTGGCCCGACCTGCGCCTGGACATCGGGAGCGAGCCCTCGGGAATCGCAAGCGCCGTGTTCGAGGCGACTGCGATGACCGTGTACGACACGGCGAGCTCGGGGGTCGTCAGCAGCCGTCTCGTCGACGCTGTCGGAGCGAAGAGCGCCGCCTTCGTACCGCTGCTGGTGGAGGAGCAGGTGACCGCGGTGATCTCGGTCGCGACGCTGGACGCGCCCCGTGTCTTCTCGAACGAGGACCTCGCCGTGATGCAGACGCTCGCCTCCGAGGCGGCGGTGGCGCTCGAGCGGCTGCGTGCCGGCGTCGCGCTCGAGGAGGCGCTGAAGCGGAACGAGGAGCAGCTCGCGCAGCAGAGCGCCCTGCTCCGTGCGGCGCACGTGCTCAGCAGCGAGCTCGACCTGCCGGTCGTCCTGCAGCGGCTGGCCGACCAGCTCGCCCAGCTCCTCGACGCCGATGCTGCCGACTGCTACCTCCTCGCCCGCGAGCGCGGGCTCTTCCGCTGCGTCGCGACCTTCGGCTTCGACGCATCGCTGCTCGGCTTCGAGTTCCCGATCGACCAGGGTCTGGCAGGCGCCGCCGTCCGCGAGGGGCGGCCGTTGATCGAGAGCGCGTACGACGAGATCGCCGCGCCCGTGCCGCACCCGGCCTACGAGGGCTTCACCGACGTGATCAGTGCGCCGATGGTCTGGAGCGACGAGGTGCGAGGGGTCCTCGGCGTCGGCCGCCGCGCGGGGCGCCGTTTCGCCGAGCGCGACGCGAACATCCTCGAAGCGTTCGCGGGGCTCGCGTCGCTCGCGCTGCGGAATGCCGAGATGTTCACCCAGAGTGCACGGCAGGCCCGGATCCAGCGCGGCTTCTACCGGATCGCGTCGGTGCTCGGCCAGTCGCTGTCCCGGGCCGCGACGCTCGAGGCCGTCGCCCACGCCGCGGCCGAGGCGCTCGGTGGTAGCTCGGCCGCCGTGCTGGTTCCGTCGAGTGGCCGGCTCGAGGCGGTGGGAGCCTACGAGCTTCCGGCAGACCTTCGCGAGATCCTCGCCGCGCGGGCCTGGGGCCGTGAGAGCCCGCTCTTCCGCGCAGCCGTCGAGGGGCGCATCATCGTGTCCTCCACGATCGCGAACGACGAGCGGCTGCTGCCCGACCTGCGTGGCGCAGCCGCAGCGAACAGCTACCACTCGCTCATCTCCGTGCCGGTCGACGCGCCGCGCGACGCCGGGCGGGGCCTCGTCCTCATCTTCTTCGCCGAGGAACAGTCGTTCAGCGACGACGACCTCGAGCTGGCCCGCCATTTCGCCGACGCGACGCGCGGCGCTCTGGAACGGAGCGAGCTGTTCGAGGCCGAGCGCGGCGCCCGCGCGCTCGCGCAGCAGCTGACGCGCACCGGACGGCTGCTCACGAGCGAGCTCGATCCGGCCGCGGTGCTCGACGAGGTCGTGCAGCAGGCGCCGGCGCTCGTCAACGCCGAGGCCGGAGCCTTCCGCCTGCTCGACGGGGAGGAGCTCGTCGTCACGGCTGCGGCCGGAGAAGGCGCGGAGTTCGCGCTCGGCTCGCGGAGCCCGGCCGGTGGCTGGCTCTCGGGCGACGTCCTTCAGGCGGGCGCGCCCGTCGCCCACGCGCGGGCGGGCGACGACGAGCGCCTCCGTGGCCTCGACCCGATGCTCCGGGCCGGCCACGCCGCCTTCCTCGGCGTTCCGGTCGCCGGAGCGGAGGGAGCAACTCTCGGCGTGCTCGCCGTCTACGCCTCCGTGCCGCGCGAATGGCGAGAGGAGGAGATCGATGCGCTGCTCGCGGTCGCCGCCAGCACCTCGGCCGCGCTGTCGAACGCCGAGCTGTACCAGCGTGTCGCTCTCGAGCGGGAGCGGTCGGTCGCGATCCTCGCCAACATCGCCGAGGGAATCGTCGCCGTCGACCGCGACGGCAAGGTCGTCCTCTGGAACAGCGCCGCCGAGACGATCACCGGCGTCCCCGCCTCCGTCGCAACCGGCCGCGCTCCCGTCGACGTGCTGCAGCGGAGCCTCGAGTCTCCGGACGAGGCCGCACGAGGCGAGCGGCTCGTGCTGGTCATGCGCGGGCGGGAAGAGATCTGGCTGTCGGTGACCGAAGCCGTGATGCGCGATCCGCTCGGTGCCGTCGCAGGCCGCATCTTCGCCTTCCGCGACATCTCGGGCGACCGGCTGGTCGAGCAGGTGAAGTCCGACTTCGTCAGCACCGTCTCCCACGAGCTCCGCGCGCCGCTGACCTCGATCTACGGCTTCGCCGAGACGCTGCTCCGCCAGGACGTCATGTTCGGCGAGGAGGAGCGCCAGACGTTCCTGCGCTACATCGCCTCGGAGTCGCAGCGGCTGACCTCGATCGTCGACATGCTCCTCAACGTGGCTCGGCTCGACACGGGCGACCTCCAGGTCGACCTCGCCGAGACCGATGTGCGTGACGTGGTCGGACAGGTGCTCGACACGGTCTCCGCGGCCGAGCTCAACGGCCATCGGTTCGTCGTCGAGCTGCCCGAGACGCCGCTCGCCGCGCGCGCCGATCCCGAGAAGCTGAGGCAGGTGTGCTCGATCCTCCTCGAGAACGCGCTGCGCTATTCGCCGGACGGCGGCACGGTGACCGTCGGCGCAGCGAGGCGGCAGGACACCGTCGAGGTCAGCGTCGCGGACGAGGGGATCGGCATCCCGCAGTCGGACCAGGAGCAGATCTTCCGCAAGTTCTATCGCGGCGCCGACGCCGAGCTCCGCGCCGGCGCCCGCGGGACCGGGCTCGGGCTGTTCATCGCCCGCGGCCTCGTGACGGCCATGGGCGGCCGGATCTGGGTCTCGTCGCAGGATGGGGAGGGATCGCGCTTCGCATTTGAGCTTCCGGCCGCCGCTGCCGATTCAATGGCGAGAGGCTCGTGACGAGTATGAGTGGCGACATGGATGGGTATATGCGGCCGGTGCCGGACAGAGGCGAGGTGCAGGTGCTGGTGATCGACGACGAGGCGCCGATCCGTCTGCTCTGTCGCGTCAATCTCGAGGCCGAGGGCATCGACGTGCTCGAGGCCGCCGACGGCAAGACGGGCCTCGACCTCGCGCGGGCGGGGCAGCCCGACGTCGTGCTCCTCGACGTGATGATGCCGGGCCTCGACGGCTGGCGGGTGGCCGAGGAGCTGCTCGAGGACGACCGCACGCGTGGGATCCCGATCATCTTCCTCACGGCGCGCGCCGAGTTCCGCGACCGGGCCCGCGGGCTCGACATCGGCGGCGTCGACTACGTGACGAAGCCCTTCAACCCGCTCGAGCTCGCCCCGCTCGTGCGCGACCTGCTCGTCCGCATCGACCGCGGGGAGCGCGACGAGCTGCGAGGCGAGAAGCTCGCCGAGTTGCGCGCGCTGATCGAGTCCGACTAGCGCCGGGCTTACACTTCAGGGCGCCTCGGGGTGTAGCTCAGCCTGGTAGAGCGCCCGGTTTGGGGCCGGGAGGTCGGCAGTTCGAGTCTGCCCACCCCGATTCGGCGACCGGCACCCAGACTCCAGCAACGAGATCACGGCGAGATCCGTTCCCTTTGCATGAGCACGCCAGAACACGATCCGGGGTTCCGCCGTCTGTCCTTCCGGGACTGGCGGGCGATCCTCGTCGGCGCGTTCAAGAAGTTCCTCGACGACAACGGGACGATGCTCGCCTCGGCGCTCGCGTACGCGACGTTCTTCGCAATCCCGTCCGTGCTGCTGGTGGTGGTCGGGGTGTTCACGCTTGTGGTGGGGCCGGACACGATCTCGACGCTGATGGCGCACTTCTCACGGGTGATGCCGAGCGAGGCGACGAGCCTGCTCGGCAGCAGCCTCCACCGGCTGAACCGCAACCAGTCGACGAGCATCGTCATGATCGCGGTCGGCGGCGTGCTCGCCCTCTGGTCGACGACCGGGGCGATGACGACCTACATGACGGCCATCAACCTCGCGTACGGCCACAAGGACGGCCGCTCGTTCGTCCGCAAGCGCTTCGTCGCGGTCCAGCTGGTCGCGGTGATCGGGCTCGCGTTCCTGCTCGTCGCGGTCCTTGTCATCTTCGGCCCGCCGCTCGAAAGGCTTGTCGCGTCCCACGCCGGCGGCGCGTCGGGCGCCGTGGGGTGGGCCTGGTGGATCGCCGAGTGGCCGATCCTGCTGCTGGGCCTGCTGGCCGCGTTCGCGACGCTCCTGTCGAGGGGGCCGGACGTGGAGCAGCCGCGCTGGCGTTTCATCACACCGGGGGCGGTGCTGGCGGTGTTCGTCTGGCTCGCAGCCTCGGGGGCGTTCGCGTTCTACACGTCGAGCTTCGGCTCCTACAACAAGACGTGGGGATCGCTCGCGGCCGTGATCATCATGCTCACCTGGCTGTGGCTCGCCGCGGTCGCGCTGCTGCTCGGTGCCGAGGTCAATGCCGAGGCTGAGCGCCGGCGGCTCGACTCGCCGCCCTCGGGCTGAACGCTCCGCTCGCCTGCTCGTCGGCGAGGAAGCGGAGGAGATAGGCGGTGAAGGCGCCGAAGAAGACGATCGCCTCCTCGGCGGCCATCGTCACGCCGGCGATCTGCTGGTCGGCGAGCGGGCTCGGCCCCCAGGTGCGCGGCGCGTGGACATAGAACGGATAGATCGGGCGTGGGATCAGCGCCATCAGCAGGCCGAGCGGGGACGCGAGCACGAAGGCGGCGAAGAGGTACGCGGCCTTCGCTCCGGCCGAGTACCTGCCGTGCACGACCGGCCACCAGACGCTAATCCCCGCCACGAGGTACGTGAGATGCTCGACGTGGAGCAGCGAGTGCGGATGGCGCAGCGCCGCGTCGTAGATCCACGGCAGGTGCCAGGTGTAGTACGCGGCCAGCCAGAGCGGCAGCGCCACGAAGGGCCGGAAGAGCGGGAACCCGGCCGCCCGCTCGGCGAGCCGCGGCGGGACCGCCAGTACGAGCAGCAACGGCGCCCACTCCGCGAGGACGACGTTCTGGAGCAGGTGCGCCCACAGGAACGTGTGGTTCGCCAACGGCTCGAGCTGCGTGACGAACGCGGCGAATACGAGGCAGACGCCGAGGACGCCGGCGGCGAGGCGAACGCGCGGGATCGGACTGCCGCGATAGGCGAGCGCGAGCCCGACCGCGAGCGCCGGCGCGAGCCCGATCGCCTCCGCCGAGGGATGCATCTCGCTACCGTACCCGGCGTTCCGCGGGTGTAGCTCAATGGTAGAGCCCCAGCCTTCCAAGCTGGTTACGAGAGTTCGATTCTCTCCACCCGCTCTCTCTCGCGGCGCTCGTCAGGCCCGGCTGTGCTCGGTCAGCGCCTTGAGGAGGGTGCCGATCTCGTAGCCGAGTTGCGCCGTGTGCCGCATGGCGTGCTCACGGTCGATCGTGTAGGTGTTGCGGCGTCCGATGCGCGCGGTCTCGACGTAGCCGGCTTCGACGAGGTCGGCGAGGATGCGTTGGGTCGCGCGTTCGGTTATGCCGACACGTTCGGCCACGTCGCGCAACCGGATGTCGGGCGTCTCGGCGAGGCACAGGAGCACCTGTGCGTGGTTGGTGAGGAACGTCCAGGTTCCGCGTTGCTCAAGCCTTGACATACGCTATCAATATCGTGTATCTATTATCGCGCATTCGACGTCGGGAGAGTGTAGCGCGTTGGAAAGGATCGCGATGGACGCGGACGGCTTGTTCGGGCACGTGAACGACTCGATCCGCGCGCTGGCAACTGCCGGCCCGCCCTCCGAGACGTGGGAGTTCGTCTGTGAGTGCCCGGACGTCGAGTGCCACGCGATGGTGAGTCTCACGCTGGCCGAGTTCGACGAGCGTCGGGCGGCCTCGCCGCGGGCACTCGTTCTTGCCGAGCACGAGCTAGGCGCGTAGGAGCGAGATCCAGCCCGGCTCGCCGTCACGGTAGTAGCGGATGCGGTCGCGGAAGGGGAAGTCCGCGGGCGTCACGTCGATCCGTGCCAGGGGGCGGACCGGCTCGCGGGACACGAGGTGTGCTGTGTCGATCGCCTCCGCGAGCGGCTCGTCCGCGACGAAGCCCAGCGGCGACAGGAGATAAAGCGAGCCGGGTCCGAAGCGGTCCGGAGAGGCCGAGCCGCGGTTGTGGGCGAAGGAGTAGCGGCGCGGATAGAGCGGCCCGCCCGCCCGGCCGAGGCTCGCGTTCCGCGTGCCTGTCCAGCCGCGGTCGCGGCGGAGACAGGCGAAGTAGATCGCCCAGACCGGATCCGTCGAGGCATAGACGGCCTGCTGATTGCCCCAGGCGGTCGTGTCGTACGACCGGCGCTCGGTCGAGAGCTCGTGCAGGTCGTCGCGGGGCGAGCCGTGGAAGACGACGTCGCGGTGCTCCGCCAGCCAGCGAAGGAAGTCCAGTCGCGGCTCGGGAACCGCGACCGGCTCGCCTCCGAGGAGCGCGCCGGCGGCCGCCGCGAACCGGGCTTTGGCCTTGGAGTCGACGACCGGCGGAGCCAGTGACGGCAGCCGGGAGAGGCGCAAGCTGCCCCAGACGAGCCTGCGGCGCAGCGTCGAGCTCATCGAGGAGGACGCTACTGGGGCGGGCCGCTGACCGGCGTGATGGTGCCGGTCTGGGTCATGCCGCCCGTGTCCCTCCAGCCGATCGGGACGGCCTTGCCGGGCACGAGCGAGAGGACCGTCGTGCGAACGTCCGCGACCGATGAGATCTTGGCGCCGTCCAGTGAGGTGATGACGTCTCCCTTGACGAGCCCGGCCGTCTCGGCGGGCTTCCCCGGCACGACCTGGAAGATCTTCGCGCCGCCGGAGACGTTCTTGAGCTCGACGCCGAGGAAGGCCGTCGGCCCGACGTGCACGACCGCGTTCGGCCTGCCGCTCTCGATCCGGCGCGCGAGCTGGAGCGCCTGGGCGAGCGGGATCGCGAAGCCGCGGTTGGCGCCTGACGTCGAGCCGGCGGTCACGACGCCCAGGACGCGGTTCTGACCGTTCTCGAGCGGCCCGCCGGAGTAACCCGGCACGACCGGTGCGTCCGTAGCGATCACGTTGTGCAGCGTCTCCAAATCGCCCGTCGGGTCGGACGCGACGATCTGCCGGTGGAGCCCGATGACCCGGCCGCGCGCCACCTTCGGCAGGCCTCCGCGGCCCTGTGCGTTCCCTCGCGCGAGGACAGGCATCCCGACGTGCAGCGGCACGGCGCCGCCGCGCTTGACCGTTCGCAGGCCCGCGGCGTTCGCCAGCTGCAAGACGGCGATGTCGCGCGAGACCGAGTAGCCGACGACGGTGGCGTTGTACCGGCGGTGGGTCGTGACGTCCACGACCTTGAACTTCGTCTCGCCGTCGATCACGTGGTTGTTCGTCAGGACCTCGCCCGAGCGGGTGAGGATCATCCCCGTGCCCGCGGCGATGCTGTCCGCGTAGCCGAGCGTCGTGTAGATGTCGACGATGCCGACATTCGCCCCCGCCCTCACGGGGCGGGCTGTGTGCCCGGTGGCGCCGGCCGGAGAGGCGGCTACGGCCGGCGCCAGCGTCGCCAGGACGGCGAGCAAGAGGCGTCGCGTCACCCCGGGCACGAGAGCATCACAGCAGTCATCGATGAGGCATGTCTAAGCGATGTGCAAGCCGCATGTAAGCGTCGTTCGGCCGATTCGCGGCGGATCTTTAGCTCGACGGGCGCAAGCGCAGTAGCGTCCCCGTATGGACGAGAAGCGGCTGCCGCAGGACGAGACCCCAATGGAGCGTTCCAACCGTCAGCTGATCGAGCTGCTGAACGAGCTGCGCATCGTCCTCCCGGGCATCACCGTCCTCCTCGGCTTCCTCCTCGCCGTTCCGTTCGCCAAGGGCTGGACCCGGGTCACGACCTTCCAGCGCGACGTCTTCATCGTCGCGTTCCTGGCGACCGCAGTCTCGATCGCGTTCCTCATCGCCCCGAGCTCGTACCACCGGATCCGTTTCCGGCACGGCGACAGGGAGCGCATGCTGACGATCGGCAACCGGCTCTCGATCGCGGGAATCACGGCCGCTGCCGTTGCGCTCGCGGCGGTCGTGCTGCTCGTGACGGACTACGTGATCTCCCGGACCTTCGCGATCGTGGCCACCGCCTCGCTGGTCGTCCTGGTGGGGACGCTCTGGTACGGGTTGCCGCTCCGAGCGGCGCTCAGAGATCGATCCGCTCGATGACGACGTCCTCGTGCGGTCGATCCGCCGCGTCGGTCGCCACTGCCGAGATCACGTCGACCACGTCCATCCCGCCGGTGACCTGGCCGAAGACGGTGTGCTTGCCGTCGAGCCAGGGACACGCGTCGGCCGTCACGATGAAGAACTGGCTCCCGTTCGTGTTCGGCCCAGCGTTGGCCATCGCCAGCGCGCCGCGCACGACCGGGTGGTCGTTGAACTCGTCCTCGAAGCTGTAGCCCGGACCGCCCGAGCCGGTTCCGGTCGGGTCGCCGCCCTGGATCATGAAGTCCGGGATGATCCGGTGGAAGATGACGCCGTCGTAGAATCCGTCCCCGGCGAGCTTGCGGAAGTTCTCGACGGTCGCCGGCGCCTCGCCCTCGAACAGCTCGAGCGCGATCGGGCCGTGGTTCGTGTGCAGGGTCGCCGTGCTCATCGCTCGGGAACGCTATCGGCCGGAGGCTTCGACGCGCTGCGGTGAGCCAGCTGTTGCCGGGGCGGTTCGGCTCGTATGCAGGACTTTCTTATGAGAAGGTCCCCGTGGTGGGCCGCACCGAAACCACGCAAGGGGTAGGACATCCCCTACCCAAAGTTGCCCCAAACGGGGGACGGCAGTTTTCCCGGCTTGCGCCGACGGTGAGAGCGTGAGCGGTCCGAGGACACTGCGTCTCGCCGTTGCCGTGGCTGCGCTCGTCTCGATGGGGGTGCTGGCCGCCTCGGCGTTCGCGACCTCGCGCTCGGAGACGAATCTCGCGTCGCTGAACCAGCAGGTCGTCGCCGCGGTGAACAGCTTCCGGGTCGCGCACGGCCTCGCGCCGCTGCACGAGTCGGCGGCGCTCGACCGCTCGGCCCGCCGGCATTCGCTCGAGATGGGCCGGGTCGGCTACTTCGCGCACACCTCGGCCAACGGGGCCGCCTTCTGGAAGCGGATCGGACGCTATTACTCCCTCAAGGGCTACGCGTACTGGTCGGTCGGCGAGAACCTGCTCTGGGCGGCGGCGGGCGTGAGCGCCGGTCATGCGCTGCAGATGTGGGTCGAGAGCCCCGAGCATCTCCGCAACCTGCTGGCGCCGCAGTGGCGCCAGATCGGGATCTCAGCGGTCGGCGTCGCGGATGCTCCCGGGGTCTACGGCGGCCGGAACATCGTCATCATCACGAACGATTTCGGCGTCAGGCGCCGCTAGGTCCGCGCTCTCAGGCGCCCGCCGCTGCAGGTGGTAGAGGCCGAAGGCCGCCGGCCCGAGCGGCAGCCAGAGGTTGAAGATGCGGTAGGCGAAGACGGCGAGGACGGCCGGGGCCAGCCCGTACCCGACCCAGACGAGCGCGAACGGCAGGAGCGCCTCGACGGCGCCTGCGCCTGCGAGCGGGAGCGTGCGCCGGGTCAGCGCGTACCCCGTCGCGTAGCCGACGACGACGGCCGCCACCGACGGCGTGGTGCGGGTGAAGGCGGCGAGGCAGACCCAGAGGACGAATACCTCGCCCGCCCAGTAGAGGGCCATCCCGCTGAAGGCCGCGACGCCGTGCCGGCGGGGGGAGGCCACGATCTGCCCCACGATCCCGATCGACTCGAGTGGAGGCCCGAGAATCCCCTTCAGCCGCCCGCGGCAGATCCACTTGCGGTAACGGACGGCGACCAGGGCGAGCGCGGTTCCGACGGGGACGCCGATCGTCCACGAGAGCGTGACCGTACGCTGCGCGTCCGCGTGGTTCAGGAGCAGGAAGATCGCGCAGACCAGAGCCCCGGTGGCGAGGACCGCATACTCGAGCGAGCCGAGGCCGAGCACCCGGATCCGTGCCTCGTCGCGTGGGACGCCGAGATCCTCGAGCGCCTCGATGTCGACCGCGAACCCGCCGCGTGGGATGAACATCCCGAACCCGGCGGAGACGATCGCGCCCGCGCGCAACGCGCTCAGCTTGACGCCGCGCCCCACGTGAGCGACCTCGCGGTACGCGAAGGTGTAGCCGACGTGCGCCGCCACCGCGCCCGCCATCGCGAACGGGATCCAGTACCAGTTCGCGTGCCGGAGATGCGAGGCGACGGCCACGTAACCCGCCGCGCCGGCGACGAAGATCGTCGCGATGAACGAGATCGCGGCGGCGACGACCATCAGCACGACGACGTGATGCGCCTCGTGCTCGCGGTGATGCGCGAACACCACCTTGAACGGGCCGCGCCGGCGAAGGCTCCAGGCCGACTGGCGGGTCATCGTCCGTTCGCATCCACATGCGCCCGGGAGGATTCGAACCTCCGACCCGCGGATTAGAAGTCCGCCGCTCTGTCCACTGAGCTACGGGCGCCGGTCAACAGCGTAGAGCGCCTGGCGGCGCAGATAGATTGCCGTTGATGGCGGACTCACTCGAGCAGCTCAAGGAGCGGTTGGCGGAGGTCACCGATCTCGGCAAGGTCGGGCGTCTCCTCGGCTGGGACCAGCAGACGATGATGCCGCCCGCCGGCACGGCGCACCGCGCCGAGCAGTTCGCGACGTTGTCCCGCCTCGTGCACGAGCGCTTCACCGATCCCGAGGTCGGGCGGTGGTTGGACGACCTGCGCCCGGTCGAGGAGTCGCTCGGGCCGGACTCCGACGACGGTGCGCTGATCTCCCTCGTGCGCCGCGACTACGAGAAGGCTGTGAACGTACCGGCGTCGCTGCGCGCGGAGATGGCCCGCGCCGCCGCCGAGGCGCGGCCCGTGTGGGTGAAGGCGAAGGCGGAGTCGGACTTCGCGTCCTTCCTGCCGGTGCTCGAGCGGATCGTCGAGCTGAAGCTTCAATACGTGGCGTGCGTCGAGGATGGAGCGGACGAGCGCTACGACGTGCTCCTCGACGACTACGAGCCGCAGACGAAGACCGCCGAGGTGCGGGCGCTGTTCGACGAGCTGAAGCCGTCGCTCGTCGAGCTGATCGCGGAGCTGCGGGAGCGGGACGTGGACCACTCGTTCCTCACGGGCGACTTCCCGCCCGACCGCCAGCGGGCCGTCGCCTACGAGGTGACCGAGCTCTTCGGCCACCGGCCCGACAGCTGGCGCATCGACCCGACGGAGCATCCCTTCGCGTCGGGCGCCGGACGCGACGACGTCCGGATCACGACGAACTACCACCCCGACAGGCTCGAGTCGCTCTTCTCGACGATGCACGAGTACGGCCACGGCCTGTACAGCCACCAGCAGCCCAAGCACCTCGAGCGCCTGCCGACCGGCGGCCCGTGCTCGCTCGGGATCCACGAGTCGCAGAGCCGGCTCTGGGAGAACCTCGTCGGCCGCAGCCGCCCCTTCTGGCAGCTCTTCTATCCGCGCCTGCAGGAGACGTACCCCGAGCAGCTGGGCGACGTCGACCTCGAGCGCTTCCATGCGGGGATCCACGCCGTCCGGCCGGGCCTGATCCGGATCCAGGCCGACGAGGTCACGTACGGGATGCACGTGATGCTCCGCTTCGAGCTCGAGCAGGACATGGTCGAGGGCCGCGTCGAGCTGCGCGACCTGCCGCAGCGCTGGAACGAGAAGATGTGGGACTACCTCGGCGTCGAGGTCCCGGACGACGGGCACGGTGTCCTCCAGGACGTCCACTGGTCCGGCGGGTCGATCGGCTACTTCTCCACGTACCTGATCGGGACGGTCGCCTCCGTGCAGATCTGGCAGGCGGCCGCCCGTGATCTGCCCGACCTCGAGGAGCAGGTCGGGCGCGGCGAGTTCACACCGCTGCGCGACTGGCTCGGCGAGCACGTCCACATGCTCGGCCGCAAGTTCTCGCCGCAGGAGACGCTGCGGCGCGCGACCGGATCCACGATCGCCGCGCAGCCGTATCTGGACTACCTCCGCCAGACGTACGCATAGGTCTCGCGGCGCCGGGTAGGCGCTTCCGGAACGAAAGCGATCAGGAGGCGTCTGCAATGGCAGAGGTGCTGAGAGGCAAGAAGGTCGCGATCCTCGCCGCCGACATGTTCGAGCGAGTCGAGCTGGAGGAACCGCGGAAGGCGCTCGAAGAGGCGGGTGCCGACGTCGAGGTCGTCTCGCTCGAGGAGGGCGAGATCCAGGGCTTCGACCACTTCGACCCGGCGACCACGGTGCAGGTCGATCGCACGGTCGAGGAGGTGTCGGCCGACGACTACGACGCGCTGCTGGTCCCGGGCGGCGTCGGCAACCCCGACCAGCTGCGCGGGGACGAGAACGCCGTCGCGTTCGTCCGGGGGTTCCACGACGCCGGGAAGCCGATGGCGGTCATCTGCCACGGCCCCTGGGTGCTCGTCGAGTCCGGCGTCGTCCGCGGCAGACGGGTCACCTCGTGGCCGACGCTCGAGACGGACATCCGCAACGCCGGCGGCGACTGGGCCGACGCCGAGGTCGTCGTCGACGGCAACCTCGTCACGAGCCGGAAGCCGGACGACATCCCGGCCTTCAACCGCGAGATGCTCCGGATCTTCTCCGGGGAGCGTGTGCCGCGCTGAGCTGGTGCGCAACGGGGCCGCGACGCGGCCCCGTTGTCTCGAGGTGGCGGACGGGACTCGAACCCGCGGCCACCGGGACCACAACCCGGAGCTCTACCAACTGAGCTACCGCCACCGAGCGGGCACAGATTAGCGAGATACGCTTTCCGCCCTCGGCCCCGTAGCTCAGCGGACAGAGCGGCAGCCTTCGAAGCTGCGTGCGGAGGTTCGATTCCTCCCGGGGCCATGAGCGCGTCGCATAGCATCCGAGGCATGTGCCGGAACATCCGCGTTCTCTACAACTTCGATCCTCCCGCGAGCTCCGAAGAGGTGCACTCCGCGGCGCTGCAGTACGTGCGCAAGGTCAGCGGCATGAACAAGCCGTCGCAGGCGAATGAGGCGGCGTTCGACCGCGCCGTGCACGAGATCACGCACATCACGGAGCACCTGCTCGCCGACCTCGTCACGGCCGCAACGCCCAAGGACCGCGAGGTCGAGGCCGAGCGTCGTCGCGCCCGCGCCGTCGCCCGCTTCGGCTAGCTCAGTTCCTGCCGGGCTCGAGGTAGCGGCCGAACCACTCGAGGATCGCCTCGAACCGCAGCACGCGGTGCACGGGCGAGCCCGAACGCGACAGCTCGTGGCTCTCGGCCGGGAAGCGGAGCATCTCCGTTTCCTTGCCGAGCAGCCGCAGCAGGATGAACAGATGCTCGCCCTGCTCGATGTTGCAGCGGAGGTCGCTCTCGGAGTGGACGACGAGCAACGGCGTGTCGATGTCCCGCGCATAGGTGGCCGGTGACATCTCCAGCCACGCGTCGACGTTGTCCCACATCGAGCTGCCGAACTGGCGCTCGAAGATCCAGAACAGGTCGCTCGAGCCGAACGCGCTCACGAGGTTGTTGACCGATCGCTCCGAGAGCGCCGCCTTGAAACGCTTCGTGTGCCCGACGATCCAGGACGTCATGTAACCGCCGTACGAACCGCCCAGCACTCCGAGCCGTTCCCGGTCGAGGAACGGGAACTTCTCCAGCGCAGTGTCCACGACGCCCATCAGGTCCTCGTAGTCGACCGAGCCCCAGCCCGGCCCCTCGTCGCCGCCCGGGCGGCCGCGGATCGCGCGGCCCCACTCCTCCGAGTAGCCGGAGCCGCCGCGCGGGTTCGAGAAGAGGACGCAGTAGCCGGCGCCGGCATACACCTGGACCTCGTCGAAGAAGCCGGTCCCGTACTGCGAGAACGGGCCCCCGTGGACCGTGAGCAGCGTCGGGTAGCCGCGCTTCTCGTCGAAGCCGGGCGGGCGCACGAGCCACGCGTCGACCTCGGTGCCGTCGGCGGACGTGGCGGTGAAGCGCTCGACCTCGGCGAGCTCGCGGCCGCCGACGAAGTCGTCGGCCACCGACGTGATCCGCTTGCCGGCGCCGGCGAAGAGCTCCGGCGGCCGGTCGTGGGTGCTCGCGCTGTACACGAGGACTCCGTTCACCAGGTCGTAGACGCCGGTCGACTGCTCGCCCCCGACGAGCAGCTCCGGCTCGCCCGAACCGTCGGCCGGGACCCTGTAGACGTGGACGTTGCCGCCGTCCTCCACGCCGAAGGCGACGCGGTCGCCGTCCCAAACCGGCTCGCGGGCACCCGGGAAGGGAGCGCACTGGCGGTCGAGAGAGGCCGTGAGGACGCGGCGGTCGCTCCCGTCGGCGCGCATCACCGCGATCTGGCCGTGGTGCGGGAACGTGCCGTCCTCGGGCGAGTGGATGTAGGCGATGAGTGCGCCGTCCGGCGAGAACGACGCGCTGCCCGCCGACTCGTCCGTCCCGGTCAGCCGCTTCGGCTCGGCTCCCTCCGCGTCGACCTCGAGCTCGTACAGCGCCTCGTTGAAATCGGTGTCCCAGGTGTCGCCGCGCAGCGACCCGAAGACGATGCGCTTGCCGTCCGGAGCCCACGCCGGTGTGTCGTCCTCGCAGTCGCCGTCGGTGAGCTGCCGCTCTTCGTCGCCGTCGAGCCCGACGACGAAGACGTGCTTGCGCCGGTCTGCGGTCCAGCCGACGCTGTCGAGCTTGAAGAAGACTCGCGTGAAGCGCCGCGGCGCGCGCTTGCGGTCGTCCTCCTCCTCGTACGCCTCGTCGGGAACGCGGCGCGCGAAGGCGATGCGGCTCGAGTCGGGCGACCAGGCGACCGACTCGACGCTCTCCTTCCCGTCGGTCAGCTTCCGCGGCTCGCCGCCGTCCGCCGGCAGGACGTAGAGCTGTCCCTTCGCCTTCTTCTCGTCGCCGTCGCGGTTCGAGACGAACGCGAGCCAGCGTCCGTCGGGAGACCAGCGGGGCGAGCCGTCGTTCCGCTCGCCGGAGGTGAACTGCCGCGGCTCCTCGGAGCCGTCGAGCGGCGCCACCCAGATCGCCGTGCGGTAGGCGTTGGCCTCCTCGTCGATCCGCATGACGACGTACGCAACCCGCTGCCCGTCGGGCGAGATACGCGGATCGCCGACGCTCGTCAGCGCATAGACATCCTCAGGCCCCATTCCTGCCACGCCGACTCGACTCTAGACTTTCGAGGCTGCGCGGGCGTGGCGGAACTGGCAGACGCGGCGGGTTTAGGTCCCGTTGGGCCGCGAGGCCCTTGGAGGTTCGAGTCCTCTCGCCCGCACTGGCTGCGGACTCAGGCGCGGACGCGGACGGCGTAGGCGATCGCCGAGAAGATCGTGAGCCAGATGGCTGCGGCCAAGCCGAGCATGCTCAGGTTCCAGGCGCTCACGTTCCTCGATCGTTCGACCTCGCCCGGCCGCTCCCTGCTTGAATGGACCGCGTGCAGGCCCACGTCGAGGAGTTGCCGGAGAACCGCGTCCGGCTCACGGTCCAGGTTCCGTCTCACGACGTTCACCACGCCGTCGAGCACGCGGCCGGCGACCTCGCGCAGAGCGTCAAGATTCCGGGCTTTCGCAAGGGGAGGGTTCCCCGGCAGGTGCTCGTCCAGCGCGTCGGCCGCGAGCGGCTGATGACCGAGGCCGTCGAGAGCCACATCGGCGGCTGGTTCTGGAACGCGGCCGCGCGCAGCCGCGTGCGTCCGGTGGCCCAGCCGGAGTTCGACTTCGAGCTGCCGGCCTCCGAGAACGAGGACTGGGAGTTCACCGCGACCGTCGCGGTGCAGGCGAAGCCCGAGCTGCCCGACTGGAAGCAGCTCGAGGTCGGCGTCGCCGAGGTCGAGGTGCCGGAGGAGCTCGTGCAGCACGAGCTCGACGCGCTGCGGGCGACGGTCGCCGAGCTCGTCCCCGTCGACGACCGGCCGGTCGCTCCCGAGGACACGGTGGTGGTCGACCTCGTGGCCGAGGACGAGACGAGGCGCGACTACGTCGTCGATCTCGGCCGCGGCGCGATCGTGGAGGAGGTCGAGCAGGGCCTCGTCGGCATGAACGCCGGCGAGACGAAGGAGATGTCGTTCGAGCTCGCCGACGGGTCGTCGCAGTCCCTCTCCGCCACGGTCAAGGAGATCAAGCAGAAGGTGCTGCCGCCGCTCGACGACGACCTCGCCCGCGCCGCGACGGAGTTCGAGACGTTCGCCGAGCTGCAAACGGACATCGAGTCGCGCCTGCGTGAGCAGATCGAGGACGAGATCGAGACGCGGTTCCGTGCCGACGCGGCCGACGCGCTCGTCGCCGCCTCCAAGGTCGAGGCCGCCGGGCCGCTCGTCGAGTCGCGCACGCGTGAGCTGCTGGCCGGCTTCGCCCGCCAGGTCGAGGCGCGCGGCGTCTCGCTCGAGACGTTTCTCGCCATGACCGGGCAGCAGCCCGAGGAGCTCGTCGCGCGGCTTCAGGACGAGGCGCAGCGCTCGGTCGCCCGCGAGCTCGTGCTCGACGCGGTCGCCGACCGGCTGGCGCTCGACGTGCCGGACGCCGAGGTCGAGGAGCTCGTGCGCGAGCAGGCCGAGGCGCTCGGCGACGACGGCGACGGCGACGAAATGCTCGTGGCCCTGCGCGAGAACGGCCGCTTCGAGTCGCTGCGCGAGGACCTCCGGCTGCGCAAGGCGCTCGACCACGTCGCCGGCGAGGTCCAGCGCATCCCGCTCGCGCAGGCCGAGGCCCGGGAGGCGATCTGGACGCCCGACAAGGAGAATCCCCCGACCGAGACGAAACTCTGGACCCCCGACCAGCCGCCCCCCGACCAGCAGCACAGCGAAGGAGCCCGATCATGAACCCGCCGACGAACCTCGTCATCCCGTCCGTCATCGAGCAGACCTCGCGCGGCGAGCGCTTCTTCGACATCTACTCGCGGCTGCTCAACGAGCGCATCATCTTCCTCGGCACCCCGATCGACGACCAGGTCGCGAACCTCATCGTCGCCCAGATGATCCATCTGGAGTCCGAGGACCCCGACAAGGACATCCAGCTGTACATCAACTCGCCGGGAGGCTCCGTCTACTCGGGGCTGGCGATCTACGACACGATCCAGTTCATCAAGCCGGACGTCGCGACGACGTGCGTCGGCATCGCGATGTCGATGGGCGCGCTGCTTCTTGCGGCCGGCGCAGAGGGAAAGCGCACCGCGCTGCCGAACTCGAAGATCCTGATCCACCAGGTGTCCGGCGGGTTCCAGGGCCAGGGCACCGACATCGAGATCCAGGCCCGTGAGACGATCAACCTCAAGCGGCGCCTGGAGGAGATCATCGCCCGGCACACGAATCAGCCGATCGACAAGGTTTCGAAGGACATGGAGCGCGACTACTACATGAACTCCGACGAGGCCCACGAGTACGGAATCGTCGACAACGTCGTTGCTCACCGTTAGGGCAGTAGACGAATCCCCCGGACCGAGGTAGAAGAAGAGATATGGCACGCGCAACCGACGGCAACGAGCAGCTTCTCTGCAGCTTCTGCGGCAAGAGCCAGCGCCAGGTGAAGAAGCTGATCGCCGGCCCCGGCGTCTACATCTGCGACGAGTGCATCGATCTCTGCAACGAGATCATCGACGAGGAGCTGACGACTCCGACCCAGCTCGACCTCGACAACCTGCCGCGGCCGCGCGACATCTACGCAGTCCTCAACGACTACGTCGTCTCGCAGGAAGAGGCGAAGCGCACCCTCTCGGTCGCCGTCTACAACCACTACAAGCGCGTCCAGATGGGCCAGGAGGACGACGAGGTCGAGCTCCAGAAGTCGAACATCCTGCTCCTCGGCCCGACAGGCTGCGGCAAGACGCTGCTCGCGCAGACACTCGCGCGGATCCTCAACGTCCCGTTCGCGATTGCCGACGCGACGGCGCTCACCGAGGCCGGCTACGTCGGCGAGGACGTCGAGAACATCCTCCTCAAGCTGATCCAGGCCGCGGACTTCGACATCAAGAAGGCCGAGACCGGGATCATCTACATCGACGAGGTGGACAAGATCGCGCGCAAGGCGGACAACCCGTCGATCACGCGCGACGTGTCGGGCGAGGGCGTGCAGCAGGCGCTGCTCAAGATCCTCGAGGGGACGGTCGCCTCCGTGCCGCCGCAGGGTGGCCGCAAGCACCCGCACCAGGAGTTCCTCTCGATCGACACCACGAACATCCTCTTCATCTGCGGCGGAGCGTTCGCCGGCCTCGACAAGATCATCGCGCGGCGCATCGGCAAGAACGCCGTCGGCTTCGGCGCCGACATCCGCTCGAAGCACGACATCGAGTCCTCGGAGCTGCTCGTCGACGTGATGCCGGAGGACCTCCTCAACTTCGGGCTGATCCCCGAGTTCATCGGCCGGCTCCCGGTGATCTCCGCCGTGCACCAGCTGCGGCGCGAGGACCTCGTCCAGATCCTCGAGGAGCCCAAGAACGCGCTCATCAAGCAGTACCAGCGCTTCTTCGGCTACGACGGGATCGAGCTCGTCTTCACCGACGACGCCATGTGGGAGATCGCCGACCACGCGCTCGCGCGTGAGACCGGCGCCCGCGGTCTCCGCTCGATCATCGAGGGCGCGCTGCTCGACGTGATGTTCGAGCTGCCGTCGCGCCGCGACGTGACGAAGTGCGTGATCACGAAGGAGACGATCTCGCAGGGAATCCGCCCGACGCTCGTCACGAGCGCCGAGGGCGCTGACGACGAGCCCGTCGAACAAACTGCCTGAGCGCCCGACGAAGAGCTGCGCTCTTCGTCCGGGTGTGACCGAACTCCGGCGCGGAAGAGCGCGGTCTTCCGCGCCTCCGTGCTGAGGGCTTTGTTGCCCGCCGGGGAGCGGGGGAGCCTGCGGCCAAGTCGCCGCTGCGCGGCTGTCTTGTCCTCCGGCCTCTCAAATCCCGTAGCGTTCCACGCATGACCGCCATCGAAGCCGGGGCCGCGTTCGGGCCGTCGTCGTGGATCGACGTGCCGCAGGAGAAGATCCAGGCGTTCGCCGACACCACCGGCGACCACAACTTCATCCACGTCGATCCGGAGATGGCGGCGCAGACGCCGTTCGGCGGCACCGTCGCGCACGGGTACTTCACCCTCTCCCTGCTGCCGCAGATGTCCTACGAGGTGCTGCCGCACGACGAGCCGGGCGCGGGGATGGCGCTCAACTACGGGCTCAACAAGGTTCGCTTCCCGGCGCCGGTACCCTCGGGCTCGCGCGTTCGCGGCTCGTTCGTCGTCGGCGAGGTCGACGAGCAGGACTGGGGCCGGCAGGTCATGATGACCGCGACGATCGAGCGCGAGGGCGGCGACAAGCCCGTCTGCGTCGCCGAGGTCGTGTACCGGTACTACCTCCTCTAGCCTGGATCCTAGATCGCGGCTTTTCGGCCCTGAAGGGTGTAACGTCCCGCACCTGGGGTAACTTTGGGATCCGAAATCAGTCGAGGAGGAGGCGAGATGATCGAGGACGCGGCGCGGGAGCTCGAGACGCGGTGGAGCGCGGACGACCGCTGGAGCGGGATCGAGCGCACCTACACGGCCGAGGACGTCGTCCGCCTGCGCGGCTCCGTCGTCGAGGAGCACACGCTCGCGCGGCTCGGTGCGGAACGGCTCTGGCAGCTGATCGGGTCCGAGCGGCCAGTCCGCGCGCTCGGCGCCCTGACGGGGGGTCAGGCGGTGCAGATGGTGCGCGCCGGACTCGAGGCGATCTACCTCTCCGGCTGGCAGGTGGCCGCCGACGCGAATCTCGCCGGGGCGACGTATCCCGACCAGAGCCTCTACCCGGTCAACAGCGTCCCCGCCGTCGTGCGCCGCTGCAACAACGCGCTGCTCCGGGCCGACCAGATCGACCACGCCGAGGAGCGGAACGGAACCCACTGGCTCGCGCCGATCGTCGCCGACGCCGAGGCCGGGTTCGGCGGCCCGCTCAACGCCTTCGAGCTGATGCGCGCGCTGATCGAGGCCGGAGCCGCCGGCGTCCACTACGAGGATCAGCTCAGCTCCGAGAAGAAGTGCGGCCACCTCGGCGGCAAGGTGCTCGTGCCGACGCAGCAGTTCGTCCGCACCCTGAACGCGGCGCGGCTCGCAGCCGACGTCTGCGGCGTTCCGACGGTGCTCGTGGCGCGGACCGACGCGCTCTCGGCCGCTCTGCTCACGAGCGACGTCGACGAGTACGACCGCGAGTTCGTCACGGGGGAGCGGACCGCAGAGGGCTTCTATCGCGTGCGCGACGGGATCGAGGCGGCGATCGCGCGCGGTCTCGCCTACGCGCCGTACGCCGACCTCGTCTGGTTCGAGACGTCAACGCCGGATCTGGGCGAGGCCCGGGAGTTCGCCGCGGCGATCCACGACCGTTTCCCGGGCAAGCCGCTCGCCTACAACTGCTCTCCGTCCTTCAACTGGAAGCGGCACCTCGACGACGACGAGATCGCGTCCTTCCAGGACACGCTCGGCGAGTGGGGCTACCGCTTCCTGTTCATCACGCTCGCCGGCTTCCACTCGCTCAACGCGGCGATGTTCGAGCTCGCCAGCGGTTACGCCGAGGAACAGATGCCGGCGTACGTGCGGTTGCAGCAGCGCGAGTTCGAGCTCGAGGAGCTCGGCTACACGGCGACCCGGCACCAGCACGAGGTCGGGGCCGGGTACTTCGATCTCGTCACGCAGGCCGTCGCACCCGACAGCGAGACGCTCGCGCTGAGGGGCTCGACCGAGGAGGCGCAGTTCACGAAAGAGACGGTGTGAGTACGCTCGCCGACGTGGAGATCCTCGCCCCCGCCGACGAGGAAGTCCTCACCCGCGAGGCGCTCGAGCTGGTCGCGCGGCTGCATCGTGAGTTGAATCCGCGGCGACGCGAGCTGCTCGAGCGGAGGCGGGAGCGGCAGGCCGAGCTCGACGCGGGGGCGCTGCCGTGTTTCCTGCCTGAGACGAAGGATGCCCGGGAGGCCGGGTGGCGGGTGGCGGAGGCGCCGGCCGACCTCCGCGATCGCCGCTGCGAGATCACCGGCCCTGTCGACCGCAAGATGATGATCAATGCGCTCAACTCCGGTGCGCGTGTGTTCATGGCCGACTACGAGGATGCGTGCTCGCCGACGTGGCAGAACGTCGTCGAGCGGGCAGCGGAACGTGACCGACGCCGTGCGGCGCGAGATCTCGCTCGAGACGCCGGACAAGACGTATCGCCTGAACGAGGAGACCGCGACGCTCCTGATCCGGCCGCGCGGCTGGCACCTGCCCGAGCGGCACGCGCTCGTCGACGGCGAGCCGGTCTCGGCCTCGCTGTTCGACTTCGGCCTGCACATGGCGCGCAATGCGCGCGAGCAGCTGGAGCGTGGCAGCGGGCCGTACTTCTACCTGCCGAAGCTCGAGTCGCATCTCGAGGCGCGCCTCTGGGCCGACGCGTTCACGCTCGCCGAGGAGGCGCTCGATCTCCCGTCCGGGTCGATCCGTTGCACCGTCCTGATCGAGACGATCCTCGCCGCGTTCGAGATGGAGGAGATCCTGTACGAGCTGCGCGACTGGGGCTGCGCGCTCAACGCCGGGCGCTGGGACTACATCTTCAGCGCGATCAAGAAGTTCCGCGCGCGCGACTGGGTGCTGCCCGACCGCGTGCAGGTGACGATGACGGTGCCGTTCATGCGCGCCTACACCGAGGTGCTCGTGGCCAAGTGTCACCAGCGGGGAGCGCACGCGATCGGCGGCATGGCGGCGTTCATCCCGTCTCGTCGGGACCCCGAGGCGAACGAGATCGCGCTCGCCAGGGTGCGCGAGGACAAGGAACGGGAGTCGGCTGACGGCTTCGACGGCTCCTGGGTCGCGCATCCCGACCTCGTGCCCACCTGCACCGAGGTGTTCGACGGCGCGCTCGGCGAGCGGCCGAACCAGCTCGAGCAGACACGCTCCGACGTCGTGCCCGACGAGGCGGCGCTCCTGTCCATCCCGGACACGCCCGGCGAGATCACCGACGCCGGCGTGCACACCAACGTCTCGGTCGGCGTCCGCTACCTCGACTCGTGGCTGCACGGAGTCGGCGCGGCGGCGATCGACAACCTGATGGAGGACGCCGCGACCGCCGAGATCTCCCGCTCCCAGATCTGGCAGTGGGTGCGCCACGGCCACGTCGACGAGCAGCGCGTGCGCGACGAGATCGAGGCCGTGGACGCCGGCGACGAGGCGAAGCGGCTCTTCGCAGCCGTGGCGCTTTCGGAGGAGCTCGAGGACTTCCTGACCCTGCCCGCCTACGAACGACTCGACTGAGGAGGGACGAGATGACCGAGACGCTGATCGCGACGGAGAGAGAGCAGGCCGAGCTGCCGGAAGCCGACGCCCCGTGCACCGCCGAGGTCGCGGAGTGCACGTGCCCCGACTTCTGTGAGCGCGACCACGACAACGAGTAGGTGCTCGTGCGCGTTCGCTTCAGATGAGGGGATAGGCGCCCTCGCGGCGCGGTTAGTCCTCTATCTGCGCTGATCCGTTCCGCTGCGATTCAGCGAGAGCGGCCCGCATGGCCCGGAGCCTTTCGGGCGCGTGACCGACCCAGTCGACAAGCTCGCCAACAACGCGCAGCGGCTCGCGGGTGCGGAACGACCGGGTTGGGTTCCCCGGGAACTTCTTGTCGGTCAAGTTCGGGTCGTCCTCGAACTCCCCCGTCGGCTCGACTATGTAGACGCGCCCCCGGCCATCCCCGCTGGCGAGCTCGGCGCCCCAGACCGCAGCGTCGAGGGTTGCGGTGAAGTAGATGTAGTTCATCACTCTG
The DNA here is from genome assembly GCA_963702655.1 of uncultured Actinomycetes bacterium. Lineage (GTDB taxonomy): Bacteria > Actinomycetota > Thermoleophilia > Gaiellales > Gaiellaceae > Palsa-739. The sequence continues at coordinate 86,570 of CAVPDO010000015.1, read as the reverse complement.
CCGGGTTCGAAGTTCGATGGGCGCCCCGAGAACAGCAGATCGCCCACTGCGAGGTTCGCCTTCGTACCGTGCAGGTACACGCCTGCCTCGTACACCTCGAACGCCACCGGCTCACGCGAGGCCTCAATGCGACAAGGCTAGCGTCACGCAGGCGGTTGAAAGCAACGCGTGCCCCACCTTGACGACAACGGGCTCCGCACTCGCCCGGGCGACCGTCCTTTCACCTGAGCTGCTGACGGATCACCACGGTTCGAGCCGCGTACACTCGCCGCATGTCCCTCGACAGCACCAAAGCCGACGACATCGCGCTCGTGATCGAGGAGGCGATCGTCTCCGGCGAGCTCGAGCCGGGGACCGTGCTGCGCCAGGAGCAGCTCTCCGAGCAGTTCGACGTCTCGCGCACGCCGGTCCGCGAGGCGCTGCGCAGGCTCGCCGCGCTCGGGCTCGTCTCCTTCGTCCCGAACCGGGGTGTCCGGGTCCGCACCATCTCGCGGGAGGAGCTGCACGAGGCGTTCATGGTGCGCGCCGAGCTCGAGGCGCTCGCGACCGAGGTGGCCGCGGCGAAGATGACGCCCGAGGATCTCGCCGAGCTCGGCGAGGCCGAGCAGGTCTTCGCTCGGATCTCGAAGGATCTCCGCGCCCGCGAGCCCGGCGAGGCGCGCCGCTCGATCATGGGCGACTGGGTGCGCGCGAACCACGCGTTCCACGACGTCATCTACCGCGTCGCCGGCCTGCCGCTCGTCGAGCAGCTCGCGAAGAGCGCGCGACGCTCGTTCTCGGGCCCGGCCGTCTGGGCGCCGGGCGACCACTCGATCGACGGCTTGTACGCGAGGAACGCCGAGCAGCACCGCGCGATCCGCCAGGCACTCGCCGCCGGCAGCGCCGAGGGCGCGCGGGCGCTCGCGCGCGAGCACGTGCTCTCCTCGTTCCACATGCTCGAGGCAGTCCTCGAGCAGGTCGGCGGCACCTGGCCGCAGCCGAAGCGGGCGGCCACGTCCGCTAGGGTCTCCTCATAGTCGCTGCCTGACCACATTTCGCGCATGGATCCGCTCTACAAACCGCAGGGCGTCGAAGCGCGCTGGCAGCAGACCTGGGAGGAGGAAGGGCTCTACGCGGCCGACCCCGACCCGGAGCGCGAGAGCTTCGCGATCGCGCACCCGCCGCCGAACGTCACGGGCGACCTCCATCTGGGCCACGCCCTCCAGCTCTCGCTCGCCGACACGATCGTCCGCACGCGGCGGATGCAGGGCTACAACGTCCTCTTCCAGCCCGGTTACGACCACGCCGGCATCTCGACCCAGAGCGCGGTCGAGAAGCATCTCGCGACGGAGGGGAAGACACGGCAGGACCTCGGGCGCGAGGCGTTCGTCGAGCTCGTCTGGGAATGGCTGCACGAGTACGGCGGCAAGATCATGTTCCAGTTCCGGCGGATCGGCGCCTCGCTCGACTACCGGCGCGAGCGGTTCACGATGGACGACGCGTACGTCCGCGCGGTCATGCGGTTCTTCGTCCACGTCTGGGACAAGGGCTGGATCTACCGGGCGAGCCGGATCATCAACTGGTGCCCGTTCCACCTCACGTCGCTGTCGGATCTCGAGCTCGAGCATCGCGAGGTCGACGACGCGCTCACCTATGTCCGCTATCCGTTCGCGGACGGCGACGGCCACGTGACGATCGCGACGGTGCGTCCCGCGACGATCCCGGCCGACGTCGCCGTTGCCGTTCACCCGGACGACGATCGCTACCGCGAGGCCGTCGGTCGCGAGGTGGTCGTGCCCTGGATCGAGCGGCGCGTGCCCGTGATCGCCGACGAGCGGGTGGAGATCGGCTTCGGCACCGGGGCGCTCAAGATCACCCCGGGGCACGACCAGCTCGACTTCGAGATCGGCCGCGACCACGGGCTGCCCGAGCCGACCGTGATCGGCCCGGACGGCCGCATGAGCGACGAGGCGGGCGAGCTCGCGGGCCTCACGCAGGACGAGGCCGAGGAGCGGATCCTCGCCTGGCTCCGCGAGCACGACCAGCTCGAGAAGCGGGAGTCGTACCGTCACAGTGTCTCGCTCTGCGACCGCTGCAAGAGCCGGATCGAGCCGCGCATCTCCCCGCAGTGGTTCTGCTCGATGGACGGGTTCAAGGAGCTCGCGCTCGACGCTCTCCGCTCGGGCGCGTCCGCTTTCCATCCGGAGTCGCAGCACCGCTTTGCGATCTCGTCGCTCGAGGAAGCGCCGGACTGGAACATCTCCCGGCAGATCTGGTGGGGCCACCAGCTGCCCCTGTGGGAGTGCCCCGACGGCCACTGGACGTGCGCCGAGGAGGAGCCGGAGGCGTGCGCCGAGTGCGGCTCGGGCGAGCTGACCCGGAGCGAGGACGTGCTCGACACGTGGTTCTCCTCCTGCCTGTGGCCGTTCGCGACGCTCGGCTGGCCGGAGGACACCGAGGACCTGCGCGCCTTCTACCCGGGCAACCTGAACACGACGGCGCGGGACATCATCCGGCTCTGGGAGAACCGCATGATCTTCTGCGGGCTCGAGCTGATGGGCGACGTGCCGTTCAGCGACGTCGTCATCCACTCGCTCGTGCACGCCCCGACCGGCGGGCGCATGTCGAAGAGCCTCGGCACCGGGATGAACCCGCTCGCGCTGATCGAGGAGTACGGCGCCGACGCGACCCGTTACGGCCTGATGAAGATGGCGTCGTCGCAGGACGTCGCGTTCTCGGAGGGCACGATCGAGGAGGGGCGCAAGCTCGCGAACAAGCTCTGGAACGCGAGCCGCCTGCTGCTGCTGGCCGGGCCGGTCGAGCCGGACGCGCGGCCGTCCTCGGTCGAGGAGCGCTGGATCCTCGCGCGGATCGACGCCGCGCGGGCCGAGCTGGAGGCCGACCTCGCGGCCTTCGACTTCTCGCACGCCGTCGAGCGGCTGTACCACCTCACGTTCGACGACTTCTGCGACTGGTACCTCGAGTCGATCAAGCCGCGGCTCGAGGAGGAGGACGTGCGGGCGACGGCGTTCGCGGCGCTCGAGCGGCTCCTCAAGCTGCTCCATCCGGCGCTGCCGCACGTGACCGAGGAGATCTGGACGAACCTGCCCGCGCGCGCCACGCGGCTGATCGTCGCGCCCTGGCCGGAGCCGCAGAGCTGGGCGGGCGAGGTCGAGGCGATCGAGGACGCTCAGACCGCCGCGCGCATCTACCGGCGCAGCGGCGTCCGCCTCGAGCTGGCGGGCGACTCGGCCCGGATCTTCGAGGCTGTCGTGCGGCCGACCGGCGACGGCCGGGGCGACGTCGAGGCCGAGCGCACGCGAGTCCAGAAGGAGATCGACCGCGCCGAGCGGATGCTCGCGAACGAGAAGTTCGTCGCGAACGCTGCATCCGAGGCGGTCGAGGCCGAGCGCGAGAAGCTCGCGCAATACCGTGCCGAGCGCGACGCGCTGGGTTGAGTCGCTCGACCCGTGGCCGGCGGACGGCTTCGGGACCGAGCGGATGCGCGCGCTGCTCCGCGAGCTCGGCGAGCCGCAGCAGCAGTTCCCGGCGATCCACGTCGTCGGCACCAACGGCAAGTCGACGACGACCCGGCTGACCGAGGCGCTCCTGCTCGACGCCGGGCTCTCGGTCGGCTCCTACCTCTCGCCGCACGTGCGCGGCTGGAGCGAGCGGATCCGGGTCGGAGGCGAGGAGGCCGGCTTCGAGGCGGCCGTCGCGGCCGTGCGGCCGGCCGCCGAGTCGCTCGGCGCGACGCAGTTCGAGGTCCTCACGGCGGCGGCGCTGCTCGCGTTCGCCGAGGCGGAGATCGAGGTCGCCGTCGTCGAAGCCGGGCTCGGCGGCAGGCACGACGCGACCAACGTCCTCGACACGCGCGTCGTCGTGCTCACGAGCGTCGCGCTCGACCACATGGACGTGCTCGGCGACACGCGCGAGGCGATCGCTGCCGAGAAGCTCGCGGTCGTACAGCCAGGCTGCACGGTCGTGCTCGGCGAGCCCGAGTGGCGCGAGCTCGCCGAGGAGAACGGTGCGGCCGCCGTCGTCGTCACCGGGCGCAGCAACCTGGCGCTGGCGATCGCCGCGGCCGAGTCGTTCCTCGGCCGCCCCGTCGATCCGCACGCGGCCGACGACGTCGAGCTGCCGGGCCGCCTCGAGCGCCGCGGCGAGGATCCGCTCGAGATCTGGGACGGAGCGCACAACCTCGCAGGCATCGGCTGGCTGCTGCCACGGCTGCCCTCGGCGCCGTCGGGCCGCTGGACGGTCGCCTGCTCGATCCTCCGCGACAAGCGGCCGGGGATGATGCTCGAGGCGCTGTCGGTGCTCGGCCCGACCTTCGTCGCGACCGAGAGCAGGAACGGCCGTGTCGTGCCCGCCGCCGAGCTCGCCGCGCTCGCGTCGGCGCACTTCGATCGGGTGGAGGCCGACCCCGATCCGGCCGCCGCGCGGGCCCGCGCGCTCGAGCTCGCAGGCCCCGGCGGAGCGGTGCTCGTCACGGGCTCCCTGTACCTTCTCGCGGATCTCGATGCCGCGCCCAGCGACGCCTAAGGTCGGCGAGAAGCTCTCGATGTTCGCTCTCGCCGGTATCGTCCTCGCAGCCGCCCTCGGGTCCGCGTTCGCTGCGGGCTGGGTTATCGGCAGGATTCTCCTGTGACAGTCGCCAGCTTCCTCAGCTCCGGTACCCAGCACGCGATCCTCAACGGGCTCGCGTTCTTCGCGTTCGTGCTCTGGCTCTCGCTCGGCTACTGGACGTACAAGGACGCCCGACGCCGGATCGAGGATCCGTTGCTGATCGGGCTCGCGACGGTCCTCGCGCTCGTGATTCCGTACCTCGGGCCGTTCGTCTACATGCTCTTCCGCCCGCCCGAGTACCTCGAGGACGTGCGCGAGCGGAACCTCGAGATCAGGGCGATGGAGGAGCGGATCGCGGCGGTCGACCTCCGCTGCCCGGTCTGCCACGCCGAGGTCGACTCGGGCTATCTCGTCTGCCCGGTCTGCACGACGAAGCTCAAGCAGGCCTGCGTGAGCTGCGGCTCCCCGCTCGAGCCGATCTGGCAGGTCTGCCCGTTCTGCGAGACGGCGATCGAGCCCGCCGTGCCGGGGACGCCGCCGGCGCTCGGGACGCGGCGGGAGCGGCGCGGCACCAGTGCGACGAGCAGGCGCTGAGCCATGGCCGTCGAGCGCAGCCTGATCCTGATCAAGCCCGACGCGGTGCAGCGCCGGCTGGCCGGCGAGATCCTCGGACGGATCGAGGCGCGCGGCTTCGTGGTCCGCGAGGGGAAGCTCGTCACGGCGAGCCGCGAGCTCGGGGAGGAGCACTACGCCGAGCACCGGGAGAAGCCGTTCTTCGGCGAGCTCGTCGCCTTCATCACCTCGGGTCCGACCTGGGCGCTCGTCGTCGAGGGTGAGGGGGCGATCGCGACGCTGCGCGCGACGATCGGCGCGACCGATCCCGCCAACGCCGCGCCCGGCACGATCCGCGGCGATCTCGCCTCCTCGATGCCCGACAACCTCGTGCACGGCTCCGACTCGCCCGAGTCGGCGGCGCGCGAGATCGCGCTCTGGTTCGGTGACTGATCCGAACGTCGCGGCCTGGACGCGGGAGAACGCGGAGTACACCGACGGGCGCGCCGAGCAGGCCTGGGCGCGCGACGAGATCACGTACGGCATCTGGGGCGTTCCCGAGAACGAGCTGCACGCGCTGCCGGACCTCACGGGCAAGGACGTCGTCGAGCTCGGCTGCGGCACGGCGTACTTCGGCGCCTGGCTGAAGAAGGCGGGCGCGGCTCGCGTGGTCGGCGTCGATCCCACGCCGGCGCAGCTCGAGACCGCGCGGCGCTGCAACGAGAAGTTCGGTCTGGGGCTCGAGTTCGTCGAGGCGTTCGGGGAGGACGTGCCGCTCCCGGATGACTCCTTCGATCTCGTCGTCTCGGAGTACGGCGCCTCGATCTGGGCCGACCCGTACGAGTGGATCCCCGAGGCGGCGCGGCTCCTGCGGCCCGGCGGCGAGCTCGTCTTTCTCCGCAACTCGACCCTCGTCATCCTCTGCTCGCCGGACGACGAGGACGCGGCCGCCGTGGAGACGCTGGAACGGCCGCAGTTCGGGATGCACCGCTACCAGTGGTCCGAGAGCAGCGGCGTCGAGTACCACCTCGCGCACGGTGACTGGATCCGGCTGCTGCGCGCAAACGGCTTCGAGATCCTCGACCTGATCGAGATCCGGGCACCCGCCGACGCCGACACCCACGAGCACTACGCGTACGTGACCGCCGACTGGGCGCGGAAATGGCCGTCCGAGGAGATATGGCGAGCCCGCCTGCACCGCCCATCCTCCTAGCGTCGACCTCGCCGCGCCGGCGCGAGATCCTCGAGCAGCTCCGGATCCCGTTCGACGTGATCGCGCCCCGCTACGAGGAGACCGAGGAGGATCCGGTCGCGCACGCACTCGGCAAGGCGCGCTCGGTGCTCGCGGAGGCCGACGGCCGTCCGGTCCTCGGCTGCGACACGGAGGTCGTGTGCGGCGGCCGCGTCTACGGCAAGCCGGCCGGCCCGGAGGCGGCCGAGGAGATGCTCGAGAGCCTTTCGGGCCGAACACACGAAGTGATGTCCGGCCTCGCCCTGCTCACGCCGATGTGGGAAGAGGTGCGGCACGAGGTGACACGCGTGACCTTTCGCGGTCTGACTCCGCGCGACATCGCGCGGTCCGTGGCGAACCGCGAGTGGGAAGGCCGTGCGGGCGGCTACGCGATCCAGGGCCAGGGGGCGGCTCTCGTGGAACGGATCGAGGGCGACTACCTCAACGTCGTCGGCCTGCCGGCGGCCCTGCTCGTCCGCCTCCTCGCCGAGCGCTTCCCCGGCACGTACGGGTTCGGATGAGCGAGAGCGCCGTCAGAGCTGCCGTCGAGGTGGCGGCGGAGCACGGGCTGCGGAGCGACGATCCGGTCGTGCTGCGTGACGCCTGGCACGTGCTCGTCCACCTGCGGCCGCTGCCGCTCGTCGCCCGCGTCTCGAGCGGGCGACCGTATCCGGAAGGCCCGTCCGAGGACGACGTGATCGTCGAGCTCGCCGTCGCCTCCCACGCCGCGCGGGCGGGAGCGCCGGTCGTGCCGCCGTCGGGGCTCCTCGATCCCGGCCCGCACCGGCGCGGCGGCCACGTCGTCGCCTTCTGGCAGTACGTGGAGCCGAAACGCGAGGTCGAGCCCGTGGCGGCCGGCGAGGGCCTGCGCGCGATCCACGAGGCGCTGGCCGACTACGAAGGAGAGCTGCCGTCCCTCCACACGGACGACACCGCAAGGATCACCGACAGCCTCGAGCCGTCCGCCGACGTCGAGTTCCTGCGCGAGCTCGGCCTGCGGCAGCCGGTCGGCCCCCGGCAGGCGCTGCACGGCGACGCGCATCTGGCGAACTGCCTGCCGGGACCGCTGTGGCACGACTTCGAGACGGCGTGCCGCGGGCCGCGCGAGCTCGACCTCGCCGCGCTCACACTCTCGGCACGGGTGCGGGCCGACGACGCCTCACGGATCGCCCTGGAGGCGTACGGCGACCACGACGCCGACCTCCTCGAGCAGTGCCTCCCGCTCTACGCTGCCTGGATCTACGCCTCGTTCATGATCGCGCTCCCGCGCCGCCCGGAGCTGGGGCCGGTGCTCGCGGAGCGGCTCGGCTGGCTCCGCGAGCACTACGGCGCGACGTGACCGGCACGGAAAAGCTGAGTGCCTACGGGGGCGCCGCGCTGAAGGTGGGGAGTGCCCTCGTGGATGCCGTGGGGCGGCTCGTGCGCGCAGCGGTCGACCGCGTCCTGCTCGGCGACGACCGCGTGACCTCGGCCGCCGAGGGCAAGCGACGGCTGTCCGGGCAGACCGGAACCGAAGAGCTCGCCGACAGGGTGCAAACGGTCGTCGTGCTCGCAACCCCGGTCGTCCGTATGGCCGCCCGCGGAGCGAGATTCACACGCGTCCCCTGGGTCATGGTCGCTTCGAGCTCGATGTCGGTCGGGGTCGCCGTCCGCACCGGCGTCCGGGAGATCCAGGTGCTCTCCTCGCTCGTGGCCCACCGGATCGAGCAGGCGACCGGAGCTCCGGCCGACGCGCGGCTCGTCGAGAAGGTCGCGGTCGACCTCTACCTCAAGCCGAGACGGGAGCCGGACCTCACCGACGACCGGCTGCGGCTCGTCCGCCTGACGCGGAAATGGGTGCTGCTGGGGGCGTTCGGGCGCAGAACGTCGAAGCGGGCCGGCCGGGCGCTCGAGGCCGCGGAGAAGCTCGACGGCAGCGACCTCGCGGCGCGCTGGTCGTCGCTCCGACGCTCGGACGAACCCGTCTAGTCCGCCGTGCGCTTGCGATAGCCGCGGATCGTCAGCGGTACGGCGACCGCGAGGATCGCGACCGCGCACAGCACGCCGTACAGCATCGGGTGCTGCAGGGACCACGCCGGGTCGTGCGGGATCGCGGCCGGATTGCCGAACTGCAGCCTGGTCGCGGCGGCGAGCGCACTGACGGGGTTCCACTCGGCGAACTGCTCCAGCCCGCCGGGCAGCCCGGCCACCGGGACGAAGGTGGCCGCGACGAAGGTGAGCGGGAACACGATCAGGAAGCCGACGCCCATCACCGCGTCCGGCGAGCGCACCGAGACGCCGACGAGCAGGCCGACCCAGACCATCGCGAGGGCGAACAGGAGCAGCAGGCCGTAACCGAGGAGCGCGTGGCCGAGCCCCGCGTCGATGCCCCAGCCGACGATCAGGCCCGAGATGCTGAGGATCGTGACCGCGACGATCATCCCGGCGAACTCGGCGAGCATGTGCCCGAGGAGGAAGGCGGTGCGCGCCATCGGCAGCGTCCGGAACCGGTCGACGATCCCCTCGGTGAGGTCGGTTGCAATCGAGGTTCCGGGCCCCATCATCCCGAAGGCGATCGTCTGCACGAGGATGCCGCCGATCAGGTACTCGCGGTAATTCCCGCCGGGGACGCCGATCACGCCGCCGAACACGAACGCGAAGAGCAGCACGAACATGATCGGCTGCAACGTCACGTCGAGCAGCTTCTCGGGGATCTGACGGATGTGCGCCAGGTTGCGGCGTGCGAGCAGGAGGGAGTCGGTGGCGACGGCGATCATGCGGCGATCTCCTCGGAGGGCTCCGGCGCAGGCTTGCCGCCGGTGAGCGTGAGGAAGACGTCGTCGAGCGTCGCCTCGCGGCGCTGGACGTCGACCGCCTCCACGCCTTCCGCATCGAGCGCGCGGACGACGTCGACGAGGCGGACGCGCTCGCGGAGCGGGACGATCAGGCGGCGGTCGGCCTGATCGGGCTCGGGTCTGCCGTCGGCGAAGGGAAGCATCGCCTCGATCGCGGCCGGCAGCTCGCCGGCGTCTTCGACGACGATCTCGAGGCGTTCGCCGCCGATGGTCGTCTTCAGCTCGTCGGGCGTGCCGCGCGCGATCGCACGGCCGTGGTCGAGCACGACGATCGTGTCGGCGAGCGCATCGGCTTCGTCCAGGTACTGCGTCGTCAGCAGGATCGTCGTGCCGCCTGCGGTGAGCTCGCGAACGACGTTCCACAACTCGCGCCGCGCGGTGGGATCGAGGCCCGTCGTCGGCTCGTCGAGGAAGATGACCGGAGGATCGGCGATCAGGCTCGCGGCGAGATCGAGCCTGCGCCGCATGCCGCCGGAGTACTCCTTGGCGAGACGGTCGGCGGCGTCGGCGATGCCGAAGCGCTCGAGCAGCTCGTCGGCGCGCTCCTGCGCCTTGCGCCTGGAGATGCGGTAGAGGCGCCCGATCAGCTCCAGGTTCGCGCGGCCGGTCAGCAGTCCGTCGACCGTGGCCGCCTGGGCGGCGACGCCGATGTCGCTTCGCACCCGCGCCGCGGCCGTGACGACGTCGTGGCCCGCGACCGACGCCGAGCCTTCGCTCGGAGCCGAGAGCGTGGTCAAGAGCCGGATGGTGGTCGTCTTGCCCGCGCCGTTATGGCCGAGCAGGCCGAGCACGGTGCCCGCGTCGACCTCGAGATCGAGGTTCCGGAGCGCCCAGAGGTCGCCGTAGCGCTTGCCGAGATTCGCGGTCTGGATCGTTTTCTCGTACATCGTACGACCACTCTAGCAGTACACTGTACGACATGTCCAGTCGTCGTCCGGGCAGGGCCCGCCACTCGCGCGAGAGCATCGCGCAGGCGGCGATCGGGATCGCGGATGCCGAGGGCTTCGAGGCCCTGTCGATGCGGCGCGTCGCCAAGGAGCTCGGAGCGGGAACGATGACGCTCTACCACTACGTCGTGACCAAGGACGAGCTGCTCGCTCTCGTCGACGACGCGATCATGGGCGAGATCGTCGTGCCGGACGACGAGTTACCGGACGGGTGGCGCGACGGGTTGCGCGAGATCGCCCACCGGACGAAGAACGCGTTCATCGCCCACCCGTGGACGATCGACATGCCGGACAGCTCCGACGGCGGCCCGAACAGCATCCGCCACTTCGAGCAGTCGCTGGCCGTGATGGCCAAGACGAACCTGCCGCGGGAGCAGTGCCACGAGCTCATCCTGCTCGTCGACGACTACGTCTTCGGCTACGTGCGCCGCTTCATCTCGGTGCAGGCGGCGGTCGCAGGCGATGCTGCTCGGATCGCCGAGGAGCACAGCGAGGCGATCGCCGAGCGGGTGCAGGAGCTCGACCCGGAGGCGTTCCCGTACATCCACGCGCTCTTCACCGAAGGCGATCCGCGTGAGCAGCTCACGAAGCTGATGGAGCTGGGACTCGATCCGGCCCGCTTCGACCGCGGCCTCGACCTCCTCCTCGACGGGATCGAGCGACGAACCCAGCACGAGCCGGCGAATGGGAGAGCCAAAGGCCGGCGCAGGTAAGCGTTCAGCATCCTCCAGTACAGTGAGGCCGGGTCGAATGGCGCAGCGGAAGCGCTCTCTGACCGCATGGTGCGGGGTGGGTGGTTGCTGCCGTGCTGCTCTGGGCAGGCGTGACGCTGGTGGCCCCGGCCGCCATTGGACGCGGAAGCCGAGGCGGGCCCGGCCGGTGAGCGAGCCGGAGCGTCGCCACGTTCGCCCGCTGCGATCAGGGTCTTCGTTCCCGGCTGAGCTCTGGGTGGGCGAGCATGACTTCACGCGGGCCAGAGAGCTGTTTCCGGAGCTCGGCCAGTAGCGCTCGCAGTGCTCGTGCAGGCCGCGCCGGTGACACTCGGCTGGGCCGGCGACGGTGGAGAGAAATCGGGGTGCCCAGATTCGAACTGGGGACCTCTCCGACCCGAACGGAGCGCGCTACCAGGCTGCGCCACACCCCGAGAACGCGCCATAGGGTAGCGGGCGATGAGGGCTGTGCTCTTCGACGTGGACTTCACACTCGCGCGGCCGGGGCCGGAGCTCGGGCCCGAGGGGTACGTCCGCGCCGGCGAGCGCCACGGGTTGACCCTCGAGCCCACCCGCTACGAGGCGGCCCGCGACGCCGCCCTCGTCGATCTCCGCCGCCATCCCGAGCTCGAGCACGACGACGAGATCTGGTTCCGCTTCACCGAGCGCATCGTCCGCGGCATGGGCGGGGACGCGGACTCTGCCTACGCCTGCGCGGTCGAGATCACCCGCGGGTGGGAGCGGCACGAGAACTTCGAGCTCTACGACGACGTGCCGGACGCACTCGCGTTGGTCCGCTCCGCCGGCCTCCGCGTCGGGCTCGTCTCGAACTCCTCGCGCGACGTCGGCGACTTCGCCCGCCACCACGGCCTCGACGTCGACGCGGGCATCAGCTCCTTCCACCACGGCCGCACGAAGCCGCATGCGTCGATCTTCCGCGCCGTCCTCGACCTGCTCGCGGTCGAGCCGGCCGAGGCCGTGATGGTCGGCGACACGATCGCCGACGACATCGAGGGCGCGCTCGCGCTCGGGATGCGCGCGATTCTCCTCGATCGCCGGGGTGCACACGCCGAGTTCGAGCCGCGGATCGAGGCGCTGAACGAGCTCCCGCCGCTGCTCGGGTTATGAGTCTTTCTTCTCGGCCCGCTCGAGGAAGGGCTTGATGATGTCGATCGGCGCGGGGAAGATGATCGTCGTCGACGGCGTGCCGCTGATCTCGATCAGCGTCTGCAGGTAGCGCAGCTGCAGCGCGACCGGGTGCTCCTCGAGCACGAGGGCGGCGTCCTTCAGCCGTTCCGATGCCTGGAACTCGCCCTCGGAGTTGATGATCTTCGCGCGGCGCTCGCGCTCGGCTTCGGCTTGCCGGGCCATCGCCTTCTGCATCCCGCCCGGGATCTCGACGTCCTTGACCTCGACGATCGAGACCTTGATCCCCCACGGGCCCGTCGACCCGTCGATGATCTCCTGCAGGATCGCGTTGATCTTCTCGCGTTCCGACAGGAGCTCGTCGAGGACGTGCTGGCCCAGTACGGCGCGGAGCGTCGTCTGCGAGATCTGGGAGGTCGCGGCCATGTAGTTCTCGACCTGGATGATCGCGTCCTTCGGGTCGACGATCTTGAAGTAGGCGACAGCGTTGACCCGCACCGGGACGTTGTCCTTCGTGATCACGTCCTGCGGCGGGATGTTGAGCGTGATCGTCCGGAGGTCGACCTTCACGAGCTGGTCGACGATCGGGATCTTCCAGACGAGCCCGGGGCCGCGGGGCGGATCGAGCAGCCGGCCGAAACGGAAGAGGACGGCCCGCTCGTACTCCCGCAGCACCTTGACGAACCCGAGCACGGTCCGGATCCTATCGGCGCACGGTCAGCTGAAGCCCGTCGACGGCCTGCACCTCGACCTCCTCGCCGGCGACGAGTTCGGAGTCGTCGCCGGCCTGCGCCTGCCAGAGCGCGCCGTCGACGAAGACGAGGCCCGGCCCGCGCACCTCGGCCCGCTGCCCGACGATCCGGTGCATGCCGGTCTGCACGGGCAGGCGCCGGGCGGCGAGCGCTTTCCCCGTGGCGAAGGTCCAGAAGATCGCGATCGCCCCGCCGATGCCGAGAATCAGCCACAGGTTGACCCGATAGGCGCCGGGTTCGTTCTGGAAGAGCAGCGCGAGGCCGAAGAGGAGCGAGATGAGGCCGCCTATCGTGAGCACCCCGTGCGTCGGCGCATGCAGGTCGACGAGCAGCAGGACGACGCCGAGCACCATCAGCGCGAGCCCTCCCCAGCTCGGGGTCAGCACCGAGAAGCCGTACAGGGCGAGCACGAGGCAGACGGCTCCGAGCGCGCCCGGCAGGACGACGCCCGGATGGAGCACCTCGAAGATCAGCCCCACGATCCCGAGCAGGAAGAGGAGGCTGATCAGGTTCGGGTTGATGATCGTGTTGAGGAAGCGCGTGAAGAAGCCGGGCTTGACCGTGTCGATCTCCGCGCCGGCGAGGTGCAGCGTGTAGGGCCGTTGTGCGTCCTTCGTGTGGTAACCGTCGAGCTTCGTCAGCAGGGCCGGCAGCGTCGGAGCGATGACGTCGATCACGTGCATCTTCAGCGCCTGCTGCGCCGTGAGGTTCGACGCGACCTTCACGGCCTTCGCCGGCCACTCCGTGTTCCGGTGATGGGTGGCGGCGAGCGCCTCGAGTCCGGCGACCGCGTCGTTGATCGTCTTGTGCCGCTCGTCGGACGGAAGGTTCGCGCCGCTCGAGTCGATCGGCGTCGAGGAGCCGATGTTCGAATCCGGTGACATGGCGAGCACGTCGCCTGCCTCTGCGACCCAGACTCCGGCCGAGGCCGCCCGGGAGCCCGCCGGTGAGACGTAGACGATCACGGGCACCTTCGAGGCGAGCTCGGCCTGGTAGATCGTCTTCATCGAGGTCGAGAGGCCGCCGGGCGTGTCGAGCAGGATCACCGCGGCGTCGTAGCCGTCGTTCGCCGCGTGCGACAGCTGGCTCGTCAGGTAGCCCTGCGTGACGGGATTGATCTCGAGGTCGGGCCCGAAGGTGATCGCGAGCACGCGCGGCCTGGAACTCGCCCCTGCGGCACCAGCGACGAAGACGAGCGAGGCCAGCACGACGAGGAGCGCTCGCTTCATGATGCGATCAGGATAGATCGCGCCCGCCCGGCGGCGTAACCTGTGGGCAATGGCCGACTGGGTCATCTGGGCCATCGTCGCCGTCCTCCTCTCGATCGGCGAGATCTTCACGCCCGGGCTCTTCTTCCTCGGCCCGATCGCGCTCGCCGCGCTCGCCGCCACGGTGGTCGCGGCGCTGGGAGCAGGGATCTGGATTCAGATCGTCGTCTTCGGCGTGGGCTCGTTCGCCGCGGTCGGGCTCCTGCGGCCGATCGCCCGGAAGCACCTGACCATGCCACGCGCGCTCAGGACCGGCGCCGCCGCCCTCGAGGGTGCGAAGGCGATCGTCCTCCAGCGCGTCGACGACCGCGGCGGCCGGGTCAAGATCGGGGGAGAGGAGTGGAGCGCCCGCTCCTACGTGGCCGACGAGGCATTCGACGTCGGCACCGAAGTCGAGGTCGTCCAAATCCAGGGCGCCACGGCCCTGGTCTACAGATAGAGACAAGAGAAGGAGCAGAGATCCCGCATGGCGCCCTTAATCGTCATCATCGTCGTCGCCGTCATCGTCCTCGTCACGCTGGCGCGGACGATCCGCATCATTCCCCAGGCGCAGGCGGGGGTCGTCGAGCGTCTCGGCCGCTACTCGCGCACCCTCACTCCCGGCCTGACGCTCGTCGTCCCGTTCGTCGATCGCATTCGGTCGGTGATCGACCTGCGCGAGCAGGTCGTCTCGTTCCCGCCGCAGCCGGTGATCACCGAGGACAACCTCGTGGTCAACATCGACTCGGTCATCTACTTCCAGGTCACCGATGCCAGGTCGGCGACGTACGAGATCGCGAACTACATCCAGGCGATCGAGCAGCTCACGGTCACCACGCTTCGCAACGTGATCGGCGGCATGGCGCTCGAGAAGACGCTCACCTCGCGCGACGAGATCAACGGCCAGCTGCGCGGCGTGCTCGACGACGCCACCGGCAAGTGGGGGATCCGCGTCAACCGCGTCGAGCTGAAGGCGATCGACCCGCCGGCCTCGATCCAGGACTCGATGGAGAAGCAGATGCGCGCCGACCGCGACAAGCGCGCCGCGATCCTCCAGGCGGAAGGCGAGCGGCAGTCGTCGATCCTCCAGGCCGAGGGCGAGAAGCAGTCCGCGATCCTGCGGGCCGAGGGCCAGAAGCAGGCGACGGTGCTGCAGGCCGACGGGCAGGCGAAGGCGATCGCGACGGTCTTCGCGGCCATCCACGAGGGCAAGCCGGACGCCGAGCTGCTCGCGTACCAGTACCTCCAGACCCTCCCGCTGATCGCGCAGGGCGAGGCGAACAAGGTCTGGATCATCCCGAGCGACCTGCAGCAGGCGGTCGGGAGGGTCGCGGGCGCGGTCAAGGACATCGCCGCGGCGGCGCCGCCGCCGCTCACCGACGGCACGAAGCCCGAGTAGGCTTCCGGCCGCCTTGGCGGAACGCACGCAGGCGGTGGAGGACAAACGGCGGCAGCTCCTCGATGCCGCCGTACGCGTGTTCGCGCGCAAGGGATTCCACGCGAGCCGGGTCGGGGACATCGCCGAGGAGGCCGGGGTCGCGCACGGCCTCCTCTACCACTACTTCGACTCGAAGGACGAGCTGCTGGAGGCGATCTTTCGCGAGAACTGGAGCGTGCTCGTCACGCGGATCGCGAGCGTGGAGGAGAGCGGCGAGCCCGCCGCGGACCAGCTCCGTCACATCGCGGCGATCGTCCTGCGCACCTGGCTGCATCTCCCCGACGTCGTCCGCGTCGTGGTGCGTGAGTTCGGCCGCAGCCCCGAGGTGGCTGCCAGACTCGGCGAGCTCGCGCGGCCCATCGAGGCGATCGAGCGCGTGATCGCACGCGGCATCGAGCGGGGCGAGTTTCGCTCCGACATCGAGCCGCGGTTCGCCGCGACGGTGGTGTACGGCTCGGTCGACGAGCTGCTGACGGCCTGGGTGCTCGGCAGGCTCCCCTCCGGCGAGGAGGAAGTCGCCGCCGCCGAGCAGACACTCCTCGCGATCAGCCTGACGGGGCTTCAGGCCCCCTAGACACCAGCTCCGCGAAGCGGCCGGCGCCGACGTTGCCGCCCGAGAGGACGACGCCGACCGAGCGGTCGCGCGCCTCGAGTTTCCCGCTCAGCAGCGCGGCGATTCCCACGGCTCCGCTCGGTTCTGCGACGAGCTTCAGCCGGTCGAAGAGGAACGTCATCGCCTCGACGATCTCCGAGTCGCTCACCGTGACAACCTCGTCGACGAGCCGCCGATTGACCTCGAACGTCAGCTCGCCGGGCTCGGTTGCCTGCAGCCCGTCGGCGATCGTGGGCGGGACGTCGATGTGAACGCGCTCGCCGGCGGCGAGCGAGCGCCGCGTGTCGTCTCCGGCCTCCGGCTCGACCCCGACGACGCGGATCCCCGGCCGCAAGGACTTCGCCGCGGTCGCGCAGCCTGCGACGAGCCCGCCGCCGCTCACGGGCACGAGAAGCAGGTCGAGCGCCGGCGACTCCTCGAGCAGCTCGAGCGCCACCGTCCCCTGGCCGGCCATGACGAGCGGGTCGTCGTAGGGCCTGACGAGCTCGAGCCCGCGCTCCTCCGCCAGCCGGGCGCCGATTTCCTCGCGGCTCTCCGTCCAGCGGTCGTACGGCACGACCTCGGCGCCGTAGCCGCGCGTCGCGTCGAGCTTCGCGGCGGGCGCGTCCTCGGGCATCACGATCGTCGCGCGCGAGCCGAGGAGCGCAGCGGCGATCGCGACGGCCTGCGCGTGGTTGCCGGACGAGTAGGCGAGGACTCCGCGCCGCAGCGCCTCCTCGTCGAGGGACGAGATCTTGTTGAACGCGCCGCGGAACTTGAAGGCGCCGCCGCGCTGGAAGCACTCCGCCTTCACGTGCACGCGAGCGCCGGTCCGCTCGTCGAGGGTCCGCGAGGTCAGGACCGGCGTGCGGTGGGCGACTCCGGCCAGCCGCTGCGCCGCCCGCTCCACGTCCTCCAGGCCGATGCTCATCTGCAGGGCGAGGCGCCGGGTCGGAAGAGGCCGAATCCCCACAGCCGGCCGTCGAACACGTAGTAGGCCGTGCGCGCCTGCGCCGAGTCACGCACGAGCGCGTCGTAGCCGCCGCACGAGATCGTGCGTGACGCGCCGGTGAGTTGGTGCACGGCGAGCACCGAGGTCCCGAAGCCGAGCTTGTGCGGGCCGTGCCAGCCCGCGGGCCGCCAGAGCGTGTAGACGCCCGAGACCTTTCCACCCGCGAACTCGACCGCGAGCCCGTGCTTGTCGAACGGCGCGTAGGTGAAATACCACGTCCGCCGCGGACAGCCGCGGCAGGCTCCGTAGAAGACGCCGAGCGCGGCGCGAACGGCTCCGGGCGACTCCCCGAGCCGGATACCGCCGAGCGACCGGCCGGGCACGAGGGCGCCGGCCTTCGGTAGCCCGGCCGCTGCGGTCGCGGCGAGGAAAAGTGCGGCCACTGCGCTGGCGATCAGGCTCCGCCTCATATGCTCGCAGTATGGCGCTCTGGTCAGCGGTGGCAGGACTGACGGTCCGCGTCGACGGCTACGCCCTGCAGCGGCACGAATCGCAGACGCCGTCCGGCTGGACGCGGGTGACGACAGAGGTCGTCGTCTCGGGAGACGGTGTGGACGGCGTGGGTGAGGACGTCACGTACGAGGCCGCGATGCACGACGGCGTGCCGGACGGGCTGATGCTCGCCGGGACGTGGAGCCTCGAGGACTTCTCCCACCGGCTCGACGAGTTCGAGGAGCTCGGCGAGGGCTACCGCCGCTGGGCGTTCGAGAGCGCGGCGCTCGACCTCGCGCTGCGCCAGAACGAGCTCGGCTTCGGCGAAGCGCTCGGCCGCCGGGAGCGCCCCGTCCGGTTCGTCGTCTCCACCCGCCTGGCGCCGCAGCGGTGGCTGGCGGTCGCGCCTGGCCTGGAGTTCAAGCTCGACGCCGAGAACGACTGGGATCGCGCGCTGCTCGCAGGGCTGCGCGAGCTCGGCCGCGTCCGGGTCGTCGATCTCAAGGCGTACTACCGCGGCACGAGCGTCGACCTCGAGCCCGATCCGGAGCTCTACCGTGCGGTGGCCGAGGAGCTGCCCGACGTGATCATCGAGGACGCCTGGCTGGAGGACGGCCTCCGCGAGGCGCTCGCCGGCGCCGAGGACCGCCTGAGCTTCGACGCTCCCGTGCACTCGCTCAAGGATCTCGACGGGCTCCCGCTCGAGCCGCGCTGGCTCAACGTCAAGCCGTCGCGTTTCGGGGCGGTGCGTGAGCTCCTGGCGACGATCGAGGCCTGCGAGGAGCGCGGGATCTCGATGTACGGCGGCGGGCAATACGAGCTCGGCCCGGGGCGCCTCCAGATCCAGCGCCTCGCGAGCGTCTTCTACCCGGACGGCCCGAACGACGTCGCACCCGGCGACTACAACGAGGGCGAGCCGCGCGAGGGTTTGCCGGAGAGTCCGCTGCCGCCGCGGGAAGAGGCCGGCTTCTGAACCTCTTCGACGACGAGCCGCGCCGCTTCGGCGACGACTTCGGCGCGACGCTCTGGGGCGGGACGCTCTACGAGCTCGGGCCGGGGGAGTCGTCCCGGTATCACTGGCAATACGGCGAGGAGGAGTGCTGCATCGTGCTCACCGGCGCTCCGACGCTGCGCACCCCCGAGGGCGAGCGCGAGCTCGGCCCGTGGGACATCGCGTGGTTCGTCCGCGGCCCGGCCGGCACGCACGGGCTGCGGAACGACACGGACGAGCCCGCCCGAGTCGTCTTCTTCTCGACGGTCTCCGACCCGGAGGTGGCGGTGTACCCGGACGACGACAAGATCGGCATGATCGCAGGCTTCACGAATCCGGACGTCGAAATAATTCGCGGTTGGGTGGACGTTCAGTGAATCTCCGCGACGCCGAGCTTCGGCAGTCCCTGGACGAGCCCGGCTTTCGGCTGCGGGGCTCCTCGATCCGGGAGGCGCTCGGCGGTGAGCTGATCGGCGGCACGATCTACGAGTTCGATCCGGGTGAGCAGCTCTGGCCGTACCACTTCCATCGGGGCAACGAGGAGTGGCTGGTCGTCGTGGCGGGGACGCCGTCGTTGCGGACGCCGGACGGCGAGCGGGAGCTGCGTCCCGGCGACGTCGTCGGCTTTCCCATGGAGGAGGCCGGCGCCCACACCCTGTACAACCGCAGCGACGGCCCCGCCCGCCTCGCGATCTTCTCGACGCGGAGGGCCGGCTCGGCCGTGTATCCGGACAGCGGCAAGGTCGGCGTCGCCGGCAAGACCTTCCGCACCGCCGACGAGGTCGACTACTGGGAAGGCGAGCTCTAGCGGAACGCGTTCTCGCCGGTCAGCGCCTTGCCGACCGACAGCGTGTGGACCTCGTGCGTGCCCTCGTAGGTGAGCACGGTCTCGAGGTTGTTCATGTGGCGGATCACCGGATACTCGAGCGTGATCCCGTTGCCGCCGAGGATCGAGCGCGCGGTGCGGGCCACCTCGAGCGCGCCGCGGACGTTGCCCATCTTCCCCATCGAGACGTGCTCCGGCCGCAGCGTCCCCTCGTCCTTCATGCGGCCGAGGTGGAGCGCGACGAGCGCGCCGCGATTCACCTCGAGCGCCATCTCGGCGAGCTTCTGCTGCGTCAGCTGGTAGCCCGCGATCGGCTTGTCGAAGACGATCCGCTCCTTCGCGTAGTCGAGTGCCGTCTCGAGGCATGTCCGCGCCGAGCCGACGACGCCGAACACGATCCCGAAGCGCGCCTCGTTGAGACAGGAGAGCGGCCCGCGCAGGGTCGAGATCTCCGGGAAGCGGCTCTCCTCGGGCACGCGCACGTCGCGCAGCACGAGCTCGGACGTGACCGACGCCCGCAGCGACATCTTCTTGTGCATGAGCGGCGCCTCGAAGCCGGGCATGTCCTTCTCGACGAGGAAGCCGTTGATGTCGCCGCCCTCGGTGCGCGCCCAGACGACCGCGACGTCCGCGATCGAGCCGTTCGTGATCCACATCTTCGCGCCGTTGAGGATCCAGTCGGAGCCGTCGCGCTTCGCCGTCGTGCGCATCGAGCCGGGATCGGAGCCGGCGTCCGGCTCGGTCAGCCCGAAGCAGCCGATCTTCTCGCCCGCGTGCATCGCGGGCAGCCAGCGCTGCTTCTGCTCCTCCGAGCCCCACTTCCAGATCGCGTACATCGAGAGGGAGCCCTGCACCGAGACGAGGCTGCGGATGCCGGCATCGCCGGCCTCGAGCTCCTGGCAGACGAGCCCGTACATGACGGAGCTCGCCTCGGGCAGTCCGTAGCCCTCGAGGTGCATCCCGAAGAGGCCGAGCTGCGCGAGCTCGGGGATCAGCTCGGTGGGGAGCTCGCCGCGCTCGAACCACTCGCCGACGTACGGCTTGACCCGATCCGAGACGAACTGCCGCACCGTGTCGCGGATGGCGCGCTCCTCGTCGGAGAGGAGGACGTCGAGCGCGAGGAAGTCGCTCGGGTCGAGTTCGGTCTTCTTCGCGGTCGTCGCCACGGCGTCATCGTACGGATCTAGACGGTTTGCCGGGCCCTGAGTATCGTTTGACTGACGAGTCAATCAACCCGTTGGAGAGCACATGGCGGCGATCGAAGAGAGCACGGCGACAGGCGTTTCCTTCGCCCTGACCGAGGAGCAGAAGCGAGCTGCGCGCGCTCGCGCGCACCTTCGCCGAACGGGAGATCCGGCCGCACGAGGCGGAATGCGACGCCGAGATGCGCCATCCCGCAGAGCTGATCGCGCAGGCGCACGAGCTCGGCCTGATGAACGTCCACGTGCCCGCCGAGTACGGTGGCCTCGGGCTCTCCGCCTTCGACGGCATGCTCGCCGGAGAGGAGCTCTACTGGGGCTGCTCCGGCATCGGCACCTCGATCACGGCGAACGGCCTCGGGGCGAGCCCCGTCATCCTCTTCGGCTCGCCGGAGCAGAAGGCCCGCTGGTTGCCGCCGCTCGTCGAGCAGCCGATCCTGTGCTCGTTCGCGCTCTCGGAGCCGGGCGCCGGCTCCGATGTCGCCGCGCTGCGGTCCAGCGCCGTGCGCGAGGGTGACGAGTACGTCCTCAACGGCTCGAAGACGTTCATCACGAACGCCGGGCACGCTGCGTGGTGCGTCGTGTTCGCGAAGACGGATCCGGCCGCCGGCCGCCGCGGGATGTCGGCGTTCGTGGTCGAGATGGATACGCCCGGGCGTCACGATCGAGAAGCACCTCGAGAAGATGGGCCAGCGCGCGACCGACACGTCGGCTTTCGCGCTCGACGATGTTCGCGTGCCCGCGGAGAACCGCCTGGGCGAGGAGGGCGACGGCTTCAAGATCGCGATGGCGACGCTCGACTTCACGCGCCCCGGGACCGCGATCGGCGCGGTCGGCGTCGCGCAGGCCGCGTACGAGCACGCACTTGAGTACGCCAAGGAGCGCGTGACGTTCGACCTACCGATCGCGATGCACCAGGCGGTCGGTTTCATGGTCGCCGACATGGCGACCGAGATCGAGGCCGCGCGCCTGCTCTGCTGGCAGGCCGCGTGGATGCTCGACCAGGGCTTCGGCCGCGACGCGACGCTCTACTCCTCCTTCGCGAAGCGGTTCGCGGCCGACACCGCGATGAAGGTCGCGACCGACGCCGTCCAGGTGCTCGGCGGCTACGGCTACATCAAGGAGTACCCGGTCGAGAAGCTGATGCGCGACGCGAAGCTGTTCCAGATCTACGAGGGGACGTCGCAGATCCAGCGGCTCGTGATCGCGCGAGAGATCTTCACGCCGAAGGGATAGCGGACTCCTCGGCCGCGCGGATCGCGTCCTGGAGCCACTCGGGAACGCGCGTCGGGCGCATCGTCACGCCGTCGATGCAGGCGTGCTCGGTGTGACCGTCGGCCACGACCTCCTCGCCGCGGGTGATCGAGTACTCGTAGCGGAAGCGGGCGCCGCGGAGGCCGACACAGCGCGTGTGGACGACGAGCTCGTCGTCGAACCGCACCGGGACCCGGTAGCGGCAGAGCGACTCGAGGACGATCGCCTCGATCCCGAGTTCGCGGAGCGCCTGGTAGCCGCCGGTGAACGCGCGCAGGTACTCGACGCGCGCGACCTCGAACCAGACGAGGTAGGCGGAATTGTGCGCGATCCCCTGCGCGTCGGTGTCCGCGAAGCGCACGCGCACCGGGACCGAGAAAGTGAATCCGTCCATCCGCCTGCAGTATCTCGGGCGCGCGCCGGCGGCCGCGCTCGGTATCGTCGGGGGCCGACCGACCGAGGAGGAGCGATGGCTGACCAGAAACAGGATCTGCTGGGCCGGCTCGGCGACCTGAGCGAGGGCGCCATCCAGAAGCTCAGCGAGGCACCCGGCGCCGACCGTGCTCTCCAGGCGCTGAAGGGGCTCGGCGACAAGGTCGACGACCTCCAGCGGCAGATGCGTGGTTTTACGGAGGTCGAGAAGCGGTTGGCCGCGCTCGAGAAGCGGGTCGACGCCATGGACAAGCCGAAGCCCGCTCGCAAGCCGGCGTCACGTTCCCGCGCGACCCCTCCCAAGTCCGGCACGGCGCCGAAGTAGGCCTGATCGTTCGAGCGCGGCCGCGCCGGCCGCGGCAGCCGTCGCCAGGAGCAGCCCGCCGGCGACGTCTGTCGGCGTGTGGAAGCTCGCGAGCTCCAGCAGTACGACGACGGCCACGAGCCAGATCGCGAGTGGGAGCCGGAGGCGTGGCGACGCCGCGGAGAGGGCGACCACGACGAGCGCGCACCGCAGCGCGTGACCGCTCGGCCACGACCTGTCGAACCCGACGAGGTGCACGCCGTCCCGCTGGAGCGGCTCCCGGGTCAGCGTGTGCCGGAACACGACCTCCACGCCGACCGCGACGAACCACGCCGCCGTCAGCCACACCGCTGTCTCGGCTCGTCCGCGCGTCCAGAGTCTGCTCGCTGCCGCGAGGACGAGCAGGAGCGAGAAGACGACCTGTCCCGGCAGCACCACGATCTGGGTCACAGCCACGCCGGGCGGGTGGAACGGCGCGTGGAACAGGGGGACGATCGACTCGGTCGTCGTCGGCGCGAAGCCGGGCCCGGCCGCAAGCGGCATCGCATGCTCCACGGCCCACTGGTCGAGGCCCGTCGTCGCTCCGGACGCGACGAGCCCGGCCAGCACGGCGAAGGCCGCCGCAGCCGCGACCGTGAGGCTACGCAGCAGGCACCCGCAGCCGCAGCGCCGCCGGGACGACCACGAAGCGCGCCGGTGTCGCTCCGATCGGCTCGCCGTCGACCTCCAGCGGCAGCGGCTCGGCCGCGCTGACGGCGACCGACGGAGACCGCAGCAGCTCCACCTTCGGGTGTGAGAGATAGCGGCCGCTGTACAGCTTCGGCGCGGTCGTGAGGAAGTCGAGCTTCGTCACGTCGCCGATCGTCACGACGTCGAAGGCGCCGTCGTCCTGGCGCGCGTCCGGCGCAAGCTTCATGCCGCCGCCGTGCCAGTTGCCGTTCGCCACGATCACGTCGTGCAGCAGGCCCTCGCGCCGGGTGCCGTCCTCGAGCTCGACGACGACGCGCGTGTTCTGCCACGCGAGGAACTCGCGGGTGAGTGCGTAGAAGAACGTCGCGCGGCCGCCGAACCGCTTCGTCATCGCGTTCGCGCGCCGCGCGACCGCGCCGCTCATCCCAGCCGAGCCGACGTTCGCGAACAGGCGGTTCGTCCCGTCGTCGAGCTCGACCCGACCGAGGTCGATGGTGCGCGTCGCGCCGTCGACCGCGACCCGGACGGCGTCGTCGAAGCGGCTCGGGATGCCGTGGGTGCGGCCGAAGTCCTGTCCGGTGCCGCACGGCAGCACCGCGACCTCGGCCTCGGTCCCCGCGACGCCGTTCACGACCTCGTTCACGGTGCCGTCGCCGCCGATCACGACCAGGAGCGAGCCCGGCGCCTCGCCCGCGGCCTGCGCGAGATGACCGGGAAACTCCGACAACACCTCCTCGCCGCGCAGGCCCAGCTCGGCGGCCCGCTGCCGAAGCTGCGGCCAGCGCTTCCCGGTCGCGCCGTTGCCGGACGCGGGATTGACGAGGAAGAGCGGCGCGCTAATCGGAGGTGACGGTCATGAGCGCGACGCGCGTCATCCGGTCGACCGCGGCTCGCAGCTCCTCGTCGGTGATCCGCGTGAAGACGCCCTCGACGATGATGTCCGACACCGTCAGCAGGCAGCCGCCGTGGACGCCGGAGACCTTGCCTATCCCGCCGATCGCCGCAACGGTGAACAGGGCCGCCGCCTCCATCTCGACGCCGAGGACGCCGCGGCTCGACCAGCGCTCGTACTGACCCTCGTTCGGGTTGTAGAAGACGTCGCTGGACACGATCGGCCCGACGTGCATCGGCTGCCCGAGCTCCTTCGCCGCGTGCACGGCCCCGTGGACGAGCTCCCACGAGGCGGTCGGGCAATGTGGCTCATCGTTCACGAGATGCCTCGCGGTCGCGTCGGCCGGGACGGCGGTCAACGCCACGACGAGGTCACCGAGCGCGTGGTGTGGCTGCAGGCCGCCGCAGGTGCCGACGCGCATCAGCCGCTTGCACCCGAGCTGGACGAGCTCCTCGAAGACGATCGTGGCGCCCGGGCAGCCCATCCCGGTTCCCTGCACCGAGACGCGCTTCCCCTCCCAGGTGCCGGTGTAGCCGAGCAGGCCGCGCTCCTCGTTCACCTGGGTCACGCCGTCGAAGTAGGTCTCCGCGATGTACTTCGCGCGCAGCGGGTCTCCGGGGAGGAGGACCGCGTCGGCGTAGTCGCCCGGCTCGGCTCGGAGATGGATGGGCATGAAGCAACCCTAACCGGGTGGGACAATCCGGCCGTGACGGAAACCGTCGTGCCGACACTCGACCAGGTGCTCGCCTTCTGCGCGGAGGAGCCGGTCGAGCGCGTGTTCCTCGAGGACATCGCGCGGCGGGGGCTTGGGCGCTTCTCGAGCCTCGCCGGTGCCGACGGACGGCTGGAGGCGCTGTGCCACGTCGGCGCGAACATCGTCCCCTCCGGCCGCGGCTGCGCGACGTTCGCCGACGCGGCGGCTCGAAGCGGTGCGCGGATGGTGATCGGCGAGGAGCGCGCGGTCGGCGAGCTGTGGGACGCCGCCTGCCGCCGGATGCCTCGGCCGCGCGACGATCGTCCCGGGCAGCCGGTCTATGCGCTGCGCGAGGCGCCGGAGCCGGGCGGGACGGGACTGCGCGCGGCGCGCCCGGACGACCTCGACCGGCTGGTGCCCGCGTGCGCCGAGGCTCACCGGGAGGAGATCGGCGTCGATCCGCTCAGGCGCGACGCCGACGGCTTTCGCTGGCGGACGCGGCAGCAGATCGAGGAAGGCCGCTCGTGGCTCTGGCTCGAGGAGGGCGTGATCCGCTTCAAGGCCGAGGCGTCGGCCTGGACGCCCGCCGCCGTGCAGCTGCAGCAGGTCTGGGTCGATCCCCAGGCGCGGCGGCGAGGCTACGCGCGCCGCGCGCTGCGCGACCTCTGCCGACTGCTGCTCGAGCGGGCCCCGGCCGTCTGCCTCTTCGTGCGCCCCGAGAACGAGCCGGCGCTGCGGCTCTACGGCTCGATCGGAATGACCCGCGAGCTCACCTACCGCTCTCTGGTGTTCTAGGCGATGGACGAGCTGCGCGGCCGGGTCGAGCGCTTCGTCCGCGAGCACGAGCTGATCCCGGCCGGCGGCGAGGTCACGTGCCTCGTCTCGGGCGGCGCCGATTCGACCTGCCTCTGGCACCTGCTCGGCTCGCTCGGCTATCGCGTCTCGGCGCTGCACGTGAACCACCGGCTCCGGGGCGCCGACTCCGAGGAGGACGCCCGGTTCTGCGCCGAGGCGCTGGGCGCGGAGGTCGCGGAGCGCGACGGCCGCGGGCTGTCCGAGGCCGCACTCCGCGACCAGCGCCGCGAGGTCGGCCGCGGCCGCCTGCGCGCAACCGGCCACACCGCCTCGGACCAGGTGGAGACGATCCTCTACCGGCTCGCCTCGCGCGGGGCGCCGACCGGCATCGCGCCGCAGAGCGACGACGGAGTCGTCCACCCCCTGCTGCCGCTCTGGCGCGAGGAGACGGAGACGTACTGTCGTGCCGCCGGGCTCGAGTTCCGCCGCGACGTCTCGAACGCCGACACCAGGCGCGGGCTGATCCGCAACGAGATCCTGCCGCTCCTGCGCCGTCTGCATCCGGCCGCCGACGAGAACCTCCTGCGGGCGCTCGACACCCGCGAGACGCTGTCGCCAGCGCTCGCCGAGCTGCTCGCGGCGACAGTCGGCTCGAAGCGCGTCGACCTCGGCGGCGGCCTCCAGGCGGTGCGCGAGCACGAGCGGCTCTGGCTCGAGCGGGGGCCGGTCGACCTGGCCGGCGAGATCCGGTGGGGCGACTGGACGATCCGCTCCGAGCTCCGAGGGCTTAGAGTGCGCGGATGGAGGCCCGGCGACCGGTTGGCGGGTAGGAGGCGCAAGATCCAGGACGTGTTCGTCGATGCGAAGGTGCCGCGCTCGGAGCGCGAGGCGTGGCCGCTCGTCGTGCGCGGCGACGAGGTCGTGGCCGTGCCCGGACTCGTCGACCATCCGGAGGTACAAGCTGTCCGCGACTGAGCTCGAACGGGCGGTGACCGAGGTCCTGATCGAGGAGGAGGACCTCCAGCGGAGGATCGCCGAGCTGGGAGCGGAGATCTCGGCCGACTACGAGGGCCGCGACCTCCTTCTGGTGGGCGTCCTCAAGGGCGCGGTGTTCTTCCTGGCCGATCTGATGCGCCACCTGACCGTGCCGTGCGAGATCGACTTCATGGCCATCTCGAGCTACGGCGCGTCGACCGACTCCTCGGGAGTCGTGCGGATCCTCAAGGACCTCGACATCAACATCGAAGGGCGCCACGTGCTCGTGGTCGAGGACATCATCGACTCGGGCCTCACGCTCTCCTATCTCGTCCGGAACCTCGGGGCCCGCGAGCCCGCGAGCCTGGAGGTCTGTGCGCTCCTGACGAAGCCCGACCGCCGCGAGATCGACGTTCCGGTGCGATACACGGGCTTCGAGATCCCGAACCGTTTCGTGATCGGATACGGGCTGGACTTCGCCGAGCGGTACCGGAATCTGCCGTACGTAGGCGTTCTCGACGAGTCGTTCGTGCTGGGCGCCGCGTAGCTGCGGGGGCCGCGATCCCGTTACCCGGGCATGGCGCTGGTACCCTCAGGCGGGAGAACTCGTGAATCGCTTCTTCCGTAGCGCGCTCTTCCCGCTCGTCATCATCGCGGCCCTCGTCTGGCTCGCGGTACAGACGCTCGACCACACCGGCGGGAAGAGCACGAGTCTGACGACGTCGCAGTTCATCCAGTACGTCAACTCCGGGCAGATCACGAGCAGCACGGAGCATCCGGTCACCATCGATCCGAGCAAGCAGTCGATCTCGGCCGAGTACCAGAACAATCCGGTGACCGTCCACTACGCGACGGACCAGTCGGAGTTCCACATCGAGCAGGCGATGCAGAATCCGACCGGCAACGGTGTAGCTCCCGTCCCCTTCAACTCGAAGGGCGTCGGCTCGTCGCCGTGGTGGTCGATCCTCTCGAGCCTGCTGCCGTTCGTGCTCCTGTTCGGCTTCTGGATCTTCCTCATGAACCAGGTGCAGGGCGGCGGCTCGAAGGTGATGAGCTTCGGCAAGTCTCGCGCGAAGCGGATGACGCCCGACGCGCCGAAGATCGGCTTCAAGGACGTGGCCGGCGTGGACGAGGCAGTCGAGGAGCTCCAGGAGATCAAGGAGTTCCTCGAGAACCCGAAGAAGTTCCAGGCGCTCGGCGCGCGCATCCCCAAGGGTGTGCTGCTGTACGGGCCGCCGGGCACCGGCAAGACGCTGCTCGCCCGCGCGGTCGCCGGCGAAGCGGGCGTGCCTTTCTTCTCGATCTCGGGCTCCGACTTCGTCGAGATGTTCGTCGGCGTCGGCGCCTCGCGCGTGCGTGACCTGTTCGAGCAGGCGAAGCAGGCGTCGCCGTGCATCGTCTTCATGGACGAGATCGACGCGGTCGGCCGCCATCGCGGTGCGGGCCTCGGCGGCGGCCACGACGAGCGCGAGCAGACGCTGAATCAGCTGCTCGTCGAGATGGACGGCTTCGAGATGAAGGACAACATCATCCTGATCGCCGCCACGAACCGGCCCGACATCCTCGACCCGGCGCTGCTGCGCCCCGGCCGCTTCGACCGCCAGATCGTCGTCGACCGGCCCGACCGCGTCGGCCGGCGCAAGATCCTCGAGGTGCACACGAAGGGCAAGCCGCTGGCGCCCGAGATCGACCTCGACACGCTCGCCTCCGGCACACCCGGTTTCACCGGCGCGGACCTCTCGAACCTCGTGAACGAGGCAGCGCTGCTCGCGGCGCGCCGCGGCAAGAAGATCATCGAGCAGGAGGAGCTGGAAGAGGGGATCATGCGCGTCGTGGCCGGTCCGGAGAAGAAGGCGAGGCTCCTGTCGGAGCACGAGCGCAAGATCACCGCGTACCACGAGATGGGGCACGCGCTCGTCGGCCACTACCTCGAGCACACCGACCCCGTCCACAAGATCACGATCGTCTCCCGCGGCCAGGCGCTCGGCCTCACGATCTCGCTGCCGACCGAGGACAGGTATCTCACGACGCGCAGCGCGCTCATGCATCAGATGGCGATGACGCTCGGCGGTCGCGCAGCGGAGGAGATCGTCTTCCACGAGGTCACGACCGGCGCCGCGAACGACCTCGAGAAGATCACGTCGATGTCGAAGCAGATGATCATGCGCTTCGGCATGAGCGAGAAGCTCGGCCCGCGCGTGCTGGGGCGGGGTCACGACCAGCCGTTCCTCGGGCGCGACTACGGCGCGGAGGCCGACTACTCCGAGGAGATCGCGCGTGAGATCGACGACGAGATCCGGCGCGTGATCGAGGAGTCGCACGAGCTCGCGCTGTCGGTGCTGCGCGAGCACATGGACGAGCTGCACAAGATCTCGGCGATCCTCATCGAGCGCGAGACGATCGACAGGGAGCAGTTCGAGCGTCTGCTCGCCGGCGAGGACGAGGAGGCGGTCTTCCCGGACGAGGCGCCGGCCAAGCCGGAGCTGCCGGAGTCGCAGCCGGAGCCGAAGCGTGAGCGCCCGCGCCCTCGGCCGTTCCCGCTCCCGGGCTCGGCCATGCAGGGCCCGGATCCCGCGAAGAGCTAGTCCGCCGCCGGTCCTCCTGCCTCAGCGCGCGGTCACGCGGTAGGCCAGGTGCGTGACCCCTTGACCCTCGACGACGGAGATCTGCTCGAGATCGACAGACGTGTCGCCGTCGTCGAAGAGCCGCACACCGCCGCGGAGCAGGATGGGCACGAGATCGAGCCGGAGCTCGTCGACGAGCCCGGCCGCGAGGCACTGGCGCGCGACGGTCGAGCCGCCGGCGATCATCACGTCGCGCCCTTCCGCGGCCTCGCGCGCCTGCTCGACCGCGGCGTCGACGCCGTCGGTGACGAAGGTGAACGTCGTCCCTCCGTCGCACTCGAGCGGTGGCCGCGCATGGTGGGTGACGACGAAGACGGGGAGGTGAAACGGCGGGTTTTCGCCCCACCAGCCGTTCCACGGCTCGTCGGCCCACGGCCCCTGGCCGCCGCCGAACATGTTGCGCCCCATCACGTACGCGCCGAGGTTCGCCCCGGCCTCCTTCAGCACGGCGCTGCTCGGCGACTCGACGCCGCCGTCCATGCCGTGCGCCTCTCGCCAGACGGCGAGCTCCTGGATCCAGTCGTGCAACTGCCTGCCTCCGATGCCGAGCGGGTTTTCCAGGCTCTGGTCGGGGCCGGCGGTGAAGCCGTCGAGCGAGATCGAAGCTGTGTGATTGACCATGCCCCTCAGACCGTCGGCTGCGGGCGAAATCATCGCTCGATCAGGCGGAGCCTGCCGCGGCTGGTCAGGAAAGCACACGCTCGAGCGCGGCGCGATCCGTCGGCTCGCCGTGGGCGGGCAGCACGAGCTCGACAGGCAGGTCGAGCAGCTGACGGAGGCCGTGGGCCACGTCCTCACGGGTCACGTGCTTGCGGCCGCCGAGCTGGATGTCCAGCCCCTCGCCGAAATCGGACAGCGAGTCGCCCGAGACGAGCGCGTCGACCGCCGGCAGCCAGAGGACGAGGTCGTTGTCCTCGCGGCCCGCGTAGGCCGTGATGCCGAACGGCCACGCGCCGGGGCCGTGGAACTCGCCTTCGCCCTCGCCGGCGCGCAGCCAGGAGAGGTCCTCGCTCTCCATACCCCGCACACGCTCGGGATCGATGCCGAACTTCGCGACCCAGTCCTGCCACGTGTCCGCGGGGGGCGTGTGCACCGGGAGGCCGAGCCCACGTGCATCGCGCTCGTGGTACGGCGCCGTGAGGACGACGGCGGTTGACCGGTCCCGCAGCTCGTCCGGGACCGCGAGCGGGTCGAACAGCACGACGTCGTCGCCGAGTTCGATTGCGTACGACGAGACGAGCTCGGGCCACCACTGCTCTTCGTCCCAGTCGGGATGCGGCGACTGCCAGTGCCAGACGCCTGGGCGGAGCTCACGCATGTCGTGATGTTATTTGTGCGTCGTCGTGACCGGCGCCGGTGGCGCGGCGTACAGCTTGTGCAAGAGCTGGCTCAGCGTCGCCTGGAGCGGCCGGGTGTGCGGATCGGCGGCGAGGTTGTTCAGCTCCCACGGGTCCTTCTTCAGGTTGTAGAGCTCGCGCCAGCCGTTCTTGTATTCGACGTAGAGGTTGCGCCTCGTCTGGACGGCGGTGTACGGCGGCGGCCCGCCCTTGTGGATCAGGTTCTTGCCGAGGTACTCCTCGAGGAAGGCATGGCGCCACGGAACCCGCTCGCCGTGCAGGAGCGGGACGAAGCTGCGCCCGTCCTCGGGCAGTCCCGGCGTGACCCCGGCCAGCTCGCTGATCGTGGGGGCGAGATCGATGTTCAGCACCGGCTGGTTGTTGCGCTGAGGGGTGGTGGTCCAGGGCGTGCGGACGATCAGCGGCACGTGGGTCGACTCCTCGAACGGCCAGACCTTGCCGCCGAGACGGTGCTCGCCCCAGAGGAAGCCGTTGTCGCTCGTGTAGAGGATCACCGTGCGGTTCAGCTCGTGGCGCGCGCGCAGCGCCTGCACGACGCTGCGGACGCCGCGGTCGAGCGCGAGCAGCGACTCCTCCTGCCGGATGCGGACGTGGTTGATGTAGAGCTGCGCGGCCGCGCTGAGCAGCTTCTTGTGCCAGAAGCGCCAGGGCTCCTTGCCGATGTCGCGCTGGTTGAAGGCAGGGTCGTGGAGCGGCGCGATGTTCTCGAGCTTGCCCCGGTCCCGCTTGGCGGGGATCGCGGGCAGGTGCGGCGCGACGGGCGCGAAGTAGAGGAAGAACGGGCGGCGCGCTCCCTGGATGAACTGGACGGCTTTGTGGGTGAGCACGTCGGTCGAGTAGTCCGACGGCTTGTGCCCGTAGTCGACGAGGCGGCCGTTGTCGTTGATCGAGTAGTTGTAGTACGCCTCCATCGGGATGCTGTCCATCACCTGCCAGTCGTCCCAGCCCGGCGGGATCGCGTGGTGGACGAACGCGTCCGTGTAGGAGTTGACGTACTTGCCGACGAGCGCGGTCTCGTAGCCGGCGTCGTGCATCCAGACTCCGAGGTCCTTCGACTCCTCCCCGGCGTGGAAGGCGGGGTAGCTGTGCGGCCCGAAGTTCTCGATCACGCCGGTGTGGTGCGCGTACTGGCCCGTCAGGATGCTCGCCCGCGACGGCCCGCACATCGAGGTCGTCACGTGCATGTCGGTGAACGTGACGCCGTGGTCGGCGAGCAGGGTCTGGACGTTCTTCATCACGGCCGTCCCGTCCGAGCGCTCGTCGTCGCTGAGGATCAGGACCACGTTGAGCCGCCGGTCGGCCACGTCCTTGGACCGCGCCACCGCCTTTGCCGCCGCCGCACCGACCGCGCCGAAGACGCCGAAGACGACCAGCAACGCCGCCGTCACCCAGATCCACAAGACCCTCCGCACGAGCGGCTGCAGGGTACGCAATCCTCGTGTGCAATGGGTGAGACTTGGCGGCAGTCTCGCGCAGGATTACGCAGCTAGCGGTCGTCGTCGCCGATCGCGACCGGACGCGCCGACGGCTGCTCCTTCAGGCGCAGCATCGCCTCGACGTAGAGCTCGCGCACCACGTCCATGTTCGGCCGCGGGTCGTCGCGCCAGGAGGCCGGCAGGGAGTCCCGCAGCCGGGCCCGGGCGGCGCTCTCGCGCTGCCAGTAGAGGAGGAGGCGGTCGTCGATCATCGCAGGCGCTATGTCGGCAGCGGGAGGCGGCTGCTTTAGTTTCGGGCGTGATCGCGATCGAGGAAGTGCTGCCGCGGCCGTCGGTGATGGGTGTCGTCAACGTCACGCCCGACTCGTTCTCGGACGGAGGCGTCCATCTCGACCCCGACGTCGCGGCCGTCGCGGCGCGGCGCATGGTCGAGGAGGGAGCGGCGATCGTCGACGTCGGCGGCGAATCGACCCGTCCCGGCTCGGCCGGCGTCTCCGCGGAGGAGGAGCTGCGGCGGGTCGTCCCGGTTCTCGAGCGTCTCGGCGGAGACGTCCCGATCTCGATCGACACGTCGAAGGCCCCCGTCGCCCGGGCGGCGCTCGAGCGCGGTGCGATCCTCGTCAACGACGTCACCGCCCTGCGCGGCGACCCCGAGCTCGCGCAGGTCGTGGCCGGCGCCGGCGCGTACCTCTGCCTCATGCACATGCAGGGCGCGCCGCGGACGATGCAGGCGGAGCCGCGCTACGCCGACGTCGTCGCCGAGGTCGCCTCGTTCCTCGAGGAGCGGCTGGCGTTCGCCGTCGCGCAGGACATCCCCGAGGAGCGGATCTGCCTCGACCCGGGCATCGGCTTCGGCAAGACCGTGGCGCACAACCTCGAGCTCGTGCGGCGGCTCGACGTCCTGCTCGCGCTCGGACGGCCGGTGCTCGTCGGCTTCTCGCGGAAGAGCTCCCTGCGCCGGCTCACGGGATCGGACGACCTGCTCGGGGCGAGCGTCGCGGCCGCAGTCGCCGCGTTCGAGCGCGGCGCGACGATCCTGCGCGTCCACGATGTCAGGCCACATGTCGACGCGCTGACTGTCGCGAGCGCGCTGGCGCTCGGATGAGCTTGCTCGTCCGAGCGCCGGGAAGGGGGACTCGGGGGAACCGAGAGGTTCCCCCTTGCGGTGCGTCGCGCCTTCGGCGCGGCGCACCGGGGACAATCGCGTGATCACGGTCGAGGTTCGCGACCTGCGGGTCTTCGGCCGGCACGGCGTGCACGAGGCGGAGCGCGAGCGCGGCCAGGACTTCCTCTTCGACGTCGAGCTCGAGGTGGGGGAGCGTGGGGCGAGCGACCGGCTCGAGGATGCGGTCGACTACGTCGAGGTCGCGCGGGCCGTGCGGGAGGTCTCGGACGTGCGAACCTACGCGCTGCTCGAGGCGCTCGCCTCGGCGGTCGCCGACGAGCTCGAGCGGCGCTTCGCGCCGGAGCGCGTGCGCGTGCGCGTCCGGAAACCGGAAGTCCGGCCGGCGGGCCTCGAAGGCACCGTCGCGGCCGCCGTCACCCGACCGTGACGCGCGTCTACGTCGGCCTGGGCGCGAACCTCGGCGACCGCGAGGACACGATCCGAGCCGCCGTCGGCTCGCTCGGCGAAGAGGACGGAATCGAGGTCGTCGCGGTTTCGACCCTCCGCGAGACGGAGCCGGTCGGAGTCGGCGATCAGCCTCCCTATCTCAACGGAGCCGCCGAGCTCGAGACGACTCTGGCCGCGCGCGAGCTCCTCGACCGGCTGCTCGCCGTCGAGCGCCGGTTCGGGCGCGTCCGCGTTCCCGGCGAGCACGGCCCGCGGACGCTCGATCTCGATCTTCTCCTCTACGGCGGCGAGGTGCTCGACGAGCCCGGGCTCGTCGTCCCGCACCCGCGCCTCCACGAGCGGCGCTTCGTCCTCGAGCCGCTCGTCGAGCTCGCTCCGGCCCTCGTGGTGCCCGGGCGCGGGGACGTGGAATCAATCCTGCTGAGGCTGGAAGCGGGGGCGGCAAAGCCGCCCCCGCCCGGCCGAAAATCAAGGGGGCTACACTGAGCCGGCATGTCCCACCTCGACGATCTCGACGAGTACGAGGCCGACCTCGAGCTGGCGCTGAAGAAGGAGTACCAGGCCGTCTTCGCGCTTTTCCGCTTCTGCGTGCTCACGCAGGATGCGACGTATCTCTGCAACAAGCTCGACGTGCAGCAGGCGGCCCCGACCGCGGCCGGCGGACTGCCGTTCTTCCAGCTGGATCTCGAGGACGTCTGGGTCTGGGACAAGAACCGGCCGACGCGGATCATCCCGCGGGCGAAGGTCTTCACCTCGGGCGACGTCACCGTCGAGGAGCTGCGCGGCGAGGGCGACGAGCCGCAACTGACGGCCGAGGCGCTCGCCGAGCGCATCGGTGAGCCGTTCCGCCTCGAGGACGAGTAACTTCCCGGCCGCGATGCTGCTCGCGGTCGACGTCGGCAACACCCAGACCGTCTTCGGTCTCTACAACGGGGCCGAGCTCGGCGAGCGCTGGCGGATCGCGACCGAGGCGCACAGGACCGGGGACGAGCTGGGCGCCCTGCTCGCGGACTTCCTCGACCTCGACGCGATCGACGGGATCTGCCTCTCGTCGACGGTGCCGAGGCTCGTCCCGGAGTACGAGCACGTGGCGGAGCGCTGGGCGAAGGCGGAACTGCTCGTGATCGGGCCCGGCGTCCGCACCGGGATCCCGATCGAGCACGATGCGCCGCGCGACGTCGGGCCGGACCGCATCGTGAACGCGGTCGCCGCGAAGGAGCTCTTCGGCGCGCCGGCGATCGTCGCCGACTTCGGCACCTCGACGAACTTCGACGTCGTGTCGCCGGCCGGTGCGTACGTCGGCGGTGTCCTGGCTCCGGGCATCGAGGTCTCGATGGAGGCCCTCTTCGCGCGGGCGGCGCGGCTGGTGAAGATCGACTACGCCGAGCCGCCGCAGGTGATCGGCAAGACGACCGCAGGCGCGCTGCAGTCCGGACTCGTCTACGGCTTCGCCGGCCAGGTGGACGGCATCGTGGACGCCGTCCGGGGCGAGCTCGGCGTCGAGGCACCGGTGATCGGCACCGGCGGCCTCGTCGACCTGATCGCCCCGCACTCCCGCACGATCGGCCACGTCGAGCCGTTCCTCACGCTCGAGGGCCTCCGGATCGTGTGGGAGCGGAACCGCTAGGACGCCCGACCCCGGGATAGGGTTCGGTTGTGGCCGCTGCGAATCCGACGATCCTGGCCACGAGCATCGGCTTCGACGGCAGCGCGGTGGCCGTTCATCCGGGGCCGATCTACGCCGAGGCGCTGCGTCTCGCGGAGGTCAGAGGCCGCAGGGCCCGCTTCTGCATCGTCCCGTCCGCGCTCGGCGACGATCCGAGTGCACTGGCGACGTTCTACTCGGCTTTCGCCGAGCTCGACGTCGAGCTCTCGCACCTGAGGCTGTTCCCGATGCCGAACTTCGAGGATCCTCGCGCACACCTCCTGCGCCAGGACGTGATCTGGGTCGCCGGCGGCAGCACGGCGAACCTCCTGGCGCTCTGGCGCACGCACGGCCTCGATTCCGTCTTCCGCGACTGCTGGGAGGCCGGCGTCGTGCTGACGGGAGTCTCGGCGGGCTCGGTCTGCTGGCATCTCGGCGGCACCACGGACTCGTTCGGTCCGGAATTGCGGCCGTTCACCGACGGGCTCGGCTTTCTTCCCTATTCGAACAGCCCGCACCACGACGCCGAGGAGCAGCGCCGCCCGGTGTTCGAGCGACTGATCGCGGAGGGAGTTCTTTCGGACGGGTACGCGACCGACAACGGTGCCGGTCTCGTCTACCGCGGCACCGAGCTGCACGAGGTCGTCAGCGACACGGCCGGCGCGCTCGGGTACGAGGTGACCCGCCGGGAGGACGGAACGGTGCAGGAACGTCCGCTCCCGACTCGCGAGCTGGGCTGAGTCGACGCGGAGCCGCTCAGCCGCCGCCGTAGACCGAGATCGGCAGTGCATCGAGCAGTACCTCGTCCCCCGAGGTCGGCAGCTCGGCCTCGAGCTGCTCGACGAGCGGTGCAGCGCCGGGCGCGGCCGCGAAGAGCCGCGTCACGACCTCCTCGGTCGTCCGCAGCTGCACGAGCTCCTGCTTGAACGGCTTCGGGAAGCGGCCGTGGCCGAGGTACCAGCCGTAGAACTTCTTCAGGAAGCCGACGGCGCGCTGCTCGCCGAGCTCGCGCACCGCCTCGTGGATGAAGACGACGAGCTCGGCCGCGACCTCCTCGCGTGTCGGCCGGAACGCCTCGCCCTCGGCGATCTCGCGCAGCGCCCAAGGATTTCCCTGCGCGCCGCGTGCGACCATCACGGCCGCGGCTCCCGTCTGCTCGAGCACGGCGAGCGCCTGCCCCCGCGTCGTGACGTCTCCCGACGCGATCACCGGGACGGAGACGCGCTCGACGAGCTCCGCCGTGATCGAGTGGTCGGCCTCGCCGGTGTACATCTGCTGCGCCGAGCGGGGATGGAGCGTCAGTGCCGCCGCGCCCGCCTCGACGAGCCGCGGCCCGAGCTCGAGGCATGCGCGCGAGCCGTTCGCGACGCCGCGCCGCATCTTCACGGTCACCGGAACGGCGACCGCGGCGGCGACGGCCTCGACGACCCGGCAGGCGAGCCCCGGATCCTCCATCAGGTGCGCGCCCGCGCCGGTCTTGGTCACCTTGCGCACGGGACAGCCGAAGTTCATGTCGACGATGTCGGCCCCGGCGGCCTCGACCATTCGCGCCGCATCGGCCATCGCGCCGGGATCGGCTCCGAAGATCTGGATCGCGAGCGGATGCTCGTCCGACGCGACCCGCAGGTAGCCGAAGGTGCGCTCGTTACGGTGCTCGATCCCGGCTGCGGAGACCATCTCCGAGCAGACGAGACCGGCGCCGAACCGGCGTCCCTGCCGCCGAAACGCCTGGATGCTCACGCCGGCCATCGGCGCGAGGACGATCCGCGTCGGCACGTCGACGTCGCCGATCCTCCACGGTTGCAGGAGGTTTGCGGGCATCGGACGATGGTATCGGCGGCGTGTTGACGGACGCTGATCGCGGGGGTACCATCCGCAGCCGCCGACGGCCGGTAGCCGCCGGCCGTTTCATGTTCTGGGCTCCAGGAGGACTGTGGTGAAGGAAGTCATCCTCACGCCGGAGGGCTACAAGAGGCTCCAGGCAGAGATCGAAGAACTGTCAACCGTTCGCCGCCGCGAGGTCGCGGACCGCATCCGCATCGCCCGCGAGTTCGGCGACATCGCCGAGAACGCCGAGTACGACTCGGCGAAGAACGACCAGGCTCATCTCGAGGCGCGGATCGCGACGCTCGAGGAGCGGCTCACGAACGCACGCGTCGTCACGAAAAAGGAGATCCGCTCGGGTGAGGTCAATGTCGGCACGAAGGTCCGGCTCAAGGACATGGGCTCGAACAAGACGGTCGAGTACCACATCGTCGGCTCGGCGGAGGCCGACCCCGCGGAGTTGAAGCTGTCGAACGAGTCGCCGGTCGGCAAGGCGATCATGGGCCACAAGAAGGGCGACGTGGTCGAGGCGCCGACACCGCGCGGGGCCAAGAAGTTCAAGATCATGGAGGTCAAGGCGGCCTAGTCCCGCCAGTTCCTGGGGCGCCGCCGGCAAAGAGGCCGAGCGGGCGGCGCGCGGGACAGTACGAGTAGTACGGCCAAGCGACGCGCGCGCGGGCCTCTCAGCCGGCGGTGTCAGCCTTCGGCGGAGGCCGGCTCCGTCGGCCGAGAGCCGAAGGCGTCCAGGGACGGGCGGCGCGTAGACTCGCGCGGCCATGTCTCTCCCCAAGCGGTTTCCCGACCGGGACGAGGTCGCGGCTGTTCGCGCCGCGGCCGAGCAGCTCGAGCCCGGCGCAAGCGACGACTCGACCAAGTGCCGCCTCGCCGGCCGCGTCATGGCGCGCCGGGACCTGGGGAAGCTCGTCTTCCTCGATCTCGTCGACCGCTCCGGCCGCATCCAGCTGATCTGCCCGGCCCAGCGCACGGGCGAGCTCGATCTCCACCTCGGCGACGTCGTCGGCGTGACGGGCTCACCGGCGCAGTCGCGCCGCGGCGAGCCGTCGCTGCAGGTCGACGCGCTCGAGGTGCTGGCGCGGATCCGCGTGCCGCTGCCCGACACGTTCCACGGGATCGAGGACGTCGAGCTCCGCTATCGCAAGCGCTACCTCGACCTCCTGATGAGCGAGGAATCGCGCGACGACGCGATCAAGCGCGCGCGGATGGTCTCCGCGATCCGCGCCTACCTCGACGGCGAGGGCTTCCTCGAGGTCGAGACGCCGATCCTGCAGCCGCGCTACGGCGGCGGCTTCGCCGAGCCGTTCGTCACCCGCTCGGAGCTGCTCGACGCCGAGCTCTACCTCCGCATCGCGGACGAGCTCTATCTCAAGCGGCTCATCGTCGGCGGGCTCGAGAAGGTCTACGAGCTCTCCAAGGATTTCCGCAACGAGAGCTACTCGTACAAGCACTCGCCGGAGTTCACGCAGGTCGAGTGGTACGAGGCCTACGCCGACTACAAGGACACCGCCGCGCGTCTGCAGGAGCTCGTCCGCAGCGCGGCCGAGGGGTCGATCGGCGGCACGAAGACGACGTTCCGCGGCCACGACGTGGACCTTGCGCAGTGGCAGGAGGTGCGGTTCACCGAGGCGCTCGACGCGCACGGCGTCTGGACGCGTGACGAAGCCCAGCTGCGCGCGAAGCTGATCGACGCCGGCGTCGACGTCTCGAAGGACCGCAGCTGGGCGCAGCTCGCCGACCACGCCTACTCCCACTTCGTCGAGCCGGAGCTGATCCAGCCGACCATCGTCTACGACTGGCCGATCGAGCTGTCCCCGTTCGCGCGCACGACCGACGACGACGAAACGCTCGTCGAGCGCTTCGAGGCGGTCGTGAGCGGGATGGAGATCGCGAACGCCTTCAGCGAGCTCAACGACGCCTCCGAGCAGGAGCAGCGGTTCGCGATGCAGGAGTCGGAGCGGGCGGCGGGCGACGCCGAGACCGAGCCGGGGGATCCCGACTACGTCGAGGCGATGTCGTACGGGATGGCGCCGAACGGCGGCTGCGGCGTCGGCGTCGATCGGCTCGCGATGATCCTGCTCGGGAGGGACGCAATCCGCGACGTGATCCTGTTTCCGACCCTGCGCGCGAGGGACTAGCTCGCAGATAGCGCGGTCGCGTCACTCTCAGCGACAGGGGGGTCGGCTACGATTGGCCTACCTTCGACCGTCTGACGGCGTTCCACGACAGGAAAGGAGTCGAGGGATTTGTTCGAACGCTTCACTGAACGGGCTCGCCAGGTCGTCGTCCTCGCCCAGGACGAGGCCCGGGCGCTCAAGCACAACTACATCGGCACCGAGCACATCCTGCTCGGGCTGCTCCGCGAGGAAGAGGGCCTCGCGGCGCGGGTACTCGAGTCTCTCGACATCACCGTGGAGGAAGTGCGGGCGCAGGTCGCGCGGATCGTCGGCCAGGGTGACGAGGTCACGACCGGCCAGATCCCGTTCACGCCGCGCGCGAAGAAGGTTCTGGAGCTCGCGCTGCGCGAGGCGCTCTCCCTCGGCCACAACTACATCGGCACCGAGCACATCCTGCTCGGCCTCGTCCGTGAGAACGAGGGCGTCGCTGCCCGGATCCTGCTCGACTTCGACGCCGACGCCGAGAAGATCCGCAACGAGATCATCCGCATGCTCTCCGGCCCCGGCCGCCGCCAGGCAGGCGCCGGCGGACCGGCGGGCGAGAAGTCGAAGTCCTCGAAGCTGCTCGACCAGTTCGGCCGCAACTTCACGAAGCAGGCGCAGGAGGGCAAGCTCGACCCGGTCGTCGGCCGCCAGACCGAGATCGAGCGGATCATGCAGATCCTCGCGCGCCGCCAGAAGAACAATCCCGTGCTGATCGGCGAGCCCGGCGTCGGCAAGACCGCCATCGTCGAGGGCCTCGCCCAGCGGATCTCCTCGAACCAGGTTCCCGAGATCCTCAAGGGCAAGCAGATCTACAGCCTCGACCTCGCGGCTCTCGTCGCCGGCTCGAAGTACCGCGGCGAGTTCGAGGAGCGGCTGAAGAAGGTCATGAAGGAGATCCAGCAGCGGGGGGACATCGTCCTGTTCATCGACGAGCTGCACAACCTCGTCGGCGCGGGCGCGGCCGAGGGCGCGATCGACGCGGCCTCGATCCTCAAGCCGGCCCTCGCGCGCGGCGAGCTGCAGACGATCGGCGCCACGACGCTCGACGAGTACCGCAAGTACCTCGAGCGCGACGCCGCCCTCGAGCGCCGCTTCCAGCAGGTGCGGGTCGAGGAGCCGTCGGTCGACGACTCGGTGCAGATCCTGCGCGGGCTGCGCGACCGCTACGAGGCGCACCACCGCGTGACGATCACCGACGAGGCGCTCAAGGCCGCGGCCGAGCTCTCCGACCGCTACATCCAGGACCGCCACCTGCCCGACAAGGCGATCGACCTGATCGACGAGGCGGCCTCGCGGCTGCGCATCAAGTCGATGTCGGCGCCGCCGCGGTACCGCGAGCTCGAGGACGAGATCGAGCGCGTCCGTAAGGAGAAGGAAGCCTCGATCGAGAACCAGGAGTTCGAGAAGGCCGCCTCCCTCCGCGACAAGGAGCGGAAGCTCACGCAGAAGAAGCGGGAGCTCGAGGAGCAGTGGCGCTCGTCCGAGAACCAGGAGGAGCAGCCGCAGGTCGGCGAGGAGGAGATCGCCGACATCGTCTCGATGTGGACGGGCATCCCCGTCTTCAAGCTCACCGAGGCCGAGTCCGCGCGCCTCGTCCGCATGGAGGAGGAGCTCCACAAGCGCGTCATCGGACAGGAGGAGGCGATCGTCGCGGTCGCCAAGTCGATCCGCCGCGCCCGGGCCGGCATCAAGGACCCGAAGCGTCCGACCGGCTCGTTCATCTTCCTCGGCCCGTCCGGCGTCGGCAAGACCGAGCTCGCGCGCACGCTCGCCGAGTTCCTGTTCGGCGACGAGGACGCGATGATCCAGGTCGACATGTCGGAGTACATGGAGAAGCACTCCGTGTCCCGGCTCGTCGGCTCGCCTCCGGGCTACATCGGCTACGACGAAGGCGGCCAGCTCACCGAGGCCGTGCGGCGCAAGCCGTACTCGGTGCTCCTGCTCGACGAGATCGAGAAGGCGCATCCCGACGTGTTCAACATCCTCCTGCAGATCCTGGAGGAGGGAAAGCTGACCGACGCCCAGGGGCGCCGCGTCGACTTCCGGAACGCGATCGTGATCATGACCTCGAACCTCGGGGCAGCCCAGATCTCGAAGAACACCGGCTTCGGCTTCACCGTCGGCGACGAGTCCGGCCTCTCGTACGACGAGATGAAGGGCCGCGTGATGGGCGAGCTGAAGAAGGTCTTCCGGCCCGAGCTGCTCAACCGGATCGACGAGATCATCGTCTTCCACAAGCTCTCGAAGGAAGAGATCATGTCCATCGTCGACCTCCAGCTCCGCCGCCTACGCGAGCAGATGGCCATGCACGACGTCTCGATCGAGCTCACCGAGGACGCGAAGGAGCTCCTCGTCGACAAGGGCTACGACCCGGCGATGGGCGCGAGGCCGCTGCGCCGCGCGATCCAGCGCGAGATCGAGGACCCGCTCGCCGACTTCGTGCTCGGGCGCGAGCTCGAGCCGGGCTCGACGATCCTCGTCGGCCGCACGCGCAACGAAGACGGCGAACCGGGCGACGACGTGGACATCACCTTCATCCCGGGCGAGGTCACGCCCGAGAAGGTGACCGTCCCGCCCGAGGAGCCGGCCGCGTCGAGCGGCGACGGCCAAGAGCCCGCAGGCGAAGAGGGATAGCCACCGGGGCGGCGAGAGCCGCCCCGCGCCTTCTCAGGAGTCCTTTCCGGTGCGGCTTTACATGCGCTTGACAGTGAAGCGGCGTCGTGAACCACCTGAAAGGGGACGAGTCAAGCGGGGTCTCCGCAGGATGATCTCTGCATACAGCACAGCCTCGGACGAGCCCCGATGCGGCGGGGGCTCCCGAGTCCCTCCCTCGCAGCACCGGAAACGGCCCCACTCGGCGGGGCCGTTTTCGTATGCGGAGCTCGCGGGTGCTGCGCACCCGCTCGCTGGAGAGAAGGAACTCCGCGCGCCCGAGATGCGGTCTCGGGCGCGCTCCGTGCAGAGTGCTCGTTGCCCGCCCGCTGAGGCGCTTCGCGGCGTTTGCGGGAGCGGGATGGCCTCCGGCATGTTGGCGCGGAGTTGCTTGGATCGCGTGACGGTTCGCGTCCGAGCTCCGCCATAGGGTGGTCGCATGGCGAAGACGGCGGCCGTCCAGTTCAGCTGTACCGAGTGCGGGTACACCGCCGGGCGCTGGTTCGGGAAGTGTCCCGGCTGCTCGGCGTTCGGCACGCTCGTCGAGGAGGTCGTCGGTCAGGTCGCGCAGGCGCAGGCTCCGCCCAAGCCGCTGCTCCGGCTCGTCGACGTCGAGGCGTCCGAGGCGGCGCGCATCCCGACCGGAGTCCCCGAGCTCGACCGTGTGCTCGGCGGCGGGCTCGTCCCGGCCTCGGTCGTCCTGCTCGGCGGCGAGCCGGGAGTGGGGAAGTCGACGCTCCTGCTGAACGCCCTCGCCACCATCTCGCGCGACCGGCGGGCGCTGCTCGTCACCGGCGAGGAGTCGGTCGCGCAGGTCAAGCTGCGCGCCGAGCGGCTCGGCGGGGCGGAGGCGGTCGAGATTCTCGCCGAGACGGAGCTGGAGACGGTCTGCCAGACGCTGCAGGCGGAGCGGCCCGACGTCTGCGTGATCGACTCCATCCAGACGCTCTACGCCTCCGAGCTCGGCTCCGCGCCCGGCTCGGTCGCCCAGGTGCGCGAGGCAGCGGGGCGTCTGTTGCGCGTCGCCAAGGAGACGGGCGTGGCGACGATCCTCGTGGGGCACGTGACGAAGGACGGCTCGGTCGCCGGGCCGCGCGTGCTCGAGCACCTCGTCGACTGCGTGCTGCAGTTCGAGGGCGACCGCTACCACGCGCACCGCGTCCTGCGGGCCGTGAAGAACCGCTTCGGCTCGACGAACGAGCTCGGCGTGTTCGAGATGACCGGAACCGGCCTCGTCGGCGTGCCCGATCCGTCGGAGATCTTCGGCCGCACCGTCCCCGGCGAGCCCGGCGCTGCC
Source organism: uncultured Actinomycetes bacterium (assembly GCA_963702655.1). GTDB lineage: Bacteria > Actinomycetota > Thermoleophilia > Gaiellales > Gaiellaceae > Palsa-739. Next base: position 43,491 of record CAVPDO010000015.1, on the reverse strand, counting down.
GTCGCGTGCGCGCTCGAGGGGACGCGGCCGATCCTGCTCGAGATCCAGGCGCTCGTCGCCCAGAGCGAGCTCGCCATGCCGCGCCGCGTCGCCACGGGCATCGACCCGAAGCGGCTCGCGATGATCGTCGCCGTGCTCTCGCGGCACGCGCGCGTGGCCCTCGGGCAGGCGGACGTCTTCGTCAACGTCGCCGGCGGAGTCCGCATCGACGAGCCCGGCGCCGACCTCGCAGTCGCCCTCGCCATCGCGTCCGCCGCGCGGCGCGTGCCGGTGAAGACGGGTCTGGCGGCGTTCGGCGAGATCGGCCTCACCGGACGCCTCCGCCCCGCGGCTCAGGCCGAGAGGCGGCTCGAGGAGTGCGCGAAGCTCGGCCTCTCCGCGGTCGTCGCTCCGGCAGGAACGGCTGCGACTGGCAGAATCGAGGTCGAGGCCGCAGAGACGCTGCGGCAGGCGATCAGGGCAGGGCTCGATGGCGACCGATCCCAAGGAGACTGAGCGGAGGTCAGAGCACCGCCTCGGCGATCTCGGCTTTACGCGCATCCCGGCCGAGGAAGACCCGCGCCGCAAGAACCCGGAGCTCCTCTCGGCGATCGCGAAGATCGCGCCCGGCACCGGCCTCCGCGAGGCCGTCGACGACGTGATCCGCTCGCACGAGGGGGCGCTCATCGTCGTGGGCGACCCGAACGGGCTCTCGTTCCTGTACTCCGGAGGCATCCGGCTCGACGCGGCGTTCCGGCCGCAGCTCCTCTACGAGCTGGCCAAGATGGACGGCGCGATCATCGCCGACGAGCAGATCAAGCGGCTTGCGTGGGCGAACGTCCAGCTGATGCCGGACCCGACGATCCCGTCGAACGAGACCGGCACCCGGCACCGCACGGCCGAGCGCGTGGCGAAGCAGACGGGCGCCCTCGTCGTCTCGGTCTCGCAGCAGCGGGAGACGGTCACGATCTTCGTCGGCCCGGCCCGGTACCAGCTAGACCCGGTCGCGGACGTCCTCGCGAAGACGAACCAGGCGCTCGGGACGCTCGACACGTATCGGCAGCGGCTCGAGCAGGTCCTCACACGTCTGACCGCGCTCGAGTTCCAGAACGCCGTCGTGCTCGACGACGTGCTCGTCGTCCTCCAGCGGGCCGAGGTGATCACCCGGATGGCGGCGCGGATCACCCGCGACTGCATCGAGCTCGGCACCGAAGGGCGGCTGATCGGGCTTCAGCTCCAGGAGTTCGTCGGGGACGTGCCGGGTGAGCGGGACGCGATCGTCCGCGACTATCACGTCCTCGGCGCGGACGAGGAGGCGACGGCCGCGCTCACGGATCTCTCCGAGCTCAACTATCAGGAGCTGCTCGAGTTCGGGCGGCTCGCCGAGGTGCTGGGGTACGAGCGCGGCATCAATCCGCTCGACCAGACCGTGGTGCCGCGGGGCTACCGGATCCTCTCGCACCTCCCGCGCGTGCCGGAGCCGCTCGTCCGCCGGGTGGTGTCCGACCTCGGCAGTCTCGATGCGGTCGTCCGCGCGTCGCAGCGCGAGCTCGAGTCGGTGGAGGGAGTCGGAGCGGTGCGCGCCCGCGAGATCCGCGAAGGGCTGCGCAGGCTGCAGGAGCACAACCTCGTCGACCGCTATCTCCAGCTCTAGCTCGACACCGTTCTGACCCAATTCGGCCCGAATTTGGCTTAGCCAGGCGGTTTCTGCTACACTCGTGCCCTGTGGCCGGCGCATAGTGGCGTGCCGGCTTTCTTCGCGAAAAGAGTGGCTTTCGAGCCAGGGGAGGTCGGGCTTGTACGACGTCGGCGACAAGGTGGTCTATCCCCACCACGGGGCGGGAACGGTCGTCAAGAAGGAGAAGCGCGAGGTCCTCGGGCAGCAGCGCGAGTACCTGACGATCAAGATCCTGCACAACGACATGACGGTGCAGGTCCCGTCCGAGAACGCCGACAAGGTCGGTCTCCGGCGCGTGATCGGCGAGAAGGAAGTCGGGGTCGTCCTCAAGGCGCTGACCGGCGTCTCGACGGAGATGCCGAAGAACTGGAACCGGCGCTTCAAGCACAACCGCGACAAGATGAAGACCGGCGACATCCTCGAGCTCGCCGAGGTCGTGCGCAACCTCGCTCTGCGCGATCGCGAGAAGGGCCTGTCCACGGGCGAGAAGCAGATGTTCGTGAAGGCGAAGAAGATCCTCGCGTCCGAGCTGATGTACGCGAAGGCCATGGACGAGGAGACCTGCGCCGAGTGGCTCGAGGAGGTTCTCGCCTCCGACAGCCCGCCCAAGCGCAAGCCGGCGGCGAAGAAGAAGGCCGCTGCGGCCGCGACGGCCTAGCGGGCCCGGCTTCGGGACATGTCCGTCTGGGCCATCCTCGTCGCCGCGGGACGGGGGGAACGGCTCGGGCTGGACCGGCCCAAGGCGTTTGCGAGGCTCGGAGACGAGCCGCTGCTTGCCGAGCCGCTGCGCCGACTCGAGGCCTGTCCCTGGGTGGATGGAATCGTCCTCGTCGCGCCGCCGGACTGGGAGGAGCCCGCGATCCTCGTCGCCGAGGAGGAGGGCTGCGGCAAGGTGCACGCCTGCGTGCAGGGCGGCGCGACGAGGAGCGACTCGGTGCGGGCGGGTCTCGCCGAGGTGCCTGCGGAAGCGCTCGTCGTCCTCGTCCACGACGCCGCGCGGCCGCTCGTGTCCGACGAGGTGGTCGAGCGCGTGCTTGCGCCGCTCTCGGAGGGCTGGGACGGCGCCGTGCCCGGGCTTCCGGTCGGCGACACGCTGAAGCGCGTCGGCTCCGACGGCGGGGTCGAGGAAACCGTGTCACGCGATGGGCTCTGGGCGGTGCAAACGCCTCAGGCCTTCGCCGCCGACCGGTTCCGACATGTCCTCGCAAGTAACAGTCTGTTACAAGCGACGGATTGCGCGGGCCTCGTGGAAGCTGCCGGCGGTCGCGTCAAGGTGGTGGAGGGCGATCCGCGCCTGCTCAAGGTGACCTCCGCAGCCGATCTCGAGACGGTGGCCGGATGGCGCTGAGCGTCGTCGTCTTCGACGTCGGCGAGACGCTCGTCGACGAGGCGGCCACGTACGAGCGGTGGCGGGCGGAAAGCGCGACGACGTTCGTGTTCGCCGACCGTGACCTCCATGCCGACGCGCTCCCGTGTCTCGCGACGTTGCGCGCGCGCGGCCTGCGCCTCGGCGCGGCGGGGAACATGTTCGCCCGGCACGAGGAGTTCCTGCGCCCGCATGTCGACTTCGTCGGCTCCTCGGAGCGCTGGGGCGTCGAGAAGCCGGACGCGGGCTTCTTCGCACACGTGGTGGAGGCGGCGGACGCCCGCGCGGGGGAGATCCTCTACGTCGGCGACCGGATGGACAACGACGTCGTCCCGGCGCGCGCGGCCGGCCTGCGCGCGCTCCGGATCCGCCGGGGAGCGCACGCGCGGGTCGAGTCGCCGGAAGGCGTCGTCACGATCGGCTCGCTCAGCGAATTGCCGGAGGCGCTCGACCGTGTCTGAGTATCGCGTCGGCACGGGCTTCGACGCCCATGCGCTCGCCGAGGGCGTGCCGCTCGTGCTCGGCGGCGTTCGGATCGAGTATCCACGCGGGCTCGCGGGCCACTCGGACGGCGACGTCCTCGCGCACGCGCTCACCGACGCTCTGCTCGGCGCCGCGGGACTGGAGGACATCGGCGCCCTCTTCCCGTCCGACGACCCCGGGCTCGCAGGCGCCGATTCTCTCGAGCTGCTGGCGCAGGCGTGGGAGCAGATCGAGGCGCGCGGCTGGCGGCTGGCGAACGCGGACGTCGTCCTGGTGGGCGAGGAGCCGCGCCTCGCGCCGCACCGGGACGAGATGCGACGGCGGCTCGCGGCGGCGCTCGGCGTCGAGCCCGAGCTGGTCGCGGTTCGCGCCACGACGACCGACGGCCTCGGCTTCCCCGGTCGCGGCGAAGGCCTCGCCGCCCAGGCCGTGGCGCTGCTCGTGCGATGAAGCTCGCGCTCGTCACCCACGCCGAGCACCCGAAGCTGCGCGGAACGCTGCCGGACGTCTGGCCCGACTTCATGGGGCACGACTCCGTCGTCCAGTCCTTCTGGCCGCGCCTCTACGAGGAGTACCCCGACTTTCAGATCTGGGCCGTCGACCGCGAGGTGGGGCGCCGTGCCACCGTCGGCTACGCGTGCAGCGTGCCCGTCGGTTGGAACGGGAAGCCGTCGCCGCGCGGTCTCGACTGGGCTCTGACGGACGGGGTCGAGGCGATGCCCACGACGCTTTGCGCCGTCGTGGCGGGCGTCGTCCCGGAATATCGCGGCTTCGGCGTCGCCGAGACGATTCTGCGGCGGCTGGCGGCGATCGGCGCGGGTCACGGTCTCGACGCGCTGGTGGCGCCCGTCCGCCCGACGTGGAAGGACCGTTATCCGCTCGTGGCGCTCGACCGCTACGCGGGCTGGCGGCGCGGGGACGGCCTCCCCTTCGATCCTTGGCTACGCACGCACGAGCGGCTCGGCGGCGAGATCCTGGCGGTGGCGCCGCGCTCGATGACGATCTCGGGGGCGCGTGCAGAGTGGGAGGAGTGGACGGAGATGGTGTTCCCCGAAGACGGCAGCTACGTCGTGCCGGGGGCGCTCGTCCCCGTCCACTTCAAGAACGGCCGCGGGGTGTACGTCGAGCCCAATGTCTGGGTTCGGCACCCGTTCTAGCGCTAGCGGCGCTTGCGCTGCTTCTCGAGGGCGCGACGCATCTGGCGGTTCGTCGCCATCTCTTCGGTGCCGCCCTGCTGATCCTGCATCTCCAGCAGCGCGGCACGCTCCTCGCGCGTGAGCCGGGACATCGCCTTCTGCGCCTGCTGGGGATCGTGGAGCTGCTTCGCGTGCGGCTCGAGCTTTCGCATCGCGCTCGCGAGTTCGGGATTGGTGCGCTCGATCGCCGCCTTCGACGCCTTCTCCATCTGTCGCTTGAGGAACGGCACCTTCGCCATCACCCCGAACAGCGGCTTCAGATAGCGGCCGCCCTTGATGCGTCCGAGCAGGGCGAGTAGGCCGAGCAGAACGACCAGCCCGAGCAGGATCCAGACCGGGATCAACAGAACCGTGATGTCCGCGACGAGCATCCGCCGGATGGTACCGGCCTAGTCCGGCGGGAACACGGCGTCTCCGTCCACACGCACGAGCCCGTCGCGCGCGAGAGACGCGACCGCCTCGGCATCCCGCGGCTGTGACCCTGCGAGGACGGCGCGGAGAGCGGCGGCCCGCCGCTGCCGGAACGAGCCCTCGAACGGACCTTGCCGGCGGCTCGGCTCGAAGCGGCGGCCGCGCGACGGACACGCTGCGGCGAGCGGACAGGCGCCGCAGCGCGGCACACGGGCCAGGCACACCGTCTTGCCGAGATCCATGAGCGCCTGCCCGGCGGCAGGGGAGAAGTCATGGCCGGTCCGCTCCGAGACGCGCCGCACGTTGACGTCCACGGGCAGCACCGGCCGGCCGAAGGCGAAGGCGGAGACCGCGTCCGCCGTGTAGCGCCCCACTCCGGGCAGTTCGGTCAGATCCGTGGGCCAGCCGTAAGCCGCCACGTGCTGCGCTGCGCGGTGCAGCGAGAGCGCACGCCGGTTGTAGCCGAGGCCCTGCCACTCCCGGATCACGTCGGCAGTGGGCGCCGCGGCGAGCGTCTCGACCGTCGGCCAGCGCTCGAGCCAGCGCCGCCAGCGAGGAACGACGCGCTCCACCTGCGTCTGCTGCGACATCACCTCGCTGACGAGGATCGCGTACGGATCACGCGTTCTCCGCCACGGGAGGTCGCGGCCGTGTACGGCGAACCAGGCCAGCAGCAGATCCTCCACGGCGCGAACGTACCGTGCAGGCATCATCCGGCGGATGCGCCGCCTCATCGTCGCCGCCGCCATCCTGGTCCTGGTCGGCGCGATCGGGGCGTCGTACTACGAGTCGACGCACCGGTTCGGCGGCAGTGTCAGAGGAACGTCGACCGAGTTCGATCCGACCCGGACGGTGGCCGCGCCGCCGGCCGCGGGTCAGATCGTCTCGCCGATGTTCGGGGGCGAGCCGCAGCACCTCCACGTCGGCGTCGGCAAGGTCCGGCCACCGTTCCGGCTCGACTGGGTCTCGGGCGGCACCTCGCTCGTCGAGTTTCCGCCGGCTATCGCCTTCCACTATCTCTACTACGCCGCCCTCGACGGCAACCTGATCGCCGTCTCCACCCGCAACGGCCGCCGGCTCTGGACCGTCCCCGTGGGCCGCTGCGAGGCGGCTTCGCCGGCGGTCAACCGGCTCGGTCGCGGCTCGGTCTTCGAGACGTTCCTCAACAAGGAGCCGTGCGGACGAGGCACGGCGACGAAGGGAGACGGCGAGGTGCTCGCCGTCTCGGCGGGGCGCGCGCACCTCCTGCGCTGGCGCAGGAACCTCGGCGCGACCGAGACTTCGCCGCTCATCGTCGGCAACCGGATCTACGTCGGCGACTACGACGGCACGGTCTACGGTCTGAACAGCGCCACCGGTCACACCGAGTGGACATTTCAGGCCGGCGGAGCCGTCAAGGGAGCGATCGCGTACGACCGCGGCCGCCTCTTCTTCGGCGCCTACGACGGCCGGCTCTACGCTCTGCGGGCGAGCGACGGCAAGCTGCTCTGGCGCGGGGAGTCCAATCGCGACTGGCTCGGCGGGCACGGAACGTTCTACTCGACTCCGTCCGTCGCCTACTCCCGCGTCTATCTCGGTTCGACCGACGGCCACGTCTACTCGTTCGGCGAGCGAAGCGGGAAGCTGCGCTGGTCGTACAAGACCGGCGGCTTCGTGTACGGCTCGCCGGCGGTCTGGGACCACCGCGTCTTCGTCGGCTCGTACGACCACACGTTCTACGCCTTCGACGCGGCGACGGGATCCGTCCTCTGGAAGTTCCACGCCAACGGCCCGATCTCGGGCTCCGCGACCGTGGTGGACGGGATCGTCTACTTCGCCACGCTCAAGCGCCGCACGTACGGACTCGACGCGCTCACCGGGAAACAGGTGTGGACGTTCCACGACGGCGCGTTCACGCCCGTGGTGACCGACGGAAAGCGGCTCTACCTCGTCGGTTGGGCCAAGGTCTACGCGTTCAGCCCGCAGGGCAGGTAGCGGCTTTCAGCGCTTGCGCAGGAGCGCGACGCCGGTCGCGGCCGCGCCGACTCCCGCCGCGAGCGAGCCGGCGAGCCGCCGGTGCTTCGTGAGGCTCGTCTGGAAGCTGTGACTGTGGGCCTCGTCGTCGAACGGCCCGTGCGAGCCTCGGTCCTCCTCGCCGTCGACCGGGTGGAAGAGGTTGTCGTGGTCCGGCCCGCCGTCGAGCGGCTGCTTCGTCATCTGCGACCCGTAGCCCGTCTTTCCCAGATACCAGTCGAGGAACCCCGGTGCGACGCGCTCGCCGACGACGTTGAGCACGGTCGGCAGCCCGACGTAGACCTGGCGCCGCCGGTGGTACGCCGCCCAGTGGATCGCGTCGGCCGCGATCTCCGGCTGGTAGATCGGCGGCACGGGCTGCGTCTGCCTCGGCAGCTTCGTGCGTCCCCACGTGAACTGGGTCGTGTTGAACGCGGCGAGGTGGACCATCGTGACGTGGATGTCCCAGCCGTGGTGCTTGATCTCGGTGATCACCGACTCCGTGAATCCCTTGCACGCATGCTTCGCCCCGCAGTACGGCGCCTGCAGCGGGATGCCGCGGAAGGCGAGCGCCGATCCGACCTGGACGATCGTGCCATGGTTGCGCTCGGACATCCGCTTCAGTGCGGCGCGCGTGCCCCAGACCATGCCGTGGTACGTGACGTCGGTCGCGCGGCGGTACTCGTCCGGGTCGACGTCGAGGAACTCCGCGTAGATCGTCGCCATCGCGTCGTTGACCCAGATGTCGATCGGCCCGAGCTCGCTCTCCGCCTGTTGCGCGGCAGCCTCGACCTGGGCGGCGTCGGCCACGTCGGTGGGGAGGACGAGCGCCCTGCCGCCGCGTTCCTCGACCTCGGCGGCGATGCCCTCCAGGCCCGCCTGGCCGCGCGCGAGGAGCGCGATGCTGGCTCCGTCCTGCGCGAACCGGCGCGCGGTCGCCCGGCCGACCCCGCCCGAGGCACCCGTGATCACGACGACGTCGCCCATGCCTTTGTCTACCGGCCCTCGAAGAAGCCAAACGTCCTAGCGATTGAGGATCTCGACGGTGTCGCCGTCGCTCAGCTCGTACTCCCTCCCGACCTGCTGGCCCGGAAACCGCGCCGACGGGCCCCAGACCCGCGCGCCCGTGCAACGCTCGCGGAGCTCGTGGTGGATCGTGTCGGCGACGTCGACGACCGTGGCCGGCGGCGGCAGCGCCACCGGGTCGCCGCCGTCGCCCAGCCGGACGCGAACGAGGCCGGTCAGCGCCCAGAGCTCCTCGCGCAGCCGGTCGAGGCTCGCGTCGTCGAGGACGGAGACGGGCACGACGCGCAGCTCCGGGTGCTCCGGCGGCGGCGCTTCGTCGTATTTCGTCGCGGCCAGGAGCGCGGGCAGCTCGATTCCCGCAGCGGCGACCTCGTTGCGGACCGTCTCGAGCTCCCGGACGGGGCGGCCGCAGGCGTGGCACCAGAGGATCGCGTCCGCGTTGCGCAGCACCCCCAGCAGCGCTCTCCCGCCGCCGCGATCCTCGGCGGCTCCCTCGATCAGGCCGGGGATCTCGACGAGCTGGACGAGCACGCCGCCGAGGCGCGTGGTGGCCGCGACCGGCCGCGTGGTCGTGAACGCGTAGTCGCCGGTACGGATCTGGATCGCCGACAGCGCCTGCAGGAGCGACGACTTGCCGGCGTTCGGCGCTCCGACGAGCGCGATCTGCGCCGCGCCCTCGCGCCGGACGGCGATCGAGTCGCGGTGCACGACCCGCTTGCGGGTGCGCGTGGACTCGAGTTCGCCCTCCACCCACTTCCGCAGGTCGGCGTACGGCCCGTTCCGGTAGCCGGGCAGCTCGGTGAGGATCGCGCGGAGCTCGCGGATCCGTTCGGCGCCGTCCTTGCCCACGAGGCGGCGCTTGATCAGTTGCTGCTGCGTGCGATGAGGCATCGGCATCGCGACGTACACCTCCGTTTTCGGGGCGGCGGAACGCGTCGCGTCCCGCCGCTTCCCTAGGACGCTCGAGTGGGAAGCGGCGGACTAGCCGTTTTGGCGGAGAACAGTTGCGCGCCAGGACTCCATCGCGGGCAGAACCATACACTCGCCGCATGGCGGTCAGAGTCCGTTTTGCGCCGAGCCCGACGGGCTCGGTCCACCTCGGCAATGCGCTGAGCGCGGTCGCGAACCGGCGGCTCGGCGACTGGATGCTCCTGCGGATCGACGACACCGATCGCGCCCGCAACGTCGCAGGCGGGGAGGAGGCGATCCTGCGCGATCTCGAGTGGCTCGGGATCACGCGGGACGAAGGCCCCGTGCGGCAGAGTGGGCGCGCCGACCGCCATCGCGAGGCCGGCGCGCCGCTGGGCGACCGCTTCGAGGGACTCACGCTGCTCCGGGAGGACGGCTCCCCGACGTATCACCTCGCGTCCGTCGTCGACGACATCGACTTCGGGATCACGCACGTCGTCCGCGGCAACGACCACCGGCCCAACGAGGCGCTGCACCGGCGGCTGTTCGAGGCGCTCGGCGCGACGCCGCCGGAGTTCGTCCACCACGGCCTGATCCTCGGCCCCGACGGGCGCAAGCTCGCGAAGCGGGCGCCGGGCTCCACCGTGGAGTCGCTGCGCGACGACGGGATCCCGGCCGAGGCCGTGCGCGCGTATCTCGAGGAGCTCGGGCTGCCGCGCCACGACGTCCACCTCGACCTCGCACGGCTGCGCCGGCTCTCCACCGAGACCATCGCGGCACTCGGCGACGAGGAGCTCGCGGCGCGGATCGGTGTCCCTGTCTCGGTGGCGCCGGTGCTGCGCGGGGCACGCGACCTCGTGGAGGCACGTGAGTACGCGGCGCAGGTGCTCGAGCCGGAGCCCGCCGAGGTCGACTCGCCCGAGACGCTCGCCCGCGCCCGCGACCTCGTCCAGGCAGGGCTGGAACCGCGGGAGATCGTGCGCGAGCTGAAGGCCGTCGGCGGCGAGCTGAAGGCGGTGCGGCTCGCGCTGACGGGCCGCGAGCGTGGGCCGGAGCTGGCCGCCGTCATCGCCGCGCTGCCTCTGGACGAGCTGCTCTCTAGGCTGGAGAGATGAGGCTCTACAACACGCTTTCGAGGCATCTCGAGGAACTGCCGCCTCCGCCCGGGCCGATCCGGATGTACTTCTGCGGCCCGACGGTCTACCAGCGGGCCCACATCGGCAACGCTCGCCCGTTCGCGCTCGGGATGTGGCTGCGGGCCTGGCTCCGCCACCGGGGCTACGACGCGACGCTCGTCCACAACATCACCGACGTCAACGACAAGATCTACGACGCCGCGCCGGGCGCGAGCGCCGAGCTCGCGGAGCGCGCGACGGGGTGGTACCTCGAGGACACGGGCGACCTGGGTCTCGGCATGCCCGACGCGCTGCCGAAGGCGACGGACGCCGTCCCCTCCATCGTCGCCTTCATCGAGAAACTCGTCGACGCCGGCCACGCGTACGCGGCGAGCGGTGACGTGTACTTCAGCGTGGCGACCGACGCGGGCTACGGGCGGCTGTCGCGGCAAAAGGTGGCGAACATGGAGCCGGAGGAGCACAGCCGGCTCAAGCGCGCACCGCAGGACTTCGCACTCTGGAAGGCGACGAAGCCGGGCGAGGACACCTCCTGGGCCTCGCCGTGGGGGCCGGGCCGGCCCGGCTGGCACATCGAGTGCTCGGCGATGGCCGAGGACGCGTTCGGCCCGGTCTTCGAGATCCACGGCGGCGGGCTCGACCTCGTCTTCCCGCACCACGAGAACGAGCTCGCGCAGTCGCTCGCGCTGGGCCACGACTTCGCGCGGATCTGGATGCACAACGGGCTCCTGACGCGGAGCGGCGAGAAGATGTCGAAGTCGCTCGGCAACGACATGACCATCCGCGGGGTGATCGACGCCTGGGGGCGTGAGGTCGCGCTGATGCTCCTGCTCTCGGGCCAGTGGCGCAAGCCGCTCGACTTCGATCAGGGGACGCTCGAACAGGCGGGCGCCCAGCTTGAGACGTTCCGCAACGTCTTTCGCGCGCCGAGCGAGCCGGTGGGGGAGTGGGCGGAGCTCGAGGCGGCGCTCGACGACGACTTCAACACGCCGGAGGCGCTCGCCGTCCTGCACGGCTGGCGCGATCATGAGCTGCTTCGGCGCGCGCTCGGGATCTTCGGGCTCGACTCGATCGGTGAGCTCGAGGATGCGCCGGCCGAGGTGGCCGTGCTCGCGGAGCAGCGGCGCGAGGCGCGGGACGCCAAGGACTTCGCGGGAGCCGATCGCCTGCGCGACGAAATCGGGGCCGCGGGCTGGGAGGTGCGCGACGTCGCCGAGCCTCCCGGCTACCGGCTCGTGCGCCGCTCGTGACGCGGGAGCTCGTCTACGGGCGCCGCCCGGTGCACGAGGCGCTGCGCGGCCCGCGCGAGGTGCTCGAGCTGTGGGCGAGCGAGCGGGCCGCGCGCAGCGAGGGCTGGCTGCGCACGGTCGAGCGCCCCCGGGTGCTGACGAAGCTCGAGCGGGATCTGTCGGACGCCGCGGGCACACGCGACCACCAGGGGGTCGTCGCCTGGTGCGAACCGTTCCGGTACGCCGATGCGTTCGAGATCGCCGCCGGCCCGGCGCCGCTGCTCGCCTGCCTCGACCAGGTCAGCGACCCGCGGAACCTCGGCGCCGTGATCCGCAGCGCCGAGGGAGCCGGCGCGAGCGGCGTGGTCGTGCCCGCGCACGGCTCGGCGCGCGTCACGGCCGCGGTTTGCCGCTCCTCGGCCGGGGCCGTCGAGCACCTTCCGGTGGCGGTCGTGCCGAATCTCGCCCGCTACCTCGCCGAGCTCAAGAGCGGGGAGCTCTGGGTCGTGGGCGCCGTGGGCGGGGCCGGCACTCCGATGTGGGAGGCCGACCTGTCCGGCGGCATCGCCTTCGTCCTCGGGGCCGAGGGCAAGGGCCTGCGCCCGCTGGTGCGGCGCACCTGCGACCTCCAGGTCTCGATCCCGCAGCTCGGTCGGGTCGCGTCGCTCAACGTCAGCGTCGCGGCCGCACTCCTCTTGTACGAGGCCAGGCGCCGGCGCGATGGCTGAGACGACCCTCTACCTCTTCGACGGGTTCAACCTGTTCCACGCGGGCGGCTTCGGCTCGCCGGAGGAGTTGCGCGACCTGCTCGCCAGCTGGGTCGCCGCGCAGGGCGCACGCGGTGTGCTCGTGTTCGACGGCGAAGGGCCGACCGAGCGGCACGGCCCGCTCGAGGTGCGCTGGGCGAAGGACGCCGACGCCCTCCTCGAGCGCCTCGCGGTCGAATATCGGAGCAGAGAACAGGTCGCCGTCGTCTCCTCGGACGCCGCCGTCCGCGGCACGACGGGCATCGAGGTGCGCAAGGTGGCGTCGCAGACGTTCCTCGGCGAGCTCGCGCGTCCGAGCCAGCCGCCGGGGACGCGCGGCGACCTGCGGGACCGGCTCGATCCCGACACGCTCGCCCAGCTCGAGCGGTTACGTCGCGGCGAACGCTAGATCTCGTTAGCTTCCTGGGTCCAGGACAAGCTGGGTCCAAAGCAATTGGACTTGTAAAACCTTGGACCCCTTGCTATCTTCGCCTCGACCACAGGGTGAGACTTCACCCTCGACGAGAGTTCGGGAGGCGCCCATGGCTGCTCGCGCCGCGACAGCACGCTCGCCGCAAAAAGTCCAACGAGAGCTCGAGGATCTCCAGCTCGTGCTCAAGGCCCGAAACGGCGACAGCGTCGCGATGGACGCCCTCATCCGCCGCTATACGGGCTTCGTCCGCCTCAAGGCGAGCTCGTATTTCCTCGCCGGCGGCGACAACGACGACCTCCTGCAAGAGGGGCTGATCGGCCTCTACAAGGCCGTGCGCGACTTCCGCGCCGACAAGGAGACCTCGTTCCGCAGCTTCGCCGAGCTCTGCGTCACGCGGCAGATCATCACCGCGATCAAGACCGCCACCCGCTTCAAGCACGCGCCGCTCAACACGTACGTCTCGTTCAGCCACACGCCGGCGGGGCAGGACGGCGAGGGCGAGTGCACGCTCGGCGACGCGCTGCCCGGCCCCGCGGTGCAGGAGCCGCCGCTCGTGGTCATCTCGACCGAGGAGCTGCAGAGCCTCGTGTTCAGCCTCGGAACGGGCCTCTCGTCGCTCGAGGCGGACGCCCTGCGCCTCTACCTCGAGGGTTCCTCGTACGAGGACATGGCCGACGACCTCGGCTGCGACACCAAGACGATCGACAACGCGCTTCAGCGCGTCAAGCGCAAGATCCTCGCGCACCAGCAAGGCCGCGAAGTCCTTCTGTAGCGGGCGCTACGCTGGGCGGCGCGCGCCGGAGTAGCTCAGCTGGTAGAGCAAACGCCTTGTAAGCGTTAGGTCGTCGGTTCGAGTCCGACCTCCGGCTCTCCTCGCTCGACGTTCTTGGCGCTGGTGACGGCGAGGGCTCCGGCCGCGGACAGGCCCAGCAGGCCGGCCAGGCCGTAGATCGCTCGCGGGGACAGCACGATCGCGGCGAGACCGCCGAGCATCAGCGAGGCACCCTGGGCACCACCGAAGATCGCATTGGCGGCGGCGGAGACCCGGCCGCGGGCGTCGTCGGAAGTGCGCGCCACGATCAGGGTCGACAGGCAGGCCCCGGCATAGCCGTTTCCGACACCGCCGAGCACCGAGAGGGGGACGAGGATCGCCACGGCCGGTGCCACGGCGAATCCGGCCACCCCGGCGCACGCGAGGGCTGCTCCGCCGATGGTGGCGCGGATGCGTCCGCGCTCGTTCCCGACGCGGGCGGCTCCGAGCGCGCCGGCCACCATGCCCGCCATCCAGGACGCCTCGGTCACGCCGTACCAGACGCCGCCGGCGTGGAGCGTCTCGCGAACGAGGTACACCAGCACGACGTCGACCATTCCGACCAGGAGGACGACGAGGGCGACGCCGGCGAGCAGGGGAGCGAGCAGCGAGTCGGCGCGCAGAATGGCGAACCCGCTCCGGAGCCGGTTCTCTCCTTCGCCGGCCGGAGCCCGCTCGGGCACCCGGCGGGTGCGGACGAGGACGGCCGCGACGGTGACCAGCACATACGTCGCCACGTCGAGGGCCACCGGCAGGCCGGTGCCGAAAGCTCCGGCCAGCAGGCCTCCGACGGCCGGCGCGCCGACGAGGGCGAGGACGCTGAGGGACTGCTGAGCCGAGATCGCCTCGGCCAGGTGATCCTCGCCGACGACCCGGGGGATGAGCGCCGACCAGGTGGCCGCAGTCAGCGACGTGGCCGCGCCGAGCACGGCGACGAGAGGCAGGATCACCACGACCGAGTGCAGGAAGATCAGCGGAATCGTGGCCGCCACCTCCACCAGGCCGCCCGCCACCAGGAGGTGCCGCGAGTCGTGGGTGTCCGCCAGGCGCCCGATCGGGCGGGCGAGCAGCAGTTGCGGGACGACGCCGCCGCCCAGCAGCAACGCGATCTCCCAGGGATGGGCGCCGTCCGCCTGCAGGCGCAGGGTCAGAGCGACGAGCGCCACTCCGTCGCCGAACGTCGAGATCGTGCGCCCCACGAGGGCGACGATCAGATCGCGGCGACCCGGCCCGACGTTAAGCATATGTTGAACAGTAAATGCTTAACATCTGGCTGTCAAGAACTATGCTTCGGCGATGCCCACGGACACGCTGCGGCTGCAGGATCCCCGGGACATTCGGGCGCTCGCCCATCCCGCCCGGATGGCGATCATCGACGCGCTTGCCTCAGGGGACGAGCTTACGGCGACCGAGTGCGCGGCGCTCACCGGCCTCAGCCCCAGCGCTACCGCCTATCACCTGAAGTTCCTGGAGCGCTACCAGTTCGCCGAGCGCGCGCCTGCCCGCAGCGACGGACGGGAGAGGCCGTGGCGGGAGACCCGCGGGCCGCGACTCGCGCTCGACGCTTCCACCCCGGCGGGGGCGGCGGCCACGACCGCCGTCGGCCTCGCGTTCCTGGAACGCAGCCGGGCAGCGGCAGAGGCGTTCTTGGCGTCCGCGTATGAGGAAGCCACGGAGTGGCAGGAGGTTGCCTCTATGACCAGCGCAGACCTCTGGCTGACCCTCGAGGAGACCCGGAAGGTGAGCGAAGCGCTGTCTGCCGCTCTCGAGCCCTACCGAGCCCGGGTGCTGGCCGACCGCCCCGAAGGCAGCCGGCGGGTGCGGGTCACGAACCTGGTCGTGCCGTACCGGAAGCGCTGACCGCCGCCTCGACGAGCTTCGGCGGGGCGACCTCCGCGAACGCGTCCTCGAGGATCCCGGCGATCTCGTCGCGGTCGAAGCCGCGGTCGAGGCGCACGCCGATCCAGCCTCGATGCCCGACGTACGGCGGGACATAGAAGCGCTCGGGATCGGCCTCGACGAGAATCGACTGCATCCCGGCCGGCGCGGCGCAGATCAGCGCGTAGCGTCCGTCGCCGTGATGGTTGTTCCACACGGTCGCGAACGAGCGCTTGTCCCGGATGAAGAACGTCGGCGCGCCGTGCGAGAGCCGCTCGCTCGTCTCGGGCAGGCCGAGGCAGATCGTGCGGACCGCGGCCAGCATCTGCTGCTTGGTCACGTGCGCATTCTGCCCGGATCGAGCAAGGCGGCGAGCACGCGCGCCAGCTCCTCCGCCATTCGCGCCTTGCGGACGTAGTCGTCGGCACCGGCCCGCCGGATCTCGAGCACGCGCTCCTCGTAGTCGTGACCGCTCACGGCCACGATCGGGATGCCGGGCGTCACAGTGCGGAGGCGCCTCGTCGCCTCGACGCCGTCGGCGACGGGCATCTCGATGTCCATCACGATTGCGTCGGGCTCGATCTCCTCTGCGAGCTCGACCGCCGCGAGCCCGTTGCGGGCCCGTCCGGCCACGGTAAACCGGTCGTCCTGCTCCAGCAGGAAGGCGATGGCGTCGAGGAATGCCTCGTCGTCCTCGGCAATGAGTATTCGGAACGGCGGTGCCACTGGAGCATCGCTACCCGCCGCGGCGTCGCGGCAAGCTATCGAGCGCCTGCTCGAGGTCGGCCCAGAGCGTCTCGGGATCCTCCAGCCCCGCGCTGACACGGAGCAGCCCCGGCGGGACCCGGTCGCCCTCCCACCGGCGGCGGCTCTCGATGAGGGTCGTCACGCCGCCGAGCGAGCTGGCGTTCACGATCACGCGGGTCGAGGTCTCCACCCGCCGCGCCGTCTCGGCGTCGGCGACGTCGAAGGAGAGGAGCCCGCCGAGGCCGGGGTAGCGGACGGTCCCGACGGCCGGATGCGCCCGCAGCCGCTCGGCGAGCAGCGCGCCGGTCGCCGTCTGGCGCAGCACGCGGAGCTCGAGCGTCTTCAGCCCGCGCAGCAGGAGCCAGGCCGGGTCCGGCGCCGCGACGATTCCCGTGCGGCCGCGGAACTCCCGCAGCTTCTCGGCCGCGGCGCCGTCCCGGCAGACCACGGCGCCGAGCAGGGCGTCGTCGTGGCCGGCGAGGTACTTCGTGGCGCTGTGCAGGACGAAGTCGGCGCGGTGCTCGAGCGGCCGCAGGTGGACGGGCGTGGCCACGGTCGCATCGACCACCACCGGGGCGGGATGGGCGGCGGCCGTGTCGAGATCGGGCATCGTCAGGTACGGGTTCGAGGGCGCCTCGAGCCAGACGAGCTGGACGCCTTCGGGCGGCGCGCCCGTCTGGTCGAACTCGACGAAGCGGAGCCCCCACGACGAGAGCGCGGCGAAGGTGACGCCGGTGCCGTAGTAGCCGCCGTGCGCGAGCGCGATCGTGTCGCCCGGCTCGAGCAGCGACAGGACGAGGGCCGTCGTGGCGCCCGCGCCGGACGGGAAGAGCAGCGCGGTGCCGCCGTCCAGCTCGCCCAGCGCGGCCTCGGCGCTCGCGACGGTCGGGCTGCCGAACCGCTGGTAGTAGAAGTCCCCGAACTCGCCCCGCTCGTCGTAGGGCCAGATCGTCGAGCGGTCGAGAGGCTCCACGTGCGGAACCTACACCGGCTCGGGCTCGAGCTCTTCGAGCCGGCCCATGTGAGCGAGCTCGGGGAACAGGCTCCCCCAGGAGGCCGCGACGCCGATCATTACGGCGCCGCCTGCGACGACGGCCGCCACGGTTCCGATCAGCGAGGCGGCCGCCCCCGACTCGAACGCGCCGAGCTCGTTCGACGCGCTGATGAACACCCACTCGACTGCGCTGACACGGCCCTGCAGCTCGGGCGGGGTCACGAGGAGAACCGTCGTGGAGCGGATGTTCATGCTGATCATGTCGGCGAAGCCCGCGACCGCGAGCGCGGCGAGCGAGAGCGCCAGCGACTTCGACAGCCCGAAGACGATCATCATCACCCCGAAGGTGGCGACGACGACGAGCAGCGTCGGGCCGGCGCGGTACCGGAGCGGACGTCGCGCGAGGATGAGCCCCGCGAGGAGCGCTCCGGCCGCGGGTGCGGCTCGCAGCAGGCCGACGCCGATGGGGCCGACATGGAGAATCGTGAGCGCGAACACCGGCGCGAGCGCGATCGAGTCCCCGAAGAGCACGGCGACGAGATCGAGCGAGATCGCGCCGAGGAGCATGCGCGTGTGGACGATGAACCCGATCCCGGCCGACAGGTTCTTCCACGTCAACTCCACGGCGGGCGCGGTGGCTCGCACGGACTCGACTCCGAGGATGGTGACGAGGCCGAGCAGGAACAACGCGCCCGCCGTGATGTAGACGGCGACCGGCTCGAACTTGAAGATCACCGCGCCGACTGCCGGGCCGACGACGATCCCGAGCTGGTTCGCCACGCTGCGGAGGGCGATGGCTCCCGGCAGGAGCTCGGTCGGCACGATCTCCGGCGTCAAGGCGCGCCCCGCTGGGTTGCCGAGTGCCGAGGCTGTGCCTGCAAGGGCGCCGACTGTCAGGAAGGGCCAGAGCTGGTCGGCGCCCGAGAGCGTGATCAACACGAGGATCGTCGCGATCACGACCTGGAAGGCGAGCCCGACGGCGACGACCGTGCGCCGGGGGAAGCGGTCGGCGATCTGTCCCGCAGGCAGAGCGAGGATCAGCAGCGGCAGGAACTCGGCCAGCCCGACCAGGCCGAGGTCGAGTGGATCCTTGTGGATGAGGTAGACCTGCACGCCGATCGCGACGACGATCATCTGGAGCGCGAACCCGCTCGCCAGCGACGATGTCCAGAGGAACGCGAACGACCGAACGCGCAGAGCCGGAGGCAGGCGATAGCTCACGAGCGCGAACGTTAGGCTCCGCTGCGGTGGCTGAGGGGCACGAAACGACGGCGGGCAAGCTCGAGTGGATGACAGAGCTGCGCGAGAAGGCGCGCCACGCCGGCAGCGAGAGGTCCGTGGCACGCCGGCGAGAGCAAGGAAAGCTCCTGGCCCGCGAGCGCGCCGAGAAGGTCTGCGACGAGGGCTCCTTCGTCGAGCTCGACCGCTACGTCCGCCACCGCGAGTCGAACTTCGGGATGATGGATCGCCGTCCGTACGGCGACGCGGTGGTCACGGGCTACGGCACGGTCTTCGGCCGCAAGGTCTTCGTCTTCTCCCAGGATTTCACCGTCTTCGGCGGCTCGCTGAGCGAGGTCTTCGCCGAGAAGATCTGCAAGGTGATGGACCTGGCCGTCAAGTACGGCTGCCCGGTGATCGGGATCAACGATTCCGGCGGCGCGCGGATCCAGGAAGGAGTCGTCTCGCTCGCAGGCTACGCCGAGATCTTCTGGCGCAACGTGCAGGCGTCGGGCGTGATTCCGCAGATCTCGCTCGTGATGGGCCCCTGCGCGGGCGGCGCCGTCTACTCGCCGGCGATGACCGACTTCATCTTCATGGTCGAGGGCTCGTCGTACATGTTCATCACCGGCCCCGACGTCGTGAAGACGGTGACGGGGGAGGAGGTGACGTTCGAGGAGCTCGGCGGCGCGGCGACGCACGCGACGAAGTCGGGCGTCGCGCAGTTCACCGCGCCGGACGAGGAGACCTGCCTCGAGGACGCCCGCTACCTCCTCTCGTTCCTGCCGCAGAACAACGCGGAGCGGCCTGTATGGAGCGCGCCGGCCGATCCGGCCGGCCGCGAGGACGCCGAGCTCGACACGCTCGTCCCCGACAACCCGAACAAGCCGTACGACATGCACGAGGTGATCCGGCGCGTGGTCGACGACGGCGAGTTCCTCGAGGTCGGGGAGCGCTGGGCGGAGAACATCGTGTGTGGGTTCGCGCGCCTCGGCGGCCACCCGGTCGGCGTCGTGGGCAACCAGCCGCGCTCGCTCGCCGGCGTGCTCGACATCGACGCCTCGAACAAGGCGGCGCGCTTCGTCCGCACCTGCGACGCCTTCAACGTCCCGCTCGTGACCTTCGTGGATGTCCCGGGCTTCCTGCCGGGAACGGCGCAGGAGTGGGGCGGGATCATCCGCCACGGCGCGAAGCTCCTCTACGCGTTCTGCGAGGCGACGGTGCCGAAGCTCACGGTGATCACGCGCAAGGCCTACGGCGGCGCGTACGACGTCATGAGCTCGAAGCACATCCGCGCCGACTTCAACTTCGCCTGGCCGACCGCCGAGGTCGCGGTGATGGGGCCGGACGGCGCCGTCAACATCATCTACCGCGACCGGCCCGACGACGAGCGCGCGGAGCTGATCGCCGACTACAAGGAGAAGTTCGCGAACCCCTACAGCGCCGCCGAGCGCGGCTACGTCGACGATGTGATCGAGCCACGCCGCACGCGTCCGGTGCTGATCGACGCGCTCGAGACCGCGCTGACGAAGGCCGAGCCGAGGCCCCGCCGCAAGCACGGCAACATCCCGCTCTAGGTCTGCTGTCGCGCGCGGTCGACGATGAGCGTCGACGGGCTGCTCGGTGCGAGGCACGGAGGCGTGCCCGCGGACTGGGCCGCGACGACGAGCCCCGCCCCGAAGCGAAGCAGGAAGTCCACCTTGAGAACAGTGAGGGGCTCGCCACCGTGGCTGACCGCCGCGTGGGGACTGCCGCACCAGTTCAGCCATTGCATCTCCACGACAGCCGTTTGGCCCGGGGCGAGCACGCGCGCCCGTGGCCTTGGCGGGCCGCCGCTGCGTGGCGGACGCTCCTGATGTACGACGAGCGCCTTGCCGTCGGACGTGAGCCGCACGCGCGGCCATCCCACGGGGAGCGCGCAGGCGCGGTCGCCGATGTTCTTGATCTCGGCACCGCCGACATCCGTCTGGGTCGCGCCTTGGAAACCCATGCTCGCCGACAGTTGCGTGGCCCGGCATGTTGGCCCGGCCGTGCGGCCGCCTCGTGCCGGGGGCTGCGCGAGGTTCGCCGGGCTTCCGCCGGTGACAAAGGCATAGACGCCGAGGCCGAGCCCGGCGGCGATCGCGGTCCCCGCCGCGGCGAGTAGCCTTCGCCGCAGTTGGCGCGCACGAGCCTCCTTGATCAGGGCCTCGAGCTCGTCGTGGGAAGGAGGCTTTGGTGGCGCGATCATCTAGTGATAGTATGAACAGCACGATGCTGGACGTCAAGATCGACAGACAGGAACCGACCGAGCTCTTCGAGCAGGTGGCGGCCGAGATCCGGCGCGCGATCGCCGACGGCGAGGCGAAGCCGGGCGAGCGGCTCCCTCCGGCCCGTGACCTCGCGGCCGTCCTCGGTGTCAACACGAACACGGTGCTCCGCTCGCTGCGCCTTCTCCGTGAGGAGGGGATGCTCGAGTTCCGGCGCGGGCGCGGCGTCACGGTCGCGGGCACGCCGGAGAAGGGCGCCGTGATCGCGCGGGCACGTGAGCTGGTCAGCTTCGCGCGGCAGCAGGGCTACCGCCGCGACGAGCTGATCCAGCTCATCGAAGAGATCTAGACGGCGACGACTTCGTCGCCCGCCGGCAGCAGCTCCTCGGCGAGTGCCTTCACGACCGCGGGGTCGAACTGGGTGCCCGCGCAGCGCTCGAGCTCGGCGAGCGCGTCTCGCTGAGACATGGCCTGCGAGTAGGCGCGCTCGGACGTCATCGCGTCGTACGCGTCGGCGACGAAGACGATCCTCGCCCCGAGCGGGATCTGCTCGCCGACGAGGCGGTTCGGATAGCCGGCGCCGTCCCATCGCTCGTGGTGATGGAGCACCCATTCGGCGACGGGCTGGACGCCGAGGCTCTCGAGCATCCGGTAGCCGATCTGCGGATGCCGCTCGAGGATCAACCGCTCCGCCTCGCTCAGCTCGTCCGGCTTGCGGAGGACCTCCTCAGGAATCGCCAGCTTGCCGAGGTCGTGGAGGTTGCCCGCCAGCCGGGTCAGCTCGACGGCCGCGTCGTCCGCGCCGAGCCGGCGCGCGATCCGGGCCGAGTACTCGCCGACGCGCTGCGAGTGGCTCCCGGTGTAGGCGTCGCGCTCGTCGACCGCCTTCGCCAGGCTCTCCGCCGCCCGGTACTGCGCCGCCTGGTCGGGCGTATCCGCGATCTGTTCGAAGCTCGTCCGGAGGGCCGGTTCCGCGGAATAGGCGCGGACGCGATTCTTGCCCTCCTTCTTCGCCAGGTACAACGCGCTGTCGGCGAGCCGGATCAGCTCGTCCCGTCCGGAGCCGTGGATCGGGTAGGTGGCGACACCGGCGCTCACGGTCACGGAGCCGACGCCTTCGATGTGCAGCGCGGCGACGCGTTCGACGATCGAGCTCGCCACCGCAGTCGCCTGCCGGGCGTCCTGGCGGGGCAGGAGGACGGCGAACTCGTCTCCGCCGAGCCGGAACGCCTCCCCGCCCTGCCGCAGGCGTGACGCCACCTGGCCGAGCACGAGATCGCCGACTGGGTGTCCGAAGCGGTCGTTGACCCTCTTCAGGTCGTCGAAGTCGACGAGGCAGAGGGCGAGCGACGAGCCCTCGTGCTCCGCGGCGACGAGCTCACGCTGGAGCCGCTCGTGGAAGCTGCGGTGGTTGCCGAGGCCCGTGAGCGGATCGGTCAGCGCGAGCCGCATCGCCTGCATGGCCTTGAACGTCGAGCGCTGATAGAGGGCGATCGCCAGCAACGGGCCGACCAGCGCGATCGACAGCACGGGCTCGCGCTGCCAGAGAACGACCAACGCCAACGCCGCCGAGACCATGAACGCGAACGGCGCCGCTGTCTGCACGATGTTCTCCCGTGCTATCGAGAGGAAGGACCGGCCGGTGCTGGCCGAGAGCACCGCGCTGATCAGCACGAGGTTGACGACCCAGTAGTAGACGATGCCGCAGACCACGACCTGTGCGACGAGCTGCGGGACCGTGGTGCCGGGCATGCGCTCTACCACGAGCCCGGCCGCGAGGGCCGACAGCGCGAACATCGAGCCGTTGTAGGCGGCGCGCAGCGGGGGACGGCGCTGGACCAGATGCGTCAGCGTCGGCGCCCCGGCCGCGATGATCACCCCGGCGGGCCAGCCGAGCAGGATGATCGCCGAGACGGAGAACACGAACCCGAGCGTCATGCCGCCGGCGCTGACTCCCTCCAGCGGCACGGGGAACCTCTCCGCGACGACCATGCTCGCGAAGAGGCCGAGCAGCTGTGCCAGCTCGCTCGCCGAGGGCGATGACCCCCCGTAGGCGTAGAGCGCGTAGGCGAATGTCGCGGCGCCCGCGACGATCACGGGCACGACGATCGCCAGCACCTTGGCAGGAGTCGCAGTCGGAGCCGTTGCCTTGCCGGCGGGAGCCGGCTGCTCTTCACCCGCCATTTGTTCCTCCCCTACGAGGTGGGCGGGCGCTTACCAGCCGAGGTTGAGCAGCTGCCAGCCGAGATTCCCGAACGCCGCGGCGACCATGCCAGCGACTGCCAGGAGAATCACGAGGCGGAACTTCCACTCGAGCATTGTGCCTCCAGGGGAGAAGATCGAAGGGACGCCAGACAAGGAAAATTGTGGGCGCAGCGGCTCCGGGCGGAAATCACCCGAAGGGGGTAGCGGCGTCACTCGAAGGGGGTAACTGTCGCTCTTTAGGGCTCGAGCCCGGCCTCGCGCAGCGGCCTGCGACCCCAGGCGAACGTCTGCTTGTACCAGCCGGTGAGCTGGGCCAGCGCGACGCCCTCGTCGGAGGACTGGATGAACCAGCCGTTGCCGACGTAGATGCCCGTGTGGACGATCTGCGATCCCTTCGAGTGGGTGCCCTTCGAGCCGAAGAAGATGACGTCCGCCGGCTCCAGCTTCTTGAATCCGATCCGCTGCGCGCGCGGGACCTCGACGCTCATCGTGTACGTCGTCCGGCCCTGAATCGTCGAGGCGAGCGTGCCCTCGTTCGCATACTTCTGGAGCTTGAAGACCCGCCAGACGAAGCCGGAGCAGTCGTAGCCGCCGCGTGCGGTGACCCCGAAGTCGGTCTCGGCGCCGTCCTTCGTCCCGCCCCAGACGTACGGCATCCCGATCTTCGAGAACGCGACCTTGAGGATCTGGGCCTGCCACGGGTTGAGCTCCGGGAGGGTGAAGTCGGCGGCCAGGCTCTTCACCTGGGCGATCTGCCAGCTGTCGACGAGCGGCCCGAAGGCGAGGATCTGCGCCGCCGAGTACGCGGCCTCGGCGCGGGTCGCGGGATCCTGCGGCCGCAGCTCGAGGTAGTCCTGCGCCGCGGGATGGTTGAGCCGCAGGCCGAGCAGCCGCGCGACGACCTCGGTGCCGAAGCGGCTGGGGACGGACAAGCCGTCGTCGCGCGCTCCCTGCACGAACTCCTTCGCAGCCTTCCCGAGCCCGATCGCCTGCACGAGGCTCTTGTCGAGCTGCGTCATCGTCTCCGGGGCCGACGGATTCGCGACGGTCGTGGTCGTGGTCGTCGTCGTGGGATCGGTCGTCGTGGTGGGGTCGGTCGTGGTCGTGGAGGTCGTGGTCGTGCCCGGCGGGTCGGGGACGGGCGGAGCGCTCGAGCCGAGCTGCTCCTTCAGGTCGGCCGAGAGGCTGACCAGCGTCTGGTTGGTGAGGGTCGCGTTGGGGTGGAACTTCTTCACGCTCTTCGCGCCCATCAGCTTGTGCGCCACGACGGTGGCGATCTGCGGAGCCGCCCAGTTCGGGATGCTCTTCGACGACCCGGCCGCCGCAGCGGTCGAGACGGCAGCGACGACGCAGATGGCCGCAAGCGTGGCGAGACGCTGACCCACGTTCCTCCCATCGACCGCGGTCACGCCGGACCTTAACCTTCTCGCGTGGAGACCACCCGGATCACGCCCGAGCCCGGCCCCTCGGAACGCCTGGCGATCCTCGCGGCGCTCGCCGCCGAAGCGGACGAGCAGGCCGTCTCGGAGTGGGTCGCGGCGCTCCTGCCGGCGCGCGACGACGAAGTCGAGCCGTAACCCCTCCGGGCCGAGTCACGTTTCTTCCACATGTGGGAGGAGTGCATCCGCTGTAACGAGGCTCCCGCCGTCGACGACCAGGGCTACTGCGGCCACTGTCACTGGGCCGTCCGGGCCGAGATCGAGGAGGGGTTCTACGCCATCCGGGAGTACCTGCGAGCGTGGGCCCGCTTCGACGAGTGGTGCGAGACCCGCGGCCTCGCGGTCTGACCGACGGGAGCTCTACTCGACCTGGGCGCGGGTGAGCAGCCGCGGCGCGGTACGTGCGTAGTCGAGGCCCGACACCCACGTGAGAATGACCGCGACGAGCAGTGCCCACCACGCGGCGCGGTCGGTCCACGCACCTGCTGCGGCAAAGCCCGCCACCGCCGCGGCAACGGCCTGAGCCCATGTCTTCAATTTCCCGAGGTCGCGCGCCGCGAGGACGACGCCGCGCTCGATGGCCGCCTGTCGCAGGCCCGTGACCAACACCTCGCGCACGACGATCGCCGCGACCATCCAGGCCGGTGCGACTCCCTGCTCGATCAGCATCACCAGCACCGCGAGCACGAGCACCTTGTCGGCGATCGGGTCGAGGAGCGAGCCGACGGAGGACGTGCGGCCGGCGCGGCGTGCCAGCTTGCCGTCGAACCAGTCGGTCGTCATCGCAATGCAGAAGATCGCGGTGGCCCAGTAGTCGTGGTGGGGGAAGTTCCAGGCGTAGAGCACGACCACGAGCGGAACCGACGCGGCGCGCGCGACGGTGAGCTTGTCGGCCGCCGTCAGGTCCACGGCGTGGAGAATACGGGCCGCCCATGTTCGACAAGGTTCTGGTCGCCAACCGGGGAGAGATCGCGATCCGCGTCTTCCGAACGCTGCGCGAGCTCGGCATCGGCGCGGTCGGCGTCTACTCGGAAGGCGATCGGGCCGCACTGCACGTCGCCTACGCCGACGAGGCGTTCCTGCTCGGGCCCACGCCGGCGGCCGAGAGCTACCTCGCAGTCGACCGGATCCTCGACGCGGCGCAGCGCGCCGGGGCGCAGGCCGTGCACCCCGGCTACGGCTTCCTGGCCGAGAACGCGACGTTCGCGCGGGCCGTGGAGGACGCGGGCCTGGTCTGGATCGGCCCGCCGCCTGCCGCGATCGAGCTGATGGGCTCGAAGACGGCGGCCCGCACTGCGATGCAGGAGGCCGGCGTCCCGATCATCCCCGGCACCACAGATCCCGTCGGCTCGATCGACGAGCTGCTCGCGCTCGGCGACGAGCTCGGCTACCCGCTCCTGATCAAGGCGGCGGCGGGCGGCGGCGGCAAGGGCATGGAGGAGGTGCACGACCCGGCGCAGGCCGAGCAGGCGTTCGAGCGCGCTCGTCGGCAGGGGCAGTCCTATTTCGCGAATCCGGACGTCTACGTCGAGAAGCTGATCGTCGACCCGCGGCACGTCGAGGTGCAGGTGCTCGCCGACGCCCACGGCAACGTCGTCCATCTCGGCGAGCGCGACTGCACGATCCAGCGGCGCCACCAGAAGCTCGTCGAGGAGACGCCGTCGCCGGCAGTGAACGAGGGGCTGCGGCAGCGGATCGGCACGATCGGGGTCGAGGCGGCCCGCGCTTGCGGCTATCGCTCCGCCGGGACGATCGAGGGCCTGCTCACGCGCGAGGGCGACTACTTCTTCATGGAGATGAACACGCGCATCCAGGTCGAGCACACGGTCACCGAGATGGTGACGGGGCTCGATCTCGTGCGCGAGCAGATCCTCGTCGCCCTCGGCGAGCCGCTGTCGGTGCGGCAGGAGGACGTCGAGCTGCGGGGACATGCGATCGAGTGCCGCATCAACGCCGAGGACGCGGCCCAGGGCTTCCTCCCGTCGCCAGCGCCGGTGACCGGGTACCGCGAGCCGGCGGGACCGGGCGTGCGCGTCGATTCCGGCGTCGCGGCCGGCTACGAAGTCTCGGGCGCCTACGACCCGATGGTGGCGAAGCTCATCGTCCACGGCGTCGACCGTGAGCACGCCCGGCGCCGGATGCTGCGCGCCCTCGACGAGTTCTGGATCGAAGGGCCGGCGACGCTGATCGCCTTCCACCGGGCGCTCCTCTCGCATCCGTGCTTCGTGGCCGGTGAGACGTGCCACGGCGTCGTCGAGTCCGACGAGCTCGCCGTCCGGGTGGCCGAGCTCACGGACGCAGCGCCCATCGCTCCTCCAAGTAACAGTCTGTTACAAGGAAAGGCAGGTCCGAACGGGCGGGCGGTCGAGCGCGTCCGCACCGTCGAGGTGGACGGCCGCAGGTTCGAGGTTCGCCTGTCGGAGCCGGAGCCGGAATGGCGCGCGCTCGCGCAGCGCCGGCGGGAGCGGACGCGGCACGGGTCCGGCGCCGGCGGCAGCGAGGCGGTCGTCTCGCCGATGCAGGGCACGGTCCTCGCAGTGTCGGTGTCCGACGGCGACGTGGTCGAGCGGGGGCAGGTGATCTGTGTCGTCGAGGCGATGAAGATGGAGAACGAGGTGCACGCGCATCGGGCTGGAGCCGTTCGGAGCCTCTCCGTCGAGCCCGGCCGTCCCGTCGCGACGGGCCAGGTCATCTGCACGATCGAGACCGACTAGCGTCACGCAATCCGCCGCCCGCGGGCGCGCGTAGATACCTCCGACTCACTAGGAGGAGACAGATGCTGAAGAGAATCGTCCTTGCCGCCGCACTGGGTGTCGCACTCGCCGCCGCCGGCGTCGCCGCCGCCGCCGCGGTCACCCACCAGTCGGCCGCCTCGAGCAACGCGACGGCCGGACGCGTCACGTTGCACAAGACGAAGCTCGGCAAGGTCCTGGCGACCAGTTCCGGTAGGACGCTCTACCTCTTCCTGGCGGACAAGCACGGCAAGAGCGCCTGCTACGGCCAGTGCGCCACGTTCTGGCCGCCGCTCATGAAGAAGGGGAAGGTCAGCGCCGCCGCGGGCGTGAAGTCGAAGCTGCTCGGCACCACGCAGCGCAAGAACGGCCTGCGCCAGGTGACCTACAAGGGCCATCCGCTCTACCTCTACAAGCTCGACAAGGGCTCGGGCCAGGTCTCGGGCCAGGGCCAGAACTTCTACGGCGGCAAGTGGTACGCCGTATCCCCCTCCGGCAGCGCAAACAAGAAGTCGGTCCAGCCCGGCGCTCCGACGACGTCGACCACCACGACGTCCACGACGGTCACCCAGCCGGGCTATCCGTAGAGGCTCGTCCGGGACCCGAACTGCGCGGTCCACCGGCGTCGCGTCGTTAGTGTCAGGCGCCGGTGGACCTTTACGAGTATCAGGGCAAGGATCTCTTCCGGCGCGTCGGGATCCCGGTCTCCGAGGGACGGCTCGCGACCACGCCGGAGGAGGCGCGCGACGCGGCCGAGCAGCTCGGCGGCCCGGTCGTCGTCAAGGCGCAGGTGCTGACCGGCGGCCGCGGCAAGGCCGGCGGCGTCAAGCTCGCGGACGATCCCGCCGACGCGGAGGCGAAGGCCCGCGACATCCTCGGACTCGACATCAACGGCCACGTCGTCCGGACGCTCTGGATCGAGCAGGCGTCGGACATCGAGCGCGAGTACTACCTCTCCGTCACGTTCGACCGCGGCGCGAAGAAGCCGCTCTTCATGTTCACCACGCAGGGCGGCGTCGAGATCGAGCAGGTCGCGGAAGAGAGCCCGGAGGCGCTGGTCCGCCTGCACGTCGATCCGCTCGAGGGCTTCCAGCCCTGGGTCGCGAGGCGGCTCGTGTACGGCGGCCGCGTCGGGGATCCCTCCGAGCAGAAGCAGATCGCGGCGATCGTCGAGCAGCTCTACCGCGCGTTCGTCGAGTTCGACGCGATGCTCTGCGAGATCAACCCGCTCATCGTGACGCCGGAGGGCGAGGTGAAGGCGCTCGACTCGAAGTTCACGGTCGACGACAGCGCGCTCCCGCGGCATCCGGACATCGCGGAATGGCGCGACCCGACGGCGGCCGACCCGATCGAGACGTTCGCCCGCGAGAAGCACGTCACGTACGTCAAGCTCGACGGGGACGTCGGCGTGCTCGCGAACGGCGCCGGTCTGGGGATGTCCACGGTGGACGTGGTCGCGCATGCGGGCGGGCGTCCGGCGAACTTCTGCGACCTCGGCGGAGGCGGCAGCGCGGAGGGCGTCGTCGACGCGCTCGAGGTCATCACCCGCGACGAGCAGGTCCGCTCGATCTTCTTCAACATCTTCGGCGGGATCACCCGCTGCGACGAGGTTGCGCGCGGGATCCTCGCCGCGCTCGACCGGCTCGACATGTCCCGCTATCCGATCGTCGTCCGGCTCGACGGGACGAACGCGGAGGAGGGACGGCAGATCCTCGCCGACGCCGGGCGCGAGAACATCCATCCGGAGGCGACGATGCTCGACGGGGCGCGGCGCGCGGTGGAGCTGGCGGCGTGACCGACGTCTGGAACGAGCGCGCGCAGGCGTACCACGAGAGCGCGACACACGCGTCGGGCGAGGACCTCGACCTCGTCGTCGAGTGGTGCGAGCCGGCGCCGGGCGTGAACGTGCTCGACGTCGCCACCGGCGGCGGACACGTGGCCCGGCGGCTGCGGGAAGCCGGCGCGAAGGTCGTCACCGTCGACGCAGCGCCCGGCATGGAGCCCGACGTGATCGCACCTGCCGACCATCTCCCGTTCGCCGACTCGAGCTTCGATGCCGTGGCCTGCCGCATCGCCGCGCACCACTTCCCGGACGCGCTCGCCGCGCTGAGGGAGATGGCCCGCGTGGCGTCCGACCGGGTCGTAATCTGCGACAACACCTTCACGAGCGAGTCCGCCGAGGAGGCCGACCGGCTGCGCGACCCGAGCCACGTCCGCAACTACGGCGTCCCCGAGTGGCACAGCTTCTTCGAGCTCGCCGGGCTCGAGATCGCAGACGAGGTGGTCATGGTGCGCGACACCGACGTCGAGGGCTGGCTCGACCGCACCGAGACGCCGGACGACGTCCGGCCGCGTGTGCGCGAGCTGCTCGACAGCCGCATCCGGGACGGACGGCTCGAGCTGCCGACCGTCGTGCTGAAGGGGACGAAGACCGGCTGATGGCGATCATCCTCGACAACGACACGCGTCTCG
This sequence comes from uncultured Actinomycetes bacterium, assembly GCA_963702655.1. Lineage (GTDB taxonomy): Bacteria > Actinomycetota > Thermoleophilia > Gaiellales > Gaiellaceae > Palsa-739. The sequence goes on along the minus strand of CAVPDO010000015.1, from coordinate 14,165 downwards.
TCGTCGCCGGCCTGACCGGCTCGGAGGGCCGCTTCCACGGTCTCCGCAACCGGGCGTACGGCACGAACCTCGTCGCCGGCGTCACGCCCGGCAAGGGCGGCCAGGACGTCGAGGGCGTCCCCGTCTTCGACACGGTCGCCGACGCGGTGGACGAGGCCGGCGCAAACACCTCGCTGATCTTCGTACCGGCGCGCTTCGCGGTCGACGCGATCTACGAGGCCGTGGACGCGGGCATCGCCACCGTGATCTGCATCACCGAGCACATTCCCGCGCACGACATGCTGCGCGCGTACACCTACTTTCGCGGCCAGGGCACGACGATGATCGGGCCGAACTGCCCGGGCGTGCTCTCACCCGGCAAGGCGAACGCGGGCATCATCCCGGCCGAGATCTTCAGCGAAGGCAGCGTCGGGCTCGTCTCGCGCTCGGGGACGCTCACCTACCAGATCGGACACGAGCTCACGCAGCTCGGCCTCGGCAACTCGACGATCGTCGGGATCGGCGGCGATCCCGTCGTCGGCTCGTCCTTCGTCGACGTGCTCGAGAAGTTCGAGGCCGACGAGCAGACCGAGCTGATCGTGCTCGTGGGCGAGATCGGCGGCGACGAGGAGGAGAAGGCGGCCGCCTATGTCGCCGAGCACGTGACGAAGCCGGTGCTCGCGTACATCGCCGGTTTCTCCGCGCCGCCCGGCAAGACCATGGGGCACGCAGGGGCGATCATCTCCGGCTCGTCGGGGACTGCGAAGGGCAAGAAGGAGGCGCTCGAGGCCCGCGGGATCGAGGTCGGCACGACGCCGACGGAGGTCGCGCAGATGGTGGCCGAGCGGATGAAGTCGCAGTAGCCGGGCTCGCGGTTACGCTCCGAGCATGATCTCGTTCGCCCGCGGAGTTCCCGCTCCCGAGTGTCTCGCCGTCGAGGAGCTCGCCGACTGCGCGCGCGCGGCGCTCGAGCGCGACGGTCACACGATCCTGAGCTACGGCCCCGGCGGCGGCTACGGCCCGCTGCGCGAGTGGCTAGCCGAACGGCACGGCGTCGAGCCGTCGCGCGTCGTCATCACGAGCGGCTCGCTGCAGGGTTTCGTGTTCCTCGCCGAGCAGCTGGCCCGCGGCAAGCGGGTCCTCGTCGAGGCGCCGACGTACGACCGGCCGCTCAAGATCCTGGCGCGGCTCGGCGCCGAGATCGTGACGGTGCCGATGGACGAGGACGGGCTGATCCCCGACGAGCTGCCCGAGGGCGACTTCGCGTTCCTCTACACGATTCCGACGTTCCAGAATCCGAGCGGGCGGACGCTGTCGGTCGAGCGGCGCGTCCGGCTCGCCGAGCTCGCCCGCGAGCGGGGGCTGCTCGTGCTCGAGGACGACCCGTACGGACTGGTCCGCTACGACGGCGACCCGCTGCCGAGCGTCTTCGAGCTCGCCAACGGCGAGGGAATCGCGTACTGCTCCTCCTTCTCGAAGACGGTCGCCCCCGGAGTGCGGGTCGGCTGGTACGTCCTGCCACCCGAGATCGCCGCTCAGATCGAGGCGCTCGCGGTCTCGACCTACATCTCGCCGCCGTTCCTCTCGCAGGCGACGGTGCTCGAGTTCCTGCGGCGGGAGAGCTTTGGCCCGAACCTCGAGCGCGTGAACGGCCTCCTGCGCGAGCGCCGCGACGCGATGCTCGAGGCCCTCGAGCGCGAGCTGCCCGAGGACGCGAGCTGGACACGTCCGGACGGCGGCTACTTCGTCTGGGTCGAGCTCCCTTCCGGACCCCCTAGCGGCGAGCTGCTCGCGGAGGCCGAGCGGGCGGGCGTCACCTTCGTCCAGGGAACAGACTTCTTCCCCGGCGGGCGGGGCGGCGAGCACGCGCTGAGGCTCGCCTTCAGCTTCGTGTCGCCCGACGAGATCGCCGAGGGTGTCTCACTGCTCGGGGGTCTCGTGCGAGCGGCGGCGCCGGCGGCGCTCTAGCTGCGCGAGCAGGAGCCCGCCGAGGAGCCCGACGCCGAGGGCCAGCAGGATCACCCACACGAGCGAGACGTGTGCGGTCCAGAGCACGAAGTGCACATCCACCTGCGTCCGGTTCTCGAGAATGAACGCGATCGCATAGGCGACGAGCAACCCGAGGACGAGCAGCCGGAGGTAGAGCCGCGGCTGCCAGCGATCGTTGACCTCCTCGGTATCCAGTCTCGGACGGCGCACGCGCACCGCCGAATCCTACGAGCGACTAGGCCGCCGCGTGGACGGAGAGCGAGCGCGGGACCAGACGAGGCTGAGGCGGCGGAGCGAGCTGGCCTGCGGACTGAACGCGGAAGGTTGGGCAGATCGTCTCCCCGGGAAGGGCGCAAAGACCTGCGCGCCGGAAATAGCAATCAGCGCACGTTGGTGTGGCTCTCTTGCTCATTGTCCCCTTCGCTCTAGGAAGTCCTGGCCCGCTCTCGAGGTGCGATGATAGGCGCAGAAGCAGCGGAGGCAAGCGTTGCCGCCGACGAAAACTGACGAATTTCCGCCAGTTTCGAACAGCAGGAAACCGACGGTTTCTACGACGTGGGCGGGAGCGTTGCCAGGTCGTGCAACGCCTGGTCGAGCGATCGGACCGGGATGATGCGGACCGGACCGGCGTAGCGGCGCGCGTCCCTCGCGTTCTGGCCCGCCGGCACGAGGAACACGTCGGCGCCGGCCTGCCGCACGCCGTAGGTCTTCTGCTTGATGCCCCCGATCGGCGCGACCGCCCCGTTCAGCTCCATCTCGCCCGTGGCCGCCACCCTGTGCCCGTGGAGGACGTTGCGCCCGAGCTGCTGCATCACCTCGAGCGTGAACGCGAGGCCGGCCGAAGGCCCGCCGATGCCGTTGCTGTCGATCGTGACCTTGCGCGGGAGCTTGAACGTCGCGGACTGGTTCGGGACGAATCCGACGAGCGCGTGCCCGTCCTCGTCCACCGTCCGGATAGGCACCGTCAAGAGCTTGCCGCCGCGGCGGACGCGCAGCTTGACCACGGCCCCGGGCTTCACGCGTCCCAGTACCGCGTGCAGTGACGCCTGGGTGGGTGTGGGCGTGCCGTCGACGGCGATGACCACGTCCATCGGCTGGAGATTGCAGGGAGCGTGTGTGCCCCCGATCAGCTGCGAGACGACGACGCCGGTCGGCTTGACGACGACGTGGTAGTGGAGCTTCCGCAGCGCGACCGCGGCCGCGACGCGCTGGGAGAACGCCATCTCCTGCAGCGCCGCCGCGTCGGCTTGGGCCGCGGTGGAACAAGGAGCCACGATGTCGCCGGCGGGGACGAATGTGCCATGCGGATGGAGCCAGGGGAAGAGCGTCTCGAACAGGCTCGCGTTCTGCTCCCTGACGTCGACGAAGTACAGGGCGCCCGAGTCGACGGGTCGCGCACCCTGCACCTTCACGAGCGGTGCGACCGGGTGGGCAGGATCGACGAGGAGGAGGTACTTGCCCGACGGGATTCGGACGAGGATCACGAACGTCACGAACAGCAGGGCGATGACCAGGCCGATGACACGCCAGGGTGTGAGCTGCCGCCTCAAAACAGGAACCGCTTCAGTCCGCCGTCGACGACGAGCGTCTGGCCGGTCACGTAGCGCGCGCGGTCGGAGGCGAGGAAGCAGACGACGTCGCCGAACTCCCGCGGCGTGCCCCAGCGTCCGAGAGCGATCTCCTCCAGCTGCGAGTCGCTCGGACCGCCGGGATAGAGCTCGTCGAGTCTCGCCGTCGCGATCCGCCCCGGCGCGACGCAGTTGACGGTGATGCCCTGCGGCCCGAGCTCCCGGCTGAGCGTCTTCAGCCAGCCGGTGAGTGCGGGCCGGAAGGTGTTCGAGAGCGCGAGATGGGTGGTCGGCTCCTGGGCCGCGAGCGACGTGATGGCGACGATCCGGCCGGCGGGGCTGCGCTCGAGGTGCTCGAGGCAGAGCCGGACGAGCGTCACCGCGGGCCGCAGCAGGAGCCGGTAGGCGGCCTCGAGCGACGCCTCGTCGGCGGCGCGCGCGGTACCCGGCGGCGGGCCGCCTCCGTTCCAGACGAGGACGTCCAGGCCGCCGAACCGCTCGACCGCGGTCGACACGGCCCGTTCGAGGTCGGCGTCGTCGTTCACGTCGCCGGCGACCGCGGCCGCCCCGAGTCGCGCGGCGTGCTCCGAGAGCCGGTCGGCACGCCGGGCGAAGAGGACGACGTTCGCTCCCTCCTCGGCCAAGGCCTCGGCACTCGCAAGGCCGAGGCCCGACGACGCGCCGCAGACGAGCGCGGCGCGCCCGCTCAGTCCGAGATCCACGACTCCGGCAGTTGTCCGGAGCTGACGACGACGCGCGTCGTCATGCCGCCGCGCGCGGTGAACTCGCCTTCGACCTCGACGAACCGCGGCGCGGCGTCGGCCACCAGCCGCTCGAGCACCTCGTTCACGACCTCCTCCTGGAAGATCTTCCGCCCGCGGAACGACGTCAGGTAGTCGCGGAGCGACTTCAGCTCGTAGAGCTTCGCGTCGGGGACGTAGCGGATCGTGAGCTCGCCGAAGTCGGGTGCGTCCGTGAGCGGGCAGATCGAGGTGAACTCCGGCGCCCCGAGCTCGACGAGGTAGTCGCGCTCCTGGAACCGGTTCTCGATCGTCTCGAGCACGGCGACTCAGGAGGAGAGGACGCCGACGACGTCGCGAACCGCGTCGGCACTGCGCTCGAGCGCCTCGCGCTCGTCGTCGGAGAGGTCGAGCTCGACGATCTCCTCGATCCCGCCGGCGCCGAGCTTCACCGGCACGCCGATGTAGAGGCCGTCGACGCCGTACTCGCCCTCGAGCAGCGCCGTGCACGGGAGGACGCGCTTCTGGTCGAGGAGGATGCCGTCGACCATCTCCGCGACCGCCGCTCCCGGCGCGTACCAGGCGGAGGTGCCGAGCAGCTGCACGATCTCGCCGCCGCCCTTCGCGGTGCGCTCGACCATCTCCTGGATCCGCTCCTCGGACACGAGCTTGCGCAGCGGCACGCCGCCGACCGTCGCCGCCGAGGCGACGGGGACCATCTGGTCGCCGTGGCCGCCCAGCACGAGCGCCTGCACGTCGCGGACGGACGCGCCGGTCTCCCACGCGATGAACGTGCGGAAGCGGGCCGTGTCGAGGATCCCGGCCTGGCCGAAGACGCGCTCCTTCGGGAAGCCGGAGACGCTCTTCGCGACGTGGCACATCGCGTCGAGCGGGTTCGAGAGGACGACGATCGCGCAGTCGGGGCTCTGGGCGACGATCTGCTCGGTGACCGAGCCGACGATCTTCTCGTTGGTGGTCACGAGGTCGTCGCGCGACATGCCCGGCGAGCGGGGCAGCCCCGCGGTGATCACGACCACGTCGGAGCCGGCCGTCTCCTCATAGCTGTTCGTGCCGGTGATCCGGGGCTCGAAGCCGAGGACCGGGGCCATCTGGTTCAGGTCGAGCGCCTTGCCCTGCGGCAGGCCTTCCTTGATGTCCGTGAGGACGACGTCCGCGTAGTCGCGCGCCGCGAGGATGTGCGCGGCGGTCGCGCCTGTGGCGCCGGCGCCGACGATCGTGATCTTCCTTCTCATCATGCGGTTACCTCTGCCTCCAGCTTCCCGATGACCGCGTCCGCGACCTCGCTCGTACCTACGGCGGTCGGGTCGTCGCGGTTCGGTTTCATGTCGTAGGTGACGCTCTCGCCCTCGGCGATGACGGCGGCGATGGCCTGTTCGAGCCGGTCGGCCGCGCTGCGCTCGTCGAGGTGTCTGAGCATGAGGACGCCCGACAGCATCTGCGCGATCGGGTTGACCTTGTTCTGGCCGGCGTACTTCGGCGCGGAGCCGTGCGTGGGCTCGAAAACCGCGACGCTCTCGCCGTAGTTCGCGCCGGGAGCGACGCCGAGCCCGCCGATCATCCCGGCGGCGAGGTCGGAGAGGACGTCGCCGTAGAGGTTCGGCAGGACGAGCACGTCGTACTCCTCGGGACGCTGCACGAGCTGCATGCACATGTTGTCCACGATCCGGTCGTCGAACTCGAGGTCGGAGTTCTCGGCCGCGACCTCGCGGGCGACGTGGAGCCAGAGCCCGTCGGTGAACTTCATGATGTTCGCCTTGTGCACGGCCGTGACCTTGCTGCGCCCGTTGCGGCGTGCATAGTCGAACGCGAACTCGAAGATGCGGCGCGTGCCGGTGACGGAGATCGGCTTGATCGAGATGCCCGCGTCGTTGTGGCGGAACTTGCCGCCGCGCGCCTCGATCCACGCGATCAGCTCGGCGGCCTCCGGCGTCCCCTGCTCGTACTCGATGCCGGCATAGAGGTCCTCGGTGTTCTCACGCACGATGATCAGGTCGACGTCGTCGAAGCGGCTGCGGACGCCCGTGTAGCTCTTGCACGGCCGGATCTGCGCGTACATGTCGAGCTCCTTGCGCAGCGCGACGTTGACCGAGCGGAAGCCGCCGCCGACGGGCGTGGTGATCGGCCCCTTGAGCGCGACGCCGGTCTTGCCGATCGCGTCGAGGACGTCGGGAGGCAGCGGATTGCCGCCGTGCTTGTCCATCACATCCGCGCCCGCCTCGCGCACGTCCCACTCGAGCTCGACGCCGGTCGCCTCGAGGACGCGCCTCGTCGCCTCTGTCAGCTCCGGCCCGGTGCCGTCGCCCGGAATGAGAACCACCCTGTGCGCCACGGCGCCCACTCTATTTAAGGTGCTTCGCATGTCGTTGCAGGAAGCCGCAGCTCAAGCCGAGGAGCTCGCCCAGGCAGGCTCGGAGCGGGAGCTCTCGCAGCTACGCACGCAATGGGACGACGAGCTCGAAGCGGCGGCCCGCAGCGCCGACTTCCGCGAGCGGGCGGTCGCCTTTCGGGCGGTCGGCATGTTCCGCTGGCGCGCGAAGGAGGAGCTGCTCCGTCGCGGTCTCGACGACGGGAGCCCGGCGGCCCGCGGTTCCGCACTGCTCTCGCTCGAGCTGTTGTCCCGCGACCATCCGAGCACCGTCAACTCCGTGCGGCCGCTCCTGCACAAGATGCTGGCGGACGAGGACGAGAACGCGGCGGTGCGGCGGCTCGCGGTGCTCGTGCTGAAGAACGGCTCGGCGCCGCGCGACACGATCGTGCTGCTCGAAGGCGTGGCCGCCGACGACCGCGCCGACGGCGAGCTGCGCAAGGCGGCCGGCACGGTCGCCCAGGGCCTGAAGCGGAAGGCTCAGGAAAAGCGCTAGCGGCGCAGCTCTAGCCCGAGCAACTCGGGCAGACGCGAGCCTGGATCTCGCGACCGCAGGACGGGCAGACGCGCTTGCGCCGACGCTGCTCGAGCGCGCTCTTCTGCAGGCCGGCCTTCATCATGAGCCACCCGGCTCCGAGGGTGGAGACCGCGGCGATGGCGACGTGGGGTTCGAGATGCATGCCTACTTCCTTACTTCCCGGGTTGCGAAGTGGATTTCCTGCGGCGCGCATGCGGGTGCGCCTGGAAGTACAACTCGCGCCGCCGGCGATCGGATACGTGTGTGTACAGCTCCGTCGTCGCGAGATCGGCATGCCCGAGCATTTCCTGAACCGCACGCAGGTCGGCGCCTCCCTCGAGCAGGTGCGTCGCGAACGAGTGGCGCAGGAGGTGCGGGTGGATGCGCTCGGGCTCGAGCCCGGCCTTGGCGGCGAGTCGGCGGAGGATGAGGAACACGCCCGCGCGCGTCAGGCCGCCGCCGTTCGCGTTGAGGAAGAGCTCCTGGCGGTGGCGCCGCTCGAGGTGCGGCCGGCCCCGCGACAGGTAGCGGCGGAGCGCCTCGGCCGCCTCCCGCCCGATCGGGACGACTCGCTCCTTGCTTCCCTTGCCGAAGGCGCGGACGAGCCGGTGCTCGAGATCCACGGATTGCCGGTCGAGCGCGACTGCCTCGCTCACGCGCAGGCCGGCGCCGTAGAGGAGCTCGGCGAGCGCCCGGTCGCGGAGCGCGCGCGGCGTCGTTCCGGCGGCCGCGTCCAGCAGCCGCTCGACCTCCGCGGGCGAGAGCGTGCGAGGCAGCGTCCGCCGGCGCTTCGGGAGCTCGACGTTCACGGCCGGGTTGTCCGTACGCGCACCGAGCAGCACCTGGTGCCGGAAGAAGGAGCGAACCGCGGCGAGCCGGCGCGCGACGGTCGTCGGGGCCAGCCCGTCGGCGCGGAGCTGCGCGACGTAGGCGGCGAGGTCGTCGGAACTCGCGTCGGCCGGTGAGCGGCCCAGCCCCGAGGTGTCCAGCCACTCGGTGAGGTGCGCGAGATCGCGCCGATACGCCTCGACGGTGCGAGGAGCCAGACGTGCCGAGGCCAGGGCGAGGAAGCCCTCGACGGCCGGATCTGCCTGCTCTGTCGTGGTCACGCGGGCTGACTTCGGCCCGAGGCGTGCGACGCCTGCTCGAAGCAGTCAGCCGAGGGGCTGGGCGGCTTCCGCGTCACCGGCCGACGCGAGCCCACCGAAGTGATCGGCGCTCGCCCAGACGATCTCGCCGCGCGCCAGGTCGAGATCGTCGAGCTCCTCCCGGCGCAGCCGGGCCGTGAGGCGCTCGCCGCCGCCGTCCGCGAGATCGACTCTGGCATCGGCGCCCAGCACCGCGATGCGCTCGACCTCCACCTCCACCGCACCGTCGCTCGGCCAGCGCCGGAGCACCACTTCGTGCGGCCGCACGAGCCGCTCGCCGAGGCGCACCGCATCGCCGACGAAACGCAGGACGAACTCCGAGGCGGGGGCGTCGTAGAGCTCTGCCGGCGGGCCGACCTGCTCGAGGCGGCCGTGGTCGAGGACGGCGACCCGGTCCGCGACCTCCATCGCCTCCTCCTGGTCGTGCGTGACGAACACCGTCGTCACGTGCACCTCCTCGTGCAGGCGGCGCAGCCAGTCGCGCAGCTCGGCGCGCACACGGGCGTCGAGTGCTCCGAACGGTTCGTCGAGCAGGAGGACGCGCGGCCTGGCGGCGAGCGCCCGCGCGAGAGCCATCCGCTGCCGCTGGCCGCCCGAGAGCTTCGACGGATAGCGGTCGGCGAAGCCCGAGAGCTGGACGAGCTCAAGCAGCTCGTCGACGCGCTCGCGGATCTCCTGCTTGGGCCGCTTGCGGATCGTGAGTGCGAAGGCGACGTTGTCGCGGACGGTCATGTGCTTGAACGCGGCGTAGTGCTGAAAGACAAAGCCGACGTTGCGCCGCTGCGGCGCGAGCCGGGTTGCGTCCTCGCCGGCGAGCAGGACCTCGCCCGAGTCGGGGCGCTCGAGGCCGGCGACGATCCGGAGCAGCGTCGACTTGCCGGAGCCGCTGGGGCCGAGGATCGCCGTGAGCGAGCCGTCGGGGATCTCGAGCGAGATGTCGTCGAGGGCGAGGAACGAGCCGAAGCGCTTCGTGACGTTGCGGACCTCGATCGACATCAGGTCCGCCCCTCTCGCGGTCGGATCGTGGTCATGGCGATCAGCACGAGCACGGCGATCGTAGCCAGGACGAGGGACACCGCATAGGCGCCGGTGTCGTTGAAATTCCCCAGGTAGTCGTCGACGCGCAATGTCGCCGTCTCGGTCTGCCCCTCGATCCGCCCCGAGACGATCGCCACCGCTCCGTACTCCCCGAGGCAGCGCGCCGTCGTGAGCACGACGCCGTAGATCACCGCCCAGCGGATAGAGGGCAGCGTGATCCGCCAGAAGCGCTGCCAGCGGTTGGCGCCGAGGGTCGCCGCCGCCTGCTCCTGCTCGTTGCCGAGCTCGCGCAGCGTCGGGATCACCTCCCGGGCCACGAACGGCACCGAGACGAAGATCGTCGCGAGCACGATCGCCGGCATGGCGAACAGGATCTGGAACCCGTGCTCCGACAGCCGGCTGCCGAACCAGCCCGTGCGGCCGTAGAGGAGGAAGAGGCAGAGGCCGATCACCACCGGCGAGACGGCGAGGGGGAGATCGATGAACGCGTTCAGCAGACCCTTGCCTCGAAAGCGGCGCCGCACGATCGCCAGCCCGCACAGCACGCCGAAGACCGTGTTGAGCGGAACGGCGATCGCGGTAGCGATCAGCGTCACCCGGAAGGCGTGGATCGTGTCGGGATCGGAAAGCGCCTGCCACACGGGCTCCAGCCCGTTCTGGAAGGTGCGGTAGAAGATCATCACGAGCGGCGCCAGGAGAATCACGGTCAGGTAGCCGAGTGCCACTACGCGGAGTCCGAGCCGCCTAAGCACGTTCGTGCCTCGTGGCGAAGAAGCGCAGCACGCCGATCGCGAGCAGGAGGACGAAAGCGGCCCCGAGCAGGACCATCGCCACTGCCGCCGCGTCGCTCGAGTTGCCGTCCTGAACCTGGTTGTAGATGAACACCGACGCGACCTGCGTGTTGATCAGGCCGCTGGTGATCACGACGATCGAGCCGATCTCCCCCAGCGCACGCGCGAGACCGAGTGCGGCGCCGGAGAGGATTCCCGGCAGGATGTTCGGCAGCACGATGCGCCGGAAGACCGCGAACTGGCCGGCGCCGAGCGAGCGGGCGGCCTCCTCCATCTCCACGTCGAGTTCGAGGAGCACCGGCTGCACCGTCCGGACGACGAACGGCAGTGTGACGAAGCACAGTGCGAGCACGATCGCTGCGCGGGTGAACGCGAGGTGCAAACCGACCGGCGAGCGCGGCCCGTAGAGCGCGAGCAGCGTGAGGCCGGCGACGATCGTCGGCAGGGCGAAGGGGAGGTCGATGACGGCGTTGACCAGCGACTTGCCGCGGAAGTCGTCCCGGACCAGCACCCAGGCCGTGACGGTGCCGAGCACGATGTTGATTCCGACCACGAGGAACGACGCGCCGAACGTGAGCTTGAGCGCGTCGAGCGCCTCCGGGCTCGTCACGACCGTCCAGAACCCGTGCGCCCCGTTCTTCTTCGCCTCCCACAGGAGCGCGGCGAGCGGTAGGACGACGATGACCAGCAGGTAGGTCGAGATCACGCCGACGGACAGGCTCGTACTGAGCCGTCCGTCGGCGCTGAGCTTCCTTGCCGGAGCTGTCGTACGTGCCGCGAGGGCGCTAACTGGTGGGCCCCCCGACTGCCTGCTCGATCTTGAGCATCTTGCCGTGCTGCAGGTCGAACCAGACGCGGTTCGCCTTGATCCAGCCACCGAAGAGCTTGTTCTTGATGTTGAACGTCGGGCCGGTGTTGTACTTCTTCTTCCAGGTGGCGAGATCGGGGCTCTTCAGAACCGACTTGATGACGGGGCGGTAGCCGTTGGCAGCGAAGATCTTCTGCTGCTTCGGTGCGTGCACGTACTTGATGAACGCCTTCGCCGCCGGCGGCGCGCTCGTCGTCGCCACCATCGGGAGCTGGATCAGCATCGTCGGCTTCGGGACGACGAGCTGGCCCTGCTTGCCCGCGGCGAACGAGGAGTACGCCTCGCTCTCGTAGGTGATGAGGACGTCGCCCTCGCCCGAGTAGAAGGCGCTCGCGGCCGTCGACCCGGACGGGGGCTGGGCGACGACGTTCTTGAACAGCTTCGTCACGAACTGAACGGCCTTCTTGTCGCTCATGCCCGACTTGCGCGCCTGGCCGTAGGCGGCGAGGACGTTCCACTTCGCCGAGCCGGAGGGGAACGGATCCGGGGTCACGATCTTCACGCCGGGCTTCGTCAGGTCCTTCCAGGTGTGGATGTGCAGCGGGTTGCCGGGACGCACGACGAAGGCGACGACCGAGTCGGCCGCGATGCCGCCCTGCGGTGCCTTCGTCCAGTTCTTCGACACGAGGCCGGCGTCGGCGACCGTGTCGACGTCGATGCCGGTGGAGAGGAAGGCGATGTCGGCGGGCTGGCCGGCCGCGATCGCCTTGGCCTGCGAGCCCGACGGGCCGTACGACTGCGTGAAGGTGACCCCCTGGCCGGCGGGTTGATGCTGGAAGCGCGAGATGAGCTTCGCCATGATCGGCTTCGGGGTGGAATAGGCGACGAGGTTGACGGTCGTATCGGCGTGGCGGGCCTGGGCCGCGCTGCTCGCCAAGCCGAAGACGACGGGGATGGTCAGAGCGAAGAGCAAGAGTCGGCGCATCGCGGTGCAGTCCTTTCTCGGGATTACCTAGCGTCTTAGTAGGTATTGGCGATGCTGATACTTACCATAAGTCGCAGCAGGCTTGCAAAGCCGAACAGATTCCGAACAGTCAGGCTTTGCGCTGCGCGGCGATGTCCGCGAGCGTGGTCTGCTCGAGGACGCCGCGGATCTGCGTGCGCAACTCGAGCCAGACGTCGCGCAGCCCCTCGGCCGCGCCTTCGTACTCGAGCTCGTCCGGCCGCACGCCGCGCACGGTGGCGATCGGGCCTTCGAGCTCGCGGATCACGTCCGCGACCGAGATCTCCTCGGCGGGGCGCGCCAGCTGGTAGCCGCCCTCGGCGCCGCGCTGGCTCGCGACCAGGCCGCCGCTGCGGAGCTGGGAGAGGATGCTCTCGAGGAACTTCGGCGGGATCCGCTGAGCCGAGGCGAGCTGCTCGGCCGTCGTCAGCCCCGGCGGCGCTGCGGCGAGCTCCGCCATCGCCCTGAGCGCGTAGTCGACCTTGGCCGAGACCCGCATGCGCCCATTCTTCCCTGCTCAGCTACGCGGATGCGAGCGGTCGTACACGCGGCGCAGGTGCCGGGGGTCGACGTGGCTGTAGATCTGCGTCGTCGAGAGCGAGCTGTGGCCGAGCAGCTCCTGGATCGTGCGCAGGTCGGCTCCGCCCTCCAGCAGATGGGTGGCGAACGCGTGCCGCAGCCGGTGCGGGTGGGGGACGATCCGCCGCAGCGTGCTCGTGTCGAGGCGCCGCCCGCGCGCGGAGAGGAAGAAGGCGTCGTTCGCGCCTCGTGCGAGTTCCGGCCTCGCTTCGCGCAGGTAGCGACTCAGCCACAGCGCCGCCTCCTCGCCGAGCGGGACGACTCGTTCCTTGCCGCCCTTGCCGCGGCGGACGTGTACGAGCTCCTGCTCGAAGTCGACGTCGCCGAGGTCGAGCCCCACGGCTTCCGCGCTGCGGAGCCCCGCGGAGTAGACGAGCTCGACCAGCGCGCGATTCCGCAACGGAATCGTCCCGTCGCCCTCGAGCGCCTCGAGCGTGCGTTCGATCTCGGCGGCCGTGGGAGCATCGGGCAGGCGCCGCGCGCGGCGGGGGCCGAGACGGGCGTCGGGCACTCGTTCCGGCCCGAGCGCGTGCCGGAGGAAGGCGCGCACGGCGGCCAGCTTGCGGCTGATCGTGGTGGGGGCGAGCTTCTTGCCGCGCCGCGCTCCTCCGAGCCACGCGACGTAGTCGGCGAGCACGCGGACGTCCACCGAGTCGAGGTCGGTGCCGCGATCCTCGAGCCAGGTGCAGAACTCCCGGACGTCGCCGCCGTAGGCGTGCCGGGTCGCCTCGCTCAGCGCCGGCGAGGCGAGGAAGCGATCGGCTGCCGCACGGGCGTCCACGAAGGACGGTTCGGCGGGCGTACGCCCTTTCCCTTTCGTTAGCGTGGCCTTGTGATCGCGAAGCACGACGTGCTCGTCGTCGGCGCCGGCTGCGCCGGCATGCGCGCCGCGATCGAGGCCCACGACGCCGGCGCGGACGTGGCGATGATCTCGAAGATCCACCCGACGCGCTCACACTCCGGTGCTGCCGAGGGCGGTATCAATGCGGCGCTCGGAAACGCATCGGAGGACGACCCCGAGATCCACGCCTTCGACACCGTCAAGGGGTCCGACTACCTGGGCGACCAGGATGCGATCCAGATCCTCTGCGACGAGGCGCCCGGCGACGTCTACCAGCTGGAGAACTGGGGTGCCGTGTTCTCACGCACGAAGGACGGCCGCATCGCGCAGCGACCGTTCGGCGCCGCGGGGGCGCCGCGCACCGCCTACGCCGCCGACATCACGGGCCACGTCCTCGTCCAGGTCCTGTGGGAACAGGTCTGCAAGCGCGACGTCCCGACCTACGAGGAGTACTTCGCCTGGCAGCTCGTCGAGAACGACGGGCGCTGCCAGGGCGTCGTCTGCTGGGACCTCCTCGGCGGCGGACTGAAGACGATCGGGGCCAAGACCGTGATACTTGCCACCGGCGGCGCGGGCCGTCTCTACACGGGGACGACCAACGCGTACTCCTGCACCGGCGACGGGATGGCCCTGGCACTGCGCATCGGCCTGCCGCTCAAGGACATGGAGATGATGCAGTTCCACCCTACGACGCTGGCTCCGACCGGCGTGCTGATCACCGAGGGCTGCCGCGGCGAAGGGGCCTTTCTGGTCAACAAGGACGGCGAGCGATTCCTGA
>CAVPDO010000014.1:0-36889 GCA_963702655.1 uncultured Actinomycetes bacterium | reverse complement strand
CGTTGGAGCGGATGGCGGTGCTCGTGCGCACGAACGCGAGGACGGGCGAGTTCGAAGAGGCGTTCCACGAAGCCGGGATCCCCTTCCAGGGCGCCTCTCTCCTGGCGCGTGACGCGGCGCGGCAGCTGCTGAAGGGGCTGCGCGGTCGGCGCGGGCCTGCCGCCGAGGTCGTACGCGAGCTCGCGGTCGCTCAGGGGCTCCTCGCCGAGGTGCCGGAGAAGCTCGGCGAGCGCGAGCAGACCCGGCAGGCAGACCTGGCGCGGCTCGTGCGGCTCGCGGAGGACTTCGGCGGCGAGGTCGACGGCTTCGTCGAGCTGCTGCACGAGCGCTTCGGCGCGAGCGCGGGCCGCGGCGTCCACCTGCTGACGCTCCACCGGGCGAAGGGCCTCGAGTGGGACGCGGTCTTCCTGCCGCGGGTCGAGGAGGGCGAGCTGCCGGTCCGGCGCGGCGATGTGACCGAGGAGCGGCGTCTGTTCTACGTCGGGCTGACGCGGGCGAAGCGGCACCTACTCGTCACCTGGGAGGGCAAGGCGAGCCGGTTCCTCGACGAGCTCGGCGTGCGCGCCGCCGCACGGCCGTCCTCGAAGTCCGAGAAGACCACGCTGCCGCAGACGCCGGCAGTCCAGGCTCTGCGGGAGTGGCGCCTCGCGCGTGCGCGTGCGGACGAGGTTCCCGCGTACGTCGTCTTCAACGACCGGACGCTCGCGGAGCTCGTCGCAAGGACGCCGCGCACCCTGGCGGAGTTGGCGGCGGTGCCGGGCATCGGCCCGGCGAAGCTCGAGCGCTACGGGCCCGAGCTGCTCGCCCGGCTCGCAGACGTCGCCGCCTGAGCTCGTATCCTCACCGATGAGTCCGTCAAGGCCCGTCAGTCTCTGGGGCGATACGGCCGGAGTTGGCCGCTGAGAGAAGGAGTGTTCAGATGCCGCGATACCTGATCTCGTTCGACGCCCACGCGATGGACCACATCCCCGCCGAGGAGATGCCCGCCGTGGGCGAGGCTTCGCACGACGTCGTCCGTGAGGCCATGACCGCAGGAGTGTGGGTCTTCGGCGGCGGGCTGGAGCACCAGCAGGCGAGCATCGTGGCCACCGACGGCACGGTCACCGACGGGCAGTATCCGGAAGCGGTCGGCGGGTTCTGCATCGTCGAGGTCGGCTCGCGGGAGGAGGCGCTGGAGTGGGCTGCCAAGAGCGCGGTCGCCTGCCGCTGCGCGCAGGAGGTTCGCGAGTTCATGCCCGACTCAGCGGTCGGCAACTAGTCGCCGCGGCGCGAGTGCGCGTTCACGCCGGGCGCGTCCGTGCATTGCGAGGACGATCGTCACGATGATCCCGGTCGCGATGAGGACGTCGCCGACCGAGAAGACGTTGCCCCAGGGAATCCAGGCGGGCACGGCCCAGCGATCCGTGAGCCAGGCGAGGTGCGGATAGGCGGTGGAGACGCTGTTGTTGTGCAGTCGGTAGGCCAGGCCGGCCGCCCGGATCGCGTGCGGGCTGGCCGGCATCAGTCCCCCGTTGGCGAGGACGGCGACCAGGTTGCACCCCAGGCCGGCGAACACCAGGGCGAGGCCGCGCACCGCGCGGTTGGCGACCGCGAATCCGATCAACAGCGCGAAAGAGACGAGCCACAGCACTCGAGCGATCCGGTCCGGCGTCGACCACGGGAGAACATCCGAGGGAAACGCCCCGATCTGCAGGAGAATCGCCGCGTACACGAGCTCGACGCGTCTGATCTGCAGCTCCCCCAGCGCTCCCAGGCGCCCGCCCGAGAGCAGCCCGAGCACGATGCCAGCTAGCGCGGCCTCGGCGAGGACCATCAGCCGAGGGTCTCGACCGAGACGCGGTCGGGTTCGGCGGCAAGGCAGGTCTCGAGCGCCGAGACGACGAGCGGATCGAACTGGCGGCCGGCCTGGTCGCGGAGCTCGCCCAGGGCGGACTCGACCGAAAGCGCCCGTCGGTAGGGGCGCTCGCTGGTCATCGCGTCGAAGGCGTCGGCCACGAGCACGATCCGCGACCCGAACGGGATCTCGGCACCGGCGAGGCCGTCCGGATAGCCGCCGCCGTCCCAGTGCTCGTGGTGGTGAAGGATCCAGTTGTCGACCGGCGCCAGGTCGAGCCCGTCGAGCAGACGGAAGCCGGTGCGCGAGTGCTTCTGCATGATCTGCCGCTCCTCGAGGGTCAACGGGCCGGCCTTCAAGAGGATCGAGTCCGGCGTGGAGATCTTGCCGAGGTCGTGTAGGAGCCCGGCGAGGTAGAGGTGGTCGAGCTCCGGGTCTTCGACGCCGAGCGTCCGGCCGATCGAGCGGGCAAGATCGGCGACCGCCGTCGAGTGCTCGCCGACGGACCCGTGGCGGGCCGAGAGGGCGGCGAGCAGGCGGCGCACGGCCACCATCGCCCCGGTGTTCTCCTCAGCGCTCGATTCGCCCGCAAACAGCGGCTCGCCGGGCTGGAACACGCTCGTCCGGTCCTTGCCGTTGCGCTTGCTCTTGTAGAGGGCGAGGTCGGCCCGCCGCTTGAGCGAGCTCGCATCCTGGGCGTGGTCGGGGAAGTGTGCCTCGCCGACGCTGATGGTCACGGGCTCCGTGACCCCGACGAGGGACAGTGCGACCAGGCTCTCCCGGAGCCGGTCGGGGAATCCTTGTCTCGCCACGTTGTCGCCCGGTAGGAGCACGGCGAACTCGTCGCCACCGATGCGGTAGCCGCGCCCCGGCGCGAGCTCCTCCAACAGCGCGCCGAGCCGAGCAAGCACGGCGTCGCCGGTCGGGTGGCCGTGGCGATCGTTCACCTGTTTGAAGCGATCGACGTCGAGCAGGTACAGGATCAGCGAGTCGCCGGGGCCTACGCCGAGGATCGCCTCGTCGATCGCCTGCTCGTAGGCGCGTTGGTTGCCGAGCCCGGTCAGGTTGTCGCGCGCGGCCTCCACCTCGGCGGCGCGCCGCTTCAGCGCAGCTCGTTGATAGAGGTTGAGCGCGAACAACGGCGCTCCCACGAGCGGGAGCAGGTACGGCGACTGGTGCCAGGCGAGGGTTGCCTGGGCCACGACGAACACCATCACGGTGAACGGGGGGCCCGAATGGCGCAGGTGGTCGTCTATCACCTTCCGGACGGGCCGGTCCGAGGCGAGCCCGATCGCGCCGCAGACGAGGGCGACGTTCGCGGCCACGAAGACTGTTCCGGCGAGGAATGCGACGCCGACCACCACCCCGACGTTCGAATGCGGCCCGATCTGCCCCGCGAGGGTGGCGGTTGCGGCCAGGCCGGCGGCGATGGCGTACACGGCGCTGTTGAACGCGACCCGCAACGGCCCGGGTCGCATGGGCAGCTGGGCAACGAGGATCGCGGTGGTGCCGATCAGGATCCCCCAGGCCCAGCCGAGAATGAGAACGCTGCTGACGACGAACACGAACGCGTACGAGACGAGCCAGTCGCCCTCGACGTCGAGCGGCACCGGCCGAAGCTCCGCAGCCAGCGCGAGCAGGAAGAAGACCACGATGCCGAGCACGACAGGGAGGCGCGGGCCGCTGCCGGCGATGACGTGGGCGACCGCCCCGACCACTATCGGAATCCCCACCGCGATGGTCAGGAGGGCGAGTCCGAGCAGCCGGGGCGGATAACCGCGTCCCAACTCGATCAGGTGTCGTACGCGGCTCACGACCCGAGGCCTAGACCCAGCGGGCGCCGGCACCGCTCGCAATCGCGAGCGCCACGAACGCACCAACCGAAACCGCAATCCGGATCATGCGCGAGTTCCAGCGAATCATGCAGAACCTCCTTACGACCGCAGACTGCCCGTCACCTTCAGGCATCAGAAGGACAGTGGCTCAGGTTGGCTCCGTTGTCCCTTCCCCTAAAGGGGGAACACTCCGGCTCCCTCTCTCGAGGGAGCCGTATCCCGGCTCGACAACGCCGCCCTCGGCTACATCCCCTGAGCCCGGCAATTTGCCAGTGGCGGTGGTGCTATCGATAATGGTGCTATGACGGGCATACGCTCTCCGTCTTCCCCGCTCGCTCCGTTCACTGATCCACGAGGCGAGGAGAAGGGCGAAACGGCGGCGGGTCGTGCTCGTCGCTGTGGTACTTGTGATCGCTCTCGGCGTGACTGGTGCCCGCCTGGCTTTGAGCGCGTCATCTGGACGGCCGACCAGCTCACCTTTTGGGAGCGTCGAGGGCTCAGAGGGAGCCGGAGAGGTAGTGACCGGGTCGATCGTGCACTTCCACCCGAACGCTCACTTCTGGGTTGGCCTGGGGCTGGCCAACCTCTCCGACCGGACGGTCATCGTGACCGACGTGCAGGCGGTCGAACCGCCTCACAGCTTCGTCCACCAGACCGGGACCGCGCTGCTTCACTGGCACGTGCCCCCGCCTTGCCCGGCGCACGCGAACGACTGCGTTCAGCCTCAAGGGTTCGACTCCCAACCTGTGACGGCTACAGGGCCCGCCACGCCCGCTCGAGGTCGAGCCGGGGAACGGGGAGTGGCGACTCGGCGTGCAACTCGACTTCGTCACGGGAACGTGCGCAGAACTCACCTCGCCGACGGCGACCTCCCCGTCCCGCTTCCTCATCACCTTCCACGTCCCGAACGGCCCCACCGAGCGCGAGACCGTGCCACTCGGGAGGTACAGGCTCTACCGGCAGCGGGCGCACGGGTCATGGGTCTGCCGGTCACAGAGATAGTCGCTTCTCGCGCACTGCGCTCGGCTGACCAGCGTTCTCTCGCCTGACCGGCGTGGCCGGACTTTGCCGGCGGCAAGACTCCGTCAGGAGTCCAGGGCGGACAGCAGGAACCGCAGCATCTCGTCCGGGTCTCGGCGCACCCGTGTCGATGCCGCCTCGTCGCGCTTCGTCAGCTCCATGGCGCGCGGGTCGGTGAGCGGCTTGAGCCGGCCGTTTCGGATCAGCTCCTCGTCCACGCCGCCGAGCCGGCCGCCGTACGTCGTGTAGACCGGCACACCGAGCGCGGCCGCCTCGCGGTTCATCGTCCCGCCCGCCGAGACGACGAGGTCGGCGAGCGCGATCAGGCTCTGCGCGTCGACGGCTCCCTCGGGGAGGATCACCGACGGCAGCGCGAGGCCGCGAACGTACTCGCGCTGCTCCTCGGTGCGCGGCAGGACGAACGCGTGCACGTCCTCGGCCCGGCCGAGGTGCTCGAGCGTCTGCGGGAAGAGCGGGTTCGAGTGCCGGTGGTAGAGCGACACGTCGGGCGGCGGCCGCAGGACGACGAGCACCCGCGCGGGGTCGACGCCGAACCGCTCGAGCAGCGACCGGTCGGGCACGAAGTCGGAGAGGTAGTACTCCTCCTTCAACCCCGGGTACTGGACGAGCTTCGGCGGGTGCACGCCGTACGGCTCGAGCCGCTCGGGCGGGATCGCGTCCGGCACGACGACGCGGGTGGCGGCACGGCAGCCGAGCTGGTGCTGCAGCGTCGCGAACTCGTAGTCGAAGGTCGTCGAGCTCGGGATCCCGAGCCGGCGCGCGGAGATCGTCAACTCGTGCGAGCCGTGCGCGAGAGCGACGTCGAAGTCGCGGCCGCGCGCCCACTTGCGGAGCGCGCCGAGGCGGTGGGTCATCTGCCGCGCCTTCTGGAGCCGCGACCGGCCCGCGTGGCGTCCGACGATCTCGTCCGCCTCGAGCCCGTGCAGCTCGAGCAGCTGCAGCGTCTGCGCGTAGTCGCGGGCGGTGATCTCCACTTCGTCGCCGCGGTTGCGCATGATGTCGACCAGTGGCCGGAAGACGAGGACGTGCGCCGGCGCCGTGATGTCGATCCAGACCCTCACGCTGCGAGCGCCTCCATCCGCGCCGACTCGAGCCGCGGCGGTTCCTGCTCGACGTGCCGCTCGTACCAGAGCGTGAACGCGAGCAGCCCCCACAGCTGGCGGCTCCAATCCTCCCGCCCGGCAACGTGCTCGTGGAGCAGGCGTGTAACCGGCTGCGCGTTGAAGAAGCCCTGGCGTCGCAGGTTCTCCGGCGACAGCGTCTCCCGCGCGAACGGCTCGAGCTCGCCGCGCAGCCAGGCCGCGGCCGGAATCGAGAAGCCGCGCTTGCGGCCGTGCACGACCTCCGCCGGCACGAGCGGCTCCACGGCCTTCCGCAGCAGCACCTTCTTCGCAAGGCCACGGACCTTCAGCCGCGTCGGCAGCGCGAACGCGAGGTTCGTGACGAGCGGGTCGAGGAACGGGACGCGCGCCTCGAGCGAATGCGCCATCGAAGCGCGGTCGGTCTTCACGAGGAGGTCGTCGACGAGATAGACGCCGAAGTCGACGTCCTGCAGCCGCGCGAGCTGCGGCGCCCCGATCGTTTCGGAATACCGCGCCCGGTAGACGTCCAGCGGATCGAGCGCGGCGCGGCGGCCCGTCAGCTCGGCGCGTGCGTCGGTCGAGAAGATCTCCTTCCAGCCGTGATGCCGCTCGAGCGGCGGCAGATGCGCGGCGCGCACGAACCGCTTTGCCTTGTAGTCCAGGCTGGCCTTCCGGGTGGAGGCCGGGAGCGCCTCGACGAGCGGGCGCGCAGCCCGCGCGAGCGGCGCCAGGTGGTCGGCCCAGAGATCCGCCGCATACGTGTAGTAGCCGCCGAAGAGCTCGTCCCCGCCCTCGCCCGAGAGCGCGACCTTGACGTGCTCTGCCGCGAGCTGGGAGACGAGATAGGTGGGCAGGGCCGAAGAGTCCGCGAACGGCTCGTCGAACGCCTCCGCGAGCGCGCGCAGGAGCAGCTCCGGCTCGGGCCGCACCAGCAGCTCGTGGTGCTCGGTCCCGTACCGCTCCGCCACCAGCCGCGCGTCGGCGCGCTCGTCGAAGCTGCGCTCGGCGAAACCGATCGTGAACGTATGCACCGGCTCCGGCGTTTCCTCGGCCGCAAGCGCGGCGAGAGCCGCCGAGTCGACACCGCCCGAGAGGAGGACGCCGACAGGCACGTCGGAGAGGAGATGCGCACGCACCGAGTCGCGCATCCGCGCCCGCAGCTCCTCCACGAGCTCCGCCTCGTCGCCGTCGCGCAGCTCGCCCTCGGCGGCCGGGCCGGGTCGCGCATACCGCTCGAGCGAGATCTCGCCGTTCTCCCAGACGAGGACGTGCCCGGCGGGCAGCTTCCGCACGTCGCGGAAGATGGAGTACGGCGCCGGGATCGAGTTGAAGGCGAGGAACGCCTCGAGCGCGTCGGGGTCGATCTCGCCGCGCGGGAGCGCGCGCAGCTCGGACGCGAAGCGCAGCTCCGCGCCGACGTGCCGGTAGTAGAGCGGCTTGATCCCGTAGGGGTCGCGCGCGAGCACGAGGCGGCGGCGCGGCGCATCCCAGATCGCGGCCGCGAACATCCCGCGCAGCCGCTCTGCGAAACCGGTCCCGTGCTGCTCGTACAGGTGGACGAGCGCCTCGGTGTCGCAGCGCGTCCGCAGCTCGTGGCCCGCGCGCTCGAGCTCGCGCCGGAGCTCGGGGTAGTTGTAGATCTCGCCGTTCTGGACGACCACGCAGCTGCCGTCCTCGTTCGCGATCGGCTGGTCTCCGTGCTCGAGATCGATGATCGATAGGCGGCGAGCAGCGAGCGCGACGCCGCGGTCGACGTGCTCGCCGGCGCTGTCGGGGCCGCGGTGGACGAGGAGGTCGCTCATCCGGCGCAGCGTCTCGACGTCCGCGGCGCCGTGGGCAGTCGCGATCCCGCAGATCCCGCACACGGGACTACCTTAGGCGCGGCGGCCCAGCAGTCCTCCGAGCGACTGCTTGAGGACGCGCCAGCCCGTGGCCACCACGGTGGTGAGGTAGAGGCGGACCGACCGGTCGGCGATCCACTCGAGGTCGTGCGCGAGCTTCTCGCTCATCGACGTCTCGTAGCCGCGCCTCACCTGCGCGAGGCCCGTCAGTCCCGGCCGCACGACGAGCCGCTGCCAGTAGGAAGGGAGCTCGTGTGCGAGCTCCCCGAAGAAGACCGGCCGGATCGGCCGCGGGCCGACAAGGCTCATGTCGCCGCGCAGGACGTTCACGAACTGCGGGATCTCGTCGAGCTGCGTCGCCTTGAGCCACTTGCCGACCGGCGTGAACTCGGCCTTCGTGCGTTCGACGAGCTCCTCGCCGAGGTACGCACCAAGCCGCCTCTCGGCGCCCCGGCGCAGCGTGCGGAACTTGTACATCGTGAAGACGCGCGCGCCCCGGCCGACGCGCTCGCCGCGGTAGAGCACCGGAGTCCCGCTCGTGACGAGTACCGCCGCTGCGATCAGGAGCGAGATCGGGAGCGAGACCAGGAGGAAGACCGACGACAGGATCAGGTCGAGCGCGCGCAGTGCGTGATCCCGCGGCCGCTGCGGCGTGTCGAGCGCGAGCTGGCGATAGCCGCGGACGAGCGTGTCCTCGATCCGCGTCGACTCAGGCACGCGCCCGATCGTAAAGCGCTAGCCGAGTCGCTGGGCGAGCTCGTCGACACGATCCCGACGTGCTCCATTCCCGTGACGGCCGAGCCGGGTGGATACCAGCCATGCCCTGGATAAGGTGTCCTTATGGACACGAAACAGCTGGCGGCGTTTTGTGCCGTTGTCGAGCGCAGCAGCTTCTCGCAGGCCGCCGACCAGCTCGGGGTGACGCAGCCTGCGGTCAGTCTCCAGATCCGATCGCTCGAGCAGCGCGTCGGCCAGCGTCTCCTCGACCGCTCCGGGCGGCGGGTCGAGCCGACCGAGGCCGGTCTCCGGCTCTACCGCGGAGCCCAGCGGCTGCTCGCGCTCGAGCAGCAGCTGCTCGCCGACCTCGGCGAGGAGGCCGAGGGCGAGCTGAAGGGCCGTCTGGAGATCGGCGCCTCCACCGGGCCGGGCGGGAGCGTCCTGCCGGTCGTGCTCGGCGAGTTCCACGAGCTGCATCCTCTGGTGCACGTCGCGCTGACGGTTTCCGACACGCACACGGTCGTCGAGCAGATCGGGCGGCGCGAGCTCGAGCTCGGGATCGTCGGGGTCGCCGGCCGCCACCGCGGCGTCACGTTCGAGCCCTTCTACCGGGACGAGGTCGTCCTCGCGGTTCCCGCCGGGCACAAGCGCGCCGGCAGGAGCATGACGCTCGAGGAGCTGAAAGCCGAGCCGCTCGTGCTCATGCAGGAGGGCGCCGGCATCCGGCAGATGATCGACGAGGAGCTGCGCGAGCTCGGCCTCCGCCTGCGTGACCTCAACGTGAAGCTCGAGCTCGGGCTGCAGGAGTCGGCGCGCTCGGCGGTGCTCGGCGGCTTCGGAGCGACGTTCATCTCGCGCATCGCGATCGAGGGAGATCTGGCGGCCGGGACGCTCGCGATCGCGCGCGTCGAAGGGCTCGAGCCGGCGCGTGACGTCCAGCTCGCCCGGGCGAGCGGCCGCACCGAGACGCGCGTGGCACAGGAGTTCGTCACGTTCGCGCGGGAGCGGCTGGCGTGATCGTCCGCTGGGGTCTGGCCTCGTTGCCCGAAGCCTGCGCCGAGGCGGGCGTCTCGGCGCCGCTTCTCGTTGCAAGCCCGCGCTGGGACTCGTTCGCGCTGTCCGTCGAGCCTGCGGGTCGGTGGTCGGAGGTGCCGTCGGACCGCATCGCCGACGCAGCCGCCGCCGCGAGCGCGGCGGACGGCGTGCTCGCCGTCGGCGGCGGAAGCGCGATCGACCTCGGCAAGGCGATCTCCGCGTCGGCCGGGCTCCCGCTGGTGTCCGTCCCGACGACGTACGCCGGTGCAGAGTGGACGACGTACTTCGGCGTCCGCGATCCCAGGCGGCGGATGCGGGGCGGCGGCGCAGGCGCGCATCCCACTGCGATCGTCTACGAGCCCGGGTTGACGCTCGACCTGCCGGCCGAGACGACCGTCGGCACTTCGATGAACGCGCTCGCCCATTGCGCCGAGGCGCTCTACGTCCAGGGACACAATCCCCCCGCCGACGAGCGGGCGCTGGCCGGCGCCCGACTTATCGCCGAGTGGCTACCACGCGTCGTCGCGGCTCCACAGGACCTCGAGGGGCGGACCGAGCTGCTCCGCGGAGCCTGCCACGGCGGTGCCGCGCTCGCCGGGTCGATGCTCGCGCTCGCGCACGCGATGGCGCAGGCGATCGGCGGGACCTACGGCCTGCCGCACGGGACGCTCAACGGAATCTGCCTGCCGCCGGTGCTGCGCTTCAACGCCTCGTTCGCTCCCGACGCCGTGGCGCGCTTCGGCGAGGCGGTCGGCGCCCCCGGCGATCCCGCAAGCCGGGTCGAGTCGCTCGCCGCGCTCGCGGGCCCGACGCGCCTGCGTGAGCTCGGCGTGCCCGAGGGAGACCTGCCCGGGCTCGCGGCCACCGCGGCCGAGCGAGGCGGCAACCTCGCCAACCCGAAGCCCGCGAGCCCGGACGAGATCGAGCAGCTCCTGCGCGACGTCTATTAGCCCGATCCCACCGAGGTCGTCACACCCCGGTCGGTGCGTTTGATGTCCTCGTGATGACTGGTGTGGAGCGTGATCCACGGGACGACCGTTTCACACGAGAATCCGGCTGAGGAACGGATCGTGAAGTAGCCGAAGCCGCGACCGACCCCGCCGCCGATCAGCGCGGTCGCCCGCCAACTGGTGCCGCAGAGCGTGCCGGTCGCCGTGGTCGTCGACGTGCGGTACGTGATGTGGCTGCCGAAGACCGCGCACCAGTACGTCGTGTTGGTGATCTTCTGCTCGTACGGCCACGTCCCCCACTGGCGCCAGGCCATGTTGGCCCAGCAGACCGGCCTCGTCGCCGAGAGAACGCCGCCTTCGCTCAGCGCCGAGAGGCCGACCGCGGCCTGCGGCGTGACGCCGGCCTCGATCGTCGTATCCGCTCCGGGCGCGGACGCGGCGCTCAGTACCGCGCTTCCGTTGACGACGCTCGTCGACGAGCCGCTCGGAACGGCCGGGTCTGTCGTGGCGAGGGCGTTCGCTTGATCCTGCGGGAGAGGGGTGGGTGTGCCGCTGCCCGCCGCGTGGGCCGGCAGCGCGAATCCGAGCGCTGCGGCGAGGGTTGCGAGGAGCAGCGCAAGGAGCGCTGCACATCGTGTGGACATCATGGACCTCCTGTTCTTGGGCGAATGCGAGGGAGGCCACGCTACTGTTGTCCGATCTGACAATCAAGATGGCTCTTTCCGGCATGGCCGAACGGCCGGCCCGCCTGCCGGATAAGGGATCGCTATGCGGACGATTAGCTATCGTTCCGGCGATGCCCGGCTTCGCAGACGGATTCCTGGGAGTGCCCGAGCGGCCGGGCAAGCCGCGCAGCACCGGGCTCACGCACGTCATCGACAAGGGGCTGAACCTGCGGGAGATCGAGGGTCTGTTCGACACCGCGGGCGCCTTCGTCGACATCGTCAAGCTCGGCTGGGGCACCGGCTACGTCACGAACAATCTCGAGAAGAAGATTGCGCTTTATCGACACTTCGAGACGCCCGTCGTCTGCGGCGGCACGTTCTTCGAGGCGGTCTACGCCCGCGACAAGATCGACGAGTTCAAGGGCTGGCTGACCGAGCACCGCTTCGCTCACGTCGAGATCTCCGACGGCACGATCGAGATTCCACGCGAGCGCAAGCTCGAGCTGATCGCCGACTTCGCGCGTGACTTCACGGTGCTCTCCGAAGTGGGCTCGAAGGACGCCGAGGTGAACGTGGCGCCGTACCTCTGGGTGCAGTGGATGCAGGAGGAGCTCGACGCGGGCGCCTGGAAGGTGATCGCCGAGGGCCGCGAGGGCGGCACCGCCGGCATCTACCGGCCGAGCGGCGAGCTGCGCACCGGGCTCGTCGACGAGATCGAGCACTCCGTCCCCTTCGAGACGCTGATCTGGGAGGCGCCGACCAAGGAGAGCCAGGCCTGGTTCATCAAGCACTTCGGGACGAACGTGAACCTCGGCAACATCCCGCCCGAGGAAGTGATCCCGCTCGAGACGCTGCGTCTCGGGCTGCGCGGGGACACGCTGAAGGAGGTGCTGCTTGGCGTCGAGCCTGCACCTGCCGGCTGACGTCGAGTCCTGGCCCGCGCAGCGGGTCGTCGAGTACGTGCTCGCGGAGTTCCCGGGGCGGGCGGCGCTCGCGTGCTCCTTCCAGAAGGAGGAGTCGGTGCTGCTCGACATGCTGTTCGAGCTCGAGCCGAGCGCGCGTGTCTTCGCGATCGACACCGGCCACCTCTTTCCGGAGACGTACACGCTCTGGCAGGAGGTCGAGCGGCGTTACGACACCAAGATCCTCACGTTCGCCCCCGGTCCGGTCGAGGACGGCCTCTGGGAGACGAATCCCGACCTCTATCTCGCGATCGCGAAGATCGAGCCGCTCAACCGTGCGTTGCTCGATCTCGACGCCTGGATCACCGGCATCCGCCGCGACCAGTCGCCGCTGCGGGCCGACGCGCCGAAGCTCGGCTGGGACGACGCGCACGAGCTCTGGAAGGCGAACCCGCTCGCGGACTGGACCGACGAGGACTGCTGGGCGTACATCCGCGAGCGCGGGATTCCCTACAACGAGCTGCACGACCAGGGCTACGACTCGATCGGCGACATGCACTCGACGATCCCGGGTAAGGGTCGTGAAGGCCGCTGGGCCGGCACGGAGCGAACCGAGTGCGGGCTGCACACCGGCGTAGGCTCGACGGAGCCGGCAAACGCGGAGCGATGAGCGGCTTCGTCCTCTGGTTCACCGGCTTGTCGGGCGCGGGCAAGACGACGATCGCGAGCAACATCGAGCCGGAGCTCGAACGCCGCGGCTTCGTCGTCGACCACCTCGACGGCGACATCGTCCGCACCCATCTCTCGAAGGGACTGGGCTTCTCGAAGGAGGACCGCGACACCAACATCGCGCGCATCGGCTGGGTCGCCTCGCGGCTCGCGCGCGCCGGCGCCGTGGTGATCGTCTCGGCGATCTCGCCGTACGAGGAGCTGCGCCGCCACGCGCGCTCCCTCGTCGAGCAACATGCGCCGTTCGTCGAGATCTTCGTGGCCACGCCGCTCGAGGAGTGCGCGCGCCGCGATCCGAAGGGCCTCTACGCGGCGGCCTTCGCCGGCGAGATCGAGGAGTTCACCGGCGTCTCGGCGCCGTACGAGGAGCCGCTCGAGCCCGAGCTGCGGCTCGAGACGACCGGCCGCACGCCCACCGAGTCGGCCGCCACCGTGATCGACCGGCTCGAGGAGCTCAATCTCATCTCCGAGCGCGTGGAGTCCGAGCTATGACCACGTCGCACGCGCTCCCGACCCTGACGCACCTGGACGAGCTCGAGTCCGAGGCCGTCCACATCTTTCGCGAGGTTGCGGCCGAGCTCGAGCGGCCGGTGCTGCTCTTCTCGGGCGGCAAGGACTCGATCGTCCTGCTGCGCCTGGCCGAGAAGGCGTTCAGGCCCGGCAAGTTCCCGTTCCCGATCATGCACGTCGACACCGGGCACAACTTCCCGGAGGCGATCGAGTACCGTGACCGGCGCGTGGCCGAGCTCGGCGAGCGGCTCGTCGTGGCCTCGGTGCAGGAGTCGATCGACAAGGGGCGCGTGGTCGAGGAGACGGGCCCGCGCGCGTCGCGCAACCGGCTGCAGACGACGACGCTGCTCGACGCGATCGAGAAGCACGGTTTCGACGCCGCGATCGGCGGCGCCCGGCGCGACGAGGAGCGCAGCCGGGCGAAGGAGCGGATCTTCTCCTTCCGCGACGACTTCGGCCAGTGGAACCCGCGCGCGCAGCGGCCCGAGCTGTGGAACCTCTACAACGCGCGCGTCCGCAAGGGCGAGCACGTCCGCGTCTTCCCGATCTCGAACTGGACGGAGCTCGACGTCTGGCAGTACGTCGCGCAGGAGCAGCTCGAGCTGCCGCCGCTCTACTTCGCACACGAGCGCGCGGTGTTCCGCCGCGACGGGATGCTCTACGCCGTCTCCTCGTACGTCGAGCGGATGGAGGGCGAGGATCCGTTCACGACGTCCGTTCGCTTCCGCACGGTCGGCGACATGACGTGCACCGGCGGTGTCGAGTCGCGCGCGGCGACGATCGACGAGGTCGTGGAGGAGATTGCGGCGACGCGCGTGACCGAGCGCGGCGAGACGCGTGCCGACGACCGCTTCAGCGAGGCCGCGATGGAGGACAGGAAACGCGTTGGCTACTTCTGAGCGCTCACTCCCCCATCACGCACGGGCTGCCCGGCCGCGCTGGGCGGCTCCCTGCGTCGTCCTCAGTCGCGCCCGTAGCCTCCGGCTACGAGCGCTCCCTGCGTCCTCGCATGGCGCTCGCCCATCGCACCCGGATCAGCGCGTGGTGACGGCGGAGTGAGCGCTACTTCTGAGGGAGCGCGCTCGACCGACCTGCTGCGTCTCGTCACGTGCGGGTCCGTCGACGACGGCAAGTCGACGCTGATCGGCCGGCTGCTCTACGACACGAAGCAGATCTTCGTCGACCAGCTCGAGCACATCGAGGACGTCTCGCGCCGCCGCGGCCACGGGTACGTCGACCTCGCGCTGCTCACCGACGGCCTGCGCGCCGAGCGCGAGCAGGGGATCACGATCGACGTCGCCTACCGTTCGTTCGTCACGCCGCGGCGCCGCTTCCAGCTCGCCGACGCTCCCGGCCACGTGCAGTACACGCGCAACATGGTGACGGGCGCCTCGACGGCCGAGCTCGGGATCGTGCTCGTCGACGCGCGCCTGGGTGTGGTCGAGCAGACCCGCCGCCACGCGTACATCCTCTCGATCCTCCGTGTCCCGCACGCCGTCGTCGCCGTCAACAAGATGGATCTCGTCGACTGGTCGCAGGAGCGGTTCGACGAGATCGGCGCGCAGCTCGAAGAGCTCGGGCTGCCGGACCTCGCCGTGATCCCGATCTCGGCCTTGCAGGGCGACAACGTGGTCGAGCGCTCCGAGAACATGGCGTGGTACGACGGGCCGGTCCTGCTGGAGCATCTCGAGACGGTGGAGATCGCGTCCGACCGCGACCTCGACAGCCGGCGCTTCCCGGTGCAGTGGGTGATCCGGCCGCGGTCCGACGAGCACCACGACTACCGCGGCTACGGCGGCCAGGTCGCGGGCGGCGTGTGGAGCCCCGGCGACGAGGTGGTCGTCCTGCCCGCGGGTATTCGGACGCAGGTCGAGGCGGTGGAGACGATCGACGGGCCGCTCGAGGCGGCGATCCCGCCGATGTCCGTCACGCTCCGGCTCGCCGACGACCTCGACGTGTCGCGCGGCGACATGCTCGCCGACCCGGCCCACCCGCCGACGGTCGCGCGGGAGCTCGAGGCGCGCGTCTGCTGGATGAGCGAGAAGCCGCTCGAGCCGCGCGGGCGACTCGCGGTGAAGCAGACGGCGCGGTCCGTCCGCGCGATCGCCGACGAGCTCGTCTCGCGGGTCGACGTGCACACGATCGAGGACGTCCCGGCTCCCGGGCAGCTCGGGCTGAACGACATCGGCGTCGTCCGGCTCCGGCTCTCCGAGCCGCTCTGCGTCGATCCCTACGGGGAGAACCGCGCGACGGGAGCGTTCGTGCTGATCGACGAGGCGACGAACGAGACGGTCGGCGCCGGCATGGTGCTCTCGGCGACACCATGACCTGGCAGTTCACGCTGACGGGGCTCGGGCTCGGCCTGATCGTCGGCCTCACGGGCGTCGGCGGCGGCTCGCTGATGACGCCGATCCTGATCATCGTCTTCGGCTTCAAGCCGAGCTACGCCGTCGGCACCGACATCTTCCACGGCGCGGTCTTCAAGTCGTTCGGCGCGTTGCGGCACCGGCGGCTGGGCACGGTGCACAGCCACCTGGCGTTGTGGCTGTTCGCGGGCTCCGGGCCGATGGCCCTCGCCGGGGTCGTGGTCTCCTACGAGCTTCGGAACTCGATCGCGAACGCGCAGACGGTCCTCGGCTACGCGATCGGCGTGGCGCTCATCCTCGGGGGCGCCGGCTTCCTCGCCAAGTCGTTCGTGAAGCGGGGAGCCCAGCCGAGCGAGGCGCCGTTCATCATGAGCCGCCGCGACAAGCTGATCGCACTCGCCACGGGCGCGGTCTTCGGCTTCATCGTCGGCATCACGTCGGTCGGCAGCGGCACGTACTTCGGGCTGATGATGGTGCTCGTCTACCCGCTGACGATGCCGCGGATCGTCGGGACGGACATCTTCCACGCGGCCGCGCTCCTCTGGGTCGCGGGCGTCGGGCACCTCGTGATCGGTGACGTCGACCTGCACGCGACCGCCTGGCTGCTGCTCGGCTCGGTGCCCGGGATCCTCATCTCGAGTCGCTACACGGTGAAGGTGCCGGACATGACGATTCGGGGCGGTCTCGCCGGGATCCTGATCATCAGCGGGCTCAAGCTCCTCAACGTCCCCGAGGCGAACTGGGTTCTCGGCGGCGGTCTCGTCCTCCTCCTGGTCGTGCTGACGATCTACACGGTGCGGGTGATGGTGAGCGAGTCGCACGTCACTCCCGAACGCGCCTGACCCTTCTTCGACTTCGTTAACGAGCGGGCCGTAGAATCGGCGGGCTTTGCAGCGGGTTCTCACGACGGTCACGCTCCTGGGCCTGCTGGTGGCCACCGCTGCCGCCTTCGCGATCACCGAGCACCTGAAGCTGGAGAAGAGCCCGCTCTTCGCGGTGCAGATCTCGGCCGGGGCAGCACCCGCGATCCATCCGGGCGGGCTGGTGGTGATCTCGCCGATCTGTCACTGCCCGACTGACGTGGCCAGGGTCGGGTTCAGCCTTCGCCATCCGGACCACGTGACAGTGATGTTCGTCGATTCGGCCGGCCACACGGTCGCGACCCGCCCCGAGAGTCTCCTCCGTGCCCATATCCCGCAGCACGTCGACTGGGACGGTCGCACCGACTCCGGAGCTCTGGTGCCGGACGGCGTCTACTTCCCCGCGGTCCACCTTGCGAACGCTCGCCACACGTTCCAGTTCGCAAACAAGATCACGGTCGACACGCAGCCGCCCAGGGTGGTCTCAGCGACTCGTCTCAAGCCCGTCCTGCTCGGCGGGGCGGGGCAGTCCCTCGCGATCCAGTACCGGTTCAGCGAGCGGGCGCACGCGCTCGTCTACCTCGACGGCCGCCGGATCGTCGTCGGCCATGAGAGCCGGCCGCAGAGCAAGATCAAGTGGACGGGAAGGCTCGACGGCGAGCCGCTTCGGCCCGGTACGTACGTCCTCTCGATCGGCGCGCGGGATCTCGCCGGCAACGAGACTCCGGCCGGCGAGCGAAAGCAGGTCACGGTCGTCCTCCGCTACATCGAGATCACGCCTGAGCTGATCACGGTCCGCCGCGGCAGGCCGTTCACGGTGCACGTCGAGACGGCGTCCAGGCACTACACGTGGAGGCTCGGCCGGAGGCACGGCGGGGGGCGCGGGAAGACCCTGCGGCTGCGCCCGCCGAGCACGCCGGGCACGTACAGGCTCGTCGTCGCCGAGAACGGACACGCCGCGACCGCCGTCGTGCGGGTGCACAAATGATCGGGCTCGCCGAGATCGCGGGCCCGATCGCGTGTATCGGACTTGCCGTCCTGCTCCTCGCGCGCACGCGTCGCAACCGGATCGCCGGGCTCTGCTACGCGGGAGTCGGCACCATCCTGCTCGCGGTGTCGCTCGCGCCGTCCGACGCGGCGGAGCTCGGGGCGGCGATCGCAGGCGTCGTCGTGCTGGGCCCGTTGCTCGCCTGGCTCTTCCGCCGAGAACCCTGGCTGATCGCGTTCGCCACGCTCGCGTTCGTCCCGTTCCGCATCGGCTTCCTCGGCCACTCGCTGCTCGTGCCGCTCTACGCGGTCGCGCTCGGCGCGGCGGGGCTCCTGCTCTGGCAGCTCGTGGACGGGGACGAGCGTACGCGCGAGCTCGGCATCGCGGCGTGGCCGCTCGCGCTCTATCTGATCTGGATCGGGTTCTCGGTCGGGTGGAGCGTCAGCGTGCACGCGGCCGCGATCGACCTGCTCGCCTTCTACGTGCCGTTCACGGTCATCGCGATCTCGATCGCGCGGCTGCCCTGGCGTGCGTCGCGGGTCCGGATCCTGTACGGCGAGCTGGTGGCGATGGCGCTCGTCTTCGCCGTCGTCGGCTTCTACCAGTACGAGACGCGCACCATCTTCCAGAACGAAAAGCTGAAGCACGTCAACGTCTTCGACGCTCTCTTCCGGGTCAACTCCGTCTTCTACGACCCCTCGATCTACGGCCGCTTCCTCGTGGTCGCGCTGCTCGCGACCGCCGTGCTGATCGTCCGCGGCCGGCTGTCGTTGCGCGCCGGGCTCGCCGCGCTGGCGTTCGTCGCCGTCGCCTGGCTCGGCCTGCTCATCTCGTTCTCGCAGTCGAGCTTCGCGGCGCTGCTCGTCGCCGTGCTCGCGCTCGCCGCGGTCGTCTGGCGCTGGAAGTCGCTGTTCGCGTTCGCCGCCGTTCTCGTCGTTGCGGCCGGGATCGCCGTGACCCAGCCGAAGCTGGAGCATGCGTTGCGGCACCACACGGTCTCCGGCCTCAACCACGCCACGAGCGGGCGGGCGACCCTGATCGCGGTCGGGATCAAGATCGCGCGGGCGCATCCCACGCACGGCGTCGGTCTCGGCGGCTTCGAGCACGCGTACTCGAAGCGGACCGGGAAGAGACCGAGGCAGAGCGCCTCGCACAACACTCCCGTGACGGTCGCGGCGGAGGAGGGCGTGCCCGGGCTCCTGCTCTTCCTGTGGCTCGCCGGGGCGCTCCTGCTTGCCGCGTACCGGCGGATCGACCACGAGGCGTATGGACGGCTCGCGCTGGCGGCCGGGCTCGCATTGCTGGCGATCTTCGTCCACTCCCTCGCCTACAACGACTTCTTCGAGGATCCGACGACCTGGGGGCTGATCGGCCTGATCGGGCTCGTCTCGCCCGTGCGACTCCGTGCGCGTGCGCCTCGAACGGTCGAGGCGGCCGACGAGCCCGCGCCTGCGATGATCGGGCGGTGATGGAGCCGTGATCGAGCAGTGGCGGAAGGCGCTCGTCCTCGCGCCGCACACCGACGACGGCGAGTTCGGCTGCGGCGGCACCATGGCGCGCCTCGTCGAGGCCGGCTGCGACGTCCGCTACGTCGCGTTCTCGATCGCGACCCGTTCGCTGCCGCCGGGCTTCCCGCCCGACACGCTGGCCCGCGAGGTCGCCGAGGCGACGACCGAGCTCGGGATTCCCGCCGGGTCGCTGACCGTGCACGACTTCGATGTCCGCACCTTCCCCGAGCGGCGGCAGGACATCCTCGAGCTGCTCGTCGCGCTGTGGGAGGAATGGGCGCCGGACGTGGTCTTCCAGCCGAGCCTCCACGACGTCCACCAGGACCACCGCACCGTCGCCGAGGAGGGCCTGCGCGCCTTCAAGCGCACCACGATCCTCGGGTACGAGATCCCGTGGAACAACTTCGACTTCGAGTACCAGTGGTACGTCGCGCTCGAGGAGAAGCACGTCGAGCGGAAGGTTGCGGCGCTCGAGCGGTACGCATCGCAGCACCACCGACGGTACGCGAACGCCGAGTACGTCCGCAACCTCGCCCGCATGCACGGCGTCAACGTGAACCGCGACTACGCCGAGGTCTTCCAGGTGTACCGCGTCGTGGCTTGAGCTCCGGCTCGTTGCGGCCGATACGGATCGGATGGTGCGCTATTTCGGCATCCCGGCGTTGCTGATCGCCGTCTTCATCGGCCTGTATCTCACCACCCAGGACGCGAAGTCGAACACGCCGTCCGCGTCCGACCAGCAGGCCATCGCCCAGGCGAATTCCGTCGCGGCCGGCTCGGACTTCAGCCAGGCGGTGCCCGGACTGCAGGCGTACTTCGACCAGAACCACACGTACGTCGGGGCGACGCTTCCGCCCGGCAGCCAGGTCGTCCTCGCCCAGGCGGCAGCGACCTCGTACTGCCTGCAGTCGGGGAACGAGCACGAGGTCGGCCCCGGCGGCACGCCGCAGCCCGGCCCCTGCTAGCCCAGCGGCGGGTGTGAGCGCCGCCAGAGCGGCGAGCGCTGGTAGGCGGCGGCGGTCGCGTTCCAGCTTCTGCTACGCGCGGCGAAGCGGGCGAGCTCGCGCTTGCCGTGCGCGGTCGGATACCGGCGCGCCGGGCTCGAGCAGCTCGTAGCCGGAGCTTTCGAGGACGTCGCCCGCGACCTGCTCGAATGCGAGCGCGTCGTCGCGGCTCAGCTGGCTGCGCCAGTCACGGAGCCCGGGAGTCGGCGGCTGGGCGAGGTTCCGGTGCTCGGGCATGTGCGCCGTGTCGCTCGGGCGCGTGTGGTCGAGTAGCCCCTCCTCCCACGGCAGCGACGCGTGCTCGCAGACGAGTCGCAGACTGCGCTCCGGCTCGTCGACCAGCTCCTCGTACCGGAGCTCGAGGTAGCGGCCGCCGGCGTTCCGGCCGAGCTTCCGTGCGGCGAGGATCTCCGTCCGCCACCTCGCCGCGAACTGGGGGACGGTTCGCGGCAGCGCCCACGTCTTGCCCGAGAACCCCTCGGGCAGCTCGAGGAAGGAGAGCGCCGCGTCGCGGCCGTCGCGCACGAGATGCACCCAGATCGCGTCCGGGAACAGCCGCTCGAGCAGCGGCAGCTGCTGCATGTAGAGCGGCGTCTTGTCGCCCCAGCGCGGCTTCCCCTGCCGCTCCGCGTACGTCTCGAAGATCGCGGCGATCGCCTCGCTCGTCGTCATCCCCTCGCGCAGCCGCGGCCGCACGTCGTCCGGCGTGATCCCCCAGTCGTACAGCGTCCGCAGGCGCCCGAGGTCGTCGAGGAGGTCGTCGATCTTCGGCCGCCGGCCGTGGCGGTGGGCGAGCTGCGGGACGAAGAAGGTCTCGTACGGGATCGCCAGCTCGCTGCTGCGGTCGAGCATCACGCGCAGGAGCGTCGTGCCCGAGCGGCCGACGCCGAGGACGATCACGGGCGGAGCCGAGGCCATCGTCCGAGCCTAGAGGACGAGGTCGGCGAGCGTCTGCAGCGCCTCCGGCTGCGTCGTGCCGAGGACGAGCGTCGTGACCGGAGTCTCGCGCCAGGCTTGGAGCCGCTCGGCGATCCGCTCCTTCGGCCCGACGAGCGAGACGGCGTCCACGAGCTCGTCGGGCACGGCGGCGATCGCCTCCCGCTGCTTGCCGGAGAGGTAGAGCTCCTGGATCCGGTCGGCCTCGTCCTCCCAGCCGTAGCGCCGGACGAGCGAGTTGTAGAAGTTGCGGCCCTTCGCGCCCATGCCGCCGACATAGAGCGCGACGTACGGCCGCAGCGCGTCGAGGAGCGCCGGCACGTCGTCGCCGACGAAGACGCTGGCGGTCGCGGCGATCTCGAAGCCGGGCGTCGCGGCGGCCAGGCTCGGCCCGAAGGTCTCGTCGAACCGCTCGGGTGCGACGAAGATCGGGAGCCAGCCGTCCGCGATCTCGGCGGCGAGCGCGACGCTCTTGGGCGCGAGCGCCGCGAGGTAGATCGGGATCTCCGCACGCAGCGGGCGCAGCATCAGCTTCAACGGTTTGCCGAGCCCCGTGGCGCCCGGCCCGTCCCAGGGAATCGTGTAGTGCTCGCCGTCGTGCTCGACGACGTCGCGCCGTAGCGCCGCGCGCACGATCTCGACGTATTCGCGCGTCCGGCCGAGCGGCTTGCCCCACGGCTGCCCGTGCCAGCCTTCGACCACCTGCGGGCCCGAGGTGCCGAGCCCGAGCAGGAAGCGGCCGCCGGAGAGAAGGTCGAGCGTGGCCGCGGTCATCGCCGCGTTCGCGGGTGTCCGTCCCGGGATCTGCATGATCGCCGAGCCAAGCTTGATCCGCGCGGTTCGCGCGGCGAGCCAGCCGAGGACGCTGACCGCGTCCGTGCCCCACGCCTCGGCGACCCAGACCGAGTCGAAGCCGAGCCGCTCCGCCTCCTGCACGAGCGGGAACAGGTCGGCGGGATTCGTGCCGGGCGGCGCGTAGCCGAGGCTGAGACCCAGCTTCACGCGTTCGATCCTACGATGAAGGCGTGGGTGAGTGGGAGTGGGATCCGGACACGTACCTCGCGGAGATGGCCGACGAGATCCCCGGCTACGAGGAGCTGCAGGAGGCGGTGGTGGCCGCGGCGGCGGACGTTCGCGCGGCGCGCGTGCTCGAGCTCGGCACCGGCAGCGGCGAGACCGCGCTGCGCGTGCGCGAGCTGCATCCCGAGGCCGAGTGGGTCGGGATCGACGCGAGCGAGGCGATGCTCGCACGGGCTCGCGAGCGGCTGCCGGACGCCGACCTGCGGCTGCAGCGGCTCGAGGACGAGCTCCCGGCCGGCCCGTTCGACCTCGTCGTCTCGGCCCTGGCCGTGCATCACCTCGACGGCGCGGGCAAGCGGGACCTGTTCGCGCGCGTCGCGCACGTGCTGCGGCCGGGCGGTCTCTTCGTCCTCGGCGACGTCGTCGTTCCTCCGGCGGGACAGGAGGGGCCGATCCACATCGACTGGGTGATGGACAAGCCGGACAGCGTCGACGACCAGCTCGCGTGGCTCCGCGGCGCGGGCTGCGCGGCCGAGGCCTCCTCCGTCCGGGTCGACCTCGCCGTGCTCCGCGCTACGCTCAACCGCCCGTGACGCACCCCGAGCTCGCAGCCGAGCAGGCCTACGTCGACCGCGCCTACGACCAGCTCGACCGCATGCGGTCGACGGTCGCGCGCACCCAGGAGGCCATGGCGACGGAGTGGGCCGCGCTGAACATGGAGGCCTGGGCGAAGCGGCGCATGCGCACCTTCGAGGACGCAGAGCGCGGGCTCGTCTTCGGCCGGCTGCTGCTGGACGGCACGCCGCGGCCGCTCTACGTCGGCCGGCGCTGGGTGCACGACGACGAGCACGAGTCGATGGTGGTCAACTGGCAGGCGCCCGCGGCGCGGCCGTTCTACACGGCGACGCCGCAGGAGCCACACGGTGTGCAGCAGCGGCGCCGCTTTCGTTCCCAAGGCCGGCGCCTGCTCGATATCTCCGACGAGTCGCTAGACGGCAGCGCGGTCGAGGGTGCGAGCGTCTCCGACTTCCTGCTCGAGGAGCTCGAGCGCCGGCGCGACGTACGGATGCGCGACATCGTCGCGACCATCCAGTCGGATCAGTACCGCCTGATCACGGCCGACCCCGAAGGCGCGCTCGTCGTGCAGGGCGGGCCGGGCACCGGCAAGACGGCGGTCGGGCTGCACCGCGCGTCCTGGCTCCTCTACACGCACCGCGAGCGCCTGCGGCGCGTGCTCGTCGTCGGGCCGAACCCGACGTTCATGGACTACGTCGCGCACGTCCTGCCCACGCTCGGCGAGGAGGCCGTCGAGCAGCGGGCGGTGACCGAGCTGCTCGACGGGATCGAGGTCGACCGCGAGGAGGAGACCGACGTCGCGCAGCTCAAGGGCGATCCGCGGTTGCGCGAGGTCGTGGCCCGTGCGGTCGAGATCGCGGTCGTGCCGGCGCCGCAAGAGCTGGTCACGCTCGTCGACGGCACGTATGTGCGGGTGCGCGAGCGGGACGTCGCCGCGCTGCTCGACGAGGCGCTGGAGGTCGGAGACCCGCTCGGACTTGCACGCGAGCGGTTCCGGATGGCCGCGCTCCGCCGCTTCTACGAACGGTACGGCGAGCTGTTCGGCCCGCGGGCGCTGCGGAGCTTCGACGAGCTCGAGCGCGCGCTCGGGCGCGGCGGCTTCCTCACGCGCTGGCTGAACCGCGTGCTGCCGCTACCGCAGCCGCAGAAGCTCGTCGCGCGGCTCCTCACGTCGTCGGCCGCGCTCGCAGCGGCGTCGGAGGGCGTGCTGGACGACGACGAGCGGAAGCTCCTCCTGCGCGACCGGCCGCGTCGGGTCGCCGACCTGCGCTGGAGCGACCAGGACGTGCCGCTGCTCGACGAGGCGCAGGCGCTGCTCGCCGGCGCGCCGCGGTCCTACGGGCACGTGATCGTCGACGAGGCACAGGACCTCTCGCCGATGCAGCTGCTCGCGATCTCGCGCCGCGCCGTCGACGGCTCGCTCACGATGCTCGGCGACGTCGCGCAGGCGACCGGGCCGGTCGTCTACCGCGGCTGGCAGGAGCTGCAGCCGTATCTCCCGGACGCGGCGGAGCTGGAGATCGAGGAGCTGCGCCACGCCTACCGCGTCCCGGCCGAGATCATGGACTTCGCGCTGCCGCTGCTCGACCGGATCGCGCCGGAGGTCGAGCCGCCGCTCGCCTACCGCAAGGGCGGTGACCCGCCGCGGCTCGTGCAGGTGGGCGAGGAAGAGCTGCTGGAGCGGGCGCTGCGCGAAGCCGTGGCGCTCGAGGATCTCGACGGTCTCCTTGCGGTGATCGTCCCGCGCTCGTTCGCCGTCGAGGACACGTTCCCGTTCCCGATCCTCACGCCGCGGCAGGCGAAGGGCCTGGAGTTCGACCACGTCGTGGTGGTCGAGCCCGCCGCCGTCGCGGACGACGGAGACCGGGGGCTCCGCGAGCTCTACGTGGCGCTCACGCGGCCGACGAAGACGCTCGTCGTCGTGTACTCGCGGCCGCTGCCCGGCGGCCTCGGCTAGGGCGAGAGCAGGCTGTAGCCGTAGCGCCGCACGCGGCGCTCGTAGCGGAGCGAGACGAGGTCGAGGTAGGCACGCATCCGCAGGTCGCGCTTCAGCTCGTCCCACTGCCGGAAGTACTTCTCGTTCGCTCCGTCCTCGACCGGCTCGCTCGGCGCGATCGGGTCGAGTCCGAGGAACTCGAAGATCCCGCGCAGCACTCCGTCCGGGTCGTGGACGAGCTGTTCGTAGGTGAGCACGTGCGTGCGGCCGAGGTGTACCCGGTCGGCGGCGAAGAGCGCGTGGCAGCGGAGCCAGTGCTCGAACATCCGATCGTAGCGCCGAGTGCCGCGCCATCTCGCGGTCGGAATCGAGACCGGAATGGGATGGCGAACGATGACGACGAATGCCGAGCCGGGGAAAAGTGCCTGCAAGAAGCGGGTTTTGAGCAGGTTCGGCGGCGACTTCTCCAGCAACAGCGGACGCGAGAGTTCCCAGTGCGGCGACCACTCCTCGAACAGCTTCGCGGCGTTCGCCTCGGAGACGAGCGGCGACGCCTCGGTCAGGTGCGACTCGGGCGCGAAGCCGAACCTTCCGGGGCCGCCGTATTCACTCGCCGGGGGATAGACGCTCTGGAGAAGCTGGCCCTCGTCGGCCGCCACGCCGGTCCCCGAGAAGCCGCTGACCTCGGGATGTGCGGCGAGCAGCCGAGCGAGCAGCGTCGTGCCGCTGCGG
The DNA here is from genome assembly GCA_963702655.1 of uncultured Actinomycetes bacterium. GTDB lineage: Bacteria > Actinomycetota > Thermoleophilia > Gaiellales > Gaiellaceae > Palsa-739. Next base: position 11,822 of record CAVPDO010000014.1, on the reverse strand, counting down.
TGCAGGCCGGCGAGGAAGACGAAGCGATGCTCCACGGCGCGCCATCGTATGCGGCTCTTCGAGTAGCGTCGGGGACATGCGCACGCGTTCACTCGGCGAGGGCGGGCCGGAGGTCTCGGTCGTCGGTCTCGGGACGAACAACTTCGGCGGCCGGATCGACTACGAGCAGTCGCTCGCGGTGATCGACGCGGCGCTGGAGGCGGGCGTGACGCTGATCGACACGGCGGACATCTACACCCAGGGCGCGAGCGAGGAGTTCATCGGCCGTGCGCTCGAGGGCCGGCGCGACCGCGTCGTCATCGCGACGAAGTTCGGCAAGGAGATGGACGAGCGGCCCGAGGAGCGGCGCGGCAACCCCGACTACATCCGGGCGGCGGTCGACAGCTCGCTGCGCCGGCTGCGCACCGACATGATCGACGTCTACCAGATGCACGAGCCCGATCCTCTGACCCCGATCGAGGAGACGCTCGGCGCGCTGAACGACCTCGTCCACGAGGGCAAGGTGCGCTGGATCGGTTCCTCGAACTTCTCCGCCGCGCAGATCGAGGCGGCCGAGGAGGCCGCGCGCGGCGCGGGCTACCATCGCTTCGTCTCGGTGCAGAACCACTACTCGCTCGTCGAGCGCGAGGCCGAGGACGACGTGTTGCCGGCGTGCGAGCGGCTCGGCCTCGGCTTCCTGCCGTATTTCCCGCTCGCGAGCGGCCTGCTCACGGGCAAGTACACGCGCGGCAAGGAGGCGACCGAGGGCCGGCTCGCCGGCCGTGAGATTCCCGAGGCGCGCTGGGATCGGACCGAGGCGCTGCAGGCCTACGCGGCCGAACGCGGGATCTCGCTGGTCGAGGTGGCCGTCGGCGGCCTGCTCGCTATGCCTGCCGTGTCCTCCGTGATTGCCGGCGCGACGAAGCCGGAGCAGGTGCGCGCGAACGTCGCCGCCGGCGGCTGGGAACCGAGTGCCGACGACGTGGAGGCGCTGCGGGCGCTCCGCTGATCTCCGACGCGGGCGCGGCCGACGCCGACGCGCTCCGCGCGATCTTCCGCGAGTACTTCGCGTGGCTCGGCCCGGACGGCTGGTTCATGGATCCCGAGGCCGAGCTCGCCGCACTTCCCGCCGGTTACGACGCAATCCTCCTCGCGCACGACGGCGAGGAGATCGCCGGCTGCGTCGCCCTGCGGCCGCTGGAGGACGGCGTGTGCGAGATGAAGCGGCTCTTCGTCAGGCCGACCGCGCGCGGCTCGGGCGCCGGTCGGGCGCTGGTGGAGGCGGCGATCGCGCGGGCGCAGGAGCTCGGCTACGCGGCGATCCGGCTCGACACGCTCCCGACGATGGACGCCGCGCGTGCGCTCTACCTTTCGCTCGGCTTCCGGCAGATCGAGCGCTACAACGACAACCCGATCGAGGGAGTCCTCTTCTTCGAGTTGCGGCTCTGACCGCGCTGCCGAGCGCAGGTGAGCGGCCCTTACCGAGCGGAGCGTCGTTGCCTCTCGACGTTCCGTGCTGTCTAGCCTTGGGGCGTGCGCGAGGTCGAGACGGACTATCTCGTGATCGGAGCCGGTGCGTCGGGGATGGCGTTCGCCGACACTCTGCTGGCCAACACGGACGCCGAGATCGTTCTCGTCGATCGGCGCCACCGGCCGGGGGGCCATTGGCTGGACGCGTACCCCTTCGTGCGCCTCCACCAGCCGTCCGCTTGCTATGGCGTGGAGTCGAGACCGCTCGGCCACGACCGGATCGACGCGTATGGGCCGAACGCCGGCTTCTACGAGCGCGCAAGCGGCGCCGAGATCTGCGACTACTACTCGCGCGTGCTCGACGAGAATCTGCTGCCCACGGGCAGGGTTCGCTTCTTCGGCATGAGCGACTATCGCGGCCAGGATGTCGAGGGGCAGGTCGTGACTTCCCTCTTGGACGGCGCCACGACCGTCGTCAAGCCACGGCGCAAGCTCGTCGACGCGACCTACGTTCAGTCCGAGGTTCCCTCACGTCACCTGCCCGGCTTCGCGATCGAGTCGGGAGTCACGCTCATTCCGCCCAACGAGCTCGTCCATCTCGGCGCGCCCGCGGATCGCTTCACGGTGGTCGGTGCAGGAAAGACTGCGATCGACACATGCGCCTGGCTGCTCGAAGCGGGAGTCGAGGCCGACCGGATTCGCTGGATCCGCGGTCGCGATCCTTGGCAGTTCGACCGGGGCTTCACGCAGCCGCTCGAGCTGGTCGGCTCGTTCATGCGGCTGCAGGCGCACTGGGTCGAGGCGGCCGCGGCCGCCGAGCACGGCCACGACTTCGGTCGTCGTCTCGAGGACGCAGGCGTCTTCCTACGAATCGACAGCTCGGTCGAGCCGCTGGCATTCCGCGGCGCCACCGTGAGCAAGCGCGAGATCGACGCCCTCCGGACGATCGAGCATGTGGTGCGTGTGAGGCGAGTTCGCCGGATCGGCCTGAACTCTCTCTCCACCGACGATGGCGACGTCCCAAGCACCCCGCACGAGGTCTATGTCGACTGCACCGCCGCCGGGATCCCCGCGGCACCCCCACGACGGGTGTTCGCGCCGGACCGCATCACGATCCAGTACGTGGCCGCGGGGTTCCTGCCCTGGTGCGCGGCGACGATCGGATTCGTCGAGTCGACCGGCCTCGGCGACGAGGAAAAGAACAGGCTCTGCCCTCCGGTCGTCTTCACCGGCAATGCTGCGGATCTGACACAGCTGGCCTACGCCGCGATGCAGGGCCAAGTCGCGCGAGTCCGACACGAGACGGTCGGCCCGTGGGATGCCCGATCGAGGCTGAACCCCGCCCGAGGCGCAGTCGACAGACTCGAAGACCCGGACGTCGCCGAATCGCTCGCCTACATGATCGAGCACACGCGGGACGCGCTCGAAAACCTCAGCAGCGTCGTCTCCAACCGCACCCGCCGCGACCGTGGCAGCTAGGGACGCGAGGCTTGCCGATCGCCGGCGAGGTGATCCCGCGACGGATCACCTCAGGCGGCGGCGACGTCGCCGAGGCGGTAGCGCAGGTCGTTGAGCCGGTCGTGCCAGTCGTCCGAGAGCGCTGCGACGCACTTCATCGAGCGGCAGGCGAGGTCCACGAGCTCGGTCGGCGGGATTCCGTGCATCTCCGCCCATTCGCGGTCTTCCGGCGAGAGGTCGTCGGGCGGCTCCCCGGCCGTGGAGGCCACGAGCTCCGCGGCCCGGACCGCACGCTCGGCGGTCTCGTCGTCCGGCTTGTCGCAGGCCGCCGCGAGCGTCTCCTCCAGGGATTGCCAGTCCATCAGGGATCGAATTCCACCTGGTCGAAGAAACGAAGCACGGTGTGGCCCGGCCGGACGCGGCTCTGCAGCGCGCGCAGCTCGTCGTCGGACGCCTCTCCGAGCGCCCGCTTGACCGCGAGCCAGGGCAGGTTGAAGTCCTCCTGGATCATCATCGTCGAGATGCGGGGGTTGATCTCGATCACCTTCTCGCCCATGAACTGGATGCTGAAGAACCACTCGAGCCCGAACTCCGCGACGACACGCTCGGACGCGGCCACCAGTTCCGGCGCGTCGAGCGTGACGAAGTACATCCCGAGCCCGCAGCGCACCGATTCGCGCGTGCGTGTCGCCTGGAGGACGATGCGGCTGCCGTCCGCGATCCCGTCGACGGTGCGCTCGGGCTCGGTGAGAAGCTCCATCACGAGCAGGTCGAGGCCGTCCTCCGGCAACAGCTCGACCGCCTCCTCGAGCCGCATCGCGAGCGCACCGGGGCGCTCGTGGAGGAGCTGGTGCGTGCGGTCGACGTTCGGGTCGAGCACGCGGAAGCCCCGCGAGCCCGAGGAGAACACCGGCTTGAAGCAGACCGGACGGTCCGGGTAGCCGAGCTCGTGCGCGGCCTCCTCGACGCCTGCCGCGCCGGTCACGCGGCGGAAGTCGGGCGCGCCGACACCGATCCGCTGCAGCGCCGCGAACGTCTCGCCCTTGTCGTTCGAGCGCCGCTCGGCCTCGGGGCCGGAGATCAGGACCGGCACCGGGAACTCGCCCCGCCGCGGCGCCAGGTGGTGCAGGTCGTGCGACGACTCGGGCAGGACGACGTCGACGCCCTCCTGCTCGACGAGCTTCAGCAGCGCGTCCGGAAAGGTCGGATCCGCGCCGGGCGGCACGAGGTGGAACGTGTCGCAGAAGTGGCGGCCGATCGCCCGCTCGGACATGTCCACGCCGACGAGGCGCACCTCCCGCTCGCCGTTGTCCTTCAGGGCCCGCAGCAGCCGCGCCGCCCCGGGTGCGCCGCACGCCGTGACGAGGATCGTCGTCATGCCTGTGCGAGCACCCACTGGAAGCGATCCGTGCCTTCGGGCGTGTCCCACTCGACGACCTCTTCCCGCTCGACGCCGAAACCCGCCTCGCGCACGAACCGCGAGTTGATCTCGGGCGGGAAGCTCGCAAAGAACGTCTCGGCCCCGAGCCACTCGCCCGTCCAGCCCGGGTTGTCCGACACGCCGAACGCGGTCAGGAACCAGCCGCCGGGCACGAGCCAGCCGTGGATGCGTCCGAGCAGCGGCGCGAGGAGCTCACGCGGTACGTGGTTGAAGCTGTAGAAGGACGCGACCGCGTCGAAGGACTCGGGTGGCAGTTCGAGCTCGGTGATGTCGGCACACCGAAACTGCGCCCCGGAGATTGACGCGCGCGCACGCTCGATCTGCCGTGGCGAGATGTCCACGCCTGTGACCCGGAATCGAGTCGCAAGCCGCCTCGTCTCGGGTGCTCCGCCTCCGCAGCACAGCTCGAGCACGCGAGCGCCGTCCTGGAGCCGCGAGACGAGCTCGTCCTCCCACGCGCGACGCGGGTCCCCAACGGCCTGCTCCCGCCAGGCGGCGAACGTCTCGCCCATGGCGTCGTAGCCGTCGGCGACGATTTGCGTCCGAGGATCGGGCACGGTCCGATGCTACTTCTGGAACGGCCACTACACTCGCGGACGGGTGAAGTTGGTGGCCGAGACATGAGGCGTCCTCGCGCCCTGCGCGTGACCGGGACGCTCGTCGTCACCGGCCTCGCGGTCGCCTACATCCTCTGGAAGGTCGACCTCCGGACCACCGTCGACGTGCTGCGGCACGCGAGCCCCGGTTGGTGGGCCGCGTCGCTCGGGATCTGGGTCGTCTCGGTCTGGCCGCTCGCGTGGCGTTGGCTCAAGCTCCTGGCCTCGAGCGGCGTGCACGAGCGGCTCGGCTGGCTCGTGCGGACGACGTTCGTCGCCTACGCCGCCGCGCAGGTGCTGCCGACCTCGCTCGGCGGCGACGCATCGCGGATCTACGAGACCGCGCGGCGCCATCCCGGCACGCGCGGCCCCGTGGCCGGCACGGTCCTGCTGGAGCGGGCCCTCGGCGGTGCGGCCACGCTGCTGCTCGCCGCGGCGGGCTTCGTGCTCGCGCTCGGCCACTACCAGGTCGGCGGCTACGTCTGGGTCGAGCTCGCGTTCGTCGTCCTCAGCGTCGTGGGTGCGTGGGTTCTCTTCTCGACGAGCCTGCACCCGGTCCTGCACCGGCTGCGTCCGGGGCTGCAGCGGGTGCGCCTCGAGGCGATCCTGCGCGACGTGTACCTCGCGGTGCACGCCTATCGGCACAGGCTCCGGCTGCTCTGCGGCGTGTTCGCGCTGACGGTCTTCGTCCAGGCGGCGCGCGTGCTCGCGATCTGGTGCGCCGGGAAGGCAGTGGGCGTCGACCTCTCGCCGCGGCCCTACTACGTGATGGGGCCGCTGCTCTTTCTCGTGATGCTCGTGCCGTTCACGATCAACGGCCTCGCCGTGCGGGAATCGTTCTTCGTGAGCTTCCTCGGGACGCTCGGGGTCTCTGCCGACCGTGCCTTCGCGGCCGGCTTCCTCTTCTTCCTCGTCACGGTCGCGGTCGCGTTGCCGGGAGCCGTGATCGTCGGGTGGGAGGGCATGCGGCGCACGCGGGCGGTGCCGGGAACCGCCCGATGAGCCAGCTCGCGGACCGCGTCGTGGACGTGCGGAGGCCCACGGTGGTCGCGGCCCCGGCGGGCATCGCGTGGCGCCTCGTCACGCCGGCTGCGGTCGTCGCGCTCCTCGGCATCTCCCGGCTCCTGCCGCACACCGGCTTCGGTCTCTGGGTGCGACTCGCCGCGGCGACGCTCGCCGTCCTGCTTCCGGGGATCTTCACGGCGCGGTGCCTGGGCCAGCGGAGCGCCGCGGCTGCGTTCGCCGCGTCGGTCACGCTGGTGGGCGCCGGTCTCGCGCTGACGGTCGCCCTCGGCGCCTCGCTCGACGTGACGCTCGCCTTCCTGGTCGCCGCCGGCGCGGTCGCCTTCGTCTGGTCGCTGCTCGGCCGAGAGCTGGAGGGCGTGCCCCTGCCCGGCGCTGCGCGCTTCACGCGCGGCCTGGTCGGCGCCGCAGGTGTCGGGCTCGGCATCGCGATCTGGTTCGTGCAGGGCGCCCTCACCGGCGACGTCTTCTTCCACCTCGGCCGCATCCGGAAGCTCGAGACGCTCCATTCGCTCTCGCTGCACGACGTCGGGGAGTTCAGGCACGGCGGGCTGCATCCCGGGTACGCGTTCCCGATGTGGCACGCCTGGCTCGCGCTCGTGGCGCGGCTCGCCGGCGTCACGCCGACGAGTGTCGCCGCGCACGAGGCGAGCATCCTCGTACCGATCGCCCTCGTGCTCTTCTTCGAGATGGGCTGGGCGATCTTCCGCTCGATCGGGCTCGCGGTCGCCGTGGTCCTCGCGCAGCTCGCGTTCAAGGTGTTCGCGCCCGGGCACGGCGGCGTCTATCGCTACCTCTGGGAACCGGGGAGCGTCGCCACGCAGCTGCTCGTGCCGGCCGCGGTCGCGTTCTTCTTCTACTTCACGCGCAAGCCGACGTGGCCGACGGCCGTGATGCTCGCCGCGACCTCGGGCTCGCTCGCGCTCGTCCACCCGACCTACGCGCTGTTCGTGGCGATTCCGCTGGCCGGGTTCGTGATCGCCCGCGCGCTCCTCACCCGGGGCCGGGACTTCCGCACGGGCGTTGTCGCCTTCGCCGTCTTCGGGCTGCCGATGGCGCTCGCGTTCCTCTGGCTGGAGCCGGTCGTCCAGCAGACGATCCCGGTCTCTCCCAATCCCGCGCAGCTCGCGCAGAACCTGCACCACTACCGCAGCGATCTCGTGGTGCACTCACTCGCGCGCTACAGCCTGGCCCCGGGCCGCATCGACCGGAACGGAGCCGTGACGATCGTCGCGCTGCTTCTGGTGCCCCTCGCGTTCTTCGCACGGCGCCGGCGCTGGGCCGCGCTCGTGCTCGGCGGAACGGTTGCGGTGCTCGGGATCGAGCTCTGGCCGCTCGTCTTCCCGCACTTCGCGAACGGCGTCTCGCTCTCGCAGGCGCGGCGGTTGACCGGATTCATCCCGTTCGCGGTGGCCCTCGCGGGCGGGGCCGCGATCGTCGCCCGCTACTCGCGGACGCTCGCGCTCGTCGGCGCGTTGGGGTTCGGAATCTGGCTCCAGGTTGCGTTTGCCGGCAACTTCGGGCTGCAGGCCCCGAGGACGGAGCCCGCGATCGTCGCCTGGATCGCGCTCTACGGCGGCATCGCCGCGCTGGTCGCCGGCGCTCTCCTCGCGTGGCGGCGCCACGCGGAGCCGCCGCCGGCCGACTCTCCCCCGCGCGGGGGCGTCGCCGCGCTGGCCGTCTTGCTCCTCGTCCTGCCCGTCGCGGTCCACGGCTTCTCGAAGTGGACGCCGCAGGTCAGGCGCGACCCGCACGCGCTGACGCCGGGGTTGATCCACTTCCTGCAGCACGACGTGGCGCCGCGGTCGGTCCTCTTCTCGGACCTGGCCACGAGCTACCGCGCGACGGCATTCGCCCCCGTCTACGTCGTCGCGGTGCCGCCGACCCACGCCGCGAACACGCGGCCGAACGAGCTCGCCAAGCGGAAGCGAGGGGTGCTCAGATTCTTCACGTACCCGAGCCTCGAGGAGCCGCAGGCCTGGGGGGCGCAGTGGCTCGTGCTCACGCGGTCGGGCCCTGTGCGGGCGATCGAGCGCGACGGTCTGCGGCCTCGCTACGAGGACGACAGGTTCGTCGTCTTCCGGGTTCCGCCCGGCCGGCCGTGAAGATCCTGCTCGTGACGCGCCACTTCCCGCCGGGCGGCGGCGGCGGCGTCCAGCGGCCGCTCAAGTTCGCGACCCATCTCCCGGCGCTCGGGATCGAGACGCATGTGCTCGCGCCGGACGTGTCCGGCTCGGTGCCGGACGAAGAGCTCGAGCTGCCGACCCAGGCGTGGATCCACCGCGTGCGCTACGTGGGGCCCCGCGCAGGTCGTCCCTCGGAGCAGCTCCTCGACAAGCAGGGCGTCTCGCGGCTGGGCACGCAGGCGGCGCTGTTCGGGCGCAAGCTGCTCGTGCCGGACGAGAACGTCCCGTGGAGCACGCTCGCGACACCGGTCGCGATCCGGCTCGTCAGGCGCGAGGGGATCGACGTCGTGCTCACCACCTCGCCGCCGCCGTCGCTGCACCTCCTCGGCGCCGCCGTGAAGCGGACGACCGGCGCAGCCTGGGTCGCCGACCTCCGCGACCCGCTCACCTCCCATCCGCACCGGCGCGGCTACGAGTCGCAGCTCGCGCGGCTGAAGGAGAAGACCACGGGCGGGGTGGGGAAGCTCGTCGCCTCGCAGGCGGACGCGATCGTCGCGGTGTCCGACGCGATCGCCAAGGAGGTGCGCGCGCTGGAGCCGAAGGGCAGGGTCGCCACGATCGGCAACGGCTGCGACTTCGACGACTTCGCCGGCCTCGAGCACCACCCGAGCGAGCGCCTCCGGATCACGCACGCCGGCCACTTCCACGGCAAGCGCGATCCGAAGCCGTTCCTGCGCGCGCTCGCGGACTCCGGGCTCGACGACGTCGTGGCCCGCTTCGCCGGCGATTTCCGCGCCGCCGACCGCGAGTACGCGGAGTCGCTCGGCCTCGGCGACCGCATCGAGCTGCTCGGCGACGTCTCCCGCCGACGGTCGCTCGAGCTGCAGCGAGATTCCGAGGCGCTGCTGCTCCTGATTCCGGAGTCCGGCGGCCGCGGCCGCGGCGTCCTGACCGGGAAGATCTTCGAGTACCTCGCGGCGGAGCGGCCGATCCTCGCCGCCGTCCCGCCCGACGGCGCGGCAGCGGAGCTCGTGCGCGACACGGGAGCGGGCGTCGTGGTTCCATCCGACGACGTGGACGCGCTACGCGAGGCGCTGCTCGACCTTCACCGCCGCTGGCAGGCGGGGACCCTCGACGGGACGCCGCTCTCCGGCGAGTGGCGCCGGCGGCTCTCGCGCGGCGAGCGCGTCGAGGAGCTCGCCGACCTGCTCAGGAGCCTCGCGTGACCGTCGCCGCGCTTCCCGCCTCCCACGCCGTCGTCGTGCCGCGCACGCGGGAGCGGATCGTGACGGGCCTCTTCCTGACCTCCCTCTTCGTCGCGACCTTCGAGAAGGTGCACTGGGACGTCGCGGGCAACATCGGGCTCAACGACGTCACCACGATCCTGTTCCTGATCGCGTACATCGCGACCGAGCGCCGGCCGCTGCCGCGGACGAGTGCGATCGTGCTCGGATTCTTCGCCGCCTTCGCGCTCGTCTACCTCGCCGGCTTCTGGAACATCGACACCCAGCAGGGGCTGACGCAGTTCACGAAGGGGATGGCGAAGTTCGTCATCCACTTCGCCTTCCTGGTGGCCGCGATCGGCTACCTCGCGCAGCGCGGCGAGCGCTTCTTCTGGCGGGCGCTCGGCTGGTTCACGGTCGGCTTCGTCGCGAACGCCGTCTACGGGATCCTGCAGCTTGGCTCCCAGCTCGCGGGCCACAGCCTCGACAACCTGCTGCTCAACCCGCTCACCGGCGGCGCGGCCAGCATCAACATCTACGGCGCGATCGGCGGCCAGAACATCTACCGAGTCAACGCCCTCACCGGCGATCCGAACCACCTCGGGGTGATGCTGATCATGCCGCTGCTGATGCTGACGCCCGTCTATCTGAGGATGCCGCGCGGTCACCACCTCAGGTGGCCGCTGGCGATCGCGCTCGCGTTCCTGTTTCTCGTGGACATCTCGACGTTCTCGCGCAGCGGCGGCGTCGGCCTCATCGCCGGGACGCTCGTGCTCGTGGTGCCGTATCGGCGGTTGTTCCGCTCGAAGCAGTTCCTCTATCCGGTCGGCGCGATCGCGATCGTGCTGCTCGCCGCGCTCTACGAGCGCAGGCACTTCTTCGAGACCTTCCTGCGGCAGAGGGTCTCGACGCAGGGCAGCTCGGCCAATGCCCACTTCGCCGTCTACTCGTTCATCGGCAAGGTCCTGCACATGCATCCGCTGCTCGGTCTCGGCAACAACAACTTCGCCGTCTACTACGAGTTCGTGACCGGAAAGTCGAACTTCGGCGCCCACTCCTACTGGGTCGCGGTGATCGTCGAGTCGGGGCTGCTCGGCCTCGTCCTCTGGATCGTCTTTCTCCGCTACGTGTTCGTGCGGCTGCTGGCCGGGCGGCGGCTCGGCCGGCTGCTCGACCGGATCGGCGACTCGGAAGGCCGGCAGGTGCGTCCGCTCGCGTACGGCATGACGGCGGCGCTGGTGGGGACGATCGTGGCCAACTTCTTCTATCTCACGATCCAGTTCTATTACTTCTACGCCTTCCTGGCCTTCGCGCTCGCCCTGCCCGTCGTCTTCGCCGCCCGGGCGCGCGGACAGTCGCCACCGTAGGTGCCTCTCCGGCGAATGTCCTCCGCACCCCTGGCGGCTGCAAGCCGTCGCGACTTCTCGCTTCGCTCGTCGGCCGGCTCCGGCAAGCCTCCGCCGGCTGCTGCGTCCTCGGTCGGCCCGATAGCTTCGGCTATCGAGCCTCCCTGCGTCCTTGCCTCGCTCGCCTTTCGCGCGCCAGGGCCGCGGCAACATCCACCGGAGAGGCACTAGTGCGCGTCGTCGTCCTCACGACGTCGTGGCCGCGGACGGAGAGCGAGTTTGCGGGCCGCTTCGTCGCCGACGCCGTCGAGCGCCTGCGCGGGCGCGGGGTGGAGGTCGAGGTGCTCGCGCCCGGTTCCGGCTACCGCGACTACGGGCTCGCGTACGGGGCCGGGATGGCGGCGAACGTCCGCCGCCGGCCCTGGCTCGCGCCGCTGCTGCTCTGGTCGATGTGGCGGGCGACGCGCCGCGCGGCTCGTGCAGCCGATCTGTCCACGCGCACTGGCTGCTCACCGCCGCGGTCGCGCGGTTCGGCGGCCGGCCGTTCGTCGTCACGCTGCACGGCTCCGGCTCCGCCGGGCGCTTCTCGGACGAGGAGCTCGCACGCCGGCGTCCACACCTCGTGCACGCGCTCCTGCGCCGCGCCGCCGCGGTGATCTGCGTCTCCGAGACACTCGCAACGGCTGTGCGCACTGCAGGTCTCGATGCCGTCGTGATCCCGAACGGGATGGGATCTCGGACGAGGTGGGTCGCTCGCCGAGCTGTTGGAGGTGCTCTACGTCGGCAGGCTCTCGCCGGAGAAGAACATCGACACGCTGCTCGAGGCGGTCGGCGACCTGAACCTCGTCGTCGCGGGCGACGGTCCGCTGCGTGATCGCGTCCCGAATGCGCTCGGCGCGGTGCCGCACGCAGAGGTCGAGCGGCTGCTCGAGCGGGCCTCGGTCGTCGTCGCGCCCTGCGAGCGGGAGGGCTTCGGCCTCGCCGCGGCCGAGGCGATGGCCTTCGGCCGGCCGGTCGTGGCGGCGGCCGGCGGTGCGTTGCTCGACCTCGTCGCCGACGGCGAGACGGGACTGCTCGTGCCGCCGCGCGACGCGCCGGCCCTGCGGGCGGCGGTGGAGCGCCTGCTCGCGGACCCCGGCGAGCGCGAGCGGCTGGGCCGG
>CAVPDO010000013.1:0-35508 GCA_963702655.1 uncultured Actinomycetes bacterium | reverse complement strand
TCGGGACGCTCGGGGTCTCTGCCGACCGTGCCTTCGCGGCCGGCTTCCTCTTCTTCCTCGTCACGGTCGCGGTCGCGTTGCCGGGAGCCGTGATCGTCGGGTGGGAGGGCATGCGGCGCACGCGGGCGGTGCCGGGAACCGCCCGATGAGCCAGCTCGCGGACCGCGTCGTGGACGTGCGGAGGCCCACGGTGGTCGCGGCCCCGGCGGGCATCGCGTGGCGCCTCGTCACGCCGGCTGCGGTCGTCGCGCTCCTCGGCATCTCCCGGCTCCTGCCGCACACCGGCTTCGGTCTCTGGGTGCGACTCGCCGCGGCGACGCTCGCCGTCCTGCTTCCGGGGATCTTCACGGCGCGGTGCCTGGGCCAGCGGAGCGCCGCGGCTGCGTTCGCCGCGTCGGTCACGCTGGTGGGCGCCGGTCTCGCGCTGACGGTCGCCCTCGGCGCCTCGCTCGACGTGACGCTCGCCTTCCTGGTCGCCGCCGGCGCGGTCGCCTTCGTCTGGTCGCTGCTCGGCCGAGAGCTGGAGGGCGTGCCCCTGCCCGGCGCTGCGCGCTTCACGCGCGGCCTGGTCGGCGCCGCAGGTGTCGGGCTCGGCATCGCGATCTGGTTCGTGCAGGGCGCCCTCACCGGCGACGTCTTCTTCCACCTCGGCCGCATCCGGAAGCTCGAGACGCTCCATGCGCTCTCGCTGCACGACGTCGGGGAGTTCAGGCACGGCGGGCTGCATCCCGGGTACGCGTTCCCGATGTGGCACGCCTGGCTCGCGCTCGTGGCGCGGCTCGCCGGCGTCACGCCGACGAGTGTCGCCGCGCACGAGGCGAGCATCCTCGTACCGATCGCCCTCGTGCTCTTCTTCGAGATGGGCTGGGCGATCTTCCGCTCGATCGGGCTCGCGGTCGCCGTGGTCCTCGCGCAGCTCGCGTTCAAGGTGTTCGCGCCCGGGCACGGCGGCGTCTATCGCTACCTCTGGGAACCGGGGAGCGTCGCCACGCAGCTGCTCGTGCCGGCCGCGGTCGCGTTCTTCTTCTACTTCACGCGCAAGCCGACGTGGCCTACGGCCGTGATGCTCGCCGCGACCTCGGGCTCGCTCGCGCTCGTCCACCCGACCTACGCGCTGTTCGTGGCGATTCCCTTGGCCGGGTTCGTGATCGCCCGCGCGCTCCTCACCCGGGGCCGGGATTTCCGCACGGGCGTTGTCGCCTTCGCCGTCTTCGGGCTGCCGATGGCGCTCGCGTTCCTCTGGCTGGAGCCGGTCGTCCAGCAGACGATCCCGGTCTCTCCCAATCCCGCGCAGCTCGCGCAGAACCTGCACCACTACCGCAGCGATCTCGTGGTGCACTCACTCGCGCGCTACAGCCTGGCCCCGGGCCGCATCGACCGGAACGGAGCCGTGACGATCGTCGCGCTGCTGCTGGTGCCCCTCGCGTTCTTCGCACGGCGCCGGCGCTGGGCCGCGCTCGTGCTCGGCGGAACGGTTGCGGTGCTCGGGATCGAGCTCTGGCCGCTCGTCTTCCCGCACTTCGCGAACGGCGTCTCGCTCTCGCAGGCGCGGCGGTTGACCGGATTCATCCCGTTCGCGGTGGCCCTCGCGGGCGGTGCCGCGATCGTCGCCCGCTACTCGCGGACGCTCGCGCTCGTCGGCGCGTTGGGGTTCGGAATCTGGCTCCAGGTTGCGTTTGCCGGCAACTTCGGGCTGCAGGCCCCGAGGACGGAGCCCGCGATCGTCGCCTGGATCGCGCTCTACGGCGGCATCGCCGCGCTGGTCGCCGGCGCTCTCCTCGCGTGGCGGCGCCACGCGGAGCCGCCGCCGGCCGACTCTCCCCCGCGCGGGGGCGTCGCCGCGCTGGCCGTCTTGCTCCTCGTCCTGCCCGTCGCGGTCCACGGCTTCTCGAAGTGGACGCCGCAGGTCAGGCGCGACCCGCACGCGCTGACGCCGGGGTTGATCCACTTCCTGCAGCACGACGTGGCGCCGCGGTCGGTCCTCTTCTCGGACCTGGCCACGAGCTACCGCGCGACGGCATTCGCCCCCGTCTACGTCGTCGCGGTGCCGCCGACCCACGCCGCGAACACGCGGCCGAACGAGCTCGCCAAGCGGAAGCGAGGGGTGCTCAGATTCTTCACGTACCCGAACCTCGAGGAGCCTCAGGCCTGGGGGGCGCAGTGGCTCGTGCTCACGCGGTCGGGCCCTGTGCGCGCGATCGAGCGCGACGGTCTGCGACCTCGCTACGAGGACGACAGGTTCGTCGTCTTCCGGGTTCCGCCCGGCCGGCCGTGAAGATCCTGCTCGTGACGCGCCACTTCCCGCCGGGCGGCGGCGGCGGCGTCCAGCGGCCGCTCAAGTTCGCGACCCATCTCCCGGCGCTCGGGATCGAGACGCATGTGCTCGCGCCGGACGTGTCCGGCTCGGTGCCGGACGATGAGCTCGAGCTGCCGACCCAGGCGTGGATCCACCGCGTGCGCTACGTGGGGCCCCGCGCAGGTCGTCCGTCGGAGCAGCTCCTCGACAAGCAGGGAGTCTCACGGCTGGGCACGCAGGCGGCGCTGTTCGGGCGCAAGCTGCTCGTGCCGGACGAGAACGTCCCGTGGAGCACGCTCGCGACACCGGTGGCGATCCGGCTCGTCAGGCGCGAGGGGATCGACGTCGTGCTCACCACCTCGCCGCCGCCGTCGCTGCACCTCCTCGGCGCCGCCGTGAAGCGGACGACCGGCGCAGCCTGGGTCGCCGACCTCCGCGACCCGCTCACCTCCCATCCGCACCGGCGCGGCTACGAGTCGCAGCTCGCGCGGCTGAAGGAGAAGACCACGGGCGGGGTGGGGAAACTCGTCGCCTCGCAGGCGGACGCGATCGTCGCGGTGTCCGACGCGATCGCCAAGGAGGTGCGCGCGCTGGAGCCGAAGGGCAGGGTCGCCACGATCGGCAACGGCTGCGACTTCGACGACTTCGCCGGCCTCGAGCACCACCCGAGCGAGCGCCTCCGGATCACGCACGCCGGCCACTTCCACGGCAAGCGCGACCCGAAGCCGTTCCTGCGCGCGCTCGCGGACTCCGGGCTCGACGACGTCGTGGCCCGCTTCGCCGGCGATTTCCGCGCCGCCGACCGCGAGTACGCGGAGTCGCTCGGCCTCGGCGACCGCATCGAGCTGCTCGGCGACGTCTCCCGCCGACGGTCGCTCGAGCTGCAGCGAGATTCCGAGGCGCTGCTGCTCCTGATTCCGGAGTCCGGCGGCCGCGGCCGCGGCGTCCTGACCGGGAAGATCTTCGAGTACCTCGCGGCGGAGCGGCCGATCCTCGCCGCCGTCCCGCCCGACGGCGCGGCAGCGGAGCTCGTGCGCGACACGGAAGCGGGCGTCGTGGTTCCATCCGACGACGTGGACGCGCTACGCGAGGCGCTGCTCGACCTTCACCGCCGCTGGCAGGCGGGGACCCTCGACGGGACGCCGCTCTCCGGCGAGTGGCGCCGGCGTCTCTCGCGCGGCGAGCGCGTCGAGGAGCTCGCCGACCTGCTCAGGAGCCTCGCGTGACCGCCGCCGCACTTCCCGCCTCCCACGCCGTCGCATTGCCGCGCACGCGGGAGCGGATCGTGACGGGCCTCTTCCTGACCTCCCTCTTCGTCGCGACCTTCGAGAAGGTGCACTGGGACGTCGCGGGCAACATCGGGCTCAACGACGTCACCACGATCCTGTTCCTGATCGCGTACATCGCGACCGAGCGTCGGCCGCTGCCGCGGACGAGTGCGATCGTGCTCGGATTCTTCGCCGCCTTCGCGCTCGTCTACCTCGCCGGCTTCTGGAACATCGACACCCAGCAGGGGCTGACGCAGTTCACGAAGGGGATGGCGAAGTTCGTCATCCACTTCGCCTTCCTGGTGGCCGCGATCGGCTACCTCGCGCAGCGCGGTGAGCGCTTCTTCTGGCGGGCGCTCGGCTGGTTCACGGTCGGCTTCGTCGCGAACGCCGCCTACGGGATCCTCCAGCTCGGCTCCCAGCTCGCGGGCCACAGCCTCGACAACCTGCTGCTCAACCCGCTCACCGGCGGCGCGGCCAGCATCAACATCTACGGCGCGATCGGCGGCCAGAACATCTACCGGGTCAACGCCCTCACCGGCGATCCGAACCACCTCGGGGTGATGCTGATCATGCCGCTGCTGATGCTGACGCCCGTCTATCTGAGGATGCCGCGCGGTCACCACCTGAGGTGGCCGCTGGCGATCGCGCTCGTGTTCCTGTTTCTCGTGGACATCGCGACGTTCTCGCGCAGCGGCGGCGTCGGCCTCATCGCCGGGACGCTCGTGCTCGTGGTGCCGTATCGGCGGTTGTTCCGCTCGAAGCAGTTCCTCTATCCGGTCGGCGCGATCGCGATCGTGCTGCTCGCCGCCCTCTACGAGCGCAGGCACTTCTTCGAGACCTTCTTGCGGCAGAGGGTCTCGACGCAGGGCAGCTCGGCCAATGCCCACTTCGCCGTCTACTCGTTCATCGGCAAGGTCCTGCACATGCATCCGCTGCTCGGTCTCGGCAACAACAACTTCGCCGTCTACTACGAGTTCGTGACCGGAAAGTCGAACTTCGGCGCCCACTCCTACTGGGTCGCGGTGATCGTCGAGTCGGGGCTGCTCGGCCTCGTCCTCTGGATCGTCTTTCTCCGCTACGTGTTCGTGCGGCTGCTGGCCGGGCGGCGGCTCGGCCGGCTGCTCGACCGGATCGGCGACTCGGAAGGCCCGCAGGTGCGTCCGCTCGCGTACGGCATGACGGCGGCGCTGGTGGGGACGATCGTGGCCAACTTCTTCTATCTCACGATCCAGTTCTATTACTTCTACGCCTTCCTGGCCTTCGCGCTCGCCCTGCCCGTCGTCTTCGCCGCCCGGGCGCGCGGACAGTCGCCGCCGTAGGTGCCTCTCCGGCGAATGTCCTCCGCACCCCTGGCGGCTGCAAGCCGTCGCGACTCCTCGCTTCGCTCGTCGGCCGGCTCCGGCAAGCCTCCGCCGGCTGCTGCGTCCTCGGTCGGCCCGATAGCTTCGGCTATCGAGCCTCCCTGCGTCCTTGCCTCGCTCGCCTTTCGCGCGCCAGGGCCGCGGCAACATCCACCGGAGAGGCACTAGTGCGCGTCGTCGTCCTCACGACGTCGTGGCCGCGGACGGAGAGCGAGTTTGCGGGCCGCTTCGTCGCCGACGCCGTCGAGCGCCTGCGCGGGCGCGGGGTGGAGGTCGAGGTGCTCGCGCCCGGTTCCGGCTACCGCGACTACGGGCTCGCGTACGGCGCCGGGATGGCGGCGAACGTCCGCCGCCGGCCCTGGCTCGCGCCGCTGCTGCTCTGGTCGATGTGGCGGGCGACGCGCCGCGCGGCGCGTGCAGCCGATCTCGTCCACGCGCACTGGCTGCTGACCGCCGCGGTCGCGCGGTTCGGCGGCCGGCCGTTCGTCGTCACGCTGCACGGCTCCGGCTCCGCCGGGCGCTTCTCGGACGAGGAGCTCGCACGCCGGCGTCCACACCTCGTGCACGCGCTCCTGCGCCGCGCCGCCGCGGTGATCTGCGTCTCCGAGACACTCGCAACGGCTGTGCGCACTGCAGGTCTCGACGCCGTCGTGATCCCGAACGGGGTGCGGATCCCGGACGAGGTGGGGTCGCCTGCCGAGCCGTCGGAGGTGCTCTACGTCGGCAGGCTCTCGCCGGAGAAGAACATCGACACGCTGCTCGAGGCGGTCGGCGACCTGAACCTCGTCGTCGCGGGCGACGGTCCGCTGCGCGATCGCGTCCCGAATGCGCTCGGCGCGGTGCCGCACGCAGAGGTCGAGCGGCTGCTCGAGCGGGCCTCGGTCGTCGTCGCGCCCTGCGAGCGGGAGGGCTTCGGCCTCGCCGCGGCCGAGGCGATGGCGTTCGGCCGGCCGGTCGTGGCGGCGGCCGGCGGTGCGTTGCTCGACCTCGTCGCCGACGGCGAGACGGGACTGCTCGTGCCGCCGCGCGACGCGCCGGCCCTGCGGGCGGCGGTGGAGCGCCTGCTCGCGGACCCCGGCGAGCGCGAGCGGCTGGGCCGGGCCGCGCACGAGCTCGCGCGCGAGCGTTTCGGCTGGGACGGCGTCACCGAGCGCACGCTCGCCGTCTACCGGGACGCGGCGCCATCGGCCCGTTGAGGGGCGCCGGCCAGGCGGTCGTCAGCCCGAACGGATCGCGCTCGGAGCCTGCGCGCGGTACCAGGCGATCGTTCGCTCGAGCCCGTCGCGCAGAGCCGTGCGGGCGCGGAAGCCGAACAGCTCCTCGGCGCGCGAGACGTCGAGCCGGCGCCGCGGCTGTCCGTTCGGCTTCGTCGAGTCCCAGACCACCTCGCCCTCGAAGCCCGTGAGCTCGGCGATGAGCGCGGCGAGATCGCGGATCGGGATCTCCTCACCGCTGCCGACGTTGACCGGCTCGGGCCCGTCGTACCGCTGCGCAGCGAGCCAGAGCGCCTCGACGCAGTCGTCGACGTACAGGAACTCCCGGGTCGGGCTGCCGTCTCCCCAGAGCACGATCTCGTCCTCGCCCCGCTCCCCGGCCTCGACCATCTTGCGGATCAGGGCCGGGATGACGTGCGACGTCTCGAGGTCGAAGTTGTCGCGCGGCCCGTAGAGGTTGACCGGGAGCAGGAACACGGCGTTCGTGCCGTACTGCTCGCGGTACGCCTGCGCCCCGACGAGCAAGGCCTTTTTCGCCACCCCGTACGGCGCGTTCGTCTCCTCGGGGTAGCCGTTCCACAGGTCGTCCTCGCGAAAGGGCACCGGCGTGAACTTCGGGTACGCGCAGATCGTGCCGAGCAGCACCGTCTTGCCGACCTCGTGCACGCGTGCCTGCTCGAGCACGTTCGCGCCCATGACGAGGTTCGCGTACCAGTAGCGGCCGGGGCTCGCCCGGTTCGCGCCGATCCCGCCGACCTCGGCCGCGAGGTGGAAGACGAGCTCCGGCCGCGCCTCGGCGAAGAGGCGGGCGGCGTCGGCCTCGCGGGTCAGGTCGTAATCCCGGCGCCGGACGACGAGCGGCTCGATTCCCTCCGCCCGCAGCCGCTCGACGAGATACGACCCGAGGAAGCCGCCTCCTCCCGTCACGAGCGCTCGCATGTGCTCAAGCGTAGACGCCGAGGACGGTACGGTAAGGCGCCGTGACGAAGCGGAAGGCATTCATCACCGGCATCACCGGCCAGGACGGCTCCTACCTCGCCGAGATCCTGCTCGAGCAGGGCTACGAGGTGTACGGGATGATCCGCCGCTCGAGCTCGTTCAACACCGCGCGGATCGACCACATCTTCGGCGACATCGAGCTCGTCTTCGGCGACCTCGGCGACGGCTCCTCGCTCAACCGGCTCCTGCGCCGGATCCGTCCGGACGAGGTCTACAACCTCGGCGCGCAGAGCCACGTCCGCGTCAGCTTCGACATTCCCGAGTACACGGCCGACGCGACCGGGATGGGCACGCTCCGGCTGCTCGACGCGATCCGCGAGGAGGGCGTCAGGTGCCGCTTCTACGAGGCGGGCTCGAGCGAGATGTTCGGCAAGGTGATGGAGACGCCGCAGACCGAGACGACGCCCTTCCATCCGCGCAGCCCCTACGGCGTCTCGAAGGTGTTCGGCTACTGGATCACCCGCAACTACCGCGAGGCGTACGGGATGTACGCGGTGAACGGGATTCTGTTCAACCACGAGTCGCCGCGGCGCGGCCCGACCTTCGTCACGCGCAAGATCACGCGTGCGATCGGAGCCATCCTGCGCGGCGAGCAGCACGAGGTCCGGCTGGGCAACCTCGAGGCGAAGCGCGACTGGGGGTACGCGCGCGACTACATGGAAGGCGCGTGGCGGATGCTCCAGGCCGACGAGCCCGACGACTACGTGCTCGCCACCGGCGAGACGCACTCGGTGCGGGAGTTCCTCGACGAGGCGTTCGCCTACGCCGGCCTGGACTGGAACGAGCACGTCACGATCGACGAGCGCTACTTCCGCCCGGCCGAGGTGGATCTGCTGCTCGGCGATGCTTCGAAGGCGAAGGAGAAGCTCGGCTGGGAGCCGGCGGTCCGTTTCGACGAGCTCGTGCGGATGATGGTCGACCACGACCGCGAGCGACGGCAGACCGCCGAGCACTACGTGTGAGCCGGCTCCGCGGCTGAGATGCGCGTCGTCGTCCACGACTACCCCGGCCACGCTTTTCCCGCCCAGCTCGCTCGGGCCCTCGCGGGACGAGGTCACGACGTCCTCCACCTCCAGCTGGCCTCGTTCGTCACGGGGAAAGGCCGAGTCGAGCGGCAGCAGAGTGACCCCCCCGGCCTCGACTTCGAGCACGTCGATCTCGGCGGTGAGTTCGCGAAGTACGACGTTCCGCGTCGGATCGTCCACGAACGTCGCATCGGCCGTGAGCTGACAGCTCGCATCAGGGCCTTCCGACCCGATGTCGTGCTCTCGAACGCCCCGCTGCTCGTTCAGGCGCGAGTGCAGAGCGCCGCGCGCGAGTTCGGAATCGGCTTCGTCTTCTGGCAGCAGGACGTCATCAGCGCCGCCGCGCGCCGCGTCCTCGGGAGCCGCTCACGGCCGCTCGGCGTCGCCGCTGAGCAGGCGGTCGCGCCTCTCGAGCGGCGGCTGCTGCGGCGGAGCGACGGGATCGTGATCATCGCCGAGGACTTCCTGCCGTTGCTGCGCCGCTGGGGAGTCGACGAGGAGCGGGTCACGGTGATCGAGAACTGGGCGCCGATCGACGAGCTCCCCGCGTTGTCGCGCGACAACGCCTGGGCGCGAGAGCACGGCCTGGAGGGCAAAGCCGTGTTCCTCTACTCGGGCACACTCGGCTTCAAGCACGACCAGAGCCTGATGCTCGAGCTCGCGCGCTGGGCGAGCCGAAAGGAAGCGCTCGTGCTCGTCGTGTCGGAAGGCCCCGGAGCCGACTGGCTCGCGGAGCACACTTCGGCGGGCGACGCTCTGCGGTTGCTTCCGTACCAGCCGTACGAGCGGCTGCCCGAGGTTCTTGCGTCAGCCGACGTTCTGGTCGCGGTGCTCGCGCCCGACGCGGGCGCGTTCTCGGTCCCGTCCAAGGTCCTGACGTATCTCTGCGCGTGCCGGCCGGTACTCGGGGCTCTCCCCGCCGACAACCTCGCGGCGCGTGTCGTCGCGCGGAGTTCCGGCGGCATCGTCGTGCCGCCCCGTGATCCTCGCGCGCTCATCGCGGCGGCCGAGGAGCTCCTTGGCGATCCGGGACGGAGGGCGGAGCTGGGCCGAGCCGGCCGCGCATACGCCGAGACGACCTTCGACCGCGATGCGATCGCGGATCGGTTCGAGGAGGTTCTGGATCGCGTTCGGCGCTAGTCGCGCCGTTGCCGCACGCTGCGGTACCCGGTCGCTGCGAACAAGAGGACGGCGCTTCCTGCGAGCACGATGATGAGGGCGGTCGGGCCCGACCCGAGGTCGAAGGCCGACCCGACGGCGGTCGGTGCAGTGGCCGGAGCCGTGCTGCCCGAGAGCATGCGCGGCGGTGCGGAGTCCTTGAGGAGGTTCGACAGGGACTGGCCGTCCGAGCCCGCCTTCTTGAGCTTCCTCGTCGTCTGCTTCGAGATGTGGACGGTGCTCGAGCTCACCGGAGTGGGACTCGTCGACCCGCCGCTCGTGCTGCCCTTCGGTTGGGAGTGTCCCGTGGGCTGTCCGCCGCCCCCGGTCGACTTACACTCCGAGTAGACGTTGACCGCCGACGGGTTGCTCCCGCAGTCAGCGAGTGCGGCGTGCGGCAGCACGAAGAAAGCACCGGCCAGAACGACGGATGCCAGGAGCCGGTTCAACCCCCCGGACATGGCCGTTACTGTAGCTGACCTTGCCCCGTGCGACCGTAAAAACCAGGCAAATCGACCTTGCGCGCAATGCGGCCGTGGGGATCGCCGTCGCGGCCACGATCTTCGCACTCTCCTACGCGGACGGCGGCTTCGCTTCCACCACGCGCGCCTATGCGGGCATCGCGGCCTGGTGGCTGCTCGGAATCGGTGCGGCCGTGGGAATCGCAGGGGCACGCGCAGGCGTCAACCGGCTCGCCCTCGTCGCACTCGGCTTGTTCGCGGCGTTCGCCGTCTGGATCCTGATCTCGATCAACTGGGCCAGCGACGCGGAGCGCGCGTTCGCGCAGTTCAACCAGGTCTCGCTCTACGTCGCCGTCCTCGCGATTGCGATCGTGTTGGCGCGACTTGTGCCGGCCTCGTGGGTCGTCGGCGGAGTCGCCCTGGCCCTCTCTGCGATCGCCACCGTCGCGCTCGTGAGCAGGTGCTTCCCCAGCACATTCGGGCTGCAGGCGGGCGGCTCGTACATCCAGGCGCTCGTGAACCGGCTCAGCTTCCCGCTCGGCTATTGGAACGGACTTGGGATCGAGGTTGCGCTCGCGTACCCGCTGCTGCTCGCGATCATGACCTCGAGACGCTCCCGGGTCGCGAGCGCCCTCGCCGCCTTGCCGCTGCCGGTCATCGCCGCCGTCATGTACCTGACCTCGTCGCGCGGCGCATTCGTCGCGGCGGCGGTCGGGGTGATTGCGTACGTCGTGCTCACCCCGAGGCGCTGGGGTGCGTTCGCGTCCTTGGTCGTCGCAGGCGCGGGCGGCGCCGTCGCGGTCGCGACGCTCGCGCACAAAGTCGCCCTCGCGAACGGGAACATCAAGCTTCCTGCTGCCGTGAGCGAGGGACATCACGCCGCGGTCGTCATCGGGATTGCCTGTGTCCTGACGTCACTCGTCTGGCTCGGGCTCGCCGAGCTCGGTAGGCGTATGTCGACGCCGCCCCGGGTGGTCGGCATTGCGCTCGTCGTCGCGATCGTCGGTCTCGCGATCGTCGCGATCATCGCGAGCCATCCGGTGGAGAGGTTCCATCAGTTCAAGACCAACCCCCCGGTCGCGGGCACGCATGCGACCGGAGCGACGAACCACCTGCTCAACAGCTCTGGCAGCGGGCGCTGGCAGTTCTGGGGAGCCGCGGTCTCCGAGTTCCGGGCTCACCCCCTGAACGGCGGCGGCGCGGGATCCTGGGAAGCCTGGTGGCTCCAGCACGGCTCGCTACCCCTTCCGAGCGAGTTCGCGCACTCGCTGTATCTCGAGGCGCTCGCCGAGCTCGGAATCGTCGGCCTGCTGCTCATCGCGGGAGCCGTCGTCGTGGCGGTCGTGGGTGCGGTTCGGTCCGCACTCGCCCTCAAGAGTGGGGAGGTCGCCGCGGCCGGCGCGTGCGGCATCGCCTTCTTCGTTGCCGCGGCATACGACTGGGTTTGGCAGCTCGCGGGCATAGCCGTCGTTGGCGTGGGAATGCTCGGCTTCGCCCTCGGAGCTCTCCCGGCCCGACGTGCGACTGCGTGGGGGCGTTTCGGCGCGTTCAGACCGGCTATCGCGCTCGTGGCCGTGGCGGCGATCATCCCGCAATACGTGATCCTCGCCGCGGGCAGCCATCTTCGCAACAGCCAAATCGCCTTCACGGCGAGGGATGGAGCGCGGGCACGGTCCGAGGCTCTCGCAGCCAAGGCGATCGAGCCGTGGGCTGCCAGCCCCTATCTGCAACTCGGCTTCGTCGCCGAGGCCGAGGGTCGCTCGGCCGAGGCCGTGCAGTGGGGCCGCGAGGCGATCAGGCACTCGAGGCAGGACTGGGACGTGTGGGCCAACGCGGCGATCTTCGAGACGAATGCCGGGAACGTCGCCGCCGCCCGCCGTGATCTCGCCGAGGCTCGACGTCTCAACCCGCACTCGACCATTCTCGGCAAGCCGAAAACGGGCGGCGGATGAGTAGCGGTTCGCCGAGAGGGGAGGTACCGTACCGCGCTACGCGAGTCGACTTGTTGCCCAGACGGAGGAGGCCGCGGATTGACTGAGCTCGAGATCGCCGCCGGGTCCACTGAAGGCAGCCGGGACGACGTTGTCGTCGCCGAGCGTGTCTTGGCGCGCTATCACGCGGAACCGCTCCTGCGGCGGATGCTCGCGCTCGGAGACGTCCTCGCAGTCGCCATCGCCGCCGTCTTCGTCGGCCTTTGGGGCAGCGGTCCGGCAGCCGCGCTGCTGCTCGTCCTCTCGGTGCCGATCTGGATCGTCACGGCGAAGCTCGCCGGGCTCTACGACCGCGACCATCGGACGCTTCGGCACCTGACGGTGGACGAGCTGCCGTGGCTCGTGGTGTGGACGCTCGGCAGCACCGCGCTTCTGACTCTGCTCGTCGCGCCGTTCCCGGCTCTCGATCCGAGCTCGGACGACCGGCTGCTGGTCTGGGGCACGGTGCTGGCATTCGGATTCCTGTTCCGGGCGAGCGCCCGCGGTCTCTGGCGCAGGATCACGCCGCCGGAACGGGTGCTGATCGTCGGCGAGGGCGCGCTGGCCCAGGCCGTGGTGCGAAAGCTCGAGCTGTTCCCCGACATCCACGCGGAGGTGCACGGCCGGATTCCGGATTGCGCCGGGCTGCAAGAGCGGCTCCCCGAGCTCACCGGTGAGGTCGATCGCGTCGTCATCGCCTCCAGCGAGCTCAGCGAAGCGCAGCTCGAGGAGTTCCTCTCCGTCTGTCGCGCGAGCCACGTCAAGCTCACGATCGTGCCGCCGACACGCGGCATGTTCGGAACGGCCACGCACCTGACGCACATCGCCGATCTGCCGCTGCTCGACTACAACACGTGGTACGTCTCGAGCTCGACGCTCGCGCTCAAGCGGGTGTTCGACCTCGTGGTCGGGACGTTCTGCCTGGTCGTCACGCTGCCGATCTTCGCGCTCGTCGCGGTCGCGATCGTCGTCGACGACGGGCGTCCGGTCTTCTTCCGGCAGGAGCGCGTGGGAGAACAGGGACGCCGGTTCCGGATCTTCAAGTTCCGGACGATGGTGCGCGACGCCGAGGCAAGATTTCACGACCTCGTCTCGCTCGAGGAGCTCGAGGATCCACTGTTCAAGCTCAGGGCCGATCCGCGCGTGACGCGGTTGGGACGCTTCCTACGCCGGACGAGTATCGACGAGCTGCCACAGCTCTTGAACGTCCTGAAAGGTGAGATGTCGATCGTCGGGCCCCGGCCGGAACTGATCGACGTCGTCGAGCGCTATCGGCCCGAGCACGAGTTCCGGCTGACGGTGAAGCCGGGCATCACCGGCCCGTGGCAGGTCTTCGGCCGCAGCGATCTGACCTTCGACGAGATACTCGCCGTCGAGCGGGAGTACGTCGAGAACCTCTCACTCGCCCGGGACATCCGAATCGTCCTCATCACGCTGCCTGCCGTGCTCGGAAAGCGCGGCGCCTACTAGCTCCGAGCCGTACTCTCCGAGGAGCATGCTCGCGCGGCAGACAAAGGAGCTCGCGCATCGTCTGGGCTTCGAGATCTCGCGTTACCGACCGTTCGCGGCCCGCGTCGTCGCGCGCTTGGAAGGGGTGCCGGTCGTGATCGACGTGGGAGCGAATCGCGGGCAGTACGCGACCGAGCTCCGTGCGCACGGGTATCACGGTGAGATCGTCTCCTTCGAACCGGTCGAGGAAGCGTTCGAGCAGCTCGCGGCTGAGGCGGCCGGCGATGCCGGGTGGACGTGCCATCGCCTTGCGCTCGGCGCGGCCGCGGGAGAGCTCCCCATCAACGTCGCGTCGAACCTCGCGAGCTCCTCGCTGCTCGAGATGGCGGGCGGTCATCGATCCGGAGCGCCGTCAATCTCGGTTGTCGGCCTGGAGACCGTTCGTGTCGCCCGCCTCGACGACGTGCTCGACGATGAGCGACCATGCCTACTGAAGCTCGATGTGCAGGGCTACGAGGACAAGGTGCTCGATGGTGCTCCGAGAACGCTTGGACGGGCGGTCCTGCTCCAGTGTGAGCTTTGTACCGGCGACCTCTACTTCGGCCAGGCATCTGTTCGTGTGGTCATGGACCGGCTCGACGACCGCGGTTTCGAGCTCGTCGACCTCGAGCCTGTCTTCCGGAGCGGCGCGGACGGACGGGTGCTCGCCGTCGACGCCCTTTTCGCCCGCCGCTCGGGCTAGCTCTCAGTCGGCTCCCAGAAGACGCTGCAGAGCCGCCGGGGCGAAATGCACGACGAGACGCGTCTCGGGAACGCGGAAGAGCGGGACAGGCAGCTCGTCGAGGATCGCCTGTACGCCCTCTATGCGACGCCAGTAGTCGTCCCAGACGATGGCCCCCGACTCGCAGACGAGGTCGAGCGCGGTCGCGCTGTCGGCCCGGACGTATTGGCGCGAATGTGCCCCGTCGATGTAGACGAGGTCGATCGACCCCCGCCAGGGCGCGAAGTCGAAAGTCGCCGAGTCTCCCCAGTGCTGTACGACCCGTCCCTTCGCCAGCGGCAGCACCTCGTATGCGCGCCGCTCGAACGGGATCCGGTTCGAGGCGTCGGAGACGCCGAGCTCGAGCGCAGGCTCGCTCTCGACCGGGAGGTCGAGAGTGTGCACTTCGGCCGCTCCCAGGTTCCGTGCGAGGCACCACGCTGTAGCGCCGTTGTACGTGCCGATCTCAAGAACTCGGCGCGCGGCGACGAAGCGTCCGAGCTCGACGAGGAAGGCGAGACCGCTGTACGACTGGTTGCCCGGCGCGGCCCAGAGCGACGGCGGGAGTACGAGCTCCTCGCCGCTTCCGAGCAACTCCCGAACGCCGTCGTCGAGCGCCGGCAGGGGAGAGCGGCGGTTGAAGCGGTAGTCGAGCACGGCTGCGCCGCCCGCGCGCACCAACGGTGGGAAGAATCGTGAGATCTTCGTCCTGTCTCCACTCCCTGACCGAGCCTAGAACATCGCGTCCAGTGAGCACGGATCGATGAACGCCTTCGCCGTCGCGTCGACGACCATGGTCTGCGACCGACGGATTCTGGGACTCGGAGCTACCATCGCGTCGTGATCTTGGCGGCCTGTGTGCAGCACGGACGGCTACCGCCAAGGCGTCTCTTCCATCCTCCGGACGTCGTTCAGACACCGGCGCGCTGAGCGGCAATTGTCGCGAGCTGAGCAGATGGCGACGACTCAGGCGAGCCCCACACCGCCGTCGCGACGTCGGCCCGATCGCAAGCTTGCGGCCGGGATCGCCGCCGGTGTCGTCGTCCTTGTCGTCGCAGTCGCGGCCGGCCGTCCGAGCTATGCGGTGTTCGCGGCTGCTCCGTTCGTCGTTTGGTTCGTCTGGCGTCGGGCGGCGGCGAGGCTGGCGTTTGTGGTTGCCGGTGGCCTACTCGTGTTCCACGGCGGCACCGACCATCTCACACCCGCGAAGGCCGGCTATTTCGCCGGGGTGGCTCTCGCGGTTGTCTCGATCCTCCGCGAGCGTGAGCTGTACGCCGATCTACGGAAGCCGGCGACGACGATCCGCACGCTCGCGCCGATGGCGCTTGCGCTCGGAGTGCTCGTTGTGCTCTCGCTCGCGGTTGCCCACGCCGAGCACACGGGCCTTTCGCCGTGGTTGCGCGACGGTACCGCCTACGGATTGGTCGCGGTCGTACCGCTGTTTCTCTGGGACTTCGAACGGAACGCGAGCCGGCTGCTGGGCCGGCTGGCGCTCGTCCTATTGGTCGTGGGAGGGGTGCTTTCGGCGTCGTCGCTCATCGTCCAGTGGCTCGGGCAGCGAGGCATCATGTCCTCGACGGTCAGTCTCCACATCCTGCCCGGCCTGTTCTTGCCGGGGGCGCTGGCGCTCTTCCTCGCTGCTCGAACAGGCAGTGTTTCCCGTCACCGCGTGTGGTACGCGCTGGGGGCGCTTGCGGTCCCGGTCGCGCTCTTTCTCACCGGGACGCGCGAGGCTCTGCTCTTGGTGGTCTGCGTCGTCGTCCTGCTGTTCATCCGTTCGGAGGAAAAGCGCTCGGCTCTTTCTCGGGATCGGAGCGGCGGCCGTGCTGGTCACGATCGTCGTCGCTGCGCTGGTCGCTCTCGGCCACACCGGCCATCCTGCGCTTGCGAAGCTGTCACACCGCATCACGTCGATCCCGCACACCGTTGCGCATCCGAACAGCGACGCAAGCTACCGGGCGCGCGCCAACGAGTGGCACGCGGCCTGGCAGGCCTTCAAGGCGCATCCGATCCTGGGCGTCGGCCCCGGCTACGCGTTCACCTGGAACTGCTCGGATTCCGGTTGCACGACGGGAACGGCCTCCGGCTACAACCTCGACAGCCCGCTCGAGTTCCCTGCGAAGTTCGGTCTGCTCGGCCTCTTCGTGCTCGGGGTCGTCGTCTACAGCCTCGTCAACTTTCTTCGCGTGCGCCGGAAAGAGGCTGAATACGACGCCTGGCTCGCACTTACGTGGTACCTCGTCTTCGTCGCCGCCGAGCTTCCCTTCGGCTGGCCCTTCCAGGCGAAGGACTTCACGCTCGGACTTCTTCTGCTCGGCACACTCGTGGTGCAGCGCACCCTTCCGGTTTCTTTGCCAGAAGCCGACCGTCCGCCAGCGGCCGGTTCTTCTCCCGCCTGACGGTTGTCTCTCGAACCCCGGCGGGGTACCGGGTCGGCCCTTCGACGCCCCTTCCGCGCGCCGGCGTCGACGACGAAGAGGTCAAGCCGGCGGGTGCTAAGTACGGTGTACCAGCGCCGGCGAGATGGAACGACCCGGGTGTACCGAGACCGACATGCGAATCCTCCTTTTCGACTGGTATTCAGGCGGTCACCACGAGGGTTACCTCGCCGCCTTCACCCGGGCGCTCGTCGAACGGCATACGGTCATCGCGGCTGCTCCGCCGGCCGGAGCAACCGCAGCAATGCAGGCCGGCGCGGAGCCACTACTGCTCGAGTCGTCCTTTCCGCCGATCGATACCCGGAGACGCTTCAGTCGCGAACGCAGGGCCGCGGTCCGCGACGAGGTCGGTTTGCTCGTGCGGGCCACGAGCACTGCGCAACCCGACCATACGGTGCATCTATTCGCCGACTCTGCGCTTCGGGCGCTCGTCCGGCAACGCATAGGCGCTCCGCTCAGCGTGCTGCTCTTCCGTCCCCGCGGCCACATTCCCGCGTCCGGTACGGTCGACTCCCGTCGGGAAGCCGTGCTCGGACTGGCGTACGACGCGATCGTGCAGGCGTGGCGGCGGCGGCCGGATGCCCACGCTGTCCTGACGCTGGATCCGCTCGCGGCCCGAGCGTGGTCGAGCCGGCGGGGGGCGCCCGCCTACGCAATTCCGGAGCCCGCGCCTGCGGTCCCTCTCCCAGAGCCTCGGCAGCGCCAAGGGATCGTCCTCTTCGGTGCTCTCGCGCCGCGTAAGGGCCTCCACTATCTCGCCGATGCTCTCGAGCACGATGGCCGCGGTGTCAAGTTGGTGCTGGCCGGGGCCGCGGCGCCATCATTCGCGTCCTCCCTGGAGTCTCTCGAGGCGCGGCTTCGTGCCGCAGGGGTCGATGTGGAGCTGCGTGTCTGGTACCACGACGAGACAGAATTCTTGGAAGTGCTCGCCGGTGCCCGAGCCGCCGTCCTCCCCTATGTGGGCCACGTCGGCATGTCACGAGTTCTCGTCGAGGCGGCCTTGGTGGGGACACCCGTCGTCGCGCACGCCGAAGGCTTGCTCGGCTACTTGGTCAAGACGCGAGGTCTCGGCATCGCTGTCGACTGCCGCAATGCTGCTGCGCTCGCCGCGGCGGTGCGCGAGATTACCGTTCCGGACGCCACCGGACGCTACGCCGACGCGCTCCGACGCTTCGCGGCCGAGCACTCCGCCGAACACTTCGCGGCTGCGGTCCGTGAACCGTTCGACGCGAGCTGAGAGCCTAGGCAGCGCTCGACCGTCAAGACGCGGCCATTGCGAGCACCGTCTCGGCCCACCGTCCTGGCGTAAAACGCTCGGCAAGCGTGCGGCTGAGCGCCGACACCTCGGCCAACTTCGACGGCGAGAGTTCGTTACTCCACGAGAGCGCCTCGGCCAGCGCACTCACCGAGCCCTCAACCACGATCCGGCCGTTCTCGCCCTCGCGAACGAACGCGTCCGCCGCTCCGACCCGGGTCGTGCAGATGCACCCCAGGCCGGCCGCGGCCGCCTCGTGGACCACGACGCCCCACGGTTCGAACGTGCTCGGCAGGACGAGGAACGATGCGCGGCCCATCTCGCCTGCTAGATCTTCCGCGCCGACGAACCCTCGGAGCTCGACTCCAGGTTGGCCACGAAGCGGCGCTTCGAGAGCGCCTCGGCCGACGACGATCAAGGGCCACGGGTCGTCGACGGCGTCGCGGTACACCGCGTAAGCTTCGGCGAGCGTGCGTATCCCCTTCGACTCGACGAGTCTTCCCGCGAACAGGAACGCTCGTCGCGCGTGGGCGGTCTGCACGTCGAGCGGCCCCACGCGTCCGAACGTCTCGACGTCGGCGGCGTAGAACCCCTCGAAGATCCGGTCTCTCGCGAATCCGAGCCGGAGCGCGAAGTCCAGCTGTCTCGGCCCGGGAAGGAACGCGGCGTCGAAATACGGCCGGAGGTAGATGCGCGAGGACATGATGCCCAGGAGCTGCTTCGGCGTCCGCAGCCACTGGTTGTCCATGCAGACCACGCGGAGCGACGACCCCCGAAGCGCCCGGGCGCAACGTCGGTAGACCGGCTTCTCCCAGCCGACGATCAGCGTCACGTCCGGGCGGAAGTCCCTGAGTGCGCGGATCAGACCGTCGTCGTTGCGCAGGGAGGCGAGCGGATACCTCCTGTCGATCCCGTCCATCGCCTCGAGCTCGTGCGGCGAGTCTTCGAGAGTCGGAGGCACGGTCACGAAAAGCTCCGCCCGGCCCGTCGCCGCGAGCGCTCGGAGGCACGCGTTCGCGTAGCCGCTCGGCGATTTCTGGAGATACGCGACGCGAAGTCTGTCCATCGGCTTTCCAAGCCATGGTATGAAGACTCGGTCTGCGAGACGAGCGAGCAGCTACCGCCGCTCACGTGATGCGGCCGAGCTAGCGTCTCGTCCGGCAGAGGAGCCGGGTCAGGCCTTGAGCGCGATCACGCCGGTCTGGTCGAGACGATTCAGAAGAATCGCGCCGCCATCTTCCTGAAGGTACTGGTCGACGGCGTCTCGGGCTCCACGCCAGTGCCCGTAGTCGTCGATCAACAGCACTCCTCGTTGTGTCAGGAGCGGGAACAGGTGCACCATCTCGTGGTACGTCGATTCGTACCAATCTGTGTCAAGGCGAAGTAAGGCGATGCGGTCCGGCGAGTTGCCTGGGATGGTTTCTTCGACCTCTCCCTTGATGAAATGGAGGTGCTCTCGAGGGTAGCCAGTCGAGAACATGTTGGTCCGGACACGCTCAAGCGGCACGTAGAGCCACTCGTTGTGATCCGCCCGTTCGGCTGCCTCCCACTGCTGCATGGCCTGTGACCCTCGAAAGTCCGCATCGTGTTCCGTCGGTCGAGTCATCCCGGCGAACGTGTCGTACAGATACAAGTCGCGCGTTTCATCGCCAAAGTGTCTGAGGGTGTGCGCCGCCGCCATCATGCTGCCTCCGCGCTCCACGCCGCACTCGACGATTGCGCCGTCGATACCGGCTTTCACGATGTACTCGATGCCTTTGAAGAGGCCGTACATCCTTTCGATCGAACTACCGGTGTACGGCGAGCATCGACGATAGATATCCCAGAAATCCGCATCGATCGCGTCGTACAGCGCGCCGGTCCTCGTCACCGAAATCCCGACCTTGGCCAGGACTTTTCTCGCGGTCGGAACAAAAGGAGCCACGCGACGAAGAATGTTATGAGGTCTGGGGCGAACCGGGTGCGTCGTAACCTACGGCGCCGCCGGCTTCTGTTCGGCGTCTCATCGGCCGGGTCGTGCCGCTCGGCGGGCGCGAGCGCGAGCGGCAGCGAGCTCGATCGCCTCGACATGTGCGGCCGCACAGGCCTCGACGGAGAAGAGTTCGAGCGCTCGTTCCCGGCCCGCCCTCCCCGCGGCGCGCCGGAGCTCTGCACTCTCGATGTAGGGGAGCGTGGCCTCGGCGAGAGCATGAGGGTCGAGCGGTGGAACGACCGTGCCGGTCACGCCGTCGGCCACGGCTTCCCGGACCGATCCGACGTCGGTCGACACCACCGGCAACTCCAGCCCCATCGCCTCGCCCACGGCCGTCGGCACGCCTTCCGAGGCCGGTCGGGAAGTCAGCCAGAAGACATCGAACGCAGGCTCGAGCTCTGAAACCCGGCTTCCGGGCTCCCGAATCAGTAGCGACTTGCCGTACTCGAGGCCGAGGGACGACGCTTCGGCGATGAGGTCGCCTACGTAGGACTTTCGATGCTCGTACTGGGCCCCGAGTACGACGAAGCGAACCTCGGGTAGACGCTCGTGGACGCGTGCCGCCGCGCGCACGAAGTTCCGATGGTCCTTCATGGGGTTGAGGTTGGCGACGTTGCCGACGACGACGTCTTCCCTGTCCAGTCCGAGCTCGGCCCGGGCGGCGAGTTTCCGTTCCTCGCTCGGTCTGAACAGATCGAAGTCGACTGGGGGGAAGAAGCACACGAGCCTGTCTCCGAGCGCGAGAGCGCCGGGGTGCGCGGCGGCGACCGCCCTCCCGGTGCTCATCACCACGTCCGCCCGTCTCGTGACGAGAGGCATCAGGACGCGCCTCAGGGCCATCGGGTGGTGGGTGTCGAGCAGTTGCCAGACGACGCCGGCGCCCGCGCGCGCGCCGGCGATTCCTGCGTGCGGGTTGACGAGACCGTTGAGCAGGACGACCTCGTAGCCGCCCTCTTGGATCAGCGACCGAATTCCGGCCACCTCGCGGCGAAAGGTTCCGACGAGCTCGATGTGCGGCTCGAGGCGGCGGGAGCCCCGGATCCGGTGCAGCGGCATCGTCTCGACCGGAACTCCGGCCGTGCGCAGGCGCTCCGCCGCGTCACCCGGCTCGTCGGGGAGCAGAACCGTCGGCTCGATCCCGGCCTCCCGTAGGAGCGGCGCGATCCGGATGTTCCGGTTGTGGGGCCCTCCGAAGACCGGATAGTGGATGACCGAGAGCAGCTTCACGCAGCCGGGCCGTGCCAGCGTGAGCGGTGCTCGGCGAACCAGTCGATCGTCTTGGTCATGCCACTCTCGAGTGTCTCCTCCGGCGCGAATCCGAGCAGCCGGCGGGCTCTTTCGGCAGTGGCGAAGTTTCGCGCGACCTCTCCGCGGCGTGTGGGCCGGTGCTCGATCTCGAGGTCGTCCCGGCCGGCGATGCGGAGGATCAGCTCTGCGAGCTCACGAACCGTCGTTTCGCGCCCGGACGCGACGTGGATCACCTCGTCGGCGAGATCGGCGCGGACTCCGGCAAGGATCGCTGCGCAGAGGTCGTCGACGTAGAGGAAGTCGCGAGAGGCACTGCCGTCGCCGTAGATGAGGATCCGTTCGCCGAGTAGGGCATTCTTGATGAACACCGTCACGGCTCCCTTCTTGTGATCCGAGAAGGGGCCGTAGACGTTCGCGAAGCGGAGCGCCGTCGTGCGCAGCCCGTACGCGCCCGCAAACGCGTGGAGGTACGCCTCGCCGCAGAGCTTGCTCGCGCCGTAGGGGGAGATCGGCCACGGCAGCTTCGACTCGTCCACGGGCGGCTCGGCGTTGCCGATAAGCGCGCCGCCCGTCGAGGCGAAGACGAACCGCTCGACCCCGGCATCCACGCAGCCGCGCAGCAGCACGAGCGTGCCGCGGGCGTTGATGTCGAAGTTCGTGAGCGGATCGGCGATCGACTCGATCACCGAGCCGAAGGCGGCGAGGTGGATGACCGTGTCGATGCCGGCAAGCGCGTCGCTCACGGTTTCGGCGTCACGGATGTCGCCGCGGACGAGCTCGACGTCCGGTGGGAGGTTGTCGGCGCGCCCGCGCGAGAGGTCGTCGAGCACGCGCAACCCGACTCCGTCGTTGCGAAGCCGGGCCACGAGCTGCGAGCCGATGAAGCCGCAGCCGCCGGTGACGAGCACTCTCACAGAGCCCTATTCAAGCGGCCGCTACTATCCGCCGTCCGGTGAAGTAACTCGATCAAGGAGGGGGACCCTGTGAAGATCCTCGTGCTGGGCGGAGACGGTTACTGCGGTTGGCCCACCTCGTTGCACCTCGCGGACGCAGGTCACGACGTGGTCATCGTCGACAACCTCGCCCGCCGCGAGTGGGACGTCGAGCTCGGCTCGAGCAGCCTGACTCCCATCGCCTCGATCGAGGAGCGCCTCGCTGCGTGGCACGAGGCCGGCGGTCGCGAGATCAAGCTCGAGATCGGCGACCTCCTCGACTGGGACTTCCTGTCCTCTGTCGTCGAGACCTATCGGCCGGACGCGATCGTCCACTACGCCGAGCAGCGCGCGGCGCCCTACTCGATGATCGACCGCGAGCACGCGGTCTTCACGCAGCACAACAACGTCATCGGCACGCTGAACGTGCTCTTCGCGATCCGCGAGATCGTCCCCGATTGCCATCTCGTGAAGCTCGGGACGATGGGCGAGTACGGCACGCCGAACATCGACATCGAGGAAGGCTTCATCGAGATCGAGCACAACGGACGGAAGCGATCGCCTGCCGTTCCCCAAGCTGCCGGGCTCCTTCTACCACCTGACCAAGGTTCACGACAGCCACAACATCCACTTCACCTCCCGGATCTGGGGCCTGCGCGCCACCGACCTCAACCAGGGTGTCGTGTACGGCTGCGTGACGCCGCAGGTCGAGCGCGACCCGCGGCTCGTGAACCGCTTCGACTACGACGGAGTCTTCGGAACCGCACTCAACCGGTTCTGCGTCCAGGCGGCGCTCGGACAGCCGCTCAGCGTCTACGGGAAGGGCGGCCAAACGCGCGGCTTCCTCGACATCCGCGACACCGTGCGCTGCATCGAGCTGGCCGTCCTCAACCCTCCTGAAGAGGGCGAGTACCGCGTCTTCAACCAGTTCACGGAGCAGTTCGGCGTCGGGCACCTGGCCGAGATGGTCGTCGAGGCGGCGAAGACGCTCGGCGTCGAGGCGACGATCGAGAACCGGCCTAATCCGCGCGTCGAGCTAGAGGAGCACTACTACAACGCGAAGCACACGGCGCTTCTCGATCTCGGCCTCGAGCCGCACAAGCTCTCCGAGTCGCTCCTCGACTCGCTCGTGAACATCGCGATCGAGAACCGCGACCGAGCCGACGAGAGCGTGATCGACCCCAAGGTGAACTGGCGGGAGACCCGGAATCCCGTCTCCGCGGCAGGTCTCGTGGGCGGACGCTGATCGGAATCCGGAGCTATCCGGTGACGCCGATCGCCGCTCGGTAGTAGGCGCTCTGGATCCTCAGCGAGTCGAACGGCTCGAAGGCGTCGAGCCGCCCGTCGACGATCACCATCACCCGGTCGCAGATGTCGAGCGTCGACATCCTGTGGGCGATGACGAAGAGCGTCAGGTTTCCCTTGAGCGTGGTCAGGGACTCCTGGACGAGCCGTTCGGACGTCGGGTCGAGGGCGCTCGTCGGCTCGTCGAGGAGCAGGAGCTCCGGCCTGCTGGCAAGGGCGCGCGCAAGGCAGATCCGCTGCGACTGCCCGACGGAGACGGCCGCGGCGCGCGGGCCGACGATCGTGTCGTAGCCCTGACTCCAGCTTGCGATGTCGTCGTGGATCCTCGCGAGTCGCGCGGCACGCTCCACCGCCTCGTCGTCGAGCTCCCGGAAGAAGCGGATGTTGTCGGCGACCGGCGCGTAGAAGAGCTGCGGTGTCTGCGGCACATAGGCGACGCGCGACGTCCAGTCCAAGCGGCGCAGTTCCCCGGCAGGCTCGCCGTTGACGAGGTACGAGCCCTCGCCCGTTTCGCGCAGACGAAGGAGGATCTGGGCCAGCGTCGACTTCCCGGCTCCGGATGGGCCGATGATCCCGATAGTCTCGCCGCGCTCGACCTCGAACGTCATCCCTGAGAGCACCTCCTTGCCCGCCGGATACGCGAACGAGACGCCACGGAAGGAGAGGCGCTCGAGGCGCTCGAACGGCGCCGATCCCTCCGCCGTGGCCGCGTCTGCGTAACGCTCCTCGGCAGCTTGCACTCGAGCGACGAAAGGCAGTGACTGCCGGACGATCTGGTAGGCGTTCTGCGCCATGTTCCCGTAACTGCCTGCACGGACGAGCAGGAGCACGACGGCGCCCAGCGAGGCCAGTCCGTTCCTGTCGACCGCATAGATCAGCGCGAGCCCGCCTACAAGCAGGCAGTAGACGGCGCCCTGATAGGTGCTGGGCACGAGCCTCAGGGCGAGCTGCGTCCGGAAGAGCAGGGCGTTGTTGCGCTCGATGAATCCACCTACTCGCTCTCGCTCTGCCCCGGAGACCCCGAAGACCTGTGTCTCTTCGGCCAGCCGGGTCGCCTCGCTCACGCCTCCGGCCTGGGCGAGCTGTGCCGCGGAGAGGTCGCGAGCGCCGCGCCACCCTGCGCGGCTCAGCGGGCGCAGCACCGTGAAGAGAACGGCCGACGCCGCGAGGACGATCCCGGTCGCGACCGGGCTGATCACGAGCGCCCCCGCGATGAGCGCGAGAAACGCGAAGAGGTTCGTCAACATGACGGTTGCCCACGCCGCGCCCTGAACCGACTGGGTCACCTGATTCGTCATCAGTTCCTGCAGGTGTCCCTCGAGGTCCGTCGACTTCGCGGACCAGCTCGCGCGGCTGAAGTTGTCGAAGAGCCCGTGGAGCGTCGTGGCCTGGACGTCCGCGGTGATTCGCGCGCCGAGCACCGAGGTCGGCACCGCCAGGACGAGCCGGAGACAGGCGAGTGCGGCTGCGGCAAGCAAGAAGTGTGGGAGGGAGGCGTGTACGTGGAACGGGCCGAGGCTCGCGTCGACTCTGCGGCTTCCGTTTGCGAGCGACGTCGCGGCACGTGCGACCATCGCGAGCACCCCGGCCTCCGCCAGCCCCATCGCGGTCGCCGAGAGGATGAGCAGCGCGGCCCGGGTCCGGCTTCGCCCCAGCAGGGTTCTGAAACCCCGAGCGGCAGCGGACGGTGCTTCCGCAGTCGGTTGCGGCATCGCGGCACGATAGCCCTCGCTGTCCGCGGACAGCGAAGGCGATGCTCCACCTGGGTCACCGTTCCCCGCCGCCGACGCTGCTACCTTGGGCGCCGTGCTCCGCGTCGCCGCCGTAGTTGTCGTCGCGCTCGCACTGAGTGCCACGGCGGCCGAAGGCTCCTCGCACTCACTGCGAGTGCATCCGACGAAGCCGACCCAGCCGCTCCGGACGGCATTTCTCGACCCTGTTGCGGCTCAGCAGCCGGACGGCTACGCGATGATGCACAAGGCCGGCGCGCGGTACGTACGTCTCATGGTGTTCTGGAACACGATCGCGCCTGCTACTCCTCCGGACGACTTCGACGCTTCCGACCCGACCTCGCCGGGCTACAACTGGGCCAAGCTCGACGCGACGGTCGAAGAGGCCGAAAGCGCCGGCCTGACACCGATTCTCGACATCGTGGGACCACCCACGTGGGCGGACACGACGCAGCCGGGACCGGTCAATGCCGGTACTCCCAGGGCTTCCGACCTCGGCGCGTTCGCGGCGGCGCTCGCGACCCACTATGACGGGCTCACCACGGGCGTTCCCACCGAGCACGTCTTCCAGGTGTGGAACGAGCCGAATCTCAGCCTCGACCTCAACCCCGTCAACGGGAGCACCTACCGGGGCATGGTCAACGCCGTCGCGGACGCGGTGCATGCCGTCGATCCGGGCAACCTCGTCGTGGCGGGAGATCTCGACCCGTTCGGCCATCCCAAGGGCAAGAAGCAGAAGTGGTACTCGGTCGCTCCCCTCACGTTCATGCGCACGATGCTCTGTCTCTCGAAGGGCGCGCATCCGCACGCGACGTGCAAGAACGCGGCCCGCTTCGACGTGTGGTCGCACCATCCGTACACCTTCGGCGGCCCGTTCGGGAAGGCGAAGTCGCCGGACGACGTCGAGCTTGGCGATCTGCCGCGGATGCGCGCGCTGCTGAGGGCCGGTGTGCGGCTCCACCATGTCGTCTCGGCGCACCCGGTGCAGTTCTGGGTGACGGAGTTCGGCTGGGACACGAATCCGCCGCGCAAGCACGCCGCCTCGCTCAACCTCGCCGCCCGCTGGACAGCCGAGTCGCTGCACCAGATGTGGCTCTCGGGCGTCTCGCTGGTCACGTGGTTCCTGCTCGAGGACTACCCGAGCCCGAGCCCGTACCAGAGCGGCTTCTACTTCCACGCGGCTTCGCTCGCGAACGCACGGGCCAAGCCGGGCCTGACCGCGTTCCGCTTCCCCTTCGTCGCCTACCTCGGCAAGAAGAGCACGGTGAGCGTCTGGGGCCGGGACGCGACGAGCGACAAGGAGACCGTGACGATCCAGCTCCGGCACGGGAAGAGCGGCAAGTGGCGGACCGTCGCGCTCGTCTCGTCGAACGCGAACGGGATCTTCCAGGCGACGCTGAAGCTGAAGGCGACGAAGAAGGACTGGCTCCGGGCGAGCGCTCAGGGCTCCGGAAAATCGCTCGCGTTCTCCCTCACGCGGCCTAAGAACCCCAACATCGGCCCCTGGGGCAACTGAGAACTACCTGAGTCGTAAAGCTTCGGCAAAGAACGACGACGCCCGCAGAGATCGCTTGTACGTTGCCGCGATGCGGCTCTCGTTGAGGCATGCCTCCTTCGCCGTCGTGGCTCTCTGCGTCGCGGCCACCGCGACGTCGGCAGGCCTCGCCGCGCGCAGCAGCCACAGGACGTACACCACGCCGGCGACGCGACCCCTGCGGACCGCCGTTTTCGATCCCTTCCACATCAGCGGTACGAAGCCGCGCAGTTTCACGATGACGCGCAGCGCGGGCGCGCAATTCGTCCGGATCACCGCGTACTGGGCGGCGATCGCGCCGTCCACGCTCCCCGAGGGCTTCGTCGCCACCGACCCGACGTCTCCCGGCTACAAGTGGAGCGGGATCGATGCGACGGTCGAAGCCGCCGAGGCAGCCGGGCTGACGCCGATCCTCGACGTCGTCTCCACGCCTGGCTGGGCCTATTCGCATCGGCCGAGCGGCGTCAACGGCGGCACGCCGCAGCCCGCCGCGCTGGGCGACTTCGCCCAGGCGCTCGCCACGCACTACGACGGCGAGAACGACCTGCCGGACGTGAACATCTACGAGGTCTGGAACGAGCCGAACCTCAGCCTCGACCTCGACCCCGCCAGCCCCTCCATCTTCAGGGCGATGATCAACGACGTCGCCGCCGGCGTACACGCCGTCGATCCCACGAATCTCGTGGTCGCAGGAGACCTCGACCCGTTCGGGCATCCGAAGAGCAAGAAGCAGAAATGGTACTCGGCCTATCCGCTCGCCTTCATGCGTTCGCTGCTCTGCCTCTCGAAGGGAGCGCACCCGCACTCGACGTGCAGCGCCAAGGTCCATTTCGACGTGTGGTCACACCACCCGTACAGCTTCGGCGGCGCATTCGGCAAGGCGTCGGTGCCGGACGACATTGAGCTCGGCGACCTGCCGAGGATGCGGGCCGTGCTGCAGGCCGGCGTCCGACTGCACCACATCGTCTCCTCAGACTCGATGCAGTTCTGGGTCACGGAGTTCGGCTGGGACACGCGGCCGCCCCGCGCCGGCGCCGCCCCGATCGCTCTCGCCTCTCGCTGGACCGCCGAGTCGCTGTACCAGGCGTGGCGCTCGGGCATCTCGCTCTTCACGTGGTTCGACCTCGAGGACCAGTCGGGCGTCGGCCCGTACAAGAGCGGCCTCTACTTCCACGCGTCCTCGCTCTCGCACGCGAAGCCCAAGCCGGTCCTGACGGCTTTCCGCTTCCCGTTCGTCGCGTACCTCCACCGCTCGACCGTGAGCGTCTGGGGACGCGATGCGACGAGCGACAAGGAACGCGTCGCGATCCAGCTTCGCCGGGGCAAGACGTGGCGGACGGTCGCATACGTCGTCGCGAACAGCAATGGGATCTTCAAGGCGACGTTGAAGTTGAGCGCGACGAAGCAGGAGTCGATGCGCGCGGTCGCGCCGGGCTCCGGCAGGTCGCTCGCCTTCTCGCTCGCGGTGCCTCGCAACCCGCACATCGGCGCCTGGGGCGGCGTGCCGCCGCCGCAGCGCCGCTAGCGCTTTCGTGCGGCGAGTGTAAAAAGTCCGCAAAGGCCGGTTTGCCCGCGGGGCAACGCGGAACCTGCAGGGCGGTGGGCCAGCAAATCTCCCGGAGCGCGCTGCTCGGCGGCGCGATTCTCTGCCTCGCGTTCGCTTCGTCGAGTAGCTCGGCCGCGAGGACGGGCCGGCGCACGTATACGACCCCGTCGACGCGGCCGCTGCGGACGGCGCTGCTCGACAACGGGCTCCGCAACGGCTCGCAAGCCACGGCCTTCGCCATGACGCGTGCCGCAGGCGCGCAGTACGCCCGTTTCTTCGTCAGCTGGAAGGCGATCGCACCCGCCAAGCCGGCTGCGGACTTCAACCCGTCCGATCCCACCTCTCCCGGCTACTCCTGGGACACGCTCGACGCGACGGTGGAAGCGGCCGAGAAAGCCGGGCTGACCCCGATCCTCGACATCGGGGCGACTCCGGCGTGGGCGTACGCGAACGCTCCGAGCGGTGTCAACGCGGGGACCCCGCGAGTCGACGCACTCGGTGAGTTCGCGCAGGCGATCGCTACGCACTACGACGGTGCGGACGGCGGCCCGGTCGTGCACATCTACGAGGTCTGGAACGAGCCGAACCTGAGTCTCGAACTCGGGCCGGCGAACGCCTCCGCCTACCGGGCGATGGTGAACGCGGTCGCCTCGTCGGTACATGCCGTCGACTCGAACAACCTCGTCGTCGCGGGTGGCCTCGACCCGTTCGAGCACAGGAAGAACTCCCTCCACGGCTGGAACTCGGTCGCCCCGCTCGTCTTCATGCGGTCGCTGCTCTGCCTGTCGAAGGGGCCGCACCCGCACGCGACGTGCCACGACCCGGTCCACTTCGACGTCTGGTCGCACCATCCGTACACGTTCGGCGGACCGTTCGGGAAGTCGAAGAATCCCGGCGACGTGGAGCTCGGCAACCTCTCGGAGATGCGGACGCTGCTGCGCGCGGCCGTCCAGAAAGGCCACGTCGTCTCGACCCACTCGGTCCAGTTCTGGGTGACGGAGTTCGCCTGGGACAGCAAGCCCCCGAGGCGCGGCGCCGCGCCGATGGCTCTCGCTGCCCGCTGGACGTCGGAGTCGCTCTGGCAGGCGTGGCGATCGGGCGTCTCACTGCTGACGTGGTTCGGCCTCGAGGACTCGCCGGGCTCGAGCTCCTTCAAGAGCGGCCTGTACTTCTACGCCCCGCTGCCGGAGAACGCGCGGCCGAAACCGGTGCTGACGGCCTTCCGCTTCCCGTTCGTCGCGTACCTGCAGAGGAAGACCGTCTATGTCTGGGGCCGCGACGCGACCAGCGACACGGAGCCCGTCGCGATCCAGCTTCGTCACGGCAGGGGCGGGAACTGGCGAACGGTCGGGAGCATCGTTGCCAACAGCAGCGGCATCTTCCGCGCGACGATGAAGCTGAAGGCGACGAAGAAGGACTGGCTGCGCGCCGTCGCGCCCGGCTCGGGGAAGTCGCTCGCCTTCTCGCTCACCCGCCCGCGCGATCCCCACATCGGGCCGTTCACCTGATCCCCCGGCCACGGCGCTAGCGTTGCGGCCGTGATCGCGGCCGTCGTCCTGCTCTGGGGTTCGCTGGCCGCGCTGGCGTGGACGCATGCGCTGTACCCGGCCACCGTCGCGCTGGCCGCACGCGTCCACACGAAGCGCGTGGCGCTCGACGACGGGTATCTCCCGTCGGTCGCGGTGATCGTGACCGCGTACAACGAGGAGAGCGCGATCGAGCGGCGGCTCGAGAACCTCCGCGCGCTCGACTACCCACCTGAGCTGCTCGAGCTCGTCGTCACCTCGGATGCGTCGACCGACCGGACCGAGGAGCTCGCGGAGGCCGCCGGCGCGCTCGTGGTCCGGAACCCGCGCGGCGGCAAGGTCGCGGCGCAGGACGCGGCGGTCCGTGCGACCGACGCCGACGTCGTCGCCTTCTCCGACGCGAACGCCACCTGGGCCCCCGACGCGCTGCGCAAGCTCGTCCGCAACCTCGCCGATCCGCAGGTCGCCTACGTCTGCGGCCGCCTGCGGCTCGAGGCTCCCGACGGCTCGAACAAGGAGGGCGTCTACTGGCGCTACGAGCTCGTGACGCGGGACGGCGAGTCGCGGCTGGGCTCGATCACGGCCGGCAACGGCGCGGTCTACGCGCTGCGGCGTTCCGACTACGCCGAGGTCGATCCGCGCTTCGGGCACGATCTCTCGCTGCCGTACCTCATGGTGCAGCGCGGGCGGCGCGCGGTGTACGAGCCGCAGGCGCTCGCCTTCGAGCGGCCGACGCCGAGCAACGAGAGCGAGTACCGGCGCAAGGTGCGGATGTTCGAGCACTCGTGGCTGATCGTGCTGCGGGGGCGCATGCTGCGCGGTCAGCGTCCCGGCTACTTCCTCGCACTCGTCTCGCACCGGCACCTGCGCTACGCGAGCGGGCTGCTCCACCTGATCCTGCTCGGGAGCTCGATCGCGCTGCTCGGCCGGGGCGCGGTCTACGCCGTAGTCCTCGGGCTCCAGCTCGGGCTGCTCGCGGCGGCGCTCCTCGGCGTCGGAATCGCGCGCTACTACGTCCTCATCAGTTGGGCGACGGTCGTCGCGCTCTGGAACTACCTGCGGCGCGGCGTCCCCGCGACGTGGGCACCGCAACGGGAGCTCGCGTGAACCGGGCGGCCGACGTCGCGCTCGCCGGCTCCGCGCTCGTTCTCGCCTCGCCGTTCCTCGCGCTCGGCGCCCTCGCGGTCAAGCTCGAGGACGGCGGCCCGGTGCTCTACCGGCAGACCCGCGTCGGCAGGGACGGAGCCGACTTCGAGCTGCTCAAGCTGCGGACGATGGTCGTCGGCGCCGAGACGATGGGTGCCGGCCTCTCGGTCGACCGCGGCGACTCGCGCATCACGCGCACGGGCCGGCTGCTGCGCAAGCTCTCGGTCGACGAGCTGCCGCAGCTCTGGAACGTCGTGCGCGGCGAGATGAGCGTGATCGGGCCGCGGCCGACGCTCCGTTACCAGGTCGAGCAGTACGACGAGCGTCAGCAGCACCGGCTGGACGTGAAGCCCGGCATCACCGGCTGGGCGCAGGTGAACGGCCGTGCCGAGCTGCCCTGGGCCGACCGGATCGAGCTCGACGTCTGGTACGTCGAGC
Organism: uncultured Actinomycetes bacterium; assembly: GCA_963702655.1. Classification (GTDB taxonomy): domain Bacteria; phylum Actinomycetota; class Thermoleophilia; order Gaiellales; family Gaiellaceae; genus Palsa-739. The sequence goes on along the minus strand of CAVPDO010000013.1, from coordinate 4,474 downwards.
ACCGTTCGCCGCGCCTCGACCTGCGGATTCTCGCGCGGACGCCGCGTGCGCTGTTCGGCGGCACGTACAAGGGGGAAACCGGAGGTTGGCGGTCGGAGTCGTGACGAGCCGGGGCTACCCTGGGAGCCTGTGGCGCCCCTGAACATCCTCGTCACGGGCGCTTGCGGCGTCACGCCGAGAGCCATTGCCCGCTCCTTGCGCGCGAGCCCCGCGTTCTCCGACGCGACCCTCGTGGGAGCCGATCGCGGCGGCAACTGGTACGGCTTCTACGAAGGGCTCTACGACCGCGTCTACCGCGTGTCCCAGCCGGGCGACCCCGGCTACGAGGAGCTGGTCGCGGACCTCTGCGAGCGAGAGCGGATCGACGCCGCGCTCGTCGGGCCGGAGGCGGAGGTCCTCTTCTGGAGCGGGCGCGAGTTTCCCGTCCCGACCCTGCTGCCGCCGCCGGGTCTCGTCGAGATCGCGATCAGCAAGGGCAAGCTGTACGAGGCGCTGCGCGAGACGGGTCTCGTGCCGCGGTACCGCATCGCGGGCCGTGACGAGCTGCTCGAGCGGCGCGGGCTCGAGCTCGACGGCGGGCCGGTCTGGCTGCGCGACCACTCGGAGGCATCCTCGAGCGGGATCGGCTCGATCCAGGTCTCCGAGCCGGAGGAGGCATACGCGTGGGCCTACCTCAACCCGGAGATCTCGAGCTACATGGTCGCCGAGCACCTGCCGGGGCGGAACATCGCCTGCACCCTGCTCTTCCACGAGGACGAGGTGCTCAAGGCGGGCTGCTACGAGCGGCTCGAGTACTTCATGGGACATCTCGCCGTCTCGGGCATCACGGGCAACATCAACCGCGGCCGGCTCCTCAACGACGAGCGTGCGCGCACGCTCGCCGAGCAGGCCGTGCGCTTCGTCGCCGGCGTCACCGGAGAGCAGGCGCACGGACTGCTCACCGTCGACCTGCGCGAGGACCGCACGGGCGCGCTCAAGGTCACCGAGATCAACGTCCGCCACGTCGCTGCGACCTCGGCGCTTGCCGACGGGGGCGCGAACATGGCCGAGGCACAGGTGCTGGCGACGCTCGGCCGGCTGGACGAGATCGGCGAGGCCGTGCCGCACTTCCCCGACGACAACGTGATCCTCCGCGACATCGACGGCGCTCCGCTCCTGCTGACGGAGTACCGCGAGCTCGCGATCGGAGAGCACGCGTGACCGCGCGCCTCCTGCTCCTGGCGGCCCTCATCGTCGTGCTGGCCGGTTGTGGCGGAAGCAGGCAGGCCGCACCGCCGACGACGACCACGCAGCCGAAACCGAAGCCCGCGCCGCAGCCGAAGCACCCGCAGCGGCAGCCGATCGGCAAGCCGACCAAGCTCGTGGTCACGATCCTCGACGGCGACCAGCGCGTGCGTGTGCGCGGCGCGCGCGTGAGCATCGGGGACAAGACCGGACGTACGAATCGTCACGGCGTCACGACCATCGTGGCGCCGCGCGGGCGGCTCGCGGTCTCCGTGTCGGCGCGCGGCTACACGTACACCCGCGCGCGCGTCGACTTCCGCTACAGCCGCTGGCAGACGCTCGACGTCTACCGGCCGGCGCTGCAGTGGCCGTTGTACGGCGCGACCGAAGGCCGGACCCAGGCACCGACCGAGATCCGGCTGCGCCCGCCGTTCCGGCTCGTCTGGAGCCGCGGCCTCGGTCGCCTGATCGAGTTCCCGGCCGTCGTGGACGCAGGCGTCGCCTACATCGGGAACGCCGGCGCGACCGTCCACGCGATCTCGATGCGCGACGGCCACTTCGAATGGGTTCACAGCACCCCGGGCTCGCCGCGGATGGCCTCGTCGCCCGCCGTCGACGGCAACGAGATCGTCTACCACACGATGAGCGGCGTCGTCTACGTCCTCAACCGCGCCGATGGTCGTCTCGAGTGGAGCTGGAACGCCGGCTCGGCGATCGAGTCGTCGCCGATCATCGTCGACGGGATCGACTACTTCGGGGACGCCGCCGGAGAGATGTACGCGCTCGACCTGCATACGCACCAGCTGAAGTGGCGCAAGTATCTCGGAGCGAAGATCACGTCGAGCGCCGCGATCTCCGACGGCAGACTCTTCATCGGCGATTACGACGGTCGGCTCTGGGCGCTCTCGCCGGAGTCCGGTGCTACCCGCTGGGTCGGCCGCGTGAACGGGAAGATCTACGGGACGCCCGCGGTTGCGGGCGGCCGCGTGTTCGTACCCTCGGTCGCGTACTCGCTGTGGGCGTTCTCCACGAGCGGACGGCGCCTCTGGCATGTCTCGACCGGCTCGTACGTCTACTCGTCGCCCGCCGTCGCCGGCGGCGTCGTGTGCTTCGGCGCGTACAACGGCCTGTTCTACGGAGTCTCAGCCGCGAACGGCCGCGCGCTCTGGCGCGTCCCGACCGGGGGCCCGATCTCGGGAGCGGCCGTGATCGTCGACGGCGTCGCCTACGTCGGAAGCTTCGCCGGCCGCATCCTCGGCGTGAACCTCCACACGGGCCGCCGTCTCCTGACCTTCCCCCACGGTGAGTACGTGCCCGTCTCGGGGAACGGCGGACGCCTGCTCTTCAACGGCTTCTCGCGCATCTACGCCGTCGAGCCGCGGCACTCGAAGCACCGTCAGCTCGCTCGCTGAGCGGCTTCCTAAGAACGCCCTCATGACCGTCGGCTATCGTCGCGACTCGTGACTGCGCCTGCTCCCCCTCAGCGCGGCCCCGACCCCGAGGCCGAGCAGGAAGTCGACTTCGCGCGCTACGTCCGGCTCCTGGGATCCCGCTGGTGGCTGCTCGCGGCCGGTCTGGTGCTCGGCGCAGTCGTCGGCTACCTCGTCGCACTCGGCGGCAACCAGGTCTACTCGGCCACCGCCACGGTCTATCTCGGCCAGCCGCTGACGCCGCAGGGTGGCGGTGCAGTGAACACCCCGCAGACGAACCCTTCGTCGGTCGGGCAGGCCGTCAACGCGCAGTCGGTGGTCAACGCAGTCGCAAACCTCTGCCATACGAAGCCGGGTGCGTTCAAGAAGGGGATCTCCACCCAGGCCGTCGCCAGCGGCGCCGCGAAGGGGAGCGGGGCGTCGACCGTCAGTCCACTCGTCAAGGTCAGCGTCCAGTCGAAGAAGGGCAAGGTCGCGGCCTGCACGGCGAACGGGCTCGCCGCCGCGGCGGTGAAGAAGCTCGGCGTCTATCCCGCAGCCCAGATCAAGAACCTCGAGGCCCATATCGCCTTCGACAACGCCGACATCAAGACGATCCAGGCCGCCGTCGCCAACCCGGGCGTCTCCGACACGGACAAGCTCATCCTTCAGACGAGGCTGAACAGCGACCAGCTCGACAAGACCACCAACGCACAGCTTCTTCTGCTCGCGAAGACCGTCGAGTCGCCGTACGTGTACACGACCGCCGCCTCGAGCAAGATCACGGCGCGCAGCCGCCGCAACACGGTCGTCATCTCCGCGCTGATCGGGCTGATCCTCGGGGCGCTCGTTGCGCTCTTCTGGGAGCCGGTCGCGGCGCGGGTCACGCCGCGCAACGGCAACGGCGACTGACTTAGTCTCCAGGGGTGTTCGAGGGCAAGCGCGTGGGGGTCGTCGTGCCCGCGTACGACGAGGAGGTGCTGATCGCCGCCACGCTCGGCGAGATCCCGCCCCTCGTCGACCGGATCATCGTGGTCGACGACGGCTCCACCGACCGCACGGGCGAGCAGGCGCTCGGGCTCGGCGACCCGCGGGTGGAGGTGCTCACGCACGAGCGCCGGCGCGGCGTCGGCGCGGCGACCGTCACGGGCTACCGCCGGGCGCTCGCGGACGGGATGGACGTCGTCGTGGTGATGAACGGCGACAACCAGATGGCTCCCGAGGACCTGCCGACGCTCGTCGCGCCGGTCGCCAGAGGCGAGCTCGACTACTCGAAGGCCAACCGCCTCTCCACCGGCCTGGCCTGGCAGCTGATCCCGAAGACACGGTTCTTCGGGAACGCGATCCTCTCGATGCTGACCAAGGTCGCCTCGGGCTACTGGCACGTCGCCGACTCGCAGTCCGGCTACACCGCCGTCTCGCGCGGGATGCTCGAGCAGCTCGACCTCGACCACATCTACACGAACTACGGCTTCCCGAACGACATGCTCGTCCACCTCAACGTCTGGAACGCGCGCGTGCGCGACTTCCCCTCGCGCCCGATCTACGGCGTCGGCGAGCGCTCGAACATGCGCTACCGCCACGTCGTGCCGCGGATCGCGTGGCTGCTGCTGAAGGGCTTCTTCTGGCGGCTGTGGGAGAAGTACGTGAAGCGCGACTTCCACCCGCTCGTCTTCTTCTACGTGATGGGATTCATCGCGACGGTCGCCGGCGTGCTGCTCGGCCTCGTCGTCGTCGGCTACCGGATCGCCGGCTACTCGATCCCGATCGCGACCGTCGTTCTCGTCGCCCTGCTCGTCATCTCCGGGCTCCAGTTCACGCTCTTCGCCATGTGGTTCGAC
>CAVPDO010000012.1:0-213099 GCA_963702655.1 uncultured Actinomycetes bacterium | reverse complement strand
GGTTCGAGCGTTTCGAACGCTCCGGGTAAATTGAACGGATGGAGGAACCGCTGCAGCGGGCCGTGCTCTGGCGTGAGGTCGGGCGCAGGGTGGCGATGGCGACCGTCGTGGCGACGCGCCGCTCGGCGCCGCGGCCGGTCGGCTCGAAGCTCTTCGTCAGCGACAGCGGTGCGCTCGAGGGCTCGGTGTCCGGCGGCTGCGTCGAGAGCGATGTCGTGCTCGCGGCGCAGGAGGTGCTGGCGGGCGGCCCTCCGCGGCTGCTCACGTACGGGATCACCGACGAGATGGCGTTCGGGATCGGACTGCCCTGCGGCGGCGAGATCGACGTCTTCGTCGAGGAGCTGACCGAGGCGGAGCGGCCGGATGTGACGCTCACTGTCGTCGCCGGCGAGAACGTCGGTGAGCGGCTGCACGATCCGGAGCTGGAGCAGGCGGCGCGTGGCCGGGGACGCAGTCACGTCATCGAGCTCGAGGGCCGCACCGTTCTCGCGGACGTCACGGCGCCGCCGCCGCGGCTCTTCGTGTACGGCGCGGTCGACACGGCGGAGGCTCTCTGTCGTGCGGCGAAGCTTCTCGGCTGGCGGACCGTGGTCGCCGACGCGCGGGCGAGCTTCGCCACGCCCGAGCGCATCCCGAGCGCCGACGAGCTTCTGCGCGTCTGGCCCGACGAGGCGCTGGCGCAGGTCCAGCCGGACCTGGGAACGGCGATCGTCGTCCTCACGCACGACGACAAGTTCGACCTGCCGATGATCCGCGGCGCGCTCGCCGGCGACGCGTTCTACGTCGGCTGGATCGGCTCCCGCCGCAACCAGGAACGCCGGCGCGGCCTCCTGCGCGAGGAAGGAATGAGCGACGACGAGCTCGGCCGCATCTCGGGGCCGTCGGGGCTCGACATCGGCGCGGCCACGCCGTCCGAGACTGCGATCTCGATCCTGGCCGAGATCATCGCGGTACGCGCGGGCCGCGCCGGCGGCCGCCTGCGCGAGGTCGAAACCCGCATTCACGCCTCTCTATAGGATCGCAGCGATGCTGCTGCGCGAGGTCGAATACGCGAAACCCGGGTCCGTCGCGCAGGCGCTGGAGCTGCTCGCCGCGAACGACGGCGCGCGCGCCCTCGCCGGTGGGCAGACGCTGATCAACGTCATGAAGTCGCGCGCGGCGTCGCCGGACATGCTCGTCGACCTCAACGGGCTCGACGAGCTGCGCGGGATCGAGCTCGCAGGCGACGGGACGCTGACGATCGGCGCGATGACGACGTACTCCGAGCTCGCCGCCTCGGCGGAGGCGAGGGCGCGGCCGATCCTCGGCGAGGTCTGCGCGACGATCGCCGACGTCCAGGTGCGGAACCGCGGCACGATCGGCGGCAACGTCTGCTCGAACGACCCGACGAACCACCTGCCGCCGCTGATGGTCGCGGTCGGCGCGCGGATGACGATCGCGGGCGCGGACGGAGAGCGGGAGGTCCGCGCAGAGGAGTTCTTCCTCGGCGTCTACATGACGGCGGCCGGGCCGGGCGAGCTGCTGACGCGGATCGCGATCCCCGCCGGCAAGCAGGACGGCTTCGCCGCGGTGACACTCGGCGCCGACGGCACGTGCATCGCCAACGCCGCCGCCTCGGTCAACGGCTCCGTCCGGGTCGCGCTCGGCTGCGTCGAAGCGGTGCCCGTGCTGCTCACGGCCGACTCGCCCGACGGAGTGGCGGACGCCGTCCGCGCGGCGAACCTCACACCGCCGTTCGACGTCCACGCCTCGAGCGAGTACCGCGCCCACCTCGCCGAGGTGCTCGCGACGCGCGCGGCGCAGGAGGCGGCAGCCCGCTGATGGACGTCACGGTCACCGTCAACGGCACGACCTACGAGCGGGACGTCGAGCCGCGCAAGCTACTCATCCACTTCCTGCGCGACGACCTCGACCTGACGGGCAGCCACATCGGCTGCGACACGGGAAACTGCGGCGCGTGCTCGGTGATCTACGACGGCACGCTCATCAAGAGCTGCATGCTGCTCGCCGTCCAGGCGAACGGCGCGAGCATCGAGACCGTCGAAGGGCTCGGCGAGGACGGCGAGCTGACGCCGCTGCAGCAGGCGTTCAACGAGCACCACGCGCTCCAGTGCGGCTACTGCACGCCGGGAATGCTGATGAGCGCGACCGCGCTGCTGCGCGAGAATCCGAGCCCGTCGGAGGACGAGGTCAAGAAGGCGCTGCAGGGCAACATCTGCCGCTGCACCGGCTACTGGAACATCGTCGAGGCCGTGCAGGCGGTGGCGAAGTGACGCCGACGAGCGAGACGACGCTCGCGCCCGCACCGGTCGAGGTCAAGAAGGGCTGGGGCGGCCAGAGCGTCCGGCGCAAGGAGGACAAGCGGCTCCTCCAGGGCGAGGGCGTCTTCGTCGACGACGTCAAGCGGCACGGGATGGGCTACCTCCACTTCGTACGCAGCCCGTACGCGCACGCGCACATCACGAGCGTCGACGTCTCGGCGGCCGAGGCGATCGACGGCGTCTACGGCACGCTGACCGGCGAGGAGGTCGCGGCGCTCACGGATCCGTTCTTCCAGATCTCGAGCGTGCCGGGAGCGAACATCAAGGACTTCTCGCTCGCGGTCGGCAAGGTGCGCTACGTCGGCGAACCGGTCGTCGCCGTCGTCGCCGAGACGCGCGACCTCGCGCGCGACGCGTCCGAGCTCGTCGAGGTGGACTACGAGCCGCTGCCCGCGGTCGTCGACGCGCGCACGGCGCAGGACCCCGACACGCCCGTGCTTCACGACGAGGCCGAGGGGAACCTCATGTGGAGCGGCCTCTACTCGTGGGGCGACCTCGACTCCGCCTTCGCCGAGGCCGACCGGATCGTGAAGATCCCCGAGCTCCACTTCCACCGCTTCAACTCGACGCCGCTCGAGTGCGACGGCGCGCTCGTCGAGTTCAACCGCGGCGTCGGGCAGTGGACGATCCACACGAACAACCAGTTCCCCGGCTTCGCCGCGATCATGATGGGGCCGGCGATGAAGGTGGGGCTCGACAAGCTCCGCTTCGTCACGCAGGACATCGGCGGCGGCTTCGGCAACAAGATCACCTCGCATCCGCAGCTCGTCGTCTGCTGTCTCCTCGCACGCAAGCTCAACCGGCCGGTGCAATGGACCGAGTGGCGCACCGACTTCCACCTCTCGATGTCGCACGGCAACGAGCGCTGGTTCCACGACACCGAGGTCGCGATCAAGGACGACGGCACGCTGCTCGGCTTCCGGACGAAGGCGCTCGACGACGCCGGCGCCTGGCTCCGCTACGAGCCGCTCGGGGGCGTGATCTGGGCGCAGGTCACACCGGGGATGTACCGCTGGCAGCACATCCAGCTCGAGTTTACGCAGGTCGCGACGACCAAGGCGCCCGTCTCGCCGAACCGCGGCTACTCGCGCATGCAGCACCTCTGGTTCACCGAGCGCGTGATCGACATCGTCGCGCGCGAGCTCGACCTCGACCCGGTCGACGTGCGGAAGAAGAACTACGTCCGCGCCGAGGACATGCCGTACACGACGCCGAACGGCTGCGTCTACGACTCCGGCGACTACGCGGCGATGCTCGACCTCGCGCTCGAGCTGATCGACTACGAGTCGATCCCCGGGAAGCGCGCCGAGGCATCCGAGCGCGGCAAGCTGCTCGGCGTCGGGATCGGCTCGACCCTCGACTCCGGCACGAACAACTTCGGCCAGTCGCGCCTGATCAACCCGGAGCTCCAGTTCTCGGGCAACAACGAGGTCGCGACGGTCAAGCTCGACATCTTCGGCGAGATCGTCGTCACGCTCGGCACGACGCCGCAGGGCCAGGGCCACGAGACGACCGCGGCGCAGGTCGTTGCCGACATCCTCAACTGCTCGGTCGACGACGTGCACGTGCGCGCCGGGCACGACAGCTACTGGAACTCGCACGCCGGCTTCTCGGGCACCTACGCGAGCCAGTTCGCGGTCACCGGCCTGAGTGCGGTCAAGGGCGCGACCGACATGCTCGCGGCGGAGATCAAGCAGCTCGCCGGAGCCGTCTTCGGCGGCGTGCCTCCGGAGGCGCTCGAGCTCGCCGACGGCGGCGTGCGCATCAAGGAGAGCCCTGACGCGTTTCTCCCGTTCATGGCGTGCGGCGCGATCATCAACGCCAACAACGCCGGCCTGCCCGAGGACCTCGACGTGACGCTCAACTGCCGCTACGTCTACCGGCCGCCGTTCGAGGTGCCGGACGTCGAGACGAAGACGGGCAATCTGACGCTGACCTATGCCTGCCAGATCCACATCGCCGTCGTCGAGATCGATCCCGAGACAGGCGCGTACGAGATCGTCGACTACGCCGCCGTGGACGACTGCGGCAAGCGGATCAACCCGCAGATCGTCGAGGGCCAGGTGATGGGCGCGACGGCGCAGGCGCTGGGCGCCGCCGTGCACGAGACGTACGAGTACGACGAGGACGGGAACCTGCTGACGCCCAACTTCTACGACTACCACGTCCCGCACGCGCTCGACATGCCGCCGCTGGCGACCGGCGCGATCGAGAGCCCGTCGCCGTTCACGCCGCTCGGGACGAAGGGCATGGGCGAGGGCGGCGGCGCCGGCATCCACGCGATCTGCGCTGCGATCCAGGACGCGACGGGACAGGTCGTGACCGACAGCCACAACCCGTACCAGCGCGTCTGGCGGATGCTGCAGGAGGATCACGCGTGAACGTCTCCGGCGAGCGCGGGTTCGACGCGCCGCGCGCGGTCGTCTGGCAGGTGCTGAACGACCCCTCGTCGATGGCCAAGACCATGCCGGGCGTCGAGAGCTTCGACGTCCACGACGAGCGGCGCTGGACGGCGAACGTGAAGATCCCGCTCGGCCTCGGCGGCCTGAAGATGAAGGTCGACATGGAGAAGATCGAGGAGCGCGAGCCCGAGTTCGCGAAGCTCGCGGTCAAGGGCAAGGGCGTCGGCGCGATGATGAACATGGAGACGTCCTTCACGCTCTCCGATGCGTCCGAGAGCAGCACCTCGATGGCCTGGAGCGCGGAGGTGAAGCTGCTCGGGCCGATGGCCTCGATGGCCCAGCACGTCCTGCAGCCGATCGTGAACCAGCAGGTGCAGCAGGTGCTCACGGCGCTGGACGGCCAGGTTCAGGAGGCGATGGGCAGTGCCGGCGGCAGTCCCGCGACTCACGGCGCCGAGGAAGGGATCAGCCCGGCCTCTCCGCAGGCCTACGAGGCCGAGCCCGAGGGGCCGACGACCTCGACCGAAGACTGAGCCGCGTGTCCGTCCCGTTCCGGATCGGCGTCATGCAGCTCACGATGGAGCCGCTCGACGAGATGCTCGCCTCGGCGCGCGCGATGGACGAGGCCGGGATGGACACGATCTGGCTCGCCGAGGCGTATCCCTGGTGGCGCAAGCACGGGATGGAGGCGCGCTCCTCCACCGGAGTCGCGGCCCTCATGGCGCGCGAGACGGAGCGGCTGGCGATCGGCTGGGGGATCATCGCCGCGTCGACGCGGCATCCGGTGCAGGCGGCGATGGACGCGCGCGTCGTGCAGGAGGCGGCCGGGCCGGGCCGGTTCATCCTCGGCTTCGGGACGTCGAAGATCTTCCTCAACAACACGAAGACGCAGACGAAGAAGACGCTCGGGCCGATGCGCGATGCGGTGACGATCGCGCGCGGCGTCCTCTCGGGCGAGCGGTTCGACTACGACGGCGACACGTGGAGCGCGGACGTGCCCGCGCTCGCTGCCGAGGCGCACGCGCCGCGCGAGGTGCCGCCGGTCTACGTCGCCGCCACCGCGCCGAAGATGCAGCAGCTCGCCGGCGAGATCGCCGACGGCTGCCTCACGCCCTCGATCACGACGCCCGGCTTCGTCCGCTACACGCGCGGCAACGTCGGCGGCGAGATCGACGTCGGCTGCACCGTCGTCGCCTCGATCCACGACTCGGATCGCGACGCCGGCCGCGACGGCGCGCGCGAGATCGCGGGCATGTACCTCGCCAACAAGGTGCAGAACATCCAGGGCGCCGCCGACACGCTGCTCGAGCTCGCCGGGATCGAGCAGGACGAGATCCGGCCGGTGGCCGAGGCGATGGAGCGCGGCGGCCGCCTCGCCGCGAAGGCCGAGGTCTCGGACGCGCTCCTCGACAAGTGCCGGCCGATCGCGGGCACCCCGTCCGACTGCATCGAGGCGATCGAGGAGTACCGGGACGCCGGCTGCACGCACGTCATGCTCGAGCTGTGGGGCGCGGACCGGCACGAGCAGATCCGTCTCTTCGGCGAGAAGGTGCTGCCGCAATTTCGAGGCGGATAGACCAGGTGCTCGCCGAGGCGCACACGCGGATCCGGCGCTACACGCCCGAGGAGGCGCGAGCCGACGACGACCTGCTGCTCGTCGACACCCGTTCGCAGGACGAGCGCGAGCGTTTCGGCGTCATCCCCGGCTCGGAGCACATCCCGCTCTCGGTGCTCCCCTGGCGAACGGAACGGCTCGCCGGCCGGCGCGTCTGTCTCGTCTGCGCGCACGGCTTCTCGTCGTCGCTCGCGGCCGCCCTGCTCGTCGAGCTCGGCGTCGACGCGGGAGACCTGATCGGCGGCTACGAGGCCTGGACGTGAGGATCGACCGCGACCGTCTCGTCGAGACCGCGTCGCGGCTGGTCGACGTCCCGAGCTTCACGGGCGACGAGGAGGCGGCGGCGCGGCTGATGGTCGAGCTCTACGAGGCGCTCGGCCTGCAGGTGCAGTGGCAGCAGGTCGAGGACGGGCGGGCGAACGCGCTCGGCACCTGGCCGGGCGCCGGCGGCGGCAAGTCGCTGATGTTCAACGGGCACCTCGACACGTCCTATTCGGGCCGCGAGCCGTGGCTCTGCGACGTCCCCGGCTTCCAGCCGCAGGCATTCGAGCGCGACGGCCGGCTCTACGGGCTCGGCATCTCGAACATGAAAGGCGCCGTCGCCTGTTACGTCGAGGCCGTGCGTGCGCTCCAGGACGCGGGCGTGCGCCTGCGCGGAGACGTCCTGATCGCCGCCGTCTGCGGCGAGATCGAGAAGACGCAGCAGGGCGAGGAGCAGGGCGCTCAGTACCGCGGTTACGCGGCCGGCACGCGCTACCTCGTCTCGCACGGCGGCGTCGCGGACATGTGCCTGCTCGGCGAGCCGACCGAGGGCAAGGTCGTGCTCGGCCACTTCGGCGCGCTCTGGCTGCGGATCCGGGTGCACGGCGACTTCATCCACACGGCGTTCAGCGAGGGACGGCGCGACCGCAACTCGATCCTGCGCGCGCGCGAGGTGCTCGACGCCGTGCTCGACTGGATCCCGGGCTGGGAGGACGATCCCGCGAACGCGTACCGCGGCGCGAAGGCGATCGTCAACGTCGGCGCGGTCGAGGGCGGCTTCGGCTGGCGCGTCTCGCGGACGCCGCATCACACCGACCTCTTCCTCGACGTCCGTGTCCCGCCCACCAAGCCGATGGCCGTCGCACGCGGCGAGGTGCTCGACATGGTGCGCGGCCTCGGCGAGCGCTTCCCCGACTACGGTGTCGAGGGCGAGGTCTACGTCACCGCGCCGGGGGCGGAGATCGAGGAGGGACACGAGCTTGTCGCCGCGATCGACAAGGTGCACGCCGAGGTCTGGGGCGAGCCCCCGGCGCGCGACGTGACCCGCTGGTTCAGCGACGCGTCGGCGCTGACCCGCTACGGCGTCCCGACCGTGAACTACGGCACCTCGACCGGGCTGATGGACGTCGAGCTCGGCGAGAACCTCGAGATCGACGGCCTCGTCAAGACGGCGGAGGTCTACGCGCGCCTCGCGCTGGAGGTCTGTGGCCGCGCCTGAGTGGACCGTCGAGCGGCACCTCGAGGCCGGCAGCGAGCAAGGCCGCGAGCTCTGGCGCCGCTTCGCCGACGTCGTCGCCGCGTGCGGCGAGCACTCACTCTCGGTCGCGAAGACGACGGTGACCTTCAAGGGGCCGCGGCGCGGGTTCGCCGGCGCGCGACCGAAGGGCGACGAGCTCGTCGGCTACTTCGACGTCAACTATCAGGTCGCCGACCCGCGCATCCGGAGCGTCTCTCCGTACCAGAAGGACCTCTTCGTCCACCACTTCCGCGTCTCCTCGATCGACGACGAGTTCGCCGGCTGGATCCGCGACTCGTACGAGCAAGTGGGATGTGCTCGGCGATGAAGCTCGTCACCTACGACGACGGGAAGGTCGGCCGCGTCGACGGCGAGGAGATCGTCCGGCTCGACCTCTCGACGATGCGCGACTGGTTCGAGCGCGGCGGCGCCGACGAGACGGGCGAGCGGACGCCGCTGGTGGAGGCGAGACTGCGGGCTCCGATCGTCCCGAAGAAGTTCTTCCACACGGCCGGCAATTTTCGCGAGCACGAGGAGGAGTCGAAGAACGTCAACTGGACGCACCGGATCGCGCCCTGGATCAACTTCTTCCAGAACGTCGACGCGATCGTCGGCCCGGACGAGCCGATCGTCTATCCCGAGCACCTGACCGAGGAGCTCGACTACGAGCTCGAGCTCGCCGTCGTTCTCAAGCGGGCCGGCAAGTGGTTGTCGCCGGAGGAGGCCGAGGACTACATCGGCGGCTACGTGATCTTCAACGACATCACGGCCCGCGACATCCAGCGCGGCGAGATGCGCTCGGGCGTGTTCAGCTTCTGCAAGGCGATCGACACGTTCTGTCCGCTCGGGCCGTGGATCGTGACGCCGGACGAGATCCCGAATCCGCACGACCTCGCGATGGAGCTGCGCGTCAACGGCGAGCGGCGGCAGGAGTCGCACTCGAGCCGCATGAGCGTGACGATCCCCGAGATCCTCAGCAACTTCTCGGCGCTCGGCTACAGCGCGGGCGACGTCCTCTCGACCGGCACGGTCGCGGGCGTCGCGGGCTTCAAGTCGGAGGAGGAGCGACGGCGGCTCTACCTCAAGCCCGGCGACGTCGTCGAGGCGGAGATCGAGCGGATCGGCGTGCTGCGCAACCCGGTCGTCTCGTGGCAGGAGGGCCACGGCGAGCCCGCGCCGCCGCGCATCCGCCCCTGGGGCGAGGACGCGTGACCTGGCCGCGCGACGAGGGCAAGCTCGACCGCGTCCGAGACCTCATGGCCGAGGCCGAGCTCGACGCGCTCGTCGTCCGGGCGCCCGACAACGTGCTCTACCTGACGAGCTTCTGGGGGATGAAGGGCTACGACGCGTGCGTCTTCCCACGTGAGGGCGAGCCCGTCCTGATCACGATCGAGGCCTCGGAGGAGGACGCCGCGCGCACCGCCTGGGCGGAGGATGTGCGGCTGATCCGCGGTTACGACTCCGCGGATCCGCGCCCGCCGCTCGCCCGCACCCTCGATGCGGCAGTCGCGGTCGCGCGCGGCTACGAGCGAGTGGGGCTCGAGCTCTCGCTCGGGACGCAGGCTGCGGACCGGATGGTGGGGGAGCCCACGACCTTCACTGCGGCGTGGTTCGACGCGTTCCCGAAGGCGGCCGATGCGACTCCGCTCCTCGTCCGCGCGCGGGCGATCAAGACCGGGCAGGAGCTCGAGCGGCTGCGCCTGGCGAACGAGCTCGCTGCGGCGGCGATGGACCACGTCCGCGAGCTGCTTCGCCCCGGCATGCGGGAGGCGCAGGTAGCGGCGCTCTGGCAGGGCTTCGTGCACGGCGAGGGCACGGGATACCACGGTCGGGTCGAGCTTGCGCTTCCGTTCTCGCTGATCTGGGCCGGCCGCGGGATCAAGACGTTCACCGCCACCGGCGACCTGCCCGTGGTCGAGGGCGAGCCCGTCCTGTTCGAGATCTGGGTCTGTGCCGACGGCTACTGGGCCGACCACACGAAGAACCTCGTGGTCGGCGAGCTCGCACCGGAGTACGCCGAGCTGGAGAGCATGCTGATGGACGTCTACGAGGGCGCGCTGGAGTCCATCCGGCCCGGCGCCCCGATGGCGGATCTCGACCGGCAGGTGCGCGCGCAGCTGGACGACGCCGGTTACGCGGGCCAGCCGACGCACCCGATTTGCCACGGCGTCGGCGCGCGGGCGCACGAGCCGCCGTATCCGCACCAGGCCGGCGGCGGCGAGTTCGAGCAGGGGATGGTGCTCGCGGTCGAGCCCGGCGTCTACTGGCCCGGCGGCGGTGGGCTGCGCGTCGAGGACAACTTCCTCGTCACGAGCAACGGCGTGGAGAAGCTCTCCTCGTTCCCCGACGGGATCGTCCGGGCGGGATCGGCGTGAGCGGCGGTCTCGCACTCTCGTGGAGTGGCGGGAAGGACTCTGCGCTCGCGCTCTGGACGCTGCGGGAGGAGAGCTTCATGCCGACCGCACTGCTCGCGACGGTGACCGAGGACTACGGGCGGGTCTCGATGCACGGTGTCCGGCGCTCGCTGCTTCGCCGGCAGGCGGCGGCCGTGGGCCTGCCGCTCGTCGAGGTCGAGATCCCGGCAGGCTGCACGAACGAGCTGTACGAGAACCGGCTGGCGGCCGCGTTCGCCGGCAGCGAGCTGGCCGCGGTCGACGAGGTGGCGTTCGGCGACCTCTTCCTCGAGGACATCCGCGCGTACCGGGAGAGCCGGCTGGCCGCCGCCGGTAAGCGCGCCCGGTTTCCGGTCTGGGGTCGTGACACCGTCGCTCTCGCGGCCCGCTTTCTCGCCGCCGGCTTCCGCGCGATCCTCGTCTGTGTCGATCCGCGCACGCTCGATCCCTCGTTTGTCGGCCGCGACTACGACGAGCGGCTCCTCGCCGAGCTGCCCGCCGGTGTCGATCCCTGCGGGGAGAACGGCGAGTTCCACACGTTCGTCACGGCCGGACCGATTCTCGACCGCCCGATCGAGTGCCGCCGCGGTGACGTCGTCGAGCGGGACGGCTTCGTCTTCTGTGATCTGCTGGACGGTCGATGAGCGACGAGCTGATCTGGACCGGAGCCCTCAACGACCCGTATGCGGTCGGAGGCCGGGTAGGCCTGTACGACACGACGCTGCGCGACGGCGAGCAGACGGTCGGCGTCGTGCTCTCGCCCGAGGAGAAGCTCGAGATCGCGCGGCTGCTCGACGGGCTCGGGATCGATCGGATCGAGGCCGGCTTCCCGCGCGTGTCGGAGGACGACCGGCGCGCGGTCGAGCTGATCGCGGGCGCCGGTCTGGGCGCGGAGGTTTGGGGCTTCTCGCGCGCGGTTCCGGCCGACCTCGAGCTCCTCGTCGAGCTCGGCGTCGAGGCCTCCGTGATCGAGTCGCCCATCTCGGATCTCAAGCTCGATGCGATCGGCGTCTCCCGCGAGAAGATGCTCGAGCGCATCGCGAGCGCGATGCGATTCGCCGACGAGCACGGGATCCGCGCCGCCTTCTTCGGCGTCGACTCGACCCGGGCCGAGCCGGACTTCTACCGGCAGGTGTACGAGACCGCCGTGGAGGCAGGCGCCAAAGAGGTTGCGGTCGTCGACACGCTCGGGATCGCGTCGCCAGAGGCCGTCGCCGATCTCGTCGGGACGTCACGCGCGAGTACGTCGACGGAGTGCCGGTCCACTTCCACGGCCACAACGACTTCGGGCTCGCGACAGCCTCCGCGGTCGCGGCTGTACGTGCGGGCGCCACCTGGATCCACGGCACGATCAACGGCATGGGCGAGCGGGCGGGAAACGCCGACCTCGGTGAGATCGCCATCGCCCTGCGCGCGCTCTACGGTGTCGAGACGGGCCTCCGCTTCGACCGCATTTGCGAGGCTGCCGCCCGCGTACAGGAGTTGTCCGGCTACGGGCTCGCGCCGTGGAAGCCGCTCACGGGCGAGACGCTGTTCCGGCGCGAGTCGGGGGCGGTCGCCTCCCAGTTCCACGACCCGCCGTCGATCGAGCCGTACTCCTCCGAGCTCGTCGGCGCCGAGCGGGCGATCGTGCTCGGCAAGAAGAGCGGGCTCGACTCGATCCGGATCAAAGTCGCCGAGCTCGGTCTCGACGTGCCCGAGGAGCAGTGGCCGGAGCTGCTCGCCCGCGTGAAGGAGCTCGGGACGCGCAAGCGGGCCCTCGTCACCGACGACGAGCTGCGGGAGCTCGCCGGTGGCTGAGTACGACGCGGTCATCGTCGGGAGCGGCGTCAACTCGCTCGCCTGCGCGGCCCTGCTCGCGCGTGCCGATTGGCGGGTGTGCGTGCTCGAGCGGAACGACTGGCTCGGCGGCGCGGTCAAGACCGAGGAGCTGACGGAGCCGGGATTCCTCCACGACGTCTTCAGCGCCTGGCACCCGCTCTGGGTCGGCGGCGCCGCGCATGCCGAGCTCGGCGACGCGCTCGCGACCCGCGGGCTCGAGTACCTCGACACCGAGCTGCCGACGGCGACGGCCTTTCCGGACGGCGGCGCGGCCTTCCTCCTGCGCACGGCCGAGGGAAACACGGAGGAGCTCGGGCCGGAGTGGCCCGGCGTGCTCGAGCGCTTCTTCCCCAACGCGGATCTCGCGTTCGGCGTCCTCGGCACCGAGCTCTGGTCGCCGGCGGGGCTCGCGCTCGGCGCGAAGGCCGTGCGGCGGCTCGGTCGCGCCGGCGGGCTCGCCTTCCTCGGCGAGGCTCTGCAGTCGAGCCGCGACTGGCTCGAGACGACGTTCGCCTCCGAGCGCGCGCAAGGGTTGCTCGCGCCGTGGGTGCTGCACACCGGTCTCGGTCCCGACCAGGCGGCGTCGGGCTTCATGACGCAGGTGATCGCCGTCGCACTGCAGGAGGGCGGGATGCCGGTGCCGCGCGGCGGCGGCGCGAAGCTCGCCGACGCGCTCGTGCAGCTGATCCGCGATCACGGCGGCGTCTGCGAGACCGACCGCGACGTCGAACGCGTGCTCGTGCGTTCCGGCCGGGCTGTCGGTGTGCGGCTCACCGACGGCGAGACGATCGAGGCGGAGCGCGCGGTCGTCGCGAACGTGACCCCGACGCAGCTGCACGAGCGCCTGCTGGCTGACGCCGACGTTCCTGCGCCGGTCGTGGAGAACGCGCGCCGGTTCCGCTACGGGCGCTCGGAGATGCAGATCCACTACGCCCTTGCGGAGCCGCCTCGTTGGGACGGCGACGAGCGGCTGGCGGGGACCGCGATCGTCCACGTCACGCCCGGCCTCGACGGTGTCTCGCGCGCCGTGAACGAGGCCGAGCGCGGGCTCCTGCCGGCGGAGGCGACGATCGTCGTCGGCCAGCCGCTCACACTCGACCCCTCTCGCGCACCCGAGGGGCGCGGTCTGCTCTGGATCCAGCTCCAGGAGCTGCCGTGGCGGATCAAGGGGGATGCGGCGGGCAGGCTCGCAGCCGGCGGCGACGAGTGGACGGACGACCTGCGCGAGCGGTACGCCGACCGGATCCAGGCGCGGCTCGCGCGCCACATCCCGAACCTCGAGTCCTCGATCCTGAAGCGGGTCGCGCTCGGTCCGCACGACCTGCAGCGGGCGAACGTCAACCTCCGGCACGGCGACCCGTACGGCGGCTCGCTCGCGCTCGACCAGAACTTCCTCTGGCGCCCGTTCGCCGGCAGTCCGGGCCACACGACGCCGGTCGAGCGGCTGTGGCAGATCGGCGCGAGCACCTGGCCCGGCCCCGGTCTCGGCGCCGGTTCCGGGACGATCGTCGCGCGGAAGCTGCTCGAGCCTCCGCTCACCCAGCGGGCGCTGAGCCGCGCCCGCGGCTTCGTGAACCGCTAGTCCGGCTGGTCGCGCACGAGCTCCAGCGTGGCGCAGTGCAGCCCCGCGATCGCGAACTTGTGGCTCTCGGAGAAGTCGACCTGGATCACCTCGACGTCGTGCTCCTCGAGCGCGCGCCGGACGGTCGGCGAGCCCGCGTTCATCACGATCCTTCCCGGTGAGAGCGTCACGCCGTTCAGCGCGAGATCCCAGTACTCCTCGACGGGCACCTCGATGATCTCGTAGCCGCGCCGCAACAGCTCCCGCACGAACCCGTAGTTGACGAGATGCGGCGCCAGCAGCACCTTTCCGTGGTCGACGGTCAGCATGACCATGTCCATGTGGGACGTGCCGATGTTGCCGTGGCCGGTGGTGTCGTACCAGCCGGGGCTGTGGGAGACGATCAGCTCGACGCCGAGGGTCGAGAGCACGAACTCGAGCTGGCGGAGGCCCTCCTCGTTCGCGACGACGGATTCGTTGAAGACGAACGTCTTCTCGTCGAGCCAGCGGCCCGCACCCGGCTCGCAGACTCCGGTGCCGTGGATGGTGTGGTAGACGGGCACCTGGAGCGCGGCCAGCACCTGCTGCCAGATCACCTCGCGTCCCTTCTGCCAGGAGCCGAGCCCGTAGCGGTGCACGATCGCCCCGCCGTGGACGACGAGGCCGCCGCCGGCGAGCGTGACGAGGTTCTTGATCCAGCCGTACGCGCCGATCGCCGGCACCGGAGGCTCGATGTAGTTCACGCGGACGCCGTGGTCGGCGAGCACCTGGTAGTACTCGTCGAACTGCGCCTGGAGCCGGCCGAGGTCGGCGTTGCCGCCCGCCGACGAGTAGTAGTACTGCCACTCCTCGGCGTACTCCGGCCGCACCTCGTTCTCGGACGGGCGCGAGACGAGCACCTCGCGT
This sequence comes from uncultured Actinomycetes bacterium, assembly GCA_963702655.1. Lineage (GTDB taxonomy): Bacteria > Actinomycetota > Thermoleophilia > Gaiellales > Gaiellaceae > Palsa-739. Next base: position 198,582 of record CAVPDO010000012.1, on the reverse strand, counting down.
AGCGTCCCGATCCCTTCGGCGCCCCAGGGCCGGCCCCAGACCTGCTCGACCTCGTCGTAGAGGTCGCTCTCGTGGAGCAGGTAGTTGCGCAACGGCTTTCCCGGCTCGAACCACGGCAGCGTCTCGAGGACGGCGAGCTCGTCGTGACCTTCCGCCGCTCTCGGGGACGAGTACTCGAGCTCGACCTCGCGGCCGTCGGCTGTACGGACGCGGAACGGGACGAGCTCCCGGGCCGACTGAGTCGCGGACGGTTTCGACGTGGTTGCCATCTCTTTCTCCTCTCTAGAACGCGAAGATGCTCCGGCCGGCGAGCTCGACCTCGTAGATGTCGCTCGCCAGCTCGAGGTGGGCGTGCAGCGCCTCGGCCGCGCGGTCGGGATCGCGGGCGGCGCAGGCGTCGAGCAGGTCGCGGTCGAGCTCGGCGTGCCGGTCCTGCAGCGAGCCCGCTCCGAGCAGCACGGGCCGATAGCGCTCGCAGCTGTCCCAGGCGGGCCGGATCAGGCGCAGCAGCCACGCGGAGCGTGCCGCCTCGTAGAGCGCGAAGTGGAAGGCCGTGTGCGCACGCGCCGCCGCGCGTGCGTCACGGTCCCGGCGGGCGGCGTCGAGCTCGGCCAGCTGCGCGCGGGCGGACTGCTCCTCCTCCGCCCCGAACAGCTCGGCTGCCCGTCGCACGGCCATCGTCTCGAGCGCGAGCCGGATCGAGAACAGCTCGCGCAGCTCTTCGATCTCGAGCGCCACCACCTTCGCGCCGTGATGTGGGACGTGCTCCGCGAGGCCCCGCGCCTCGAGCTGGCGCACCGCTTCGCGGATCGGCGAGATGCTCATCCCCAGCGAGCGGGCGAGATCCTCGAGCCGCAGCGGCGTGCCCGGCGTCAGCTCGCCGAGGATGATCGCCTCCCGCAGCCGCTCGAGCGCGGCTTCGGCCATCGTCGGCGGCCTCAGCGCACCGTCGCGGGACAGGGCCGACGTCATAAGGTCGAGCGTGGACCACACTTGATCAGATGTCAAACGCATGCGACGATCACGGTTCCGGGTGCCGAGGGCCACACAGCAGCTGCCGTCCTTTTCGATCTCGCAGGTGAGCACGCTCGCCGCGAGCTTCGCGGAAGACGTGCGCGCGTACGCGGACGCCGGCGTCGACGGGATCGGGATCTGGGAGCTCAAGCTCGGCGACGGCTCGCTCGAGGAGCTCCGCGCGAGCGGCCTCGGCTCCGCGACGGCGGTGCCGACCGTCCCCTCGGTGCATCCGCTGCCGCTGTTGCCGGGCCCCGACACCGTGCGGGAGCGGGTCGACGCGCTGCTGCGCTCGCTCGAGATCCTCGCGCCGTACGGCCCGGCCGCGGTCCTCTGCTTCACCGGTCCCGGTGACCGTGAGACCGCGGTCCGCGGCGTGCGCGAGGTCGCGCGCGAGGCCGAGCGGCTCGGCCTGCGGCTGGCGGTCGAGCCGTTCCAGCTGGAGGGGATCGAGAGCTGGTCGAGCCTGAACACGCTCGGCGATGCCGCGGCGTTCGTCGACGAGGTCGGCAGCGACGCGGTCGGGATCCAGTTCGACGTGTGGCACCTCTGGAACACGCCGGACCTGCTCGACGAGATCCGGCGCCACGCGCATCTGATCGCCGGCGTGCACGTCAGCGACTGGCGCGAGCCGACGCGCGGCTGGGCCGATCGCGTGCTCCCCGGCGACGGAGCCGCAGACTTACCGGCCGTCCTCGGCGTCTTAGAGGAGGTGGGTTGGGACGGTTTCTACGACCTCGAGATCTTCTCCGACAACGGGGCGTTCGGCAGCGCCTATCCGGATTCGCTCTGGGATCTGGACGCAGCCGAGCTCGCGGGCCGGAGCCTCGAGGCTTTCAGGAGTACATGGTCGAAAAGGAGGGTCCCGGCTGAGGCCGCGGGCCGGAGAGGAGAAACATGAGGGTAAGTAAGCGGGCGCGCTGGGCGCTCGTAATCGTCGCCGCTTTGGCGCTGGTCCTCGCCGCGACCGCGGCGGCGCGGACACGTTCGGCCGCGGGGAAGAAGCCGATCGTCATCGGCTGGGCGTACGACGGGCTCTCCGGAGGGCCGATGAACCCGTTCGATGCGCCTGCGCTCGCAGCTGCAAAGCTCGAGATCGCCAAGGTCAACAAGAAGGGCGTCGGCGGCCGCAAGATCGTCCTCAAGACCTGCAACACGCAGGGCGACAAGCCGTCGGACTCGAGCGCCTGCGCAGCGAAGCTGATCAGCGAGGGCGCGAACATCATGTTCACGACCTGCGACGTCGATCTCGCCGCTCCGGTCGTGCAGCCGTCGATCAACCACGGGCTGCTCACGATCGCGCCGTGCATCGGCACCGATCAGATGGGGCCGAAGCGCTTCGGCAAGAAGGGCAAGCTCGCCTTCAGCTTCGGCAACGTCGCGCAGGACGAGGGCTCGGCGATGGCACAGCTCGCGTGGGACCACGGCTGGAAGACGGCCGATCTCGCCACCGACACGGTGATCGTCTACTTCAAGGCGGTCGTGACCGCGTTCAAGGCGCGCTTCCAGCAGCTCGGCGGCAAGATCAACTACGAGACGACGTACCAGGACTCGGCCTTCGGCGGCAACAACGTCCAGAACGCCGTGACCGGGATCAACGCGCATCCGGCGAAGGTCGTCGTGACCGTCACCGCAGGCGCCTACGGCTCGCTCGGCCCGTTCCTCACGGGAATGCGGACGGCGGGGAACAAGACGCCGGTCCTCAACTCCTGGGCCGGTGACGGGACGTACTGGGTCGGCGGCCTCAACCCGAAGGTCACGAACTACTGGTTCGTGACGTACGCGAACGCGTTCGGCCACGATCCGAACCCGCGGGTGAACAAGCTCGCGAAGGAGGTCAAGGCCGCGACCGGCGGCTTCGTCGCCGGCCCGGCGGCGATCGACGGCGTGGTCACCGCGATCAAGCGGGCGCACGGCTCGCTCGTGGGCTCGAAGCTCGCGGCGGTGATGCAGAAGTTCCACAACGTCCCGACGCTCTCGGGCAAGGTCAGCTTCTCGAAGAAGCTGCACACGGTCTTCGGTCGCCAGTACCGCGTGATCGAGATCAACAACAACGTCCCGATCGAGAAGGGCCTGATCAGGGCGAAGAAGGTCCCGAACAGCCCGGACTCGTAGGGCTTGGCGGCAGTCCCACAGCAGACGGAGAGGCCTGGAGAATCGCTCCGGGCCTCCTCCGTCTCGCGTTCTTTCTCGGGCGTCGACGCGCTGCGCGAGGTGACCCTCGAGCTCGGGCCGGGCGAGGTGCTCGGCCTGATCGGGCCGAACGGCGCGGGGAAGTCGACGCTCGTCAACATCCTCAGCGGTTTCGACCGGCCGAGCCGCGGACGCGTGCTGCTCGAGTCGCGCGACGTGACGCGCTGGTCGGCGCATCGGCGGGGGCGGCACGGGCTCGCGCGTACCTTCCAGCACAGCCACGCCTTCGGCGGCCTGTCGGTGCGGGAGAACGTCGAGGTCTCGGCCCTCGGCGTCGGCGCGTCGGGCCGCGAGGCTTCCCGCCGGGCCGACGAGCTGCTCGGGTCGCTGGGCCTCGCCGCGTACGCCGACCGACCGGCCTCGGACCTGCCGCACGGGGACGAGCGGCGGCTCGGCGTCGCCCGGGCACTCGCGACCGAGCCGCGGTTCGTCCTGATGGACGAGCCCGCGGCCGGCCTCCCCGAGGCGGAGATACCGAGCTTCGCGGCTGCGGTGAGCACCGTCCGCGACCGGGGCGCCGGCGTGCTGCTCGTCGACCACAACGTCGCGCTCGTCCTCGAGGTCTGCGAGCGCATCCACGTGCTCGACCAGGGAGCCACGCTCGCCGAAGGGACGCCGGCCGAGATCCGCGCACACCTCGGCGTCGCAGCGGCGTACCTCGGCGAGAGTGCCGCCGCGGAGGACGTCGAATGACCGTGCTCACGGTCGAGAAGCTCTCGGTCCGCTACGGCGCGGTCGACGCGGTACGCGGCCTGTCGTTGGAGGTTCGGCCCGGAGAGATCGTCGGCCTGATCGGCCCCAACGGCGCGGGGAAGTCGTCGACGCTGCACGCGATCATGGGCTCGGCTCCCGTCACCGGCGGGGACGTGCGGCTCGACGGAGAGTCGATCGTGCGCCACCGGCCCGAGGACGTCGCGCGACGGGGCATCGCGCTCGTGCCGGAAGGGCGCCGCATCTTCGGCGAGCTCACGGTGGAGGAGAACTTGCGCCTCGGCCTCGCCGCCCGGAGGAAGAACGCGAACGGCGGGGGGTCGGCCCGGGCCTACGCGCTCTTCCCGATCCTGCACGAGTTCCGCTCGCGTCAGGCGGGCGTGCTTTCGGGCGGCCAGCAGCAGCAGCTCGCGATCGGTCGGGCGCTCGCCGCGGATCCCGCCGTCTTGATGCTGGACGAGCCGTCGCTCGGGCTGGCGCCGAAGATCGTCGACGTCGTCTTCGAGGCGCTGACGCAGATCCGCGACGCCGGGCTCGCCGTCCTGCTCGTCGAGCAGCGCGCCCAGCGAACCGTCGCACTCGCCGACCGGTCGTACGTGCTCGCGAACGGCGAGCTCCGCCTCACCCTCGGCCCGCAGGATGCGGGCGACACCGACCGGCTCGTCGCCGCCTATCTCGCATGATCGTCGCGGCCCTGAATCTGACCTGGGGAACGTTCGCGGACGCGCTCGCGCTCGGCGGCATCTACGCGCTGATGGCCGTCGGCATCGGGCTCGTCTTCGGCGTCCTGCGTCTCGTCAACTTCGCCTACGGACAGCTCATGATGGCCGGCGCGTTCGCGCTCGCCTTCGGCGGGCAGTGGGGACTGCCGAACTGGGCCTCCGTCCTGTTCTGCTTCGCCGTCGTGCTGGCGCTCTCGGTGCTCATGGACCATCTCGTGTTCCGGCCGCTGCGAACGAACTCGCCGGCCGTGATGCTCGTGGCGACGTTCGCCGTCGCCTTCCTGCTCCAGAACATCGCCCTGCTTGCGTGGGGCACGTACGGCAAGACCGCGGGCCAGTTCGGGTACCTCCAGGTGACGTGGGACATCGGCGGGGTCGAGATCCGCAAGATCGCGATCGTCGCCATCGTGACCGCTGCCGTCTGCCTCGGCCTGCTCCAGCTGCTGCTCACCCGGACGCCGGTCGGGCTGCACATGCGTGCGGCGTCGATGGACTTCCGGACGGCGCGGATGCTCGGTGTGCGGGCGAATCGCGTGATCGGCGGCGCCGTCCTGATCTCCGGGCTGCTCGCCGCGGTCGCGGCCGTGATGCTCAGCGCCGAGCAGACGCAGATCACGAGCACGTTCGCCCTGCCCGAGACGATCTACGTGCTGATGGGCGTCGTCGTCGGCGGGCTCAACCGGCCGATTCCGGCCACGCTCGGCGGCTTCTCGATCGGCTTCGCGTTCGGGCTCCTCGGCGGGATCCTTCCGTCCAACCAGAGCCAGTACCTGCCGAGCTTCATCTTCGCCGCGGTGATCGTCGTGCTGCTCGTCCGGCCCAACGGGCTCTTCACCCGTGCGACGGGTGCGGTGGAGCGGCTGTGAGCTTCGCGCGCCGGATCCCCGAGCTGCTCGCGCCGGCTCTGCTCGTCCTAGCGACCGCGCTGATCGGGCTCGCGGTCTCGACCTATCTCCAGGCGTACTTCCTCGACACACTCGTGAAGGTCTCGATCGTGATCGCGCTCTACGTCTTCATCGGCAACTCGGGCGTCCTCTCGTTCGGGACGATCAGCTTCGTCGCGGTCGGTGCGTGGACGGCCGGCGTGCTCACGGTGCCTGAGAGCCAGAAGCGGGTCACGATGCCCGGCCTCTCGCATTTCCTCGTCACGACGAACGTCGGCAACTACGAGTCGCTCGCGCTGGCGGCCGTCGTCGGCGCCGCGTTCGCGCTCGCAGTCGGGCTGGCGCTGATGCGGCTCTCGGGTCTGGCCGCCGGCATCGCAACCTTCGCCGTGCTCGGGATCACGTACAACGTCCTCACGTACGAGCAGTCGATCGGGCCGGGCCTGAACGCCTTTTCGTCGGTGCCGCAGACGACGGGGATCTGGCAGGCGGCGGTGGGCGGCCTGATCTGCGTCGTCGTCGCCTTTCTCTACCAGCGCACCCGCTTCGGCCGGAAGCTGCGTGCGACCCGTGAGGACTCCTCCGCGGCGGCGGCCGCCGGGATCTCGACCTACCGGCAGCGCCTGCTCGCCTTCACCCTCTCCGGCGCACTCGCCGGATTCGCGGGCGGGATCTACGTGCATCTGCTGCCGCTGCAGGTGGGCGGCCTGTACCTCGATCTCACGTTCATCACGCTCGCGATGCTCGTCGTCGGCGGCTCGGGGAGCCTGCTCGGTGCGGTGGTGGGAGCGCTCGCCGTCAACGGGATCTACTCCTTCTTCTCCGCCGCGACCAACGGGGTCGACGTGCTCGGCTGGAACCTGACCGTCCCGACCGGGACGGCCGAGATCGTGCTCGGGGTGCTCATGGCCGCCGTACTGATCCTCCGTCCGAGCGGCATCACGGGGGGCCGCGAGTTCTCCTTGCCACGGCGGCACCGCCCCGTGGCCGACCTCGAGAAAGCGAGGGTCACGACATGAGGTTCAGCATCTACAGCGAGCTCCAGAGCTGGCCGGGGAAGCCGTACGACCGGCTCTACGGCGAGGTGCTCGAGCAGATCGAGAACGCCGACCGGCTCGGCTACGACGCGTACGCCGCGGTCGAGCACTTCTTCTTCCCGAAGTTCTCGGCGTCGGCGAACCCGTTCGGCCTGTTCGGGATGGCGGCGGCGCGGACGCGGCGGATCAACTTCCGCACGATGCTCCACGTCCTCCCGTACCACAACCCGCTCGTGCTCGCGGCCATGATCCACGAGTTCTCGCTGCTGACCGGCGGCCGCTACGAGTTCGGCGTCGGCCGCGGTCACGGCTGGATCCCGCTGCCCGCCGGGATGCCGCTCGACGAGACCTCGCGCCCGCGCTACGAGGAGGCACTCGACGTGTTCGTCGAGGCGCTGCAGTCCGACGTCGTGAGCCACGAGGGCGAGTACTGGAACGTCAGGACAGCCAGGTGATCCCGTTCAGCGGCCACAAGTTCCGCGTCGTGCTCGGCGGCACCTCCGACGCCACCTACGACCTCGCGGCGAAGCACGGCTGGGCGGTCGCGGTGCCGCCGCTGCTGCCGTACGCCGCACTCGCGGAGCAGCTCGACCTCTACCGCGCGAAGTGCGCGGAGTACGGCACGACGCCCGACATCATCTGGATCCACGCCTGCTACATCGACGACGACGCCGACCTCGCGCGGCGCGAGGCCGAGCGGCATATGCCGGGCTTCCTGCAGGGCAACGCCTCGCCGCTGACCGAGCACCCCGTGCCGCCCGCTGACGCACTCAACGCGGCCGGGTACGGCTTCTACGCCGCAGGGATCATGGAGAAGCTCGCCGCGACGCCGTACGACGAGATGATCGCCGGCGACATCGTCTGGGTCGGCACGCCGGAGGACGTGATCCAGCGGATCCGCGAGACGATGGAGGTCTGCGACGGCTTGACCGAGATCGCGATCACGACGAATCCCGGCGGCGTCGAGCACTGGAAGGCGATCAAGGCGCAGGAGCTCTTCGCCGAGCACGTGATCCCGGTGATCCAGCGCGAGACCGGGGCGGTCGCGGTCGAGGCGTGACGTCCGTGGTCGTAGCGGGCGCCGGCTCGATCGGCTCCCTTCTCGCGGCGCACCTCGCGCAGGTCGCCGACGTCACCGTGCTCACGCGGCGGGAGGAGCACGCCGCCGCGCTGCGCGGCGACGGCCTGCGCGTCTCCGGCCGCAGCGAGTTCACGGCGCGACTCGACGCGACCGCGGACACCGCCGTGCTGCCCGCGGACGCCGAGCTCGCGATCCTCGCGTGCAAGAGCACCGACCTCGAGCCGCTCGCGGCCCGGCTGGAGGGGACGCTCGCCGGCGCGACCGTGATGACGATCCAGAACGGGCTCGGCGCGGAGGAGATCGTGGGGGCGCACGGCGACTGGCCGCTCCTCTCCTCGGTGACCTTCATGAGTGGCACCCGTCACGGCGACGCGCACGTCGAGTACGTCCTCGACACGGCGACCTGGATCGGGCCGTACCGCGGCACGACGGAAGCCGACGCGCACCGCGCCGCCGACCTGATCGAGGCCGGCGGGCTGAAGGCCGAGGCGTTCCCGGACCTGAGGCCGGCGCAGTGGTCGAAGCTGATCTTCAACGCCACCGTGAACGGGGTCGCCGCGCTGACGGGCCTCCCGCACGACTTCCACTTCGCCCAGACCGACACGCCGTCCGACCTGGGGATTCTCGTCCGCGACCTCGTGGACGAGGGGAAGGCGGTCGCGGCCGCCGCAGGCGTCGAGCTGCATGACGACCCGTGGGCGATGAACGTCCTCGCGACGGAGCGCGGGCACCGCCACTTTCCCTCGATGCTCGAGGACGTCGAGGCCCGGCGGCCGACCGAGCTCGAGTCGATCAACGGCGCCCTCGCGCGCGAGGCCTGGCGGCTCGGGATCGACGTCCCGCTCCAGACCGCTCTCTATAGGCTCGTCAGGGCGAGGGAGGCGAGCTACTCGGAGTGAGGATCTGCGTCGTGGGGTGTGGGGCCGTCGGGTCGCTGTTCGCGGCCAACCTGTCGCTGCTCGAGGACGTCGAGGTCTGGGCGTTCGACCTCAACGAGCTGCACATGGCTGCCGTCAACCGGGACGGCCTCCGGCTGTCCGGTGCCGGGGAAGTCGTGGGGCACCCGCGCGCCACGAGCGACGCTGCCGCGATCCCTTCGTGCGACTTCGGCATCGTGGCGACCAAGGCGATGCACACCGAGCCTGCGATCGCAGCGACCGCGCACGCGTTCGCCGAGGGTTGTGTCGCGACCGTGCAGAACGGGCTCGGCAACGAGGAGACGATCGCCGGGCACGTCGAGCGCGTGATCCGGGGCACGACGTTCCCGGCCGGCAAGCTGCTCGAGCCGGGTCACGTGCAGTGGGACGTGCAGGGCGACACCACCTTCGGCCCGTACGACGAGCGGACCGCCGCCGGCGGAGGTCGAGCGCCTCGCCGACGCGTGCACTCGCGCCGGGATGCCGGCCGCCGCGGTGGAGGACGCGCGCGGGCCGCAGTGGCGCAAGGTCATCTTCAACGCCTCCACGAACCCGATCGGCGCGCTCACCGGCCTGACCCACGGACGCGTCTGCGAGCGGCCCGACCTGCGCGCGCTCGTGTCCGGGCTGGTGGACGAGGGGAAGGCCGTCGCCGCGGCGCAGGGCATCGAGCTCGACGCCGACCCCGAAGAGCTGATCGACCACGCCGCCAGGCCGGAGATCGCCTACGACCACAAGGCGTCGATGCTCCAGGACGTCGAGGCGCAGCGGCAGACGGAGGTGGACTACCTCAACGGCGGCATCGTCCGTTTCGGCCGGGACGGCGGCGTGCCGACGCCGCTCAACGCGGCGATCCAGGCGCTCGTGAAAGGAGTGGAGGCTTCGTGGACACAGAGTTGACCTCCCGCCATGCGCGGGTGCGGGAAGCGCTCGAGCGGGACGGGCTCGACGCGGCGCTCGTCTGCGGCTCCGAGTACACGGGCTTCGAGGGCGCCGTCACCTATCTGTCCGGCTTCCAGATCGTCCACCGCTACGCCTACGTCCTCGTGCCGCGCGAGGGTGACCCGGCGATCGTCTTCCCGGGCGAGGCACGCTACGTCGGCGAGCACGGCGACTCGCAGATCGCCGACCAGGTCTTCGCCGACCGTCCGGGAGAGTGGCTCGCCGAGCGGCTGCGCGGGCAGCGGGTCGGCGTCTACGGGCTCGACTACGTCCTGACGGTGCGCGACTACGCGCCGCTCGCCGACGTCGCCGAGCTCGTCCCGTGGGACGAGCAGTTCGACCTCGCCCGCGCCGTCAAGTCCGAGGCCGAGCTTGTCTCCGTGCGCGAGAGCGTCGAGATCAACACCGCCGGCTTCCACGCCTTCCGCGAGGCCTGGGCGCCGGGACGTAACGCGGCCGAGGTGCTCGCGCCTGCCGAGCGGCTCTTCGTCGAGCGTGGCTGCGGGCGCCTCACGATGAACATGGTGCTCGTCGGCGCCGAGTTCGCGATCGCCCGCGACGACACGGTCTTCGGCGACTTCACGATCCCCTCGCTCGAGATCGCCGGGCCGGGCGGCCACTGGGTCGAGGTTTCGCGCGCGCTCGGCACGCCGAGCGCCGAGGTGCAGCGGATGGTCGAGGCCTACGACGAGTACTACGAGGTCGCGCAGACGGCTCTGCGTGCGGGCGCGACAGCGCACGACGTCCATCGCGCCGTGTCGGCCGGCTTCACGCAGCGCGGCTATCACCTCGGCCACGTGACCGGCCACTCGATCGGGATGACGATGATCGAGCACCCCAAGATCGGCGAGGGCATCGAGACCGAGCTCGCCGCGAACATGGTCTTCTCGATGCACCCGCACGCGATCGCGGAGGATGGTCGAGAATGCCTCTATATGCAGGACACCTGGCTCGTCACGGAGGACGGCGGCGTTCCGCTCGCCGGCCTGGAGATGCGGATCTGGTGAGTGCCCCGAACGCCGACGAGTTCAAGCCGATCCTGCCCGGCGGCGGCGCCACCGACTACGAGCGTTACCTCCGCACGGACGAGCTGCTCGCGCTCCAGAAAACCGCGGACGAGTGGGTGCACCGCGACGAGCTCCTGTTCCAGACCGTCCACCAGTCGTCGGAGCTGTGGCTCAAGCATGCGTGGACGGAGGTGGAGGAGGCGACGCGGCTGATCGAGGCGCGCGACGTCAACGGCGCGCTGCGGCTGCTCGGCCGCGCGAACCGCGCGATCCGCTATGTCGTCTCGTTCCTCGAGCACCTCGAGCTGATGTCGCCGTGGGAGTACCAGGAGGTGCGCCGCGTGCTCGGCCACGGCTCGGGCTTCGACTCGCCCGGGTTCCGTGGGATCCGGCAGGTGTCGCCCAGCCTCTACGCCGCGTTCGACGCGCTGCGGCGCGAGCGCGGATTGTCGCTGCTCGAGGTCTACACCCAGGGCCGCGAGCACGAGGATCTGTACCAGCTCGCCGAGGCGCTGATCGACTGGGACGAGCAGGTCGGCATCTGGCGGTTCCGGCACGTGAAGATGGTCGGCCGCGTGATCGGCGAGGACGTCGTCGGCACGCAGGGCACCCCGGTCGAGCTGCTCGCCGGGCTGATCAAGCACAAGATGTACCCCGAGCTCTGGACGGTGCGCACGGACCTGACCGAGCTCGCCAAAGAGTCGGATTGATCTCGCTCGACGAGATCCGCCGGGCGCGCGAGCGGATCGGCGACGACGTGCTGCGCACGCCGCTCGTGCCGCTCGGCACGGACGAGAGAATCCGGCTCAAGCTGGAGTGCCTGCAGCCGATCGGCTGTTTCAAGTTGCGCGGCGCGCTCTCTGCTGTGCGGGCGGCGTCTTCCGCCGAGCTCGAGTCGGGCGTCGTCACCGCGAGCGCGGGGAACATGGCGCAGGGAGTCGCCTGGGCTGCGCGGGAGGCAGGCGTGCCGGCCCGGGTCATCTGCCCCGCGGACGCCCCGCGCGCGAAGCTCGACCGCATCGAAGGGCTCGGCGCCGAGCTCGTCCCGGTCACGCACGAGGAGTGGTGGCAGGCGATGGTCGATCACGGCCGGGACGGAGTCGACGGGTTCTTCGTCCACCCGGTCGCCGACGAGGCCGTGATGGCCGGCAACGGGACGATCGGGCTCGAGCTCACGGAGGATGCGCCGGAGTTCGACACGGTCGTCGTTCCGTGGGGCGGCGGCGGGCTGACAACCGGGATCGCGAGCGCGCTCAAGGCGCTGCGACCCGGAATTCGCGTCGTCACGGCGGAGCCCGCGACCGGTGCGCCGCTGGCCGCGGCGTTCGCGGCGGGGGAGCCTCGCGAGATCGAGTTCGAGGCGTCCTGGGTGGACGGCGCCGGCGGCCCCGCGCTGCTGCCGGGGATGTGGGAGCACGCGCGAGAACTCGTCGACGAGGCGGTCGCGGTACCACTCGCCGGGGTGGAGGAAGCAGTTCGCCTTCTCGCATCGCGAGCGCATGTCGTCGCCGAGGGCGCCGGCGCGCTCGCGCTTGCAGCCGCGCTCAGGCGCGACGACCGCTGCGTCTGCATCGTCAGCGGCGGGAACATCGACCCGGCCGTCCTTTCCCGCCTGCTGGCCGCCGAGTCGTGAGCGGCTGGACGGCCAGTCCGATCACGGACCTGCCCGCCGTCACCGACGGTGAGCCCGACGATCCGGTCTGGTATCCGCTTCAGCACGCACTCGGGATCGACACGTTCGGCGCCAACGTCTTCGTCGCCCGGACCGCCGATCAGCTGCTGGTCGATGAGCATGACGAGCGCGAGAGCGGGCAGCAGGAGCTCTATCTCGTCCTCGACGGTTCGGCTGCTTTCGAGCTGGACGGCGAAGAGGCACGACTGGAGCGCGGCGATGCGCTGGCCGTGACCGATCCGGGCGTCCGACGTCGAGCGCGGGCGCTGACGGCGGGAACGGCGCTGCTCGTCGTCGGTTCGGCGAACGGGCCGTTCGAGTCCACCTGGAACGCGGCGCATTTCGCGGACCTCCCGCGGCCGTGCTAATCCGGCAGGAGCGGCATGGAGAAGCCGGGGTCGCGGCCGAGCAGGACGGCCCGCGTGATCGCCGCGCTGCCGTAGCGGTCGCGGACGGCGTCGACCGCGGCATCGAGCGCCTCCTCCGGTCCGAGCAGGAGCTGACGCGGCCGTTCGGCCTCGAGCATGGCTACGGAGCAGCCGACGAGCGTGATCCCGCGCCGTTCGATCAGGGGTGTCGCAGTTGTGAGGAGCATGCGCGCCGTGATGAGGATCGCCTGCGTGTTCGCCGTCGCGAAGGGAAGCGTGTGGGACCGCGTCGCGCGTTCGAAGTCGCCGAAGCGGAGGCGCAGCACGACCGTCCGGCCGACGCGGCGCGCCGCCCGCAGGCGACGGGTGATCCGGTCGACGATGCCGACGAGCGTGGCGTCGACCGACTCGGCCGAGTGACGCCCTCGCCCGAGCGCGCGCTGCGAGCCGATCGAGCCGCGGCGCTTTCCCGGCTCGACGCGCCGGAAGTCCCGGTTGTGTGCGAGCGCGCTCAGCTGCCGGCCCATCGCCTGACCGAGCATCGCGACGAGCGTCGACTCCGAGAGCGCCGCGAGTTCGCCGACCGTGCGCACGTTCCAGGCCTGCAGCCTTCTCGCGGTCGCCGGCCCGACGCCCCAGACGCACTCCACGGGCAGCGGATGGAGGAACGCGAGCTCGCGCTCGGGGGGTACGACGAGCAGGCCGTCCGGCTTGGCCACCCCGCTGGCGACCTTGGCCAGGAATTTCGTCCGGGCGACTCCCACGGTGACCGGTAGCCCGACGCGCTCTCGCACGGCGGCGCGCAGCCGCACCGCGATCTCCGCCGGCGTGCCCGCGATCCGTTCCATCCCGCGCACGTCGAGAAAGGCCTCGTCGATCGAGAGTCCCTCGACGACCGGCGAGGTGTCCTCGAACACGGCGAACATCGCGCGGCTTGCCTCGGTGTACGCCTCGTGGCGCGGACGGACGACGATCGCCTCGGGGCAGAGGCGGCGCGCCTGCCGGCCGCCCATGGCGGTGCGGATCCCGAACGCCTTCGCCTCGTAGCTCGCGGCCAGCACGACGCCGCCGCCGACGATGACCGGCCGACCGCGGAGCCGCGGGTCGTCCCGCTGCTCGACCGACGCGAAGAACGCGTCTGCGTCCGCATGCAGCACGAACATATGTTCGCTACGGTACTAGGAGGGTCTGGCGGAAATCAAGCCGGCCGCCGGCGCACGCTGCTCGCCCGCTGAGCTGCGTCCTCGGTCGCGCGAATAGCGCTGCTATTCACGCTCCCTGCGTCCTTGTCAGCGAACGACCATCGCACGCCGACGACGAGCGGCTTTCTGCCAGACCCTCCTAGAGTCGCGCGAGCGCGGCGTTGAAACGGTCGATCTCGTCCGCGGTGTTGTAGTGGATGAGGCCGACGCGGATCGCGCTGTCCGGGTACGGGAGCTTTTCCCGCAGACCGAGCGAGTACCAGTTGTCGTGCGCCCAGACGCCGAAGCCCTCGCCGGCGAGCCGCTCGACCGCGGCGGTTGCGTCGACGCCCTCGAGGTTGATCAGGAACGTCGGCACCCGGCCGTCCATCGTCGGCAGCCCGTACACGGTCGAGCCGTCGGGCAGGCCGTCGAGGAACCGTTGCCCGAGCTCGCGCTCGTAGCCCGCGATCGCCTCCATGCCGCCGATCGACTCGAGATACGCGATCGTCGCGGAGAAGCCCGCGAGCAGCTCGTACGGCGCCGTCCCGACCTCGAAGCGGCGGCCGACCGGATCCGATGCGGCGGGGCGCGCCTTGTACGGCCGCCAGGACTCGAGCAGCTCGTGCCGGCCGTACGCGATCCCGATGTGCGGGCCACAGAACTTGTACGCGGAGGCGATGAAGACGTCGCACCCGAGCGCCTGCACGTCGACGGGCACGTGCGCGGCGTACTGCACGGCATCGACCCAGCACAGCGCACCGGCCTCGTGCGCGAGCTCCGAGACCCGCGCGACGTCGACGATCGTCCCGACGGCGTTCGAGGATCCGACGCACGCGACGACGCGCACCCGCTCGTCGAGCCGGTTCGCGAGGTCGTCGTAGTCGAGCCGCAGATCCTCGGTCACGTTCACCCACTCGAGCTCGAAGCCCCGATCGGCGGCGAGCTCGACCCACGGGGCGACGCCGCCGTCGTGGTCGAGGCGAGAGACGAGGATCCGGTCGCCCTCCTTCCAGTCGCGCGCAGCCGTGCGCGAGAGCGCGAAGTCGAGCCACGTCATGTTCGTGCCGAAGATGACGTCGTCGGACGAGCAGCCGAAGAAGCGGCCGGCGTCCTCGCGAGCCGTGGCGAGGATCTGCTCCACGCGCTTGCTCGTCTCGTAGGTCGCGCCGATGTTCGCGCTCGCGTCGCGGAGCGTCCGGGCGATCGCGTCGCCGACCTCGTCCGGCACCTGCGAGCCGCCCGGCGCGTCGAGGAAGACGAACCCGCCCTCGCGCAGCGCCGTGAAGCGCGCGCGAACCGCCTCGACGTCCAATAGGGTCGTCGCCATGGAGCGAGCCTACCCAGCGGCTGGAAGCGTCGGCGGGGAACCCGCGGACGCCCGGCCAGAAGACCGCCCGCCGCAGGCGGACAGGCGCGTGATCCTCGGTTGCGGCAACTTCGGCGGCATCGGCTCGGCGCCCGCCTTCTTCGGCCAGGGCGAGACGCTCGAGCAGGCCCTCGAGCTGATGGACGCAGCCTGGGAGGCGGGCATCACCTGGTTCGACACCGCCGACGCCTACGGCGGCGGCCGCAGCGAGACGTACATCGGCGAGTGGGTGCGCTCGCGCCGGCCCGACGGGCTCCGGATCACGACCAAGACGTTCAACCCGATGGCCGAAGGCGAGGACCGCGGTCTCGCGCCCGATCGCGTGCGGCGGCAGATCGACACGAGCCTCGGCCGGCTGGGCGTCGAGCGCGTCGACCTCTATCTCTCGCATGCCTGGGACGACGACGTCCCGGCGGCGGAGCTCGCCGGCGTCTTCGAGGAGCTCGTCGACGCCGGGAAGATCGGCGCCTATGGGTTGAGCAACGTCGACGGCGCGCGACTCTCCGAGGCGCTCGCGGCCGGCTCCTTCGCTGCCGTCCAGGATTCGTATTCGCTGCTCGACCGCGACGCGGAGGACGAGGTGCTGCCGCTCTGCGCGGAGCACGGCCTCTGGTTCCAGGTGCACTCGCCGTTGATGGGCGGCTGGCTGACGGGGAAGTACCGCCGCGACGCGCCCGCGCCCGAGGGCTCGCGGATGACGCTGCGCTCCGGGCCGTACGAGCATCTGCGCACGGACGCCGTCTACGACGCGCTCGAGGAGCTCGAGCGCCGCGGAGACCCCGCCACGCTCGCGTTCGCGTGGCTGCTCGCCGACGAGCGCCTGTCCGTCGTCGTCGGTCCGCGCCGGGCCGAGCAGCTGCAGCCCGCGCTCGCTGCGCTCGCAAATCCGCTGACGCCGGAAGAGCGCGACGAGCTCTCCGCTGAGTTTCGCCGCACGGCGGAGTCATAACTCCGACACTCGCGAAAGGAGCCCTCACCGTGGAAGAGCTGCTCGAGAGATACGCCGCCGCCGTGCGCGCGAAGGACGCGGACGCGTTCCTGGACCTCTACGCCGACGACGTCCGTAACTTCGATCTCTGGGAACGGTGGTCGTACGACGACAAGGACGCATTGCGGGCGATGGTGACCGAATGGTTCGGCTCGCTTCCGGCCGACGAGGTCGTCGCGGTCGAGTTCGACGAAGTCCGGACGCAGCCCGGCGAGGACGTTGCCGCGCTGAGCGCGTTCACCACCTTCGCGGCGGTGTCGTCCGACGGCACCGTGCTCCGCTCGATGAACAACCGCCTGACCTGGGTGCTCCGCAAGGACGGCGAGGGCGCCTGGAAGATCGTGCACGAGCACACCTCCGCGCCGGCGGGCGACGAGGGGAAGGTGCAGCTCCGCCGCTAGCGGCTCGCGAGCGGGACGAAGTCGCGCTCGTCGTAGCCCGTGTAGATCTGCCGCGGGCGCGCGATCTTCTGCTCGGAGTCGGAGAGCATCTCCTCCCACTGCGCGAGCCAGCCGGGCAGCCGGCCGAGCGCGAAGAGCACCGTGAAGTAGTCGGCCGGGTAGCCCATCGCCCGGTAGATGATCCCGGAGTAGAAGTCGACGTTCGGGTAGAGCTTGCGCGAGACGAAGTAGTCGTCCTCGAGCGCGATCCGCTCCAGCTCGAGCGCGATCTCGAGCTTCGGGTCGACGCCGGTCTCGGCGAACACGTCGTCGGCGACGCGCTTGATCAGCTTCGCGCGCGGGTCGTAGTTCTTGTAGACGCGGTGGCCGAAGCCCATCAGCAGGCGCTCGTGCTTCTTCACGCCCTCGATGAAGGCCGGGACGTTCTTGACGTCCCCGATCTCGTCGAGCATCCGCAGCACCGCCTCGTTCGCGCCGCCGTGCAGCGGCCCGTACAGCGCCGCGACCCCGGCCGACACGGCCGAGAAGGGATCGACCTGCGTCGAGCCGACGCCGCGCACCGCGTTCGTCGAGGCGTTCTGCTCGTGGTCGGCGTGCAGGACGAGCAGGATCTCGAGCGCTCGCTGCAGGACGGGATTCGGCTCGTGGATCCCGCCGATCTCGAAGGTCATGTTGACGAAGTTGCCGATGTAGCCGAGGTCGTTGCGCGGGTAGACGTACGGCAGCCCGCGGCTGTGCCGGAACACCCAGGCGGCGATGGTGGGGAACTTCGCGATCAGCCGCACGCGCTGCAGGCGGCGGCTCTCCTCGTCGCCGATCTCCTTCGCGTCGGGATAGAAGGTCGAGAGCGCGGCGACGGCGCCGAGCAGCATCCCCATCGGGTGCGCGTCGTGGCGGAAGCCGTCGAGGAACTGCGTCACGTTCGTGTGCACGTACGTGTGGAGCCGCACCTCCTCCTCCCACGCGTCGAGCTCGGCGCGCGTCGGCAGCTCGCCCTCGAACAGGAGCCACGCCGTCTCGAGGAAGCTCGCGTGCTCGGCGAGCTGCTCGATCGGGTAGCCGCGGTAGCGCAGGATGCCGGCGTCGCCGTCGATGTACGTGATCCCGCTGCGGGTCGAGGCGGTGTTGAGGAAGGCCGGGTCGTACGACATCAACCCCAGCTGCCGGAGGTCGGGGGCGTGGATCGTCCCGTCGGTGATCGGGATCTCGACCTCGTTCCCGGTGCGGTTGTCCCGGATGGTGAGCGTCTCTTCGGGCACCTCGGCACCTTAGTCGCGCCTCTCCGGTTTGCGGTTCGACAGGTGCGGAACCAGATGCGAAACCCGAGTCGAAAAGGAGAGCACATGGGGTTCCAATCGCTCAACGACGTTCTGCAGGAGCAACTCGAGGATCTGTACAGCGCCGAGACCCAGCTGATCGTGGCGCTGCCGAAGATGGCGCAGGCGGCGAACCACGACGAGCTGCAGCAGGCCTTCGAGCATCACCTCGAGGAGACGCACGGACACCTGAAGCGCGTCAAGGAGGCACTCGGGGAGATCGGCGCGGGCAGCCCCACCGAGGTCTGCCAGGCCATGAAGGGCCTGATCGCCGAGGGCGAGAAGCTGATGGACGAGGACGGCGACCCGATGGCGAAGGACGCCGCCCTGATCGCCGCCGCCCAGCGCGTCGAGCATTACGAGATCGCCGCCTACGGCACCGCGCGCCAGCTCGCCGGCGACTGCGGCTACGACGGGATCAAGGATCTGATGGACCAGACGCTCGACGAGGAGTCGCACGCCGACAAGCTCCTGACGAAGATCGCCACCGGCGGCATGTTCAAGGCCGGGATCAACCAGCACGCGACGTCCGGGTGAGGCAGTCGCCCGGCACGGACCGGAGGCGACGGTGCCGCGAGTAGCATCGCCGGCGTGCAGGAGGCGCCGCCGATCGTCTGGACGCCGAGCCCGGAGCGGGTCGCGTCGGCGACGATCACGCGCTACCGCGAGTGGGTCAACGAGACCCGCGGCCTCGGCCTCGAGGACTACGCCGCCCTGTGGCAGTGGTCGGTCGACGAGCTCGAGGACTTCTGGGCCTCGATCTGGGAGTTCTTCGAGGTCGAGGCGAGCGCACCGTACGAGCGCGTCCTCACCACCCGCGAGATGCCCGGGGCCGAGTGGTTCCCGGGCGCCCGGCTCAGCTACGCGGAGCACGTCTTCCGCGGCCGCCGAGACGACGAGGTGGCGATCCGCCACGCGTCCGAGCTACGGCCGCTCGGCGAGTGGACGTGGGCCGAGCTGAGGGCGCACGCGGGCGCCGTCGCGGGAGCACTACGCGAGGCAGGCGTGGAAGCGGGCGACCGCGTCGCCGCCTATCTCCCGAACATCCCCGAGACGGTCGCCGCCTTTCTCGGCTGCGCGAGCATCGGGGCCGTCTGGTCGAGCTGCGCGCCGGAGTTCGGCGTGCGCAGCGTCGTCGACCGCTTCGCCCAGATCGAGCCGAAGGTGCTGCTCGCCGTCGACGGCTACCGCTACGGCGGCAGGGACTTCGACCGGAGCGAGACGATCGCGGCGCTGCAGCAGGAGCTCCCGACGCTGCGGCAGACGTTCGTGCTCCCCTACCTCGCCGGCGGCGACTGGGAGCTGCCGCCCGCCGAGCTCGAGTTCGCCCAGCTGCCGTTCGACCATCCGCTCTGGGTGCTCTACAGCTCGGGCACCACCGGCCTGCCGAAGGCGATCGTCCACGGCCAGGGTGGGATCCTGCTCGAGCACCTGAAGAAGCTCCGCCTCCACCTCGACGCGCGCGCCGGCGACCGGCTGTTCTGGTTCACGACCACCGGCTGGATGATGTGGAACTTCCTGGTCGGCGGCCTGCTCTCGGAGGCGTCGATCGTCCTCTTCGACGGCAATCCGGCGTACCCCGACCTCGGGACGCTGTGGGACCTCGCCGACGCCGCGGGCATCACGTCGTTCGGCACGAGCGCCGGTTACCTCGCCGCCTGCCAGAAGGCGGACGTCGACCCGCGCGCGGGCCGTGACCTCTCCCGTCTCGACAGTGTCGGCTCGACGGGCTCGCCGCTCGCGCCCGAGGGTTTCGACTGGGTGCGTGAGCGGCTCGGCGAAGACGTCTGGCTCTTCTCGACGTCCGGCGGCACCGATGTCTGCACCGCCTTCGTGGGCGGCGTCCCCACGCTTCCCGTGTACCGCGGCGAACTGCAGGCGCGGGCGCTCGGGGCGAAGGTCGAGGCGTGGAGCGAGGACGGGCGCCCGCTCGTGGGCGAGGTCGGCGAGCTCGTCATCACCGAGCCGCTGCCCTCGATGCCTCTCTATCTCTGGGGCGACGAGGACGGGTCGCGCTATCGCGAGAGCTACTTCTCGACCTTCCCGGGCATCTGGCGCCACGGCGATTGGATCGAGCTCACCGAGCGCGGCACGGCGATCATCACCGGCCGCTCCGACGCGACGATCAACCGGGGCGGCGTCCGGATGGGCACGAGCGAGCTGTACGGCAGCGTCCTCGCCCTCGACGAGGTTCTCGACGCGCTCGTGGTCGACGTGCCGGACGGAGCAGGAAGCCGCATGACCCTGTTCGTCGTTCTGCGCGACGGCGTCGCGCTCGACGAGCGGCTCGAGGCGGAGATCCGCCGCCGGATCCGCGAGGACTGCTCGCCGCGCCACGTTCCCGACGCGGTGCTCGCCGCACCGGGGATTCCGCGCACGCTGTCGGGGAAGATCCTCGAGGTGCCGGTGAAGCGCCTCCTGATGGGAGAGCCCGCCGAGGAGGTCGCGAGCCGCGATTCGCTCGCGAATCCCGAGGCGCTCGACTGGTTCGCGGGTCGGGCAACCGAGCGCGGCTAACTTTCCTTACAACGTCCCGTCAGACTAGATGAGGA
The DNA here is from genome assembly GCA_963702655.1 of uncultured Actinomycetes bacterium. Classification (GTDB taxonomy): domain Bacteria; phylum Actinomycetota; class Thermoleophilia; order Gaiellales; family Gaiellaceae; genus Palsa-739. The sequence continues at coordinate 178,227 of CAVPDO010000012.1, read as the reverse complement.
GAAAGGTGCAGCTTCAGCCCCTAGATTGTGATGGCGCGCGCGCATCCGTCTCCGCCCAGCTCGATGGTGAGCTGCCGGAGTCGGAGTTCGATCGCGTCGAAACCCACCTTCTGTTGTGTCCCGCCTGTACGGCGTGGGCGGAAGAGGTGCGGGACGTCACCCGGCAGCTCCGGGGGGCCGACCTGGCGATTCCGGTCCCCGGCGGTTTCGTGCTTCCGCGGCTCCGGCGCAGACTGGCCGTGACCTCTGCGGTGGCGCTCGCATCGGCCGCGGCCGTCGTCGCGACGATGTTCCTCGCTGCCGGCCGGCAGAACGCCTCACTGGGCTCGCTCGTCGCGCCCCGCCTGGATACCACCTACGACGTCCCCGCGGGAGTGGTGTATCCGCCTCATCCCGTGCTCGGCAGCATGACACTCGGCGTTTCCGAGCCGGACGTGGCTGCAGGGCGTGTTCGGGCCATCTAGAGCACTCCTCGGGCCCAGGAGCAGGACTTCTTGCGTCGGCGCGGCTCTAACTAACCTCGCCGATCGCCGTCTATAGGTCGTGACGGACGCTCGCACGAGCGTCGGAGCGAGTTGGCGCCGCCGTCCAGGCTCCGGGCGCGCACCCAAACGGAGGGAAAGGATTCAATGCACAGACGTTTCTGGTTCCTCACGGCAGCGGCGCTTGCCGTGCTCGCGGTCGCCGGGTCGGCGTCCGCGATGACGATGGGACCTCACGCCAAGACGGCTTCCGCGTCTGCGAAGGGGTTCACGATGGCCAAGGTCGCCCCGTTCGCCAAGTCGTGGGCGGCGACTCCACGGACTCCCGCCGCGCGCGAGGCCAAGTCGACCATCTCGGTCGCCATGGAGCAGGACATCGGCAGCGGTGACACCTGGAACATCAACCAGGCGAACAGCACGCTGGCGTGGGCGACGTGGGTCGGGTGGAACCCGATCCTTCGTGCTCCGTACCTCGTCGAGTACCTCAAGGGTCACTACAAGTACAAGCTCGACCTTGCAACGAAGGTCAAGGTGACCCACAAGAACATCACGTACGACATCCGCAAGGACGCCAACTGGAACTACGGCGGCAAGAAGCTCCCGGTCACGTGGAAGGACTTCGCGTACACCGTCGAGCAGCTGAACAACCCGAACAACCTCGTCTCCAGCAACGTCGGCGTCAACCAGATCGGCAAGGTGACGCACAAGGGGAACAAGGTCGTCACCTTCTGGTGGAAGAAGAAGCGGCCAGTATCCGCTCGGAGGCGCAGGCAAGGGCGCCCCGACGGGCTCGAACACCTGCTCGCCGACCTGGCCGTGCGGTCCGTTCGCCGACTACAAGGACCTGATCGGCAGCGTCTATCCGTCGGCTGCCCTCGGGAACCTGAAGTTCAACACCATGTGGGCGAAGGGCATCGACGGCAAGAACGGCAAGCCGGTCTCCAACGGCCCGTACCTGATGACGAACTACACCAGGGGCGCGGGCGTGACGCTGAAGGCGAACCCGATGTGGTACGGCCACAAGCCGGCCATCAAGACGGTCAACTTCAAGATCATCACCCAGGTTGACTCCGAGATCCAGGCAGTCAAGGGCGGTGAGGTCGACGCGGCGGCGCCGCAGCCGGTTCCGGCTATCGCGCAGCTGCGCAGCGACAAGAAGGTCTTCTTCAAGGTCGCACCGGGTAACTACCTCGAGCACATCGACATCCAGCAAGGCTCGACTGGTCCCCAGACCAGCCCGGCGCTGCTGAAGTCGGCGTGGTTCCGGCAGACGCTCATGCTGGGCATCAACCGGGCGGGCATCATCAAGGCCGCCCTGCCTGGTATCCCCGGCGTCAAGCCGCTGAACAGCCTGCTCGTCTTCCAGGCCGACTCGCGGTACAAGAACTACTTCAACAAGTGGAACTACAACCCGCAGAAGGCAATCAACATGCTGAAGGCCCACGGTTGCACCGGCGGGCCCAACTCGCCCACCAACGGAAACACGAAGTACTTCAAGTGCGGTGGGCACGAGGCGGCGTTGCAGTTCATGTACGCGACCGACAACCCCCGTCGCTCCGCGAGCTTCCAGATCATCCAGGCCAACCTGGGAGCGATCGGTATCCACGTCATTCCGAACGGGGTCCCGACCAGCACGCTCTTCGGTGCCAACGGTGCTCCGGCCGGCAACTACGACCTCACGGAGTTCGCGTGGGGCGGCGCTGTCGATCCGGGTGGATTCACCGCGATCTGGGGCTGCGGCGGCGGCGAGAACTGGCTGAACTACTGCAGCAAGCCGGTCACCAGCGACCTGGACAAGGCGCTGACGCAGCTGAACGTGAAGAAGCGCAATGCGGACTTCGAGAACGCCGACAAGGGAATGTCGAACGACGTCCCGGCGATCCCGCTGTACGCGCTGCCTTCGATCATCGTCTACAAGAAGGCCATCGCGGGTTTGACCGACAACCCCGCTGCCGGCTTCACTTGGCACATCGAGGACTGGCACTGGAAGTAGCACTGGCAGTACCGCAAGGACGGCGCTAGGCTCCGTCCTTGAAACGGCCCGCACCTGTCGACCGCAGGTGCGGGCCGTGCATATCGTCCGGCCCCCGGTCACGAAGGAGGAGATCCGCGTGCTCGTCTACACCGTCAGGCGAATCCTCTACAGCATCCCGGTGCTGATCGCAACGACGTTCATCACCTTCTGGGCGGTTGTGAAGGCGGGTAATCCGGTCGAGCAGCTCAAGGTCAACCCGAGGATCGACCCGCACACGATCCACCTCCTGATCGTCCAGGACCACCTGAACCGGTCGATTCCCGTTCAGTACTGGTTCTGGCTCAAGAACGTGTTCACCCACCACTTCGGCTACTACCTGATCGGGCAGCAGCCGATCTGGCCGGACATCACGCGCACGCTCGGGCATACGCTCCAGGTCGTCGGCCTCTCGCTGGTGATCGCCTTCGTGCTCGGAGTGTCGATCGGCATCTACTCGGCGGTGCGGCAGTACTCGGTGTTCGACTACTTCTTCACGACGTTCAGCTTCCTCGGCTTCGCGATGCCGACGTTCTTGCTCGCGCTCCTGCTCCAGATCGGCGCCACCGACATCTTCACGCACTGGAACGTCCGGATCTTCTACACCTCCGGTCTGAACAGCCCGGGAGAGAACGGGTACTGGACGCTGGACCGGATGCAGCACATCGTGCTGCCGGTCGTCACGCTCACCATCATCAGCCTTGCCGTCTACAGCCGCTACATGCGCGCGTCGATGCTCGACGTCCTCAACACGGACTATGTGCGTACCGCCCGGGCGAAGGGGCTGGCAGAGTGGCGCGTGGTCATGGGCCATGTCTTCCGGAACGCGCTGATCCCGATGGCGACCGTTCTGGCGCTCGACATCGGAGCCATCTTCGGCGGCGCGATCATCACCGAGTCGATCTTCCAGCTCGACGGCATCGGGTCGTGGTTCCTGCGGGAGCTCGCCGTGCCCGACGTCTACGGCGTGATGGCGTATCTCCTGATCACGGCGACGATGATCATCCTGTTCAACCTGATCGCCGATATCGCCTACGGGTTCCTCGACCCGAGGATCCGCCTTGACTGAGCCGAGCGTCTCGCATCCGGGCAAGGAGGCCGCGGCGCCGCTGTCGGACCCGCTCGGCTTCCAGCCGGCCGCGGCCGACGCCGCCGTCGAGCACGGCCTCGAGCTGAAGACCCGCAGCCAGTGGTCGTATGCGCGGAGCCGGTTCCTGCGCCACCGCCTCGCGATGGCGAGCCTCGTGCTCCTGGTAATCATCTTCGGAGTCGGGATCTTCGCGAACGAGATCGCCCCGTACCCCTACGCCGCGATCGACCTCAGCCACATCCTGCAAGCGCCGACCACCGCCCATCAGCACTACTTCGGTACCGACGGGCTCGGCGAGGACGAGTTCAGCCGGGTCATCTACGGCATCCGCACCTCGCTGGAGGTCGGCGTCTTCGTCGCCTTCGTCTCGTCGATCCTCGGGCTCGTGATCGGCGCGATCGCCGGGTACTTCGGGGGCTGGCTCGACAACCTGCTGATGCGGATCACCGATCTCGTCCTCACGCTGCCGGCACTCGCGATCCTGCTCGTCTTCTCGGCGCTGTGGGGCTCGGGCAACCAGTGGCGTGTGTCGCTGATCCTGGCCTTGTTCTTCTGGACCGGGCTCGCGCGCGTCGTGCGCGGCGTCTTCCTCTCGCTGCGCGAGAAGGAGTTCGTCGAGGCGGCGAAGGCGTCCGGCGCGGGCGACATGCGGATCATGTTCCGGCACATCCTTCCCAACACGATGGGGCCGGTCGTCGTCAACGGCACGCTCGCAGTGGCGACCGCGATCCTCACGGAGGCGGCGCTGTCGTTCCTCGGCTTCGGGATCCAGCCGCCGACGCCGTCTCTCGGCGTGCTCACCGCGAACGGCGAGATCTACCCGCAGGCGTGGTGGCTGACCGTCTTCCCGGGGCTGACGATCGTGATCATCGTGCTCTGCGTCAACTTCGTCGGCGACGGACTTCGCGACGCTCTCGATCCGACGCAGAGGCGCGTGCGTGCCTGAGCCGCTCCTGTCCATCCGTGACCTCGTGGTCGAGTTCAGGACCGAGGACGGCGTCGTCCATGCCGTCGACGGTGTCTCCTACGACCTCTTTCCCGGCGAGATCCTCGGCATCGTCGGCGAGTCCGGCTCGGGCAAGAGCGTCTCGACGATGGCGCTGCTCGGCCTGATCCCACAGCCGCCGGGGCGGATCGTGAGCGGTACGGCGGACTTTCAGGGCCGCGACCTGCTGAAGCTGAAGAAGAGAGAACTACGGCAGGTCCGTGGCAACGAGGTCGCAATGGTCTTCCAGGACCCGATGACGTCGCTCAACCCCGTCCTCACCATCGGACACCAGCTCGGCGAGGCGATCAAGACGCACCACCCGAAGGAGAAGGACGCCGCGGTCAAGGCGCGCGTGACCGACCTCCTGCGGCTCGTGGGCGTCCCCAACCCGGAGGCGCGCTACAGCCAGTATCCGCACGAGTTCTCCGGCGGCATGCGCCAGCGCGCGATGATCGCGATGTCGATCACGAACTCGCCGTCGCTCCTGATCGCCGACGAGCCGACCACTGCGCTCGACGTGACGATTCAGGCGCAGGTGCTCGAGGTCATGAAGCGAGTCCAGAACGAGACGCACGCGGCGACGATCCTGATCACGCACGACCTGGGCATCGTGGCCGAGATGTGCGACCGCGTGCTCGTGATGTACGCCGGTCGCATCGTCGAGTCCGGTGATGTCGAGACCATCTTCCGGTCGCCGCGGCACCCTTACACGATCGGGCTGATGAACAGCCTGCCGAAGCTGACCGGGGACGACGAATGGCTCGAGCCCATCACGGGATCGCCTCCCTCGCTCATCGACCTGCCGTCGGGCTGTCCGTTCCACCCTCGCTGCTTCCTCGCGCGTGAGAAGTGCCGGCAGGAGGATCCGCCGCTCGAGCCGGTCGACGGCTCAGGGCATCTGAGCGCGTGTCACTTCTCGGAGGAGCTGATCGGTCGCAAGTCCAAGTTCTCCGAGGCTGTCGCGTGAGCGCCGAGGCTGCGGAGGCTCCGGAGGCTGTCAACCAGCGGGCGGAAACCGGCGAGGAACTCCTCCGCGTGGAGCAGCTCGTCAAGTACTTCCCGATCCGCGCCGGGATCTTCAAGCGCACCGTCGGTCACATCCACGCAGTCGACGGCGTCGACCTGTCCATCCAGGCGGGCGAGACGATCGGGCTGGTGGGCGAGTCCGGCTGCGGCAAGACGACCCTCTCGCGCACGCTGATCAAGCTGACGGAGCCGACGTCGGGCAAGATCGTCTTCAACGGCCGTGACATCACGGGGCTGAAGCGCCGCCAGATGCGCGAGGTTCGCCGGGAGATGCAGATCGTCTTCCAGGATCCGTACGCGTCTCTCAACCCGCGCATGACCGTGCGCGACATCGTCAGCGAGCCGCTCGTGATCCACGGTCGCTCCCGCGGCAAGCAGGGGCGCGCCCGCGTGGACGAGCTGCTGCGCGTCGTCGGCCTCTCGCCCGAGCACGCGAACCGCTTTCCGCACGAGTTCTCGGGTGGCCAGCGGCAGCGGATCGGGGTCGCCCGGGCGCTCGCCCTGAACCCGCAGCTCATCATCCTCGACGAGCCCGTCTCCGCGTTGGACGTCTCGATCCGCGCGCAGGTCGTCAACCTCCTCGAGTCGCTGCAGCGCGACTTCGGCCTCACGTACATCTTCGTGGCGCACGATCTGTCGGTCGTGCGGCACGTCTCCGACCGCGTGGCCGTGATGTACCTCGGGAAGGTCGTGGAGGTCGGGACGAAGCACGACATCTACGAGCGTCCGTCTCATCCCTACACGCAGGCGCTGCTGTCGGCGGTGCCGATCGAGGAACCGGGTCAGCGCGGGAAGCGCAAGCGGATCGTGCTCGAGGGCGATGTGCCGAGTCCGGCCAACCCGCCGTCGGGCTGCCGGTTCCGGACGCGGTGCTGGAAGGCGCAGGCGATCTGCGCCGAGCAGGAGCCCGAGCTCGTCGATCGCGGCACCGGCCACCCGACGGCCTGCCACTTCGCCGAGGTCGTCAAGCCGCTCGACGTGACCGAGGCGCCCGCGACCGCGGCGCCCAGCGGCTCCTAGACAGCCGGATCCGGGGCGGCAGCCGTCAGGGCGGTTTCCGCGCTGAGAGCGGTGTCCGCGACCGACGTAACGTCCTCGTGCGTCAAGACGTGGCCGCGCTCGGACTCCTTCGCGGCCCGCACGAGCAGCTCGTGCTCGACGCAGTAGGTGCTCAACGTGAAGGTCGAGCAACCGGGGTACGCGCAGCCATGAAGCATCGGCATTAACAGGATCTTAACGGTCCACGGCCGTCACGGCTACCGAGTCGCCGCCTGGAATTACGGCGGCGGCTGGGGCAAGATTAGAGGGATGAGCAACGCGTTGATCGCGTATCTCGCGGCGGCGGTCATAGCCGCCTCTCACGCCGCAGCACCGCCGCGCGGCGCGGCCGCCGCGCTCGCGGCGAGGCCGCTCCACGCGGATGTCGTACTTCGCGCGCAGCCCGACGGGAGGCCGCTCGTCCGCGTCGGGCGTCGCGGCCCGTTCGGCGGCCCGCTCGTCTTCGGCGTCGTCGGCGTCCGTGGTCGCTGGGTCGAGGTGACGACCGACGCGCTGCCCAACGGCCGCTACGGCTGGGTGGAGTTCGGCAGCAGCGTCGCCGTCCGGCCGATCCGATGGAGGCTTCGCGCCTCGCTCTCACGGCGGCAGCTCGACGTCCTGCGGGACGGCCGCCTCGTCCGGAGGATCCCGATCGGCGTCGGCCGTCCCGGGTCTCCCACCCCGATAGGCCGCTTCGCCGTCGCGGAGAAGTTCACCGGCGACTTCGGTCCCGCCTTCGGCTGCTGCATCCTGGCCCTGACTGCGCGTCAGCCGCACCTCCCCCCGGGCTGGAACACGCACCTGACGTACTACGTCGCGATCCACACCGGTTCCGGACAGGGCTCGGCGGTCTCGGCCGGCTGCCTGCACGCGACCGAGGCGGACGTCCGCTACCTGATGCGGACCGTTCCCCTCGGGACTCCGGTGCGGATCTTGCGATGATCGACCGGTGACCACCGCGATCGAGCTGCACGAGCACTCCGAGGAGGAGGACCTCCCGGCCTGGAGCCTGCCGGCGGAGGCGGTCGACCGGATCCGCGTACCGGTGACGCTGCCCGAGCAGGTGACGCGAGAGTGGGCCTGGGGCGGCTCGACCGGCGCCGGCGTCCGGGTCTGCATTCTCGACAGCGGTATCGAGCTCGACCATCCCCTCGTCGGGCGCGTCGACCACTCGGTCGCGGTCATCCGCGACGAGGAAGGCGAGCTGCAGGTCGTCGAGGACGGCGAAGGCGACCTCTGCGGGCACGGAACTGCCTGCGCGGGAGTCGTGCGCGCGCTCGCCCCGGACGTCGAGCTGACGAGCGTCCGCGTCCTCGGTGCCGGCTACAAGGGCGGCGGCGAGATCCTGCTGCGCGGGCTGGCGTGGGCGATCGAGCAGGAGTTCCCGGTCGTGAACATGAGCCTCTCGACGACGCGCACCAAGTACGTGGAGCGGCTGCACGAGCTCGCCGACCGCGCCTACTTCAAGCGTGTCCTCCTCGTCGCCTCGGCCCACAACATGCCCGTGGAGAGCTTCCCGTGGCGCTTCGCCAGCGTGATCTCCGTCGGCAGTCACGAGGAGGCCGACGGGCTGACCTTCTACTACAACCCCACGCCGCCGGTCGAGTTCTTCGGGCGCGGCCTCGATCTCGACCTCGCGTGGCTGGAGGGCGGCACGATCCGCGCCACCGGCAACAGCTTCGCCACGCCCCACATCGCCGGCATCTGCGCGCTCATCCTCGGCAAGCATCCCGACCTGACGCCGTTCCAGCTCAAGAGCGTCCTCTACCAGACGGCCTCGAACGCGAAGGAGGCGGCATGAGCGATCTCGAGGCGGCCGTCGCCGCCGGTGTGCTGGGTGCGGACGAGGCGCACCGGGCGCTCCTGCAGGCAACCGTGGAGGTGGCGCGCGCGATCTTCGGCGCGAAGGCGGCTTCGGTATTTCTCCTCGACGAGGACGCGGACGAGCTCGTCTTCGAGGCGGTCGCAGGCAGGGGCGAGGGCGAGCTGATCGGGATGCGGTTCCCGGCGGGCACGGGCGTCGCCGGCTGGGTGCTGACGACGCGCCAGCCCCTCGTCGTCGACGATCTGAGCGCCGACACTCGCTGGTCGCGCTCGGCCGCCGAATCGACCGGCTACGTGCCGAAGAGCATGATGGCCGTCCCCCTGCTCGTCGAGGAGCGCGCGCTCGGGGTGCTCTCGGTGCTCGACCGGCCGCCGGAGACGAAGCTCAGGCTCGCGGAGGTCGATCTGCTCGGCCTGTTCGCGAACCAGGCGGCGATCGCGCTCGACCTCCTGCAGCGCGCCCGCCGGGCGCGCGAGGCACTCGCCGGCGAGGGCCGCCTGGCGCCGCTGGCCCGAATCGCCGGCCGCCTGGAGGAGGACGAGCGCGACGCCGCCTTCGATCTCTTGCGCGCGCTCGAGCGCGTGCTCGCCGAGACGGCCTAACCTGCGAGGGCGCCTGCGGGAAGTCGGGTCGTCACGATGTTTTCGACAGTGGCGAGCGTCGGCGCGTGGCCGGTCACTGCGATCAGGAACTCGTCTCTCTTCACCGTGAATAGCCGCAGCGGTTCGAGCGCCCGCACCGTCGCCGTCCGCGGTACGTCGCGGAGCAGCGCGATCTCGCCGAAGAAGTCACCTTGTCCGAGCTCCCGCATCGTGCCGTCGTCGAGCTCGACGGCAGCTCGTCCCGCGGCGACGACGTAGAAGTGATTGCCGGCCTCGCCCCGCGAGATGACGACTGCGTCCGCGGCGACCGAAACCGTCGCGGCGCCCGCAGCGAGACGCTCGAGCGCCACTTCGGGTAGCTCGGCGAAGATCTCGATCCTCCGCAGGAGCTCCAGCGGTTCCTCGGCGATCACGGCCTCGGCGTCCACCCGTCGGAGGGACGGCCAGAGGGGCACGAGCAGGAGGGGACCGAGCGCGCCCGCCGCGATCAGCGCGCCGTGCGGCCCGAGCCAGCTCACGAGGCCCGGCGTGACGAGAGAACCGATCGCGAGTGCGCCCAGCATGAGGCTCTGCAGGCAGCCGAACACGCGACCGAGCACCTCGTTGTCGGCGGAGCGCTGCAGCAACGTGACGCTGTTGACCTGCACGAGGATCGAGCCGATCCCGAGCGCCCCGATGAGCACGAGCGCCGGTCCGAGGGTGGAAACGGCGGCAGTGAGAGCGAGGGGGATGGACGAGAGCAGGATCCCCAGCGCAAAACCTCCCGCCAGCCGGCGGCGCGAAACGAAGGCGGCGACGACGAGGGCGCCGAAGATCGAGCCGACGCCGATGGCCGTGTTCAACCAGCCCAGGCTCGCGTTGCCGCCCTCCAGCAGCCGCAGCCCGATCACGACGAGCAGCACCTCGAGCGCTCCGTCGACGAGTGTCATCGCCGCGGTCAGTCCGACCAGGACACGGAGGGCCGGCCGACTCAGCACGGTCGTGACGCCGGCCAGAAGCTCCGGCAGGAAGCGCGGTCGCTCGGGGCGCGGAGGGGGCTCGTCGCGTGGAACCAGGGCGATGAAGACCGCCGACCAGACGAAGAGCGCACCGTTGAGCGCGAACACGGCGGACGGGCCACTGAGCGCGAGCAGGATTCCGGCTACAGCCGGTCCGGCGAACATGCCGATGCTCGAGATCGTGTTGCCCACGACGTTCGCGGCCGTGAGCTCCTCCGGCGAGTCCACGAGCGTAGGCATCAGCGCGGCCTGCGCCGGCGGGTACGAGCCGGAGATGATCGTCGACGAGATGGCGAGCGCGTAGACGATGTAGGCACTTCCGCCCGTGATCGCAACCGCGGTCACGCCGGCGAAGATTGCGGCGCGGACGATGTCGGCGATCAGCATCAGCTGTCGCCGGGAGCGGCGGTCGGCGAGGAGGCCGAGCCACGGAGCCGCGAGCGCCGCGAGCACGAAGCGCGCGAAGAAGAGCAGACCCACGGCGCGCGTACCCCCGGCGTGGAAGGCATAGACGGGCAGGGCGACGCCGTACGCCCACGTCCCGAGGGTCGAGCCGAGGTCGGCGAGTTGGACGTTGCGCACGCGCGGGTTCGAGAAAACCTGAGCGAACGCGCGCAGCGAAGCCGCATAGCCCTTCACGCCAGGGAGGATCGCAGGCACGGTTGCGGATTTGAAGAGTCGATGGGAAGATTTGTCGTCAGCAGCACGTCTAGAGATGTGAAAGCGCCAACACAGGCGCAACGGGCTTCTAAAAGGAGGAGCAATGTCGGAGGAGCAGCGCAACGACGAGAACGAGGTCGAGGCTCATAAGACCGGGATCCACGCGAGCGACGAGCCGCGCGACGAGGCCGAGACCGACGACGAGGTCGAGGCTCACGGCAAGAAGTTCGACAAGCCGAGCTACAGCTGAACCAGCGGCAGGAGCTTTGAGAAAGGCCCGGCGCATGCCGGGCCTTTCTCGTGCTCGCGGCTCCGAAGGAGGAACGAGATGCCGGACGAACAGCGCAAGGACGACGAAACCGAGGTCGAGGGCCACGCCGCAACAGCGGCCGAGCACGTCGAGGACGACGAGTCCGAGTTCGAAGCGCACATCAAGTTCCCGAACGTGCGCATGGACTCCCCCAGCAGCATCTGAACAGTTGACCTGACCCGTCACGAGGAGGCCCGGCTCGACCCGGGCCTTCTCATGGACCAGGCCGGTTACAGGGACCTGGCCGCCGCTTCGGCGGCCGCCGCCAGGAGATCGGCCTCCTGCACGCGGGCGTCGCCGGGGAGCGTCGTGAGGTTCGTCGCCACGAGCGCGCGCGCCCCGCGTGCGACCGCCGCCGCGAGCGCGGCGGCCGCGGCGACGTCGGCATGCACGCGCGGCTCGACCCGCGCGCCCGCTGCTGCGCAGAGCTCGGCCAGGTCGCCGGCCAGCCGCGCGAGCGCCAGTGGCGGTTCGGCGGCTGCCGCCGTAGCCCGCCCGAGGGCCCAGTCGCGCTGCTCCGGTCTTCCCGTCTCGTCGGCGGCCGTCCTCGCCTCGAGCGCCAGCCGGTACGCCTCGGCGTCCTCGTCGACGAGCTGTACCGCGCGCTCGCGCAAAGCTTCGGCCTGGGCCGCGACTCCACCGGCGTCGGCCCAGCTCTCCGGCGAGAGCCGTGCGGCCATCTGCACGACCGCGGCGGCCGCCGCGAGGGCCGCCGCCAGCGCGGAGCCTGCGCCGGGAACCTCGCGCGGCGCTGCCAGCTCCTCGAGCAGCGCGGGAAGGGGGAGGCCGGTGAGCACCTTGGGAGTGTCTCAACCGGCGCCGACCCGCGTGCGTCAGACCTCCTCGAGGAGCCGGCGCAGCCGGGAGACGATGAACGGCGAGGGCTCGTAACCGGCGGAGGCAACCGCACGCTCGAGGTCGGCCCGGAGCTGGAGCCGGAACTCGGCGTCCTGTTCGGCACGTGCGACGAGCTCGTCGAGCGCCGCCCGTGCCGTCGGCAGCTCCTGCGCTGCGCGCACCCACCCCTGCGGTGCGGGCGGGAGGAGGCGTAGCAGCCGGCCGATCTGTTCCTCGTCGTAACCGTTCATCTCAATCTTCATGACGGGCGAGAGGCCCGACTCCTTCCATCGAGTTCGGAACGAACTTTCTCGAGGCAGCGCGAGATCCGGCTGGCGATCGTTCCGGCGGGGATGTCGAGCGACTCGCCGATGGTGCGGTAGCTCTCGTCGCGGCAGAAGAAGCGATCGAGGATCTCCCGGCACGGGTCGCCGACCTTGTCGAGCGCGGCCCGCACGGCCATTGCCTCGTCGAGCTGGGCGAGCACGTCGTCGGTCTCCCGCTCGTCCGGCTCCTCGTCGGAGGGGAGGTCGCGGGCGTTCAGCCGCAGCCGGTCGATGCAGAGCCGCCGCGTCAGCTGTGCGAGCCAGGGCCGGACGGCGTCGTCGTTGCGCAGTTCGGGCAGCCGCTCGTATGCGCGGGCGAAGACCTCCTGGAAGACGTCCTCTGCGTCGTGCTGCGCGAGGCGGAAGCCGCGGCCGCAGATCGCGTAGACGTAGCGCGAAAAGCGCTCCACGAACTCGTTCCAGGCGCCCGGATCGCCTGCGCGGCAACGCGAGACGAGCTGCGCGTCTGTCTGCTCCACGGCCATGGGACCTGAAGATACGACTTCGTGGCGAAGGAATCAGCCCAGAGCGCCGTCGAGCGCGGAGACGAGCAGCTCGGCATGTTCATCCGTGAACACGAGCGGCGGCCGGATCTTGAGCACTTCTCCGCCTCGTCCCGTGCGTCCCACGAGGATCCCGCGCGCACGTAGCTCCTCGGTGACGCGTGCGGCCGGCTCGCCGCCCGAGAGCTGGACGCCGGCCAGCAGACCACGGCCCCGCACCTCGACGACGTCCCGCTTGCCGAGGCTCTCGATCGCCGCGCGCAGGCGCTGTCCGACCTCTGCGGCGCCCTCCGGCAGCCGCTCGTCGTCGAGCACGTCCAGCACGGCGAGCGCGGCGGCGGCCGCGACCGGGTTGCCGCCGAAGGTGGAGAACGTCCGGCCCGAGTACCGGAACTGCTCGGCGAGCTCCCGCCGCGTCACGACCGCGGCGACCGGATAGCCGTTGCCCATCGGCTTGCCGAGCGTGACGACGTCCGGCACGATCCCGTGCCGCGTGAACGACCAGAGCTCCGGCCCGAGCCGGCCGTGGCCGGCCTGCACCTCGTCTGCGACGTAGAGGCCTCCGGCGGCGCGGGTCCGCTCCACGAGCAGCCGGAGCTCCGAGGTCTCGGGCACGTAGATCCCGTCGCTCATGAGCGAGCCGTCGAGGAACGTCGCGGCGAGCTCGCCGTCGAGCCCGTCGAGCGCGACGTCCAGGGCACTCGCGAGGTCGACGCCGCTCCCGGGCGGCGGGATGACGGCGACGCGCCGAGGTCGATCCGCCGCCGGCCAGTCCTCGGGGGAGAGCGCGGTCGTCGCCGCGGTGACTCCGTGGTACGCGTTCTCGGTCACGAGCACCCCGTCGCGTCCGGTGACGCCCGCGGCGAGCCGCCACGCGAGGTCGTTCGCCTCGCTGCCGGAGTTGACGAGCAAGACCGTGTCGAGGCCCGGGAGGGTCGCGAGCAGCCGCTCGGAGAGCTCGACGAGCGGCTCGGCGAGGTACCTGGCGTTCGTCGCGCCCAGGCGCGTCTGGCGGACGACGGCCTCGGTCACCCGCGGATGGCAGTGGCCGACGACCGGGACGTTGTTGTAGGCGTCGAGGAGCCGGCCGCCGTCCGGCTCGTGGATCCAGACGCCCTCCGCCCGGACCGCGTGCACCGGCCGCACGTAGGTGAGCGGTGTCAGGAGCGCGCCGAGCGCTGCGTTCCGTCGCCGCACGAGCTCGGGGCTCGCGGCCGCGGCGCGGCGTCCACCGAGCTCGCACGCGACGTCCTCCGGGTCGAGGCCGTCGAGCAGCTCGAGCAGGCGCCAGGAATCGTCGTCCCAGGCCTCGATGTAGGCAGCGTTCTCGGGGAAGCGGTGTGACCGCCAGGCGCTGATCGAGACGATCGCCGCGAGTCGCGCCGCCACCAGGTCGCCCAGCAGCTCGAGCTCGAGCTGCTCGAGCGGGAGACCGGAAGAGAAGCCGTCGAGGGCGATCCGCGCCGTCCGGAACGCGTCGTCGGGCGGCCGTCCGCGCAGGAACGACGCGAGCCCGACGGCGACGTCGGCCGCGAGCGCCGTGTGGCAGCAGTCGCCGAAGTCGAGGATCCCGGCCACCCGTCCGCGCTCGTCGAGCAGGAGGTTGTCGAGGTTGAAGTCGCCGTGCACGACCTGACCGCGCAGGCGATCCCACTCCGGCAGCACGCGCGCCTCGTACCGGTCGAGGGTGCGAGCGACGAGGGCCCGCCGGGCGGGATCGGCGATCTCGTCGAGCAGCGGGCGAAGCCGTGGCGCCGCCCGAACGTTCCACAGCAGCTCTCGGCCGGCTGCGGGGTGGAAGAACGACCGGAGCGCGAGACAGAGACGCGCGTGCACCGCGGCGATCCCGCGCACCGCGGCGTCGTCGAGCTCGGGCCCGCCCTTGCGGCCGTGACCGCCGCTCGAGCAGGCGCACCTGGTGGCCGTCGAAGGTCGCCCGCGGAGCGAGCGGCCGGGCGACCGGCAGGTCTGGGTCGACGGCCGCTACGTGGGCGATCGCGGCTTCCTCGAGGTCGAGCACGGCCTCGTCCTCGCCGGCGTTCGAGATCTTGAGGACTCCGCCGCGGCCTGCGTCCTCCAACAGGAACGCCTGGTCGCGCTCGCTGCCGAGCCCGGACGCGGTGCCCCGGACGCCGAACAGGTCCGCTGCGATCCGTGCAGCCTCGTCCGCGGTGAACCGCGGTGGGGCCGATTCGAGGACGGAGCTCACGGGTGCACGGTATTCCAGCGGGCCAGAATCCCTCGTTTCAGGTATTCGGCTCCCCCTTCTGCGGGAAGATCGCCCTCCGACGTGGGTCTACCGTCCGGCGACTGATTGGCGGCTACGGCGGCGCGTTCTGCGGCATCAGGGCGGTCGCGACAAGGAGGTAGACGTGAGGGCACCCCTCACCACGCGCGACGCTTCACGCTTCAAGGCCTGGCAGGTGGGGCTCCTCGCCCTCGTCCTGGCGCTGGCGGTCGGGCTGATCCGCCCGGGCGCATCGTGGGGCGCTTCGGCGTACGACCCCGCGGGCGACCCGTACTCCATGCAGAACATCACAGCCGGCGACGGCGCGCAGGCGTGGTGGAACTCGGGCCTCACGGGCCAGGGCGTCGACGTCGCGCTCATCGACACCGGCGTCGCTCCCGTGCCCGCCCTGAGCGGGAACGGCAAGATCGTGAACGGCCCCGATCTCTCGCTCGAGTCGCAGAATCCGAACTTCGAGTACCTCGACACGAACGGTCACGGGACCTTCATGGCCGGGATCATCGGCGGCAACGACGACCAGCCCGGCGGCTATCGCGGCGTGGCTCCGGACTCGCGGATCCTGTCGGTCAAGGTCGGCGACGCCGACGGCGGCGTCGACGTCAGCCAGGTGATCGCGGCCATCGACTGGGTCGTGCAGCACCGCACCGACCACGGGATGAACATCCGCGTCCTCAACCTCTCCTATGGCACGGACTCCTCGCAGCCGTTCGTGATCGATCCGCTCGCATTCGCCGTCGAGCGTGCCTGGAAGGCCGGCATCGTGGTCGTCACGGGCGCCGGGAACACCGGGCCGGGCTCGGGTCTGGCGGATCCCGCCTACGACCCGTGGGTGGTCGCGGTGGGCGCTGCGGACACGATGGGCACGCCGTCCATCTCCGACGATCAGCCCGCCTCCTTCTCGGCGGGCGCCGCGGGCTGCGGCTTCCTCGACTGCCGCGCTCCGGACCTCCTCGCGCCGGGTGTCCACATGCAGGGCCTGCGCGACCCGGGATCGTACGTCGACCAGAACAACCCGAGCGCCGAGCTCGGCGACCAGTACTTCCGCGGCAGCGGCACGTCCGAGGCGGCGGCATACGTGACGGGCGCTGTCGCGCTGCTGCTCCAGGAGTATCCGCATCTGTCGCCGGACCAGGTCAAGCAAATGCTGGTAGAGAGCTCCGACCCGCTGTCCGGCGCCTCACGGCTCTGGCAAGGCGCCGGAGAGCTCGACCTGAACGCGCTGCTCGCGGACTCGCCGTCGCGCAACGCCAGGCAGTTCCATCTGTCGTCGTTCGGGGTGGGCTCGCTCGAGGCGTCGCGCGGCTCGAACCACCTCTCGCTCGGCGGCGTCGTGCTCCAGGGCCCGGAGGACATCTTCGGCCGGCCGTTCAACTCGCTGCGGATGGCCAGGCTCGAGGCGCAAGGCTCCAGCTGGTCGGGCGGCAGGTGGAACGACTCCCAGTGGACGGGCGATTCGTGGAACGGCAACTCCTGGAGCGGCTCGAGCTGGTCGGGCAGCTCGTGGAGCGGAAGCTCCTGGAGCGGCTCGAGCTGGAGCAGCCTTCTCTCCTGGTCGGGCAACTCCTGGGGCGGTTCCAGCTGGTCGGGCAGCTCGTGGAGCGGAAGCTCCTGGAGCGGCTCCAGCTGGAGCGGTTCGAGCTGGTCGGGAGACCAATGGCTCGGCGCCAGCTGGGGCTGATGGATAGCGGGCGAAGCCGGTGACCGTCGGCCGGCTTCCCACCCACACACGGCGCGCGTCGAGCGAGGCCTCGCAGCCGCTCGGCGCGTCCGTGCGTGAGGCTCTGCGCGCGCCCCGCCGCGTCTGGGCGTTCAACGGGGTGCTCGCCCTTGCGTGTGCGGTCGTGTGGACGATCGCGCTGCGCGGTCTGAACCTGCCGGCGTTCGGGCTCACCCCGACCCTCTCGTGGTACTGGCTCGCCCTCGCCTTCTACCTCGCCGAGGTCCTCGTCGTCCATCTCCAGTTCCGCAAGCAGGCGCACACCCTGTCGCTGACCGAGATCGGGCTCACGTTGGGCCTTCTGCTCGCGGCGCCCTCGTCGCTGTTGATCGGACAGCTCGTGGGCACGTTCATCGCCCTCGTCGTGAACCGGCGCAGGAGCCAGATGCGCCAGCTCGCCAAGTTCGCCTTCAACCTCGCCGAGCTGCCGCTCTGCAGCGGAATCGCGCTGCTGGTCTTCCGCGCGCTCGCCTCGCCGGCCGACTCGGCGCCTCACCTGTGGGTGCTCGTGCTGTTCGCGTGCGCCGTGGCACACGTCGTGGGCATCCTGCTCGTCTCGGCGGTGATCGCGATCGCCGAGGAGCGCCTCCAGGCTCCCCAGCTCGGACACACGCTGGTCTCGTCCACGCTCGGCGCGCTCGCGACAGCGTCGCTGGGCCTCGCGGTCGTCGAGCTCCTCCAGGTACGGCCGGCCGCCGTCCTCCTGCTCGTCATCCCCGTCCTCGCCACCGTCGCGGCGTTCCGGGGCTACATGGAGCAGCGCGAGCAGCGGGAGCACGTCGAGTTCCTGTACGAGTCGATGCGCGCGACGCAGGGCGCGCCGGAGTTCGGCCTCGCGATCGGGCAGCTGCTGGTGGCTGCGCGCCGGCTGCTCCGCGCCGAGTACGCCGAGATCCTGCTGCTGCCGGCCGCCGACGGCGGAGGACCGCTGCGGAGCGTCAGCGGCGCGGAAGGGGAGCTGCTCATGCATCCCGAGGAAACGTTCGCCCCGGAGGACGCGGCCGCGTTCGCGGAGATCGCGACCATCGGCTCGGCGAGCCTGCTCGCGCGACGGCGCGCCACCCACGCGTTCGACGCGTTCCTTCGCTCGCGCGGCCTCGAGGACGCGATCGTGGCGCCGCTGCGCGGGGAGGACCGGACCTTCGGCCTGCTCGTGGTGGGCGAGCGCCTCGGCGACGTCAGCACCTTCGCCGAGCCCGACGTCGAGCTGCTCGTGACGTTCGCCGGCCATGCCAGCATCCTGCTCGAGAACGGCCGGCTCGAGCACTCGCTCGCGGAGGTGACCGAGCTCAAGGAGCAGCTTCGCCACCAGGCGTACCACGACGCTCTCACCGGTCTTCCCAACCGGCTCAACCTGCTCGAGGCGGTGGAGGAGGAACTCGCGCGCGGCAGCGGCTCGACGGCCGTCCTCTACCTCGATCTCGACCGCTTCAAGACGGTCAACGACACGTGGGGCCACAGCGCGGGCGACGAGCTGCTGACCGAGTTCTCGCGCCGCCTGAGCGGCGCCATCCGCGTTCAGGACCTCGCCGCGCGGCTCGGCGGCGACGAGTTCGCGGTTCTCGTTCGCGACGCGGACGCCGAGGCTGCTGTGGCCGCGGCGCGGCGCATGCTCGACACGATCGACGGGACGTACGTGCTCGGCTGCGGCGACGTCGCCTGTCACGTGAGCGTCGGGATCGCCGTCGGCACCGCCGCCACCACGGACGGCGAGGACCTCATCCGCAACGCGGACATCGCGATGTACAGCGTCAAGCGTTCGGAGCGCGCCTACACGCTCTACGAGGCTGCGCTCCACGAGAAGCTTCGCGTCCAGCGGCAGCTCAGTCTGGATCTCGAGGCGGCAATCGAACGCCGCGAGATCCTCGTCCACTTCCAGCCGGTCGTGCGACTGGAAGACGGGGAGATCGAAGGCTTCGAGGTGCTCGCCCGCTGGCCGCACCCCACGCGCGGCCTCCTCAGCGCCGCGGATTTCCTGCCGGCGGCGGAAGAGACCGGATTGACGATCGAGCTCGGCCGTCTTGTCCTCCAGCAGGCTCTCGAGGCGGCCCGCCGCTGGCCGCAGCGGCTGACGATCTGGCTCAACGTCGCCGCCGCCGAGCTCGCGAACGAGCGGCTCGTCGACACCCTCTCCGAGGCTCTGAAGGGGTACGGGGTCGAGCCGGGCCGACTCGTGATCGAGGTGACGGAGTCGGGCGTGATCCAGGGGAGCGACGGCGCGCTCGTCGCGATGCGCCGCCTGCGTGAGCTCGGAGTGAGCCTGACGATCGACGACTTCGGCACGGGCTACTCGTCGCTGAGCCGTCTCGCCGAGTTCCCGATCGAGTCGGTGAAGATCCCGAAGCCGTTCGTCGACCGGCTCGTCGGCGACGAGCCGGACGAGGCGTTCGTCGACGCGATCCTGCGGCTGGGAGACTCGCTCGGCCTGGCGGCGGTTGCCGAGGGAATCGAGCATGTCGCCCAGGCCGACCGGCTCAAGCAGATGGGCTGCCGCTTCGGGCAGGGCTATCTCTTCGGACGCCCGGCGCCTGCCGACGAGGTGGAGCGGCTTCTGTATCGGCGGTCGCAGCCCAGGCCGCAGCTCTCGCTCGTTCCGGCCTCGCATACGGCCTAGCGGAGCCGATGTTCCGCAGATCCCCCAAAAGGGGGAGGCCCACCACGACGGGCCCGCGAGATGATGAACTCGACTCCCGCTCGGGGCTGACGGCAACAACTCTGCGGCGGAGTGATTGAAGCGGCGGCTCAGTCCGCCGCTTCGCCTTTCGGAGAGCTACAGTGAAGGCCGTGGCAACGCGCAAGCGGATCGGGTTCGTCGCGGCGCTGGCCGCACTGGTTGCGGTCGCGGCGATCGGCTGGAACGGAGCGGCCAGCTCCAGGGCGGCCGCTCGACGCGCCGCCGCGGCGCCGACGGTGCAGACCAAGAAGATCAAGAACCTCGGCGTCGTGCTTGTGAACAGCAAGGACCGGACGCTCTACATGTTCGTGCCCGACAAGCAAAAGAAGGTGACCTGCACCTCCAAGGCCTGCGTGACGGTCTGGCCGCCGCTGAAGCTGAAGAAGGGCCAGAAGCCCACGGCGGGTGGCGCGGCGAAGAAGAAGCTGCTCGGCCTGGACGGCCGCGTCGTCACGTACAACCGCTGGCCGCTCTACACGTACCTCCCGGACACGAAGCCCGGCCAGGCGAAGGGGCAGGGGGTCAAGAACAGCGGCGGCAAGTGGTACGTGCTCACGCCTTCGGGCAACGTCCTCAAGCGCAAGCCGTAGCGGCGGGCGCCGGTCGCCACCGCCGCGGCTTCCTCAGCCGCTGTGGAGAACGCGGAACGCGACTCTGGACGTGATCTGCTTGAGGGCGGAGGTGACGACGATCGGTCCGCTCTTGGCCCGCTTGGGAACGGTCACGACGAGCTTTCCGTCGCCGACGATCCTGAACTTGGCCTTGATGCTCCCGAAGCTGACGGTCTTCGCCGCGGCGAGACCCTTCCCCCGCAGCGTGACGCGCGAACCGACCCGTCCCCTGAGCGGTGCCACCGTGCGCAGGATCAGCGGCTCGACGAAGTGGTAGACGTGAACGCCCCACTGGGTGAACCGGTCACGGAACGAGCCCGACGAAGCGACGACAGAGCGGTTCTCGGTATAGACGGCGCCCCGGTGCACCCAACGGGGGAGCCCCTTGAACGTCACCGTCCTCGTGCCGACGCCGCTGCGGGCGGCGATCAGCCACAGGTCGTCGACCGAGGTGCCTTCTCTCAGCATCGTCTGGGTGCCCGAGCCCGTGCTCACCTGCCGAACGCCCGCCGCGTTGACCAGAGCGGGCGCGAGCGGGCTCGAGGCCGAGAGCTGCCGAACGAGCGGCTCGAGGACGCTCTGCCAGAAGCTCCAGTTCCACCCGTACGTCGCGTCGCTGCCGCTGAAGCAGTTCGTGTTGTTGCCGCCGTAGAAGGTGAGCGCCTTGGCGCCGTTCAGGATCGCGTCGTAGGCCATGTACCGCTCTTGCAGGTAGGTCGGCAGGATGTAGGCGCCGGTCGAGTGGTCGACGCTGCCGCTCGCGCAGATCTGGATCGTCGTCCAGACGGGTTGCAGCGGGGCGATGGAGTCGAGCGTGGCCGTCCAGTTGCCGACCGCCTGCAGGTTCGGCGACGGATGCTTGAGCGTCACGGGGTAGATATCGACGCCGTGCACGTCGGTGACGTCGGAGTACGGCGCGAGATCGGCGGCAGTGCCGCGCGGCGCCTCGATCGTCACCCAGAGCCGGCTCGGATCGAGCGGGGCCTCGCCGTCGCACCAGGAGGGGTCGCCGCGGGAGGTGACGCGGCAGTAGGCGAACTGGAGCGCCGACGGCGCGATGTCGCTGTACCAGGGCTCGTCGCGCCCCTTCCACATCGCGATCGCGCTCCCGCTCGGGTCGCTCGTGAGCGTGTTGATCACCTGCGCGAGCTCCTCGTCCTCCGTCGAGCCCGGGAGCGCCTGCGAGTAGCCGCCCAGGTTGGCCCACGTGTAGACGTGGAGTGCAGCTGCCGCGCGATCCCAGGCGAGCCCGGCGCTGATGTCGGCCGGCGTCCAGATCCCGCCGGTTCCGGTCCGGTACACGTTCACCCCCGCCGCGGCGGTCTCGGCAAGGCCGTTCGTGCCCCAGGGCGTGTCCACACCGAGCGGCGGCCCCGGCGAGAGGACGAGCGGGAACGTCGGCTTCCCGTTGAACAGGATCGTCCGTGTCCCCTGATTGAACGAGGTCGACGCAGCCCCGGCGGCTCCCGCGAGGCAGGCGAAAGCCGCGCTGGCGGCCAGTAAGGCGACGAGCGCAACTCCGAACCGTCTTCCGGGCGACGACAACATCTTCAGTTACCCCCTTGTTTTGGAGGGTAACCGGGTATCGGCGCCGCCGCCCGCGGGGTTTACGGGATGCTTACCGGCTCCGGAACGTCAATATCCGCACAGCCGCTGCAGGAGAGGCACCGCGGACAGAAGCGTCCGCTGCTCCTCGGGGCTCAGCTCGGCCGCGATCGCGGCGGCGAGCCAGTCTTCGCGGCGGCCTCGCTCTTCGAGCACGCGCTCGCGGCCTTCCTGCGTGAGCTCGATCTGGTTGCGTCGTCCGTCTCCGGGGTCGGGGCGCCGCTCGATCAGGCCCGCCGTCTCGAGCTCGGAGAGGGTCTGCGCCATCGACTGCGGGCGGACGTGCTCGGCCGTCGCGAGCGCGCTCGCCGTCTGCGGGCCTTCGCGGTCGAGCCGGCTGAGGACGGTCGCCTGCGCGACCGGGAACGAGTACTCCGCCCGG
Source organism: uncultured Actinomycetes bacterium (assembly GCA_963702655.1). GTDB lineage: Bacteria > Actinomycetota > Thermoleophilia > Gaiellales > Gaiellaceae > Palsa-739. The sequence continues at coordinate 156,294 of CAVPDO010000012.1, read as the reverse complement.
AGCCTCCGGACGAGCTGGCCGAGCACCAGCCGGAGCTCGCCGGCGCCGTGGACGACCTGCGTCGAGGGATGAGGCATGCCGAGATTGTAGACAGGTAACCTGAGCAGGTTGCCTGGCAAGTGGCGGAAACCGGACTACAAGTGGGTCGCGCTGTCGAACACGACGCTCGGAGTGCTGCTCGCGACGATCGACGGCTCGATCGTGCTGATCGCGATGCCCGCCATCTTCCGCGGCATCCACCTCGACCCGCTCCAGCCCGGCAACAGCTTCTACCTGCTCTGGATGATCCTCGGCTTCCTCGTCGTCTCGAGCGTGCTCGTCGTCAGCCTCGGCCGGCTCGGCGACCAGTTCGGGCGCGTGAGGATGTACAACGTCGGCTTCGTCGTCTACACGCTGGCGTCGCTCCTGCTCACGATCGACTGGCTGCACGGGAGGGCCGGCGCCGACTGGCTCATCTCGTTCCGGATCGTGCAGGGGGTCGGCGCCGCATTCCTGGTCGCGAACTCGGTCGCGATCCTCACCGACGCGTTCCCGGCGAACCAGCGTGGGATGGCGCTCGGGATCAACAACGTCGTCGGCATCAGCGGCATGTTCATCGGGCTCGTGCTGGGCGGCGTGCTCGCCCCGATCTCGTGGCGGCTCGTCTTTCTCGTCTCGGTGCCGGCCGGCGTCGTGGGGACGATCTGGTCGTACCGGAGCCTGCGCGAGATCGGCGTCCGCACTCGGGAGCCGATCGACTGGGCGGGCAACCTCACCTTCGCGGCGGGGCTCGTACTCGTGATGGTCGGGATCACGTACGGGATCCGGCCGTACGGGAGTCACCCGATGGGCTGGACCTCGCCCGTCGTCGATTCGTGCCTTGCGGCCGGCGCGGCCCTGCTCGGGCTGTTCGTCTACGTGGAGCTGCGTTCGCAGGCGCCGATGTTCCGGCTGCAGTTGTTCCGGATCCGCGCGTTCACGTTCGGCGTCCTGTCGAGCTTTCTCTCGGCGATCTCGCGTGGCGGCCTGATGTTCATGCTGATCATCTGGCTGCAGGGCATCTGGCTGCCCGAGCACGGTGTCGGCTTCGCCTCGACACCGCTCTGGGCGGGGATCCGGATGCTGCCGCTGACGGTCGGGTTTCTCATCGCCGGCCCGATCTCGGGGATCCTCTCGGACCGCTACGGCGCCCGGCCCTTCGCCACCGGTGGGATGCTCGTCTCGGCGCTCGCCTTCTTCCTGCTCGCGATGCTGCCGGTCAACTTCTCGTATGCGGAGCTGGCCGCCATCCTCCTGCTGATGGGACTGTCGATGGGTGCCTTCGCTGCGCCGAACCGGGCGGGAGTGATGAACAGCTTGCCCGCCCAGCACCGTGGCGCCGGCGGCGGCATGAACCAGACGTTCCAGAACTCGGCCCAGGTCCTGTCGATCGGGATCTTCTTCACGCTGATGATCGTCGGGCTCTCGGCGACGCTGCCGCATGCGCTGGCGACCGGCCTCCAGGCGCACGGCGTGTCCGCTCACGTCGCCAACCGCGTGAGCAAGCTGCCGCCGGTCTCGGTGCTCTTCGCCGCATTCCTCGGCTACAACCCGGCGCAGAAGCTGCTCGGCCCGCACGTCCTCGCACGGCTCCCCGCGCACAGTGCGGCCGCGATCCGCGGGCGCGCGTTCTTCCCGCACCTGATCGCGGCGCCGTTCCGCAGCGGCCTGGACGAGGCCTTCGCCTTCGCCATCGCCGCCTGCCTGGTCGCGGCGCTCGCCTCCTGGTCGCGCGGAGGCCGCGTCGTCGCGCCCGAGGAATCCGCGCTCGACCAGCCTGCGGTCGTTCGAGACTAGGCCAGCTTCGCGAACTGCACCGCGAGGAAAACCGCGTAGAGGACGATCAGCAGGACTCCGGCGCTTCGACCGCCGCCGCCGCGCTTGCCGAACAGGACGACCGCCGCGGCCGTCATCGCAATCAGCCAGGCGATGTCGAAGATCGCGAGGCCGGGGAAGGCCGCGAGGGTGCCGAGCGCGGCGGGCACGGCGAGGCCGGCCACGATGTTGATCGAGTTCGAGTTCAGCGTCTCGCTCATCAGCGCCGAGCCCCGCCGCTGGAGGCCGAAGCGGACGCCCGTCCAGGCGTTGGGCAGGCTCGTGAGGATGGCGAGCACGACCACTCCCACCAGCGCCTCAGGTATCGACCACGTGTGCGCGAGATCGGTCGCCGCCCGCACGGCGCCGACGCTGCCGGCGACGATCAAGCAGAGCGCGACGAGGAGCACGACGACCGCGCCGGCCGCTTCCCGGTGCGAGTCGAGCGACCGTTCCCGGCGGTGACGCTCGCCGAAGCTGCGGCGGAGGAACAGCGATCTGCGCGCAAGGCGGCGTCCGAATGCGAGCAGCGCGACGTACGGCACGACGGCGAGCGCGACGAGCACGCCGCCGGTCGTCGCTCCGAGCCAGCCGGCGACCACCGTGAGCATCACCGTGAGCAACCAGAGCCCGACGAACGCCTCGAGCTCGAGCGTCTCGTGCCGAGCCCGCACGTGGCCCGCGACGACGGCGCTCACGCCGAGCATCGCCGCGAGGTTGAACGCGTTCGAGCCGACGACCACCCCGACCGCGACGGCGTGCTCGTTCTGGACCAGCGCCGCGATCGCGGACGAGATCTCCGGCGCGTCGGCGGCTAGCGCGGTGAGCAGGCCGAGCAGCGCCTCGGGCAGGCCGAGCCGCAGCCCGATGCGGTCGAGCCGCCGCGCGAACACGGCCGATGCGACAAGCATCAGGGCGATGCAGACGACGAAGAGTGGGATGGCGGCTGCGGGCGTCATCGGCTGTCGCCGACCAGCCTTCCCGGCACACCGGGCCGAACGCTAGCGCGGGAGTGCCCTACGGGGTCGGGTCGGACGGCGCGTCGGTCGCCTCGATCGCGTCCTCGCCCGCTTCGCCGACCTCGCCTCCCAGCAGGGCCGCCTCGGCACTCCCGGCTCCCACAGGGCCTCCCGTCACAGACGCTCTCTGCCGAGCGAGCATGGTGCTGTGGGCCGGCCCCTCGAGCGGCACGTCGGGATCGCCGGCGCCGTATTCCTCACGGAGGATCGCCTCCGTTTCGGGGTCTCCGCCGGCCACGTGCGGCTTTCCCGAGAACACCTTGCGCATGAAATCGCCGAGACCCATCGCCGGAACCATACGCAATGATTGGTTCGTGATCGTCTCGCTGCACGTCGCGACGGGCGCGGCGCTGGGAGCCGTCGTCCGCTCGCGGCCGCTCGCGCTGCTGCTCGGGCCCCCGTTGCACGTCGCGGGCGACCGCGTGCCACACGAGGACATCCCCGACCGGAGCTTCGAGATCGGCAGCGGCCTCGCCGCGCTCGGGCTGCTCGCCGCCTGGCGCGGCCCGCTCGACCCGGCTGTGGTCGGAGGCGCGGCGGCGTCCATGCCCGACCTCGAGCACCTCGTGCCGTGGCTCCGGCTGCGTGGCGAGAAGATCTTCCACCGCGGCGGCGGGCGCCACGGCGTCGGGATGTCCGTCGAGTCGCAGCTCCTGCTCGCGGGGACGCTCCTCGGTTTGCTGCTCGCACGCCGCCGGTAGCCTCGCCCCGCATGAAGGTCGGAATCGTGGTCCCGTACTCGTGGTCGTTCGGCGGCGGCGTCGTCGATCACGCCGACGCGCAGGCGCGCGCGCTCGCGGCGGTCGGGATCGACACGCGTCTGCTGATCGGCAACGACCCGCCGGGCTCCTTCAGCCGCGTCCTCCACCCGCGGCAGGGACGGCCGGGGCCGCCGCCGCCCGGCGTGATCCCGCTCGGCCGCTCGGTGATCGTGCCCGGCAACGGTGCGCTCTCCAACCTCGTTCTGAGCCCGCGCGGGGTGTCGCAGATGCGGCGCGCGCTGGCGCGCGAGCGGTTCGACCTCATCCACGTGCACGAGCCCCTCGCGCCGATGCTCAGCCCGGCGGCGCTCGCTCTCTGGGACGGGCCGGCGGTCGCGACGTTCCACGCGGCGGGCGACTCGGCCTGGCGCCGGTTCGCCGAGCCGTTATGGGGCTTCCTGCTCGACCGGATCGACCTGCGCGTCGCCGTCTCGGAGCAGGCGCGCCTCGCCGCCTCTCCGTACGCGCCGGGCCACTACGAGGTGATCCCGAACGGCGTCGAGATCCCGGACGGCGTCGAGCCGGCCGACCGCGCCGACCGCATCGTGTTCGCCGGCCGCCACGACCCCCGCAAGGGGCTGCCCGTGCTGCTCCGGGCGTGGCCTCGCCTGCGGGGCCGCGGGATTCGCCTGCGCGTCCTCGGCGCCGACCCGCTCGCCGTGCGGCTGCTCCTGGCCCGGCTGCGCATGGCGGAGGAGGGGATCGACATCCTCGGCTTCGTGTCCGACGAGGCGCTCACCGAGGAGCTCGCGGCGGCGAAGCTCCTCGTCGCGCCGTCGCTCGGAAACGAGAGCTTCGGGATGACGATCACGCGGGCCTTCGCCTGCGCGGCCCCGGTCGTCGCCTCCGACATCCCGGGCTACCGCGAGGTGGTTACCGAGGAAACCGGTGCGCTCGTCCCGCCCGGCGACGCAGAAGCTCTCGCCGAGACGATCGCCGCACTGCTGGAGGACGAGCCTGCGCGCGTCGAACGAGGCCGCGCCGCGCGCGAGCGTGCCGAGACGGAGTACGCGTGGCCGTTCCTCGCCCAGCGGCTCGCCGCGGCCTACGAGCGCGTGCTAGCCGGCTAGCCGGGAGGCGCCTGCGAGCCGCAGGACCCTCGGCCCGACGAGCCGGAGGAACCGGTTCGGCGTCTCGACGATCGGCTCGCCGTCGTCGTCGCTCAGTTCCGCGATCGCGGCGTCGACGCGGCGCTTCACCTCGAGGACGCCCTCGCGGAGCCCGAGCTCGTCGAGCCGCACCGCGAGCCGCTTCATGTTCATCACGTAGTAGTAGAGCGAGTCGACGTCGGGTCCGTACGACTCGGCGAGGTGCGCGTCGATCAGGCCGTGGGACGCCTTGGCCCGCCGCACCATCCGGTCGGCGAGGTCCATATAGAAGGTGGAGATGTCGAGCAGCCGTTCGGCGGCGCCCTCGCACTCCTCGAGGAAGCGGTGCGTTGCGAGGACTGCGATGCGGACATGGCGGCCTTCGTCGCGGCGGACGTTCGTCTGCCCCTCCTTCATGCCCGGCAGGTCGTAGACGTCGTAGAGCGCGTTGCCCTTGGCGCGACGGATCACGACGTCGCTGTTCGCCACCACGTCCTCGCTGATCACGCCGTAGATGAAGATCGCCGCGTAGACGTCCTCGAGCGGACGGTTCGGCCGGAGCAGGTGCTGCATCTGGTCCTCGAACTGGTCGAAGAGGATCTCGGCGACGAAGTTGTTGTACTTCTTCGCCACCTGGTCGGCGTCGGCGGCCGGGATCCCGAGCACCTCGGACGCGATCCGGAGGAGGCTGCCGCGGTGCATGCGCTCGTCGTGCTCCTGCGTCAGGAGCGCGGCTCGCATCGATTCGTACTCCGGCTCTCGCGGCAGGGCGGCGACGATCCGGTCCATCCAGTCGTCGACGATCGACTCCGCGCGGTAGATCGTCCCGAAGACGCGCTTCACGGCCTCCTGCTGCCCCCGCGGCAGTTGCCGGAAGCTCTCGGCGTCGGTGGAGAGGTCGACGCTGTAGGCGTCCCAGGTGTGGACATGAGCCGCGGCGAGGATGTCGTCGAAGGTCCGCCAGCCGCCGGTGATCTGCCGGTCGGACGCCTCGTCGTCGGCGATCAGCGCGTCGATCTCGTGGAGAAGGCGTTCGATCTTGTGGCTCGTGCCGCGCGCGTGCACGTTCTCGGCGGACAGGTTCGCAGTCACGTCCACGCCAGAACCTTACGCCGCGGGGCCGGAGTCGCGGAGTACCCTCGGAGCGTGGAGGACGGGAGGCTGACCGGCGCGGCGCTGCGCACCGTGTTCATCGCGCTGATGCTGGGGATGTTCCTGGCCGCCCTCGACCAGACGATCGTGTCCGTAGCGCTGCCGACCATCGTCGGCGACCTCGGTGGGCTCAACCACCTCTCCTGGGTCGTCACCGCGTACCTGCTCGCCTCGACGATCTCGACCCCGATCTACGGCAAGCTCGGCGACATGTACGGGCGAAAGCCCGTCTTCCTCGTCGCGATCCTGATCTTCCTCGCCGGCTCGATGCTCGCGGGTCTCTCGCAGACGATGGCCGAGCTGATCGGCTTCCGCGCTATGCAGGGGATCGGTGCCGGCGGCCTCATGGTCGGCGCGCAGGCGATCATCGCCGACATCGTCCCGCCGCGCGACCGCGGCCGCTACATGGGCCTGATCGGCTCCGTCTTCGCGGTCGCGTCGGTGGCCGGTCCTCTGCTCGGCGGGTTCCTCGTCACCAGCCTCTCGTGGCGCTGGGTCTTCTACGTGAACGTGCCGATCGGAATCGTCGCCGTCGTGATCGTGATCACCCGCCTGCATCTGCACACGCCGCACCGGACGCACCGCATCGACTACCTCGGGGCCGGGCTCCTCAGCGGCGGCGTCGGCGCGTTGATCCTGCTCGCCACGTGGGGTGGCTCCGAGTACAGCTGGGGCTCAAGGGAGATCATCGGGCTCGGAGTCGTGGGAGTTGGCCTCCTCGCGGCCTTCGTCTGGCAGGAGAGCCGCGCCGCCGAGCCGATCCTGCCGCTCCAGCTCTTCCGCTCGCGCATCTTCAGCGTGGCCAACGCGATGGGCTTTGCCATCGGAATGGCGATGTTCGGCGCGATCATCTTCATCCCGCTCTTCCTGCAGATCGTCTACGGCGTGAGCGCCCAGAGCTCGGGCCTGCGGACGATCCCGCTGATGGCCGGGCTGCTGGTCACGGCGGTCCTTTCCGGCCGCGCCATCAGCCGCATCGGCCGCTACCGGCCGTTCCCGATCGCCGGCACGGCGATTCTCGTGGTCGGCATGTTCCTGCTCTCGCTGCTCGGCGTCCACACGCCGCCGTGGGTCGCATCGGCGTACATGGTCGTCGTCGGCGTCGGGCTCGGCCTCGTCATGCAGGTGCTCGTGCTCGCCGTCCAGAACGACGCGCGGCCGGAGGAGATCGGCGTCGCCACCGCCTCCGCCACCTTCTTCCGCAGCATGGGCGGCGCGTTCGGCGTCGCCCTTTTCGGGACGATCTTCGCCTCACGGCTCTCGGACCAGCTGGCAGGCCTGCCGCATGCCGTCACCGCGCACCTCGGGAGCGGCGTCCAGCTCAACCCGCAGCAGATCGACCAGCTGCCGCCGGCGGTCCACGACGTGGTCCTGCACGCGTTCGCCCACGCGCTCAGCGGTGTGTTCCTCTTCGGGATGGCGCTGTCGCTCGTGCCGTTCGCGCTCTCGTGGTTCCTCAGGGAGAAGCCGCTCCGGACGACGGTCGCGCGCGAGGCGGCGGATCCGCTCGATACACCCGCTCAGTTCGGGTTCGAGTAGCCCTCGAGCCGACGCAGTGCCGCACGGGCGGCGTGGTAGCCGCACATCCCGTGCACGCCGCCGCCGGGCGGCGTCGAAGCGGAGCAGAGGAACACGCCCCGCAGCGGCGTCGTGTACGGCGAGACCCGGGCCACGGGACGCGTGAAGAGCTGCGAGAGGGTTGCGGCGCCCGCGTTGATGTCGCCGCCGACGTAGTTCGCGTTGTACCGCTCGATCTCCGCCGAGCCGAGCGCCGAGCGCGCGAGGATCCGCTCCCGGAAGCCCGGCGCGAAGCGCTCGACCTGCGCCTCGATCCGCTCCGTCATGTCGACGGTCGAGCCGTTCGGAACGTGGCAGTACGCCCACGCCGTGTGCTGTCCGGCCGGCGCGCGCGTCGCGTCGAAGAGGCTCTGCTGCGCGAGCAGGACGTACGGCCTCTCCGCGATCTCGCCCCGAGACGGGCCGACCTCCGAGGCCGCGATCTCCGCGAGCGTGGCTCCAAGGTGGACGGTCGCGGCGCGCCCGCACTCCTCGGCCCGCCAGGGGATCGGACCGTCGAGCGCCCAGTCGAGCTTGAACACGCCCGGCCCGTACCGGTACCGCTCCAGTCCGCGGCGGTAGCGGGCAGGGAGCCGGTCGCCGGCGAGCTCGAGCAGGCCGCGCGGCGTCAGGTCGAGGAGCACGAGGCGGGTCTCGCCGAGCTCGGCGAGCGACTCGACCCGCCGTCCAGTCTCGATCTCGCCGCCGAGGGAACCGAGGTACGAGGCGAGCGCGTCGGAGATGTGCTGTGACCCGCCCCGTGGGAACGGCCAGCCGACGGCGTGCGCGAGCAGCCCGAGGGTGAGGCCGAAGGCCGCGCTCGGCGGGCGGTCGAGTCGAAGCATCGAGTGCGCCGAGAGCCCCGCGAAGACGCCGCGGGCCTTCTCGCCGCGGAAGGAGAGCCGTGCGAGCAGCGCGGCCGGCGGCGCGGCCCGCGCGCTGAAGCGGGCGAGCGTGAGCGGGTGCGCGGGGAGGTGGAGCGGGCCGAGCAGGTCCTCGAACAGCGGCTCGGCGTCGCGGACGAGCGGCGCGAAGAGCCTCCGCCAGCGCTCGTCGTCGGCGCCGAGACCCGCGGCGGTCGCGTCAGGCGAGCGCTCCAGGAGCACGGCCGTTCCGTCGTCGAACGGGTGCGCGAGCGCGGCCGGCGGTTCGATCCACTCGACCCCGTGCTCCTCGAGCGGCAGGGTGCGGAAGAACGGCGACGCCACGCCGAGTGGGTGGATCGCCGAGCAGACGTCGTGCACGAATCCCGGCAGCGTCAGTTCGGCCGAGCGCGCGCCGCCGCCCACCGTGTCGGCGGCCTCCAGCACCCGAACCCGGAGCCCCGGCTCGCGCCAGCACGATCGCCGCGGCGAGCCCGTTCGGCCCGGAACCGACGACGACCGCGTCGACGTCAGGCATGCCGCTGAGGCTACTTGCGCTTCCGGAGCGGCGCGGTTGCGGTGTGGACGCTCGAGCGGAAGGCGCTCGAGTGGCGCACGTTTCCGGCACGTCCCCACTGGCGCCGCTTATCGACGCACACGACGCTCGTCTCCGGCTCGGCTTCGATGCCGAACCGGGCCGCCAGCGCCCGCATGGTGTCCTGCCAGAAGCGGTCCTCCTTGCGGTGGCCGCCGAGCACGAGTCCGACCTCGGTCAGTGGGTCCTGGGCCCGCATCAGCACCTGGCATTGCGCCATCGTCGCGCCGTCCTCCTCGGCCGCCGAGAACGTGATCCAGCCCGCGAACATGTGCCCCTGGGGCGTCATGAACGTGAACGAGTTCTCGTCGGCGTAGAGGACGAAGACGCCGGTGGACAGCTTCATGCCGCCGCCCACGGATGCCTGCAGCAGCGCCACCTCTCCGGGCGCGATCCCGGTCAGCGGCGCGTGGAACTGGCTGCCCTTCGGCCAGAAGCTCGGGAACTCGTCCTTCCACGTCTGGATCAGCTCGGCCGGCGACACGTCCGTCCCGGCCAGCGAGATGCGGTACGTCTTCTGCCACATCTTCCCGAAGCCCTGGATCGGCGAGACGACCTGCTTGCCGCCGACCGTGTCGAGCGCGCCCGCCGGGATGTTCGTCGCGGCGAGCCGGTCGACCGGAGTCGCCCAGTTGCCCTGGTCGCGTGCCGTGTTCTGCTGCTCGCTCATCATGTCCTCCTCAACGTGTTCGCCTCACAACGCGGCCAGCGCCTCGGCCTCGTTCGTGAAGATCGAGATCGCCTCGTCGAGGCGGGTCAGCTCGAAGATCTGGCGGTAGTGGTCGTTGAGCCCGCAGGCGAGCAGCCGCTGCCTCGCGCGGTTGGCGCGGACGAGCAGCGTCACGAGCAGGCCGATTCCGCCCGAGTTCATGTACTCGAGCCCGGAGAAGTCGAGCAGGATGGCCCGTGGCGAGCCCTCCGCGGCTCGCGTGTAGGCGTCCATCAGGGCGTCCTCCGAACCGGCCGTGACGTCGCCCCGGACGGTGATCACGCCCAGCTCGGCGCCGGCGAGATGCACCTCCATCGTCGCCGCAGTGTCCTGCGTCATTCCGCTTCCTCCTCGTCGAGGATGGTCATGAAGTCCGAGAGCCGCGTGATGCGGAAGATCTCCCGGTAGTGCTGGGCCAGCCCCCGCGCGCGGACCTCCTGTCCGCTCTTGCGCGCCTGGGCCAGGAGCCCGACGATCAGGGCTATTCCGGTCGAGTTGATGTAGTCGACGGCGGCGAAGTCGAGCACGACGACCGGCTCCGTGGCCACCTGGCCGTAGGCGAGCTGCAGTTCGCTCTCTGCTCCCGCACTCACGTCGCCGGAGAGCTCCAGCACGGCCACGCCGTCCTGCGCGGCGCGCGCTCGCCGCGAACTCAGTCGCTTCCATTGCCGCCCCGTTCCAGTCGCATGACGAGCTCGATCGTGTGCGTGCTCTCGTCGCTCGAGACGCGGATGTCGTCGACCATGTTCTGGATCAGGAAGAGGCCCCAGCCGCGGGGCTTCTGCAGCCCGTCGAGCTTCGCCTCGAGGTCGGGCTCCTCCGCCTCGGGGATCTCGCGGCCGCCGCCGTGGTCGGTGATCGCCACCACGAGCTCGGCGTCGGAGGCACGCACGGAGACGTCGACGGGAAGCTCGGCCCGGCTCTCGTTGCCGTGCTCGATCGCGTTCATGGCCGCCTCGGCCACGGCGGTCTTGAGCTGCTCGAGCCGCGCCGCCGGGAGCGCGAGCGGCGCAGTCGCCTCGGCCACCCGCTCGCTCACCTGCTTCTCGTTGCCGGGCTCGCTCGCGACCTGAAACGAGACGTCTAGCCTGCCCGCGGACTCCACCGGCGCCGCCCCGTACCGCGTCAGCGCGACGAGAGTGATGTCGTCCTCCTGCTCCCAGTCGGAGCCGGTGAAGCGCCCGAGCTCGGTGAGGACGCGGTCGATCACCTCGCCGCGCCCGCTGCGGGCGCCCACCACGTCCTGAAGCCGCGGGAAGCCGAACATCTCCGCGCCCGGCCCGTGCGCCTCGGCGACGCCGTCGGAGTGGAGGAGCATCGTCTGCCCGGGCTCGAGCTGCGCCTCGGTCTCCTCGTACGCGATCCCCGGCAGCAGCCCGAGCGGCATCCCGGTCGCGCGCAGCTCGGCCGAGCCGCCGTCGGTGCGCACGTAGGGGAGGTTGTGGCCGGCGTTCGCGAAGGTGAAGCGCCCCGTGGCGGACTCGAGCACGCCGTAGAGGCAGGTGACGAACATCTTCGACGGCATGTCCGGGCACATGAGGTCGTTGACTCGCCCGAGCACCTCGCCCGGGGAGACGACGCGCTGGGCCGAGGCGCGCAGGACGCTTCGCGTTGCGGCCATGACCATCGCCGCCGGGACGCCCTTGTCGGTGACGTCGCCGATCACGATCCCGATGTGACCCTCCGGCAGCCCGATGAAGTCGTAGAAGTCGCCGCCGACCTCCCGCGCCGGGCGGTAGTAGGCGGAGACGTCCCAGCCGGGCAGGTCGGGCAGTTCGCGCGGCAGGAAGTTCTGCTGGATCGTCGTCGCTACGCGCAGCTCCTGCTCGATCCGCTCGCGCGACCGCGCCTCCGCCTCCTGCCGACGTACGAGCTGCGCCACCTGCAGGGCCGGCGCGGCCTGCGCGGCGAGCGAGTCGAGCAGTTTCCGGTCGTCGGTGGAGTAGTCCTGGTCCGAGAGCCGCGGGCCGAGGTTGAGCAGGCCGACGAGCTCGCCCTGGCTGACGAGCGGCACCGCGAGCTTCACGCCCGCCGCGCGCAGCGCAGTCAGCGCCGGCGACTCGAGTTCGAGCTCCTCGAGGTCGACCGCGCCGGGGGCGCTCTGGAAGTAGGCGACGATCGGATCGTTCGGCGAGATCTCGATCGGGCGGACGTCGAGCTGCTCCTGGGGCTCCGACGTCGGTCTCGACGGCGGTGGCCTCCGCCGCTGCGGTGGGGCGCTCCGTCCGGCGGATGACTCTCGCGATCGACTGTGGCCAGGCGCTCATTCCGCTCCCGTTCTACGGGACGACCGTCCCGAAATCGTTACGGCGCAACGCTATGCCCTGCGGCTCGTTGCGTCTAGGATCGTGCTGTGGGCGACTCGACGCTGCGGCTGTCGCTCCTCGGCCCTCCGGAGGCGCTCTGCGACGGCGTTCCGCTCACGGTCGACACGCGCAAGGCGACCGCGCTGCTCGCCTATCTGGCGCGTCGAGCAGGGCCGGCACGGACGCGACGTGCTGGCGGAGCTGCTGTGGCCCGAGTACGCGCCCGACCGCGCGCGCGCGGCGCTGCGGCGCACGCTCTCGACGCTGCGCTCGGCGCTCGGCGGGCGCTGGCTCGCCGTCGCGCGCGACGCGGTCTCGCTCGAGCGGGAAGGCGTCCTCGCTCGACGTCGACGAGTTCCGTCGGCTCGCGGCCGGCAGCGGACCTCGGCCGAGCTCGAGCAGGCTGCGGCGCTTGCAGCGCGGAGCCTTCCTTGCCGGCTTCGGCCTGCGCGACAGCGCCCCGTTCGACGACTGGCAGTCGCTCCAGGCGGGAACCCTCGCGCGCGAGCTCGGCGCCGTCCTCGATCGCCTCGCCGAAGGGCTCGGCGCGCGCGGCAGCCACGTGCGCGCGATCGAGCACGCCCGCCGCCGGCTGGCGCTCGAGCCGCTGAACGAGACGGCTCACCGGCGGCTGATCGAGCTCTACGGCGCGAGCGGCGAGCGGGCCGCGGCGCTCGCGCAGTACCGCGAGTGCGTCCGCACGCTCCACCGCGAGCTCGGAGTCGCGCCGACCGAGGAGACGACGGCCGCCTACCATGCGGTGCGCGAGGGCTGTCCGGCGCGGCCGGTCGCCGGAGCCGATGCCCGCTCCCGAAGGCGGCGGCGCGCGACTATCCGCTCGTCGGCCGCGAAGCGCGAGTGGGCCGCGCTCCGGCGCCTACGCAGCGGTCGGGCCGGACGGCCGGCTCGTCGTCCTCGAGGGCGAGACGGGCATCGGGAAGACGCGGCTGGCCGCAGGAGCTGCCGTCGACCTGGGCGCGTGCCGCGGGCTCCGCGTCGCGTCGGCCCGCGCCGTCGAGGAGCGAGGCCGGGCTGGCGTTCGGCTGCGCGATCGAGCTGTGCGGGGCGCTCTCGCGCGCGGCCGGCGGCTGCGGTGTCGATCCCGGTGCCGCGGCCGAGGCCGCGCGGCTGCGTCCCCGAGCTCGGCACGTCGCCTGCGCCGCGCTCGACGGGCCGGGCGCGCAGGCGCGCTTCCTCGACGGCGTCACGCGAGCTCTTGACGCAACCGCCGGCGACGCGGCCCGGCGTGACTCGTTCGTCGACGACGTCGCACTGGGCCGACCCGCCGTCGCTCGAAGCTGCTCGCGTTCCTGACCCGCCGCCTGCGCGGATCGGCCGGTGCTGCTGCTGCTCACCTGGCGGCCGGAGGAGACGCCCGCCGACTCATCCGGTGAGGCGATCCTCGCCGCGCCGGCGCAAGACGGCTCGGCACGGCGATCCAGTCTCGATCGGCTCGGACCGCGACGACGTGGCCGAGTTCGCGGAGGCGGCCGGCGCTGCGCCGAGAGCTCATCGGCGCGGCTCTACGAGGAGACGCGACGGCGTCCCGTTCTTCGTCATGCAGTATCTCGACTGCTCCGCCGGACGGAGACGCCGACGGACATTCCGCCCGGTTTGCGCCGGCTGCTCGAGTCGCGGATCGCCGCGGCGAGCGAGGTCGCCGGCCAGGTGCTCGCCGCCGCCGCCGTGGTGGGCCGCCCGTTCGACGCGGACCTGATCCGCGACCGTCAGCGGCCGCAACGAGGAGGAGACGGTCGCGTCGCTCGAGGAGCTCATGCGGCGCGGGCTGCTCGTCGAGGTGGACGCGGGCTACGCCTTCCGGCACGAGCAGGCACGCCGGGTGGCCGTCGACCTGACGAGCTCCGGCCGCCGTCGCCTGCTCCATCGCCGGGCCGCCGAGGCCCTCGCCGCACGCGACCGGAACGGCGCCGCCGCCGGCGCGGTCGCTCGACACCTCCGCGACGCGGGTCGCGAGACCGAGGCCGCGGAGTGGTTCCGGGTCGCCGGTGCGCACGCGCGCGGGCTGTACGCGAACGCCGAGGCGCACGCCCACTTCCGGGAGGCGCTCGGCCTCGGGCACGACGATCCGGCGGCGCTGCACGAGGAGATCGGCGACCTGCTCACGCTCGGCGGCGACTACTCGGCCGCGCTCGAGAGCTACGAGGCGGCGGCCGCGCTCGCCCCCGCGGAGCGACTCGCCTCGATCGCGCACCGCATCGGCCTCGTCCATCTCCGTCGCGGCGAGTGGGAGCTCGCCGACAGCTCGTTCGCCGAGGCGCTCGCTGCGCTGCCGGACGACGCGGACGTGCTCGAGGCGCGGCTCCTGGCCGATCGAAGCCTGACGGCCCACAGACGCCACGACGGCGAGGCGCAGGAGCTGGCCCGGCGGGCGCTGGAGCTCGCCGACGCCGCCGGGGACCGGCCGCGCCCTCGCCCAGGCTCACAACATCCTCGGCATCCTCGCCACCGGCCGCGGCGACCACGCGGAGGCGCGTTCCCGGCTCGAACGCAGCCTCGAGCTGGCGAGCGAGGAGGACGACCCCTCGGCCCGCGCGGCGGCGCTCAACAACCTCGCGCTCGACCTGCGCGCCGAGGGCGAGCTGGAGCGGGCGCTCGAGCTGACCGAGGAGGCGCTGGTGCTCTGTGCCGCCGTCGGCGACCGCCACCGCGAAGCCGCGCTGGCGAACAACGTCGCCGACCTCCTCAACGCCGCCGGCCGGCGGGAGGAGGCGATGGAGCACCTCAAGTCCGCGGTCGCGATCTTCGCCGAGATCGGCGAAGGCGGCCAGAGCGAGCCGGAGATCTGGAAGCTCGTCGAGTGGTAGCCGGGAGTTAGCTCTGCACCCAGACGGAGATGTGCGCCGGCTCGACGGAGCTTGCCGCAACCCCGGCAAGCTCGGCGACGACCGTGTCCGAGTCGACCGCATCCCGCAGTCGCACGCCGAACCGAGCCACGAGTGCGTCCCGGTCGTAGCGCGCGCGGTTGAAGCGCCGGTCGACGAGGTGCTGCACGCGGCGGCGCAGCGGGTTGAACAGCGCGGCCGCAGCAAGGGTCGATGCCGCAACGCCGACGGGCGACGAGAAGGGCAGAACGCGCGTGGTCAGCAGCACGATCCCGCCGAACACGCCGACCAGCAGCCCGGTCAGGAGCGCATACGCCAACGTTCTGCTGATCAGCCGGTCGATCTCGTAGAGACGGAACCGCAGGATGGCCACCCCCACCGCGACCGGCAGGACGCCGATTCCGATGGTGGCCAGGTCGGCGGCGACGCGGGAGCCGACGGTCGAGCCGTCCCCGAACATCACGATGACGATGCAGGACACGACGAGTATCGCGCTGCCGGCCGCCAGCCACTTCAGCTGTGCCGTACGTACGCCGGACGAGGATCGCCACGCGCTGACCTGCCGCCACACGAACGCGATCCAGCAGCCGAGGAAGAACGGAACCAGCACCCAACCGGCAGAAGCCAAGGGGCCGCCGCCGCTGTTCGGGAGATCCCCACGAACGGTGACGGCGATCCGGCCGGAAACGCCGTCGGTGAGCTGACTCGTGAACGAAAGGGTCATGAAGACGATCGTGGCGCCTGCGTAGATGTAGAGCAGCTTCCGCCACCGCTGCGAGACGCGGCCGTCCGGGAACAGGACGATCGCCGGCAGGGCGACGATGATCGGAAAGAGCGACCAGCTTCCTTGCCAGAAGACCGCGATGCCGCCCAGTGGCAGCCCACCGCCGTGTTCCCGGTAATCGAGAACCAGGTAGAGGCGGTTCAGGTAGTCCGCCAGCGTGAAGAACCCAAGCCCGAGAAAGATCCAGCCGATGGGATTCCGCGGCTCGGCCCGTGCGATCACGTAACCGACGCCGCCGTACGCGGTCAGCACGACGAGGGCTATCCCGTCATTCGTGGGCCAGGGATCGTGCGTCACGCCGGTTAGCGCGAGCCCGGCAGCGAGGAACAGCACGATCGCCGCCGCCGCTGCGACTCGGATGCGTTCGTGGCATGCGACCACGCCAGGAATCTACGCCTCACGCGCTACGGGATCGTTACGCGCCGTAACGATCCCGGGACGGAACAGGAATAGATTCCCGCACATGCCACGCCGACTCGCGACGCCCGGGACGGCTTTCGCGCTGGGAATCGCGACGATCCTGCTCGCGGTCGCAGCCGTGGTCTTCACTGCGGCCGACCACAGCTTCAGCGCCGGTGACGGCGGCTCGATCGTCCTCATCCCGGGCTTCGGGATCGTCGGTCTCATCGTCGCCTGGCGACAACCCCGGAACCCGATGGGCTGGGTGCTCCTCGGCTGCGCGCTCTTTCTCTCCTTCGACGACGCGGCGTCGAGCTACTCGGTGCTCGACTACCGCGACCATCACGGGAGCCTGCCCCTCGGCCGGCTTGCCGTCCTGCTCCAGCCCTCGTGGGCGCCCGGGATCGCGCTGCTCGCCCTCTCGATCCTGCTCTTCCCGGACGGCGAGCTCCCGCCGGGACGTTGGCGCCTGCCGCTCGGCGGCTTCGGTGTCGGCTGCGTCGTCTGGCTCACCGCCGCATACGGGATCGCCGTCGATGCGGTCGTTACCGGCCGGGTGCGCATCGACTCGACCGGCAACCTGCTTCTCGAGGACCATCCGACCGGAGCCTGGGCCTGGTGGAGCATCTACCAGAACGTGTTCTTCTTCATCGTCCTCGGCGTCGGGCTCGCGTGGATCGTCGCCCAGATTCCCGGCTATCGACGGGCTACCGGCGTGCGGCGGGTGCAGCTGAAGTGGCTGATGGCCGGCGCGGCGCTGGCAGTGGCGGGCGGGCTCGTGACGATCATCGGACACAACGGCTCCGGCGTCTTCGCCCTAGTCGGCTATCTCGGCACGCTGGCGCTGCTCGGCCTTCCGATCGGGATCGGCATCGGGATCCTGCGTTACCGGCTGTACGACATCGACCGGCTGATCTCGCGCACGCTCTCCTACGCGCTCCTGACCGGCTTGCTCGTGGGTGTCTTCGCCGGGCTCGTACTGCTGACGACCCGCGTGCTGCCGTTCTCCTCGCCGGTCGGGGTCGCTGCCTCGACGCTGGCGTCGCTCGCGCTTTTCAACCCTCTCCGCCGCCGGATTCAACGCGTCGTCGATCGCCGCTTCAACCGCGCGCACTACGACGCCGAACTGACCGTTTCCGCGTTCGCGGCGCGACTGCGGAACGCGGTCGACGTCGACACCGTCCTTGACGAGCTCGCCGCTGCCGCCGGCGCCTCGCTCGAGCCCACCCACGTCAGCGTCTGGATCAAGCGGTGAGCGCGCGCGCACAACCGCACTCGAAGCTTGCGCTCTGGCTCGGCGCGGCCGCCGGCGTGCTGATCTTGGCGGCCTTCCCGCTGTCGGCAGTCGCACATCAGCTCACCCTCGGCGGAGTCGGACAGCAGCTGCTGATGATCCCGTTCGCGGCCGTGGGCGCGCTCGTGGCGAGCCGGCAGCCGCGGAACCCGATCGGCTGGCTTCTGCTCGCGATCGCCATCACCGCCTCCTACGGCGCTGACGCGGGCTTCTACGCCGTCCGTGCCTACCGCATCGACCATCACGGCCTTCCACTCTCGCGCCTCGCCGTCTTCCTGACCCAGGGATGGGCGTCGATGCTCGTGCTTCTGCCTCTGCCGATCCTCTTCTTCCCCGACGGCCAGGTCTCGCGACGTTGGCGTTGGACGCTCTGGACGTACATCGCGCTTGTGGCCGTGCTGGTCGGCCATCTCACCAACACGGATCTCGGCGCCTTCACGGACCACCCGATCAGGATTGACTCCTCCGGCGAGCTGAAGCAGCTCGGCGCCAACGGCAACAACGCCGCGTTCGTCGCCGTCGTGCTCCCCTTCTTCGCGATCGCGCTCTCATGGGTCGTCCGCCAGGTCGTCCTCTACCGCCGCTCGACCGGTGATCGCCGGCAGCAGCTGAAGTGGCTGTTGGCCGGAGGGTCGTTCGCGGTGTTCGGCTTCTTCATCGCGATCTCGGTCGGCTCGGGGAACCACGGGATCATCTCGGTGGTCGGGAAGGCCGGCTTCCTCGGGCTCGTCGCGCTGCCGATCTCGATCGGCGTCGGGGTCCTGCGCTACCGGCTCTACGACATCGACCGGCTGATCTCGCGGACGCTGTCCTACACGCTGCTCACCGGGCTCCTGGTCGGCGTCTTCGCAGGAATCGTCCTGCTGACCACGCGGGTGCTGCCGTTCTCGAGCCCGGTCGGGGTCGCGGCCTCGACGCTCGCCGCGGCAGCGCTCTTCTCGCCGTTGCGGTTCCGGCTGCAGCGTCTCGTCGATCGCCGCTTCAACCGGGCCCGTTACGACTCCGAGGCGACCGTCGTGGCGTTCGGCACACGGCTCCGCGACGCGGTCGACGTCGAGACGGTCGTCGACGAGCTCGCCGATGCTGCAGCCCGCTCGCTCGAGCCGGCCCACGTGACCGTCTGGGTGCGCGCGGCGCCGTAACGATTCCGGGACGCGGGAGTAGTAGCCTCCCGCGCGTCGGCAAACGACGGCAAAGGAGTCAGACGATGCGGCGCGGCGCGACGGCGGTTCTCAAGTGGTTCTCGGCGCTCTACGTGGTGCTGATCGTGATCCAGGTCTACCTCGCGGGCGAGGGAATCTTCGGGTTGAAGGTGATCCAGCATTCGGACGACTGCGACAAGAAAGGCGCCAATCTGGCGGCCGAGCACTGCATCGGCAACTCCAAGACGCTCGATGCGCACCGCGCGCTCGGGTTCATCCTCACGCTCCCCGGCGCGCTTCTCTTCCTGATTTGCGCACTGATCGCGTGGCACCCGAACACCCGCGTCCGCGTCGTGTCGATCCTGGTGCCGATCCTGACGTTCGTGCAGATGATCCTGCCCGGAGGGGGACGCTGGGTCGGGGCGCTCCATCCCGTGAACGCGTTCCTGATCCTCGGCATGTACCTCTGGCTCTTCATCACGCTTCGAAAGAAAGCGCCCGCGGACGTGGTGGAGCCGATCGCTGCACGGAGCGGCTAGCGCGGCCCGCGCACGGCATCGAGTTCTGGTGACACGTCCTGACCCGCCGGGTCCGAGGAGACATCACCGTCTGTGGATGCCGTGCATCGTCCGCGTCTGCTCACGGTTTCGACACCACGGCGGCGCTCCAGTCCGGACGATGGTCTGGTCCGGCCAGGACCTTGGTCGGCACCGTCAGCGAAACGCTTGCGCGACGAGCGACAGCGCGAGGGTCAGGATCGTGACGGCGACGAAGATCAATGCGAGCTGCGCGAAGCGGGCGACGACGAGCTTGGCCACGGATCGCCCGATGGGCTCGGCGGGCCTAGGCGGAACCCGAGGCGGAACTGGTCGCGCGAGCGGTCTCGGTGTCGGCCGGGCGGGGAGGTCGAGGCCGGCGAGAACCTGGGCTCGAAGCTCGGCCGGGAGCACGAGAACGAGCTCGGGTGAGAGCGGCTCGTCGGGTGCAAGCTGGGGAACGGCGTTCACAAAAGCACCTCTGCAGCTGTCGTTCTTCGGCGTCGCCCGGCACATTCCCCTTGCGGCTCGATTCCATCCGTAGCCGAACCGGGAGCCGGGTCCAGCCATAAAGCTGGCCGCTCGCCTTCGCCGCGCGGTGAAGCTAAGGCGTCGTGGTGCGGCTCAGGAGGCTTGCGTACGGGTGCGCGGTGGCGTCGGCGGTGGCGACCATCGTGATCGCATTCGTCGCGAGGCTCGATTTCGCCGTCCGGGCGCCGGGGGTGCACGTCGCCCTCGAGACGACTGCGGCGCTCGCCGCCTCGGCAGCGGCCTTTCTCTTCCTCGGCCGCTTCCGCCGCAGCGGTCTCCTCGACGAGCTGATTCTGTCGGCGGGACTCGCGCTGCTCGCTTTCTCCAACCTCGCCTTCGCCGCTCTGCCTGCCGTCTTCGATCTGCAGTCGAACCGCGCGACGGTCTGGAACATGTTCTTCACCAACCTCCTGGCCGCGGCCCTCATCTCCATTGCCGCGCTCCTGCCCCGGCGGCGACTGGCGGTCGGCCCTCACTGGGCGCTGCGGATCTTCGGTTGCACGACGGCGCTCGCGCTCGCCGGAACGGTCCCGCTGGCGGTCGATACGAGACTGCTCCCGAGCGGCATCACCGTGTCCGCGTCCGCGCAGGGCACACAGGCGGGTCTCATCGGCACCTTGCAGCTCGCGCTGGCAGCGCTGTACATCCTGGCGGCGTTCGGTTTCGCGCGGCGCCAGCGTTTCGCCGCGGACGAGCTCAGCGCCTGGCTCGTCATCGCCTGCATCCTGTCGGCCGCGAGTCACGTCAACTACTTCTTCCATCCGTCGCTCCATCCCAATTGGGTCTACACGGGCGACGTCTTCCGTCTCGGCTCCTACCTCGCCCTGCTGATCGGGGCCGCGCGCGAAATCGCCTCCTACTGGACGAGCGTCGTCGCGGCCGCGTCGCTCGAGGAGCGGCGCCGGCTTGCGCGCGACGTGCACGACGGGCTGGCCCAGGAGATCGCGTTCATCGCCCGCAACGTCCGGCTCCTGCGGGAGCAGGGACCGGACCCCGAGCTCGTCGAGCGGATCCTCCGCGGCGTGGGGCGCGCGCAGGAGGAGTCGCGGCGCGTGGTCGGTGCGCTCTCGGCCAGGGCCGACGAGCCCTTCGAGGACGCAATCGCCGCAGCGACCAGGGAGGCGGCCCGCCGCTACGGGGCGGCCGTGGACATGGAGCTGGACAGCGGCATCGTCCTCTCGCCGCGGGAACGGGAAGCCGTGGTGCGGATCGCGTCCGAGGCGGTGGCGAACGCTGCGGAGCACAGCGGTGCGGACGTGCTGCGGGTCTACCTCGAGCGCCTCGAGGCGGGCATGCGGCTCGGAATCGTCGACGACGGCGCGGGCTTCGTCGAGGGAGCGCTGCGCGGCTACGGCCTGGTCACCATGAAGGAGCGGGCCGAGGCGCTGGGCGGGAAGCTGCGGATCGACTCGCGCCGCGGCGCCGGGACCAAGGTGGAGCTCGAGCTGTGAACGCCGCCGCGCCGGCCGTACCGCTCCGCGTGCTCATCGCCGACGACCACGCTCCGACCCGCGACGACGTCCGGCGCGCGCTGACCGACGGCGGTCTGATCGTCTGCGCCGAGGCCGCGGATGCGGCACGCGCCGTGCAGCAGGCGCTCGAGACCAGGCCCGACATCTGCCTGCTCGACCTCCGCATGCCGGGCAGCGGCGTCGCGGCCGCCTGGGAGATCTCGGCGCGCCTGCCAACCACGAAGGTCGTGATGCTCACGGTTTCGGACGACGACGCGAGCCTCTTCTCCGCGCTCCGGGCCGGGGCGGTCGGCTACCTCGTCAAGGATCTCAATCTGAGCCTCCTGCCTCGCACGCTGCAGGACGTCGTCGACGGCAAGGCCGCGCTTCCGCGGACCCTGGTCGCGCGCCTGGTCAAGGAGTTCCATGCGAGCGACCCGCGTTTCCGCACGACGGCCGTGTCGGGCGAGCTCGGCGTGCGGCTGACGAGCCGCGAGTGGGACGTCCTCGCGGCGCTGGCCGACGGCATGTCGACGCGTGAGATCGGACGGCGGCTGCAGCTGAAGCAGAGCGGCGTCCGCGCCCACATCTCCTCCATCGTCCGCAAGCTCGGCGTGAAGGACCGCGAACAGGCGATCGCGTTCTTCCGCGAGACGACCCGCTAGGCCGGGAGTGGCCGGCTAGCGGTCGCGCCGGCCCGGCCGCACTGCAGCCGGCTGCAGCGCGCCGACGGAGGCCGGCTCCGCGAACGCCCACAGCTTGTTCGCTGCGAAGCTGAACGGCGTGGCGAGGATGATCGCCACCGCCTGAGCGGCGAGGTGGTGCGCGCCCGCCGCGACGAGGACGACCAGGAAGAGCTGGTTCGCCGCGAGCGAGAGCGCCGAGACGACGAGGGCGCGGGCTCCCTGGCCCAGCACGGGCGCACCGGCGGTGTGGAACGTCCAGGTGCGGTTCCACGCGTAGTTGCTCGCGGCCGCGACGAGGAACGCGATCGCTGCCGCGGCGAGGTAGTGGAGCCCCGCCTGAAGCAGTGCTGCGTAGACGGCGAGGTTGACTGCGTAACCGGAGGCGCCGACCGCGCAGAAGCGGGCGAACTGGCTCTCGAGCGGACGGCGGGGCAGACGTTGCGCCACACGCCCAGTATGTTGCGGGCGCTATCGATGTCGTCCACCGAACGGGGGGGCCGCACTCACCGGCGGTCGAGTCGCCGCTTCGTCTCTAAGGTTCGACGGGATCCACGCACTCACTTCGGGAGGAACACGGTGTCGAACAGATGCGCGATGGTCACGGGCGGCGCGGGCTTCATCGGCTCACACGTCGTCGACGCACTGCTTGCGGACGACTGGCGGGTGGTGGTCGTCGACGACCTCTCCACCGGAGACTCCAAGCGCGTGGCAGACACCGCCACGCTCGAGGTCGTCGACATCACCGACCGGGCGGCGCTCGACGCCGTGGTCGATGCAGCGCGGCCGGAGGCGGTCTTCCACCTCGCGGCGCAGGCGAGCGTCACGCGTTCCGTCGCCGACCCCGGGCGGGATCTCGAGGTCAACGTGCGCGGGACGCTGAACGTCCTCGAGGGAGCCACACGCCACGGCGCGCCTGTCGTCTTCACCTCGACCGGCGGAGCCCTGTTCGGCAACGGCGCGACGTTGCCGGCGTCCGAGGACACGCCTCCCGCCCCGATCTCTCCGTACGGCGCCTCGAAGTGGGCCGCCGAGGCCTACGTGACGACGTGGAGAGAAGCGAGTGGGGCTCCCCACGCGGTCTGCAGGCTCGCCAACGTCTACGGGCCGCGGCAGAACCCGCACGGCGAGGCGGGTGTGGTCGCGATCTTCAGCCACCAGCTGTCGCACGGCGAGACTCCGACCCTGTTCGGATTCGGGAAGCCGACGCGCGACTACGTGCACGTGCACGACGTCGCCCGGGCGCATCTCGCGGCCCTCGGCCGGCCGGGCGTCTACAACGTCTCGACCGGTGTCGAGACGCCGGTGTCCCGCCTCTGGGAGCTGCTGCAGGCCGCCGCCGGCGCGGCGGTCGAACCGGAGCTCGCGCCGCTGCGGGAGGGAGAGCTCGAGCGGAGCTGCCTCGACTCGGGACGGGCGCGCGAGCAGCTCGGCTGGCAGGCCGAGATCGGCCTGGAGGAGGGGCTCGCCGCGACGTATCGTGCCCTGGTCGACGAGTTCGGCGACCCGCGCTGAGCAGCGGCTGAGCCTTCCCCCCGCGCGGCCTAATCGGTAGCCGGGCTGCCGACTATCACTCGGCGGGGGGATTGCGCCGCGTGAGCGCTACGTACATTCTCTGGGTGCGGCTCGACGCACTGCGGTGAACGATTCGACGGGCGAGCCACTGTGGCGATTTGGACGCTTCGTTGACATCCCATTCTGCTGGTTGCGTCGCCGCCTCGGCCACGCCCGATGAGTCGCCGCGCACGATCGTGCTGGTCGGCGGTCTGGGGCTCGTTCGCGCGGCGCGCCGCAGCGTCCTTATGCGCTTCGGCTGGGACGTGGTCGCCGATACGTCCGACGTGACCGCTGCGACCGAGGCCACCTCCCTGCAGCACGCCGGAGTCGCGCTCGTCGACGTCCACGTTCCGGGTGGCTCCTTCGCCGCCGTGCGACGCATCGTCGAGCAGGCCCCCACGGTCCCGGTGCTCGTCGTCGCGCCGGTGCTCGACCAGGAAGTGCTGCTCGCCGCCCTTCGGGCCGGGGCGATCGGTTTCGTTCCCGAGACGATCGGAGCCGGAGGGCTCGCGCGCGCCGTCGAGGTCGCTTTCCGCGGCGAGGCGGTGATCCCGCGGGCTGCGGTCGTCACCCTGATCGAACAGGTGCGCGGCGAGTTGCGCGAGAAGCACGTCTCGGCGGACGGCCCTCCGGTCGAGCTGACGCGCCGCGAGGCCGACGTGATGGCGCGGCGCCGCGAGGGGATGACGCCGAAGGAGATCGCGCACGAGCTCGGGCTGTCGGTCGTGACCGTACGCCGGCACCTGGCCTCGGTGGCGCAAAAGGTAAGGCAGACACGCCCCCTGACTCTGACGCTCGAATCGACGTCCTGACCCTGCGGGCCCAAGGAGGCCTGACTGTCTGCGCGGGGGCGTGCCTGTCGGGTGCATCGTTGCGCGGCAGCCGTGCCGGCCTGCCCGCCGGACGTCCAGTCCGACGTCGACTCAGGTCCGGGTGGGCTCGAAAAAGCGCTGGCAGATCTCAGCGCCAGCCGTAGGTGCGGAGCACGTCGACGGCTTCCCCACGGGTCTCCACGCCGAGCTTGCGCAGGAGCTGGCCGACATGCCTGCGGACGGTGACGGGGGAGACACCGAGGCGGTCCGCGATCTCTATAGTCGAGCTCTCGGCCACCAGCATCTCTCCCACCTCCCATTCGCGTGGGGTCAGGGTCACGGCACCCTCCTGCATCGTCAGCCGGCGCGTGGACTCGCGTCTGATCTCGGCGACCAGGTGAGGAACGAGCGACCGCGAGACCGCCGGCTCGCCGGCGAAGGCGGCCCGCAGAGCGGAGGCGAGATGCTCGTCGTCGAGCCCCTTGAGCAGGTAGCCGGAAGCGCCGCGGGCCACGGCTGCGACGACGTCTCCGGCACGTTCCGACGCGCTCAGTACGACGATCAGCGAGCCGGGTGACGCCTTCGCGATCCGGGCGATAGCGTTCAGGCCGCCGCCGGCCAGCTCGACGTCGATCAGGCAGACGTTCGGTCGCAGGCGGGAAGCCGAGGAGACCGCCTGGGCGGCTTCTCCGGCCTCGGCGACCACGATGAAGCCGTGCGCCTCGAGTCCGGCGCGCACTCCGCGACGGTGCGGCACGTCGTCGTCCGCGACGAGAACAGTCGGATGCTCGAGCGGGGCATAGCCCCCGGTGGGTCTGCCGGCTCCGATCGTGCCCCTAGGGAGCCGCCAGCAGCGACGGTCGCAACGGTTGGCCGTTCCTGGGATCGACCGAGGTGAGGTGGGCGTAGACGAGGTAGCGCTGCGTGGCAAAGAAACGCGGGTTGCAGGCCTGGAGGATCAGGACTTCATGCCGCGGCGACTTGAGGACCGCCAGGTCGTCGGACGGGACGATCCGGTGCTTGAACACGCGATAGACGAACGTCCCGTACGGCATCTCCAGACGGACCAGGTCACCCGGCCGCATCTGGTTGATGTTCGAGAACGGAGCCAGAAAGGTCGTGCGATGCCCGGCGATGTAGACGAGGCGGCTCTGCCCCGGCATGTACGAGCGGAGGTCGCGGCCGGGGCCGCGCTCCAGGGAGCTCTCGTCGGTGCCGTTCACCAGCACCATGCTCAGGCCGAGGCGGGTGACGACGATCCGCCCGATCGCCTGTCCCTCCTTGGTCGTGTGGCGGAACCGGGCCGCCGCAGTCTCGATCGCGCGGGCCTCGACGGCGAGCGACTCGCCCCGCCGCGGCTTCGGCTCCGGCTGGGCCACCATCTCGTGATCGAGCTGCTGGGCGAGCTTGTGCTGCTGCCAGGTGGTGTAGAGCGCGGTGAAGGGATCCTGCCAGCGCCAGACGACGACCACCCAGACCAGGGCGAGCACCC
Organism: uncultured Actinomycetes bacterium; assembly: GCA_963702655.1. Classification (GTDB taxonomy): domain Bacteria; phylum Actinomycetota; class Thermoleophilia; order Gaiellales; family Gaiellaceae; genus Palsa-739. Next base: position 130,887 of record CAVPDO010000012.1, on the reverse strand, counting down.
CGAGGGTGGCCAGAGCGATTCCCGAGATTCGAGCGAGTCTGCGCATCGACGTAAGTGTGGCTCTTTTGTTCGGACGCCGCGTGCCCCGAACGAGTCAGCCTCTCATCGCCGCCAGCGAGGACATCGTCGACCGGGCGGTGGCGACGACACCGGAGACGTCGCTGCGCCCGGGGACCAGGTCGCTCCAGGGCAGCCTGCCGCGTTTGCGCAGGAACAGGATGCCGAGCGTCCCACCGGCGAGCCAGGCCGCAGAGGCCGCGATCGATGCTCCGTTGGCGCCGAGCCGCGGAACGAGGACGAAGTCGAGCACGATTCCCGTGACGACGGCGGTGACCATGGTCAGCGAGGCCCGGACGGGAGTCCCGGCGGCAAGCAGGCCTGCCTCCGACACGAGAAGCGCCGCAAATCCGATGCCGCTCGGCAGGAGGAGCAGGTACGGCGTGACCGACGAGTGGTAGGCCTCCCCGAAGACCACCGGGATCAGCGGCGCGCCCACCGCGGCCGCCACGACCGTCGCCGCGAGCATGACGAGGATCAGACGGCGCATCACGCTCAAGGTCTCGGCGACGCGATCCTCGGCTGCTCGTCCCATCAGAGCCGGCAGCAGGGCCGCGGCGGTCGCCATGGGGAGGTAGAGCAGGATCTCGGAGACGTTGACGGCCACCGAGTAGAAGCCGAGCACGGCCTCGGTCGTGATGAAGCCCATGATCACCTGGTCGATCCGGGCGTTGACCATGCTCGACAGCGACCCGGCCCACGCGCGAACTCCGAACCTCAGCGATTCACGGACGAGCCGCGGATCAGGCCGGGAGAGCCCGGCGACCCGGATCGACAGGGCGACAGAGGCCGCCGCCGTCGCACTGGAGTAGACGACCCAGACGACCGCCACGCTCCTGATCGTGAGGTCGCTTCTGGTCCACAGCACGGCGAGGGAGATCGCGTAGACCCAGGGAGAGAGGGCAAGGACACCGCCGTAGGCCTTGAATCGCGAACATCCGCGCAGGTAGCCGAACGCGACGAGGAACACCGTGTTGGCGAGGATCCCGATCCCGATCAACACGATCATCAAGCCGTCGATGCCCTGAGGCAGCCACCCCCTCGCAAGCGCCAGCAGGCCTGCGAGCAGCGCGCCTCCTGCGAGCCCGAGCACGAGGCTGAGGCCGACGGCCTGCGACAGGATCGCCGAGCGGCGGTCCGGATAGCGCCCGGAGGCGACCGCCGTCGCCTCGGCTGTGCCCAGGCTCACCAACCGGCACCCGACGAGCACGCTGACGATGAAGAAGGCGATGACTCCGCGCCCCGACGGACCGAGCGAGCGCGCGATGATGAGCGAGCTCGCGAAGAACGCCACGTTGCCGGCGACGCTCGCGACGAGCAGACCGAGCGACTGCCGCGCGAGGCCTGTATGGACCGGAGGTGCGGTCGCCTCCGGGGGAGCCTGCACGCCGGTGTCGGTCACGGGGCGCCTCTGGCGGCGAGCAGCGAGCGGTAGAGCGAGAAGTGCGCGTCGCGCCAGGCCGGCAGTGAGAAGTGCTCCTCGGCGCGCGCGCGTCCGGCCGTCCCCAAGGAGCGCCTCAGGGCAGGATCGTCGACGAGCCGGCCGAGCCCGGCTGCGAGGGCGGCGGCGTCGCCGGGCGCGACGAGGAGTCCCGTCTCGCCGTCGACGACCACCTCCTCGAGGCCGGGGAGGGCGCTCGCGACGACGGGCAGGCCTGCGGCCATCGCCTCGAGGATGGAGACGGGCATGCCTTCGGAGAGACTCGAGAGGACGAACACGTCGGCATCCTCGAGGTGTGGCCGCACATCGGGAACCTCGCCGGCGAACTCCACCGCGGCGTCGAGTCCGAGCGCCTGCTTCTGCGCCTCGAGCTCGCTGCGAAACGGCCCGTCGCCGAAGACGCGGAGGTGCGCGCGGCCTTCCGGCAGGCGGGCGACCGCCGCGACGAGCGTCGCGAAATCCTTCGGCGCGGCCAGCCTGCCGACGCTCACGACCTGCACCGGCGCGTCATCTCCGCGAGTACGGGACGGAGCGGCTCCGACGTCGACGGCATTGCGAATCACGACCGAGCGATCCCCGGTGCACACGCCGGCCGCGAGCCCCGCGCGTCGCTCGTTCTCCGAGACGCAGATCACCATCGAGGTCAACGGCTCGACGCCACGATCGGCGAGGAGATAGAGACGCGAATCCACCCCGGACGCCGCCTTGAAGGCCCAGCCGTGGGCGGTGAAGATCCGCACCGGTACCCGGGCGGCGACCGCGGCGATCCTGCCCAGCACGCCGGCCTTGGAGCTGTTCAGGTGAACGACGTCGGGGCGCAGGCGCCGGAAGAGCCTCGTGAGCTCGACGATGCCGAGAGGGTCGTGGATCGGCGACACGCTCCTTCGCACCTGAACGAGCGGGAAGAAGGGGACATCGAGTCGCGCAGCAGCCGTCTTGAGCGGCCCTTCGCCGTGGGCCGCCACGGCGACGTCGAACCCCTCGCCGCGCGCCGCGGAGACGAGGTCACGGACGTACGACTGCGCACCGCCGACCTCGGCCAGCGTGACGACGAAGAGGATGAGAGGTCTCGCGCGGTCGATGCGCGCAGGGTAGTGGAGCCGGGTCGGAGGCTAGGATTCGGCGCTGCCACGCGACCGTGGCCGCGCACGCACGACGAGGCGCCGGACGATAGCCGCAGATTCCGACACAGCTCGTTCTGGCGTCGAGCCCTTCCTGGAGGCGGCGCCGCTCGCACTCGTGCTTGCGCTGGCGGTTCTCATGGTCGTCCGCGGCGGAGGCTTCGCGGCCACGGTCTGGTACCCGGTCGCGCTGTTCCTGGTCGCTGCCGTGCTGACCGTCGCCTTGTCCGCCGCGCCGAGGCTGGCATCGGTGCCGCATGCGGTCCTCGCGGCCGTCGGCTGCCTCGCCGGGTTCACCCTCTGGAACTTCGCCACGATCGGCTGGGCGGCCGTCCGCAGCAGCGCGTGGTACGGATCGGACCGGGACGCTCTCTACCTGCTGGTGTTCGCGCTCCTGGCCTGCTGGGCCGCCGACGCGACCAGCCTCTGGCCGGTGCTGCTCGGCGCCGGGGTCGTGACCGCGGTCGAAGGCGTCGTCACCGTCGAGCAGGCGATCGGCCACCCGGCCGCCGGATTCCTGTTCGGCTCACGCCTCTCGGCGCCGCTCGGCTACCCGGACGCGACCGCGGCGCTGTTCATGACCATGGCGTGGCTGATGCTCGGGCTCGCCTCGCGCGCCTGGCTACCCGCGCCCGTGCGCGGCCTGGCGGCCGGCCTCGTAGGACTGCAGCTCACGCTCAGCCTCCTCGCCCAGAGCAGAGGCTCCGTGTACACGCTGCCGGCGGTGGCCATCGCCTACCTGATCCTCGTCCCGGGGAGACTGCGGTCGATCGCAACCTTCGCCTTGGTGGCGTGTGGCACGGCTCCGGTGATCCCGCCCGTGCTCGACGTCTTCCGGGCCGACCCTGCGGGCGTCCCGCATGCCCTGAGCCGGGCGATCGACCTCGTGCTCGTGTCCGCGCTCGTCGTCGGCGTCGCCGGCTGGGGGCTGGCACGCGTCGACCGGCGGTGGCGGCCCTCGCGCCGCACGACCCGCCGCATTGCCGTGGCGCTTGCCGCTGCGGCCGTCCTTGTCCTCGTCGGCTTCACCGCAGCCGCCAGGCCGTGGCAGCACGCGGGCACGGCCTGGCACAGCTTCCAATCCGGGCAGGAGCCGGCGGGCACGTCGCGCTTCGGCGGGCTCGGCAGCAACCGGTACGACTTCTGGCGGGTCGGGCTCATCGAGTTCGAGCGCCATCCGATCGCAGGAATCGGAACCGACAACTTCCTCGTCCCGTACCTTCAGGCGAGACACACCTCCGAGGAGCCGATCTATCCGCATAGCCTCGCGATCGACCTCCTGTCGCAGACGGGTGTCGTCGGGACCGTCCTCTTCGCCGGCTTCCTCGTCCTCGTCGTGATCGTGGTGGTTCGCATCCCGCCCGGGCGAAATCGCGAGCTGGCAGCCGTGCTCGCCGCCGCCGGGTCGGTCCTGGTCTTTCACGGGCTCGTCGACTGGCTGTGGGAGATGCCGGTCCTGGGGGTGCTGGCGGCGGCCCTGCTCGGTGCGGCTTGCGGCCTCGCCCCGCGGAGGCCGCCGGGTGAGCGCGGGCGTGGCCGGCTGGAAGTCGCTGCGCGGTCGGCGGCGATCGTCGTCGCCGGGCTGGCGCTCGCCGCGAGTCTCCTCTTCCCGTGGCTCGCGGTTCGGGACGTCCAGACCGCGACGGCGCTCTGGCGGAGAGATCCGGACGCGGCGTTCTCGCTCCTCCGCAAGGCGGGCACACTGAACCCGCTCGACGACGACCCGGCCCTCGTCGCGGGGGAGATCGCCAGCCGCCTCCATCGCTACGGCCTCATGCGCGCACGCTTCGGCGACGCGGTCGCGCGCACGCCCGACGACTGGTACGCGAACCTCGAGCTCGGGATTGCGGCGTCGCTGACGGGGCATCGGCGCCAGGCCGCGGCTGCGCTGGCACGTGCCCGGCGACTCGATCCGGCCGAGCCGATCGTCAGGCAGGTCACGAGGACGTTCGACGCGGGACACCGCATCGACTCGGACGCGATCAATCGCGCGTTTGCCCGCGGCGGGGGCTGACCCGATCGCCTGCAGACTCGCGTAAGGGGGGGCGGGACCCCGACCAAGGTGCGTGACGTCGTCCGATGCCCTCGCCTACCATCAACCGACACGTTAGGGTGACGACTCGGGAGAGACTTACGCGATGAGCAGATCGAGAAAAGGGATTGTGTTGACGCTGGCTCTCGCCGCGGCGTCCGTATTCGCTGCCTCGGCCCTGGCGGGTAACGGGACGATGTGCAAGGTCTATTGCAAGAAGGGCACGTCCGTTGTCAAGCAGGTGAATGTCAAGCAGGTGGACTCGGCGCAGGTGGATGCGGCCACGGCCAGCGGCGGACAGCTGCCGTTCACCGGCCTCGATCTCGGCTTCGTCGCTCTGGCGGGCGTCCTGCTCATCGTTGCCGGTTTCGGCCTGCAGCGCGCGACGCGCAAGTCGCCGCAGCCGCCAACGGAGTAGCGCTTCAGCGAGCCTGGCGCGGCACGACCAGGCGTGGCGCGCCGACAGGTTTGCGCGGCGCGCCGGCAGGTTCGCCTGCCGGCACGAGGGAGGAACGCGAGAGCGGCACGTCGTCGGCCGACTCGCGTCGTTCCATGAGCGTGTACGAGCACCAGATCAGCGCCGCCCAGACCCAGAGATGGCGCCAGTGCAGCGTGTCGATGAAGAAGCTGTTCGCGACCTGGCCCAGCCAGATCCCCAGCAGGGCACCGGTGCCGACTCCGTTGACCTCGACGGTGTGACGCGCGAGACGGACCGCACAGATGAGCGTGGTCACCATCACGAGCACCAGCATCGCGAGGCCGAGAAAACCCTGTTCGAACGCGGCCCGCACGAAGGACGAGTGGGTCGAGAGCGGCCGCAGGATCTCGGTCTGGCCGGGACCGAAGCCGAAGACGTGGCGAAACATGTCGCTGAACGCGACGTCCTGGTTCGAGAACCGCTGCTGGTCGTAGGTCTGAAGGTGGGAGCGCTCGAGGAGGAAGCTCAGTGACCCGGTCGCGGCGAGCATGGCGAGCCCTGCGAGGGCGCACCCGACGAGGATCCCAATGCTCCTGGCGGCGCGCCTCAGTCCGCCGCGCCGGTTGGACTGGACGAAGACGAGGGTCAGGACGGCGATGGCGTAGTTCAGCCACGCCGCCCTCGAGTACGAGACGACGACGCCCAGCGAGACGATCGCGAAGAGCGCGACATTGGTGCGCCGACGCCACCCGAGGAGCCTGGGCTCGGCGATCTCGTCGAGCAGAATGATCGCGGCAGGCACCAGGAAGGCGCCGTAGACGTTGGGGTCCTTGAAGAGTCCCATGGCCCTGCTGTTCTCGTAGACGAGCCTGGAGGAGAGGTGGCCGTAGAGGGCGAGCGGCCCGAGCGCGGCGCTGACGACGGTTCCGATGACGTACCACTTCATCCCCACGCGCACCCACCGGCGCTTGGCAAATGCCCAGGACAGCCAGACCCCGAGAATGACCATGTAGAGCGTGATCCCCTCGAACGAGATCGCCCGCTTCAGGTCGACGGCGTTCGTGATCGAGATGATCGTCAACAGCACGAATGCGGCGAGCGGCACGCCGACGAAGGCGGGAATGTTCGGCCGCGTCCTGACCGTGGCGACGGTCGTGGCGATGAGCAGGGCGAAGAACGCATCGACGGGCGCCGGCTGAACGTCGACGATGCCGAGCAGGACGAAGGCCACACCGAACGCCACCACCGGCCGCGAGAGCGAAAACCATCCGGCGGCGAGGAGAAACAGCAGGGCGACGGGAAGGATCGCGACCTTCCCCGGCGAGAGCCCGAACGTGTCGAGCCGCCCGAAGAGCATCCCGAAGACGAGGCAGAAGACGAGCGTCAGGGCCGCGAACGCGGCGTCGTCGTGCCGCAGTCGGCTGCGAGCGAGAACCGGCGACTTCACGACGATCCGGTGCTGGTGGAGGCTCGCCGCTGCGGCGCCTCTCCGGCCAGACCGCGATCGTATTCGAGGGGCTGATTGGACCGGTACCCGTATCCGTAGGCCCCTTCCTCGACCTCGCCGGTGACGATGACCCCGGACGGTGAGAGCCGCATCGAGATCATGGCGCGGTAGGCGCGTCGGGCCTGGTTGCGCGTCAGGTGGTCGAGCCGGGCGACGAGGACGAGGATGTTGGCGCTCTGCGCCAGGAGCGTGGCATCCGCGTTGGCGAGCAGCGGCGGAGTGTCCACCACGATCGCGTCGTAGTTCTGGCTCGCCTCCTTGAACAACTGGCGCATCGCGTCCGAGCTGAGCAGGGCGGCCGGATCGAAGAAGGTGCCCCCGTCGGCGAGCAGATGCAGCGAGCCTCCGCGCTCCCGCTCCTGGGACGACAGCGGGATGACGTACACGGCCTTGTCCAACGGGACTTCGCCCGCCAGGACCGGGACGAGCCCCTGCGGCCTCGTGGGCCCTGTCCACCTCTCACCGAGACCGCTCGCCTTGCGTCGCCTGCGCGGATCGGGCTTGGGCTCGCTCTCCGCGTCGTCCCCGCCGTAGCCGGTCGAGAAGTACGCATTGAGCGTCGGGTCGTCGAGCGTTCTCTCGCGGAGTGGGTCGGCCTCGGCGTCGCCGAAGAGGTCGCTCTCCTGGTAGCCGCCCGGGAAATACTTGTGCAGAGCCGGGTTGTGGAGATCGGCCGAGATGGCGAGCACGCGTCGCCCCGTGACGCTGAGCGCCTGGGCGAGGTTGGCGGTGACGGCACTCTTGCCTTCCCCGGCGATCGCCGAGGTCACGACGATCACGGAGGGCCCGTCGTGGTGCGTCTCCATGAGCGTGAGGTTGGTGCGGATCGTGCGGTAGGCATCGGCCAGGGGAGCTGCCCCCGAGAAGTCCGCGACCTGGCTGGAGCGGCTGAGCTTCTTCCGCCCATGAGCGAACGGCACGACGCCGAGCGTCGGCGCGTGGTAGACGGCCTCGACGTCCTCGAGCTCGCGGATCCGGCGGTCGAGCCGGTCCCGCACGGCGGCGAGCATGAGAGCGAGCACAAGACCTGCGAGCAGCGCGATTCCGGCGTCGCGCGCCGGGTGCGGAGACGAGGGGCTGGAGGGGACGGTCGCCGGACTGAGAATCGACAGCGGAGACGTGGCGCTGCTCAGCTCGGCCTTCGCCTGCGCCAGCTGCACGCGCAGGTTGGATGCGGCGGCCACCGAGACCGCGTCGGTATGGCCGGCGAGCCTCTGCAGCTGGGTACCGAATGACACGATCTGCTCGCGCAGTGACTGCTGCGTCTGCGTCGTCGTGTAGTTGATCATCCCCTGCGCGACGTCCTGGGCGAGAGCCTCCGCTCCCGTCGCCGAGCCGGAGGTGGCTGAGATGCTGATCAGGTCCGCGTCCGGGTTGCCCGTCACCGAGATCGCCTTGCGGAGCTGGGCCGGAGTCATGTCGTGCTTCTTCGCCACGGCATCGAGGACCGAGCTCGAGGTCCCGACGCCCACCAGAGTGCTGACGTCGCGCGCCGGATCGGCATTTGCCGGTGCGTTCGCAGGCTCCGTGAACTCGAGCGCGGCCGTGCTGCTGTACTGCGCCGCCTGCTGACTCGTCACGGCGTACGCGATGACTCCCGTCAGGATCGTGACCACCGCGATCAGCACGGCGTGCCGACGGAAGAGCGCCAGGAACGCCCGCAGATCCGAGCCCTCGTCTGTGACGTTCTCCGGGGTTTCCAGCGTTAGCTCCTGGTGAGGCGGGGAGGGAAAGGCACGCGCAGGTCTTGCGGGATCAGACATCGTACTCGTATGTCGGGCGAAGTCGATCGACGCTTGAGTACTCCTTAGAAATCCCTTGGGAGCGAGCTGTCGAAGAGCCTCGCCCCGGCCGTCCGCGTGGATAGGACCCGACTCGCCTGTTGATAGGTCCGGGCTAAAGGTCGTCGCGCATCGAGCCGACAAGTGGGCCTATGCGCAACCAACTCGCAACCGTCGTCGTGCTCATGCTGCTCTGTGCAGGCATGGGCTCCACAGCTCTCCTCTCCCGCGCTTTCGCGCAGTCGCATCAGCTGTCTGCGGCCCAGCAGGAGAAGCGAATCGGGCCAAAGCCCGCTCCCGCCTGGTACTGGCGCTGGGTGCAGTGGCGTCTTGGCGAGGGCTATGCCAAGGGAGACGCTCTCAAGCCCCACCTACGCCCGAGCCACGCACCGCAGCAGGTTCCGCAGTGGGCCTGGCAGAAGTTGCACTTCTACCTGCGCGCTCGGCAGGATCGCTCGCCGGCGGGGTATCGCGGACCGCGCAAGAAGCACAAGACTCAGGCGCCGGTCCCGACTCCGACACCTCCCACCACGATTCCCACCTCGCCGCCGCCGACCGGGTCGCCCGGCGCTCCCGGCGCGGTGGCGCCACCGGCTGCCCCTGGGTCCTACTCGGTGCCCGCGGGTGCAGTGTCGGTGTCGTCGTCGGCCCAGCTGACGTCCGCCCTGGCCGCAGGGTCGAAGACGATCGTGCTGGCCGACGGGACCTACGGCGGGTCGAGCTACTTCGACGACTCGGGTAGCAGCGACCTGTATGCGCAGCATCCGCTGGGGGCGGTCCTGACGGCCGGCCTCGTGGTCGGCGGCAACCACTCGTCGGGCGGTGCCGTGATTCGCGGGCTGGCCTTCGACGTGACGAACTCGGCGGCGACCTTCCAGAACAGCGAGGTCAACATCTGGGGAGCCGCCGGCGAGGGGACGCAGGTCCTCGACTCGACGTTCGACGGAAACTGGAACGTCGGCGTCGGGCTGCTCGCGCTGAACCCCGACGGTCTGGTCGCACAGCGGCTTCAGTTCAGCGACTTCACCGATTCGGCGATCCGGGCGACGAACAACCAACTGGCCTCCTACGGGGCGAGCGTGCCGACGATCCAGTCGATCAGCGACATCTCGGTCGACGGTGTCAGCCGCAGCACGCCGGGCGCGTCGAACGGGACGTCCGAGGCGGGTCTCTGGATCGGACAGCCGGTCGCCGACGGTGTGCACCGGATCAAGATCCGGAATGTCTCCTGGTCGGGGATCGAGACCTGTAACAACTCCTGGAACACCGATTTCAGCGACCTCGACATCGACATGAGCGGTCCGCACGCCTACGACGGTGTCGCGGTCTATCTCGAGCACTTCTCGATCGGTGACACGTTCGAGAACTTCTCGATCACAGGCTCGAAGGTCGGCTTCAACGCCGAGTGGGACGACGGCACGCCCGGCAACGAAGCCGCTCGCAACGACACGATCGAGAACGGGACGATCGACGCGAGCGGCTGGAACAAGGGCGGCCACACGGCCGGCATCTTCCTCGACGAGGGGACCGGCTCCACCACGATCAGCGGCGTCACGTTCGCGAACCAGAGCTGGGCCGGAATCGGCACCTACAAGAACAGCGGCACCAACTCGATCAGCGACAACACCTACCAGCTCGATGCAGGCGCGGTCTCCGTCTCCACAGGCCACCTGTAGACGACTCGTGATATAGGTCGAGGTTGATGGGGGCCGCATCCTGCGGCCTCCATTCCTCCAGAGGGGCGGAACGAGCGCATTGGCAGAGAAGCTGGACGTCGCCGTCGTGGGCGCCGGCCCATTCGGGCTCTCCGTGGCGGCGCACCTGCGCGGGCGCAGGGTGCGGACGTTCGGGGCGGAGATGGAGACCTGGCGCACCTGCATGCCGCAGGAGATGCTCATGCGATCGGCCTGGGAGGAGACTTCTCTCTCGGCGCCCGAAGGCGCAGGCAGTCTCGACGAGTGGGTGCGGGAGGCAGAGGAGTCCCGGACCGAGCCGATTCCGCTCCCGATGTTCCTCCGCTACAGCGAGTGGTTCGCGGAGCGTTTCGTCGACGACCGAGACCCCAGCCGGATTGCTTCCGTCGAGTCGAGCGAGAGCGGCTATCGCCTGACCACCGAGGCGGGCGCCGAGGTGGATGCGGAGCACGTCGTCGTCGCGGTCGGGGTCATGCCTTTCGCCTACGTCCCTCCGCGGCTGGCCGAACAGCTCGGCGAGTCGATCTCGCTCGCGACCGGCATCGAGGACGCAGGCCGTCACTCCGGCCAGCGCGTGCTCGTCGTCGGCGGCGGGCAGGCGGGCCTCGAGACCGCCGGGCTGGCGGCGCAGGCCGGCGGCACGGTCGAGCTCGTCACCCGGTCCACCGTCCGCTGGTTCGCAGACCACGAGCCGCACTATCCGCGGGGCCGCGTCCAGGCCAGGCTCTACCGGCTGGCGTATCCCGTGGTCGGTTACGGGCCGCCGCCGCTGAACCGCCTCGTGATGATGCCCGACGTGTTCGCGAAGCTGCCGGAACGAACGCGGCGCTCGCTGACGGCGCGGATCCTGCGCTCGGGCGGCTCGCCCTGGCTCCGGGGGTTCGTCGAGCGCAGCGTCCGGGTCACCGAGCACAACACCGTCGAGCACGTAGAGCAGCAGTCCGGCGGCCTCGTGGTGCGTCTCACCGACGGGACCGAGCGAGAGGTCGACCACATTCTGATCGCGTGCGGCTACCGGTTCGACCTCGACCGGCTGTCGTTTCTCTCGGCCGCAGGTTCGCGGACGCATCGCAACCCGGAACGGCTGGCCGGTGATCGATCGGTTCTTCCGGTCGAGCGACCCGACCATGTTCTTCGTCGGCTATGCGGCCGAGCACCGATTCGGGCCGCTCTCACGCTTCGTCCTCGGGGCGGAGTTCTCGGCCTTGCGCGTGCGCCAGGCGATCGAGCGCTAGAGGCGCCGGCGTACGCGTCTGGCGACGGCGGCTACGCCTCGACGGACGCGTGATCTCGTGTGATGGAGCGCGTACGTCTTTCTCACCGTCTCACGGACGGTCCAGGTACCCGTCCAGCCGTCCGGCAGGAACATGACGACGCCCGGTTCGACGGTCGTCTCCCCGTTTGCGTCGACGATGGTCGCGGATCCCGCCACGAACTGCATCAGCTCGCAGACGCCGTCCTTGCTGGCGGGGAACGAGCCGGGCGTCACCTCCCAGATCCCGATCTCGGTGAACCGGTCGGAGTACAGGACGAGCTTGGACTCGACGGGTTCGCCGCTGATGACGTTCGGTCTGAGCGACGGGTTCTCGAGCGTGGCCTGCAGGACGAAGTCGCTTCCGATCGAGTCCGAGCTGGAGGGATCCACGGCGGGCAAGAGATAAGAAGTCAACCGGCGGCCCGTTCCCGCGAGCCGCTCAGCGCCGCTTCCCACTCGGCCAGCGTCTGCGGGCTCGCATCGCGGAAGACGGTGTCGAAGCGGCCTCCGCGGTAGCGATCGACTCGTTCCTGTCCCGTCGGGCGATAGCCGGCACGGTTGAACATGCGCAGCGCCGGGATGACGTTCGTGTCGAGATAGGCCGAGGCGCGTCGCTTGCCGCGTTCGAGCAGCATCGCCCCGGTCGCCTGCAGCAGCGCCGGCGCCAGGCCCCGGCCCCGATGCGCCGGCAGGCAGTAGACCTCCTCGGTCAGCACGCCGTCCTCGGGCAGCACCGGGTACATCCCGGGCGCGACGGAGTCGAGAGCGGCGTGGTCGCCAGACTCGTGCACGAAGTGGAAGGCGACGAGATCGCCGTCAGCGGCCCTGGCGACCGAGAGTGTCCCGGCACGCGCCTGGCGCGCGCGCTCGATCGGGCGGAGGTAGAGGTACTCCACGCCTGTCGCTTGTTCGACGAGTCGCGGCAGGTCGTCGAAGGCGTCCGGATCGACGAACTCAACCCGGATGCTGTCCAGCGGCAAGGACGGCTCGTCCCGGAGATCGCGCGAGACGACGACCGCCCTGTGGGCGGACCACAGTCGTCTTCTCAGCTTGGCGACGACGACGCCGGCGGGAATGTCGCGCATTCTTCTCTAGGCCCTTCCGGTTCCGCGCACCGCGCGCGGGTATTCAAAAATCCGTTTATGAAACTAAGATAAGAACTCGAGCCGCAGGGGTTGCGGTCTCAGCATTCCGATGAAATCGAGACCGCACAGCCTACTCAGCGCACCGGCCGCCCAGTATGCGGCTCGCGTCGCGAAGGCGGCTCTGACGCAGGCACGGGTACGGAGCTGGAGGCGGTCGTCCGAGGATCCGAGAGGCACTCTGCGCGTGTTCCTCTACCACCGGATCAGCGACGATCCCGACTCGCTGGCGCTCAGCCCGGCGAAGTTCCGGGCCCAGATGGAATACCTGGCGAGCAGCGGCATCCGGGCTCTGGACGCCGTGACGGCCCTCGATCTGCTCTACGCGGGGGAGCTCGAGCCGCGAACCGTGGCGCTCACCTTCGACGACGGATTCCAGGATGTCCTCGACAACGCGCAGCCCGTGCTCGCGAAACTCGGCTTCACCGCCACCGTCTTCGTCTCCACGGCCGTCATCGACGGCGAGGCCAAGTACACCTGGGCGCCGCCGGACGCGGCGACGGCGAGCTGGGCGGAGATTCGCCGGATGGAGGCTTCCGGCGTCCTGCGGTTCGAGCCTCACAGCAGGACTCACCCTGATCTGAGGCGACTCGACGACGTCGAGGCTCAGGACGAGATCGCCGGATCCAAGGTCGACCTCGAACGACAGATCGAGCGTGGGACGCACGCCTTTTGCTACCCGTCGGGCCTCTTCGGGCCGCGTGAGCCCGACCTGGTGCGGGAAGCCGGACTGCGCTACGCAGTGACGTGCGAGCCCGGACTGAACAGCGCGGAGACCGACCCGTTCCTCATTCACCGCGTACAGGTCGAGTCGACCGACAGCCTGCGCACGTTCACGGCGAAGGTCGCCGGGTCGCACGATCGCCCCTTGCTCGGGCGCGGTCGATACCGGAGCGTCCGGTACGGCGACAGCGCGAGGGCCTGACGGCAGCTCTCCTATGATCTCCGAGGTGGAATTGTCGAGTCGGGAAGACGCTGTTGTCGAGACAGTGCAGTCGTCGGATCGACTCGAGGCACTCGCCCCCGAATGGGACACGCTCGTCCGGGCGATGGCACGACCGAGTCCGTTCCTGCTCCACGGCTGGCTTGTCGAGTGGTGGCGCCACTACGGCGGCTCGGGAGAGCGCCTGGCGGTGGTCACCGTCCGCCGGCAGGGGCGGCTCGTCGGCGCCGCGCCGCTCTTCGTCAGGCGGGGGAAGGGCGTCAGAACTGCCCGCTTTCTCGGCGCGCACGAGTCTGCCCTGGCGGATCTGCTGATCGCCGAGGACGAGCCGGACTCGACGGCCCGGTTGCTGAGGGAAGGGATTCAGTCGCAGGCCTTCGACTTCGCGGACCTCTTCGGTCTTCCCCAGGCGTCGCTGCTCGGGGCGTCCGGCGGCCTGCGCGTGATCGAAAGAGTGGAGGCGCCCGTCCTGCTGATGCCGAACGGCTGGGAGGACGCCTACCAGGCGAAGACGAGCTCCAAGAAGCGCAACCTGCACCGGCGGCGGCTGCGCCAGCTCGGCGAGGTCGGCGAGGTCGAGTTCGAGGTCGGGCGGACGCGCGAGGAGCTGGAGCCGCTGCTCGAGGAGGCATTTCTCCTGCACAACCTGCGCTGGCAGGGCCGCCCGGACGGGTCGACGTTCGGAACGGAGGAGGGCCGAGACTTCCACCGCGCCGCACTGCGCCGCATCGCCGACGACGATGTGCTGCGGATCGTGCTCATGCGGGTGGGCGGCCGGCCTGCGGCGTTCCACTACTTCTTCGCGCTCGACGGGACGATGGTGGTGCACCGGCTCGCGTTCGACCCCGATCTGGCGCGGTACTCTCCCGGCCTCGTCGCGACCCTCGAGACGCTCCGAGTTGCCAGCGAGGACGGACTGACCCGCGTCGAGTTCCTCGGCGGGAACGAGCGCTACAAGCTCGAGCTCGCCGACCTGGAGGAGCCTCTCTACCAGGGGATCGGCCTGGCCCAGAATCCGCTTGGCGCCCTCGCCGCCCGCCAGCAGCTCACGTCTCTCCGCTTGCGCAAGAAGCTGAAGCAGTCCGAGCGCCTCCACCGTCTGTACCTCGGCGGGTTCGGCTCTCTGCGCAGGAGCCAAGGATCTTCCGAGCCGGCGTCGAAGGTCGACTGATCGACGCGCCGTACGCATTCCGGCACGAGCTCGACCCCGACCTGTTCGCGCTCGACAGGCTCGACCGGCTCTTCCGCCAGGCCCCTCCGGGCAAGGCGGAGGTGCAGCTCGCGGATGCGGGACGCGAGCGTCAGCCCGGCGAGGGCCCGCAGATGACGAAGCTCGAGAAGCCGATCGCCGAGGACGTTCTCGCCCGGCCGCTCCACGTCCACTTCAGCGACCTCACGGACTGGGCTCCGGAGTACCGGGAACCGCGCCAGCAGGTGCTCGAGGCCGCAGGCATCCCCCAGGACGAGCCTCGCTACGGCGAGATGACCGTGATCCGCGTCTTCAGCCCCGACGTGCCCGTCGCGCTCCACGGCGACGGTGAGACGCAGCTCGACTGCGGCCTCGCCGGTCGCAACGACTGGCACGTGTACCCGCCGAGCGGTCTCTCGCAGGAGGAGAACGAGGCCCTGCTGCGCGGCGGCCACTTCGTGCCGTGGCGAGAGATGCCGCTCTTCGCCACCTACGACCTCCACCCGGGAGACGGCTTCGCGGCACCGCCGCGCTGGCCCCACTGGATCGAGCATCCCGGCCCGGACCCGGCGGTGAGCTTCGAGGTCGGCTACTGGACGGCCGACGACGTTCGCAACCGCAAGGTCTGGGATGTCAACTGGATGATGCGGAAGGCGAAGCTCTCCCCGAGGCCTCCGGGCGAGAACGAGAGCCACGACCAGCGAAAGCGCCGGGTGTTCGACGCCATGACCGTGATCACCCGCAAAGGCGGCGAGTTCCGGGGCGTCTGAGCTAGGCCTTGCCGTTTCGCGCGGTGAGGCTGCGCAGGGCGAAGCTGATCGATCCGAGCACGGGCTTGCGGTCGCGCCTGTCGAATCCCTCGATCCGCGCATGGTGGACGACGTAGTCGGACGCGATCGCGCGGACGGTCGGCCACAAGCTCGGCCGCGGCGGCGGGCCTGCGCCGAGAGCTCCCGTGAGCAGGCGTAGGTCGCCCGCGAGCCAACCCACCCGCAGTCCCAGGACGGGGGCCGGCGGGTCGGGTATCGAGCCGCCGCGAGCCCACTCGAACTGCATCCGGGGGAAGTCGACACCGGCCCGCACCGCAACCTCCACCGACTGCGAGATCCGCGGGTTGATCTCCATCAGCAGAGGCCGGCCGCTCGCATCCCGCCGGAACTCCACCTCCGAGTAGCCGTCGAGACCGACCTCGGCGACGAGCCGCTCGGCATGGTCGAGAACGTCCTCCGGAGGGCTGACCGTGCGCCGCATGACCGATGACCCGCCCAGGGGAGGCCAGGCACGGTCGACGAGCATCGCCATCCGCACGAGCGTTCGTCCGTCCGCGCGGAAGAGCTTGATCGTCTCCCGGTCTCCGACCGCGAACTCCTGTACCAGCACCGGCGCGTCGCCACGGACGAGGCCGGCGCCCACCCGACGCGCCTCTTCCGCGTCGCGGACGATGATCGGCGAGAGCCGTTCGCCGCCTGCCTCGGACGGTCGCCACGAGCGGTCCGGCTTGAGCACGCAGGGCAGTCCGGTGTCGGCCACGGCTGCTTCGAGCTCGGCCAGGTTTTCGACCCGGGTCGAGCGCGGCACGGGAACGCCGAGCGAGCGGGCGATCTCGATCGTCCGCTCCTTGCTCAGGGCGATCTCCACCGCCTCGAAGCTTCCGAGCGCCGGCGCCGTGAATCGGCCCACGGCGTCCCGGTTCGTGTGCAGAACCTCGACGCTCGAGTCGATCGAAGGGAGTGCGGCGTCGGGGCGCTGGGAGGCGAGCGCATCGAGCAGCGCGTTCGTGTGGTCGTGGAAGTCGACGGCGGGGTCCGGGAGGACGATCCGCCGTGACACGTAGCGGCTGGTCAGGCCCGAGGCCCTCCCGTCCCTGGCCGCGACGGCCACGGCGTAGCCGGCACGTCCGAGGCTGCGGGCGATGCAGAGGCCGGCGCGTGTGTCGAGGTCGAGTACGAGTGCGTCGATGTCCACGATGGATCGCGACCTCAGATGCCGCGATACGCGACACCCTTGCGCGTGACGGTGCTGATGCCGTCGAACGCGAGGGTCTTCACCTTGTCCCGATCGCCACCGGGCCCGGCCGGGGCCACGTGCGCGCGGCGCAGCATCCAGTTGACGTCGTACACCTTGCGCGCCCGGACGCTTGCGATCGACCAGAAGCCGATCTCGAAGCTGACGATCGGCTCGTCGCATGGATGCGTCAGCCAGTGCGCCCAGCGCGACGGTACGAAGCACCCCTGGCCGGGCGGGATGCGGAGTCCCTGGTCCTCCCAGTCCCGCCAGTCGAGGAAGAACCCGCCGCGCAGGAGGTTCTCGTGCTCCTCGTCCGTCATCGCGTCGGGCGGCCGCACCCACCAGATCGTTTCCCCCGAGAGGGTCGAGACGAGCTTGAGATCAGGGTCGCCGTGGAGGGCGACGACTGCCCCGGGCGCGAAGACGCGCACGACGGTCTCGGGCCGGATCCGCCCAAGGCTCGGGTCGGGGCCCCCGACGTCGAAGATGTGGTCGAGACAGGCCTTGTACTCCGGTCCTCCGAAGTGGTCCACGTCCATGATCCGGTACTGCACCGGTCGCCGTCTCGCGTCCTCGAGCACGGGATAGCTGGGTCGCGTGTAGATGGGTTCGTTCCCGTAGCGCTGGCGTCCGGGATCCGTGAATTGCACCTTCAGCGACCCCCGCTCGGCTGCGCCACGACAGAGAGCATCGAGGCGGTCGCTCGTGAAGAGAGCGGGGTCGAGGTTGTGCTCGAAGAGCCGTGGAGTGTCGACTGACGGACTGGTCATCGGAGAGGGCACGCAGCCTCTTCTTCGACTGTAGTTCGAAAGCGGTTTTGCCCACGGCGCTTTGGCCTTGCTCGGCTTAGTCTTTGGTCTAGGGTCTGGCGCTGGGCGCCTCTCTACGCTGGCCGTAGAGTGGGTCGCGAAGGGGATTTTGACGTGGACACTGGGCCGCAGCGTCGCTCGGTCCGGCGTCGTGCAGCACTCGTTTGCAAGACGGGACGGGTGCTCGCGGTCGTCTTGCCGGTCCTCGCTCTCGTCTTCGTGCTGCCCGGGCACAGCTGGCACGAGCGCATCGCCGCCGCTGCTGTCCTGGTTCCGATCTGGGCGGTTTCGATCGCCATCGGCCATGCCGTCGGCGGCCCTTCGCTGACTGCTCTCGGCCCGGAGGTCGCGATCTGCCGGGGCGTGCTGATCGCCGTTGCCGCATCGATGGCAGTCTCGGCCGGGCTGCCGGGGATGCAGCTGTCGGTGGCCGCGATCTGGCTCGTTGCCTTGACCGTCTTCCTCGTCGCCGCGGCCTGGGAGGTGTTGGCGGTGCGGAAGCTCCGGCCTGCCGTGCGCCTCCTGCTGGTCGGCGAGATCGCCGAGGCGGAGACGCTGCTGCAGGACCTGCCCTCCGACGGCGGCTACGAGTTGGTCGGCGTCGTCGTCGACGCCGCCGAGCACCCGGACGAGCGGGATCCGGACGCGCTGCTGCGCGGTCGCCTCCCGGAGCTCGCAGCGGTCATCGCAGAGCATCAACCGGACCTCGTCGTCCTGTCGGACGGGCGCAGGACGCCCGAGACGATCTCCGGACTCCTCGACGCCGCCGAGGCCGGCTTCGGAGTCCTCGAGCTCGCCGAGTTCTACGAGTACGCCTTCGGCCGCGTTCCGATCGAGGATGTTTCCCACGACTGGTTCATGAGCGTCCTGCACCTCTATCGGCGCCGCTATTCGCGGGCCGTGAAGCGCGGACTCGACCTGGTCGGGGCGTCCCTGCTGCTCCTCCTCACGCTGCCGCTCTTCCCGCTGCTGGCGGTGTTCGTCCTGCGGACGGACGGCCCGCTGATCTTTCGCCAGTCTCGCCTCGGCGAGCACGGAAAGCTGTTCACCATCTACAAGTTTCGGACGATGCGTGCCGACGCCGAGGCGGCCGGAGCGGCCGTCTGGGCCAGCGCCAACGATCCGCGGCTGACCCGCGCGGGCGCGGTGATGCGGCAGCTCAGACTCGACGAGCTCCCTCAGCTCTGGAACGTGCTCCGCGGCGAGATGTCGCTCGTGGGCCCGCGGCCCGAGCGGCCCGAGTTCCTGGAGGAGCTGAGCGATCGCGTTCCCTTCTGGATACGGCGCCACCTGATCAAGCCCGGGCTCACCGGTTGGGCGCAGGTCCGGGACGGCTACGCCGCCAGTGCCGAGGAGACCGCGACGAAGCTCTCGTACGACCTCTGGTACCTCCGGCACCGGAGCCTGACGGTCGACCTGGCGATCCTGCTGCGGACGTTTGCTGTGGTCGTCCGCGGCGAGTCGGCGACGCGCAGCAGCGCGCCCGCGACCGTCGTCGAGCCCTACGCCGAGCTGCATGACCGGGCGTTGACGGCGTTCGGCTCGGCAGGCGGCCAGGTGGTGCCGATTCCGGTGACGCGTCTCGGCGAGGAGACTCGTCGGCCGAGCGAGCTCGAGGCCACGCACGGCCTCGGCGGCCCCGGCTACTGATCCGCGGCCGGCTGCAGTTTTCGCTGGCGCTCTCGGGTTGCAGGGTCTAGCCGTTCGGCTAGCGCGGGATCGGCCTCGCCGCCGAGGATGAGAGCGAGGGTCGAGCCCCTGCGGAGATGGGCTCGCCGGTCGCCGAAAGGACGAGCGCTTGACACTGAGGTTGCCCACAGAGGTTCCCAGGGAGCGGGTGCACGGCATCGTTTTTCTCTCGCTCGTCTTGCTCGTGGAGGCGGCGTGGGCCGTTGCGCTCGGCTGTGTCGTGCTGCACTTCGTCTAGGAAGCGCCCTACTCGTCGTCGGGGTGGACGATCAGCACGTCGCAGCGCGCGCGGCGTGCCACCGCTTCGCCGACGCTTCCTGCCACCATGCGCTCCAGGAAGCCGGCTTCATGGGTGCCGAGGATTACCAGGTCTGCGTCATGGCGACTCGCGAGATCGGCGATGTCCGCGACGTCGTCCGCGGAGAGGCGGTCGAACTCGTGTCCCACACCGCTCGCCGCGAAGAGCTCCTCGATGTGTGACCGATGCTGCTGCCAGACGGCGTCGGCCGTCCGGGCGTCCTCTTCGATGGCGCCGACGTCGTAGTACGGCATGTAGCCGAACGCGCCCGGCATCGGCTCCAACGGCATCGGCGTGAGAGCGGCGACGTCCGCCACGACGACCCGCGAGCCGAACACCCGTGCCAGCTCGATCGCGCGGTCCAGCGACCGCTCGGCCGAGGCGGTTCCGTCGTAGGTGACGACGATCGTGTTCGGCGACCAGTTGCTTTCCGGTGGCTGTGCAGGCTCGCTCATCTCTCCGCTCCCGGAGAACCTACAGCCGTCCGGCTCGTGTCGCGGCTAGGAGGTGGCGGCGGGGTGCCCGCCGCGCGGAGTGCCGCCCAGCAGGTCGTCCAGGAGCCGCGCGATCAGCCACACCCAGGTCAGCAAGAGGTATGTCATGGAAGCGATGAGCAGCGCGAGCGTGACCGAGAGCCGCATGGCGTGAAGAGACAGGAGCGGAACCGCCAGGCCAAGCACCGCTGGAAGGAACGCGAAGGCGCCGAACGAGACGGCGACCTGCACGGCGGCGCGCAGGAGCGAGCCGGGGCGGAGGCCGGGGAAACGGACGTGCGTCCAGACCGCCACCGCGCCGAGGCCGATCACCATCGCAGGCTCGAGCATCTTCGCCACTCCTGCCTGGAGATCGGCTTCCCGAACGCGATCCTTGAGCCGCTGCCGGCCGCTTCGCGTGGCATTGTGCGCACGTGACGGAAGGGCGTTTCCCGTGGTGGCCGAGCCGCCCGAGGCGGATCGCCGTCTAGGTCGTGCTGCTGGCCGTTCTGCTCGGCCTGAACTACTGGGGCGCGCACCGGGTCATCCAGCAGACGCGGATCCGCGTCCCGTACAGCCCGTTCTTCCTCCGGCAGGTTCGCAGCGGCAACGTCGTCTCGATCACCTCGGTGAACTCGACGATCCAGGGCAATTTCGCCCACGCGACCAGTCCTGCGGGCACCTCGACGGCCTCGGTCCACTTCGTCACCGAGATCCCGTCGTTCGCCGACACGAACCAGCTCTCGCGGCTCCTCCAGCAGCACGGCGTCGTCGTGAACGCCAAGTCGCCCGACACCGGCGTCGCGTGGTGGAAGAGCATCGTCTTCGGCTTCGGCCCGACGATCGTCCTCTTGCTGCTCCTGTTCTGGATCTTCCGCCGGATGAGCGGCTCGCGGACCGCCGGCGCGCTGGGCCGCGCCCGTGCACGCCGCTATCAGCCCGGGCCGCGAACCGGTCACCTTCGCCGACGTCGCCGGCATCGACGAGGCGAAGCAGGAGCTGAGCGAGATCGTCGACTTCCTGCGCGACCCGGACAAGTACCGCCGGCTCGGCGGCCGCATCCCCCGCGGCGTCCTGCTCAGCGGCCCGCCCGGGACCGGCAAGACGCTGCTCGCACGCGCCGTCGCCGGCGAGGCCGGGGCGCCGTTCTTCTCGATGTCGGCCTCGGAGTTCGTCGAGGCCATCGTCGGCGTCGGCGCCTCACGCGTCCGCGATCTCTTCCGGCAGGCGAAGCAGGACTCGCCGGCGATCGTCTTCATCGACGAGCTCGACGCCGTCGGCCGCGCACGCAGCAGCGCCGGCGGCGGCTTCGGCGGCAGCGACGAGCGCGAGCAGACGCTGAACCAGATCCTCACCGAGATGGACGGCTTCGACTCGACCACGAGCGTGATCGTGATCGGCGCGACCAACCGCATCGACGTGCTCGATCAGGCGTTGCTGCGGCCGGGCCGCTTCGATCGCCGGGTCGCGGTCCTGCCGCCCGACCGGGAGGGACGGCGCCTGATCCTCGAGGTGCACACGCAGGACGTGCCGCTGGCGGCGGATGTCGACCTCGACCGGATCGCCGCGACGACGCCGGGCATGGTCGGCGCCGACCTCGCGAACCTCGTCAACGAGGCGGCGCTCCTGGCGGCGCGATCGGACCGCACCGAGGTCAGCGCCGCCGATTTCGCCCAGTCGCTCGAGAAGATCCTCCTCGGCGCGGAGCGCAAGATCATGTTGACGCCGGCCGACCGCCGCCGCACCGCGTATCACGAGGCCGGTCATGCGCTCGTCGGGATGCTGACCGCAGGCAGCCGATCCGGTGCGCAAGATCACGATCGTGCCGCGCGGGCAGTCGCTCGGCGTGACGCTCTCGTCGCCGGACGTCGACCGCTTCAACTACTCGCGCGCCGAGCTCGAGGCCCGGGTCAAGATGGCGCTCGGCGGCCGGGCGGCCGAGGAGGTCGTCTTCGGCGACCAGACGACGGGCGCCGAGGGCGACATCGCCCAGGTGACGGCGCTCGTGCGCCACATGGCCGGCCGCTGGGGGATGAGCTCGGCGATCGGGATGGTCGCCGTCCTGCCGGCCGACGGAGCAAGCCCGTGGGGCGAGCCGGCGTCGCCGCGGACGCTCGAGCTCCTCGACGAGGAGGTGCGCCGCACGATCGAGGCGGCGTATGACGAGGTCGTCGCGCTCCTCGCCGCCGAGCGTCCCCGCCTCGACGCCCTCGCCGAGGCGCTACTGGAGCGTGAGACGCTCGATCAGATCGACGCGTACCGCATCGCCGGGCTCGCAGAGCCGCTGGCCGTCGACTGACCGGCCGCCGCTGTCACCGACCCGGGCGGCTGGTCTTGAAGAGGCGCTCCTCGTCGTCGTACCGCACGCGGGCCCACCGCAGCTCGTGCTGCCGAAAGCTCCGCGAGACCGCATCGATGAAAGCCTTCGTCTCCGCCGAGCTGCGTCGGCCGAGACGGATGACGCCGAGCCCGCGCCACGACTGCGCGCGTGCCTCGACGGGCAGGTGCTGCGCAATCAACTCCGCCTCGGCCTTCGAGGCGGCCTCGATGGTGACGCTGACAGGCACGTCCCTTTTCCCCTTCCGTACGTACGTGGGCCGTGTTCCAGCCGAACCTATCCGCTGGGGGTCGCCGGCCATCGACCCGCAGCGTCGTGCCTGAGCCGAAGGTGCTAGCGACTCACCCGCCGGCCGCGCACCCGCACGTAGGCGAAGAGCAGGACGACGAAGATGATGGCGAGAATGACGTAAAACATGAGACTCCGCTTTCTGGGTTCGCTTACGGGTTCCTGTCGCAGTATCGTCGGATTTGCGCCGAACGTCCAGCACTTCCGGTGGGTTCGAGACCGACGATACGGGGGTAACTCCTAGCGCTCGAGAGCTCTCTGGAGGGCTCGCCTCGACGATCTCGTTCGGGGTGGCGTTCTCGGCGCTCACGCGGTGGCTGAGAACGAAGGGTGCGAGCCACGTCACGTCCTCGACCTCGGCGCTCTGCCTTCCTTCGGCGGCCGCCCGAGCCTTCGCGGCGGTCATCAGGTGCCGTGCGGCGCGAGGGCTGGCGCCGAGCTCGACGCCGTCCGCGTTCCGTGTCTCGCGGACGATGCGGACGCAGAGGCGCGCGACGTCCTCGCTCACCTCCACCTCGTCGACGATCTCCTGCGCCACGAGGAACGCGCGCTCGCCGAGGAGCGGCGAGATGTCCCCGAGCATGTCCGGGATGACACCGCGGTGGGGGAGGTTGAGCGTACTCAGCTCGGCGTCCTCGTCGCCGTAGCCGAGGTCGACCTTGATCAGGAAGCGGTCGAGCTGCGACTCGGTGATGGGGAAGACGCCCTCGTGCTCGTACGGGTTCTGCGTGGCCATGACGAAGAACGGCGGATCGATGAAGTACGTGCGCCCGCGCACGGTCACGTGCCGCTCCTGCATCGCCTCGAGCAGGCCCGCCTGCACGCGCGGCGGCGTCCGGTTGAGCTCGTCGGCGAGCAGGACGTTCGTGAAGATCGCTCCGCGCTCGAGCACGAGCTCGCCGCCGCGCATCTCCATCGTCCCGATCAGCTCGCTCGGAGTCGTGTCGGGCGAGAACTGGACGCGCTGGAAGTGCGCGCCGAGTACGCGCGCCATCGCCTGCGCGAGCAGGGTCTTGGCCGTGCCGGGCGCGCCTTCGAGAAGCACGTGCCCGCGGGCGAGCGCGGCGATCAGGATCAGGTCGACCGCCTGGTCCTGGCCGACGACCGCCTTGGAGACCTCGTCCCGCGAGCGCTCCATCAGCTCACGGAGGCGCTCTGCAGCGTCCTCCTCGCCGATCATCTGTGTCGTGTCTTCGATCAGTTCAGTCATGAGAACCTCCGTCAAGCGAGAAAGAAGCCGAGGACTGCGCCGAGCGCGAGGAACGGCCCGAAGGCGATCGCCTTCTTGCGAGCCGCCGCTCCCTGGGTCGCGACGATCCAGAGCGCGACCACGAGGACGCAGAGGAGCGCGATCTCGACCGCGGGGAACGTCTGCGAGCCGAGGGCGAAACCGATCAGGAGGCCGAGCTTCGCGTCGCCCATCCCGATGCTGCCCGGAAAGAATGCTGCGCTGGCGAAGAAGAAGCCGCCGAGTGCGACCCCGGCCGCGACGTGGGTCACGAGGTCGTGCGGCTGCGAGGCCGCGACGATCGCGATGACGGCGAGCGCCGCCGGCAGCACGATCACGTTCGGCAGGAGCCTGTGCTCCAGGTCGATCGCGGTCAGCAGCACCATCACCGGGCAGAGCACGAGCCCGATGAACGCCCAGGTCGGTGACGCCGAAGTGGGCGAAGTCGGCCACGACGAGCGCCGCCGAGACCGCGACGACTGCGACGGCGCGCGCTCCCCGCGGCAGGACCTCGCGGAGCGGGCGGCGCGGGCGTGCCGCTGCGCCGTCCCGATCTTCGGTGGCGGTCGGCGGCGGAGACACGGTGGATAGGCTCGTCTCGGTCATCAGCAGGTCGGGGTCGGTCCGGTCGTCCACTTGGAGGGCTTGCCCGCGGCGGTGCCCGCCTTCGGCAGCACCGTGCACGTCGCCGGGACGTTGCCGCCCGTCGTCCCGATGGTGGCGCTCCAGGCGCCGTTCGTGAGCGCGAAGCGGATCTTGGACTTGTAGTAGACGCCGTAGACGCCGAGTTGCTGGAAGCTGCAGGTGCGCGTGAGGTTCGAGCCCTTGCAGGCGACGTTGCCGGGCTGCCAGTTCGGGAGGTTGAACGCCACGACCATCGCCCGCGTGAGGGCGGCCTCGGTCGCGGTCAGGGCGCAGTGGTTCGGGTCGGCAGTCGGCGGAGCGCCCGAGGTGCTGCAGATCCGCGGATCACCGGCGACCGGACTCCCTGCAGGGCAGGCCGCGAGCCCGGTGCTGCTGGCGCAGAACTTGCCGCCCGGCAGCGCGCGGGCCGAGACGCGGGCCTTGCCCCGCTCCCAGAGTCGCCGTGCAGCGGAACGTCGAGTACTTCTTGCTGCTCCTCCGCCCTGTGCGCCTTGCCGACGCCGTGACAGGTCGTGGCGGAGATGATCGAGGGGGCGCTCGTGTTGGTGGTCGGGATCTGCGGGACGAGGCCGTGGATCTTCTTCGCCATCGCCTGCGGCGTCGTCCACGCGACGCGTGTCTTCGCCTGCGAGACGGCTGCTCCACGTGAGCAGGAGGACGCCGACGAGCCCGGCGCAGGCGAGCGTGGGGCGGAGGAAGCGGGTCACGGGCTCGGGATGAGTCGCGTGTTGATCTGCGCGAGCGCCTGCGAGATCTGGGTGAAGATGTCCGTGAGGTCGCCGGAGGTGGGCTGGTCGTAGAAGTACTGCTGGGTCGGGGTGCCCGGAGTCGCGATGTTCTGCATGAGCGTCTTGCCGGGTACGTTGCGGTAGAGCGCCGGTGTTGTCGGTGCAGTTCAGCGTGGAGTCGTAGGCGATCGAGTAGATGAGCGTGCCCGTGGCCTTGGCGGCGGTCGCCGCCGCATCGGCGCTCGCGCACGGGTTGTTGTCATTCCCGCCGTTGGCGAAGGTCACATGGTTGAGCTGGCCGTCGCTGAGGACGATGATCGCGTTGACGGCGTTCGGCCGCGCCGTCTGGGCCAGCTGGTACTGGGCCTCGGCGATCGCGCCCGCGAGATAGGTCGTCTGCTGGCCCGTGTCCTCGAGGCCGTAGTAGTCGCCCCGCGGGTAGTTGCCGCCGGGGCACTGGGTCCAGTACACGCTCTGGACGAGGTTGGAGCTCGGGTTGAGCGGGGCCGTCGGGTCGTCCGAGGTCCGGTAGTCGCTCGACAGGCCGATGATGTCGTAGCCGGGCTGCGGCTGCGTCGGGGGCGGATACGGAGTCGGATACTCGACGTCGGGGTTCCTCGCGTCGCGGCCAAGGTCGGCGGTGCAGTTGATCTCGTCCGGACGGTTGGCGGGGTTCTTGAGGGCCGGATACGTCACGAGCCCGACCTCGTCCAACGGGTCGGTCACGTTCGCGCCGAGGGCGTTACCGGGGTTGGGGACGTTGCCGGTGCAGGTGCCGGTGCACGGAGCGAGGCCGGAGAGGAGCGCTCGCACGCCCGCCTTGGCGCAGTCGATCCCGTAGGGGACGCTCGGGATTGATGCCGGTGACCGCGCTCCCGCACCTGCCGCCCTCCGGTCCCATCGAGGGCGTCGTGTCGAGGATGACCTCGACGTTGAGCGGGGTCGGGGTCGAGCCGGTCTGTGGGGCGCTCGCCGTCGCGTCGGCCGTGAGCGTGAAGCTGGGGAAGCCGAAGATCCCGGCGAACGTCGACTTCACGGTCGCCGTCTCGGAGACGGTCACCGCGTTGCACCCGACCCCGGCCGGTGTCGGCGGCTGCGAGTCGCCCGGCTGGCAGAGGTTGTCGGCTGGTCCTCCGGGCTCGCGTCAGCCGGACACGAATTGGTGTTCGGGTCGTAGCCGGGCGCGTTCGGCGAGCACTGGAACGTGACCACGGGATCCTCGGCCGTCACGCCGTAGCCGAAGAGCGCGTTCTTGCTCGGCGCGACGCCGTCGAAGTACGGCACCGTGCTGTAGCCGGCGAAGTCGTCCGGCATGTTCTGGGCCACCGAGAGCGCGCTGGCGTCGACGGCGTTCTGGAGCTGGCGCTGGGCGAGATAGATCCGGCCGACGTCGACCACCAACGCCGCGAACCCGACGAGCACGACCATCATCAGCGCCGTCATGGGCAGGACCTGCCCGCCCTCGTGCCGCAGGCGCCGGCGAAGGGCTCTTATGCGGGCATTACTCGATGGCATCCGTCGCCTCGCTGTCAACTGCCCGCCCGGGCACGAGATGTTGACGCCGATGATGTTGATGCTGCACGGGATCGAGGCGGTCACGGTCACCTGGTTGCCCTGGTTCCAGTTGGGTCCGGTGCCCGGTTGGGTGCACGGGGCGGACCCGTTAATCAGCAGCGTTACCTGGGTCTTCTTGAGGTTGACGCCGATCGCGGAGTTCACCGTCTCGGTGATGGCCGGGTGCAGGGTGTGGGGGCGCCCCGCCCGAGCGAGAGCGTCCGCGCGCCGGAGCGCACCGCGTCGGTGAGCGTGATGTAGTGGTAGAACACGAGGCCGAAGCTCGTGATCCCGGTCGCGACCATCAGCAGGATCGGCAGGACGAGCGCGAACTCGACGAGCGCCTGGCCGTCCTCGCGGCGGATGTGCGCGAAGCGCTTCATCGGTTGCTCAGCGCGTCGAAGATCGAGAACAGCGCCGGGCCGAGGATGACGATGAACAGGGCCGGGAAGATCATGAAGACGAGCGGGAAGAGCATCTTGATCGGCGCCTTCTGCGCCTGCTGCTCGGCCTGAGCCCGCCGCCGCTTCCGCATCTCGATCGCGAGGCTGCGCAGGATCTGCCCGACCGACACGCCGAGCAGCTCGCCCTGCATCATCGCCCGGGCGAACGACTCGACCGCGGGAGTCGGTGTGCGGCCGACCATGTTCTCCAGCGCCTGGACGGGCGTGAGGCCCATGCGCTGCTCCTGGATCACGATCCGCAGCTCCTCGCCGAGCGGGCCCCGCAGCCGCTCGCCGGCGATCTGCAGCGCCGCGCTGAGGCTGAGGCCGGCCTCGACCGTGACCACGAGCAGGTCGATCAGCTCGGGCATGGCGTGGTCGATCCGGTAGAGCCGGTTCTCCGCCTTGCGCTGGACGATGAACCCGGGCAGGACCCAGCCGGCGAGGCCGAAGAAGATGGTGAGGACGATCGCCACGCCGGCCGACGCGCCGCCCACGATTGCGAGCACGATCCAGATCAGAGGGAGCACGACGGCGCCGAGGGCCGAGTAGCCGGCAACCATGTCCGGGGTCGTCTGGCGCATGCCCGCCGCGACGATCGTCTTCTGCAGGCGCTCCGCGTTGACGATGTGGAGCCCCTCGGTGAAGAAGTGGCCGAGCCACGCGGAGAACTCGTCGAAGATGCCGCGGAAGCCCTCCGTGTGCTCCCGGCCCGCGGGGGCCGTGAAGCCGTAGTGGCCGATCTGCGCGAGCGTGTCGGCGGCGCGAAGCCGCGGCACCATCAACGCTCGCGTCAGGAGGACCACGGCGGTGCCGAGGAGCAGAAGGCCAAGTACGAGCAGAACGGTCATGGCGTCACCTCAGACCTCGATCTCGACGATTCGCTTGATCACGAACGATCCGGCCACGGCCCACACCACGGCGAAGATGAGCAGGATCTTCCCCGCGGTCGAGACGAGCAGGGGGTGGAGGTAGTGCGGGTTCACGATCTGGAGGATCAGGACGATCCCCACCGGGAGCGCCAGGACGATCCAGCGCGTCATCTTGCCCTGCATCGTCAGGGTGTCGACGAGCCGCTTCAGGTCGAACCGCTCGCGCACCGTCTCGGCCACCCTGTCGATCACCTCGGCCGCGTTGCCGCCGGACTCCCGCTGGAGCTCGGCCACCATGGCGAGCTGCTCGAGGTCGCTGCTCGCCATGCGCTCTGCGACCACCAGCAGCGAGGTCGGAATCGGCACGCCGTGCTGCTCGTCCGCGACGACCCGCTGCATCTCGCTCTTCATCGGTTCCGACGCGCTCTCGACCACGACGGCCAGTGCGCCCGCGAGGCTGTGACCCGAACGGAGGGCGGACGCGATCACCTGGAGCGCGTCGGGCAGCTGCTCGGCGAAGCGCTTGCGCCGATGCGCGAGGGTGCGAAGCACCCACTCCCGGGCGAGGTACGGGATGACGAAAGCGAGGAGCGCCCACCACGGCGATCCCGTGCCGGCCAGGATGAGGAAGAAGCCCAGGACGGTCGCGGCGATCGTCCCGCCCACGAGCATCTGGGGCGAGATGTGGATCTCGGCGATCTCGAGCGTCTCCCCGAGGCGCGTCCAGTAGTTGTCCTCCTGCGCCTCGTCGGTCTGCTCCTCGACGGCGGGTGCCTGGTTGTCCTGCTGGAGGGCGCGGATCGAGACGAACTCGGACATGCGCTCCGGCAATCCGCTCCGCCGCGGCGCCAGGATCGCGATCACGAGGAACGCGACGGCGGCCGCCACGAGCAGCGCCAGCACGACCATCGTGATCGGCGAGCTCACGATGCGGTCGCACAGCGACGGGTTGTACGGCTGGTCGCCGAGGATCCGGCCGCCGCGGCTTCGCCGGCGAACGCGCAGGCGGCGAGAAGGGCCGTGGCGAGAAGCGAGAGTCGCTTCACTTGCTCGCCCCGACCGCCGCCGTGCGGAGCTCCGGCTCATTGCCCTGGAAGAGCCCGAGCGGCAGGGCGATGCCCCGCTTCTCGAACTTCTGGATGAAGGTCGGCCGCAGCCCGGTCGGGCGAAGACCGCCGATGATCGTGCCGTCGCGCGTGACCTCGTCGATCTGGAACTTGAACAGCTCCTGCAGCGTGATCACGTCCGACTCCATCCGCTGCACCTCGGTGATCGAGGTCACGCGACGCGAGCCGTCCTCGAGCCGCTCGAGATGGATGATGCCGTCGAGCGCCGACGAGGTCTGCTCGCGAATCGCGTGCACCGGCAGGTCGTAGCCGGACATCAGCACCATCGTCTCGACGCGGGAGAGCGCGTCGCGAGGGCTGTTCGAGTGGACCGTCGAGAGCGAGCCGTCGTGGCCCGTGTTCATCGCCTGCAGCATGTCGAGCGCCTCGGCGCCGCGAACCTCGCCGACGATGATCCGGTCGGGCCGCATGCGCAGCGAGTTCCGGACGAGGGCGCGGATCGGCACCTCGTTCTCGCCGCCGAGGTCCTTCGGGCGAGCCTCGAGCCGTCAGCACGTGGGCCTGGTTGAGCCGCAGCTCGGCCGCGTCCTCGATCGTGACGATCCGCTCTTCGTTCGGGATCGCGGTCGAGAGCGCGTTCAGGAGCGTCGTCTTGCCCGAGCCCGTTCCTCCCGAGATGAGGAGGTTGAGCTGCGCGCGGATGCAGCGCTGGAGGAACTCGACGGCCTCCTGGTTGAGCGTGCCGAGCTTGATCATGTCCTCGAGCGTCAGGCGGGTGCGGCTGAACTTGCGGATCGTGATCAGCGGGCCGCCGAGCGAGAGGGGCGGGATCACGGCGTTGACGCGGCTGCCGTCCGGCAGGCGCGCGTCGACCATCGGCGACGACTCGTCGATCCGCCGTCCGACCTGCGCGACCATCTTGTTGATGATCCGCCGCAGGTGCCACTCGTCGTTGAACTGGACGTCGCTGGGGGAGAGCCGGCCGGCGCGCTCGATCCAGATGTCGTGCGGGCCGTTGACCATGATCTCGGTCACGCTGTCGTCGGCGAGCAGCCGCTCGAGCGGGCCGTGGCCGAGGATGTCGTCGGCGACCTCGAGCGCGATCCGCGCACGGTCGTCGCGCGAGATGCCCGTCTCCTGGGCCAGCTGGTCGCGGACATCGGCGAGGACCCGTTCACGCAGATCGTCCGGGTCCATGTTGACGTTGTAGATCTGCGGCCCGAGATCCCCGATGACCGTGAAGTGGACGCGGCTCTTGACCTCGGCGAACGGATCCTTGTCCGCCGCGACCGGCGTGGACGTGTTGAGGCGCTCGTGCAGGTCCATCAGCGCCTCCGCCCGATCAGGGTCCGGCCGCCGGAAGCAGACGAGCTCTCCGCCGGCTGGGCCGTCGAGGTCTTCGCGTAGCGGTCGGCGAGATCGCGGAACGCCTTCGCGGCGCCGGAGGCCGGCTTCACCGCGACGATCGGGGTTCCCTCGTTGATCGAACGCGGGATCTCGCGGTCGCTCGGGACGAAGATGTCCGGAGTCCGGCCGACGATGGTCGACACGTCCTCGGGGGTGATCCCGACCCGCGAGTCGGCGCGGTTGAGGATGAGCGCGATCTGATCGGAGTCGTAGCCCATGAGGTCGAGCGTCTCGACGCCCAGCTTCGTGTTCTTGAGCGAGAGCGAGTCGAGCATCCCGACCATGCAGATCTCGGTCGAGACGTCGATCGTCGCGATCACCTCGGGAGTGAAGCCCGGCGGCGTGTCGACGATCACGAAGTCGCACATCGACCGCAGCGAGGCGTAGATGTCGCGGAGGTAGTCGATCGAGACGGCGCTCGCCTGGTCCGGCCGCGTCGGCGCGATCAGCACCTTGACGCCGGAAGAGTGGCGAATCAGGTGCCGGTCGAGCTTGTCGTGGTCGAAGGGCGGGCCGGCCTTCATCAGGTCGTACATCGTCCGCTCGGGAGAGAGCCCGAGGGCCAGGCCGATGTCGCCGAACTGCAGGTCGAGGTCGACGAGGACGACGTTCGCGTCCCGCTGGGCGAGCGCGACCGCCAGGTTCGTCGCGACGAGCGTCTTGCCGGTCCCGCCCTTGGGGCCGAGGATCGCGATGAGCGGCGCCGTGGGCTTCCCCGGGATGGCGAGACCCCGACGGCGGGCGATGACCTTCTGGAGCGTGAACGCGACCTCCTCCGAAGCCTGCGGGAGGGTGATCACGTCGTCCGCGCCGGCTTCGAACGCCTGGCGCAGGAAGCCGTTCGGCGGCGCCTCGGTCATCACGACCACCGGCCGGTCGGGCCGGTGCTTCACGGCCCGGTCGACCATCGTCGTCGCGCCCTGGTCGGTGGCGGAGCAGGCGACGATGACGATGTCGGCCTGCTGCGCGAGGAACTCGCGCCAGTCGTCGAAGTAGTCGGCGTAGCCGAGGACCTCGAGCCCGGGCTCATCCTGAAGTGCGGACTCGACGAGCCGCGGGTCGGCGTGCTCGGCGAGGGTTACGAGAATGCGAATCGTGTCTTCCATGTCAGCCTCCCAGCGAGCTCGCGGTAATGGGCGTCGGCTTCGTCACCGTGCCGCGCGGCGGCCGCAGCGTGAGCCAGATCTTGTCGTTGCCGCTCGCGTAGATCAGCTTG
This sequence comes from uncultured Actinomycetes bacterium, assembly GCA_963702655.1. Lineage (GTDB taxonomy): Bacteria > Actinomycetota > Thermoleophilia > Gaiellales > Gaiellaceae > Palsa-739. Next base: position 99,245 of record CAVPDO010000012.1, on the reverse strand, counting down.
CCGGCCTGCTCCGGCGTCGCGCGCAGCGTCACGTTGCCGTCCGAGTTCGTGTTCAGCACGTACATGTTCTGCAGGATCTCGCGGACGACCGGGCGTGCCGTTCGCCGCGGTGATGAGCGCGTAGACGTCGACGGCGTCGCCCGGGCGATCTGGCCGCCCACCTGGCCCGGCGAGTCGAGCGGGACGACCACGGCGCGCTGCTCGTTCGTGAGCTGCGCGGCAGACGCTCCGCCGTGATCTGCCGCGGTGAAGTCGGCGGTGGTCAGCTGCTCGCCCGCGGCGATGTCCGTCGTCGCGACCTGGCCCTGGAGCTGGGACGCGCTGGTGATGGCGCCCGCCTCGACGTCGCTCTGCGCGACCTGCACCGGCTTGACGAGATTCGAGGAGGCGATGACGTCACCCGACGTGTTCTGCGCGATCGGCCCCTGGGCGACGAGCACCGTGACCGGCACTGCTTTCGCGTTGGCGTTGTTGCGGTACTGGTTCAGGTAGACGATCAGTGCGATCGCCGCCAGCACTGCCGCCACCACGCCGAGCAAGATCGTGCCCTGGCGCGTCCTGAAGAGCTTGCTCGACATGATGTTTTCCACTTGGTCTTCCTCCTCCTGATTTTGTCGCGTCAGGTCGCGTGAGTCTTGGTGGTTTCCGTTACCGCGCTTGGCGGCTGCCGGATGAGGCGAGGGGGTCCTTCGTCCTCGAGAGAGGTGTGAAGGCCCCCTCGTTCATGGTCCTGCTGCTGCCTAGACCTCGTCGTTGATCTGGCTGAAGATCCCCGAGATGTTGTGCCGAGCGCCTTCAGGATGCCGATCGAGGCGACCGCGATCAGGGAAAGCAGGAGCGCGTACTCGACGAGCGCCTGCCCCTCCTCGCGATCCCGCAGGGCCGCAACCGCGAGGTAGGCCCGCATGGGGAGCGAACGAATCATCTCCACCTGTGTCCTCCTTTGAGAGCCGCCGGCTTCGCCGTCGTGCCCTCTTCGTGCAGGGTTGGCGCCCTGCGCTTGGGCATCCCGCGATCGCGGGATGCCTTCTGTCGCTAGCAGGTGTAGATGCGCTTGAGCGCATCTACACCTGCGGGAAGGCTGGGATCACCCGGTCCTTCGGCCAAAGGCGTCTCCCAGGCCGCTTAGACCTCCGCGTTGACCTTGCTGAAGATCCCCGAGACGTTGTGCCGAGCGCCTTCAGGATGCCGATCGAGGCGACCGCGATCAGGGAAAGCAGGAGCGCGTACTCGACGAGCGCCTGACCCTCTTCGCGATCCCGCAGGGCCGTAACCGCGAGGTAGGCCCGAATGGGGAGCGAACGAAGCATCTACTGTCCTCCTTGTTCTGCTGCGCGTGCGGCATCTCGCCGTCCTGAGACGCCTTCCTGGGGTGATAAACCTGTTTGGGCGCCGCGTCTCCTGCGGGATGGGTGGGATGACCCCGTCCTTCGGTCGAAGGCGTGACAGGGCGTCTCGGACTTGAATGGGGCGATGAAGGCCGCCGGCGAGAGACTCGCTGCTTCGATGCGCGCGCTGGGACAGCCCTGGGAGCTCGCGGTTTTCCTCTGGATTCCGTTCATCCTCTTCGCGGTCATCGCGGCGGCCGAGCTGCACCTGCACCGGCTCGCTCAAGGACTGGGAGATCTTCCGCACGGCGGCGCACTCGGTCATGCACGGCCGTTCGCCGTTCCCGCCCGCGACCGCGGCTGCGCTCGCGCACGGCGACAAGTACGTCTATCCGCCCGTCACGGCCTTGCTCCTCACCCCGCTCGCGTTCCTGCCCGTCGTCGCCGGCAAGGCGCTCTTTCTCCTGCTGGCGCTCGGCTGCGTGCTGCTGGCGCTGCGCCTGCTCGGCGTCCGCGACTGGCGCTGCTACGGGCTCGCCGTCCTGACCGCCCCGGTGGTCGACACCCTGAGCCTCGGCGCGATCAGCTCCATGCTGCTCCTCGGGCGTCGCGCTGGTCTGGCGCTACCGTGATCGCCCCTTCGTCGCCGGCGCGGTGACGGCCGCCACCGCCGTCGCCAAGCTCTTCGTCTGGCCGCTCTTCGTCTGGCTGCTGGCGACGCGCCGCTTCCGGGCGGCGCTGGTCTCGGCGGCCGTCGCGGTCGTCCTGCTCGTGGGCGGCTGGGCCGTGATCGGCTTCGCCGGACTTCGGCGGCTACCCCCACCTGCTGCGGGTGCTCACGAAGGTGGAGGCGGCGAAGAGCTACTCGCTCGCCGGGTTGCTGCGGGTCGACGGCGGAGCGGCCACCGCCCTGTCGGCGCTCCTCGCGATCGCGGTGATCGGCGGGATCTTCCTGGCCGCCCGCGGCCCGGACGGCGACCGGCGGGCGCTCACGATCGCCGTCGCCGGCGCGCTGCTCGCCACGCCGGTGTTGTGGCTCCACTACCTCGACCTGCTGTTCGTCCCCATCGCTCTCGCCCGCCCGCGGCTGTCCGCGATCTGGTTCGCGCCGCTGGCGTTCTGGATCACGCCGCTCGCGCACTCGGGCGGCAGCGCTGGCGGATCTGCCTCGTGCTCGCCGTCGTCGCCTACGTCGTCTGGCGGACGTTCGCTCCGTCGGCTACGGCTGACGCAGCACCACGATCGGGCCGCGCCGAGTCACGACGCGCGCTCGCTTCGTCCTGACGAGCGCGGCGATCGGCTGGGCGTCGTCCTGCCGGTCGAGGACGAGAACCGGGTAGCCGCGCACCGTCCCGCGCCAGCCGGCGACCAGGTTGCGGAAGCCCGTCACCGACCGAAGCTGACGAGTGGTGAGCAAGCTCGAAGCGCGAGTCGTACGCGATCCGGCCCGCGAGCTGCGGATGCTCGAAGACCAGCCAGTCCGCATAGCGCTCGTTGGCGAACACCCGGCCGTGCGCGCCGGCAGCGGCCACGGCCGCGCGCTCGACCGAGGCCGGATAGGCGGCCTTGGTGAACCACGAGTCCGGCTTGAACGCGACGCCGAGCGTCGCGACGCACACCAGCACGAGCATCGCGAGCGCGAGTAGGCGGTTCAGACGCTTCGGCTCGACGGCGGGAGCACGGAGCGCGTCGAGCAGCCGCGGAAGCACGACGAGCGAGAAGAGCGCCAGCCAGGGCGCGTTCCTCACCGCGTCGAAGGCGAGCAGGGTCAGGCCGACGAAGGCGAGCTTCTCGAACGGCGTCGCCCGGTTGCCCGTGCGCCCGAACAGCCAGAGGCCGCCGAGGGCGAGCAGGTAGACGGGCGCATGGGCGAGCGTCAGGGTGGTCGGGCGCCCACTCGGTCACGTAGCTCCCGAACCCGCTCGAGAAGATCAGCCGGTAGTAGTGCGGGAGGGAGGTCGCATACGGCGAAGCGAGCACGCACAGCCACGGCGCCGCGAGCAGGACGAGCGAGCGGGCGTGCACCGTTCGCGGACGCGACCGGAGAGAAGCGGCGAGCTCTGCGACGGCGAACGCCGACACGACCGCCGCGCCGACGATCACGGAGCCGTGCAGGTTCGCCCACAGCACCAGGAGCGGCAGCACGAGGTAGACGCGGCGCGAGGGCTGCCGAAGCTCCTCGAACAGGAGCCACAGCACCGCCACGAACAGCGGATAGGCGAACGACTGCGGCCGCATGATCACGGCTCCCGGCCAGTAGGCGAGCAGCACCGGCAGCGCGACCCAGGTGGCCGATCGCGCCGACCCGCCGCGCCTGCGGGCCAGGGCGGCAGCGCCGCCGAGGGCAAGGGTCACGAGGAAGGCGTGCACGAGCAGCGCGAGCGGCAGGCCGCCCAGGCGGTCGAGACCGTAGAGGGCCAGCTGCGCGAGCCACTGCTGGTCGACCCAGGTGCGTCCGTGGGCCCAGACCGTCAGCGTGTCGTGCGAGGGGAGCCCGTGCTGGGCGACGACGCGGCCGGAGAGGAGCGCCATCCAGCCGTCGGCTGCGAGCGCGGTACGGAGCTGCGTGATCAGCAGGATGGCGAACGCGGCGACGGCCATGACGAGCGTGCCGTTCTCCTCCAGCCCGAGCGAGATTCGCGCCGCGAGGCCGTGTCTGCGGACGGCCGGAGGGCGCGGTGCGAGCCGCTTCCTCTGGCGCGGTCACCGTTCCCATGCAAGCACCAGGCGCGGACGCCTCCGCCGGAGCGGCCGCACAGCAGTCGGCCGTCAGGACGGCCAGGATCGCCGAGCAGGACCGCGACCTCCCACGCCGGCGGGGCGAAGACCGTCTCGTCCAGCAGGAGCACGGGCAACAGCCACTCGATGCCGAAGCGGGGGCGGAGCACGGCGAGCGGCACGAGCATGATCACGAGGTAGTTCGGCCAGAGGATCGGCGTCAGGAGGAGCGACGCCGCACAGACCAGCCCGAGCGCGCTCGCCTCGTCGTTCCGTCGTCCGGTACGCCCAGACGAGCAAGGCGATGCCCAGCGCGTAGCCGACCGCCTCGGCCGCGCCCCAGCCCAGACCGAGGTGCGCGAGCAGCGCCGCCGGCGAGAAGCCGCGCTTCGCCTCGAGTGAGGTGAGGATGCTCAGCCGGTGGGGATACGACAGGAGCCCGGCCCCTCTGAGCGGGATCCAGGGAACGAGCACGAGGACGACGGCCGACGCGGCGGCGACGGCGGCCGCCCGGTATCGCTTCGTGACCACGAGCCAGATCGACGAGCGGCCAGAGGAAGAGCTTTAGTGCGATCACGAGCCCGAGCACGATTCCGGCCCGCAGCGGACGGTCCCTCCACCGCCACATGAGCGCCACACCGAGGGCCATCGGCAGGCTGACGGTTCCGAGGTGGATCGCGGAAACGGTCGGCCCCCACAGAAGCGCCGCTCCGATGCACCGCCAGTCCCGGACTCCGACGAGCAAGAGAATCGCCGGCACCGAGAGCGCTGCGAGCACCGTGACGAGAATGTCCGCCGAGTGCAGGGGAAGCGCCGCCAGCGGTGAGGCGAGAAAGGCGCCGAGCGGCGGGTAGACGAACGCCGTCTGCGAGCCGAGGGCGGCCGCGGTCGACGGCCCGTACGGCGACGAGCCGTGCAGGACGTGATGGATCGCGGGCGCATAGGCGCGGTCGAAGTCGTACGCGAGCGTGTGGGACGTGCGCCTCGGCGATCGCCGAGCCGACCAGCAGAGCGGCCGGCACCACGCCGAGCAGCCAGAATTCGAGCACGCGAACCACGGGCGACCTGGGCAACGTCCACATCGTCGTCGCAGTATCGGCCTCCGTGCGGCTCGTCTACACCGCCGGGTCGTCGGGTTCTTGCCGTCCTCTCGTCCACACTGCCCTGACGTGCGGCCCAGACTTCCAGGCGGACGACCTCAGCCGTGCGGACGGTGCGGCGAGGCCGTCCGGGCGCTATTCCTCGACTGTGGCGGTCAACGTCCTCTCGGAACGCCGCGCGGTCACCGCACCGGACACCGTCTCGGTGTCGGTCGTCATCCCGTGCCTGAACGAGGAGGAGAGCATCGGCCAGTGCGTCGTCGCGGCGCGCCGCGTGCTCGACGAGCACGCGCTCGACGGCGAGGTGCTCGTCGTGGACAACGGCTCCGACGACAACAGCGCGAATCTCGCCCGCTTCGCCGGCGCGAGGGTCGTCGAGGAGCCGCGGCGCGGCTACGGCAGCGCCTACCTCGCCGGCTTCGCCGCGGCTCGCGGCGACTACATCGTGATGATCGACGCCGACCTCACGTACGACTTCGAGGAGATCCCGCGCTTCGTCCACGAGCTGGACAACGGCGCGGAGCTGGTGATGGGGAACCGGATGGGGGCCGTCCAGCCGGGCGCGATGTCGATGCTCAGCCGGATCGGCAACCCGCTGCTCTCGGGCTTCCTGAACCTCCTCTTCCGCACGCCGGTGCGCGACGCGCACTGCGGCATGCGCGCGCTCAGGCGCGACGTCCTGCCCACGCTCGCCCTCCAGGCGACCGGGATGGAGTTCGCCTCCGAGATGGTGATCCGCGCCTCGCGCGGCGGCCTCGAGATCCGCGAGCTGCCGATCGCGCTCCATTCCCGCGAGGGCGAGTCGAAGCTCTCGCCCTTCCGGGACGGCTGGCGTCACCTACGGCTGATGCTCGTCTACCACCCGAACTTCCTGTTCCTGTTCCCCGGCGTGCTGGTCGGCGCGATCGGCGTGCTGCTCATGGGGGTCGTGTTCGCGCACGCCTCGGTCTTCGGGCGCGAGTTCTACGTCCACACGCTGATCGGAGGCTCGCTGCTCGTCGTCGTCGGCACGCAGCTCGTCGGGTTCGGCCTCTGCGGCCGTTCCTATGCCGTGTACCAGCTCGGCGACCGCGATCCGTCGTTCGAGCGGATCGGGAGCCGCGTCCGCCTCGAGCACGGTCTCCTGCTCGGCCTGGCCGTGATGGTGGCCGGTTTCGCGCTCGGTGCCGCGATCGTCGGCCACTGGATCGCGGGCGGTCTCGGCAGCCTCGCCGAGGAGCAGGCGACGATCCTCGCCGCGACGCTCGTCATCGTCGGCGTCCAGATCTTCTTCACGTCGTTCCTGCTCTCGCTGATCGGCCTGCGTCGCCGCGGCCGCGAGATCTGAGAGCTCAGCCGCCGCAGCGCAGGCCGGCCGGGATCTTCAGGATCCCGTGGGCCGGAGCGACGAGCACGAGCCGCCCCTCGGGGTCGCGCGCCAGGATGCGCCCCGTGCCTCGCGAACGAGGCCGGCACCACGGCGTAGCGCGTCCGGATCGCGCTCGAGCGGGACAGCCGCTGCTCGCCCCAGTCCGCACCGAGCTCCATGCGGCACGTGTAGTAGGCGCGGGCGATCGACGCGTTCCAGTAGGCGGTCTCCCGCACGGCGCCCATCGAGACCCCGGCCCGCTGACGATGCTGACCGGACCGCTCGGTGCCGGCGACCCGGTCGACCCAGTCGGCGCTGCGCGGGAAGGCCGGTCGTGGCTCGCGAGAGCGGTGTGACCTGGCGTCCGAGCTCGAGTGCGGACAGGCCGAGAAATACGAGGGCCGTGACCACCAGCGTCGCGGCCGGCGGAAGCAGCCGCGAGGCGGCGAGGACGTAGACGACCGCCAGGAGCGCCGACAGGGCGACGGCGAGCGTGGTCGCGTGCGCGACCGCGACGGTCGTTCCGGACTCCCCCCGGCCGAACACGAGCAACGAGAACGACTCGGCCGCGTTCGTGCCGTTGATGACCGTGCCGAACGGGATCAGCGCGGGCAGCAATGCGGCGACGGCGGCGCAGGCCGACGACGTGCCTCGAGAGCGGAAACCTCGGCCGGCGAAGATCGAACACCGCCAGCAGCGCGACGAGGAAGAGCGGGACGAGATAGATGAGATAGCGCTCGTGGATCCGCGGCAGGTCGACGAATCCGGGCCGGGCGTGCGGCAGGTTCTTCGTGGCGTCGAACGCCGCGGCGTCGTAGGCCACCTCGAGCACGATCCAGAACGTCGAGGCGACGCGCGACCGAGGCGAAGACCAGCGCGCTCCGCGGAAAGCCGAACCGGACCAGCGCCCAGCCGGCCAGCAGCGCGGCCACGAAGGGAATCACGCCGACGGCGAGGTCGAGCCCGGCCAGGTGCTGGAAGAAGAGCGCGACCACGCGCCCCGCGCTCGCATGGGCGGTCCCGACGTTCGAGTAGCGGCCGGCGAGCGGCAGGTTCCCGCCGTTCGTCGCCGTCCGCGCGAGCGCGACGACGAGCGCGGCGCCGCAGACGCCGAACAGCAGCCGGTGCGCGGAGACCGCCCGCCGCACGCCGAGGCGACCGATCGCGGCCCGGCCGCACGAGACCGACGAGCAGGATGGCCGTCAGCGCCGCCGGCACCAGCACCACGAGCTGCAGGCGCGCGGCGGTGGCGAGCGCGATCGCGGCGAGGAGGAGCGCGTCGTTCGCCGACGCTCGGACGACGGACCGCGCGCAGCATCGTCCAGAAGGCGACGAGGCAGAGCGGATAGGCGAGGCTCTCGCTCATCTCGAAGCCGCTGTAGAGCATCAGCGGCGCGAGCAGCGACAACCCGGCGACGGCGAGCGAGCGGCCGCGCGGCAGCACGGACCGCGCGATCGCGTAGACCGGGAAGACGGAGAGCGAGACGAGCACCGCGTTCTCGACCTTGGCCCACTCGTAGGCGGTGTGCATCGACGAGGTCAGCGCGTAGATCGGGGAGAGGACGATCGGGTAGAGCGGCGAGTAGGCGAGCCCGCGCTGGCCGAGCAGGGCGAAGTGTCCGGTGCGGGCGAAGCTCCTCGCCATCTGCTCGTAGCCGAGCTCGTCCATGAAGACGAACGGCCCGTGGACGTGGGCGCCGATGACCGACTCGCAGGACCACCGAGCCCAGGAACAGGCCGCGCGAGCGCGACGATGGTCAGGGTCGCGCCGTGCGCGCGGCGAGTATGCGCGCGCGGCGCCCGACAGAGCTCGTTGGGTTCTGCGGCGCGTCGTGCGAACCCTGCGCGACGAGCTTGCGAGACTCGGCGTCGCCCAGCATCAGGAGCGCCCCGCGCCATCACCCGCTCAGTTTGCCGCGGACTCTCGGAAGCCCGGAACCCGCCGTCCGATGAGTTGAAGCCCGCCGGACGGCTGGCGCGGGGAACCGGGCGTCGCGAGCAAGCTGCGGTTGCGTCGCCGAACCACGCGGTTCGGTCGCGCGCAGGACAGATCGCCCAGACCGAGAACGACACGGATGCAACAAAGGAGCCGGTGAATTGGACATCGACGGAGCAAAGGCGCTGGAGGAGAGACTCGCCCGGAGCGGGTCGGCCAAGGCTCAGCCTGCTTCCGCGGACATTCCGGAAGACGCGAAGCCGATCTATCGCTGGTTCGCCTTCCGCACGAACGCCGACGGCGCCACGCCCGCCTCGAACGACCGGGAGAGCGGACCGGCGCTCGGTCCGGACGGCCTCGGCCTTCCGTCGACCTCGTAGTAGCTCCGACGTGAGTGCCGACGGAGACTCGGCGCCGGCCGCGCCCGAGCCCGACCCGCTGCGGAAGGCGCTGACGCACAGCCTCGCGTTCTGGGCCGTAGTCGTCCCGGTCTGGATGGTTCTCGGCAACGCGATGAAGCACCAGTTCGCGTTCGACGTCCACTTTGCCTTCGTGCCGGCGGCTCGTGCCGTCCTGCACGGAGCTTCCCCCTACGGGGACGTGACGTCTCAGGCGGTGCGGGAGGGATACGCGTTCCTCTATCCGCCGCTCGGCGCCTACCTCTTCGCGCCCTTCACGTTGCTGCCGACGGTCGTCGCAGGCACGCTCGCAACGCTGCTGGTGGCCGCGACCGTGCCGGCGACCCTGCTCGTGCTCGGCATCCGTGACTGGCGCTGTTACGCGATCTCGTTCATCTGGATCCCGACGCTCGCCGGGATCGAGAGCGCGAACGTCACCCTGCCGATGGTGCTCGGGCTCGCGCTCGTCTGGCGCTATCGGGACAAGGCTGCGGTCGTCGCTCTCGTCGGCGGGTTCATCGTCGCGCTCAAGCTCTTCTTCTGGCCGCTCCTCGTCTGGCTGATCGCGACGCGCCGCTACCGGACCGCGGCGCTGGACCGCCGCGGCTTCGGCGGCGTTCGTCTTCCTCCCGTGGGCGGGTATCGGCTTCGCCGGCCTGGGGGACTACGTCCACCTGCTCCGGTTCGTCGCGCGCCGGGAGGGTGCAGACAGCTACTCGCTGGCGGCGCTCGTGCACTACGCCGTCCCGAGCTGGACGGCCGCGGTGGCCGTGGAGACGCTCGTCGGCCTCGGAGTCCTCGCGCTCGTCGTCCTCGCCGCACGTCGCGGCCGTGACCGGGACGCGTTCGCGCTCGCGATCCTCGCGGTGCTCGCGTTCACGCCGCTGCTCGAGATCCACTACTTCGCCGTGCTGCTCGTGATCGTCGCGCTCTACCGCCCGCGCTTCGGCGCCGCGTGGCTCGCGCCGGTGCTCATCTGGGGATCCACGCAGGCAAACAACGGCACGGGGCTGAACCGCGTGCATGTCGCCGTCGTGGTGGCGGTGACGCTCGTCCTCGCGATGAGCGACTGGCGGCCGCGGCTACGCCCGCGGCTGCGGCCCGAGACGGCCTGAGCCGGCCTAGTCGCTCAGGCTCCGGCGAGGCAGTCGGCCACCGCCGTGATCAGGCTGCGCGAGGTCTGGCCGTCGCTGGACAGGTGGTTCCTGACGTAGCCGAAGGCGACCCCGAGATCAGGATCGGCGAACGCGAGCGAGCCACCGTAGCCGGGATGGCCGAACGATGCCGGCCCGAGGAGCGGGCGGAGTCGATCCGGTCGCACCAATCCCGACGACATCGAGAAGGGGAAGGCCTCGGCCATGAAGACCGAGAACTCCGGCGGCACGCCGTACCGCTGCGCTTGCTGAAGCGCGCACATCTCTTGCACCGTCCCCGGCTGCAGCAGCCTGACGCCGTCGACCTCTCCGACCGCTGCGGCGTACATACGGGCCAGCGACCGCGCGTCGGTGACCATCCCTGTCCTGCTCTGAGGCACGCACGATGCGGGCGTTGTGGCAGCCGTCCTCGGTCACCAGGCCGTCGGAGAACGCGTTCCCTAGCCTCGACGCCCGCGCTCCACCGAGTCCGGGTCCGCCCACAGCGTCTCGAGCATCTCTCTCGCCCCCGTGGGCACCGGCGCGACGTCTGCGAGCATCGCGTCGAGCAGCTGGTCCCAATCGAGCTCGGCGGTGTCGAAATCGAGGTGAGCGACACGTGGTTCGATCTCCTCGGCAGTCCGATCCAGGCGCTCAGTCCGAGCGGCGTCGCGACCTCGTCGGCGAAGAACCTCCCGAGCGTCCTCCCCGTCGCCCGCCGCACGACCTCGCCGACGAGGAACCCGTACGTCACAGCGTGGTAGGACTGCTGCGTCCCGGGCTCCACAGGGGCTGCTGGCGCTCCAGCGCCCGGATCACCGGTTCCCACGCACACGCGTCCTCGAGGGAGAGCGGCGTATCCACAACCGGCAGCCCTGCCTGGTGGGAGAGGAGCCAGCGGACGCGTAGGTCGCCCTTTCCCCTCGGCCGCGAACTCGGGCCAGTACCGCGCGACGGGTGCGTCGAGGTCGAGCTCACCCCGCTCCGCCGAGCATGTGCGCGCAGATCGCCGTCGCGCCCTTCGTCGTGGAGAAGACGACCGCGACCGTGTCTTCGTCCCATGGGCGGCCGCTACGTCGGTCGGCGGTCCCGCCCCACAGGTCGACCACCGGCCGTCCGTCCAGGTACACGCAGCAGGCCGCGCCGAGCTCACCATGGAGCTCGAAGTTGTCCGGCGAATGCCGCTGCCACGGCCTCCCAGCCCGAAGCGGCGAACCCTTGGGGCCTGTCCACTGGCCTACCCTCCCGCCTTTCCGGTCGCCGGCCTGTCATACCTTGGCCCGAAGGCGCCCCGACCTTCGGTGGATGCAAGCAGTACCCCATGGGAGTAGAGGATCGTGGTGTGAGCCGTCTCGGTTATGTGAGCTCCCTGGACGGGGTCCGGGGCATTGGTGCCGCTGCGGTCATCAGCGCCCACTACTTCGGCTTCGTTGCCGGCGGCTTCTACAGCATGGACGTGTTCTTTGCGCTCTCGGGGTTCCTGATCACCACCCTCCTTGCTCGAAGAGCGCGATAAGACCGCACAGGGGCACGCTTTCGGGGTTCTACCGTCGCCGCGCGTACCGACTCCTTCCTGGTCTCTTCACGGTGCTGGCGGTCTACGCGCTCGCGACGAATGCCTCAGCGCTGGGACTCGAGCAGGTAGCCGCAGGCGGGCTGTATTCGGCGAACATCGTCATCGCGTCGGGCTCGCATCTGCTCGATCACACACCGTTTGACGGCGTTCTGGTCGCTCGCTCAGGAGGAGCAGTTCTATCTTCTCTGGCCGTTAGTGCTCATTCTTCTCCTGAAGCGTGGCGTGCGCGAGTCACGTATCGCAGCGCTTTTGATCTGCCTCGCGATCGCTCTTTGCTGTGCTACGCGGCAGCGCTCGCTCTTACCGGAGCGTCCCTGCTTCGCGTCTATACGGCGCCCGACACCCACGCGGGCGGCCTCCTGCTCGGGTGCGTGCTCGCCTGTTACGACGCGGGGGTACTCGCATTCCGCAGCTGCTGGGCTGGGCCGGTCTCGGGCGCTCGTCGACCTGCTCCTTGCTTGCTCCGATGACGAGTTCGGTCGTGTACTTCATGCCGCCGATAGCCGTAGCGGCGACTGCCTTTGTCGGAGCCGCGCTGGAGCCCGGTCTCCTCTCCCGGTGCCTTTCCTGGCGGCCACTCGTGTGGCTTGGCGTGATCTCCTACAGCCTGTATCTCTGGCACTCGCTGGTCTTCTGGCTCTTCCAGTGGCAGCACCCCTGGATCGCGCTCCGGTCACGCTTGTCGTCGCGACGCTTGCTACTACGCCGTCGAAAGGCCGCTCCGGAAGGCCCTCCATGCAAGGCGTGCCCAGGAGCCGCGGGCGGAGGGAACACAACCAGCGCCAGCTCGAGCGTGGAACGCCCGTCCGGTGTACGACGGGGAGCCGAGGACGACCCCATGAGCGAGTGTTCGCGGCTCTCGTCATACGCGGTGTCCGTGTGATCGCAACAAACCGAGCCAAGCTGAGAACGTCGTACCTCCGTTCGAGGGGGGCACGACCTTCGACGGGTGCAGGAAGGCGCCGGGGCGGAGTAGAGCATCGTGGTGTGAGACGGCTCAGTTACGTCCCGGCGCTCGACGGGCTGCGTGGAGCGGGAGTCGTCACAGTGATTGCCGTGCACTACTTCGGCTATCCCACCGGCGGCGCTTTCAGCATGGAGATGTTCTTCGCGCTCTCTGGGTTCCTGATCACGACTCTTCTGCTCGAGGAGCGCGACAGGACGGGCGTCATTTCCCTCACGGCGTTCTACCGCCGGCGCGCGTACAGACTCCTTCCTGCGCTGTTCGCCGTGCTGGCGGCCTACCTCGTCGTGATGTCGGCTTCGCCAGGGAGGGCTCTCGAGCAGGTCACGCGTCGTGTTCTTCTACGTGACGAACATCGTCATGGCGTCCGGCTCTCACCTGATGGGCGTCGACCGCTCAGGCACCGTTCTGGTCGGCGCTGAGCCCATTTTGGTCGCTCGCTCTGGAGGAGCAGTTCTACCTGCTCTGGCCGCTCGTGCTCCTCGTTCTTCTGCGGCGGGGTGTGCGCGAGTCGCGCATTGCGGTGGCGCTCGCCATGCCTCTTCCTCGCGCTGGCCGCGTACAGAGCAGGACTTGGACTCGCTGGCGCCTCCTGGAGTCGACTCTATTTCGGGCCGGACACCCATGCGGACGGCCTCGTGCTCGGCTGCCTGCTCGCCCTGCTGTGCAGGCGAGGACTTCGCGTTCCCCAGTTCGCGGGCTGGCTAGGGCTTGGCGCACTGTTGTGGCTTTCGTGGTAACTCCGAGCTCCCACACGCCGCTGGCGCTATCGCTTACGGGCTCGGGCCGATGTCGATCGCAGGGCGCTGCTCGTAGGAGCGGCGTAGAGGCAAGGCCTCCTCGCGCCGCTGCTTCTCGCTTCCGCCCTCTGGTCTGGCTCGGGCGTCATCTCCTACAGCCTGTACCTCTGGCACATGTTCGTCTTCTGGCTCTTCAACTGGCAGGAGCCGCTGGTCGCGCTCCCGGTCACGCTCGTCATCGCGACCGTCAGCTACTACAAGATCGAGAAGCCGCTTCGCACGGCGTACCGAAATCGGCGAGCCCGCCCCGGTTGCGACCGAACCCGACGCCCGTGGTGGAGGTTCAACCGGCGCCTGCGCAGATCTAGTTTTCAGTACTCGAGGCGTACCGAGTCGCTCGCCGTGCGGCCGTGAACGGCGAGGTCGGCGGGAGTCCGTTCGGCTAGTGCGTACCGGATGGCCGCCGGGAGCCGCCTGCCCATCCGGCGCAGGGAGCCACGCGACACACCCGGCGGCCGCAGACGCTCGAGCCGCCGCTGCGCCTGCGGCGAAAGTGAGCGGAGCGAAGCCGGGTCGTCCACCAAGCGATCGAACTCTTCGCTTCGGGACGAGTCGAACGGGCTCGGCGGCAGGTCCGCGCCGCGTGCTTCAGCGGCGAGCACGGCCTCGCGGTAGATCGCGCGCTCGCGACGGCCGAGCGGCGGCCGCCGGCGCTGACTCCGTAGTCGTACGGACGCCCGCGCAGCTCCTCGCTGCCCGCTTCGAGGAGGGAGCCGGTGTACTCCCGCAACAGACGGCTGAGGGCCGGATTCGGAGGTAGCGCCGGCGCGTCGCGGCCGTACGCATCCCTGTAGTAGTCGGCCATTCCGGGATAGTGGGTGAAGAAGAGCTCCGGCTCGCGCGGGTCGAAGCCGACGAAGTGGAAGTGACGTAGCGGGCCGCCGTCGAGCATCAGCCGACCTTCCTGCTCGTGCAGCTCTCGCTCGTCCAGGCTCCAGAAGGTGACGTTGAGCGACTTGTCGCGGCAGATCACGTGGTCGAAGTACACGGGAGCCCAGTCGATCCAGAGCTGGTCGGCCCACATCCCCGCCGACCGCTCGATCAGGGAGTCGCGGGCCAGCCAGCCGGCCCACCACTCGAGGAACGCGCGTCCTCCTGCTCCGACCGCCAGCAGGCCGGCGTTGAAGAGACCGTTCATCAGCCATCGGTACTCGATCTCGCCGGTCGGGAAGTAGCGGCGCCGGGTTACCGGCCGCATGGCCGCGGGCACCAGAACCAGCCCGGCGGTCGCCGCCGTGTCTCCCAGGTCGTGGACCGGCGCGTAGAAGCAGGTGTCGGTGTCGGTGAAGACCACCGACGAAGCGCCCCGATCCAGAAGCAGGCGCATCAAGTGCGGCCTCACGGCGCACGACAGCTCGTAGGCATCGTAGATCCCCTGCTGCACTGCCAGTTCCTGCGCCGAGAGGCCGAGCTCCTCCGGCTGCACGATTCCGAGATCCCCGCCCTCATCCGGCCGGCCGTCGCCGTCGAGCAAGCAGACGAAGAAGGGCGACTCGGGATGGTGCTCGCGCCAGGATCGAGCGGCCACCCGCGCCCGCGGCAGATGGCTCACCGTGCACGCCGTGCAGCAGACGAGTCCGGCCTGCGACGCCTCACGCATCTCGTTCACTGTCCCTCAAGTACTCGAGCCGCACCATGTCGCTCGCCACGCGGCTGTGAACTGCGAGGCTGGGAGGGGGCTGTTCGGTGAGCGCGTAACGGAGAGCCGGCCGCAGACGCTTGCCGATGCGACCTAGGGAGGAGAAGGTCACGCCGGGCTTCCGCAGTCGTTCGAGGCGTTCACGGGCCTCCGGAGAGAGCGCGCGCAGCGAGGAGGGATCGTCGACGAGCTGCTCGAACTCGTCGAGCCGAGACGGATCGAACGGGTTCGGCGGTCGTTCCGTGCCCCGGGCTTCGGCGGCGAGAACCGCTTCGCGATAGATCGCCCGCTCGCGCTCGCCGAGTGGGCGGCCGCCGGCGCCGACGGCGTACCCGTACGGACGCTCCGCGGAGCTCCTCGTTGCCGGCTTCGGCGAGGCGCTCGCTGTATTCCGCTAGCAACCCGGTCAGGACGGGGTTCGCGGGGAGCGCGGACGCGTCTCCGAGATACGTGGTGAGGCGCTCGGGCTCCTGGGGATCGAAGCCGGCGAAGTGGAAGTGGCGGAGCGGGGCACCGTCGACCATCGGCTGGCCGTCGACCTCGTGCAGCTCCCGTTCGTCGAGGTTCCAGAACGCGACGTCCAGCGAGCTGTCGCGCACGATGGCGTACTGGAAATAGCTGGGCGCCCAGTCGAGCCAGCTCTGGTCGGTCCAGATACCCGCCGAGGACTCTCGCAGACAGTCGCGCCTCAGCCAGCCGTCCCACCAGTCGAGAAAGTCGCGCCCGTCGGGGCCGACAGCCTCGAGGCCCCCGTTGAAGAGACCGTTGGTGGTCCGCCGATACTCGATCTGGCCGAGCGGAAAGTAGCGTCGCGCTCCTGCCCGAACTGGCCGTGCAGCATGCGGGATCAGCACGAGTCCGGCAGCCGTTGCGGCTTCCGCCAAGCCGTCGACGCGGTCGTAGAAGCACACGTCCGGATCGGTGAACACCACTGCCGCCGCTCCCTGGTCGAGCAGCGTCCCGAACAGGCGGGCCTTGAGCGCGATCGACATCTCGTAGGCGTCGTAGATCCCCAATCGGACCGCAAGCTCGTCTGCCGAAAGTCCGAGCTCCTCCGGCAGCAGGATCTGGAACTGCTCGTGCTCCCGCGGCCACTCCTGGCCGTCGATCAGGAGGACGTAGAACGGCGACTCGGGGTGATGTCGACACCACGATTCGGCCGCCACCCGCGCGCGGGGCAGATGGCTGACCGTGCACGCGGTACAGCCGAAAAGTTCCGCGCTGATCCTTTGCGCACATCGCTCACGGCCACATCGGAACCTACTAGTACTCGAGCCGGACGGTGTCGCTTGGCGTGCGTTCGTGGATTGCCAGGTCGGCGGGAAGCTCCTCTGTAAGGGCGTAGCGGGCGCCCGCTACGAGTCTGCGGCTGACGCGGGCCACTGAGGATAGGGACCAACCCGGCGGCCGTACGAGCTCGAGGCGTTTCTGGGCCTGGGGCGAGAGTGAGCGCAGTGAGGCCGGGTCGTCGACCAGCCGCTCGAACTCCTCGATCCGCTGTGGATCGAACGGGTTCGGCGGCGGCTCCGTGCCTCGCGCCTCGGCGGCGAGCACCGCCTCCCGGTAGATCGACCTCTCGCGGCGGTCGAGACGGCGGCCGCCTGCGCTCACGTCGTAGTCGTACGGCCGCTCGCGCAGCTCCTCGACGCCGCTTTCGTTCAGCCGCTGCGCATACTGCTGCAGCAGGCGGGTGAGCACAGGGGGGCTTGGCGTCGGCGGCCATCCGCGTCCGATGAAGCGCATGTCGTCCTCGCGGTACGTGGAGAGGAGCCCCGCTCGGCGCGGGTCGAAGCCGGCGAAGTGGAAGTGGCGAAGCGGAGCACCGTCGACTGCCGGGCGGCCGTCGCAGCTCGTGGATCTCGCGCTCGTCGAGGTTCCAGAACCCGACGTTCAACGAGCTGTCACGCAGGATCAGGTGCTCGAAGTACACGGGCGCCCAGTCGAGCCACTGCTGATCGGTCCACATGCCCTCCGACGGCTCCCGTAGACAATCCCGCGCGAGCCAGCCGGCCCACCAGTCGAGGAAGTCACGTCCGCTCGGGCCGACCGCGAACAGACCGGGGTTGTAGAAGCCGTTGAGGACGTCCCGGTACTCGATCTCGGTGAGAGGGAAGTAGACGCGCGCCGGTGCAGGACGGGCCGTCTGCGGTATCAGCACCAGCCCGACCTCGCTCGCTGCGTGCGCGAGGTCGTCGACGGGGGCGTAAAAGCAGGTGTCGGTGTCGGTGAACACGACCTCGAGCGCCCTGCTCGAGCAGCAGTCGGATCAGGGGCGGCCTGAGGGCGCACGCCAGCTCGTAGGCGTCGTAGATGCCCTGCTGCACCGCCAGTTCCTCCGGCCGAGACCGAGCTCCTCCGGCCGCACGATCTCGAACGGCTCGTCTTCGGCCGGCCAGTCGTCGCCGTCGATCAGCAGCACGTAGAACGGCGACTCCGGGTGATAGCTCCCGCCACGACTCGGCGGCCACCCGCGCGCGAGGCAGATAGCTGACCGTTCCAGCGGTACAGCCCACGAACCCCGCTCCCTCGCCGCGTTCCGGCATGTCAGTACTCGAGCCGGACGGTGTCGCTCGGCGTCCGGCCGTGGATCTCGAGGTCGGGCGGAGGTTGCTCGGTCAGGGCGTAGCGGGCGGCTGCAGCGAGTCTGCCGCCGACGCGGGGCAGCGAGGAGAGGGACAGTCCCGGCGGCCGCACGAGTTCGAGCCGCTTCTGTGCCCGTGGCGAGAGCGAGCGCAAGGAGGCCGGGTCGTCTGATCAGCCGATCGAACTCTTCGATTCGGGACGGGTCGAACGGGTTCGGAGGCAGATCCGTGCCTCGGGCTTCGGCGGCGAGAACGGCCTCGCGGTAGATCGCCCGCTCGCGGCGGCCCAGCGGGCGGCCGCCTGCGCTGACGCCGTAGTCGTACGGACGCTCGCGCAATTCCTCGTTGCCGGACCGGAGGAGTGCCTGCGCGTATTGTCGGAGGAGGTCGTCCAGGGCGGGATTCGAGGGCCGGGACGGCAGGTCGCGGCCGTACTCCTGCTCGTAGAGGGAGGCCAACTCCGCGTAGTACGTCGAGAGGAGCTCCGGCCGGTGCGGGTCGAAGCCGGCGAAGTGGAAGTGGCGAAGCGGAGCGCCGTCGACCGTCGGACGCCCGGCCAGCTCGTGCGAGCTCGCGCTCGTCGAGGTTCCAGAAGGCGACGTTCAAGGAGCTGTCCCGCAGGATCACGGTGCTCGAAGTACACAGGCGCCCAATCGAGCCAGAGCTGGTCGACCCACATGCCCGCAGCCGGCTCCCGCAGACAGTCGCGCGCGAGCCAGCCGGCCCACCACTCGACGAAGTTCAGCCCGCCCTGGCCGACCGCCAGCAGCCCACAGTTGAAGAGTCCGTTCATCCATTGTCGGTACTCGATCTGGCCTGCCGGGAAGTAGCGCCGCTCGGTCACATGGCCGGATCGAGGTAGGCAGCAAGACGAGCCCGGCCTCGGCCGCTGCACTCGCCAGATCGTCGACGGGCGCGTAGAAGCAAGTGTCGCTGTCGGTGAATACGACCGCTGCGGCGCCCTGTTCGAGCAGCAGGCGGATCAGGCGCGGCCTGAGCGCGCATGAGAGCTCGTAGGCGTCGTAGATCCCCTGCTGCACCGCGAGCTCTTCCGGCGAGAACGGCGAGCTCCGCGGTCCGCACGATCTCGAACGGCTCGTCCTGGGCCGGCCAGTCGTCGCCATCGATCAGCAGCACGTAGAACGGCGACTCGGGGTGATGCACGCCGCCACGACTCGGCCGCGACCCGTGCACGAGGCAGATAGCTGACCGTTCCCGCCGTACAGCCGACGAACTTCACCGCGCCGTCTCCGAGACAGTCGGTGTCTGCGCCGCGGTCACGCCGGGTCGCCGCACGTCCGGACGCCGCGTGTCGCTCGCGTACTCGAGCCGGATGGTGTCGCTCGCAACGCGGGGCTGCACCTGGAGCTCGGGCGGCGCTTGCTCCGTGAGCGCGTAGCGCGCCGCGGCGACCATCCGTCTGCTCACGCGGCGGACGGACGAAGCCGACAGACCGGCCGGTCGCGTTCGGTCGAGACGCCTCTGCGCCTCGGGCGAGAGTGAGCGCAGAGAGGCGGGATCGTCGACGAGCCGCTCGAACTCGTCGGCCCGCTGCGGATCGAACGGGTTCGGCGGCGGCTCCGCGCCCCGTGCCTCGGCGGCGAGCACCGCTTCCCGGTAGATCGACCTCTCCCGCGGGCCGAGGGGCGGCCGCCGGCGCCGACGCCGAACCCGTACGGATGGTCGCGCAACTCCTCGCTGCCGCATTCGAGCAGGCGTTCGGCGTACTGCCGCAGCAGACGGTTGAGGACGCGGACTCGAACTGGGGGCCGGCAGATCGCGGCCGAGTACCTCCCTGATGTAGTCGCCAAGCTCCTCGGAGTAGATCGAGAGGAGCTCCGGCCTGCCGCGGGTCGAAGCCGACGAAGTGGAAGTGGCGAAGCGGGGCGCCGTCGATCGTCGGTGTGCCGTCGCTCCTCGCTCAGCTCGCGCTCGTCGAGGTTCCAGTAACCCGACGTTGAGCGAGCTGTCGCGCACGATCAGATGCTCGAAATAGATAGGCGCCCAGTCGATCCAGAGCTGGTCGACCCACATTCCGGCCGACCGGCTCCGCGCAGGCAGTCGCGTGCCAGCCAGCCCACCCACCAGTCGAGGAACTCGCTGCCGCTCGGACCGACGGCCAGCAGCCCGGTGTTGAACAGACCGTTCATTCTCCGGCGCCGTCCGATCTGGTCCGCCGGGAAGTAGCGGCGGCCGTTCACCGGACGCGTCGACGCGGGGAGTAGCGCCAGCCCCGACTCGATCGCCGCGGCCTCGCCAGGTCGTCGACCGGAGCGTAGAAGCAGGTGTCGGTGTCGGTGAAGACAACCGCCGAGGCGCCCCGGTCGAGAAGCATGCGCAACAGGTGCGGCTCGAGGGCGCACGAGAGCTCATAGGCGTCGTAGATGCCCTGCTGCACGGCCAGCTCCTTCGGTCGAGAGGCCGAGCTCCTCGGGCAGCACGATCTCGAACGGCTCGCCGTCGCGGCGGCCAGTCCTGCCCGTCGACCAGCAGCACCACGAACGGCGACTCCGGGTGATACCGGCTCCACGACTCGGCCGCCACCCGCGCCTCGCGGCAGATGACTGACCGTGCAGGACGTGCAACCGACGAACCCGCTCACGCGACCACGCTGCGCGGTCGGAGCAACCGGGTGACTTCGTGGCGAATTAGAGCTCGCTCCGTCGTGCACGAAGGCATGCAGAGGTAGGCGAACACGTAGACGAGTGCTCCGACGGCGCCGACGAGGAGCACCGTGAGAACCGAAGTCGGATCGACGGCCGCACGCAGCACGAGGAGCGTTGCGATCGCCGGAAGCACGGGCAAGCCGGCGGGGAGGAGGATCGACCAGAGCCACTTGCGGGCCGCGACGCCGTGAGCCCGGGAGAGGTAGGGAATGCTGACGGCGGCCCGCATGCTCGTGGCGATGAGCGTTCCGAGCGCGACCCCGAGGGTGCCGTAGGGGTGGACGAGAATGATCGAAAGGGTGAGGTTCAGCAGGGCGGCGACGATCGCGATGACCGCGAGCACACGGTGGCGGTTCGTGCCGACGGAGACGACGATGCCCGGCCCGAGGAGGGGGTAGATCAGCGCGGAACACGGTGAGGACGATCACGATCGTCCCGGCACTCCCGAAGGCGGGGCCGATCCAGGCCGTGAGGAAACGGCCGCCGAGCATCATGACCCCGAGGCCGATCGGCAAGAACCCTGCAAGTGCTGTGCGCGTCGCCGTGACGAGCAGGGCGCTGACCCGCTTGCGCCCGTCCTGCGCGTCGAACTGCGAGGCGAGCGGCATGAGCGCCCAGCTGAACTGCGTGCTCAGCACCTCTGGCAGGGTGCTCAGCCGTCGCGCGACGGAGTACGGCCCGACGGCCGCAACCGGAAGAAACGCGCCGATCACGATGTCGTCCGTTCTCGTCTCGAGCTGGCCGGACGCCTCGAGCGCGAACGTCGGCAGGCTGAACGAGCCGAGCCGGCGGATCGCCCGGCGGTCCGCGCCGTGCAGCCCGATCTGGATCTCGGGCGCAACCCGGCGAACGAACCACATCGAGACCGCCGCCCCGAAGAGGCCACCGGGATGCCGCTGAGCATGAGCAGGACGAGCCCGCCGTGCGAGCAAGAGAATCGCGACCGTGGCACCCGCGAGGAGCCCGATGGAGGCGATGGCCGAGACGGCGACCAGGTCGAGTCGCTGAACTCCGAAGAGCACCGCGTTCGGGATCGAGAGCGGCAAGGACAGGCCGGCGTTGACCGCCGCAACGAGGATGGCCCACGACGCCGTTCCTTGTTCGTCGGCCGGGATGTTGAAGATGTGCGGGATGAACGGCGCGAGGATCACGCCGGCCACGGACACCACCGCTCCCAGCCGAGAAAGACGCCGAGGCAGGACGCGAGCATCGGTCTGAGCTCTTCCTCCTCTTCGCGGGCGCGATGCTCGGCGACGAACTTCACGATCGAGGCTGCGATCCCCAGATCGAGCAGCGAGGCGTACGCCACGATCGAGCCGATGAGCGCCCAGAGTCCGTAGGTCACGTGGCCCAGCTGGCTCACCATGAAGGGCGTCAGGAAGAACCAGACGGCGAGAGTCACGAGCCGGTTGGCGAGGAGGCTCAGGGTGCCGCGGGCGACTCTGCGGGGCACCGCCATGTCGGCGGGAGGGGGCACTTCCGCGCCGGCTTCAGCGCGAGCCGGAGTTCGCCGATCTCTCAACTGTCGTGAGGCCTCACTTGCGCGAAGATACCGTCGTGAGCGGCCGATGAATGCCAACGTCCAGTTGCCGGCGGTCTCGCTCGTCGTCTGCTCGCGCGGGCGTCCGCAGCTTCTGATCGAGACCGTCGAGAGCATTCTCGAGGGCGACGAGGTGCCGCAGGAGCTGATCGTGATCGACCAGAGCGACGAGGTGAATCACGAGCTCGCGGCGAAGCGGTCCACGCGCTGCGAGCTGCGGTACGTGCACATGGAGCGCACGGGCGTATCGCTGGGACGGAACGAAGGGGTGCGGCTGGCGCGACACGACCTCCTCGTGTTCACGGACGACGACGTGCTCGTCGAGAAGTCGTGGTTCGGCGCGATCGTGCGGGCGCAGATCGCGGAAGGGGAGAACAGCCTCGTCGTCGGGCGCGTGGTGGCGGGGCCGCTCGAGCAGCCCGGCTCGTTCATGTGGGACGAGAACGACTACGACCACCGCATCGTCTACGAGGGAAGACTCGACGACGATCCTCTGTATCCGACGAACGTGGCCGCCTACCGCTCGAGCCTCGAGTCGGTCGGGCTCTACGACGAGCGGCTCGGCCCGGGCGCGAAATTCCCGTGTGGCGAGGACAACGACCTTGCTTTCCGGTTGCTCGAGAACGGCTACCGGATCGTCTATGTCCCGGAGCCGGTCGTCATCCACCGGGCCTGGCGTCCGGCAGAGGAATATCTGAGCGTCAAGTGGCGGAATGCCAAGGGGCATGGCGCCTTCCTGGCCAAACACCTCAGCCTGCGGGATCGTCACATGCTCTCGCGCCTCGTCCGCTCGATCGGCAACCAGACGAAGTGGTCGGCTCACAGCGTGCGTCCCGACCCAGAGCTGCGGCGCGAAGGATTGGGGCATGCCGTGACGGCGGCCGGACTCACCCTCGGCGCCACGAAGTGGCTTGTGCTCGAGACGCTGCCCGACGCGATCAGGCGCGCCCGGCCCGGTACTCGAGGGAAGTCCGGTCACTCGACAGACGGTGACCCTGCTCGCTCCCGAGGATCCGATGCCTGACGAAGCCGCGCGCCCGCGTGCCGAGTCCGGCGGGCGCCTGCTCGGCATAGACCTTTTTCGCTGCCGCGAGCCGCTCGAGTGCCTGCGGAGAGAGTGGGAGCTTCGACCCGGAGCTGGAGATCAGCTCCTCGAACGCGGCTGAGCCGGCGGGGTCGAAAGGATCGGGGAGCTCGAACCCCGCGCCGGCTTCCGAGGCGAGCGCGGCTTCCCGGTATACCGCTCGCTCCCATCTTCCGAGCGGGAGGCCCGACGCGCTCGTTGCGTAGGCGTAGCCGAGCGCCCGCTTCTCGACGTATCCCGCCGCCAGAAGCTCGTTCGCGTACTCGCGCAGAAGCTGGGCGAGCGCCGCGTTCTGCGCCGGATCCACGCGATAAGGAATCGGGATCGGGTAGCGGTGAAGCCGGTCGGGGTGCTCCGGGTCGAACCCGCTGAAGTGGAAGGTGCGGAGCGGTCGGCCGTCGACCAGGTACGGGCCTGCGGTGTGCTCGATGTGCCGCTCGTGCAGGTTCCAGTGAGCGACGTGGAGCGTCGGGTCGCGAAGAATCGTGTGTTCGAAGTACGCAGGGACCGACTGCAGCCAGTACTGGTCGACGTGCATCCCGCTGGCGAGATCGTCGACGCAATCCCGCCGGGCGTGCCCCGACCACCAGTCGAGAAACTCGCGGGCGCCGGCGCCTGCGGCGATGAAGCCGCTGTTGAAGACGCCGTACTTGAGAGGCACGTCGAGCTCGCCCGGATAGCGTCCGTCCGCGGGAGGCGGGTGGACGAGATGCGGCGAGAGGGCGACTCCGTGCGCCGCCGCGGCGGCACCGACGTCTTCGAGATTTTCGTAGACGGCGGTGTCCGAGTCGAGGAAGACGACGGCGTCGTGGCCCTCGGCGATCAGCGTCCGGAACAGGTCGGCCTTCAGCGAGTTCGCCAGCTCGAAGGGGTCGTAGATCGCGCGCCTGATCTGCAGGTCCTCCGCAGAGATGTCCAGCTCGTCCGCTGCGAGCACGCGATATCCCGCGGCCGTGAGGGCGGACTTGTCGCCATCCAGCAGCAGGACGCAAAAGGGCACGCCCGGATGGGACCGCAACCAGCCCGCGGCCAGGACCTCGGCGTACGCTGCGTAGCTCGCGGTGGCGGTGGTACAGCCGATCACTCGGCGACCGCTGGCTCGTTCTTCTCGGCTCGAACCGTGACCACCATCTGATACCCCGGCACATCGCGGTGCAGGTCGCCGTCGGCGAACTCCTCGGCCGCGAGGCCGGCCAGAAACGCGACGGCCGTGAGGAGATTTCCGTGGCTCGTAACGGTCGTGTTGCTCTCGCCGAACACGGTTCCGAACAGGTCCTCGCAGGCTCTCGCCGTGAAGCGCCAGCGGTCGATGTCCTCCTCGTAGCTGCTGTCGACGCGGGTGATCGTGGGCACGGTCGCCAGCAGCACCCCGCCCGGCCTCAGAAGACGATGGCAGTTGACGACCGCCTGCCTCGGGTCCGAGACGTACTGGAGCGTCTGGGTCAGAATGAAACAGTCGATCCCGGTGACCGGCAAGCCGTCGGGCGCAGCGAGGTCGCCGACGACCGTCGCTTGCGCGTTGGACGGATCGATGTCGAGCACCTCGCTCTGCGTGATGCCGGTGCCGAGTTGCCGGGTGTATTGCGCGTCCTGCACCTCGAGCACCCGACCCCGAATCGCCGCTCGATTTGCTGCGAGAAACTCTTCGATATAGGTCCGATCGATGGGCGTGCCGCGCGACCGGCCCCATTGCGAGAACGGCTCGGCCCGATGGAGCATGCCAAGCCTGAGGCGATTAGTCCGGCGGCGAACCTGCTGTTTGGCACCTAGCGGGATGCGCGCTCCCAGCGAGCCGAGGAGGTCGTCCATGCCGGCTCGGCACAGTATCGAACCGGCTGGTCGTCCCCGAAACGTCTTCCCGACGATCTAGGGTGGTCGCCGTGAGCCAGACCGGCGACGCGAGTTCGTCCGGCGCGGTGTTCCTCTCGCCGCACAACGACGACGAGACCCTCTTCGGCTCCTTCACGTTGCTTCGCGAGCGACCGCGCGTCATCACCGTGCTGCGCAGCCACGTGCAGGAGCAACGTGGCACGGGCGTGACCTATCAGGAACGCGAGGCTGAGAATGCCGCAGCGCTCGAGGTCCTCGGGATTACGGACTGGGAGCAATGGACGTACGCGGACAACGATCCGCCCTGGTCCGAGATCCGAGAACGGCTGGCGTCGGTGCAGGCCGATCGGGTGTATGCGCCGGCGATCGAGCGGCGGGGACATGCTCACCACAATGCGATCGGCGAGATGGCCGATGCCGTGTGGCCGGGCAAGGTCACCTATTACACGACCTACACGACCTGGGGACGCACGAAGCGCGGGGATGAAGTTCCGTGGGAGCACGAGTGGGTCTTGCTGAAGCTCAGGGCGCTGAGCTGCTACCGGAGTCAGATTCTCGTGCCGGGCACCTGGACGACCCACCATTTTCTCGATGCGCAATCCGAGTACTACGCCGGGGAGTCGTCGCCGATCTCGAGTGCGGTCCACTGGGCCTCCGACACGTCGCATTTCCTACGGTCCGCTTTCGCGGGGGCATCGGCCCGGGTCGGAATCGGACGGTCGTCGGCAGACCGCTGACGCCGGCTGGACATGCCCCGCAACATCCTCAAGGTCTCGCATCTGTATCCGAGCCCGGCCTTCCCCGGCCTCGGGACGTTCGTCAGAGACGAGGTCGTCGAACTGGCACGTCGCAACGACGTCGTCGTCGTTGCGCCGATTCGGGGGGCGAAGGGCGTGCCGGCTGTGCCGATGGAGGCAGAAGAGGACGGAGTGCGGATCGTCCGGCCACGGTTTCCGGGCATCCCGATTGGTGGCCGAATCGTCGAGCCGCGCCTCTGGGCCTCACGTCTCCGGCCGGTGCTGCGCGGCCTCTACGAAGAGATGGACGGCGACCTTGTGCACGCGCACTTCGCGCTGCCGGACGGATTCGCGGCGGCGCACTTCTCCACCGGCGAGGGCGTGCCGCTCGTGTTGACGATCCGCGGCAGCGACGTCTTCGTGCTCGGCCGCAGACGCATTGCGCGGGGAGACCTGCGTCGCACGCTCGACCGCACCCGCGCGCTGATCGCCGTGTCCGACGAGCTCGCCGAGAACGCTGCTCGGCTCGGCGTGCCGCGCGAGCGGATCCACGTGATCCCCGGCGGCGTTCCGTATCGGCCGCGCGAGGATCGACGGGAAGCGCGGGGCAGGCTCGGAGTCGACGAGGACGCGGTCTGCATCCTCTGGGTCGGGCGGCTCGTCTCCGTCAAGCAGCCGCTCGACGCGATTCGCGCCTTCGCAGCCTCATCGCCCGGGCGGGACGCCGTGCTCGTGCTGATCGGGGAGGGGCCACTTGACGCGCACGCACGCGAGCTCGTGCGTTGCGAGGGACTCGACGGACGTGTGCGGCTGCTCGGCTATCAGAGCCGTGAGGACGTCTGGAGCTGGCAGTGCGCCGCCGACCTCCTGATCAACTCCAGCTGGTCGGAGGGAACTCCGGTCGCGGTCCTCGAAGCGCTCGGCGCGGGCACGCCCGTGGCTGCGTATCCCCTGCCGGGAGTCCGAGCCGCCCTGGCTGCGGTCGACGGCGGAACGACGGCCTTCGACTCGACTCCGCGGGCTCTCGCGGCCGCGATCTCCGGCGAGCTGGACGAAGCGAGAGACCGCGATGTGCTCGCCGAGGAGGCTCGCAAGCGGTTCGACATCGCCGGCGCCTGCCGCGAGATCGAAGCCGTCTACGAGAGCGTGCTGTGACCCGCCGGCTTCTCGTCGTCACGTACCACTACCCGCCGCTGCCGAGCGTCGGTACGAACCGCTGGCTCGCGATGTCGAAGTACCTGCGCCGCGCCGGGTTCGAGGTGGAGATCCTGACCACCGCCGCCTTCGGCTCGCTGGCCGACGACGAGGAACGGCACGTCCATCGAGCGTACGACCTCGTCGGGGCCGACTGGCTCAGGAGAGGACTGCGGCGGCCGCCGCTGCCCGAGCCGGGCGAGGAGCCCGTCGAGGACATCCCGCCGCCGGCGGTCGTCACCAAGCTCGTCGTCCCCGATCACTGTGCGGTCACCTGGCTGCCGGCGGCATGCGCCTTGACGCGAAGCCTGCTCGCGCAGAGACGCATTCGACTGCATCGTGACGACGTCCCCGTTCGAGTCCGCCCATCTCGTCCCGCTCCTCGTCCGCGAGCCACCGCCTCGCCTGGGTTGCGGACTTCCGCGACGGCTGGACCTTTCTTCCGTGGAAGCCCGCGTTCCCGACGGCCCTGCAGCGGCGGCTCGATCGCGCGTTCGAGCGGCGCGTCGTCGAGAGCGCCGAAAGAACGGCGTGCGTCCAGCTTCCGGTGGCGGACGACCTCCACGACCGCCTGGGTGTCGACGCCACACACGTCCCGAACGGCTGGGACCCCGAGCTGGCGGATGAGGCGGACGACGCGGAGATTCCCGCCCTGGACGACGGGCGCAAGACGCTCGTCTACACCGGCAAGCTCAGAGGCCGGGCCGATCGCGACCCGACGCCTCTGCTCGAGGCGTTGCGTCGTCTGCGCAGCGATTCGCCCGGCGTCGCCCAGCAGCTGCAACTCGTGATCGCCGGCCGCCTCGACCGCGACGAGCGGGAGCTCCTCGAATCGTTCGCCCTCGACGGGCTGGTTCGCCATGTCGGCCATCTCTCCCGGGCGCAGTCGCTTGCCCTGCAGCGCAGCGCCGACGCGCTGGTCGTGATCACGGCTCCGAGCGTCGTGTGGGAGCTCCCCGGGAAGCTGCTCGAGTACCTCGGCTCCGGCCGTCCCGTCCTCGCGCTCGCCGAGGGAAACGAAACCGCTCGTCTCGTGACCGAGACCGGAACCGGGATCGCGGTTCCCCCGGGCGACGTCGAGGCAATCGTCGCGGCGCTGCAGCGGGTGGCGTCGGGAGAGCTCGCCCGGGTCTACGCGCCGCGCCGCCTCGAGCAGTACACATACCCGCGGCCTGCGGAACGGATGGCGGAGGTCATCGAGGAAGCGATCCGCCTGCACGCGGATCGCCGGTGAGGCCGACGTGCACGTCGGCCTCAATCTCGTGTACCTCGTGCCGGGCGAGACCGGCGGGATGGAGACGTACGCCCGCGAGCTGATCCCCGCCCTTCTCGACCGACGCCCGGAGCTCAGGATCACCACTTTCGTCAACCGGGAGGCGGCCGGCCGGGACGGCCCGTGGAGCGATCTCGCGACGCAGGTCGTCGTCCCCGTCCGGGCACGACGTCGCACGGAATGGATACGAGGCGAGCAACTGCTGCTGCCTCGTCTGGCCAAACGAGCCGGCGTCGAGATCGTCCACAGTCTCGCCAGCACCGCGCCCGCGCGAGGCAGCTTCGGGCGCGTCGTCACGATCCACGACCTCATCTACCGGATCCACCCGGAGGCACACGCCGGCGTGAGAGCGAAGGGAATGGCGGTCCTCGTCCCGCTCGCGGCGCGCCGGTCGCATCGCATCATCACGCCGTCGGTGAGCACGCGCGACGACCTCGTCCAGCTCCTGAAGGTTCCCGCGGAGAAGATCGACGTCGTGCCCGAGGGAGTCGGCAGCACCCCCGCCGAGGCGACGCCGGAGCCGGAGCTGCGGGCGCGCCTCGGTCTCGGCGAGCTGTCGGTCGTCCTGACCGCATCCGCGAAGCGTCCGCACAAGAACCTCCTCCGTCTGCTCGAGGCGTGGGCGCTGCTTCCGTCGGGCGACCGGCCGGTGCTGGTGCTGCCGGGCTATCCGACGCCGCACGAGCGTGAGCTGCGTGAGCGCGCCGCCGCGCTGGGGATCGAGGGGGATACGCGATTCGCCGGCTGGGTGTCGACCGCCGACCTCGAGGGCCTGTATCGACTCGCCTCGTGCTTCGTCTATCCGTCCCTGTACGAGGGCTTCGGGTTGCCCGTGCTCGAGGCGATGGCGCGCGGCGTCCCGGTCGCCTGCTCCGATCGCGCGTCACTCTCCGAAGTGGCCGGGACGGCGGCGCGGATCTTCGATCCGGAGGACCCTCGAGCGATCGCGGACGCGGTCGAGGGGCTCCTCGCCGACCCGCGGGCCCGCGAGCGTCTTCGGGCTGCGGGACGTGAGCAGGCGCGCCGGTTCACCTGGAGCGAGACCGCGGCCGGCACGCTCCGGACCTACGACCGCGTGTGCGAGGACCGGCGGGGATGACCGCCTCGATCGACGTCGTCGTCCCGACGTTCAACGGGTGGGATCTGACCCGGCGTTGCCTCGGCTGTCTGGGTGAGCAGACCCTGCCCCACGTCGTGGTGGTCGCCGACAACGCGTCGACCGACGGCACCCCTGAGCGCGTTCGCTCGGAGTTTCCGGAGGTTCGGCTCGTCGAGCTGGAGCGGAACCTCGGGTTCCCGGCCGCCTGCAACCGCGGAGTCGCCGCCGGCGACGGCGAGGTGGTCGTGCTGCTCAACAACGACGTGGAGTGCCCGGCGGACTTTCTCGAGCGTCTCGTGTCCCCGTTCGCGGACGAACGCGTCGGGATGGTCGCGGGTGTGCTCGTGCGTCCCGGAGCGGACGAGATCGACGGTGTCGGCCTGACGGCGGACGCGACCCTGGCGGGGTTCGCGCGGCTCGACGGCCGTCCGGTGCGGGAGGCGGGGCTCGGACGCCCGGTCGTCACGGGCCCTTCGGGCGGAGCAGCGGCGTACCGTCGTACGGCCTGGGAGTCCGCCGGCGGTCTCGACGAGCGAATCTTCATCTACGCGGAGGATCTCGACCTCGCCTTCCGCCTCCGTGTCGCCGGCTGGGAGGCGGCCGTCGCCGCCGACGCGGTCGCCGTCCATCTGGGCTCGGTCACCATGGGCCTGCGTTCGTCCTGGCAGCGCTACCAGGCGGGCTTCTCGCGCGGGTACCTCCTGCGCCGCTACGGAGTCCTCCGCGGCTCGGCGGCAGCCCGCGCCCTGGTCACGGAGGCGGCGGTGGTCGTCGGGGACGCTGTCGTCTCACGGGACGTCAGCGCTGCGCGGGGCCGTCTTGCCGGGTGGCGCGCAGCGCGCGGTCTGCCTCGACTGCCGTCGCCGCCGCCGGAGGCCGTCGACGCCGGAATCGGCTTCCGGGAGAGCCTGCGTCTGAGGCGGAGGGCCTACTCCCGCTGAGCCGAGGGGGCGCCGCCGGCAGCGGCGTAGGCCTCGACGACGCGCTCGAGCGACGCCTCGAGCGAGAGCCGAGCCTCGTTGCGCGCGAACCAGGCGAGTGACGAGTTGCGCAGCGCGTCCCCGGCCTCGCTCACCCCTACGAGCGCGGCCGAGAGCTCTTCTGGCGCCGGCGCTCGCCGCGACGAACCCGTTCTCGCCTTCGACCACGAACTCGACGGCCGCGTTGTCGACTCCCGCCACCAGCACCACCGGCGTCCCGCGGGAGAGCGCTTCGAGCACCGCGAGGCCGTAGCCCTCCCGCTCCGACGGAAGACAGAGGCAAAGGGCGCGTGCGAGGGCTTCGTCGACCGCCGTGCCCTCGACGAAGCCAGGAGCGACGACCTCTCCCTCCAGCCCGAGCTCATCGATCGCGGCGAGAACGTCCTCGCGCTCCGGCCCGTCGCCGTAGATCTCCGCCCGCAGGCCGGGCAGCGCCTCCCGGGCTCTCGCGACCGCGCGCACGACGGCCACCGGGTTCTTCTCCGGAATGTGACGGCCGGCGAAGACGACCACCGGCTCGGCCGGAAGCGGCGCGGCGGCGGCCCGCCCGGCGAACTGCCCCTCGAGCACCGTCACCTCGCCGCGCACTCCCTCGGCCAGCAGGCGCTGCTCGACCAGCCGTGAGAAGCAGAACGCGCGCTGCGGCACCCGCAGGCAGAGCCGCTGCACGTGCCAGCCGATCCATCCGCCGAGACGGCCGAGGTATTCGCTCCAGTACCCGCGCGTCCAGAGCTCGTGCCAGTCGACCACCAGTCGGAACCCGGCGAGCGGACGCGTGAGTGCTGCAGCGAGCACGGAGAAGTAGGGGAACGAGGCGGTATGGACGACGTCGTAGCGCCGCCCACGGCGCAACAGGTGTCCGAGCACGCCGAGGCCGAACCGGAGCGGCGGGAGGATCCTCCGGCGGCCGTCCCGGTACAGCTCCATCCGCGGCGCGACAGCGACGACGTGCACGCCGGGCACGTCCGGCGTCGTCGCCGGCATCCCACTGGCGCATCGTGAGGTACGTGACCTCGTGCCCCTCCTCGGCGAGCCGCACGGCGAGGTTGCGGTACCAGCGCTCGGCGCCTCCCACGGTGTGCGGGTAGAGGCAGTCGTAGACGATGCAGACTCGCACCCGGGAGAACCTATCCCGGCGCCTCTAGCCTTCGCCGTCGGCGAGGATCTCGCGGATCCGCTCGCGCAGATCCTCGGGAAGGGTTGCGAACTGGTCGCTGTCGCGGATGCGGCGAAGGCGGCTCGCGGCGCTGTAGCGGCGGCGGTCGAGGCCGCTGGTGTCGAGAAACGCGACGAGCGCCCCGACCGCCTCGGTCGAGATCGCCCGCTCCCGGTGGGGCCGTCTCTCGCTGTCGCTCACAGGAGCAACCAATGTAGACCGTGGCCTTCGATCGACAACCGGGCCTGCCGCATGCGGGCGTTCGACGTTCGCAGCGTGTTGGCTGAGACTTCGGTAAGAATCGTGCGAAATATGGACTTTGTGCCTGCGCTGTGCCACGATTGGCGTGAAAGGGGGACTACATGCGGCGTCGTTACTGGGTTGTGTTGGGTGTCATCGCGCTTGCCGTCGTTGCTGCCGGCAGCGCCGTTGCGGCAACGAAGCTCGAGTCACCAAGCGAACAGAGCAAGGCGATCATCAACGATGCAGCGGGCCGGCTCCACGTCGCCCCGACTGCGCTCTCCTCTGCGCTCAAGCAGGCGCAGGACGATCAGATCGACAGTGCCGTCAAGGCCGGTCGGCTCACGAAGCAGCAGGGTGATGCGCTCAAGGCGCAGATCAACAGCGGCAAGGCTCCGCTCGTCGGCGGGCACTGGTCCGGCTTCGGCGGTCAGGGCTTCGGTCACGGTTTCGGGCATGGCGGAGGCATGTTCGGTGCGGGTCCCGCAGGCGGGATGTTCGGCGCGGGCTCCAAGGCGCTGACCTCGTATCTCGGGATCACGCAGGCGAAGCTGCAGAGTGATCTCGCGTCAGGCAAGAGCCTCGCTGAGATCGCGAAGGCGAACGGCAAGACCACCGCCGGTTTGGTCGCGGCGCTCGTCGCGGCCACCAAGAGCCAGCTGGACAAGGCCGTCGCTGCGAAGCACCTGACTGCTGCGCAGGAGAAGGCGATTCTCGCCAGGACGCAGTCCTTCATCAAGGGCTTCGTCACCGGCAAGATGTCCGCCTTCGGGCACGGGATGCACTTCGGTCACGGCTTCGGCGGTCAGGGTTTCGGGCATGGCGGAGGCATGTTCGGTGCGGGTCCCGCAGGCGGGATGTTCGGCGCGGGCTCCAAGGCGCTGACCTCGTATCTCGGGATCACGCAGGCGAAGCTGCAGAGCGATCTCGCGTCAGGCAAGAGCCTCGCTCAGATCGCGAAGGCGAACGGCAAGACCACCGCCGGTTTGGTCGCGGCGCTCGTCGCGGCCACCAAGAGCCAGCTGGACAAGGCCGTCGCTGCGAAGCACCTGACTGCTGCGCAGGAGAAGGCGATTCTCGCCAGGACGCAGTCCTTCATCAAGGGCTTCGTCACCGGCAAGATGTCCGCCTTCGGGCACGGGATGCACTTCGGTCACGGCTTCGGGTCCGGCTCCAAGCAGAGCTCCTGGACGCCGTCCACGGGCAGCACGACGTAGGTCCCGGTCTTCCAATCCGCGATGTCGCAGCTCCAGCCTCGGAGCCGCGGCATCGCGGATTGACAAGGCGTCGGCCGACGCGTATCACTGCGCGGATGCGTCGGGCGAGGGGGTTTCGGGCAGCGGCGGTCGTCGTCGGCGCCGTCTTCGTGACCCTGGTGTCGGCTGCGTCCGCCGCGACGTCGCCTGCCGCGATCGCCTGGCCGGGCTCGACCCTCCTCTTCCGAGACTTGACGCACGGCACGAAGTACCACGCGGCCGTCACGTCGGCCGTCAGGGCCTGGAACAAGCTGGATCTCGGGGTCGAGCTCGAACCGACGAACGGCCCGGCGGCGACCCGGATCACGCTGGGTAAGGGACGTTGCCTGCTCGGCCGCGCGGGCACGGCACCTCGCGGCTTCCGGGACGCCGGGTCGCAACTGGTCGTGACTCGCTCCTGCCCCGCGATCATCAGGCGGCTGCTGCTCGCCCACGAGCTCGGACGGGTGCTGGGATTGCCCGTCGACAACAAGCACTGCTCCCTGATGAACAGCCACGCAGTCAGCGACGGCCTGACCTATGTCGTGCCGGCCAAGTGCTCGCGGAAGCACCCGCCCTCGTGGATTAGCCGCTTGATCGACCCGAGGACGGCGGCGCTCGCGCGGCTCATCTACACCGCTCCGCCGGCTCCGGCGCCGCTTGCTCTCTCGGTCGACTCGACCGGCGTGCCCAGCGTCACCTGGGTCGAGCCGGCGGGCTTGGCTGCAGCCTCGATCGTGGTGGCCCGCACGGCCACGGCCTGCCCGACCGACCGCGACGTCGCTGCGGGAACCGTGACGACGGTCTACCGGGCAGCGCCCTCGGCCGGCTCTCATTCCGTCGTCGACTCGAGCTTCCCGCGGACCGGAGAGAACGACTGCTATCGGGCGTTCGCGCTGAACAGGTGGGGACGGGCATCGCTCTCGAGCGACGCGATCTCCTACACTTTCGGCGGGCCGATCGCGAGCTTCGCGGCCGCGGCGGCCCCAGCCGGCGCGGCCACGACATTTACGGACGCGTCCACCGCCCAGCACAGCTCGATCGCGCGCTGGACCTGGAACTTCGGCGACCCGTCGAGCGGAGCAGCCAACACGCTGGACACCACGAATCCCGCCGTCGGCCAGCACCCGTCGCACGTGTACGCGACCGCCGGGGCCTACGACGTCACGCTCACCGTGACGGACAGCAGCGCCCGCACGTCGACGAAGCTGCAACGGATCGAGGTTCCCGGCTGATGAGTGCGGACGTCCTGCTTGCACCGCTGCTCGCGGCCGCCGCCATCCTCGTCCTCGCGGGCGCGGCGAAGCTGCAAGAGCCGGCCGCGGCGATCCGGTTCGCGGCGGCGCTCGGCATCCCGAGGCCGGGAGCGTTCGTCCGCGCGGCGGCGGTGGTCGAGATCCTGGTCGGGACAGCCGTGCTCTGGCAGCCCAGGCCGGCTGCGATCGCGATCGCGCTCTTGTATGCGTTCTTCACCGGGCTGGCGGCTCGGCAGCTGCGGCGAGGAGACGGCCTTCCCTGCGGCTGTCTCGGCGCGCGCGAGGTCGCGCCGTCGCGGTTCCACCTCTGGCTGAACGGCGCCTGCGCCTGCATCGGTTGCCTTGCCGCCGTCGCACCGCCGCCGTCGTTGGTGACATACGCCGCGGCGCAGCCGCTCTCCGCGGTGCTCGTCGGCTTCGCGGCGGTTGTGGTCGCGCTGCTGAGCCAGGCCGGCCTCGTGTACGCGCCGGCGCTCGGCGCCTGGCAGGGAGGCCGGGCATGACGGATCCGGTTCGGTTCGCGGCGGAGACGCTCGAACGCCGGACGCTCGCGGCGCGGATTCCTCGTGCGCGCGGCGGTGTTCGGCTCCGCGCTCGCGGTGGCGCCCCTGCGCTACCTGCTCGAGCCGGTGTCGGCGCTGGCGGCGATCGTACGGCCGCAGGATTGCGGAGGCGGCCTGTGCACCGACGGCTGGACCGAATTCTGCTGCGCGATCAACGACGGTCTCAACGTCTGCCCCACCTACGCCTTCGTCGGCGGCTGGTGGAAGTGCACGGATTACCGGGGCCGCCAGCTGTGCGAGGGCGAGGGCGTTCGCTACTACGTGGACTGCAACCGGCTTCCCGGCCGGAACGGTCCCGGCGGCTGCCACTGCGCGAACGGGGACTGCGATCACCGGCGGGTCGGCTGCAACCACTTCCGCTACGGGCAGTGCAACACCCAGATCGGAGAGATCACCGACATCGTCTGTCGCGTCGTCGTCTGCGAGAACCCCGCCACGATCCCCGAGCTCAACTGCAACTCGACCTACAAGGAAGACAACCGAACCTGCGGCCACGAGGCTCCTTGCCTCACCGCCTCCAAGACGGCGCGGGAGTTTTCCTGGTGACCGCGCTCGTCGCGGCAGAGACGCTGCTCCTCGGCGTCGTGGCGCTGTTCGTGATCGCTCTCCTGCGCAGCCACGCCGAGATCCTGCGCCGCCTCGAGCAGCTCGCACCGCAGGCGCCGCTGCCGCAACCGGACGACCGCCGGGTCGCAGACGAGCGTGGGACGAAGGACCTCGAGGGAGCCACACCGGACGGAGGAGCCCGCCGCCTCGTGCTCGCTCCGGGCTCCGACACCCTGCTCGCCTTCCTCAGCAGCGGCTGCTCGACCTGCGTCGACCTGCTCGAGGCGCTCCACGTCGACGATCTGCCCCTCCCGCCGGGGTTGCGCCTGGTCGTCGTGGCCAAGGATCGCCGCCTCGAGCGGCTGCGTCTGTTCCGGCCGCTCGTCGGCAGGGTCGAGGTCCTGATGTCGTCGGCCGCGTGGGAGCAGTACCGCGTGCCGGGGAGCCCCTACTTCCTCCAGATCGACGGCTCGAGCGGCAGTGTGATGGGAGAAGGCTCGGCGAGTAGTTGGGGGCAGGTGGCGAGCCTCATCGTCGACGCCGGCGACGACCGCGCCGCGCCCGACAGCGTGAACCGGAACCGAATCGACGACACGCTCGCTGCGGCCGGGATCGGGCCGGGCCACCCGAGTCTCCGGCGCACCTCCCCCGAGGGAGAGAACGGAACCTGATGCGCGAGCCGCTCCTCGCCGCCTCGCTGGCGCTGCTCGCCGCTGTCCGCTCCAGCTGGTCGCCCTGAGGAGTCTCGATGCTCTCGAGCATCACTCCGCTCGGGGAGCGGAGCCGTAAACAGCACTTCGCGGTCACCGCCGTCTTCCTGCTGGTCGGGGCGTCCGTTGCCGCGGCCGCACTCGGAGCGCTTCTCGGCGGGCTCGGCGCCCAACTGCCTCTCAGCTCGTCGGAACGACTGGCTGCGCTCGGAGTGGCCGCGGCGCTCGGCCTGACGGTCGATCTGCTGTTCCCCGGGGGAGTCCCGACTCACCTGCGGCAGGTCGACGAACGCTGGCTCCGCCGGTATCGGGGCTGGGTCTACGGGCTCGGCTTCGGCGCGCAGCTCGGCGTCGGCGTCGCGACCGTCGTCACGACCTCGGCCGTGTACCTGACCATCCTGGGCGAGGCCTTCGCCCCATCGATTCTCGCCGGCGCCGTGATCGGAGCGGTCTTCGGCGGCATCCGAGGAGCCTCGGTGCTCCTCGCCGCCCAGGTCGACACGCCGGCACGGCTCCTCGACTTTCACCGCCGCATCTCGGCCCTCGAACGGCCAGCTTCCGCGGCGGTGCTGGCCGCCCAGGCGGTACTCGCGGCAGTCGCCATCGGGGTCGTCCTGTGAACCGGATCAACGGCTTTGGCATCTCGGCCGCGATCCCCGACGGCTGGGAAGCCCGCATCCACCGGCACTCGGACGGAGAGCCGACGCTCCACGCGGCCACCTTCGCTCTCCCGCCCAAGGACGGGGAGTTCGGAACCCACGCCACCGACCGCATGCCGCCCGACGCCCTCTTCCTCAGCCTCACCGAATACCGGACCGGCGAAGGATTGGACACGCGTCACGGCCTGTTCGCACACCCGCCGCCGACGTCGCTCGACGAGGTGCACTTCCACAGCCACGCGCTCCTGCGGGCCCGCCCCGGCCAGCGCGGTATGCAACGCTTCTTCTCGACTTCCGGCCGCGCGTTCTGCCTCTACGTCGTCGTCTCCGGCTCCGCGCGCATGACCCAGCATCTGGCTGCCGCGTCCCACCTTCTGCGCCGCCTCGAGATCTCCGAGCTCAGGTGACGAAAGCAAACTCCCGCCTGCTCCACTTCCACACCGAGAAGCCGGCGCCCTGCGCCGACGCTGCCAGTCAGGACGTTCGGTGTAGCTGTACATATCGTTACAGAGCTTGACTCTTCTATGCGGCGTCGTTTATTGATACTGAACAGTGCGTAGTCGGCGCGACTCCCGTCCGGCGGTGGGCCTGATCGGGCTCGGCAACATGGGCACGGCAATCGCCGAGCGCCTTCTTGCCGCCGGTTACAAGCTTGCGGTGCATAACCGGAGCCAAGAGAAGGCTGAGCCGTTACGAGCATCCGGCGCCACAGTGTTCGAGACCGTCGGCGCGCTCGCCGAGGTCGTGGAGATCGTTCTCACCTCGCTCGCCGACGACGAGGCGCTCGAGTCAGTCGCGACCGCCCTCGCCGAGGCCGCCCAGCCGGGGACCCTGTTGGTCGACACGAGCACCGTCTCTCCGGCGGTCTCTGCGCGAGTCGCAGCGCTGGCGGATGAGGGATCGCTCCTCTATCTGCGGGCACCGGTGAGCGGCAACCCGTCGGTGGTCCGAGCCGGGAACCTGACCTTCATCGCCTCCGGTCCGCGGGAAGCGCTCGAGCGCGCCGAGCCGACGCTGCTTGCGATCGGGCGGGCTGTCCACGAGGTCGGCGAGGGTGAGCAGGCGCGGGTCGTCAAGCTGGCCATCAATCTCGTGATCGGCGGCCTCGCGGAGTTGATGGCCGAGGCGCTGGTCCTCTCCGAGGCGTCCGGGGTGGAGCGCGCCGCCCTGCTCGAGGCCATGGCCGATTCAGCCGCCGGCGCGCCGTTCGTCAAGTACAAGACGGAGCCGCTTCTCCGGGACGACTATTCGGCCACGTTCACGACGAGGCTGATGGAGAAGGACGTCGATCTCGTCCTCGAGGAGGCCGCGAGCGCGGGCCTGACGCTGCCTCTCGCCGCAGAGATCAAGACGCTGATCCGCTCGGCAATCGACGCCGGCTACGGCGACGCCGACTTCATGGCGCTCTATCCGAACCTCCGCGACCACACGACTCAGGCGGTGCTGCCTTGATGCGGTCAGGAAGAACGAACGGATCGCCCGACGCAACGCGGGCGGTGGACTGGGAGCAGCGCATCGACTTTCCGCGTCTGCGCCAGGACCGGTTGGCGAGAGCGAAGGCGGCGCTCGAGGCGTCCGACCTCGGCGCGCTGCTGCTCTTCGACCCGAACAACATCCGGTACGTCACCAGCACCCATATCGGCGAGTGGGCGCGGGACAAGAACGCACGCTTCACGCTGCTGCCCCGCGGCGCGGATCCGATCCTCTGGGACTTCGGCTCCGCCGCCCGGCACCATCAGCTGTTCGCGCCCTGGCTGCCGCCCGAGAACTTCCGCGCAGGCGTCTCCCCGATGCGCGGCGCCATGCCCGTCGAGACGGGAATTCCGGACCGGCTGGGCGAGTCGATCGCCCACGAGCTCCGCGAGCACGGGCTCGCGGGCGAGCCCGTCGGCGTCGACGTTGCCGACCTGCTGACCATCGAGGCCCTGCGGCGCGCCGGCGTGGAGGTCACCGACGGCTCCCAGGTCGTGCTCGAGGCGCGCAAGATCAAGACCCCGGAGGAGATCGCGCTCCTCGACCAGTCTGCGGGTCTCGTCGACGCCGTCTACGAGGAGATCTACCGCATGCTCCGGCCCGGGGTCTACGAGCACGAGATCGTGGCGCGGGCGCACCAGCTGCTCTTCGAGATGGGGTCGGAGCAGGTGGAGGCGATCAACGCGGTCTCGGGCGACCGCTGCAACCCTCACCCTCACGTGTTCTCCGACCGGCTGCTCAGGCCGGGCGACCAGGCCTTCTTCGACATCATCCACTCCTTCATGGGCTACCGGACGTGCTACTACCGCACGTTCAGCGTGGGCGGGGTGAACCAGGCCCAGCTCGATGCATACAAGCGCTGCCGCGAGTGGCTCGACGCGGCCATCGAGCTCGTTCGGCCGGGTATGACCACGGATCGAATCGCCGAGGTCTGGCCGACCGCCCACGAGCTCGGCTTCCCGGACGAAGAGACCTGCTTCGGCCTGCAGTTCGGGCACGGCATCGGAGTCGGGCTGTACGAGCCGCCGATGATCTCGCGGGTGCATTCGCTCGACCATCCCGTCGAGATCGAGGAGGGCATGGTCTTCGCTCTCGAGACCTACTGCGCCGCGACCGACGGCCGCTCGGCTGCCCGGATCGAGGAGGAAGTGGTCGTCACGCCCACCGGATGTGACGTGATCACGCGCTTCCCGGCCGAAGAGCTCCTCGTGGCCGGTCGCAGCTACGTCCGTGGTGCCGACCTCGTCAAGGCCGACAGCGCCGGCCGTGACGGAACAGCCGAGGCAGTTGCCGCCTCGGCCCTGGTTGCGAGCGGCGCAGACTCGTGAGCGGCGACTCCGGCACGCGCCGGCTGGTCGACGGGATGCCGTCCTACCGTCTCGTCCGGCGCGAGGAGATCGCGCTGAGCGCGGCACTGGTCGGACACGCCGAGGGGCTCAGGACCTGCCGTCTCGTCGACGGCTCACTCGGCTCGACACATATGGCGATGACGCTCGTCTCGCTGTCGTCCGGTCGGGTCGACACACACGTGCATTCGTTCGAGACGGGGTTCTACGTCCTCGAGGGGGAGCCGGTGCTCTACCTCGACGCCCACGCCGTCCAGCTCCAGCCGGGAGCCTGCGGCGCGATCCCCGTCGGCGTTCAGCACGCCTTCCGGGCCGCGGGCGAGGCGCTCTGGCTCGAAATGGCCGCGCCGCGACCGCGGGCGGACCGGAGCGACACCTTCTTCCTGGAGCCGATGCCCGACGTGACGGTAGAGCCGCTCGATGTGCGCGACCCCCGCAACCGGAACCTCTTCCTGCTCGGCGAGGGTCAGATGGATCTGGACGTCCTGAAGCGCGGCGCCGCGGTCGGCGCACCGACCGTCTCGGCGAGCATGGCGACCGCGGTCCTGGCCTACAGCGGTATCGCCGTCAAGATGCTCGTCGACCAGCGACTGGACGCCCAGCTGCACACGATGTTCATGGTCGACTACCAGCCGGGCGCCTGCGCGCACCCGCACGACCACCCGTTCGAGGAGTCGTATTACATGCTCGAGGGTGAGGTCGACGTGGTCGCCGACGCCGATCGGCACACGCTCCGGCCGGGCGACTTCTTCTGGACGGGTACAGGCTGCGTCCACGCCTTCTACGAGGTCGAGGGGAACCATGTGCGCTGGCTCGAGACCTCGGCGCCTGGGCCGCCGTCGCGCCATTCCTACCGCTTCGAGCGCGACTGGGAGTATCTCGCCGAGCGGATCGGCGCAAGCCCGATTGGCTCCACGCAGGTCGGGGCGACATGACCGAGACCTCCACGCGCGTGCTCGGCGATCTCGCGCTCTACTCCGGGATCTACCGGCGGATGCTTTTGATCCGGGGCTTCGAGGAGCTCGTGCAGTCGCTTTTCCTGCGGGGAGAGGTATACGGAACGACGCATCTCTACTCGGGGCAGGAGGCGGTTGCGACCGGGGTCGCGAGCCTGCTCGAGGAGCGAGACCGTGTGGCGGCGACCTACCGCGGCCATGGACACGCGCTGGCGCTGGGCGTCGACCCGCAGGCTCTCCTCGACGAGATGCTCGGGCGAGCGACGGGCATCAACGGAGGCCGTGCCGGCTCGATGAACGTGACCTCGCCCGCCGATCGGCTGATCGGGTCGTTCGGGATCGTCGGCGGCAGCATCGCCGCGGCAACGGGAGCCGCGCTGGCGCTGCAGCGAACGACAGGCGGAATCGCCGTCGCCTACTTCGGCGACGGCGCCATGAACCAGGGCTACGTCTTCGAATGCCTCAACTTCGCCCAGGTCCTGAAGCTCCCGCTGCTG
Organism: uncultured Actinomycetes bacterium; assembly: GCA_963702655.1. GTDB lineage: Bacteria > Actinomycetota > Thermoleophilia > Gaiellales > Gaiellaceae > Palsa-739. The sequence goes on along the minus strand of CAVPDO010000012.1, from coordinate 58,683 downwards.
CTCGTCTGCGAGAACAATCGCTACGGCGAGTACACGCCGTTCGAGTCGGTCACCGCGGGCGAGATCCGCGGCCGGCCGGAATCGATGGGCGTGCCCGTCGAGACGGTCGACGGCATGAGCGTGTGGGCGGTGCGGGACGCGGCCGCGCGGGCGCTCGAGCACGTGCGCGCAGGTGACGGGCCCGCCTTCCTCGAGGCGCTCACCTACCGCTATGTCGGGCACTCGCGCAGCGACCCCGGCGCCTACCGGCCCGAGGGCGAGCTCGACGAATGGAAGGCGCGCGACCCGGTCGTCCTGCTGCGTGCGCAGCTCGAAGCGGACGGCGCCCCAGTGTCGGAGCTCGAAGCGATCCAGCAGGACGTCGCGGAGGAACTCGAGCAGATGCGTGAGCGCGGCCTTGCCGCCCCGTTCCCGCCCGCGCTCGAGGCGAGCGAGTTCAAGGAGTAGATCGCTGTGGCCGAGCTCACGATGCCGAAGCTTTCCGACTCGATGGCCGACGCGGTCATCCTCAAGTGGCTGAAGGCGCCCGGCGAGGCCTTTCAACGCGGCGAGGCTCTGCTCGAGGTCGAGACCGACAAGGCGACCGTCGTCTACGAAGCCGAGGCCGCCGGGACGCTCCAGGCGATCCTCGTGCCGGAGGGAGGATCGGCCGGCGTCGGCCAGCCGATCGCGACGCTCGACGGCGGACCCATCGCCGCACCATCGGCCGGAGCGGCAACGAATGCCGAGGCTTCGACGCTCGAGCCTCCGCCCCCGAGTCGGTCCGTGTCGCCGACCCGGGCCCCGGCGACGAACGGCGCTCCGGCCGCGGGCGTGCGGGCGAACGCGACGCCGGTTGCGCGCAAGGCTGCGCTCGAGCTCGGGCTCTCGCTCCAACAGGTTTCGGGCAGCGGGCCCGGCGGGCGGATCACCGCCGTCGACGTCCGACAGGCTGCCGCGTCGCTCGACGCGGAGCCCGAGACCCGGCTTCTGCAGACGGCAGTGGGCAGTCGCGGAGAGGTCACCGTGGTCGAGCCGACGCCGACGCAGGCAACGATCGCCCGCCGCATGGCGCACTCGGCTGCGACCGTCCCCGTCTTCACGGTCTCCGCCGATGTCGATGTCTCCCAGATCGTCGCCCGGCGCAAGACCGCGCACGCGGACGGCCCCGAGGCGCGGCCCTCGCTCAACGACTTCCTCGTCAAGGCGGCAGCCCTCGCACTCACCGAGTTTCCGCGCTTCAACGCGTCCTGGGTGGACGACCGGATCGAGTTGTACTCGCGGGTGAACGTCGGCATCGCCGTGGCCACGGACGACGCGCTCCTCGTGCCGGTCGTCGCCGACGCAGACCGCCGCACGCTCGGGGAGATCGCCGCCGAGACCCGTCGGTTGGCCCGGTCTGCCCGGCGCCGGACCCTGAAGCCCGAGGAACTGCAGGGCGCCACATTCACGGTGTCCAACCTCGGGATGTTCGGGGTGCGTGCCTTCACGGCGATCGTCGACTCGCCGCAGGCGGCGATTCTCGCCGTCGGCAGCGTCCGGCGGGAGGCCTTCGAGGATGCCGCCGGCGCGGTCTTCCGCGACGTCCTGACGCAGACCCTGAGCTGCGACCATCGCGTCGTCTACGGCGCGGACGGCGCCCGTTTCCTCTCCCGACTCCGCGAGCTGCTCGAGCAGCCGCTCGCCCTCGCCCTCTGATGGCGCAGATCGCGTTCCGCACCGCCGTCCGCGACGCGCTCGACGAGGAGCTGGCGGCCGACGAGCGCGTGATCTTCTTCGGAGAGGACGTCGCGGTCGCCGGTGGGGTCTTCGCCACGACCATCGGCCTGCACGAGAAGTACGGCAGCGAACGCGTCTTCGACACGCCGATCTCGGAGCTCGCGCTCGCCGGCGCCGCCTTCGGCTCGGCCGTGACGGGGCTGCGTCCGGTGATCGAGATCATGTTCGGCGACTTCCTCACGCTCGCCATGGACATGCTCGTGAATCAGGCCTCGAAGTACTGGTTCCTGACCCAGGAGCAGATCAGCGTGCCCCTCGTGATTCGTTCGGTGGTGGGCGCCGGCGGCCGGTTCGGTGCGATCCACTCCCAGATGCCGGTCTCGTGGTTCATGGGCGTCCCGGGCCTGAAGATCGTCGCACCCTCGACCCCGGCCGACGCGAAGGCGCTGCTGAAGGCGGCGGTGCGCGACGACAATCCCGTGCTCTTCTTCGAGCACAAGCGCCTCTACGGGCTCGAGGGCGAGGTCGACGGCGAGGTCGGAACGCTCGGCGAGGCCGCGGTCGTGCGCGAGGGCCGCGACGTGACGCTGGCCACGGCGATGAAAGGCGTCCACGACGCGCTGGAGGCGGCGAAGCGGCTCGAACAGGAAGGAGTGTCCGTCGAGGTGATCGACCTGCGCACGCTGCGCCCGCTCGACACCGAGACGGTGCTCGCCTCCGTGCGCAAGACGAATCGGATCGTCGTCGTGGAGGAAGGGCCGCTCACGGGCGGCTGGGGCGGGGAGGTCCTGGCCCGCCTCACCGAGGAGGCCCTCGGCTATCTCGACGACGCCTGGCGGCTTGCGACTCCAGACACGCCGATCCCGTACAGCCCGCCGCTGGAGGACGCGTTCCTGCCCGGCGCGGATCGGATCGTCTCCGAGATTCTGCGGCGGTTACGGTGAACGCGTGACGACGACCGACAGGAGCCTCGAGCCGACCAAGGTCGGCACACGCCTGCGACGGGAGCGGGAGAGGTGCGGTCTCAGCCTGCGTGAGCTCGCCCGCCGGGTGGGCGTTTCGCCGAGCCTCGTCTCCCAGATCGAGCTCGACCGCGTCAACCCGTCGGTGAGCACTCTCTACGCGCTCGTGACCGAGCTCGGCGTGACCATGGGCGAGGTCTTCGAAGACGAGGCGCAGCCTGCACCGCGAACCGTGCCCGAGCGCGTGGAGGACAGCGGACTCGCGACCACCCCCGAGACGCGAAGCATCCTCAACCTCGACTCGGGAGTGCGCTGGGAGCGGCTCACGCCGCACAGCGAACGGGACGTGGAGTTCCTCTACGTCGTCTATCCGGTCGGTGCCGAGTCGTGCTCCGAGGACGCGCTCGTGACGCACGGCGGGCGTGAGTACGGCCACGTGTCGAGCGGAACCCTCGGTGTTCGCGTGGGCTTCGACGAGTACGTGCTCGGCTCCGGCGCGTCGATCGCCTTCGACTCGTCGTCGCCGCACCGGCTCTGGACGATCGGCGACGAGCCCGTGCGCGCGATCTGGGTCGTGATCGGCCGCGCGGCCGATCCGCGCACCTAGAGCTCCGTAGACCTGCGAGCGGTCTAGCCGACCGCTCCCTCGCCGGCTGCGGCCGGCGCTGTCGGTACCCGCCCTCTCGCTGCCCGCGCCCGAGCGATCAACTCGGGCGCCTGGTAGACCACCAGCGCGAGGAGGATCAGGACCCCGATCGTCATGTCCGCGTACTCGGTCGGCTGCTGGAAGAGCGGAAGGACGTTGTCGATCTCGGTCAGAAAGAGCGCTGCGAGGAGAGCGCCGAAGAACGATCCCCTGCCGCCTGCGAGGCTCGCGCCGCCGAGCACGCCCGCGGCGATGCTCTCGAGGGCCTGGCTGCCGACGATCGGCGACCCGATCTGCACCTCGGCAGCGAGGTAGAAGGCGGCAAACGACGCCATGACCGAGCAGACGACGAACGCCAGGAAGATCAGGCGTCCGGGCGACATCCCCAGCCGGCGTGACGAAGCCTCGTCGAAACCGGCCGCTCGCAGCGCGAGGCCTCCGCGCGTGCGGTAGAGCCAGAGGTCCGCGACGAGCGCGAGGACCACGGCGCCGATGAACGCATAGGGCACGAAACCCACGCTCGAGATGAGGACGTTCGTCACGTCGGTGTTGATCGGTCCCGCCGGATAGGAGCGCAGCAGGAGGGAAATCCCCGTCAGGATGCTGAGCGTCCCGAGGGTGGCCAGGATCGACGGCAGTCGGACCACGCGGATCAGAAAAGCGTTGAAGATCCCGGTCGCGAGCCCGACACCCACGACGGCCAGGGCACCGAGCACGAGGGCCGGCCCGGACATCGTCGGCGTCAGCGTGAACGAGGCCGTGACGACGCACGCCGTCATCAGCGCTCCCACCGAGACGTCGAAACCGCCGACAAGGAGAGCGCAGAGCTGTCCGAGCGAGACGAGTAGGAGCGGCATCGCCTCGAGCAGGAGGCTGTTGAGGTTCAGCTTGCCGAGGAACTCCGGGTGACGGGCCTGCGTGTACGCGCCGAGCGCGAAGATCAGAGCTGCCATCAGAGCGATGGGGATCCAGCCGCGCTTCACGCCAGGCTGCCCTCGCTCTTCGACTCCGGGCGGCGGGAGCCGACGATCGCCTCGACGATCCGTCTCTCGTCGAGCTCGTCGCCGGGGATCTCCTCGACGATGCGGCCGCGCGACATGACCACGACGCGATCGCAGAGACCTGCGAGCTCGATGGGGTCGCTCGACTTGACCAGAGCGGCGACGCCCTCCTGGGTGTTGGAGCGCAACGCCTCGTAGATGTCGAATCGAGCGCCGACATCGACGCCCTGCGTCGGCTCCTCGGCGAGGATGACCTTCACGTCGCCGCGCAAGAACGGCCGCATGAGCGAGATCTTCTGCTGGTTGCCCCCGGAAAGTGAGGCGATGGGCTGCTCGGCGGAGGCCATACGCACGCGGAGACGGCGCACCAGGGGATCGATCGCCGCGCGTTCCCGCCGGCGGCTGACCAGGCCGAACCGGGCGAGCCGCCGCAGGACTTGCACGGTTGCGTTCGCGCGGACGCTGAGGACGGGGAAGATCGCTTCGCCGCGGCGGTCGCCGCTCAGCAGGACGACTCCGGCACGGAGGGGGCCGAGCGGCGAGTGCCGGTCGAGCTCCCGTCCGTTGCACGAGGCGCTTCCCGAGGCGCGCTCGATCCCGGCCAGGGCGCGGAGGAACTGCACCTGCCCATTACCCTCGGCGCCTGCGAGGCCGACGATCTCGCTCTGGTGGACGACAAGATCGACGGGGCCGAAGCGCTCCCCGTAGAGACCGGAGACGTCGAGCACCACCTCGGCGCCCGAGGCTGACGCGGGACGCTCGGGGAAGGCCACCTCGAGCGGCCGGCCGATCATCAGGGCCACGAGGCTCTCCTCCGAGACGGACTCGGCCTCGAATGTCCCCTGTGCGACTCCGTCACGCAGGACGGTGACTCGATCGGCGACCGAGAGGACCTCGGGCAGGCGGTGACTGACGTAGATGATCGCGACGCCCGCCCGGGCCTGTTCCAGGACGAGCCCCTGGAGCTTCGCGACCGCATCGGGGCCGAGCGCGGTCGTCGGCTCGTCGAGCAGCAGCACCTTCGGGTTCGTCATGAGCGCCTTCACGACTTCCAGGAGCTGGCGTTCGGCGAGCGACAGGCTGCTCACGCTCGCCCCGACGGGGACGTCGAGATCGAACTGCGCGAGCGTCTCCTTGGCCCACCCTTCGATCCGTCCGTAGGTCGGGCGCGCGTCCGCCTGCACGGCGAGGCAGAGGTTCTCGGCGACGGTCAGTTCGAGGACGTGCGAGTAGTCCTGGTACGCGATGCCGAGCCCGAGGCGCCGTGCTTGCGCAGGCGATGCCTTGCCCAGGCCGACACCCCCGATCTCGACGGCTCCCTCGTCCGGGGCGAGGAAGCCGCTGGCAATGCCGAGCAAGGTCGACTTCCCGGACCCGTTCTCGCCGACGAGGGCGTGGATCTCGCCCGGCCGGCACTCGACGCTGACCTCGTTCAGCGCCTGCACCGCTCCGAACGTCTTCGAGACGCCGCGGAGCGACAGCACGGCGGGCGGGACAGGTCCGGGAGTCGACATTGCTCTATCGGTTACTCGCGCTTACCTCCTAGGGGTACATCCGATGCAGGAGCTTGAGCGGGATCAGCGAGGACGCAGAGGCCTGCTGCGGATAGCCCTTGATGCACATGTCCCGCTTCGACTGCTGCTGCAGCTGGATCGGGAACACGATCGTGGGCGGGATCTTCCGGTCGTGGCGCAGCTTCATCATGTCCGCGGTCAGCGCCACCCTGATCTGCGGGTTGCCGGACGTGTAGTACCAGATCTTGAGCTTCTTGTTCTTCAGCTTGTCGGCGAGGCAGCCGAGCGCGTCCTCGTCGGTCCTGTAGGTGAAGACGCCCTGGTAGGGGATGCCGGCGGCTTTGTAGGCGGCGTAACCGCCCTGCGCCATGAACGCCGAGTCCTCGTAGCTCAGACCCTTCAGGTTCGGGTACTTGGCGAGGATGCCGGCGACGATTCCCTGGACCATGGACGGATCCCAGTTCGTCGGGTCGTTGGCGATTACGTGGATCGAAGGCTTCAGCGCGTTCTGCTCGCACTTCTGCCAGCTCGCCGAGAGCGGATTGCCGGGGAAGCCGCCCATGAAGGCGATGTCACCGGAGCCGATCTGCTTGTTGTCCACCTTCGCGAAGGCCTTGCCCAGCTTGCAGGTGTCCTCGCCGACGACGGTCAGATAGTTCTTGCCCGGGCCGGTCACGTAGCCCCAGGCATAGGTGGAGACCGGGATTCCGGCCTTGGTCGCCTGCTGGAACACGGGGATCATCGCGTCGCCGAAGTCGGGATAGGTCACGATCGCGCTCACCTTCTGCGCGATCACCGACTTGAAGTCCGCGATCGCCTGCTGCAGGTTCGAGTGTGCGCTCATGTAGATGATCTTCCCGATCTGCGGGTACGTGAGCGCCTGGAGGATGAACTCCATCTTGGACATCTGGCGGAAGACGTTCTCGCCGAAGCCCTCGACGTAGGCCACGGTGAGCTTGCCGCCCGTGCCGGTCTTGCAGACGTTGTTCTTCCAGCACTTCAGCGCCAGGCCGTAGTTCACCTTCTTCGTCGAGCGTCCCAATGCTGCGAGCGAGATGTCGCGAGCGTTCTTCGCCGCGGGAAGCAGCTTCGCGGAGAAGAGCGCGTGCGACAGCGTCGCCGACGGCGCCTTGTAGGACTCGCCGTAGCCGTGTCCGCCGCCGATCATCTTGCCGCCCTTGCCCACATAGCCGGACGGGCCCGAGCCCAGGCCGGCGGCTGCTGAGCCAGCCTCCTTGTGCGACCGCAACGGCTGCGAGTGCCACGGCGATCGCGATGACGAGCGCCAGGAAAAGCGGGCGCTTCCTTCTCATGTGCGACTCCTTCCCTCGATGCATGAGCTGCGCCTTTCCGGACCCAGCCCTACTGCCCATCAGTCACGGCGCGCGGCGCCGCCCTCGTGGGCCTTATCCACCAGCCGAGCAACGACGCGACCCGATCGCCGGAGATGACCATCCCGACGAGGATCGCTCCTCCAAAGACGACGTACTGCATAGCCGCCGACAATCCGACGATCAGGAGCATCTGGGTGAGAAACGTGAGTGCGAGCGCAGCGACCCAGGTCGACGTTGCGCTCGCGAGCCCTCCGGACAGGGCGGCGCCGGCGATCACGACCGCGGCGATCGGCGCCAGCAGGTACGCCGCGCCGAAGGTCGGATCGATGCTGATCGACACGCCTGCGAGCAGGATCGCAGCGATCGCATAGAGCGTTCCGGCTGCCGTGTAGGCGAGCACGACATGAGTGCGGACCCGGAGCCCCGCGATCCAGGCGGCGCGTGGGTTGGCCCCCACCGCCTGGAAGTGCCGGCCGACCGTGCTGTACCGAAGCACGACCGCGACGACGATCGTGATGCCGAGCCCGGTCCAGAAGACCGTGCTGACGCCGAGTGGTTTGCTCGTCGCCCACGACGACAACGAGTCGGAACGTTCGGATTGTTGGTGACGTGCTGCTGCGAGTACTTGCTGCTCCAGGCGAGCACTATCTGCCCCACGGCGAGAGTCACGATCAACGGGTTCAGGCGGAGCAGGCCGACGAAGATCCCGTTGGTGAGACCCACGAGCAGGCCGACGCCGAGGCTGACGGGGATGGCCAGCAGGAGGCGATGGTCGGAGCCCGCCGCAGATTCCCACGATCAGGTTGCCGCACACCGCGATGACGCCGGGCGTCGAGAGATCGATGCCGCCCTGCATGACCACGAGCATCTGCCCCAGCGCGGCGACGGCCAGCACGGTGGTGTAGGGGAGAACGTACGACCAGGACGTGTTGCCGAAGGACGAGGGCGCCTCGATCCAGGCGGCGATCGCGAGTGCGCCCATCGCGAGCCAGACCGGGAAGAAGCGCGCCGCGTAGAGGGCATGTGTCGCCAGCGATCGCCCGGACGAGCCCGCCGATCCTCGGAGCCGAGGCGGCGATGGAGGGCTGGCCGCTTCCACGGACTCCATTTTGAGCAGGTACGGCGAACAGTGTCAATGATGGCTGAACGATAGATCCGCATTCCGGCACTTCCGTTGACGCGGCCACGCCGTTCCGTTTAAGGTCGCTGTACATGGGGTGGCGCGCGAACTGGTCGATTGCCACGACAAGCGCGAGCGTGCTGCCGCGTCTATTCCTATCCGGTCGGCCAAGGAGAGAGGTATGAGCTCGAAGCGGCTGTTGATCCGCAACGGCTTCGTCGTTTCGATGGACCCCGACGTCGGCGATATCCCGCACGGCGACGTCTTCGTCGAGGACGGCAAGATTGTCGACGTCGGGCGGGATCTCGGGGTTTCGGACGCGGAGCAGGTGGACGCGGCCGGGATGATCGTGATGCCCGGCTTCGTCGACACGCACCGGCACACCTGGCAGACGCCCGTCCGCGGCGTTCTCCCGTCGTGCACCCTCGACCACTACTTCGCGGTCATGCTCGGCCAGGTGGGCGGCTTCTACCGGCCCGAGGACGTGTACGTCGGAGACTGGGCGGGCTCGCTCGAAGCGCTGAACGCCGGCGTGACGACACTGCTCGACTGGTCGCACATCAGCAACACGCCGGACCACTCCGACGGAGCGATCCAGGGACTGAAAGAGGCCGGCATCCGCGCCGTCTACGCCCACGGGATGCCGACCGGGGGCGAGTGGTGGTCGTACAGCGAGCTGGAGCATCCCGACGACATCCGTCGCATCCGCGATACCTACTTCTCGTCGGACGACGGTCTGATCACGCTCGCGATGGCGGCGCGCCAGCCGGGCAACGTGACTCCCGATGTGGCGAAGCACGACTGGGCGCTCGCGCGCGAGCTCGGAATCCTGATCAGCGTCCACGTCGGGATGCGTCTGCACACCCTGCACTACCAGCCGGTGAAGGACCTGCACGACCTCGGGCTGATGGGCCCGGACATCTGCTACATCCACATGACAGACCTCACCGACGAGGAGCTCGACTGGATCGCGGAGACGGGCGGGAAGGCATCGGTCGCGCCGTACGTCGAGATGCTGATGGGGCACGGTCCACCCCCGATCGGGAAGCTGCTCGCACGCGGCGTCCGCGCCTCGCTCAGCGTCGACGTGGTCTCGAGCGTCCCCGGCGAGATGTTCACCCAGATGCGCACGGCGCTCGCCTACGACCGCATCCTCGAGTTCACCGACACCCCGGACATCGCCTTCGCCCCGAAGCTCACGCACACCGACGTGCTGAAGTTCGCGACGATCGACGGCGCCCGGTCGATCGGACTCGAGGACCGGATCGGCTCGCTTGCGCCGGGGAAGCAGGCCGACATCGTCCTGCTCAAGACCGACGCGATCAACACCGCACCGGTGCTCGATCCACACGGGACGATCGTCACCTTCGCCGACACCTCGAACGTCGACTCCGTCTTCGTCGCGGGACGTGCCCTCAAGCGGAACGGCGAGCTGGTCGGCGTCGATCTTCGGTCGGTGATCGGCAAGTTGGAGGACTCGCGCAACCACATCCTCTCGCAGGGCGGGCTCCTGCCCGACTGGTGCGCGGAGCCGGCTGCCGCCGTCTGATCTCTCCCTCATCGGGGGCGGGCCCACTGACCCTCCGGCCCGCCCCGACGCGAAAGGAGCCAAACGCAGATGCCGAGCAGGAGCGTCGTCGTCGTCGGCGGGACTCGCGGCCTCGGCCGCGAGCTCGCGAAGTTCTATGCCGAGCAGGGCCGCGATGTCGTTGTGACGGGCCGCGATGCTGCCACCGCGGAGGCATGCGCCGGCGAGATCGGGGGTTCGACTCGGGGGATCGGGTTCGACCTCTCTCAGCCGGAGACCATCGCCGAGCGCCTCGCGGATGTCGGGGACGTCGAGTTCCTGGTGCTCGCCGCGATCGAGCGCGACAGCAACTCGGTCAAGGAATACGACATCGCTGCGGCAGTGCGTCTGGTAACGCTCAAGGTCGTCGGCTTCACCGAGGTGATCCACGCACTCCTGCCGCGGATGGGCGACGACTCGGCCGTGCTCATCTACGGGGGACTTGCGCGAGACCGGCCGTACCCGGGCTCGACCACTGTCACCACGGTCAACGGGGCTGTCACGGGACTCGTACGCACCCTCGTGATCGAACTCGCTCCGCGACGGGTGAACGCGCTCCACCCGGCGATCGTCGGCGACAGCCCGCAGTGGATCGACATGCCCGAAGAGCGCCACCAGGCGCTCGTACAGCGAACGCCGATCGGTCGCCTGGTCACGATGGAGGAGGTCGTGGAGGCGTCACGGTTCCTGCTCGAGAACCGTGCCATGAACGGCATCAACCTTCCGGTCGACGGGGGCTGGCTCTGCATGTAGGCCCGTCGTCGGGCGGACCGAGTGAGTCCACCGCAATCCACGAGAGGAGAGACACGCATGACCGAGGCAAGGGTGATCGCAGTCGTCGGTGCGACCGGTGCGCAGGGGGGAGGACTGGTCCGGGCCATTCTCGCCGACCCGGAAGGCGGGTTCGTGCCGCGGGCGATCACCCGCGACCCCACCGGAGAGAAGGCGACATCTCTCTCCGATCTGGGAATCGAAGTCGTCCAGGCCGACCTGGACGACGGTGCGAGTCTCGCACGGGCCTTCGCAGGAGCTCACGGAGTCTTCTGCGTCACCAACTTCTGGGAGCACTTCTCGGCGGACAAGGAGATCGACCAGGCCCGCAACCAGGCCCAGGCAGCCAAGACAGCCGGTGTCCGGCATGCGATCTGGTCGTCCCTCGAGGACACGCGCCGATTCGTCACCGACGACCGGATGCCGAACCTCCAGGAGAAGTACAAGGTGCCCCACTTCGACGCGAAGGAAGTCGCCGAAGGTCTCTTCCGCGAGGCAGGCGTGCCCACGACGGTCCTCCGCACCGCTTTCTACTGGGAGAACTTCGTCTATTTCGGGCTCGGCCCGCAGCGAGGCGAGGACGGGGTACTCGCGATCACGTTCCCCCTCGGCTCTGCGCGGATGCCGTCGATGGCGGCCGAGGACATCGGCAAGATCGCCTACGGGATCTTCAAGCGCGGCGACGAGCTGATCGGGCAGACCATCTCCGTGGCCGGCGACCACCCGACCGGAGCGGAGTTCGCGCGGAAGCTCGGGGCGGCGCTCGGCGAGGAGGTGCGCTACAACGACATCGACCCGGACGTCTATCGCTCCTTCGACTTCCCGGGCGCGGACGAGCTCGGCAACATGTTCCAGTTCAAACGTGACTTCGAGGCCGAGTACGTCGGAGCGCGGGACCTCGAGGTCGCACGCTCGCTGAATCCCGAGCTTCAGGATTTCGACGCGTGGCTCGCTGCGAACAGCGGTCGCATTCCCGTCACGCCAAAGGAATGAGGCACGGCTGACAGCTCGTTACTGCGATCGTGAAGTGTGATGACTGCACATGAGGCGCATGGGAAGAAGGGCTACCGGCTTGCTCGGGCCGTTTCCGACTCCGGGAAGGTCGTCTGCGAGAGGTGCGAGGTCGCCGAGACCTCGTTCTCCCGGATGCGCGGATTGCTGGGGCGGAGCAGCCTTCAGCCCGACGGCGGGATGCTCATCGACGGAGCGGGCTCCGTGCACATGTTCTTCATGCGCTTTCCGATCGACGTCGTCTTCCTCTCCCGGGACCGCACGGTCGTCGGCGTCAGGCACCGCCTCGCGCCGTGGCGCATCGCCGCCGCCCGACATGCCGTCGCCGCGCTCGAGCTGCCCGCAGGAAGGGCCGCCGAAGCGGGTGTCGAAAAGGGTGACCGGCTCGTCTTCGAGGACGTCGCCGACCGCGAGAACGGCTGACTAACGTTCAATTTCTGAACGCGCCGTGCGGGCCGAAGGAGACCTGTCGCCTCGGGCGGGGGCTCCGGGACGCGTTCACGCGCGTCGCTGCGTCGAGAGGCCGAGTAACGCCAGAACCGCACAAGCGGCTTCGTTGAGCGCTGCGAAAAGCCAGCGCCTTTGCCCTGAGCCCTTGTGCCGACGGCGAAAATCGGCCGTTCGAGGGTGTTCACGAGGCTGATCGACGGTTGGGCCATGTGGATCATTGTTCAACCCGTTCATTGAACGCAGAATGGGACTGTGGAAATTGTGGAGGCTGCTGCGGTCCCGGAGGTCGTTCCGGTGGGTGCCACGCTGGTTTCAGAGCTGATCGGCCGTGCGGCGGCGATCGGCAACGGGAATCCATGGTCCGCCGAGGCCGCGCCACTTCCGCCGGACCTGGGCGCCGCGCTCGATGCCTGCGAGGCGCGAGCACGGAGGCTGTCCGACGGCTGGCGTCAGGGCGCTGCGCTCGACTTCCTCGGCGACGCGGTCGTCGCGATCGCGGTCGAGCACCACTTCGAGCCCGGAGAGGCCCGGGTCGCGGTCACCGCTGCGGCAGACCGGCTCGGCCTGCCGCCCGAATCGGCCGCTTTCGCGGTCTTCCGGCGCGCGCTTGCGAGCAAGGAGTTCGCGCAGCTGCCGCCCGCCACCGCCGCTGAGCTTGCACTCGCCCTGCTCGTCGAGCTCGCACCGGCCGCCGCCGGCTCGCTCTGGATTCTCGACGCCCGTGGCTCGACCACCTGCCTCGTCTCGCACGGCAAGGCACCGCGCAGCCGACGCTTGCGCGAGGTCGCCAAGGCCGCGCTCGACGGGGTGACCGCCGGCTCGCCCCAGGTGCACGTCCGGGTCGTCGAGCGCTGGGATCGCCCGCACGCCGCGCTCGTCGTCCGCGGGCGGGTCGCCGAGGCGAAGCATCTGGCGGAGTACCTCGACGAGACTGCGAACGCGCTCGCGCCGCTGCTCGAGCGCGCCTCGCTCTTCGACCGGAAGGTGCAGCGCGAGCACGACCTCGTGGCTGCCGGCGAACGGCGCCTGCTGCGCCTCGGCTTCGACCTGCACGACGGGCCGCTGCAGGAGATCGTGGCGCTGGCCGAGGAGCTGCGCACGGCGTCGACCCAGATCGCGGCGGTCGTTCCCGACGACTTCAGGCAGCGCGTCCACGGGCGCTTCAACGACGTGCACGCCCGGCTCGGCGCGCTCGACGAGAGCCTGCGGCAGTTCGCGCACTCCATCCGCTCGACGACGCCCGTCGCGCGTCCCGTCGCGGATGCCGTCGAGGGTGAGCTCCGCGCGCTCGAGAGCGCGACCGGCATCGGGGCCGAGCTCCGGGTCGAAGGCGACCTGGCCAGTCTCAGCGACTCGCAGAAGATCGTGCTCTTCCGCGTCGTCCAGGAGGCTCTATCGAACGTCCGCAAGCACAGCCGGGCCGAACGGGTCTCGGTCGTGCTGCGGAGTAGGCGCACCTTCGTCGAGGTCGCCGTGACCGACGACGGCGCCGGCTTCGACCCGCGGCTGCTCGACACCGAGCGGCTCGGGCTCGCCGGCATCTCCGAGCGGGTGCGGCTCCTCGGTGGCGCGGTCGAGATCGAGACGAGCCAGGGCGCAGGAACGACGGTCCGCGCGACCCTGCCGCAGTGGCGCCCGTCGACGCCCGCGACGGCCACGATCTACGCCGCCACCGCGTAGCTCGCGGGGTTCTAGGCCGAAGGACGGCGCCGACTAGCCAATCGAAGGGCCTCCCTGGACCCGGCTGGGTCTACGACTTCAACTGGAGGTCCAAACAGGCTGAGGTAGGAGTGCGCTCCTGCCCGTGCGTACCGGGAGGAGCGGGATGAGCACCAGCTCAGCGGTCGTCGATCGGGCTCTCGACGAGCCCGTTCTGGTACGCGAGGCGGGCCGCCTCGGTGCGGTTCGAGACGCCGAGCTTCCGGTAGATGTTCGTGAGGTGGAACTTGACCGTCTGTTCCGCCACCCACAGCTCCTTGCCGATCGCCTCGTTCGAGAGGCCGCGTGCGAGGGCGGCGAGGATCGCGGTCTCACGCTCGGTGAGGCCGGCGGCGCGCGCCGCGCTCTCGCCGGGATCGGGCAGGCCGATCGCGCTGTAGACCGTCCCGTCGACTGCCTGGCGGAGAGCGGAGGGCAGATCGATGGGGTTGATGCTCTTGACGATGAACGCACTCGCGCCGCGTTTGAGCACCGTCTGGATCACGTTCTCGTCGGTCGAGACGGAGAGGACCACGACCTTCACGTCGGGATGCTGCTTGCGGATGCGGCTCAGGCAGGCGAGCCCGTCGGCGCCAGGCATGCGCAGGTCGAGCAGCACGATGTCAGGATTCGTGCGCCCGACCAGCGGCAGCACCTGCGAGCCCGAGTTGCACTCGCCGACGACTTCGAAGTCGGGTGCCTCCTCGAGCGCGCGCTTCACTCCCTCCACGATCAGGCGATGGTCGTCGGCAATGAGAACTCGCATGGAACTATCGTAGTCGGAGAACCAGTCGTTTCCGGAGTCGCCGGGCTGTGAGTACCGCCGCTCCGACGAGACGAGCGCACGTGCTGATCGCCGCGGAGCGTCTGCCGACGCGCGTCGGTCTGCGCCTCGCGCTCGAGCCCGAGGCACGCTGCACCGAGGTCGCCGACGCCGACTCGGCCGTGCGCGCAGCCGTACGCGACCGTCCCGACATCTGTCTGCTCGGGCTCGATGGCTCCGGGTTGCGCGTCGTGAACGAGATCTCGACCCGGGTGCCGTCGGCCCAGGTGATCGTGCTCACGAACCGGCTCGACGAGGACGAGTTCATGGCCGCCGTGCGCGCGGGTGCGAGCGGCTACCTGACGCAGAGCCTCGACCCCAAGCGGCTGCCGCACGTCGTGCGCGGAGCTATGCGCGGCGAGCCGGCAGTGCCGCGCATGTTCGTCGCCCGGCTGCTCGACGAGCTGAGGATGCGCGATCGCCGGCGCGCGGTCGTGGTCGCCGACAAGGGACGCGTCGCGCTCACCGCGCGCGAGTGGGAGGTGGTCGAGATGCTGCTGCGCTCCGCGAGCACCGCGGAGATCGCCGCCGAGCTCGGCGTCGCGCCCGTGACGGTGCGCCGCCATATCGGTTCGGTGGAACGCAAGCTCGGGGTCTCGACCCGCGCCGAGGTCGTCGCTCTGCTCGCGGCTGCCGACGGCGGCACGGCCGCACCGGCCTAGCTCCTCAGTCCGGCCGCCACTTCGCGTGATGCCGGGCCGCCCAGTCACCTCTGACGTTGCCGACCGTCATGCCTCGCAGCGAGTGGCGCGTCGCCGGATGGATCAACGTCAGGTAGAGGTGGCCGGCGACGAGCACGAGCGAGACGTACATCAGGCCGTCGTGCAGGATCACGGTGCTCGCGAAGCGGTAGCGCGTGTTCTCCTCACCGAACCAGAGGAGGAGACCTGAGACGCCGAAGAGGACCGCGAAGGCCGCGGTGAGGATCGCGTTGATCTTCTGGCCGGCGTTGAACCTGCCCTGTGGGCCGCCGTGCCCGCGGAGCCAGCGCACGTCGTCACCGTCGAACGCGTCGAGCTCGCGTGCGGTGGCGAGCAGGCGGCGGCCGCCGAGCAGCACGACGGCGGCGAGCGCACCGAGCCAGCCCACACCGCCCCAGAAGTGGATGCTCTGGATCAGCTGCCGGCGTGAGACGAGCATCGACAGGCGCGGCAGGTAGAGGATCAGCCCCGTCACGAGCAGGAAGAAGAAACCGGCCGCGTTCACCCAGTGCAGAAGCCGCTCGACCCGCGAGAAGCGCGGCACGTAACCCGCCTTCACGCCGTCCCTTCTCCGGAGCGGCTCGGGGCACTTGTGTTCGAGACCACCTTCGAGCCGCCGACCCAGGCGTCGCGGTCGTAGCCGAGGTTTTCCCAGTAGCCGTCGACCGCGTGCGGCACGACGTCGATCTGCTGCAGCCACTTGACGCTCTTGTAGCCGTACATCTCCGGGATGATCAGCCGCACCGGGGCGCCGTGCTCGCGCGGCAGCGGCCGGCCGTCCATCTCGTACGCGAGCAGCACGTCGTGGAGCGACGCCTGGGGCAGCGTGAGGTAGTCGACGTACGGCACCTCCATCGAGACGAACCGCAGCGCGTGCCCCGAGGCTTGCGGCTGCGCTTGGGCGAGGACGTCGCCGATCCGGACGCCTCCCCAGTGGACGTTGCTGACGCTCCAGCCCGTGACGCAGTGGAAGTCCGAGACCTGCTCGACGCGTGGCAGGGCGCGCAGCTCGTCGTAGCTGAGCGAGAGCGGCTGATCGACGAGGCCGCCGATCTTCAGCCGCCACGTGGCTGGGTCGAAGACCGGCATGCGGCCCGAGATCGTGTAGATGCGCCAGCCGCCGGCCGGAAAGATCGGAGCGACCGCGTTGGCGACGGGGCTGACCACGCTCGAGACGTGGTCCCAGGCGGCCTTGCCCCAGTAGAGCGACGAGATGCCGCCCGCCACGGTGACGAGGAACAGCCTGCGCCCGTAGCGCCGCGGTTCTGGCTCTCCGGTGGCGGATGGGGAGTCCATCGGTACTCCTTCGACGGGGGTTCTCCGCTGGTTTGCCGGAGCTGCCGCGATGTTCGTCCCGAGCGTAGCGCCGGGAGGTTACGGCCTCCTTAAAAGTCCTCCTGCGCGCTGCTTACTCGGGCGTCACGTAGGCGGCGCTCAGGCCGCCGTCGACGACGAAGGTCGCCGCGTTCACGTAGCTCGACTCGTCGCTCGCGAGGAAGAGGGCCGCATTGACGATCTCGCGGGGCTGGGCCATCCGTCCCATCGGCAGGTGCACCAGCCGTCGCTCGGCCGCGCCGGGCGTCTCACCCCAGATCCGCAGCAGCAGCGGGGTCTCGACGGGCCCCGGGCAGAGCGCGTTGACGCGGATCCCCTGCCGTGCGAACTGGACGCCGAGCTCCTTGCTCAGCGAGAGGACGGCGCCCTTGGAAGCCGTGTAGGAGATCTGGGAGGTCGCGGCGCCGACGAGCGCGACGAAGGAGGCGACGTTGATCACCGAGCCGCCGCCGCGCGCGAGCAGGTGCGGGATGCCGTGCTTGCAGCAGAGGTAGACGCCGCGCGTGTTCACGGCCTGCACGCGCTCCCAGGCGTCGAGGCCGGTCTCGAGGACGGAGGCGTCGTCGGCCGGGGAGATGCCGGCGTTGTTGTAGAGGACGTCGATGCCGCCGAAGCGCTCGGCCGCCGCCGCGTACATCGCCTCGACGGACGCCTCGTCCGAGACGTCCACCTGGACGGCGAGGCCGCCGACCTCGGCCGCGACCTTTTCCGCCGCGGCGACGTCCACGTCCGCGACGGCGACCTGTGCGCCTTCCTCCGCGAACCGCACGGCGGCGTCGGCGCCCATCCCGCCGCCGGCGCCCGTGATCACGCAGACCTTGCCCTCGAGCCGACCGCTCATCCGGTCGAGTAGAACACGTTCTTGACCTCGCTGTAGCCCGCCAGGCCGTGCATGCCGAGCTCGCGGCCGAAGCCGCTCCGCTTGAAGCCGCCGAACGGAGTCGAGGGGCGCACCGACGAGTTGGAGTTGATCGAGAGGACGCCGGTCTCGATCGCGCGCGCGACCCGGAGCGCGCGGCCGCCGTTCTCGGTCCAGATCGAGCCCGAGAGCCCGTACTCGGAGTCGTTCGCGATCCGGATCGCCTCCGCCTCGTCGGCGAAGGGGATCAGGGCCGCGACGGGGCCGAACACCTCCTCGCGCGCGATCCGGTCGTCGGGCCGCGCCTCGACAACGGTGGCCGGGTACCAGAAGCCGGCCCCGTCGGGCGCGTCGCCCCGGAAGAGCGGCTCGCTCTCGACGAAGCTCGCCACCGTCTCGCGATGCGCCGCGGAGATGAGCGGCCCCATCTCGGTCGCGTCGTCCGCGGGGTCGCCGACCTGCAAGCCGCGGGTCGCCTCGACGAGCAGCTCGGCGAAGCGGTCGTACGCGCTCGCCTCGACGAGGATCCGCGAGCGCGCGCAGCAATCCTGGCCTGCGTTGTCGAAGACGGCGTACGGCGCGGCGGCCGCAGCGCGCTCCAGGTCGGCGTCGGCGAAGACGACATTCGCGGACTTGCCACCGAGCTCGAGGGTCACGCGCTTGATCGTGCCCGCGGCCCCGCGCATCACCTCCTGCCCGACCTCCGTCGAACCCGTGAAACCGATCTTCGCGACGTCCGGATGCTCGACGAGCCGCGTGCCGACGACCGAGCCCTTGCCGGGGACGATGTTGACGACGCCTTCGGGGATGCCCGCCTCGAGCGCGAGCTCGCCGAGCCGAAGCGCCGTGAGCGGCGTCAGCTCCGCCGGCTTGAGCACGACCGTGTTGCCGCACGCCAGCGCCGGGCCGAGCTTCCAGGAGGAGATGTTGAGCGGGAAGTTCCACGGCACGATCAGCCCGACGACGCCGAGCGGCTCGCGGAACGTCAGGTCGACGCCGCCGTCGACGGGGATCGTCTCGCCGCAGTGCTTGTCGACGGCGCCCGCGTAGTAGTGGAAGACCTGCGCCACCATGCCCACCTCGCCCCGCGCACCGGCGATCGGCTTGCCGACGTTGCGCGACTCGAGGCGCGCGAGCTCCTCGCAGTGCTCCTCGACGAGCGTCGCCAGCCGCCGCAGCAGCCGGGCCCGGTCGGTCGGCGCCACGGCGCGCCAGCCCGGGAACGCTGCCTTGGCGCGGGCCACGGCCGCGTCCGTCTGTTCGACGCCGGACGCCTCGACCTCGGCGATCGTCTCCTCGGTCGCGGGGTTGACGATCGCCGTCACGTCCGCGCCGCCTCCACCAGCTGCTCGAAGAGGCGCTGGTCCTCGCCCGCCTCGGGGTGCCACAGGACGCCGACGACGAACGGCTTCGCCGGATCCTCCACGGCCTCGACGACGCCGTCCTCAGCCCACGCGACCTCCCGCAGCCCCGAGCCGAGGCGACCGAGGCCCTGGTGGTGGTGTGACCGGACCACACCGCGCACGCTCTCGATCCGCGACGAAGGATCGACGCGCACCGCGTGGTCGGAGAACTCTCCGGCAACGGCACGGTGCCCCTCGTGCCCGACGGTGTCGGGCAGGTGCTGGACGAGGTCGCCGCCGCGCACGACGTTCAACACCTCCACGCCCCGGCAGATCGCGAGCACGGGCAGGTCGCGCTCGAGCGCCGCGGTGAGAAGGGCGAGCTCGCCGCGGTCGCGCTCGGGATTCGTCCCCCTCGTCGCCGGGTCCGCCTCTGCGCCGTACGACTGCGGATCCAGGTCGTTGCCACCGGAGAAGATCAGCCCGTCGACCGCGTCGAGCACCTCCTCGATCCCGTCGTCGTCCGGCGGCACGAGCATGGCGCGTCCGCCGGCCCGCTCGACCGCACGCACGTAGTCGTACGGGACGAGCGCCGCCTCGAGCCGCCAGTGTCCCCACGACGCGGGCTCCACGTACGTCGTGATGCCGATCAGCGGTCTAGCCACGCTCGAACATGCGCTCGCGCTCGTAGCCGGTCACGGTCTGGTCGAACAGCTCCTGCTCGGTGCGGGCGTAGTTGAGGTAGTGGTCGATCACGTCGTCACCGAGCAGCCGGCGGGCCACGGTGCTCGACTCGAGGCGCGCGATCGCCTCACGCAGCGCGTGCGGGAACCGGGCCACATCCGACTCGTACGCGTTGCCCTCGAACGCCGGCTCGAGCTCGAGCTTCTCCTCGATCCCGTGCAGCCCGGCGGCGAGGAGGGCGGCGAACGCGAGGTACGGGTTCGCGTCGGCGCCGGGGATCCGCGTCTCGGGCCGCGTGGCCGAGCCGTGCCCCACGACGCGGAAGCCGCACGTGCGGTTGTCGTAGCCCCACGCGAGCGTGGTCGGGGCCCAGCTGCCCGCCGCAAAGCGCTTGTACGAGTTCACGACCGGCGCGACGAAGATCGCCAGGTCGCCCAGGCACGCGATCTGTCCGGCGAGGTAGTGCCGGAAGAGCTCCGACTCGCCGGCGAACGCGTTCTCGCCGTCGCGCCAGAGCGAGGAGTGGATGTGGCACGACGAGCCGACCCACTCGTGGTGCGGCTTCGCCATGAACGTGACCGAGCAGCCGCGCTGGTGCGCGATCTCCTTGGCCCCGGTCTTGTACACGACGTGGTCGTCGGCGGCGCGCAGCGCGTCCTGGAAGCGGAAGTTGATCTCGTGCTGGCCGGCCCAGGCCTCGCCCTTCGACGACTCGACGACCATCCCGGCCGCCTTCATCGACATGCGGATCGCGCGGAGGAACGGCTCGTCGAAGCTCGCGGCGAGGATGTGGTAGTCGAGGATGTACGGCACCGAGGGCGTGAGGTCGTGGTAGTGCCGAGCGTGCGCCTCGTCGTAGCTCTCGCGGAAGAGGAAGAACTCGAGCTCCGAGCCGAACATCGGCTCGAGGCCGAGCGCGCGCGCCTTCTCCACCTGCGCCTTCAGCACCTGGCGCGGCGACGGGACGACCGGCGAGCCGTCGTGCCACTCGACGTCGCACTGCACCATCACCGTCGCCTCGTGCCACGGGATCCGGCGCAGCGTCGAGAGATCGGGCCGCAAGCCGAAGTCGCCGTAGCCGCGCTCCCAGCTCGCGATCGCGTAGCCGGGGACGGGATCCATCTCCATCTCGAGCGCGAGCAGGTAGTTGCACCCCTCGCCGGGATGGCCGGACTCGTTCTCGGCGAGGAAGAACTCGGCGTCGAGCCGTTTCCCCATCAACCGCCCCTGCATGTCGGTGAAGCACGCGATCACGGTGTCGACCGTGCCGGCGGCGACGTCCTCCCGCAGCTCGTCCAGGCTCAACATTCAGCCAATCCTCTATCAAAAGGGTTGACAGCGGTTGCCTAAGAGGCGGTTAATAGGCGATCCCCGAGACTTGGAGGGTTCGATGAGCGACACACCCGCCGAGCCGAGCGCGCTGCCCGACGACCGCGCGACTCTGCACAAGCTCGGCTATGCACAGGAGCTGTACCGCTCGATGGGCGGCTTCCAGAACTTCGCGATCTCGTTCACGATCATCTCGATCCTGGCGGGATGCCTGACGTCGTACGCGATCGGGTTCAACCAGGGCGGCCCGGTCGCGATCACGTGGGGCTGGCTGATCGTCGGGCTCGCGTGCACGTTCGTGGCGATGGCGATGGGCGAGATCGCCTCGACCTACCCGACCGCCGGCGGGCTCTACTTCTGGGCGTCGAAGCTGGGAGGCCCCGGCTGGGGCTGGTTCACCGGCTGGTTCAACCTCGTCGGCCAGATCGCGGTCACCGCCGCCATCGGCTTCGGCTGCGCGCTCTTCATGACGTCGCTGCTGAACCTGCTCTGGAACTACCCGAACTCGTACGGCTGGATCTACTTCACCTACGGGATGATCATGCTCGCGTCCGGGCTGATCAACATGTTCAAGGTCACGATCACGGCCGCGCTCAACGTCTTCTCGGCGTGGTGGCACATGATCGGCGTCGCGGTGATCGTCGTGGTCCTGATCGCCGTTCCGAGCCACCATCAGTCGTTCCACTACGTCTTCCTGCAGACGGTCAACAACACCGGCCTGGGCGGCACCGTGACGCACGGGTTCATCTACCTGTACGTCTTCCTCACGGGGCTGCTGCTCGCGCAGTACACGATCACCGGCTACGACGCCTCAGCGCACATGAGCGAGGAGACGCGCAACGCCTCGCTCGGCGCGGCCTGGGGCATGGTGATGTCGGTCGTCGTCTCCGTCATCTTCGGCTTCGTCCTGCTCGTCGCCGTCACCTTCGTGATCCCCGCCAAGGGGCCGTCGGACACGTCGGCGTTCATCGTCCAGCACATCTGGCAGGACTCGATGGGCAACAACTGGGCAGAGTTCCTGATCCTCATCGCCGTGGTCGCGCAGGTCTTCTGCACGATCGCCTCCACGACGTCGGCGTCGCGGATGATGTTCGCGTTCTCGCGCGACGGCGCGGTACCGGGGCATCGGCTCTGGCGGAAGGTGTCCAAGCGCGATCGGATCCCGGTCAACACCGTTTGGGCGATCTGCGTCCTCGCGTTCCTGACGCCGCTGCCGGCGCTGTGGTGGGGCTACGTCGGCTACGCGGCTTCGACGGCGGTGGCGGTGATCGGGCTCTACATCGCCTTCGTGATCCCGATCATCCTCCGGCTGCGCGCGGGTGACTCGTTCGAGCGCACGGCCTGGAACCTCGGCAAGTGGTACAAGATCGTGGACTGGATCGCGATCGTCTGGATCTTCTTCATCTGCCTCGTGTTCATGCTGCCCGCGTTCCAGGGAGGCATTCCGTTCAAGTCGAACTTCCTCTGGACGGACTTCAACTACACGCCGCTGCCGGTCTTCGCGGCGTTCCTCCTCTTCGGCGGCTGGTACGTCCTGAG
The DNA here is from genome assembly GCA_963702655.1 of uncultured Actinomycetes bacterium. Classification (GTDB taxonomy): domain Bacteria; phylum Actinomycetota; class Thermoleophilia; order Gaiellales; family Gaiellaceae; genus Palsa-739. The sequence goes on along the minus strand of CAVPDO010000012.1, from coordinate 36,298 downwards.
CGCACGCAAGTGGTTCAAGGGGCCGGTCAGGCAGGGCTCGGCCGACGAGCTCGCACAGATCGAGGCCGGCTTCGAGGCGCCGGGAGCTCCGGCCGCCTCGCCCGCGGGCCAGGTCTAGGAGCCGACACCGGGGCGGGCGGGCTTCGGCCCGCCCGCCCCGGCTAGCCTCCCGCGGGTGCAGCGGCTGACGAAGAAGCAGGCGCGGAGGATCGCCGTGCGTGCCCAGCTGCTCGACGCGCCGCGCCCGCAGACGCTGCTCGACGTCGTCGAGCGGCTGACGCTGCTGCAGGTCGATCCGACGGCTGCGATCGCGCCGAACGCGGATCTCGTCGCCTGGAGCCGCCTCGGCTCGTCCTACGCGCCCGAACACCTCACCCGGGCGCTCGAGCAGGATCGGACGCTGTTCGAGTTCAACGCGCTCATCCGGCCGATGAGCGACCTCGGCCTCTATGTGGCCGGTTCGGGCGGCCGACGGGCTCAGGGGAGGGTGGACGCCTGGCTGCGTGACAACGATCGCTGCCGGCGCGACATCCTCCGGCTGCTGAAGCGGTCGGGACCGCTCGCGTCCCGCGACATCCCGGACACGTGCGTCGTGCCGTGGGCCTCGAGCGGCTGGACGAATGATCGCAACGTCACTCAGATGCTCGAGTTCCTGCAGGCGCGCGGGCAGGTGGCGATTTCCGGCCGGCGCAGCCGCGAGCGCCTCTGGGACCTGCCGGAGCGGGTCTATCCAGCGGACGTCGAGATCCTGGGCGTCGAGGAGGCGGAGCGGATCAGGAACGAGCGGCGGCTCGCTGCGCTCGGCATCGCCCGGTCGAAGGCGCGGGCGATGCCGATGGAGCCCGTCCACGTCGGCGAGGCGGGCGAGCCCGCCGTCGTCGAGGGCGTGAAAGGCGAGTGGCGCGTCGACCCGGCCTACCTGAACGGCGGTTTCAAGGGCAGGACGGCGCTCCTGTCGCCGTTCGACCGGCTGATCCACGACCGCGTGCGCACCGAGGAGCTGTTCGAGTTCGAGTACTCGCTCGAGATGTACAAGCCGGCCGCGAAGCGGCGCTGGGGTTACTTCGCGCTGCCGATCCTCCACGGCGACCGGCTCGTGGGAAAGCTCGACGCGACTGCCGACCGCAAGGAGTCGGTGCTCCGCATCCATGCGATCCACGAGGACGTGAGCTTCAGCCCGGCGCTCGCGAAGGCCGTGCGCAGGGAGATCGACGACCTCGCGGCCTGGCTCGGCCTGGAGCCGGTCGAGTAGCCTCTCCGTCGTGGCCACCGTCCAGTCCGAGGCGACCGACGCCCTCGAGCAGTACCGCCGCGAGCTCACCGGCTACTGCTACCGCATGCTCGGCTCGTCCTTCGACGCCGAGGACGCGGTGCAGGAGACGATGGTGCGCGCCTGGCGGTCGCTCGACCGCTTCGAGGGCCGCTCGGCGCTCAAGCCGTGGCTGTACCGGATCGCGACGAACGTCTGCTTCGACGCGCTCGCCGGCCGGAAGCGCCGGGCGCGGCCGATGGATCTCGGTCCTGCGCAGGAGCCGCTGCTCGAGAACCTCGCTGAGCTGCCGGAGATCGCCTGGATCACGCCGCTGCCGACGCCGGACGAGCTCGCGGAGCAGCGCGAGACGCTGCGGCTCGCCTTTGTCGCGGCACTCCAGCACTTGCCGCCGAAGCAGCGGGCGGTGCTCATCCTCTGTGAGGTCCTGAAGTGGCGGGCAACCGAGGCCGCCGAGCTGCTCGAGACGAGCGTCGCCTCGGTCAACAGCGCGCTGCAGCGCGCCCGCGCCACGCTCGCGACCGCGGATGCAGCCGCTCCCGCGGAGCTCGACGCCGCCACGCTGGCATTGCTGGAGCGGTACGTCGCGGCGTTCGAGGCGTATGACATCGACCGGCTCACCGAGCTCCTGCACGAGGACGCCGTCCAGTCGATGCCGCCGTACAGCCTCTGGCTGCGGGGGCGCGACGACATCTTCGCGTGGTGGCTCGGCCCGGGCATCGGCTGCAAGGGCTCGAAGCTGGTTCCGGTCGGACTCGTCAACGGGATGCCGGCCTGGGGGCAGTACAAGCCGGACCCGAACGGCGGCCACGAACCGTGGTCGCTGATCGTCCCCGAGGTGTCAGACGGCCGGATCGTCGAGCTGACGTTCTTCCTCGACACGCAGCGGCTCTTCCCGGTCTTCGGCCTGCCCTCCGCTCTTCCGGCCGGGTGACGGCGGCTTCGCCGCCGTCACTTCCAGCCCAGGCCCGATCACCTCGACTAGGCCGCAGAGGTCGAGCAGCTCCCACAGCTCGTGCGGCGCGCGGAGGAGGCGCGCCCCGGTGCGAAGCCGGAGGCGCGCCAGGAAGTCGACCGTCCGCAGGTCGACGGCGGTGGTCAGCGCGACGGCTCGACGATGATCAGCGCGTTGCCGTCAGGGTCGCGGAGCCAGAACATCGGCGGCACGGGCCCGTCGTACCGGGTGACCTCGGCGTCGACGTCGGCGCCGGCCTCCCTGCAGTGCGGCATGCGCCCCGTCGACGTCGGTCGTGTCGAGGATGATCCCGGTCTGGGCGCCCCCGGCCGGCTGGCCCGGCGGCGGCGGGGCGAGGGCGATCGTCGTCTCCGCACCCGCGACGGCGACCTCGACCCAGCGCATGTCCGGGCCCATCGGCTCGTCGACGACCTTCTCGAAGCCGAGCTTGCCGGTGTAGAAGTCGATCGCCCGGTCGGTGTCGGCGACCGTCACGCAGACGCGGCCGACCTTGGTGATGCCGAGCTTCGAAGTCACGGTGGACATCTTCGAGCCTCCTCGGTTGGTGTCGCAGCTACGACCGACCCACCGGCGGAAACTCATCGCGGTTCCCACTTGACGAGCGCGCGCCGGTGTGAGAGGTTACGCAGCGTCGAAGCCCGGGGACTGCGCAAGCGGTTCGCGGGCTTTGGCATTTCCGGGCTTCTGCCAGACTGTGCGCATGGAGCTCGACGACGCGTACGTGTGGGTCACGACCAGGAAGCTCAGGCCGGGGACCCGCGACGAGTTCAGCCGCTGCTGGCGGCCGCGGGAGTTCCCAGAAGGAATGCTCCGCGCGTACGAGCTCGTCTCGCCCGACGGGAACGAGGTGGTGGGTGTGTCGGTCTGGGACTCGAGCGAGTCGCGCGACCGCTACCGCCGCTCGGAGGTCGAGTCGGAGCGGCGGCAGGCGATGGCCCCGTACGTGCTCGAGGAGGTCTCCGGCTTCTACCTCGGACGCGAGCTCAAGATTCCGCGCGATTGAACTGCGCCAACCCGCGGGCGACCGCGGCGGCGGCCCGACCGAGCTCGGCCGAGGCCCGGGCATCTCCGGCCACGCTGGGACTGAGCCTGTCGGTCGCGCGCACCGCGAGCGCGGCCGCCTCGTCGGCGAGCCGGGCGATCTCCTCGGGGATACGCACGATCTCTGCACGCGTCTCCTTGTTCCGGTCCGCCATGAAGGCGCCGTAAGCCGCGGCGTCGGCGTCGCCGAGCCCGACGAGCTCGGCCGCGAGGGCGTGAGCGCGCTCCGCGTCGGCCTCGTTGCCCGCGTAGCGGGCGGAGAGCTCGGCGAGAGCAGCCGCGAGGGCGGCGGTCAGTGCAGTCGCCGCTCCGCTCGCCGGCGCCGGCGTCCGCTCGCCGATCGCGGACAGCAGCTCGCCGACGGTCAGCTCGTGCAGCATCGCCGCAGCGTAACCGGGCGAGACCGCCGGTCTCGCGAGCTAGATTTCGCCGTATGGCGAAATCCGCAAGATTGACGACGCCGCTCGTGCGAGACGATGGAGGGCTGCGGCCCGCGAGCTGGGACGAGGCGCTCGATCGCGCCGCGGCCGGCTTTCGCGGGGCGCTCGACGACGGCGCGCTGACCGGCGTCTTCAGCTGCTCCAAGGCGACGAACGAGCTGAACTTCGCGACGCAGAAGTTCGCTCGGGTCGTTCTCGGCACGAACAACGTCGACAGCTGCAACCGAACCTGACACGCTCCTAGCGTCGTCGGTCTGGCGACGGTGTTCGGTGCGGGCGGCGGGACGAGCTCCTACGAGGAGACTCGTAGCGCCGACCTGATCGTCCTCTGGGGCTCGAACGCGCGCGAGGCGCACCCGATCTTCTTCCACCACGTGCTCAAGGCCGTGAACGCGGGCGCACAGCTGATGGTCGTCGACCCGCGGCGCACGCCGTCGGCGCAGTGGGCCGACCTCTGGCTGGGGCTCGACGTCGGCACCGACATCCCGCTGGCGAACGCCGTCGGGCGCGAGATCATCGCGGCCGGTCTGGCCGACCTGGAGTTCGTGGGGCGGGCGACGACCGGCTTCGAGGCCTACCGGGAGTCGGTCGAGCCGTGGACGCTCGACGAGGCCGAGCGCGTCACCGGCGTCCCCGCCGAGGCGATCCGCGAGCTCGCCCACGCATACGGCCGGGCCGAGAACGTGCAGCTCTGCTGGACGCTCGGGATCACCGAGCACCACAACGCCGTGGACAACGTCTTCGCGCTGATCAACCTCGCGCTCCTGACCGGCAAGGTCGGCAGGTGGGGCTCGGGCCTGCAGCCGCTGCGCGGGCAGAACAACGTCCAGGGCGGGGGAGACATGGGCGCGATCCCGAACAAGCTGCCCGGCTTCCAGGAGATCCTCGACGACGACATTCGGGCCAGGTTCGACGCCGCCTGGGGCGCCTCCGTCCCGCCGCAGCCCGGCCTCCACCTGACCGGGATGTTCGAGGCGATGGAGCAGGGCGAGCTGCGCGCGCTCTATGTCGTGGGTGAGAACCCGGCCCAGGGCGAGGCGGACCAGCAGCGCGCCCAGCGGCTGCTCGACGGTCTCGACCACCTCGTCGTCCAAGACCTCTTCCTCACGGCGACCGCGGAGCGCGCCGACGTCGTCCTCCCGGCGGCGGCGACGCTCGGCGAGGTCGACGGAACCGTCACCTCGAGCGAGCGGCGCGTCCAGCTCGTGCGCAGGGCGTACGACCCGCCGGGTGAGGCCCGCGACGACGTCGCGATCGTCTACGGGCTCGCGCGCCGCCTCGGCCACGACCTCGGCTCGACGCGGGCGGAGGACGTGTGGGACGAGCTGCGGTCGCTCTCGCCGATGCACGCGGGTATGAGCTACCGGCGGCTCGAGGAGCTCGGGGGCATCCAGTGGCCGTGCCTGGACGAGGAGGATCCGGGCGCGCTGTTCATCCACGGCCGGCTCTGGGACGAGGTCGTCGAGGAGCGGGCGCCGTTCCACGCAGTCGAGCACGACCCGCCGGTCGACCAGCTCGACGACGAGTTCCCGCTGCGCCTGACCACCGGTCGCAGGCTCGAGTCGTTCAACACGGGCGTGCAGTCGGGCCGGTTCTCGTCGCCGCTCCACGTCGGCGGCGAGGCGATCCTGCTCGCGCCCGCCGACGGTGAGCGCTACGGCGTCGCCGACGGCGCGCGCGTGCGGGTCGTCTCGCGGCGCGGCGCGGTCGAGGCGCCGGCCCGCTACGACGCGACGCTGCGGCCGGGCCTCGCCTTCATGAACCTCCATTTCCCGGACGAGGTGGCGACGAACGTGCTCACGATCGACGCGACCGATCCCCGCTCCGGCACTGCCGAGTTCAAGGCGACCGCGATCCGGCTCGAAGCGGTTTAGTTCCGTCGATGGATCTCAAGCTGCTCGACGCGGAGCCCACGGCCGCCGAGCGCGAGGCCGTCGACGCCGTCGTCGGTACGGAGGCGCCGGAGGGGCACCGCGTCGCACGGCGGGACCGCAACCGGCGCCACCTCCTGTTGCCTGCGCTCCGGGCAGCGCAACGACGCGTCGGCTGGGTCACTCCCGGCGCGCTCGGCTACACCTCGCGCCGCCTCGACGTGCCGCCGGCCGACGCGTACGGCGTCGCGACCTTCTACGCGCTGCTCGCGCTCGAGGAGCGACCGGCGGAGGTGCTCCACGTCTGCACCGACCTCTCGTGCCGGCTGGCCGGGGCGGAGGTTCCGGAGGGAGCCGTCGCCTCGCCGTGCCTCGGTCTCTGCGAGCGCGCGCCGGCGGCGCTGCGGACGGTCGCCGGCCCGGAGCCGCGAGAGGAGCAGATCCCGCCGGCGTCGCCGCCGCTGCCTCAGATCGTCCGGCCTGAAGCTGCTGCGCCGCATCGCCGAGGGGGTGGATCCCGAGTCCCGGCCCGAGTTCCGGGCCCTCGAGCGCGCACGCGAGCTCGGGCCGGAGGCCGTGATCGAGCTCGTGAAGGCGTCTCCGCTGCTGGGCCGCGGCGGCGCGGCGTTCCCGACAGGTACGAAGTGGGAGGCGGTCGCGAAACAGCCCGCGCGGCCGCACTACCTCGTCTGCAACGCCGACGAGTCGGAGCCGGGCACGTTCAAGGACCGGGTGCTGATGGAGCAGGACCCGTTCGGGCTGATCGAGGCGCTGGCGATCGCCGCCTTCGCGACCGGCTGCGAGCAGGCCTTCGTCTACGTGCGCGCCGAGTACCCGCTCGCCCACGAGCGCCTGCAGAAAGCGATCGACAACTCCGACGTGGGCGTGGAGATCGAGCTGCGCATCGGCGCGGGCGCGTACGTGTGCGGCGAGGAGACGGCGCTCTTCCAGTCGATCGAGGGCTACCGCGGCGAGCCGCGCAACAAGCCGCCGTTCCCGGTCGAGGTCGGGCTGTACGGCAGGCCGACCGTGGTGAACAACGTCGAGACGCTCCTCAACGTGCCTCAGATCCTGCTCGGAGACGACCCGCGCGACACGCGTCTCTTCTGCGTCTCGGGCCACGTCGCGCGGCCCGGGCTGTACGAGCTCGAGCTCGGAACTCCGCTGTCCGAGCTGCTCGAGCTCGCGGGAAGCGAGCCGCCGAAGGCCGTCCTGCTCGGCGGCGCCGCCGGGTCGTTCCTCCGGCCCGACCAGCTCGACCTGCCACTCTCCTTCGAGGGCGCCCGCGACGCGGGTGCCACCCTCGGGTCGGGAGTCGTGATCGTCTACGGCGAGCAAGCCGACCTCGTCGACGCGGTGCTCCGCATCGCCGAGTTCTTCCGCGACGAGTCCTGCGGCCAGTGCGTCCCGTGCCGCATCGGCACCGTGCGCCAGGAGGAGGCGCTGCACCGCCTCGCCTCGGGGAAGACGAACGGAGACGAGCTCGAAGTGCTCGCCGACCTGACCCAGGTCATGCGCGACGCGTCGATCTGCGGTCTCGGCCAGACCGCCGCGAACGCCGTCGCGTCCGCGATGATGAACCTCGGAGTGCTCGTCCCGTGACAGCCGTGTCGATCGCTGCGCCCAAGCGCGTCGTGGAGCTGACCGTCGACGGACAGACGGTTCGCGTGACCGAGGGCTCGACCATCCTCGACGCGTGCCGGCTGCTCGGGATCGACACACCGACGCTCTGCTACGGCGACACACTGACGCCGGTGAACGTCTGCCGCGTCTGCGTGGTCGAGCTGGAGAAGGCGCGAACGCTCGTCCCTGCCTGCTCGCGCAAGGTCGAGGACGGGATGGTCGTGCTCACCGACTCCGAGCGCGTACGCACGAGCCGGCGCCTGGTGCTCGAGCTGCTCGGCTCGGCCGTGGATCTCTCGACGGCGCCCGAGGCGCTCGCGTACAGCGAGCGCTACGACGCGCGGCCCGACCGCTTCGGCCCCGATTCGCTCACCGTGGCGCAGGCGGTGAAGGTCGACAACGAGCTCTACGTCCGGGACTACTCGAAGTGCATCCTCTGTTACAAGTGCGTCGAGGCCTGCGGGGTCGATGCCCAGAACACGTTCGCGATCACCGTCGCCGGACGTGGCTTCGGCGCGCACATCTCGACCGAGCTCGACGTGCCGCTGCCGGAGTCGGCGTGCGTCTACTGCGGCAACTGCATCGCGGTCTGTCCGACGGGCGCGCTGATGGCGAAGAGCGAGTTCGACCTGCGCGAGGCCGGGGACTGGCGCGAGGAAGATCAAGCCGAGGTCGACACCGTGTGTCCGTACTGCGGCGTCGGCTGCAACCTCACGCTCCACGTCCAGGACGACCGGATCGTCAAGGTCAGCTCGCCCGACGACCACGACGTCACGCGCGGCAACCTCTGCGTCAAGGGCCGCTTCGGCTACGACTACGTGAAGACTCCCCGACGCAGGTGACCGTCGAGCTCGCCTCGCTCGAGGAGCTCGAGCCGGCGCTCGCCCGCGAGGAGTTCGACGTCGCGCGGGTGTTCGTCGGCTACGGCGCGACCGCGCCGTCGGCGCCTGAGCCCTGCCCGATCCCGAAGGTCGCGTACTCGCTGGAGCGGCCCGTTTCTCGCGTCGGCTCCTTCCGCACCGGCGAGTGGCGCACGACCTGGAGCGCTGCCGCGTACGCCGACGCGATCGGCACGGTGCGGGAGGCGATCCGGGAGGGCGACGTCTACCAGGTGAACCTCGTCCAGCACCTCCGGGCCGACTTCGCAGGAGATCCGCTTGCGCTGGCGACGGCGCTCGCCCCGCTGCGGCCGCTCGAGCCCGCCGCGCTGCAGGGAGACGGCTGGACGATCGTCTCCGCCTCGCCCGAGCTGCTGCTGCAGAAACGCGGCTCGACCGTCCGCACGTCGCCGATCAAGGGGACGCGTCCTGCCGGCGTCCCGATCGAGTCGGACAAGGACGCCGCCGAGCATGTGATGATCGTCGACCTCGAGCGGAACGACCTGTCGCGGGTCTGCAGCCCCGGCAGCGTTCGCTGGCCCGAGCTGCTGGCGGAGCGCCAGCTCGCCGGCGTCACGCATCTCGTGGCGACCGTCGAGGGGGAGCTGCGGCCGGACGTGACGCTGACCGAGCTGCTCGACGCGGTGCTGCCGGGTGGCTCCGTGACCGGCTGTCCGAAGAGCAGCGCGCTCGAGCTGATCGCGGAGCTCGAGCCGGTCGGGCGCGGCGCGTCGATGGGCGCGCTCGGCCGCATCTATGCGAACGGTGATCTCGACCTGGCCCTCACGATTCGCACATTCGCGGTCGTGGAGGGCGAGATCCACCTCTGGGTCGGCGGCGGGATCGTCTGGGATTCGGTCGCGGACGCCGAGATCGAGGAGTCGTGGGTGAAGGCCCGGCCGTTGTTGGCGCTCGCGTGATGGACGTGCAGGCGGTGGCGGTCGCGGGCCGCGGCGTCGTCGATCCGCACGGGCCGGTCTTCGGCGCGGACGACGAGGCGCTGCTGCGTGGCCGCTCTGTGTTCGAGACGGCACGCGTCTACGACGGCCGGCCGTTCCTCCTCGACCGGCACCTCGCGCGGTTCGCCCGCTCGGCCGGGCGCGTCGGTCTCCCGTCGCCCGACCTCGCCGAGTGCGAGCGGCTCGCCGAGCTGGCGATCGGCGCCTGCGATGCGCGCGATCTCGCGCTCCGCCTCTACTGGACCGGTCAGACCCTCGCCGTCACCGCCGGGCTGCTCGACCCGGGACTCGAAGCGCTGCGCGACCGCGGGCTACGGCTCGTCTCGGCTCCCTGGTCGACCGGCGCGCTCGCGACCGCGAAGTCGACGAGCTACGCAGAGAACATGGCGGCGCAGGACGCCGCGGTCGCCGCCGGCGCGGACGACGCGCTGCTCGTCGCGAGCGACGGCACCGTGCTTGAGGCTCCGACGGCGAACGTCTGGTGGCGCGAGGGCGAGACCCTCGTCACACCCTCGCTCGACCTGCCCATCCTCGCCGGCGTGACGCGCGGTCTCCTGCTCGAGATCGCCGAGCAGAAGACCGTCGAGGGCGTGTTCCCGCTCGCCCGCCTGCTCGCGGCCGACGAGGTGTTCGTCTGCTCCTCGGTGCGCGAGGTGATGCCGGTCGCAGCGGTCGACGGCACGGCGTTCGGTCCGGGCTCCGCGGCGTACGAGCTGCAGCGGGAGCTACGGCGCCGGGCTACGTCCTGAGGCCAGCTTCTGCAGGACCGCGTCGACGCGCGCGAAGCCGCCCTTCGCGCCCTCCTCGACGCCGTACTGCATCGTCGTGTCGCGCTCTTCGGTCGTCGCGAAGCGCATTGTCTGGGTCAGCTTCGTCCGCCCGTCGCCCAGCTCCTCGAACTCCAGCGTCTGCAGGTGGTTCTGGAACGTCTGCACGAGCCGCTCCGGCGGCTCGACCTCGCGGAACTCGCCCTCGACGACGCCGTGGCCGGTGTCGAAACGCCAGCGTCCGCCCGGGCGGACGTCCATCTCCTCGACGACCGTCCGGCCGCCCCACCACTCCGGGATCAGCTGCGGATCGGTCCAGGCGGAGAAGACGTGCGCGCGAGGTGCGTCGAATTCCCGCTCGACGCGGATCTCGAGCTCGCTCGGGGTGGTGACCACCGTCTCGTTCACTCGCTCACCGCCTGCTTGACGAGGTCGCCGATCTTCTTCTCGTCCGCCTTCGTCAGCTTCGGCAGGGCGTACGACGTCGGCCACATCGAGCCGTCGTCGAGGTTCGCGTTTTCGTTGAACCCGAACGTCGAGTACCGCTCCTTGAACTTGCCGGCGTCCTTGAAGAAGCAGATGACCTTGTCGTTCTTCGAGTAGGCGGGCATTCCGTACCACGTGCGCGGGACGAGCTCCGGAGCGGTCTTGCGAACGATCGCGTGGATCCGCTCCGCGATCCTCCGGTCGGCCTCCGCCATCTTCGCGATCGCCTCGACAACCGCCTTCTCGCCCTCGGTGTCCTTCAGCGCCGCCTTCGCCGCGGCCTTCTCCTCGGCAGTGAACTTCCTAGCCATCAGTCTCCTTTCGTACGCTCGACCACCTGTGCGAACCGGTCGAGCCGTTGTAGCCAGTTGCTGATGCCCTCGAACGCGTAGGGCGCGAGCATGCACCTGCGCACGCGGCCGACCTTCTCCGTCGTGACGAGCTCGGCGTTCTCGAGCAGCCGGACGTGCTTCTTCATCCCGGTCAGCGACATGCCGAAGGGCTCGGCGAGCTCGCTGATCGTCGCGCTGCCCGAGCCAAGCCGTTCGAGGACTGCGCGGCGAGTCGGGTCGGCGAGCGCCGCGAAGGCGCCGTCGATGGATCCGGAATACTGAACCATTGAGTTCACTATAGCACGCCCTGATCTGAACGATGAGGCAATCGCCCCAGGCGGCGGCGACCGTGCGGTCGTAATCTCGCGGCATGAGTCTTCGCTGGACGATCATGGCGCCGGTCTGGGACCGGATGACGCGTGCGAGCGAGGAGGCGGGACTGCGCGAGCTGCGGCAGGGGCTCGTCGCGGACGCGACCGGGCGCGTGCTCGAGATCGGGGCCGGGACCGGGGCGAACCTTCCCCACTACGACGGCGGCATCGAGTCGCTCGTCGTCACCGAGCCGCAGGCACCGATGCTGCGCCGGCTGCAGCGCACGGCGCACGAGCAGGCGCCGCACGCCCAGGTGCTGCGGGCGCCGGCCGAGGATCTGCCGTTCGAGGACGACTCCTTCGACACCGTCGTCTCCACCCTCGTGCTCTGCGGCGTCGACGACCAGCCGCGCGCCCTGCGCGAGGCGCGGCGCGTGCTCCGTCCCGGCGGGCAGCTGCTCTTCCTCGAGCACGTACGCGCCGACGACCCGGACCTCGCCCGCTTCCAGGACCGGATGAACTGGCTGAACCGCCTCGTCGTCGGCTGCGACTGCAACCGCCCGACGCTCGGCAACATCGAGGCCGAGGGCTTCACGGTCTCCCGGCTCGAGCACACCGAGACGCCGAAGGCACCGAAGTTCGCCCGACCTCTGATCGTCGGCGCCGCAGCCGTCGCCGGCTGAGCGGCGCAAACCGGCGGAAGCCGCGCGGCGATGAGCACTACGAAGGCTCATCGAAGAAGGAGATGGATATGAAGCGGTACCAGGTTCGTCTGCTCGCGGTTGTGTCGCTCGCGGCGCTCGGGCTCGTCGTGGCGGCGGCCGGCGGCGCGTCGGCGGCCTCGAGGATGAGCGCGCCGGCCGTGAAGACGCGCAACGTCAAGGGGCTGGGCGTCGTGCTCGTCAATCCGAAGGGCCGGACGCTCTACGTCTTCATGCCCGACAAGCAGCGCCACGTCACGTGCACCGGCTCGTGCGCGCACTACTGGCCCCCGCTGAAGTGGAAGGGCTCGAGCAAGCCGACGGCAGGCGGCTCGGCGAAGAGCAAGCTTCTCGGCTCGGACAAGGATCCCGCCGGGGGCAAGGTCGTGACCTACGACAAGTGGCCGCTCTACACCTATGTGGGCGACAAGGCTGCCGGCAAGGCCACCGGCCAGGGACTCAACGCCAGCGGAGGCAAGTGGTACGTGATCTCTGCGGCGGGCAAGGTGGTCAAGCACAAGCAGTAGCCGCTCCGGCGCTCGCCGTGCGCAGGCGCTGACTTTGCCCTAGGCTCCGTTCCCGTGTCCGTCGAGATTCCGGCAGAGATCGAGGCCTACGCCGAGCGCTACACGAGCGCCCAGTGGGAGGGCTTCGGGCGCCTGGCCGAGGAGACCAGGACGACCCAGAACCTGCCGCAGATGATGGTCGGCGGCGTCGAGGGTGCGTTCCTCTCCTTCCTCGTCACGATGACGAAGGCGAAGCGCGTGCTCGAGTTCGGCACCTTCACGGGCTGGTCGTCGATCGCGATGGCGCGCGCGCTGCCGCCGGACGGAAGCCTCGTCACGTGCGACGTCAACGAGGAGACGACCGCGATCGCCCGCCGCTACGCGGAGGAGGCCGGTGTCGCCGACCGGATCGAGTACCGGCTCGGCCCGGGCGTGGAGACGCTCGCGACCCTCGAGGGGCCGTTCGACCTCGTCTTCATCGACGCGGACAAGGGCGGCTATGTCGACTACTACGAGGCGGCCCTTCCGAAGCTCGCGCCCGGGGGACTGATCGCCGCCGACAACACGCTCTCCGGGCTCGACGCCGAACGCGACAGCTCGCAGGCGATCTCGCGCTTCAACGAGCACGTCGTGCACGACGACCGGGTGGACTCGGTCCTGCTCCCGTTCCGGGACGGCGTGACCCTGATCCGCCGCCGATGAAGATCCTCGTCGTCGGCACGGGGGCGGTGGGCGCGGCGGCCGCTGCGGTTGCGCGGCGGCGCGACTTCTTCGAGCGAATCACGTTTGCGGATCTCGACCCGGCGCGGCCGGCTGCCGTCGTCGAGCGGGACGGGGAGGGCGACGATCGCTTCGCCGCGGCCCAGGTCGACGCGAGCGACAAGGATGCGCTGGTCGCCCTGCTCCGCGAGACCGAGGCGGACGCCGTCCTCAACGCGGCCGATCCGCGCTTCAACCCGCCGATCCTCGACGCCGCCCTCGAGTACGGCTGCACGTATCTCGACATGGCGATGACGCTCTCCGGGCCGAACGTGCAGCTCGGCCAGGACCAGCTCGACATGCACGAGCGCTGGCAGGAGCGCGGCCTGCTCTGTCTGGCGGGCATCGGCGTCGAGCCGGGGCTCGCCGACGTCTTCGCGCGCTACGCCGCCGACCACCTGTTCGACGAGATCGACGAGGTCGGCATCCGGGACGGCGCCGACCTGGTCGTCGAGGGCTACGACTTCGCGCCGACCTTCTCGATCTGGACGACGATCGAGGAGTGCCTCAATCCGCCGCTGATCTGGGAGAAGGAGCGCGGCTTCTTCACCACCGAGCCGTTCTCCGAGCCCGAGCTGTTCGAGTTCCCGGAGGGGATCGGAGTGATCGAGTGCGTCAACGTCGAGCACGAGGAGGTCGTGCTCGTGCCGCGCGAGATCGACTGCAATCGGGTGACGTTCAAGTACGGGCTCGGCACCGAGTTCATCGAGGTCCTCCAGACGCTGCACAAGCTCGGCCTCGACTCGACCGAGCCGGTGCGCGTGCGCGACGTCGACGTCGCGCCCCGGGACGTCGTCGCGGCGACGCTCCCCGATCCGGCGACGCTCGGCGACCGGATGAGCGGCAAGACCTGCGCCGGGACGCTCGTCACGGGGAAGCGCAAGGACGGGAGCGAGGGCGCCGTCTACCTCTACCACGTCGCCGACAACGAGCGGACGATGCGCGAGTACGGGCACCAGGCGGTCGTCCTCCAGACCGCGCTCAACCCGGTCGTCGCCCTCGAGCTGCTGGCCTCCGGCACCTGGGAGGGGGCGGGTGTCCTCGGCCCGGAGTCGTTCCCGCCCGACCCGTTTCTCGAGCTGCTCGCCGACTACGGCGAGCCGCACGGCGTGGTCGAAGGCGATCCCCGCCGGGCGTCGGACTAGCGCGGGAGCGAGTAGGCCACGATCTTGCCGTGCGGCGTGGCCGTGGCCGAGGTCCGCGCGCCGGTGCCGACGATCAGCATCGTCCGCGTGACGGCCGGGAACGAATTGATCCCCGAAGGCGCCTTGGTCCGCCAGAGCAGGGCGCCGCTCTTCGTCGAGAGCGCGTAGATGTTGCCTTCGGTGGTCGAGGTGAAGACGACGTCGCGGGCGACGGTGGCCGCACCCGAATCGATGGTCGCCTCGAAGGTGTGCTTCCAGCGGACGGCGCCGCTGGCCGCGTCCACGGCGGCGAGGCCGCTGCTCGGCTTGCCTGCGCCGACGAGGCCGGTCGCGGAGCCCTTGAAGCAGAGGTCGATCCAGGGGACGAAGAGCACGCCTCGAGACTCGGCCATGGGTGTGAGCACGCCGCCGAGCGAGCCGGGGCAGTAGAGGACGGGCTTCGCCGGCAGCGGTCCGGACTGGTAGCGGTTGTGCCTGCCGATCGCGAGCGTCCAGAGCCGCTCGCCGGCGGACGCGCGGAAGGCGACGACGAAGCCCGACTTGCCGGCGCCGACCACGGCTTCGGTCCTGCGGCCGTGCGCCCGGACCGTGACGAGGATCGGCGAGTCCTGAAAGTCGTGGTCACGGACATCGTGCTGCGTGATCTGCCGGTACCAGAGGAGCTTTCCCGTCGTCCCGTTCAGAGCGACGAGCGAGTCGGTGTAGAGGTTCGGGCCGGGGCGGCTGCGCGCGTTGGGATCCTTCGGGCTGAGCGGGTAGGGGCCGGGATTGCCCGTGCCCATGAAGACGCGTCCGTGCGAGTCGACCGCCGGCGGGTACCAGAGGCCGCCGCCGCTGTTCACCTTCGGGTCGCCCCAGAGCTTCGAGCCTCCCTTCACCGTGGAGAAGCTCCAGAGCTCCCGGCCGGTGCGGGCGTCCAGCGAGTAGACGACGCCGTACGCGCCGGCGAGGTAGAACGGAGCCCCGTTGCCGGGGATGGTGGAGACGAGCAGCCGGCCGTCGTAGAGCTGCGGCGCCATGTCGATCCCTTCATTCCCGTTCGTGGTCACTTTCCGGATCCAGACCTGCTTGCCGGTGCGTGGGGAGAGCGCGAAGACGGAGTTTTCCGTCTCGCCGTAGAGGAGGCCGTAGCCGAGCGCGACGCCGTTCGGCCCGCCCGAGGGCGTGAACGAGTGGTAGGCGTGCCGCCACAGGATCTTGCCGGTGGCAAGGCGGAGTGCGAACACGTCCGAGTCCGGATCCTCGAGGTAGACCACGCCGCCCGAGACGATCGGGTTCGACGTGAACGCGCCGTACTCGCCGGAGTAGGGGAGCCGGAACGTCCACCGCTGCCTGAGCTTCGAGACGTCGGCAGCGTCGATCTGTGTGTGGACGTCGTCCCTCGTGTTCGCCAGGTCGAAGTTGTGGGCCGGCCAGCCCCCTGCGTCGGCCGCCCATTGCGGCGGCGGCTTTCCGGTCACGGCGGACAGCCGCGGGGCGGCTTGCGTCGCACCGCACGCCGCGCACGATCCAAGCGTCACGGCGACCAGCACGCTGACGGCCGCCGACCCGGGCCGGAAACTTCGCATGGCGAAGAGATTATCCAAGGGCCGCGACCTCTCCGGCCGCGGCCCCGCCGGTCGTCTCAGAACCGACTCAGTGGTCGCAGCCGCCGTCGTGCGGGCCGTGGCCTCCACCGGCATCGCCGCCGTCGCAGTCCTCGATGTGGAGCCGCGTGAGCGTGAGGACACCGTCGACCGTGGCCGCCGGGAAGGGCCTCTGGGCCAGCTGCCCCGGAACGAAGCTCGACCCCTCGCACAACGTCTCCACCGGGCCGCCGTGACGCGGAGCCCGGCCACTCCTCCGAGGAAGCGGCCGGGCTCTGCTCACCTCACGTCTACGGGAGGTAGTAGTTCGGGTTGGGCATCTTGAACGTCCGGTCCGCGAAGCCCCCGAGCAGGTCGCTGTACTGGTCGCCGAAGTTGGCGACGATGTTGTAGCCCTTCGACTCGATGTACGCGCGCGTGCCGGACTTGTACTGGGTCGTCGCGCACGACGCGGCGGCTGTGATGGCCGGCCCGCAGAACTGCGGCTGGTTCAGGTACGCCGGGTACGAGCCGACCGGCGGCTTCGTGAACAGGCCGTCGGTGTAGCCCCCGTGCCCGACGTCGATCGGAGTCGGCATCGGATAACCGGCGTCGATCTCGGGGACCGTCTTCCCGTTCAACGTCACCGAGGTGATGTCGGGCAGCCCGGCGGCGGTGTCGCTCACGAGGTTCGCGATCGTCACCTGGTGCTGGGAGTCCGGACGGCCGGTGATGAAGAAGATCGCGTACCCCTTCGCCTTGGCCTGCTCGGCGAGGCCGAGCATGCCCGGCGTCGGCGGGAACATGTTCCCGGTGAACGTCGTCCCGGTCAGACCCACGAAGTTGGCATTCGTCGCCGGGTTGTAGTCCCAGTTGCTGTAGAGCTCGTAGTTCCAGGTGGTCAGCGTCGTGTCGTCGACGTCGAGGACGATCGCGCGGTGTCTCACCCAGGCGTGCGACTCGATCCACCTGATGCCCTTCGCGGCCACCCCGCGCGCCTCGGCCGCGTAGTTGCTCTGCTCGTTCAGCGGCGCGTTCCAGGTGCCGTTCGGGCCTGCCGTGGCGCCCGGAGCGCCGTAGTAGTTGGCCGCCCAGGCCCGGGCGACGTCGATGTTCGTGAACTGGCTCGCCTTCGTCGGCGTGAACGTCAGATCGGCAGGCCCGTTCCTGAGCCCTGCCACCGCGACCGTGGTGGCGGTGGCCACCGCGGCGATCGCGAGTCCGAGCATGAGTGCGAGCCGCAGCGAGATGCGCGGCCTTGCGAGACCGTGCTTCATCCGATTCCCCTCCCTCGTCGAGTTACCTGTCCCTCGGGCTGGAACATAAGGGATCCGGCTCGACTGCTCGTGCGTACCCTGGAAGCGACGTGGTCCTGCTCCTCGGAATCAGCTTCCTGGCCGGCGTCATCACCGCGGTGTCGCCGTGCGTGCTGCCGGTGCTGCCGATCGTGCTCGCCGGCGGGGCTGCGGGAGAGACAAGCCGGCGGCCCTATTCGATCGTCGCCGGGCTCGTCGTCAGCTTCACGGTGTTCACGCTCTCGGCGTCGGCGCTCCTCATGGCGCTCGGGCTACCGCAGGACACGCTGCGGAACATCGCGGTCGCTCTGCTCTTCATCGTGGCCGCGACGCTGCTCGTGCCGCGCTTCGGGATGGTGATCGAGGCGCCGCTCGCACGCCTCAGCCGCCGCCCGAGCGGCGATCTCGGCGGTGGGTTCGTCCTCGGCCTGTGCCTCGGTCTCGTGTTCGTCCCCTGCGCCGGACCGGTCCTCGCCACGGTGAGCGCGCTCGCGGCGGAGCACCGGGTCGGCTTGCGGCTCGTTCTCCTCACGCTCTTCTACGCGGCCGGCGTCGGCCTCGTGCTGCTCCTCGTCGCGCTCGGCGGGCAGCGGGTCGCCCGGCCCCTGCGCCAGACCCGTGTGTGGTGGCGCCCGGCGCTCGGCGTCGTGATGCTCGTAGCGGCGTTCGCCCTCGTCTTCAACCTCGAGCAGACGCTCCAGACGGATCTCGGCTCCTACACGACGGCGCTGCAGCGCCACACGGAGGAGTCGGGCTTCGCGGCGAAGCATCTCGCGACCCTCCGCGGCGCGACGGGCGGTGTGACGCTGAAGCGCCGCGCCGTCCCGCATTCGAACCTTCCCCAGTACGGCCCCGCGCCCGACTTCGCGGACATCTCCGACTGGCTCAACACGCCGCACGGCAGGCCGCTGACGATCGCAGGCCTGCGCGGCAAGGTCGTGCTCATCGACTTCTGGACGTACTCGTGCATCAACTGCCTCCGCACGATCCCGCATCTGCGCGCGTGGTACGCCGCGTACCACAAGGACGGCCTGGACATCGTCGGCGTGCACACGCCGGAGTTCGCGTTCGAGCACGTCCCGTCGAACGTCGAGAGCGCCGTGAAGCGCCTCGGCGTCACCTGGCCGGTCGCGCTCGACAACGACTACGGCACGTGGAACGCGTGGTCGAACGAGTACTGGCCGGCCGACTATCTCGTCGACCAGCAGGGGCAGGTGCGCGCGTACAGCTTCGGTGAGGGCGACTACACGACCACCGAGGAGGACATCCGGGAGCTCCTCGGCATCGGCGGCCGGATGACCGACGTCTCCAACCGGACGCCGACCGAGCTGCAGACTCCCGAGACGTACCTCGGCCCGCAGCGGCTCGATCCCTCGAGATACGTCGGGACGCCGCTCGTCCTGAACCGGCATGCCGACTACAGGCTCGCCACGACGGTGCCGCAGAACGACATCTCGTACGGCGGCGCCTGGACGCTGTCGGGCCAGACGGCCACTCCCGGGCGCGGCGCGCGGCTCGCTCTCCACTACCACGCCGACGACGTCTACATGGTGCTCTCGGGCCACGGCCGCATCGCGGTCACGCGCGACGGCAAGCCGCTGCCGCCGATCGACGTCGACGGCGCAAAGCTCTACACCGTCCTCTCGGGCAACGCGACGACCGACGCCGTGCTCCGGTTCTCGGTTCCGCGGGGCGTGCGGGCTTACAGCTTCACGTTCGGGTAGAGAATCAGCCAAACTGCGCCTGTGCCGGTCGAAGCCCTCAGGGCAATGGGAGCAGATCTCGAAGGAGCGCTCGATCACGTGAACGTGCCGAGCTACGTGATCGACCGTGCCGGCGTCGTCCGCTGGATGAACGAGGCCGCCCGGGCGATGGTCGGCGATCAGGTCGGGCGTCAGTTCACCTCGGTGGTCGCGCCCGAGGACACGCGGCGGGCACGCGAGCTGTTCGCCCGCAAGATCCTCGGCAACACGGCGGTGACGGATGCGCCGGTCGCCGTCGTCGACGCCGCCGGAGGGCGCGTCGGGGTGGAGATCAGCTCGGTGCCGCTGCGCAAGGGCGAGCACGTCGTCGGGGTGTTCGGCCAGGTGTCCAGCGTCGTCGAGGAGCCGCACTCGCATCCCGAGCTGCACCTGACGCCGCGGCAAGCGGAGGTGCTGGGCCTGCTGGAGCGCGGCCGCTCGACCGTGCAGATCGCCGACGAGCTGCACCTCAGCCGGGAGACGGTGCGGAACCACGTGCGGCACCTGCTGCAGGCGCTGGGCGCCTCGTCGAGGCTCGAGGCCGTCGCGGTCGCGCGGGGCGACCTCGTCGGCGCTCGCTGACTTCCTAGCGGCGGCGGCCCACCAGGCGTGCCCCGACGGCGCGCAGTCGGCCGCAGGCGATCGCGTCCTCCTCGACAGCGCGGAGCGAGTCGCCGAGGTTCCAGCGGTGCAGCCAGGCGCCGCGCACGGGAAGGCCGAGCTCGAAGTACGGCTCGAGCGCTGCGACGATCCGCTCCAGCGGATGCAGGTGCGCGCGGTGATCGGCAACGAGCTCCTCGGCCGTCTGCGGCTGCGGCTCACCGATCGCGGCGCGCTGCTCGAGCCACCACCGGGCGGCGCCGAGGTCGAAGGAGCCGGCGTCGAACTCGTCCACGACGAGCGCTCCGCCGGGGTCGACGAGCTCGCCGAGCCGGCGGCAGGACTCCTCGAGCGGATCGACGTGATGGAGCGAGACGACCGCGATCGCGGCCGCGAACGCGCCGGCCGGCTCGTCGAGGTCTGCGAGCGCGACGGCGCGGACGTCCTCGCTCTTGGGCTCGGGGTCGATCGCCAGCACCTCGTAGCCGGCCGCGCGCAGCGCTCCGGCCAGCCGCCCGGCCCCCGCGCCGACCTCGAGCACGCGCGCGGGAGGGTCGGGCAGGTTCGCGCGGACGAAGGCCCTCAGATCGACGGACGCCATGCGGCCATTGTCTCCGCTACTGCTCGCGCAGCCGGCGCAGAGCCGGGCCGAGCGCCTGGCCGCCTCGCAGGACCGGCTCGAACAGGTCGCCGTGCCGCTCCACCCGCTGCAGCGCCTCGCGCCGGCCGAAGTCGCGCGGCCGAACCTTCTCGCCGAGCTCCTCCCACCTGAGCGGCGTGGACACCGGGGCGCCCGGCTTCGGCCGGACGGAGTAGGCCGAGGCGATCGTCTTCCCGTGCCCGTTCTGGCGGTGGTCGACGAGCACGCCGCGGCGTTTCTTCTTCAGCCACTCGGTGGTCACGAGGCCCGGGTTGGCCGCCTCGAGCCCGCGGGACACGCGCTCCGCGAGCTCGTAGGTCTCCTTGTACGACGAGCGACGGGTGATCGGCACGAGCACATGGATGCCGTCTGCGCCGCTCGTCTTCGGATACGAGCGCAGCCCGAGCTCCTCGAGCGCCTCGCGGATCAGGTGCGCCACCCGGATCGCCTGGGCGAACCCGTTGCGCGACTCGGGCGGGTCGAGATCGAAGACGACGTAGTCCGGCCGCTCGGGCTTGTCGATCCGCGAGTACCACGCGTTCATGTCGACGCAGTTCATCTGCACCATCCAGACGAGCGCGGCGGTCTCGTCGACGAGCGTGAAGTCGACGAGCCTCGACTCGCCCTCGCGCGGCCAGGTCCGAAACTGCCGAGTGGGGATCCACGGAGGCTTGCCCTTCGGCGCCTGCTTGTGGAAGTACGCCTGGCCGTCGATGCCGTGCGGATAACGCTTCAGGGTGAAAGGCCGGTCACGGAGATGCGGCACGATTGCGTCTCCGATCGCGAGGTAGTACTGCGCGAGATCCCCCTTCGTGACGCCGTCGCGGGGGAAGAGGACGCGTTCCGGATGCGTCAAGCGCACCGCGCGCCGTCCGATCGAGATCTCCTCGGTCATGTGTAGGGATGATGCTGAATCGGGAACCGGAGGGACTAGTGAGCGTTGTCGAAATCGATCCGGCGACCGGTGTGCTGCTCGTGGACAAGCGCGAGCTCTTCCCGATCATCCTCTCGGACGGCCCGCCTCTGGGCGCGAAGGCGCCGAACGGAGACGACGCCCTGGCCGAGCTTGCAGCGGGCGGCGCCAGCTTCATCCGCACCGGACGGTCGATCTGGAGCGCCGACTCGCTGGAGCAACAGATCGCAGCGGAGCGCGCGCTGTTGGACGCCGCCGCAGCTCACGGCCTCCACTGTTGGCTGCGGCTCGGCAACGTGCCCGACCTGTCCGCCCGTGGGCTTGCGGCCAGGGAGCAACTCCTCACGGGGATCGTGACGCAGCTCAAGGACCATCCCGCGCTCGGCGCCTGGAAGGGCGTCGACGAGCCCGCGAACCCGAACCGGCCCGCCCCGGTGCCCGTCGCCGGCCTCGTGCGTGCCTACCGGACGCTGCGGCAAACGGATCCCAGCCATCCCGTCGTGATGACCCAGGCCCCGGTGGGGACGGTGGCTCGCCTCGCTCCGTATCGGCCGGCCTTCGACATCTCGGGCGCCGACATCTACCCGGTCTCGTACCCGCCGGGAAAGCACGCAGGCGGCCCGAACCGGGATATCGGCGTCGTCGGCGACGTCACCCGCAAGATGGTGAAGGCGGCCGGTAGGAAGCCGATCTGGATGACACTGCAGATCGCCTGGAGCGGCGTCGTCCCGTCGGAGCAGCACCCCGGCAACGTGCCGCGCTTCCCCACCCTGGACCAGGAGCGGTTCATGGCGTACCAGGCGATCGTGAACGGAGCTCGAGGGCTGGCGTTCTTCGGCGGCCACATCACTCAGGTCGCTCGACCCGCCGACGCGCAGGCAGGCTGGAACTGGACGTTCTGGGAGCTCGTGCTGCGGCCGTTGCTCGAGGAGCTCACGTCCGACTCCGTCGCGCCCGCGCTCGTGGCGCCCGCTGCATCGAAGGTGGTCAAGGCGAGCAGCAAAGATGTCGAGCTCGTCACCCGGGAGGCCGGAGGCTTCCTCTATGTCATCGCCGTGAGGCGGGGCAGTGGGACGAGCAGGGTCACGTTCAGCGGGCTCCCACGGAAACACGACCGGCAGCCGATCACCGGCGGCGAGGTCCTGTTCGAGTACGTGCAGGACCCGCTCCCACCGCCGGTCGAGCCGAACGACCAGGCGTTCAGGACCGTTCGCGTCGCCGCAGGCCGCTTCCGTGACTGGTTCGCACAGCACGACGTCCACGTCTACCGCTTCCAGCTGTAGCGGCCCCGCTCCATCAGAATCGACGGTATGAGCGAGGAGTTCGTTCTCGACACGGCGGTCGTGCGCGGGTTCGTCGCGGACGTTCAGGAGACGATTGCCGCCGCCTCCTCGCCGGAGGACGCCTGCGAGGCGCTCCGGCCGCGGTTCGCAGAGCTGCTCGCCGACCCGGATTGGCTCCCGGCCGCCTACCTGGAGCCCGCTCCTGAGAGCGGGATGGGCGGCGGCATCGGCCAGTGGCTCCTCTACCGCGCCGCGGACGAGTCGTTGTCGCTCTTCTCCCTCGTCGTCCCGCCCGGCTCCGAGACGCCGATTCACGACCACCTCGCCTGGGGTCTCGTCGGCCTCTACCGCGGCGAGCAGGACGAGGAGATCTACGCGCGGCGAGACGGCGCGCTCGAGCTCGTCGAGCGGCGTTCCCTCGTCCCGGGCGACTTCTACGCCCTGATCCCGCCGCGCGACGACATCCACCGCGTGCGCACGACCTCCGCTGTGACGTCCGTCTCGATCCATCTGCTCACGAACGACACGGGCTGCGTCTGGCGCCACTCGTTCGACCCGGCATCCGGCGAGGCGAGCCCGTTCCGCTCGGGCTACGTCAACGTGGCCTGCGAGGACGATCGTTCGGCGGGGAAGAGGCTCAGCCGAGTGGTCGAGGCGGGGAAGCGCGGCTTTGCCGGTCTGCGATCGCTGGTGCACCGCCTGCCGGCCGGGCGCCACCTCTGGCGGGTGGCGATCGCGGTCGTGGGCCTGGTGGTGGTCCTCGCCGGCGTGGCCATGTTGGTCCTTCCCGGGCCGGGGTGGGCCGTGATCTTCGTCGGGTTCGGGATCTGGGCGACCGAGTTTCCGTGGGCTCACAGGCTGCTGGAGTTCGTCCGGCGAGAGGTCACCCGGATGATCCGCTGGATCCGGCGCCGGCCCCGCTGGGTTTGGGTAGCTGTCGGAGTCGCCTGCGTGCTGCTCGTGGCGGCGGTGGCCTGGGTCGTGTTCGGCTGAGCCGTGGGCGACGGCCGTGATCTACTGAGATCGGCGCAGACAGCTCGGCCCGACGGTGTGAAGAACGGCCGGTCTACCGGCTGCGTTCGAGCTCGAACTGACCTTGCCAGAGTCTGACGCGTCCGGCGGAGCTGGTCATGTACGGGCAGAAGCTCTCGTCGCAGATGCGCCAGTTGCCGTCGCCGCATTTGCGCCGGCAGGCGCGAACCGCCGCTAGGCGGAGGTCCGTTCGGCGGCTGCCGTAGGCCGTGATGGCCGCGCGGTCGCCCAGTTGCCGAACGAGCACTGTCATAAGGCGAACCATACACCCAACGTGAGGGACGCCAGACGATTTCGTGGCTGCGCCGTGACCGCCGTTAGCGACCCGTTGGGTGGTCGTTAGCGCCCGACCCGAACGTCCGCGCCATGAGGTTCGTCGCTGGATCGCCGGCCCGGAACGGCGGCTTGCTGGAGGAGCGGTTCAGCCGCCGGCGCTTCGTCCAGGGGGCAGTGGCCGTGGTCGGGGTCGTCCTGATCGGCCCGGGACGGATGAAGATGTTCGGCGGCGTCGAGACCGATCCGCCGAACACGGTCGTCGCGGGATTCCCGGCGCGGAGCTACCGCGCCGGGGACGTAGCCGAACTCGCCGTCCACACGCCTGCGCGCAAGCTGACGCTCGAGTTCTTCCAGGCCGGGCCGGAGCGGCGTCGGGCGCCGTCGGGAATGGGCGGTGTCCGCGGTGACCTCCCCGCGCGAGATCGACTGGCACGGCGGCAGCGGTGTCGTCCAGCTCGGCATCGAGCGGTGGCCGACCGGCCTGTACTTCGTGCGGCTCCACGACGACGAGGGCCGTTCCGGATACGCGCCGTTCGTGCTCCGGCCCCACGACGCCGACCTCGGCCGGGCACGAGTGCTGGTCGTGCTGCCGACGAACACCTGGGGCGCCTACAACTTCCGTGACGCGGCGACCTGGTACGCGAACCCCGATGTGACCCAGGTCGATCTGACGCGTCCCTACCTCGGCGGTGTTCCGCCGCACTACCGCGGCTACGACATGGGCTTCCTCCGCTGGTTCGCCGGCCATGGGAAGCAGGCGGACTTCTTCGCCGACGACGACCTCGAGTCGGTCCCGAGCGGTGAGGAGCTTGCTCGGCGCTACCGCCTGATCGTGTTCCCGGGCCACGAGGAGTACGTGACCGAGCACACCTACGACATCGTTCAGCGGTTCCAGAAGCTCGGCGGCAACCTGATGTTCCTCTCGGCCAACAACTTCTTCTACAAGGTCGAGAAGCAGGGGAACCTGATGAACGGCCGCTGGCGCTGGCGCGACCTCGGCCGGCCCGAGGCGCGAATGATCGGCGCCCAGTACCTGGACTGGTACCAGGACGTCTATCCCAACCGGCCGCTCACCGTCACGGGCGCGCACCGTGCTCCCTGGCTGTTCGAGGGAACGGGCTTCGGCAACGGATCGCGCTTCGGCACCTACGGCATCGAGATCGACGCGCTCTCGCCGGACTCGCCCGAGGGCGTCGAGGTGCTCGCCGAGATCCCGCACATCTTCGGCCCCGGCCAGACGGCCCAGATGACGCACTACACGGCGCCCAACGGCGCCGAGGTCTTCGACGCGGGCGTCCTCAATTTCGGCGGCACCGCAGACGACCCAGGCGTCAGCACCATGATCGAGAACCTCTGGCAACGGCTCGGGCCCGGCAACGAGACCTGACTCTCGGCCGCCATAAGACATCCGGCGCACGTCTCAGCGGCGCACGCGCTCCGATCAGACGGCCGATTCGTTCTCGCGGGCTGCGGTCACGGCCACGGTCTCGAATGAGTCGAGCGCGACCGTCGTCGCAGTCCCGCCGGGCCACGTGAGCGCGTTGCGCAGCTTGGCTGCCGCCGAGATCGCTCCGTGCTCCCGCGTCCGCTGCCAGAGGGCGTCATAGAGGTCCTGCGCCTCGTCCTCGGAGAGGTCGAACGTCTCTCCCTCGCTGAGTCGGATTCGCATAGGCGATCTAGTTTGCCCGAAGGCTGCGCTGCGAATCCCAAGCGGCGAAACAGTTTGAAAATCCTGTTAGAAGTCCAGACTCCATCGCGGCCGGTGTTGCTACCCGAATTCCGGCGAAGACGTGAGAGGCGGCGGCATCCCTTGACGTGGTTCTACATCGCACTCGGCATCTACCTGGCAGCCATCTTTGCCTTCGTCGGCTGGTGGGCTCGGTTTCCTCGCTAGAGCGTCGACCGTGGACGGCGGTTCGGGTGCTAGCGGCCCCGGCGTTTCGCCTCGACGAGACGGGCTAGGGCCTCCTCGGCTCGATCCCCTAGCGCGAGCAGCTCGAACAGCAGATGCTCGTCACACACTTCGGGGTCGTCGAGGTTCGCGGCGACCCGTGCCAACGCGGTGGCGAAGGACGTGGTCAGGATCAGCTCGTTTTTCCGCGTGTCCACTATGCGCCGGACTACCACGGCGGCTGCATTCCGTAACCCAAGAGCCGCGCGAGGACTACGCTTGCGTCGTGAGCGCTTGGGAGGAGCGGGCCGGCCGGAACGAGGCGCTGTTTCGGGAGGTCAACGAGAACATCGCGAAGCTCGACGAACGCCTGAGCACGGACGCGTCCGAACCGCTGCCGGTGGTCTGCGAGTGCGCGCAGGCCGACTGCACGACAACGCTGGAGATCAGTCGTGACACGTACGGCCGTGTGCGACGTCACTCCGAGCGGTTCATCGTCGCTCGCGGCCACGAGCAGCTCGACATCGAGCAGGTGGTCGAGAGCCACCCCGACTACGTGATCGTCGAGAAGCAGGGCGCTGCGGCGGTAGCCGCCGACGCCGAGTCGTAGGCGACTCTCTCCCCCGGGGAGAGCAGTCCCGGTTGGCAGCCGCTAGGCCGACTTCTTGATGAAGCTGATCTGGCCGCTGGTCTCGAGCACGGCGAAGCGGATCTGTTCGAGGTGCGCGATCGACTGCTTGCGGGCCTCTTCGGCGATCTCTTCGACGGTGAGCCTTTCGCGTTTCAGGTTGCGCTCGATCGGCTTGCCGTCCTGCAGGACGATGATCGGCTCTCCCTCGAGCACGGGGCGTAGACGCTTGTAGCGGTACGAGAGCCAGGAAACGAATACCTGGAGGACTGCGATCGTGCCGACCACGAGCACTGCGCCGGTGAGCGAGTAGTCGTCCTGGGTCAGCCCTTGCTGTACGGCATCGCCGAGGATGATCAGAAGGATGAGGTCGAACGGCTGCAGAGAGCTGAGCTCGCGCTTGCCGATCACCCGTGTCAGGACGAGCAGGAAGAAGAAGACCACGACCGCACGGAGGACGAGGTCCATCTACGGGAACACCGTGATCGAGTGGTGGACGGTGGCGAGGACGGTGCGGCCGTCGTCGAGCTCGACGTTCTGCGGGCGGTGCCAGGCGACGTTCGTGGGGTTGACCTGGAACTGCAGGAAGAGGATGAACGACTTGCCCGCGGGGATCCGCCCGAGCGTGAACGCGAGGCGGCCGTTGTCGCTGGTCTCGCTGACGGGGGAGGGCTCGATGGTGTTCATGCTCATGCCTTCGGCCCAACCCGGGTCGAGCTTCAGGATCGCCTTGCGAATGCGGCGCCTGGCGGTGATGTGGATGCGTGCCTCCATGAAGTCGCCGCCTCGGATCGCCGCGGGTGCGTAGAGGGAGAGAGTCGCCGCCGGCACGGTTGCCTGCGTCGCCATCGGGCGCTGTCCGAACACGTTTGCCAGTCCGGCGATGCATCCTGCCGCGATCAGAGCGATGATCCCGCGACGCACCCAGATCCCGGAGCGGGCCACGCCTTCGAGATCGCGATGGCGCTCGAGGACGAGCTGGTCCGGCACATCGGTGGCCACGGCGAACGTTTCGGGTTTCCCGCGCCGGTTCCTCGTCCGGATGAGCGCTGCGCCTCGAGAGGCCCGCAGCACTTCGTCGGCGCTAGCACGGCTTCGTCGTCGCCTTTGTTCCCTCGCGCTCGGCCCGATCGCGTTGTGGCTCGACGACGTATTGCGGGTCGCGCGCCGACTGGAAGCCGGCCTTGTACACCGCCCAGCGCAGGCAGAGCTCGCCGGCGCAGACCATCGCTCCGCCGGCGACGGCCGCCGTGCGGCTCTTCCGCCCGCGCCTGGCAAGCAGCGCGGCGCCGGCGCCGGCAAGCCCCTTCGCCGCCCAGGAGAACCTCCCGGCTGCGCCCTGCCTGTAGACCTCGCCGACCTTCCCGAGGCGTAGCTCCATCGCCTGCATCAGGGCACCTTCGGCGAACACACCCGCGACGGCGAGCCGCCGAGCGGGACCGGCGTCGCCGGGGTGGACGAAGATCGAGGCGGCGGCGCCGGCGCTCGCGGCGGCGCTCGCGCCGAAGATCCACGGCAGCTCGTGCCGGCCTTCGTGCCAGACCGGCACGGCGGTGTCCGCGACCAGTACGCCGGTGTACGTCGCCAGCCCGGGGCCGCTGAGCGCCGCGACCACCTCCGCGAGGAGCTTGACCGGCTTGAGCCGCCCGAGCAGCTCGAGCAGCGCGGCCGTGCCCGAGGCGCCGCCGCTCGCGAGCAGCACGAAGGAACCGATGTTCATGGGAGACGTGACCTTCAGGACGCGGAACATGTGGTGGAAGCGCTCCGGCCGCCCGAGGTCGGAGACGAGCAGGACCGGCGAGACGAGGTCGGCGACAGCGCAGATGTAGAGCGACGTCCGCGCGAGCTTCTCGTTCCCGGTGAGCCTCGCCGCGCTCGAGAGGACGGACGACGCGCCGGCGAGCCCGCCGGTGAAGAAGTAGGTGGGGATCTCCCAGGTCCAGGTCGGTTCCTTGACGATCGGCCGGCCGTAGTACGAGGTCACGACCGGCCTCCGAGGAAGGCTGCGGCGACGCCGAAGACCAGGGCGCCGGCTGCGACGAGCATGTTCGTCCACATCTCCGGCAGGTCGCGCGTGGTGACGACCGGGTCGGGCGGCAGCCCGTAGACCTCGGGCTCGTCGAGGAGCAGGAAGAAGGCGCCGAAGCCGCCGACGCCGTCGCCGGGGTCGCGGCCGTAGAGCTGCGCGCCGTTCCAGCCGTCGGCCTCGAGCGTTGCGAGCCGGTCGTCGGCGTGTACCCGCAACTCGTCGAGCGGGCCGAACTGGATCGATTTCGTGGGGCACGCCTTCGCGCACGCCGGCTCGTGACCGCCCTTGAGCCGGTCGTAGCAGAGGGTGCACTTCCAGACGCGGCCGTCCTCCGTCGCGAAGGCCGGCAGGTCGGGAGCGGGGGCGAGGTGGCGCTTGTCGAGGACGCCGAACGGACAGGCTGGGACGCAGTAGCCGCAGCCGTTGCAGATGTCCTGCTGCACGACGACCGTGCCGAACTCGGTGCGGAAGAGCGCGCCCGTGGGGCAGACGTCGAGGCACGCCGCGTGCGTGCAGTGCTTGCAGACGTCGGACTCCATGAGCCACCGCAGTGCTGTGCCGCCGTCGCCCTTCGTGTGGAGAGGCTTCTCCTGCTCGATGAACGCGACGTGACGCCACGTGTTGGCCGACAGCTCGCCGGTGTTGTCGTACGAGTTCCCGGTCCAGGCGAAGCCGTCGTCCGGGATCAGGTTCCACTCCTTGCAGGCGACCTCGCAGGCCTTGCAGCCGATGCAGACGGACGTGTCGGTGAAGAAGCCGACGCGCTCCTGCTGTTCCTCACCGTAGGTCGCGAGGCCGTCGGGTGCGCTCACGTCGTGTCCCTCACTTCCTCAGGCTCGACGCGCGGACCGGCCTCGCGCTGCGATCGCGCTTGCTCGCGCAGCGCGGCGACGAACTGCGGAAGTTCGGCGCCGCGCGGCCGGCGCCCGGCTCGAATCCCGCACGTGAACGCCTTCACCTCCTGGATGTGGACGTTCGGGTCGAGCGCCATGTGCGCGAGGTCGTTCGCCGAGTCGCCCGTCACGAGGCCCCGGCCGCCCCAGTGGTACGGAAGCCCGACCTGGTGCACGGCGCGGCCGTGCTTCATCCGCAGCGGCCGCATCCGCTCGGTGACGAGCACGCGCGCTTCGATCGCGGACCGCGAGGTGTAGACGGTCGCCCAGCCGCCGTGCTCGAGCCCGACTTCGCGGGCCAGGTCGGGATGCACCTCGCAGAACATCTCGGGCTGCAGCTCGGCGAGATAGGGAACGGTGCGGGTCATCCCGCCGGCGGTGTGGTGCTCGGTCAGCCGGTAGGTGGTGACGACGTACGGATAGACGTCCGCGCCCGGCTCGTCCGCGGCCGGGTTGTACGGATCCTCGGCGAGGGTCTCGTTCTGCTGGCGGCGCGGGTTCGCCCGCTGCGAGTAGAGCGGGTTGTCGAACGGCGACTCGTGCGGCTCGTAGTGCGTTGGGAGCGGCCCGTCCTCGAGCCCCTGCGGGACGTAGAGCCAGGCTCGGCCGTCCGCCTGCATGATGAACGGGTGGTCGCCGGCGATGGCGTCCTCGGCCTCGGCGTCGTCGGGCGGCACGTAGCCGGGCTCCTTGTCCTCCTGGAAGTCGGGGACGTCGAGGCCCGTCCACTTCCCCCCGTCGCGGTCCCACCAGACGTAGCGCTTGCGCTCGGACCACGGGTTACCGTCGGGATCGGCGGAGGCGCGGTTGTAGATGATCCGCCGGTTCGCCGGCCAGGACCACGCCCACTCGGGCGCGACGTAGCTCTCCTGCTCCTGGTGCGGCTTCTTGCGCGCCGTCTGGTTGATCCCGTCGGCGAAGCAGCCGCTGTAGATCCAGCAGCCGCACAGGGTCGAGCCGTCCTCCTTCAGCTCGGGATAGCCGGAGAGGAGCCTGCCGCTCGCGGTCTCCCAGCCGTTGACCTCCTGCAGCACGGCCTCGGCGTCCGGCTCCCGGGTCGCGGAGTGCGTCGGGTACTCCCAGCGGAGCGCCCTGATCAGCTTGTCGCGCTCCGCCTTGGAATCCTCGAGCTTCTGCTTGATCAGCCGGCCGAGGTGGAAGTAGAACCAGAGCTCCGAGCGGCAGTCCTCCTTCGGCTCGACCGCCCGCCAGTGCCACTGCAGCAGCCGCTGCGTGTTCGTGAACGAGCCGTCCTTCTCGATGTGCGCCGCGGCCGGCAGGAAGAAGACCTCCGTCGCGATCTCCTCCGGCTTCAGCTCGCCCGACTCGATCTCCGGGCTGTCGTACCAGAAGGCGGCCGACTCGATCTCGACGAGGTCGCGCACGACGAGCCACTCGAGCCGGGAGAGTCCGAGCCGGTGCGCCTTGCCGTTGGCGTGCCCCACCGCCGGGTTCTCGCCGGCGACGATGTAGCCCTTCACCTTCCCCTCGAGCATCTGCCCGAGCGTCCAGTAGACGGAGTTGTCGTCGTCGATTCGCGGCAGCGACCGGAAGAGGAAGTCGTTGCCCGCGTTCGCGTTCTCGCCGAAGTACGCCTTCATCAGCGACACCCAGTAGGCGCGGAAGTGGCCCCACCAGCCTGTGGGCGACGTGTTCGCCTCGGTGAAACGGTCGAGGTCGTCGTACGTCTCGGTGTGCGGCATCGGCAGGTAGCCGGGCAGGATGTTGTAGAGCGTCGGGATGTCGGTCGAGCCCTGGATCGACGCGTGCCCGCGCAGCGCCATGATCCCGCCGCCGGGCCGGCCGATGTTGCCGAGCAGCTGCTGGACGATCGCGGCCGAGCGGATCGTCTGGACACCGACCGTGTGCTGCGTCCAGCCGACCGCGTAGCAGAACGCGCTCGTCCGCTCCCGCCCCGAGTTGTCGACGAGCGTCTCGCACACCTCGAGGAAGTCCTCGACCGGGCAGCCGCAGGTGTCGGCCACGAACTGGGGCGTGTAGCGCGCGTAGTGCTTCTTGAGCAGCTGGAGGACGCAACGCGGGTGCTGCATCTCCCGGTCCTCCGAGGGCGGCTCGCCGTGCTTGAGGCCGCCGCCGTGACCGCCGTGCGACGCTTCGCCCTTGGTCGGCTTGAAGCCCTGCTCGCGCTGCCCGGCCGAGCCGTGCAACTCCATCCCCTCGTACATCCAGCTCTCGATCTCGTACTCGCGTTCCTCCGGGTCCCAGCCGGAGAAGAGCCCGTCGAGGTCCTCGGTGTCCGCGAACGTCTCGTCGATGATCACCGGCGCGTTCGTGTAGCGCTCGACGTACTCCCTGAAGTAGAGGTCGTTCCGAAGGATGTAGTTGGCGATGCCGCCGAGGAAGGCGATGTCGCTACCGGCGCGGATGCCGACGTGCTTCGTCGCCATCGCGCTCGTGCGCGTGAAGCGCGGGTCGACGTGGATGACCTTGGCGCCGCGCTCTCTGGCCTCCACCACCCACTGGAACCCCACCGGGTGGTTCTCGGCCATGTTCGAGCCCATGATCAGGATGCAGTCCGAGTTCTGCAGGTCCTGCTGGAAGGTGGTGGCTCCTCCTCGTCCGAACGAGGTGCCCAGACCGGGCACCGTGGAGCTGTGTCATATGCGGGCCTGGTTCTCGACCTGGACGATGCCGAGGCCGGTCATCAGCTTCTTGATCAGGTAGTTCTCCTCGTTGTCCAGGGTCGCGCCGCCGAGGTTGCCGATCGCCATCGTCCGATTGGCCGGATCGCCGTCCTCGGTCTCGTCCTCCCACGTCTCGGCGCGGGTCTTGACGATCCGCTCGGCGATCATGTCCATCGCGTCGTCGAGCGCGAGCTCCTCCCATTCGGTGCCGAACGGGCGCCGGTACTTGACCCTGTACTCACGGAGCGGGCTGTACGCGTAGCTCTTCGAGGCCTGGCCCTTGGGGCAGAGGCGCCCGCGCGAGATCGGGCTCGCAGGGTCGCCTTCGATGTGGGTCACCTCGCCGCCCTGGACGTAGACGAGCTGGCCGCAGCCGACCGCGCAGTAGGGGCAGACCGAGCGGACGACGTGCTCGGCCTGATCGATCCGCGGCACGAGGTCTCGAGATCGCGGCGACTGCACTGCCTTCCCGACCCCGAGCCGATCGCCCTCGCGCAACTGTCTCAGCGCGGGCCACGAGTCGAGCAGCTTCGCCAGTGCCAGCACCACGGGGAGATCCTTCCGAACGCACGCGTCGAGTAAACGACCAGGCCTTCGGCCGGTTTATGGGACTGCGGGTTGGTCAAGGCTTCGGTCCGCCCGGGCTACTCGACCGAAGGAGGAGACGTGCACGAGAACCCTCGCCCGACCGATGAGGAGCAAGAGCTCGCGCAGACCGAGCGGCTGCGTGAGGAAGAGGCGATGCGGGGCGGCCACCCGGCTGCGGAGGACGCCGACGCAGAGGAGGACCCGGACGCAGAGAAGAGGTAGCCCACGTCGCCGGCGGCGGCGTGTCGGAACACGAAATACCACCATCGGCCGATGGTGCCCTGGCAGGGCTCGATGAGAGGTTCGAGGCGCCTGCTGCAGCAGCGAACCCCATCAACAGCCGAAGAAGGAGTTCACATGTTCGGCACCCACAAATGGGTCTGGGCTGCGACTGCCCTGATCGCCACTGCAGTGCCGACGGCGTCGGCCGCCGCGTCCACCGGGCCATCTCGCGTCGGCTCCATGGCCAACGTCAAGCAGCCGTATGTCAGCGGCAACGACCAGCGGTGTCTCACGGTCGCCGGCAAGAAGGAGTGCTTCGTGACGGCTTTCAACGACACGATCGACTGCAGCGCTCCCGTCACGACCACCTGGAAGAACGGATTCGCCGAGACGTACGTGTACGGCGGATGGCCGGCGACCGCCAAGATGAAGATCACCTGGTCGGGCACGGGCATCTCTGGCTTCACCGGGGGCCCAAGCGGATGGAATGTCGGTACGACGAGCGCGTCGTGGACAAGCTCGGCGCACGCGAGCGGTCTCGTGACGTTGAACTACAGCGGAATCCAGGCGTTCGGCTTTCCGCTCCAGGCCGAGACGACCGTGACCGGCAACTACGTCGTCCACGGCCACAACTACATCTACAGCGTCAACGGCTCGAAGCTGTGCTGAACGACCTCGACGACTGCGGCAGTGCTTGAACTCGGGCGAGTCGGCGTGCGCTGCGACGCCGGCCCGCCCGCACAACTCGCGTCACGGAGGCGGGCTAGAATCCAATGCAGGTGCCCTGGCAGATCGTTCCGATTTTCCTGGTCGGTGGACTCATCGGCTATGGATTTCCGCGGCGCCGACCGCTGGTTGTCGCATTGGCGATCGCACTGATTGTCTCTGTCTTCGCTGCTTTGGCCCACGGGGCCGGGTGGCTGGGCGTGGCCGTCCTCATCGGTGTGCCGTTCCTCGTCGCAGCAGTCGCAGGCGCAACCCTGAGACAGAGGTACTCCCGGCCGAGGACGAGCAAGGCCCTGCAACCAAAGTCGTAACTGCGCTCGGGGGCACTGCCGGTCAGCCGTCGGACCGGGCTACTTCCCCGGCCGGGGATCCAGTTCAGGTGTGGGCCGATGGTTCGGACGCGCCGCGCGCTTCGCCTGGTTCGGGCTCGATCAGCCTTCCCTTCCAGAGGACGTGCCAGATCTTCCCGGGAACGGCGCGGAATCCGGTGTGACGAACGATCTTCGCCGCTTGCCGTCCGGCGATGAGCACCCCGATCAGGCCGATGACCGTTTGCGCGATCGCGATGGCGATCGTGACCGACCCGACGGGACCGTCGACCAGATGGGCGACGAGCGGGGCGAGGAGCCAGATCGGGATCCACCAGATGCCGATCAGGACCAGGCCGAGCCGCAACCGGAAGACCGACACCTGCTCCATCGACCGAGAATGACAGCCGCCTGGGATGTGGGAGGCCCGCGAACTCGCAGGAGTCAATTGACGTCGCGGCGTGCGGCGAGGCCGACTGCGGCGAGTGCGAAGACGAGCGTCCATCCGACCAGGGCGGCGCCGCCTGCCGCGGCGGGGAGGAGATGGTCGGTCGTGAGCCCCATGAGGGCGTCCTGCGTGTGGACGGGTGCGAAGCGGCCGACGGAGGGGACGAAGGCGAAGAGGAGGTTCTCGGCGATCAAGCCCCAGGCGAGCAGGCCGATGATCGCTCCGACCTGGTTGCGCACGACCATGCCGATCCCGACGCCGAGCGCGCCCCAGAGAGCGACGCCGGCAAGGGTGCCGAGGAGCAGCAGCGTCGTCTGGCCGGCGTCGAGGTTGTAGTCGATGCCGCGGCCGGCGAGGGAGGCGTAGCCGATCGCGAAGCCGAGCCCTTCGCCGACGACGCCGAAGAGGACGCCGGCGAGCAGGCCGGCGGCAAGCTTCGCGCCGACGACGCGTGAGCGTTTCGGGGTGAAGAGGAAGGTGGGGCGGATCGTGCCGAACCGGTACTCGCTGGTCACGAGCATGATCCCGGCCAGCGCCGAGAAGACCCCGGCCGTGCTTCCGACGCCGAGCAGTCCACGTTGGTCCTCGGTGCCGGTCAGATTCGGCGCCTTGGTCAGCAGCCCGGAGAGCAGCGAGAAGAGCAGGATCAGGGCGATCATCCCGAGCACGATCCCGATGGTGGTGCGCGTCGAGCGGATCTTCAGCAGCTCGGCCCTCACCTGCGCGATCATGGCTGCGGCTCCGCTGTGAGCTCGAGGAAGATGTCCTCGAGCGAGGAACCCTCGGCGGCGAGCTCGTGGACCGGCACGCCGGCCGCGAACGCGAGATCACCGATCCTGGCGGTGCTCACCCCGTGCACGAGCAGGCCCTGCTCGTCCACGATCGTGGCGTCGACGCCGCTGCGCTGGAGCGCCTGCTGGAGCTTGGCGCGTTCCGGGGTGCGGACGCGGACCGAGCCGCCGACGCGCGCGGTGAGCTGCTCCAGCGACGACTCGACCACCAGCTTGCCGCGGTTGATGATCAGCACCTGGTCGACGGTCTGGGCGACCTCCGCCAGGACATGGCTCGAGACCAGCACCGTGCGCCCGCCGGTCGCGAAGGCGCGCAGGAAGTCCCGCAGCCAGCGCACGCCTTCCGGGTCGAGCCCGTTGGCGGGCTCGTCGAGGATCAGCAACTCGGGGTCGCCGAGCAACGCGGCGGCCAGTCCGAGCCTCTGCCGCATCCCCAGCGAGTAGCCCTTCACGCGACGGCCTGCCGCTGCGTCGAGCTCCACCAGACGCAGCACTTCGTCGACGCGCGCATCGGGCAAGCTCGCCGATCGGCTCAGCATGCGCAGGTGGTCGCGTCCGGAACGGCCCGGATGGAAGTCCGTCGCCTCGAGCACCGCCCCGATCCGCAACGCCGGCCGAGCCAGCTCCGAGTACGGGCGGCCGAACACCGCTGCGCTGCCGCTGCTCGGAGCCGCGAGCCCCAGCAGCATCCGTAGCGTCGTCGTCTTCCCGGCGCCGTTCGGACCCAGGAAACCGGTGATCGTGCCTGGAGCGAGCGCGAACGACAACGAGTCCACCGCAAGCACCGACCCGAACCGCTTCGTCAGCCCGTCGGCCACCACCGCAGCGCCGGAGGCGGCAGGCGTCGCGGAATCAATACGCTCGGACAAGGCTACGCCGTCACTTCGGCGGGTCGGGTTCGGAGCCGGCGGCCGTGTTCGGGCATCTCTCCTGTTTCGACCTCGTCCATGGTCACCCTCGTCACGGCGTTCGATCGCCCTCCAGCCGATAGTCGAGCAACAGGTATCCGGTGGGCGACGTGACGCAGCGTGTCGGTACGAGCCGGCCGGGCTTGGCTCCGGCGAAGAGTCTGTGGCCGCGCGTCTGCAGGGCGGGGGCGACGACGAGGCGGAGCTCGTCGATCAGGCCCGCCTCGAGCAGGGCCTGGGTCAGCGAGATGCTCCCGTGCACGCCGATGTCGCCGCCGCTGTGCTCCTTGAGCCGGGCCACGAACTCGGCCGGGTCGCCGTCGACAGCTGTGGCATTTGCCCACTCGCCGGCGAGCGGCGTCGAGGTGGCGACGTACTTCTGCACAGGGTTGATGAAGCTCGAGAACGGCTCGATCGCGCTGCCCGGCCAGAAGCCGGCCCAGTCGTCGTAGGTCCGGCGACCGAGCAGAACCGCATCCTGGGAGCCGATGACGCGGCCCAGATTCTCCTGCATCGCCTCGTCCCAGTCCGTGACGAACTCGTCCGGGTGCTCCGCGACGCCGTCGAGCGAGAGAAGCTCGTAGGCGACTACCTTCCTCATCTCGCGACCTCCTTGTCGTTCCGGAACACCGGGCTCCTTTCCGTCTCACCTTCAGACCGCTGCCCCGGCGGGACTTCATCGGCCGGTCCTCCGTTGCAGTAGCGGGAGACTCGATCTCGACAGGTTGTGAACGGAGACCGACAACTGCTTCTGGCGGTTCCCTCCAGCCTGATCGGGCTGGAGCGCGATTCCCGGCTGCAAGGAAATCG
>CAVPDO010000011.1:0-31124 GCA_963702655.1 uncultured Actinomycetes bacterium | reverse complement strand
GCAGCGTGAACCAGGTGTTGTCGGCCTCCAGTACGGTGCGCCCGAAGCGGCTTCGGTAGACCGCTCCGACCTTCAGCTCCTCGAACGTGCGACTCACGCCCGAGATCATCGCAGCGATGCACGAGCTCGCCCTCGAGCAGCGGCGCGGGCTCGGCGTGCGCGCGCAGTGGCATGTCGGCGACGTCACCTGGGGGCTCTTCCAGCACGAGGGGCGCGAGGACGAGTGGACGATTCGCGTCTGGCGGGACGGCGGCCGAACCGTCGCCTGGTCGTGGCTGAAAGGTGCAAAGGGCTGGCTCGAGTTCGACGTGCGCCGCGACCGGCTCGACCTGCTCGACGAGATTCTCGACGAACCGCGTGCCGAGATCGCCGTCTGCTTCGACGACGACGGAAACACGCGCGCGGCGCTGGAACGGCGCGGCTTCGTCCGGCCCGTGTGGTCGATCCACCTCAACACGCGCGACCTCGTGGAGCCGCCGGCGGAGGCGCCGCTTCCCGGCGGCTTCCGCCTCCGGACGGTCGAGCCGGTCGACCTCGCCGAGCGCGTCGCGATCCACCGCGACGTCTGGGCGCCGTCGCGCGTCACCGAGTCGAGCTATGCGAATGTGATGGCGGGCTGGCCCTACCGCGCGTCACTCGACTGCGTCGTCGAGGCATCGGACGGGCGATTCGCCGCCTACGTGCTCGCCTGGCCGGACGACGAGAACCGGGTCGGCCTGTTCGAGCCTGTCGGGACCCGCGAGGAGTTCCGCCGGCAGGGGCTCGGAGCCGCGGTCTGCACCTTCGCTCTCCGTCGCCTCCACGAGGAGGGATTGCGTCAGGCCGTCGTGGGCTGCAGCACAGGTCCGGCGTGCGGGCTCTACGAGTCGATCGGCTTCCGCCGGCACGCGACGCTCGTCGGCTACTCCCGCTGACCCTTCTTGAGGAGGTTGTCCAGCGCCGACTCGAGCTGGCCCTCGACGTACGTGTTGATCTTCGCCGCGAAGCGAGCCCCCATGTCCTCCTCCGGCGACTCCGGCGTATCGGTCTTCAGCGGCTTGCCGGCGAGCGAGCGTCCGTCGATCGTCAGCTCGTAGATGTGCTCGTGCTGGACGTCCTTCAGGTGCTGCTGGCCGAGATCGTGGACGGCGACGCCTTCGGGGAGCTGGTTGCCGAGGAGCGCGCGCGTCGTCTCGGAGATCAGGATCTGGCCGCCGTGGCCGGCGGCGGAGATGCGTGCCGCGCGCACGACGTCGAGGCCGAGGTAGCCCTCCTCGCCCACGTGCGGCTCGCCGGTATGCACGCCCATCCTCACGCGTACCTCGCGCCCGTCCGGCCACTCGTGGTCGCGCAGCGCGCGCTGCGCGTCTACCGCGGCCGAGACCGCGTCGCGCGCGGGGGGAACGAAGAAGAAGGCGTCGCCCTGCGTGTCGATCTCCGTGCCGCCCTGGGAGCCGAACGTCTCGCGGACGAGCCTGCGATGGTCGCCCGAGACGCGCCCGTAGCCCTCGTCCCCGAGCTCCTGCAGCAGCTTCGTCGAGCCCTCGATATCGGTGAAGACGAAGGTGACGGTGCCGCCCGGGAGAGTGCTCATCGGCGCCTACGCTACCCCGATGAACCGGCTCGCGCAGGAAACGAGCCCCTATCTCCTCCAGCACGCCGGCAACCCGGTCGACTGGCGGCCGTGGGGTCCGGAAGCTCTCTCCGAGGCCCGGAGCGATGGAAAGCCGCTGCTCGTCTCGATCGGCTACTCCGCCTGCCACTGGTGTCACGTGATGGAGCGCGAGTCGTTCGAGGACGCGTCGACCGCGGCGGTGATGAACGAGCTCTTCGTCAACGTCAAGGTCGACCGCGAGGAGCGGCCGGACGTCGACGCCGTCTACATGGAGGCGGTCGTGGCGCTCACCGGCCAGGGCGGCTGGCCGCTCACGGTCTTCCTCACGCCGGACGGCGAGCCGTTCTACGGCGGCACGTACTTCCCACCAGAGCCGCGGCACGGGCTGCCCTCGTTCCGGCAGGTGCTGCGCGCGGTCGCGGAGGCGTACCGGGAACGGCCCGAGGACATCGCCGCGCAGGCCGAGGCGCTCGTCGGCGCGCTGCGGCGATCGGCCGCGACCGAGCCGTCCGGCGAGCCGCTGACCGAGGCGCTGCTCGCCGAGGCGGAGGGCGGTCTGCTCGCCCAGCTCGACCCGCGCTGGGGCGGCTTCGGCCGGGCGCCGAAGTTCCCGCCCGCGTCGGTGCTCGAGCTCCTCCTGCGGCGCGGCTCGCTCGATCCGGTCCGCCGCACGCTCGACGGGATGGCGGCCGGCGGGATGTACGACCTCGTGGGCGGCGGCTTCCACCGCTACTCCGTCGACTCGCAGTGGCTCGTGCCGCACTTCGAGAAGATGCTCTACGACAACGCGCTGCTCGTCCCGCCGTACCTCCACGCGTGGCTGCTGACCGGCGAGGAGCGATACCGCGTCGTCGCGGAGCAGACCCTCGACTACATGGTGCGCGAACTGCGACTCGAAGGCGGCGGCTT
Organism: uncultured Actinomycetes bacterium; assembly: GCA_963702655.1. Classification (GTDB taxonomy): domain Bacteria; phylum Actinomycetota; class Thermoleophilia; order Gaiellales; family Gaiellaceae; genus Palsa-739. The sequence goes on along the minus strand of CAVPDO010000011.1, from coordinate 28,621 downwards.
CGCCTCGTCGCAGGACGCGGACACCGACGGCGTCGAGGGGCTCACGTATACGTGGACGGCGGAGGAGGGAGCGCCGGCCGAGCTGCTGCAGCCGTTCGAGCACGGCCGCTCGATCCTGCGCGGAGAGCTGGACGCCGAGACGCGGGCGCGCCTGCTCGCGCTCCGGGAGCAGCGTCCTCAGCCGGCGCTCGACGACAAGGTGATCGCCTCGTGGAACGGACTCGCGCTGGCGGCGCTCGCGGAGGGAGCGCGTCGCCTCGAGCGCGGCGATCTGCTCGCAGCGGCCGTCGAGCTCGGAGGGCTCCTTTGTGCGGACCCGCTCTGGAGGACGATCCGCGACGGCCGCGCGAGATACCCCGCCTACCTCGAGGACTACGCGAACGTCGCGCACGGCCTCTACGAGCTGCACGTCGCGACCGGCGACCTGCGCTGGCTGCGCGAGGCGCGGCGGCTCGCGCTCGCCGCGGTCGAGCTCTTCGGCGACCCCGAACGCGGCGGCTTCTTCCTCGCGCCGTCCGACGGCGAGCAGCTCGTCGCGCGACAGAAGGCCTTCGACGACAATCCGACGCCGTCGGGAAGCTCGATGCTCGCGTTCGTCCTGCTGCGGCTCGCCCGCATCTGGGGCGACGACGAGCTCGAACGGACGGCCGTCGGTGCGCTGCGGCTCGTCCGCGACCTGCTCCCGCGCGCGCCTGCCGCCTTCGGCTGGGCGCTCTGCGCCGTCGACCTCCACCTCTCGCAGCCCCGCGAGCTCGCGATCGTCGGCGAACCGGAGGCGGACGTCGCCCGAGCCGCGCTGCGCGGCTTCGATCCGAACGCCGTGGCCGCCTTCGGACCGGCCGAGGACGTGCCGTTGCTCGCGGGCAAGACTCTCGTCGACGGCCGGCCCGCGGTCTACGTCTGCGAGCGCTTCGCCTGCCGTGCCCCCGTCACCGACGCCTCCGAGCTCGCCTGAAACGACGAGGGGGAGCCGAAGCTCCCCCTCTTAGGTGCGTTGCGGGCGTTGCTAGTGGCCGCTGTCGAGGACCTTGCCCTCGTGGTGCCAGTCGCCCGTCGCCCCGCCGCTCCACTTGATGAAGATCAGCTGCTCCATCGGGAACGTGCGCTTCTTGGACGTCTTGACCACCATCCCCGGGTAGAGGAAGGGATTGTTGGTCTCGTCCATGTTGCGGAGCGCATGCATCAGGCTCGCGCGGGTCGGGTTCTTGCCCGAGTGCTTGAGCGCGTCCCAGAACGTCCAGCCGACGGCGAGCCCGTAGATGAGGTTCCCGTCGCCCGCCGCGAACTGCCCGTCGAGCGCGTGCCCGGGCACGTAGTTGTGGATGATCTTCTTCGCGAGCTTCATCCCCGGCAGGTTCGGCTGCGCGGTCTGGCTCGCGGTGTAGGTCGTCGAGAGGACGCCGTTGAGGCTGGCGCCGTTCTGCGCCGCGAGCTGCATGAAGATGCGGTTGGCCGAGACGTTGTTGTTGAACGTCAGGGGGTGCCAGTTCGGAATCTGACCCTCCGTGGCAAGCGCCGCGATGGCGGCACTCGGGGTGGCGAAGATGACGAACACGTTGGCGCCGCTCCCGGCGATGTTGACGACGTGGCCGCCGACCACCTGCGCGGAGTCGGACACGCTGTACGGCTGCGCGTCGACGATCTCGCTCGCGTGTGAGCCGAGACCCGTCTTCAGCCCGGCGAGATAGTTCTTGCCGTAGGCGTCGTTCTGGTAGAGGACGCCGATCTTCGCGTTCTTCTGGTGCTTGAGGATGTACTTCGCGTACAGCTTGGCCTCACCGGGGTAATCCGGCTGCCAGCCCATCGTCCACGGCTTCGCCGAGCCCTGGCAGCCGTGATGGACGCAGTTGCCCCAGTAGGCGTCGCCGGTGGCGAGCAGTACCTGCGGCACCTTGTGCTTGTTGAGGTAGCCCCACGTCGCCAGTCCGGGCGCCGTGCCGAGGCTGCCGACGACCGCGAACACGTGATCCTTCTCGACGAGCTGCTTCACGTCCGGCACCGTCTGGGCCGGGTTGTAGCCGTCGTCGAGGGTGATGTCCTTGACCTTGCGGCCGTGCACCCCGTGGTACTTCGCGTTGGCGTAGGCGAAGAACGCCTGCTCGGCGACCGGGATCGTCTTGTACAGCGACGCCGGGCCGGTGAACGGGAACGTGCCGCCGATGGTGATCTGCTTGCTCGTGACCCCGGGCGTGCCGGTGTGTGAAGCCGCAGCCGTGCCCGCTGCCGCGGCTGTGGCGAGAAGCCCGACGAGCAGTACCGCGAGCTTCCTACGGTTGACAGGCATGGATGGCCCCTCCGATTTCGAGTGTGTCCACATAGAGACGAATCCGAGGACAGTTTGATGGAGATTGAACCGCGGTTCAAGTCCTGGCGACTCGGCCCGGGAGCACCGGAGGGATCGGTCTATCCGCCAGGCGTCGTCGGCTTGGCCGACGACGCTCCCAGCTTGAGCCGGGCGAGCAGGCCGGCGAAGCCGTCGGGAAGCAGGAGCATGATGAGGATGACCGCCGCCCCGAAGACGACGTCGCGTCCGTGCTCGGCGCCGACCAACGGCACGCTCGTCGAGATCTGCGGCAGGAGCCCCACGAAAGCCGCGCCGAGAAGGATCCCCCAGAGGGAGCCGAGCCCGGCCACTGCCGCGCCCACAAGGATCTCCAGCGAGAGGAAGATGTCGAACTCGCTCGGCTGCGCGAAGCCGTTCGCGGCGAGCACGAACAGCGATCCGGCGATTCCGGCATAGGCGGCCGAGATTCCGAACGCGAGCGTCTTGTACACGGGCAGCTCCACTCCCGACGCCACGGCCGCGATCTCGCTGTCGCGCACGGCGCGGAAGGCACGGCCGGTCCGGCCGCGCAGAATCAGCCACGCGAGCACGAAGAGGATCGCCGAGCACGCCCAGGCGGCGGTGTAGACCCAGAGATTGTCGGGCGTCTCCGACGTCTGGACGCCGCCCGTGCCGCCGAGGAAGGTCGAGTACTGCAGCGGGATGTACGGGAGGGAGACCGCGAGTGCGAAGGTCACGAGGGCGAGGTAGACACCCGAGAGCCGGAGAGCGGGCAGGCCGACGAGTAGGCCCACCACGAAACAGATCGCGAAGGCGAAGAGCATCGTCACGACGAGGTTCGTGTGATGGTCCCGCGACAGCACGGCCGTCGTGTAACCGCCGATCATCATGAACGCACCGTGCCCGATCGAGATCTGGCCCGTGTAGCCGGTGAGGATGTTGAGGCCGAGCACCGCGATGAAGAAGATCCCGACCTGGCCGGCGAGGTAGATGTTGTAGTCGCTCAGGATGAACGGCAGGAGGCAGAGGACCGCCACGACCACGAGCAGCGAGGCGAGCGCGGGGATCTGCCGCCTCATACCCGCCGCACCTCCCGCCGCCCGAACAGCCCCGAAGGCTTGACCAGCAGGATCAACAGGATCACTGCGAACGCGAGGGGAGTCTCGAGCTCCGGGCCCATGCGGAGCCCCCCGATGTGGATTCTCTGCTCGTAGCCGACCATGAGGCTGAGGAAGACTCCGATGGCAAGCCCGCCGACGAGGGCGCCGCCCGGGCTCTCGAGGCCGCCGAGGACTGCAGCGGCGAACGCGTAGACCAGGATCGTCTGCATCAGGGTCGGCGAGAGGAAGAGCTGCGAGGGCTCGGCCATCAGCCCGGCGACGGCTCCCAGCACGGCGGCGAGGCCCCAGCCGACTGCGAGCATCGTGTCGACGCGGACGCCGACCAGGGCAGCGGCTGCGGGCCGCAAGGCGGCGGCGCGCATGCCGAGGCCGAGCTTCGTGAAGCGGAAGAGCGCCCAGACCAGCACCGCCGAGGCGAAGACGACGGCGATCATCCCGACATAGAGGTGTGGAATCGTGACGCCGCCGACGTCGAACGAGGCGTTGCCGAACGGCCGTTGCATGAACTTGAAGGCGCCGCCCCAGACCCAGTTGACGATTCCGTCGATCAGGATGAAGAGACCGACGGTGACGATGACCGTCGCGATCACCGAGCGGTGCTGCACCGGGCGGATCAGGGTGACGTGGAGCACGGTTCCGAGCACGAAGGCGATGACGAGAGTGGTGGCGAACGCCACCCAGTAGGAGAGACCCCAGACCATGAGCTGGTAGGCGATGTAGGTGGTCAGCAGCGCGAGCTCGCCCTGCGCGAAGTTGATGACGTGGGTCGCGCGGTAGATGAGGACGAGCGCGAGCGCGAGGCCGCCGTAGACCGAGCCGATCGCAAGCCCCTCGATGGTGTACTGCGCAAAGGTCGCGCTCTGCAGGCAGCCGACGAGCAGGAAGATCGCGGCGCCGACGAGCAGCAACACGACGGTGGCGGCGCCGGGATCGATCGTGCCGCGGGCGCGCAGCCCTTCGAGGCGGGAAGTCGCGGCGGTCACGTCAGTACCCGAGGTAGCTGCGGCGGACGGAGTCGTCGGCCTGGAGCTCGGCGCTCGTGCCGGAGAGCGCGACGTGGCCTGCCTCGAGCACGTAGCCGGCGTCGGCGGCCTGCAGCGCGAGGTGCGCGTTCTGCTCCACGACCAGGACGGTGAGGCCTTCCTTTTCGTTCAGCTCGCGGACGATCCGGAACAGCTCCGCCACCAGCACGGGCGCCAGCCCGAGCGACGGCTCGTCCAGCAGCAGGAGCTTCGGTCGGAGCACGAACGCACGCGCGAGCGCCAGCATCTGCTGCTCACCGCCGCTCAGCGTCCCGGCCTGCTGCCGGCGGCGCTCCGAGAGCCAGGGGAAGTACGAGAAGACGCGCTCGAGCTCGGGCTGGATCGAGCCGCGGCGCGTGTAGGCGCCGAGACGGAGGTTCTCCCAGACGGTCAGCTCCGAGAACGTGCCGCGACCCTCCGGCACGTGGGCGATGCCGAGGCGGGCGGCGCCGTCGGGGCCGATCCGCCGCAGCGAGCGGCCGGCGAACCGGATGCTCCCCGAGCGGCGCACCGTGCCCGAGACCGCGCGGAGCGTCGTCGTCTTGCCCGCGCCGTTCGGCCCGAGCACCGCGACGACCGAGCCCTCCTCGACCGCGAGCGAGATCCCGTGCAGCACGTGGACGGGGCCGTAGCGCGCCTCGACGTCCTCGAGCTCGAGCAGGGCGGTCACGCCGCGAGCTCGCCGCCGAGGTAGGCCTGGATCACCGCCGGGTCGCGCTGCACCTCGGCGGGCTCGCCGGCGGCGATCGTGCGGCCGAAGTCGAGGACGTGCACGTGCTCGCAGACGTCCATCACGAGCCGCATGTGGTGCTCGACGAGCAGGATCGTGAGCTCGCGCTCGTCGCGCAGCCGGCGGATCAGGCCGACGAGCTCGTCGACCTCCTCGTGGTTCAGGCCGCCGGCCGGCTCGTCGAGGAGCAGCAGCCGCGGCTGGCTGGCGAGCGCGCGCGCGAGCTCGACGCGTTTCAGCGTCCCGTACGGGAGACCGGCCGCCGGCCGCTGGGCGTGCTCGGTGATCCCGACGTCGGCGAGCGTCTCGAGCGCGTGCCGGCGCTGCTCGCGTTCGCGCTGCATCCGGGTCGCCGGATGCGCGCCGACGAGCACGTTCTCGAGCACGGTCATTCTCGGGAACAGCTCGAGGTTCTGGAACGTGCGCGCGATCCCGAGCCGGATCACGCGGCTCGGCCGCGTGCGCTTGAGCGAGCGGCCGTCGAAGACAATGTCGCCCGAGTCGAGCCGGTAGAGCCGCGTGATCGCGTTGAACGCCGTCGTCTTGCCGGCGCCGTTGGGGCCGATCAGGCCGACGATCGAGCGGTCCGCGACCTCGAGCGAGACGTCGTCGAGCGCGACGATCCCGCCGAAGCGAAGTCGGGCGTGGTCGAGCGAGAGAAGGGCCACTCAGTCCGCCGCCTGCAGTGACCGGCCGCCGGCCGACTGCATCCCGGCGAGCATCCCCGGCGGCGAGGCGCCGTCGGGGAACCGCGCGAGCAGCTCGGCAAGGAGCGCGTCGGGCTCCCAGCCGTCGGGCGCGGAGAGGAGCTCGTCGGCGCTCCAGCCGCGCAGCGCGTTGACCGCTCCGCCCCAGACGTGGAAGACCTGGCCGGTGATCGCCTGCGCCTCGTCGGCGCAGAGCGCGACGACGACGGTCGAGACGTTGGCCGGGTCGAGCGGGTCGAAGCCCTCGGACGGCGCGTCCATCTGGAACGTCTCCTCCGTCATCCGGGTGCGCGCATTCGGTGCGAGGCAGTTGACGGTGACGCCGTAGCGCTGCAGCTCCTGCGCGACGATGATCGTGAAGCCGGCGATGCCCGCCTTCGCGGCGCCGTAGTTGGCCTGGCCGACGTTGCCGAAGACGCCCGACGGGCTCGCCGTGTTGACGACGCGGCCGCGAACCTCGTCGCCCGCCTTCGAGCGCTCGCGCCAGTACGCCGCCGCGTGGCGGGTCGGCGCGAAGTGGCCCTTGAGATGGACAGCGATCACGGCATCCCACTCGTCCTCGGTCATGTTTACGAGCATTCGGTCGCGGAGGATTCCTGCGTTGTTGACGAGGATGTCGAGGCGGCCGTACTCGTCGACGGCCTGCCGCACGAGCCGCTCCGCTCCCGCGAAGTCGGCGACGTTCTCGCCGTTGGTGGACGCCTCGCCGCCGGCGGCGCGGATCTCCTCGACGACCTGCTCGGCCGGACCGGCGTCGGAGCCTTCGCCGGCGAGCCCGGCGCCGAGGTCGTTGACGACGACCTTCGCTCCGGCGTTCGCGAGTGCGAGCGCGTGCGAGCGGCCGATGCCTCGCCCGGCCCCCGTGACGATCGCGACCTTGCCGCTCAGATCCGGCACGGCGTGGAGCATACGCCGTGCTCAGCCTGCGTATCCACGCTCCTGCAGCAGCCAGACGTTGCCGTCGGGGTCGGCGAACTCGGCGAACGAGTTGTAGTCCGTCCGATCCGGGTGCGGTCCGTCGTGCCAGCCGGTGTCGTCGGTGTGGCGGATCTGTTCGACCTCGACGCCGCGGCCGACCAGTTTTTCCCGGGCGGCGACGATGTCGGTGACCATGACGTGCAGGCCGCGGGTCGACCCGGGCGGTGCCTCGACTCCGAGCCCGGTGCCGAAGCCGACCGCGCAGGCCGATCCGGGCGGGTTGACCTGGACGATCCGGAACTCCTCGTCACGCTGCCAATCGACGATCAGCTCGCAGCCGAACCGGTCGACGTAGAACTCCTTGGCGCGGTCGGCGTCGGCGACGGGGATCAGGACGAGCTCGAGCTTGTAGTCCATGGTTGCCTCCTGGTCAGCGGTAGCGGTCGAGGTAGCGCGGGCTGGCGACGAGCAGCCGTTCGGCGACGTCCGCCTTGACGCGCGCAAGCGTGCCGGCGGGGACGTCGCCGGCGCGGATCTGCGCAGCGAGCGTGCGCTGCTCGGCGTCGTCAGAGGGCGGCAGCTTCGTCAGCTCCCGCCGCACGATGCCCAGCGCGTTCAGCGCCACGAGCAGGCGGAAGCGGGCGCGGTGGTCGTCGAGCGTGGGGAGGACCTCGTTCGAGAGGAACTCTTCGATCGCCTCCGCCAGCTCGTCCGGGGTCGGCCGCTCGGTCACGTCACGCCCCGTCCCTCGAGCAGGTGGCAGATCTCGTACTCGACCTCGGCTCCGAGCCGGCCGAGGATCGCGAGCTCGACGCTCCGGTCCTGCCCCGTCAGATGGCGCTGCGCCTGCGTGAGGCAGCCGATCGCCCAGCCGACGTTGCCGGCGAGCTCCCAGTAGTCGAGCTCCTCGGGCCGCGCGTCGAAGCCGGTCAGCTCGTTGTAGCGCTCGAGGTACGGCTCGACGTCGCCGATCCCGCCGAGCCGGAGGTCGTCGGCGCCGAAGCGCCACGCGCGCACGAGCCCGAACGCGAGGTCGCGGGCGGGATCGTCGAGGTGCGCGAACTCCCAGTCGAGGACGCCGACCAGCCCGCTCTCGTCGACCACGAGGTTGCCGATCCGGAAGTCGCCGTGGACGACGACCGGCTCGCGCGGCGGCGGCCGGTGCTCGCGCAGCCACCAGAGGCCGAGCTCGATCGCCGGGTGCGGCTCGCCGACCTCGTCGAGCTCGTCCACCAGACGGTCGATGGTCGCCGCCTCGAGGAACGGAAGCCGCTCGCGCGGCAGCGCGTGGATCTTCGCCAGCTCCTCCGCCATCTGCACCGGCAGCAGCTCCGGCACCGGCGCCCGGACGATGCGACGGCCGATCGTCTCTCCCTCCAGCCGCTCCATGACGAACGCCTCGCGCCCCTCCAGATCCTCGATGTACGCGATCGGCCGCGGCACCTTCACGCCGGCCTCGTGGGCCACGCGAAGCACCTCGAACTCGTCGCGCAGCGAAAGCGTGTGCCGGTGGATCACGCCGCCGCCCGCGCGGCGCACCAGCAGCCGCTCGCCGCCCGCGTCGACGGCCCACGCCTCCTTCGACGCGCCGCCGGGCAGCAGCACCGGCTCGGAGATCGGGCCGAGCACCTCCTGGAGCGCTTCGCGCATGTCTGCGATCATCGCCGCTGTGACTGAGCGGCGCGAGCAAGTGCGCGCGTTCATGGAGGAGCACGTGTACCCCGATGAGCGGGCGTTGACGGCCGAGGACGACGAGGCCGACGCCCTCGTGCGCGAGCGGCAGCAGAAGGCGAAGGACGCAGGCCTCTGGGCGCCGCACCTGCCGCCTGAGGCCGGAGGCTCGGGCGGCGGCTTTCTCGAGTACGCCGATCTCAACGAGGAGATCGGCCGGAGCTTCATCGCGCAGCTGATCTTCGGCTGTCAGGCGCCGGACGCGGGCAACGGGGAGATCCTCCACCTCTTCGGCACCGACGAGCAGAAGGAGCGGTTCCTGCAGCCGCTGGTCGCCGGCGAGGTTCGTTCCTTCTTCGGCATGACCGAGCCCGAGGTGTCCGGCTCGGACCCGACGCTGCTCCGCGGGCGAGCAGAGCGCGACGGCGACGAGTGGGTGATCGACGCGCACAAGTGGTTCTCGTCCGGAGCCGACGGTGCTGCGTTCGGGATCGTGATGGTCGTGACCGAGCCCGACGCCGAGCCGCACCGGCGCGCGTCCATGATCCTCGTCCCGACCGACACGCCGGGCTACGAGCTCGTGCGGCGCATCCCGGTGATGGGGCACGAGGGCCGTGGCTGGGGGACGCACTGCGAGACGCGCTTCACCGGCGTGCGCGTGCCGCTCGCGAACATGCTCGGCGAGCCGGGCGACGGTTTCCGCCTCGCGCAGAAGCGGCTCGGGCCGGGGCGGATCCACCACGTCATGCGCTGGCTGGGCCAGATGCAGCGCGGCTTCGAGCTGATGTGCGAGCGGGCGCTCGAGCGTGAGGCGTTCGGCGGGCCGCTCGCCGAGAAGCAGACCGTCCAGAACTGGATCGCGGAGTCGGCCGCCGACATCCAGGCGTGCCGGCTGATGACGCTGCAGGCTGCGCAGCGGATCGACGAGGGGGACGAGGCGCGCGTCGAGATCTCGCTGATCAAGTTCTTCGCCGCGCGGGTGCTCGGCGAGGTCCTCGACCGGGCCGTTCAGGTGCACGGCGGCCTCGGCCTCACCGACGACACGCCGCTCGCGCTCATGTGGCGGATGGCCCGCAGCGGCCGGGTCTACGACGGCCCCGACGAGGTGCACAAAGCGGTCGTCGCGCGGCGCATCCTGCGCTCGTTCTCGGAGGGGCACGGCTGGCGCTTCACGTGACGCTGGAGGGGCCGCACGTCCGGCTCGAGCCGCTCGAACCGCGGCACGAGGAGGCGCTGTGGGCGGTCGCGCAGGATCCGCGCACCTGGCGCTGGATGCGCTTCAACGGCTACGAGCACGACGAGTTCCGCCGCTTCTGGGAGTCCGTCGACATGGGCTTCGCCCACTACCTGGACGACGAGCTCGTCGGGCACACGAGCTTCCTCAACGACCGGCCGGAAGACCGGGTCGTCGAGATCGGCAACACCTGGCTCAACCCGGCGGCGTGGGGGACGGACGCGAACACCGAGGCGAAGTACCTGCTCCTGCGGCACGCCTTCGAGGACGAGGGCTACCTTCGCGTCGAGTTCAAGACGGACGCCGCGAACGAACGCTCGCGCCCGGCGCTCGAGAAGGTCGGCGCGACCTTCGAGGGCGTCGCGCGCAAGCACCAGCTCGTCCGCGGCGGCGAGCGACGCGACTCGGCCTGGTACGCGGTCATCGACGACGACTGGCCCCAGGTGAAGGCGAGCCTCGAAGGACGCCTTGGCTGGGTGCGGTGAGCCGCCGGCCGCGGGAGACCCGCCACGGCCAGTGTCCCGGAATGAACCCCGAGTGCGGATCGCAGGCCGTCTCTAGGTCTGAGCCCGGAAGCGATCCGGCCAGTCGGCATTGACCGAGGGGATCTGACCGTTGTCCTCTTCTTCATACCGGCATTGGTTGTCGTGCTGCCGCTCCGCTACGCCGGTGTGATGCCGTGGCGGTCGAGGCGGTGGCGTTCCCGGCTGGACGGCGGAATCTGCCGTTGGTCATGGCTTGGGGCGTAACGGGCCGACGCGACTGGGCCCGTGTTCCGGAATGAGCCCTGAGGACAGCGAGTTCCCCAGCTTCCTCTAGGCGTGACGCAGGAACCGGAAGTAAAACGCCCCGAACACCAGGACGATGCCGACGTTGGCCGCCAGCCGCGCCCAGAAGTGGTCTTGGCCCCGGAAGAACAGAACGTCCACCGAGACCAGGACAAAGATCATCAGGACTAGGTACAGGGCGTCTGTCAGCTTTCCCAAGAAGCGATCTTGCCACGGGTTCGAGGACACTCGGCTGGCTGGGCCAGTGGTCCGGAATGACCCCTGAGCGTTAGCCGACGCTCTCGATGATCTTGATCAGATCGTCGGTGCGGTAGCCCTGCTGGCGGGCGAAGCGGACTAGCTCACGGGCGCGGGCAAGAACCGCACCACGTTCTGGGGTACCGGCCACGTGGATGCCTCGACCACGCCGGAACTCCAGCAACCCTTCCTTGCGAAGCAGTCGGAGCGAGCGGAGCACGGTGTTGGTGTTCACCCCGAGAACCGCAGCCAGGTCTCGGGCCGGGGGCAAGCGTTCTCCCGGTTTGGCTTCACCGTCTGCAATCGCACGGCGGATCTCGGCAGCGACCTGCTCGAACAGGTCGGTCTGCTCTTGGCGGTCAATCTTGACATCCAGCATCGTGACATTCATACTAGCACTAGATGTTGACGCATGCCCCACGTCTGCCACTGTCGCTCGACCCGCTCATGAAAGAAGCCAAGAGGCGGGCGAGGCAGAGGCGGGTGCTCGTTGCGGCGCTGGCGGTTGCACTTGCGGTTGGCGCGACCGGGGCGACTCTCGCGCTACGTGGGCCGAGTAGTCCCAGCCACAGCTTGGCGACAGGGGGCTTGTCGAACGTTGCTTTCCGATACCCAGCTAGCTGGAGCCGTGTGAACTGGACATGCTGGATCGGCCCTCTTCCGGAAATGCTCCTGTTCACGACAGCGCGGCCGACACCGACGTGTCGAGACGGCTCATTCCCGCCTCGGGAGCAGCTAGGGACAGACGGGGTTGCCGTCTGGTTCCTGTATCCGGCTCCTCCCCTGAACGTGCGGACGGTCAGGAAGCCGAACACGCGCATCGGCGGACAACCTGCTCACATCAGCAACGCCCCGGTACGCGGTCTCGGCGCTACGAAATGGGTCACCTGCACAGGCGGAGCAGCACGACCATTCGGCGCTCGCATCCAATACCCCGGCGGCTCCGTCCTCAAAGTCGCAGCCGTTGCCTGCGGCCCTAACTACGCCAAAGGCGAGGCAGCAGTGAGACAGATGCTCGCCAGCCTCCGCTTCAGGAAGCCTTCATGACGGTGCACGTTCTGCGCTTCCCCGTCTCGCCCGACCCGCTGATGGCGGAGGCAAAGCGACGGATGCGACGGAGGCGGGTGCTCCTTGGCGTCGCTGCCGTCATCCTTCTGGCAGCGTCTACCAGTATTGCGCTGGGGCTGCGCCCGTCGGGTGGCGCAACTCCGGGTGGCCTCGCGAGTTTCAACGGGCTGAGCGCGGCGCAGCACGCGCAGGCAGCCACTAGCCAACTCCCTCCGGCCGCCCTTGCACAGATCAAGCGGTGGAACGCCGCGAACGCCAGAGCCCACGCCTCCAACCCCCGATTCGACGAAGTTCAGCAACTTCTGCCGGACACCGCACGCATCCTCGGCAAGATGCCCGACGGGTTCCCGGTCTTCGTACTGTCCGACACCAGCGGCGAGATCTGTCTTGCCGGGGGTCTAAGCGGAGGCTGCGGCCCCGCGCTCAGCAAGACGGATCCGCTCATCATTGGCGAAGTCGATGCGCCCACGACCGGCCGCACCTATCACGCCGGTGGTGTTGCCATCGACGGCGTCACCTCCGTCTCGTTCCGGGCTTGGGGCAGGGCCGTGACGGTGCCGGTGAAGAACAACCTCTACATCGACGAGAAACCGCACTCCACCGCAACGCTCATCCAATGCGTCGCAGCCCACTTCGCAGACGGCTCCACTTACCGCGCGCCGACTCACGGCCAAAACTGCGGGAACAGGTAGTAGGACACTCGCATGGGCCACCGTCCTGTCACTTGAGCCGCGTTGAACAGCTATGAGCTCAAGTCGCGCCGCACGATCTGGGTGCAGCGGGCGCTCGCGATCAGCTGCTCGTCCTGGAACAGTTCGGCTGCGCAGAAGACCACGCGTCGGTTCCGTTGCACGACGCGCCCCTCGGCCCGCAGGATCCCGGGCCGTGCCGAGCGGTGGAACTCGGTGCGGAGGTCGGCGGTCAGGAAGTCCTCGTCCTCGGCCATCAGCGTCCAGCAGGCTCCGCCCATCGCCGTGTCGAGGAGCGCGGCGACCATGCCGCCGTGCACGATCGGCCCGCTCGGCGAGTGGAAGCAGTACTCGACGGGCGCGTCCCATTCGATCACCGCGCTGCCGTCCGCCTGCGTGAGCCCGCGGTAGGCGAGTGTGTTCCAGACGTGCGGGTCGGGCGGCGCGTGTTCGCCCCACGGCTGCCTCGAGCGCGGGCTCATCGCGGTCCCGGAACCCCCGGGAAGCGGAACGGTACGACGTTGTTCCGCTGCACGACCCACGCGCGGCCGGTCTCCTCGTCGGAGAGCACGCGCAACGCAGCCTCGGCGACGAACGACGGGTCGATCAGTGGGACGTCGAGGCGCCCGCGCAGCTCGTCCTCCACGATCGGCGTGTCGGTGAAGCCCGGGCAGAGCGCGTTCAGCCGGATACTGCGCTCCGCGAGCGCCGGCGCGGCCGCCCGCACCCACCCGACGACCGCGTGTTTCGTCGCCGTGTAGGCAGGATCGAACGGCATTCCGGTGAGCCCGGCGAGCGACGAAGTGGCGACGATCGAGCCGCCGTTCGGCATCAGCCGTTTTGCCAGCTCGCGTGTTCCGAACACGACGCCGTCGAGATTGGCGCCGACGATTCGCCGGTACTCGGTCTCCGGGAGCTCGGCAACGTCGGGATGGCCGATGCCGATCCCGGCGTTCAGGAACGCGGCGTCGAATTCGCCCTCGACGGCACGCCACGCCTCCGGATCGCCGACGTCGAACTCCGGCAGGTCGAGCACGAGCGGATCGTCGAGCAGCGCGCAGATCGCGCTGCCGATGCCGCCCCGGCCGCCGGTGACGAGCGCCCTCACGGGACGAGCGCGACCTTGCCGACGCTGCGGCGCGACTCGACGAGCTCGTGCGCGGCCTCCACCTCCGCGAGCGGGAACTCCGCGCCGACGTGAGGACGGATCGACCCCGCGCGCCACAGCTCGAGCAGCTCGCCGGTCGCAGCCGCGATCACGTCCGGCGCATGACGGAGGAGGCGGCCGATGTACACGCCCTGGACGCCGACGTTCCGGCCCACGATCTGCGCCGGTTGCATCTCCGGCCAGAGGCCGCCCGCGAAGCCGATCGCCACGAGCTGGCCAAGCGGCCGCAGCCGCCCGACGGCCGCCTCGAACAGCTCGCCGCCGACCGGATCGACGACCACGTCGACCCGCAGATCATCGGGAATCTCGTCGTAGACGTACGCCTCCTCGGCGCCGAGCTCGCGGCAGAGCTCGAGCTTCTCCGGCGAGCCGGCAGCCGCGACCACGCGCGCGCCGAGCGCCCGCGCGACCTGGATCGTCGCTGTGCCGACACCGCCGGCCGCGGCATGCACGAGCACCGTCGCGCCCTCGGCGAGCCGCACCTGCCGCGTCAGCGGCACGTACGCGGTGAGGAAGGTCAGGATGAAGCCGGCACCCTCGGCGAACGACGCACTCTCCGGCAGCGGCAGGAGCGAGGCACGCGGGACGGCGGCGAGCTCCGCGTACGCGCCCGCCGGAACCATCGCCATCACCCGCACCCCGTCCTCGAGCTCGCCTGCGAGCTCCACGCCGAGCACGACCGGCAGCTCCGGCATCTGCGGATAGCGGCCGCGCCGGATCAGGATGTCGAGGAAGTTGATCCCGGCCGCCCGCACGCGCACGAGCGCTTCGCCCTCCTGCGGCACCGGGTCGGCGACGTCGCGCAGCTCGAACGGAGCGCCGACCGCCGGGAGGACTGCCGCCTTCAACTCGCGGGCGCGGTCTCGGCGGCGAACTGCTCGCGCAGCGCCGTCTTGCGGAACTTGCCGACGCTCGTCTTCGGGATCTCGTCCACGAACTCGATCCGCTCGGGCAGCCACCACTTCGCGAAGCTCGGCGCGAGAAACTCACGCAGCTCGTCGGCCGACGCCGACGCGCCGTCGCGCCGCACGACCGCCGCGAGCGGCCGTTCGCCCCACCTGTCGTCGGGCACCGCGATCACCGCCGCCTCGGCCACGGCCGGATGCGCCATCAGGGCGTTCTCGAGCTCGACCGACGAGATCCACTCGCCGCCCGACTTGATCACGTCCTTCGAGCGGTCCTTGATCTGGATGAAACCGCGCGGATGGATCGAGACGATGTCGCCGGTGCGGAACCAGCCGTCGTCCGTCCAGCGGTCGCCCGTCTCGGGCGCGTCGAAGTAGCTCGCCGCCACCCACGGCCCGCGCACCTCGAGCTCGCCCATCGCCTCGCCGTCCCAGGGCACCTCGTCGTCGCCGGCGCGCGCGCGGATCTCGACGAACGGCAGGGGGAAGCCGACCGTCGCCTGGAAATCCCAGCGCGTCTCGGCGTCGGCGTCGGCGAGGTCGTACGGGAGCGCCGCCGTCGAGGCGACCGGCGAGGTCTCGGTCATCCCCCAGCCCTGGCAGATGCGCAGGCCGTGCCGCTTCTCGAAGGCGGCGATCATCGCGCGCGGCACCGCGGCGCCGCCGACGAGCATCGCCTTCATCGCCGAGAGATCCCAGCGGCCCGGCTCGGCGTCGAGCCGCGCGAGGATCCCCATCCAGATCGTCGGGACGCCCGCCGCCCAGGAGACGCGCTCCTGCTCCATGTTCTCGAGCAGGCTGTCGGGGTCGAGGTGCGGCCCGGGGTAGACGAGCTTCGCGCCCTGCATCGCGGCGAGATACGGGTAGCCCCACGCGTTCGCGTGGAACATCGGCACGACCGGCATCACGGCGTCGTCGAGGCCGAAGCCGAGGCCGAGCGGGTTGTTGGAGCCGACGCCCAGCGCGTGCAGGACGGAGGAGCGGTGGGAGTACACGACGCCGCGCGGCCGGCCGGTCGTGCCGCTCGTGTAACACATCGCCGCCGCCTCGCGCTCGTCGAGCTCCGGGTCGACCCACTCGTCGGGATCGGCCGTCGCCAGCAGCTCCTCATAGGAGTCCTCGACGACGAAGACGTGCTCGATCGGCGTCCCTTCCCGGAACTGCTCGAGCAGCGGCAGCAGGGCACGGTCGACGATCACGGCGCGGTCGCCGGCGTGGCCCGCGATGTAGTTCAGGTCGTTCGGATGCAGCCGCAGGTTGAGCGTGTGGAGGACGAAGCCGCCGCATGGGACGCCGAAGTACGCCTCGTGGTGCTGGTGGTGGTTCCAGCAGAGCGTCGCGACGCGGTCCCCGCGCTCGAGGCCGGCCTTGCGCAGCGCGACCGCGAGCTGCCGCGCACGGCGAAGCGTGTCGCGGTGGTTCGTGCGGTGGAAGCTCTTGTCGGGGAGACGCGTGACGATCTCCCCCTCGCCGAAGAACGACTCGGCGCGGCGCAGGACGTGCGTCAGCGTGAGCGGGAAGTCCATCATCAACCCATCCATCCGGCTCATTCTCCTACGCGAGGAGGGCGTCTGCGATCTCGAGCCGCAACTCTGCCGGCCGGGCGCCGAAGCCCTCGAGCCAGAGGGCGCGCTTGTAGAAGCGGTGTAGCGGGTGCTCCCACGTGAAGCCGATGCCGCCGTGGACCTGGATCGAGCGCTCGCACGCGGCGACCGCCGCCTCGGTCGCGAACGCCTTCGCCGCGGCGGCCGCGAGCGGTGCACGCTCGTCGTCTTCGGCTACGCACCACGCGGCCCAGTAGACGAGCGAGCGCGCGAGCTCGACGTCCGTGTACGACTGCGCGAGCGGATGGGAGACGGCCTGGTACGTGCCGATCGGCTTGCCGAACTGGACGCGGGTCGTCGCGTGTTCGACGCCGAGGTCGAGTGCGCGCTGCGCGACGCCCAGCGCCTCGGCCGCCGCGGCCGCCCGGATGCGAGGCGTCTCCTCGACCTCGTTGCACCGACGGGTGGGATCCACGGTCGCGACGTCGCCGTCGCCCGGCACCGATGCGACGTGGCCGAGGTAGAAGCCCGGGTAGCAGACGTACCCCAGCTCCTCGAGCAGGAGCGCCTCCTCGACGAAGCCGAGCCCGGCCTCCGCGACGTCGAGCCAGCCGAGCTCCTCGAGCTCGCCCCAGCGGTCGTCCTGATTCTCCCAGTCGCGGTCGAGTGGGAAGCGGTCGGCGAGCCACGTGTGCGCGGCCTGCTTGAGCTCGACCTGGTCGTCGTTGAGCGTGAAATCCATCAGCGCGACCTCGGAAGGCCGAGCACGCGCTCGGCGATGATGTTGCGCAGGACTTCCGACGTCCCGGCCTCGATCGTGTTACCGCGGCTGCGCAGCTGCTGGTGGTTCCACCAGCCGTCGTCGAGGATGCCGTCCGGTCCGCGCAGCTCGCGCGCGAGCTTCGTCAGCCGCTGGTTCGTCTCCGACCAGCGCAGCTTCACGCCGGAGCCCTCGGGGCCGGGGATGCCGGTGCGCTCGTAGGTCCCGAGCGCCCGGTAGTTCGTGAAACGCAGGGCTTGCAGCTCGATCCATTCCCGGGCGACCGCCTCGCGCACGAGCGGACCCGGGTCGCGGCCGCGCGCCTCTTCGAGCAGCCGTCCGAACGCTCCGTCGAGTGTGGCGGTGAGCGCGAAGCCGAGGGTCGCGCGCTCGTGCAGGAGCGTCGTCATCGCCACCTGCCAGCCGTCGCCCTCGTCGCCGAGTCGGTTCTCGACCGGGACCTCGACGTCGCTGAAGAAGATCTCGTTGAACTCCGCCTCGCCGGTGATCTGGCGCAGCGGCCGAACCTCGACGCCGGGCGCGTGCATGTCGACGAGCAGGTACGTGAGATTCCGGTAGCGCGGCGCGTCGGGGTCGCTCTGCGTGACGAGGATGCAGAAGTCGGCGATGTGGGCGAACGACGACCAGACCTTCTGCCCGTTCACGACGTAGACCTCGCCGCGCCGCTCGGCGCGCGTGTGCGCGGCGGCGAGGTCGGAGCCCGCATCCGGCTCCGAGAAGCCCTGGCACCAGATCTCGTCGGCGGAAAGGATCGGCTGGAGGTAGCGCGCCTTCTGCTCCTCCGTCCCGTGCGCGACGATCGTCGGCCCGGCCATGCCGAGGCCGATCACGCCGACGTGGGCGGGAGCCTGCGCGGCGGCGAGCTCCTCGTAGAGCATCGCCTGGAAGCTCGGCGGCGCGCCTTCGCCGCCGTACTCCTTCGGCCAGGTCAGCCCGGCGTAGCCGCCCTCGTAGAGCTTGCGGCTCCACTCGCGCATGAACGGGTCGTCGAACCGTTGCGCGCCGCCGCGCCCGCCGCGCTTGTCCTCCGGCAGGTTCTCGGCGATCCAGGCGCGCAGGCTGGCGCGGAACTGGGCTTCCTCCGGCGTGTCGCGCAGGTCCACCGCGTGAGCTTACGCGGATGCCGCCGCCGGAACCAGCTCGCTGTGCCGCGTGTGCGGCGGCTCGGCGACGACGCGCCGGCGTTGCAGAGGCAGGAGCGTCACCGATCCGATGATCAGTGCGACGCCGACCCACTGTGTCCAGCTCAGCTGCTGGTCGTACGCGTAGATGCCGGCGACGATCGCGACCGCCGGATACGTCAGCTCGGCAACCGACGCGACCATCGCCGGAGTCCGCTGCAGCCCGTAGTAGTAGAGCGCGAGCGCGAGCAGGCCCGTGACGAGCGCGAGGTAGAGGATCAGCGAGGCGTCGTGGCCGTTCGAGTACGCCGGCTGGTGCATCACGAGGAGCGCGAGTGAGCTGGCGAGCAGCCCGAAGAAGAAGCGGAGCGAGAGGACGTGCTGGAACTCGAGCTCGCGGGAGAGGTACCGGCCGAGCACCGTCCCCAGGCCCCAGAGCGCCGCCGCGCCGGTTGCCTCCGCGACGACGACGAGACCCTTCGCCGACGGGTCGAGCGGATGGGACTGATTGACGAGCCAGAAGCCGGCGACCGCGGGGAGGAAGAACCACCAGAAGCCCTGCCGCGGACGCTCGCCGAGCAGGAGTGCCGCAGCGCCGATGGCGATGAACGGCTGGATCTTCTGGATCACGACCGGAGTGATGTAGTCCGAGTGGCCGATCAGCGCGTCCGTGAAGAGGATCGTGGCGACAGCCGAGGCGCCCGCGCCCACCACGACCGCGGCTGCCACGTAGCGCGGGCCCGCACGAAAGACGGAGCGCAGCGCGGGCAGGAGGAACGGCAGCGTGCACAGGACGAGGATCACGTGCTCGCCGAAGACGATCGTCGTCGCCGACGTCGTCCCGCTCATCGTCTTCCGGATGATCGGGTCCGTTCCCCACATCGCCGCGGCGACCGCGATCAGGACGACGCCGGGTACCCGCGCAAGCCTCATGCTCATGGCCGTTCGAAGCGTAGAAGATCGTCCACGGTCTCCCGAGCGCGGATCAGCCGCGCCTCGCCGTCCGCCACGAGCACCACCGCCGGTCTGGGGACGCCGTTGTACGTCGAGCCGAGCGCGAGCGTGTAGGCGCCCGTCGCCGGCACTGCGAGCACGTCGCCCGGCCGCGGCTCGGGCAGCTCCGCGGCCTCGATTAGGACGTCGCCCGACTCGCAGTGCTTCCCGGCGACGCGGTAGACGCCGTCCGGCAGTTCGTCCGTGCGGTTCGCGAGCAGCGCCTCGTAGCGGGCGCCGTACAGCTGCGGCCGCGGGTTGTCGGACATGCCGCCGTCGATCGCGGCGTACGTGACCCCGCCCGACTCCTTGACCGAGCCGACGCGGTACAGCGTCACGCCGGCGCGGCCGACGAGCGAACGTCCCGGCTCGAGGATCAGCTGGACGCCTTCCGGCACGAGCTCCACCAGCGGCCGGACGAACTCCGCCACGGAGGGAACCTGCTCCTCGCGGCTGTGACGCACGCCGAGCCCGCCGCCGAGGTCGAGCACGTGCGGGTGCCAGCCGAGCCGGTCGAGGAATGCGAGCACGCGCTCGAGCGCGAGCACGCTCTCGTCCGTCCGGCCGAGCTGCGAGCCGACGTGGACGTGCAGGCCCTCGACCTCGAGCCCGAGCTCGCGCGCCCGCGCGACCTCCCGCTCGGCGGCGTCGGGCGCCAGGCCGAACTTCGACTCCGCGTGCGCGGTCCGGATCGAGCGGTGCGTGACGGCGTCCACTCCCGGCGTCAGGCGCACGAGCACGCGCCGCACACCAGCCGCGGCGGCCGCCTCCGCCTCGCCGGCCGCGTCGAGGACGACGAGCGCGCCGGCCTCCGCCGCCGCGCGCAGCTCCTGCTCCGACTTGTTGTTGCCGTGGAAGACGAGCCGCTCGCCGGCAATGCCCGCCGCCCGCGCGAACGCGAGCTCGCCGAGCGTCGAGACATCCGCGCCCGCGCCCTCCTCCGCGAGCAGCCGCAGCAGCGCGACGTTCGCGAACGCCTTCGTGCCGTACACGACGAGCGCGCCCGGCGCGGCCTCGCGGTACGCGCGCACCTGGCTGCGGATCGTCTGCTCGCAGTAGACGAGCAGCGGTGTGCCGTGCGCGTCCGCCAGCCGGGCCGCGGGCACCCCGCCGAGCGAGAGGCCTCCGTCTTCCACCAGCGCGGTCTCGGGAAATAGCTCGAGCACGTTGCTAGTATCGGGATCCCAATGCAGGAGCTGCTTCTTACCTAGTCCAGGGAGCCACACGCGGCGACGCCGCGCCGGCCTCCCCACGACCTCTCCTCGGAGAGGTTTTTTCGTTCCCGAGGACATTTCGATGACACCGAGATACGAGCCCCACGAGATCGAGCCGAAGTGGCAGCGCGTCTGGGAGGACGAGCGCGCCTTCAACGTCCCGAACCCCGAGCCGGGCTCGCCGACCGCCGAGAACCACTGGTACCAGCTCGAGATGCTGCCGTACCCGTCCGGCCCGAGCCTCCACATGGGCCACGTCCTCAACTACACGATGGGAGACGTCCAGACCCACGTGCGGCGACGCAGCGGCTGGCACGTCGTGCGGCCGATGGGCTGGGATGCGTTCGGGCTGCCGGCCGAGAACGCCGCGATCCGGGAGGGCCGTCACCCGCGCGAGACGATCGAGCGCAACATCGAAACGATGCGCGCCCAGATGAAGCGCCTCGGCTGGGCGATCGACTGGGAGCGCGAGGTCGCCGCCCACCAGCCGACGTTCTACCGCTGGACGCAGTGGCTCTTCCAGCAGTTCGTCGCCCACGGGCTGGGCTACCGCAAGGAGGGGCCGGTCAACTGGTGCCCCAACGACCAGACGGTGATCGCCAACGAGTACGTCGTCGACGGCCACTGCGAGCGGTGCGGCGCGGAGGTCGAGCTCCGCAACATGACCCAGTGGTTCTTCAAGACCACCGCCTACGCCGACGAGCTGCTCGAGTATCCCGGCGCCGACTGGCCGGAGAAGACGATGGCGATCCAGCGCAACTGGATCGGGCGCTCCGAGGGCGCCGAGATCACCTTTCGCGTCGAGGAGAACGGAGAGGACATCGCCGTCTTCACGACGCGTGCCGACACGCTCTTCGGCGCGACCTTCTTCGTCGTCGCACCGGAGCACCCGTTCGTCGCCGAGCATGCGAGCGAGGAGGCGAAGGAGTACGCGCGGCACGCCGGCGCGCGGCCGGTCGAGGAGCGCGCGGCGGGAGCGACGAAGACCGGCGTCTTCACCGGATTCCACGCGGTCAACCCGGTCAACGGCGAGCTGCTGCCGATCTGGGTCGCCGACTACGTCCTGATGGACTACGGGACCGGCGCGATCATGGCCGTCCCGGCGCACGACGAGCGTGACGGCGAGTTCGCCGAGACCTTCGGCCTGCCGGTGGTCCAGGTGATCGGCGAGGACGGCAAGCTCGTCAACTCCGGCCGCTTCGACGGGCTCCCGGCCGAGGAGGGCGCGCGGGCGATCGTCGCCGAACTCGAGGCCGACGGGCGCGGCAAGGCGACCGTCAACTACCGCCTGCGCGACTGGAGCGTCTCCCGGCAGCGCTACTGGGGCTGCCCGATCCCGTTCATCCACTGCGAGAGCTGCGGCGTCGTGCCGGTGCCCGAGGACGAGCTGCCGGTGATCCTGCCCGACATCGAGGACTACGCGCCGAAAGGGAAGCCGCCGCTCGCGGCGGACGAGGAGTACATGGCCGTGGACTGCCCGCAGTGCGGCGGCCCGGCGCGGCGCGATCCCGACACGATGGACACGTTCGTCGACTCGTCCTGGTACTTCCTGCGCTACATCGACTCGCACAACGACGAGGCGCCCTTCGACCGCGGGGTCGTCGACTACTGGCTGCCGGTCTCCCAGTACATCGGCGGCATCGACCACTCCACCGGGCACCTGCTGTACTCGCGCTTCTTCGTCAAGGCGCTGAACGACTGGGGGATGGTCGGCTTCCGGGAGCCGTTCGCGCGCCTGTTCCACCAGGGCTGGGTGACGCTCGGCGGAACGAAGATGTCGAAGACCAAGGGGAACGTCGAGGGGCCGGATGCGGCCGTCGACGCGTACGGCGCCGACCCGGTGCGGCTCTACATCCTGTTCCTGGGACCGGCCGACCAGGACATGGAGTGGACGGACAAGGGGATCGAGGGCGTCGTCCGCTTCCTCCGCCGGCTGTGGCGCGTCGTGCACGAGGTCGCGGAGTCGGCGCCGTCGCCGGGCGAGCGCGAGGGGCCGCTGGCACGGAAGGCGAACGAGACGATCGTGCGCGTGACGGACGACGTGTTGCGCCGCTTCCAGTTCCACACGCCGATCGCAGCCCTGATGGAGCTCGTGAACGAGCTCGGCGGCTCGGTCGACACGCCCGACGCGCGCTTCGCGGCCGAGACCGCGGTCTCCCTGATCCAGCCGTACGCGCCTCACCTGGCCGAAGAGCTGTGGACGGTGCTGGGGCACGAGCGCCTGTGGGAGGAGCCGTGGCCCGCGGCCGACGAGTCGCAGCTCGTCCGCGAGACGTTCGAGCTCGTCGTCCAGGTCAACGGCAAGGTGCGCGACCGGTTCGAGGTCGATGCCTCGCTGAGCGAGGACGAGCTCGTCGCGCGCGCGAGAGAGAGCGAGCGCGTGAGGAGTTACCTCGACGGCGGCGAGCCGCGCAAGACGATCTTCGTCCCCAAGAAGCTCGTCAACTTCGTCGTCTAGTCGCGGTCGCGCGGATCCGGCCGGTCGACGTTCCAGTGGCGACCGACAGTTGCTCGAACCAGCGCACGTCGCCGTCGATTTCGCGCGGTGTGAGCGTGAAGCGGCTGATCACCCGTTGGCCGCCCTCGAAGTCGCCGTACAGCATGTCGACGGCCGATGCTCTGCCGCGCCTCGATCCGGCTCGACGCGCCTCGCGGTAGCCGTCGCTCGAAGGGTCGCGGAAGGAGCCCTGCCAGAAGCCGACGTCGCCGGGCGCCATGTAGAGGTCGCGCGTGAGCGTCGTGAAGTCCTCGAGCGGAGGATGAGTCCCGTCGGCCTCGCGCGAGAACACGAGCTCCGGCAGGAGCTGCCAGCCGTGGAGGACGGCGATCCCGGTTCCGACATTGCGCACGGAGATCGACGAAGTAGTCGGCCTCGTCGGTCACGCTCGCGACGCCCTGCTCCGCCGGGGACGTTGAACCAGGCACCGTCCTGAAAGCCGACCTTTGACGGCAGGTCCTCGGTGCGCGACGGAACGAGGAGCGGCCGCTGGCCGGCGAGCAGCGACTGCTCGGCGACCCGCGCTGCACGGTTGGCCGAGCGGACGGAAGCAACCGTCACGCCGGCCAGCACGAGCGTTCCTCCCGCGGAGGCGAGAGCGGAGATCGTCACCCAGTCGGTCACGGGCGCGAGTCTACGGAGCCGCGACGGAGTCGACACACGCGCGACACAGCTGCGTTGTCAGGATGGAAGACATGGACGGCCGGATCTCAGCGCTGTCGCGCCGGCAGCTTCTCGGCGCGCGCCGGGCTGGTCGTCGTGCTGCTGCTGCTGCTCGTCCGACATCTCGGCAGCGGAGGTGCGGCCGCGGCGCCGCCGATCACGCCGGTGCGAGCTCGCAGACGCCTCGCGACCTGCTCCTGCGAAGCTGCTCGTGATCGACGTCGCCGGTGCGGTGCGACGTCCCGGGCCTCTACCGGCTGCGCGAGGGCTCGAGGATCGACGACGCGATCGCATCGGCCGGCGGGCCGACCGCCAAGGCGCAACTCGACACGGTCAATCTCGCGGCGCCGGTCGCCGACGGTGAGCAGGTCGTCGTGCCTGGGCGCGGCGCGGACGATGCTGCTTCGGCTGCCCCTCCTGCCGCGGGCTCTTCGCCTTCCGCACCACTCGATCTGAACTCCGCGACGCTGGAGCAGCTCGAGAACCTGCCGGGAATCGGCCCGGTGACGGCGCAGAAGATCCTCGACTACCGGCAGCAGCACGGCGCCTTCCACGCGGTCGCCGAGCTCGCGGGCGTGCCGGGGATCGGGCCGGCCCACATGGCGCAGCTGAAGGGCCTGGTGATCCCGTGACGTGACCGTCCGGGCTCCGCATGCGCTCGTAGCTGCGCTTCTGCCTCGGCTTCGCACTCGCGAACGTCGCGCGCCCGGGCCTGGTCGAGACCCTCGGGGTGGCGGTTGTCATCGCTTTGCTGGGAGTCGCGGCCTCCGACCCGCGGCTCCGCTTGGCGATGGTCGCCTCGGCGGTCGTCGTGGCCGCGTGGGGCTGGGGGAGCGTCCGGCTCGTTCGAGCTGGACCGCAGCGTGCTCGCGCCTCGCATCGGGACGGCCGAGATGGCGGTCGTCGAGGTCGAGGAGCCGCCGCGCACGGGAGAGTTCGACGAGCGGATGAAAGGGCTGGTTC
The DNA here is from genome assembly GCA_963702655.1 of uncultured Actinomycetes bacterium. Lineage (GTDB taxonomy): Bacteria > Actinomycetota > Thermoleophilia > Gaiellales > Gaiellaceae > Palsa-739. The sequence continues at coordinate 4,303 of CAVPDO010000011.1, read as the reverse complement.
TCCGCTGGGGCGCGCAGCGCGTGCACGAACCCGTGTGGCTCGAGCTCCCGCTCGGACGCTCTCCGCCCGAGGGCGCGCGGCTCAGGCTCCTGGGCGAGCTGCGGGCTCCGCCCGGACCATCCAACGGCTTCGACGAGGCGACGTGGCTCCGCCGCCAGGGCATCCACGCGGTTCTGCGCGGCGAGTCCTGGCGGGTCGTCGGACAGCGTGGCGGGATCTCCGGCCTCGGCGATCGCGTCGGGCGGTGGCTCGGCGAAGACACTGCGCCGGGCCTGAAGGGTGAACGCCGCGACGTGATCGAGGCGATCGTGCTCGGTCGCTCGTCCGAGGTCGACGACAGGCTGCTCGACGACTTTCGCGCGACGGGTCTCTACCACTGTCTCGCGGTCGACGGGCTGAAGGTCGCGGCGGTCGGCGGCGGGGCTGCGGCGATCGTCCTTCTCCTCGGCTTCGGCGGCTACCTCGCCCAGATCGCTGCCATCAGCACGATCACGGCCTATGCACTCGCCGTCGGGCTCCATCCGTCCGTGGTCCGCGCCGCGCTCGCGGCCTGTCTCGGCTCCCTCGCCTGGCTTGCCGGTCGGGAGCGTGACCGGTGGCAGGCGTTGCTCGTCGGCGCGGCGGTGCTCCTCGGCTGGAATCCGTACGCGATCTTCGACGCCGGCTTTCAGCTCTCGTTCGCCGCCGTCGCGTCGATCTTCCTCGTCACGCCTCGGGTCGTCCGGGCGCTCGAGGGATACCCCGTGTCGCACGGCCTCGCACAGCTGATCGGCGTGTCCACTGCCTGTGGGCTTGCGACTGCGCCGGTCACGTGGTTCCAGTTCCACCAGATCTCGCTGGTCACCGTGCCGGCGAATATCGTGGCGGTTCCGGTAGTGGTCGAGGTGCTCGGCCTCGCGCTCCTCACCGCCGTCGTCGCTCCCGTCGCGCCGTCGGTCGCTGCGGCGATGGCCCAGCTCAACGGCTGGGGCGCCTGGTTCGTGGCCGGGTGTGCGCGTGCGTTCGCCGGCATCCCCGGCGCGCAGATCACGTCGCCTCGCGCGGCCGCCCTCCTCGGCCTGGGAGCGGTCGGGACCGCCGCCTATGCTTGGCAGCGTGGCGAGCGAGCGCGAGCTGAAGCCGGTCTACCTCCTGACTGGGACGGACCGGCCGAAGATCGCGGTGGCGCTCCAGCGGCTGCGAGGGCGGATCGGTGAGGAAGCGACCGAACAGCTCCACGCCGGGGAGGCGTCGGCGGAGGACGCCGTCGCCGCCTGCAACGCCCTCGGCCTCTTCGGTGGGGAGGAGCGGCTCGTGGTCGTCGACGGCGCCGAGAGCTGGAAGGCGGCCGACGTGAAGGAGCTCGGGGCGTACCTCGCCGCTCCTGCGCCGACCACCGTCCTCGCGCTCGTCGGCGACGGGATCAAGCGCGACTCGGCTCTCGCCAAGGCGGTCGCGAAAGCGGGCCAGGTCCTCGCCTACGATGTTGCGAAGAAGCAGCTTCCGGAATGGGTCGGCGAGCAGTTCGCCCGTCTCGGCGCGTCTGCCGACCGTGACGCATGCCGTGCGCTCGTCGAGGCGGTCGGGGACGATGTCGGCGATCTCGCGTCCGAGATCCAGAAACTGGCGACGTGGGCGAACGGCGAGGCGGTCACGCGCGCGACCGTCGAGGAGCTGGCCGTGGGGCGGGCCGAGACGCCGATCTTCGCGGTCACCGATGCCTGGGGTCGTCGAGACGTCGCGGCGACGCTGCGCGCGACCGAGTCTCTGCTCGATCGCTCGCATCGACCGCGCTCCGGCGAGCTGATTCGCCTCGTCGCATCCCTCGTGGGGCACGTCGGCCGGGTGCGAAAGGCGGCTCGCCTGGCAGACGAGGGAGTCCGCTCGAGCGAGATCGCGAGCCGGCTCAAGATCCACCCCTTCGTCGCCGAGAAGTCGGCGAAGCAGGCAGGCAACTTTTCGCCGGACGAGCTCGCGCAGGCGACGGTCCGGCTCGCCGAGCTCGACGCAGGGGCCAAAGGCGGTTCACGCCTCCCGCCCGAGCTCCAGCTCGAGCGGACGCTCGTCGAGATCACGCGCCGGCCGGACTAGCGCTTACTTACCGGCTGCGCCGGCGACGAGCTTCGCCGCCTGAGACTTGCGCCTGGCGACGGTGTTCCGGTGGAGGGCGCCGTTCGCCGCGGCGCGGTCGAGCCACTGGACGAGCTCGCGATGCCGCGAGTCGAGCCCTTGTGCGTCGCCCTCCGCGACCGCCTCGTCGAGACGCCGCATGAGCGTCTTCGCGGTCGAGCGCCAGCGAAGGTTCTCCTGCCGCTGCCGCGCGGCCTGGCGGACGCGCTTCTCTTGCTGCTTGATGTTGGGCATCTCGGGAAAAGACCCGCGACTCGCGGGCCGGGCGATGGTAGCAACCCCGCTCCCTATGCTGCCTCCGTGGAGGACGCCGAGCGGCAGCGGCAGGAGCGGGCGCTCGCGCGTGATCGGCGCCGCCGCGAACAGGGCAAGCCGACGTACTTCGATGGCGCTGCGACTCTCGACCCCCGGCCGGTTGCCGACGATCCCACCGAGCCGACTGCACTGCTCCGCCCGCGCCGCGACGGCCGCGAGCTGACCGAGCTCGAGGCTCTCGAGTTCGCGGAGGAGGCGCAGGTGCCCCTGATCAGCGCTCCTCCTCCCGCAGCAGCCGAGGCGGAGGAGCCGGTGGGGGAGGGCCACAGCCTCGCGCGATCGGGGGTCATCTTCGCGATCGCCACCGCCCTCTCGCGGGTGCTCGGTCTCCTGCGGGAGATCGTCGCGGCCTATCTGTTCGGGATCCGCGGGCCGATCAATGCCTTCAACATCGCCTTCCTGATCCCGAACACCGTGCGCTCGCTCGTCGCGGATCAGGCTCTCTCGGGGGCGTTCGTGCCCGTCTTCAGCGAGCTGCTGGTCAAGGGAGAGCGGAAACGAGCCTGGCGGGTGGCGTCGTCGATCTTCTGGCTGATGCTGCTCGGCCTCGGCGGCCTCACGGCGCTCTTCATCGTGCTGGCGCCGTGGGTGATGGGCTTGTTCAACTACGGGCCGAACGACCTGTACGGCCCACTCGCGATCGCGCTCTCACGGATCCTGTTCCCCACTGTCGTCATTCTCGGGCTGACCGGCGTCGTCGTCGGGATCCTCAACAGCTACGACCACTTCACCGTGCCCGCCCTCAGCCCGGTGGCGTGGAACCTCGTGATCCTGCTCGGTCTCGCGCTCGGCGCGGAGCACACGACCTTCTCTCAACAGCGCACGAGGCTCTACTTCTACGCCGTCTCGATCCTGATCGCGACGATCGTCCAGTTCCTACTGCCCTTGCCGTGGCTGCGCGGGCGTGACGGGCGGCTGCACATGGTGATCGACATCCGCGACCCGGCGGTGAAGCGCACGTTCGTCCTGATGGTGCCGGTCACGATTGGGCTCGGCCTGATCAACATCAACGCGGTCATCGACCAGTTGTTCGCGACGCACTTTCTGAACAAGAACCTCGCCCCGACCGCGATCGTGAGCGCGTTTCGCCTCTACATGCTGCCGCAGGGTGTGTTCTCGGTCGCCGTCGCCACCGTCCTCTTCCCGCTCCTTTCCCGGCATGCGTCGCGTCAGGATTGGACCGCCTTCAAACGAACTGTCGCGACCGGACTGCGGCTGATCACCTTCTTCCTCCTCCCGGCGAGCGCCGCCGCGGCGGTCCTGGCGGTCCCGATCGTGCGACTCCTTTACCAGCACGGTGCCTTCACGCCTTCACAGACGCCGATCGTCGCGGCCTCCCTCGCTGCGTTCGCGCTCGGGCTCACGTTCAACGGGACGATGCTGATGCTCAACCGCGGCTTCTTCTCGCTCCAGTCGCCGTGGATCCCGAGCTGGGTCGCCTTCGGGAACCTCGGCCTGAATGCCCTGCTGGACGCGGTGTTCTACCGCTTCGGGATCTGGGGGATCCCGCTTTCGACGTCACTCGTGAACATCGCCGGCACAGCGGCGCTTCTCTACTTCTTCCGGCGGCGGGTGGGCGGTTTCGAGCTCGGCGAGACGGCCCGGACCTTCGTGCTCGTGTGTGTTGCGTCCGCGGTGCTCGCGGCCGTCGGGTGGGGGGTCTGGCACCTTCTCGACTCCGGGCTCGGCCGCTCGCTGCCGGCCCAGGTCGTCTCGCTCGGCATGGGGCTCCTGCTCGGCTTCGCCGCCTTCTTCGGGGTGTGTCGGCTGCTGGACGTGCGGGAGCTCGAGACGATGCTGCGCCTGCGCCGCGCCCGGGCCTGACCGCGGCGGCCAGCCGCCCACAAGTCTTGACGGAGCTGCCAACCCGGTGGCATGG
>CAVPDO010000010.1:0-52317 GCA_963702655.1 uncultured Actinomycetes bacterium | reverse complement strand
CAGCGACGTCTTCCGGCCGGAGTTCCTGAACCGCATCGACGAGGTGATCGAGTTCGAGCCGCTGTCGAAGGAGCAGATCGCCGAGATCGTCGAGCTGCAGCTGGCCCGGCTGCGGGGGCGGCTTGCCGAGCGGCGGATCGAGCTCGAGCTCACCGACGCCGCCAAGGAGATGCTCGCGGAGGCGGGCTGGGATCCGGCCTACGGCGCGCGGCCGCTCAAGCGCGCGATCCAGCGGCTGGTCGAGAACCCGCTCGCGCTGCGCCTGCTCGAGGGGGATTTCGCCGACGGCGACGCGATCCGCGTGGACGCCGGGGAGGGCGAGATCCGCTTCGAGAAGGCCGTAGCCTCGGTCGCCGCGGCCTGAGCGTGCTCGTCGTCGCGGCCACCGAGCTGGAGCTGGCGCAGCTCGAAGGCTTCGAGACCTTCTGCTGCGGGATCGGCCCGGTCGAGGCCGCGCTCCGGACCGCGCACGCGCTCGAAGAGCAGCGGCCGGACGCCGTCGTCCACGTCGGGATCGCCGGCTCGCGGACGCTCGTGCCGCCGGCGCTCGTGCTCGGGAGCGAGTCCGTCTACTGCGACGTGATCGACCCAGGCTCGACGCTCCCGCGGATCGAGCGGGCGCTGTCGGACGCGGGACTGCTCGAGCGCGCTCGAGCAGCGCTCCCCGAGGCGCACGTCCTGCCGATCGCCACCTCCGGCAAGGTCGGCGGGGGGACGGGCTTCGACGTCGAGGCGATGGAGGGATTCGGCGTGCTGCGCGCGTGCGAGCTCGCGGGCGTGCCGGCGGTCGAGCTGCGGGCGATCTCGAACTCGCCGGACGAGGCCGACCGTGCGAACTGGCGCTTCGACGAGGCGTTCGCCGCGCTCGCCGCGGCGCTACAGCGACTCGACGTCCTCTAGGAACTCGGCGTTACCGTGGCGCGTCGGCGCGCCGTAGACGAAGACGAGGATCTCCTCGTCGGTCTCGTTGCGCATCTGGAGCGGAGTGCCGGGATGGACGGCGACGACTCCGCCCGGCTCGACGTCGATCCGCTCCCACGGCTCGCCGAGCAGCATCGTCAGCGTCCCGCGCAGTGGGACGAACACCTCCTCCTGGTCCGGGTCGAGATGCCGGCGGCCGCGCGTGTGCGCCGGATAGCGCCACATGCGCGCCCGTGACTCGGTCATTTGCGCGGACTCGGTCAGGGTGGCCGCGTGACGCGGCTCCTGCCCCTCGTGACCCGGCCGCTCCTCCCACTCGAGGTCGGCCTGTTGGACGACGTCCCAGCCCACGGCCCGACGATACCCTCCGCGCCGATGGCCGAGCCCCGTCCAGTCGCGCTGCCGCCCGCCGAGCGGACGATCGGCCAGCTCGTCGCCGAATCGATGCGCTTCTACGGCGACCACTTCTGGCCGTGCCTCTCACTGGGCATCGCACCGGCGATCGCTTCGGTCGTCGGAGCCAATGTCTCGCGGCGGACGACGCTCATCGTCTCGCCGACGGTGTTCGGAGCTCTGCTCAGTGCGACCTTCGTCTACGCAAGCCTTCTGGTGCTCGAGCGACATCTCCCTCGGAATCGCCTCGTGGTCGCGTGGCTCGCAGGGTGGGCCGCCTTCGTGCCCGTGGTGTTCCTCACCGACGAGTACGTCCTCCCCGGGCTCGTCTGGGTCGTTGCGTTCGCGCTGCTCGTGCCGGTGCTCGTGGGCGATGACGTCAGAGTGAGGGCAGCCGTCGTGCGCGCCTGGCGGCTGGCACGCGCCGATCTCGTCCACCAGGCCGGATCCCTGCTGACCCTCGGCATCGTCGTCTTCCTCACGCAGGCGGTCCTCGCGTTCGTCCTCCGCGGGTTCGGCGACACGGCGGAGTGGGTTGCCTATTCCCTCGCGAGCGTCGTCGTCTCGCCGCTCCTCTTCATCGGCGGTGCGCTGCTCTACGTCGACCAGGCCGCCCGGGTCGAGTAGGTTCCAGCCATGCCTATCTACATCCTGCTCTCACGCCTCTCGCAGCAGGGCGTCCAGACGCTTCAGTCGAACCCCGCCCGCCTGCAGGAGGTCAACCGCGACGTCGAGGAGCTCGGGGCGAAGGTGCTCCACCAGTGGGCGACGCTCGGGGAGTTCGACTTCGTCAACGTCGTCGAGGCGCCGGACACGGCGACGATCGCCAAGGTCTCGGTCGCGCTCGGCGCCCGTGGTTCGACGAAGATCCAGACGCTGCCTGCGCTCTCCATCGACGAGTTCGTGTCGACGATCCAGTAACCGGAAGCTAGTCCTCGACGGCGACGCGGCGGACGGTGACGCCCCACGCGGCACCGGTCGCGAACAGCTCGGCGGGGTCGACCTCGCCCGCCCAGCCGAGGAAGTGCGGCTCGGGATCGTCCGCCGTGGAGCCGTAGACCGCGGCCTGCAGCTCGGGCGGCGGGGGCTCGTTCTGCCCACGCGCCGCCTCCTCCGCGCGCCGCTCGGCCTCCTCGGCGGCGGGGCCCTCCATGTAGCCGCGGGGCATGGCAGGAGCGTAGTGCCGTACCCTCGACGCGTGCCGCCCGCCCTCGCCGTCCATGCGCTGGAGAAGCGCTACGGGCCCGTCCAGGCGCTCAAGGGCGTCGACCTCTCGGTGGCAGAGGGCGAGCTCGTGGGCCTCCTCGGGCCGAACGGCGCAGGCAAGTCGACGCTCGTGAAGATCGCGGTCGGGCTCGTGCGCGCCACTCGCGGCCGCGCCGAGGTCGCCGGCGCGCGCGCAGGATCTCGCGCCGCCCGTGCCGAGCTCGGCTACCTCGCCGAGCTGTTCCGCTTCCCCGGCTGGTACACGGCGGACGAGGTCCTCCTTCTCCATCAGCGACTGGCGCGCTCCGGCGGCGGCGCGGCCGAGCGCGCGCGGTTGCTCGAGCGCGTCTCGCTCGACGACGCCCGCGACCGCCGTGTGGACGGCATGTCGAAAGGGATGCAGCAGCGTCTCGGAATCGCGCAGGCACTGGTGGGCTCGCCGCGCATGCTCGTCCTCGACGAGCCGACCTCGGCGCTCGATCCGGCCGGCCGCCGGGTCGTCCGCGTCCTGCTCGAGGAGCTGCGCGACCGGGGCGTCTCGGTCCTGCTCAACTCGCACCTGCTGTCCGAGATCGAGCTCGTCTGCGACCGTGTCGCGATTCTCCGCGCGGGCCAGGTCGTCGCCGCGGGCTCTCCCGCCGAGCTCTCACGGCCGCGCGGGGTCGAGCTCGAGACCGACGAGGGGACGCGCATGGTCGGAGGCGCCACGCGGGACGACGCGCCGCGTCTCGTGGCCGAGGCGATCGCCGCGGGCCGACAGGTGTACGGCGTCCGGGTTCTCACGTCCACCCTCGAGGACACGTATCTCGAGGCGGTCGGAGACGAGGTCTCGTGAGCCCGGTGTTGACGATCATGGGCTACGGCTTCCAGGAGGCCGTGCGGCGGAAGGTCTTCGCGGTCGTCGTGCTGCTGACGGTGGCCTTCCTCGTCCTCTTCTGGCTCGCGGTGCACTACGTCTTCACGCGGATCTCGACGATCACGGTGCCCGGCGACGTCCACGTCGACCCGCGGACGTTCGCGGGCGCGTTCCTGCTCGGGCTCGCGATGTTCGCGACGCTCTTCCTCGGCGTCGTGCTCGCGGTCTTCCTCACGCTGGGCGTCGTCTCGGGCGACGCGGAACGCGGCCTGCTGCAGCCGCTCGTCGTGCGCCCCGTCGGGCGGGCGACGCTGCTGCTCTCACGGTTCCTCGGCGCCGCCGTCGTCTGCGTCGTCTACGTACTCGCCGTGTACGGGATCGCCCTGGCGATCATCGACGTGGCCGGGAGTTGGACACCTCCGTCACCGCTCGCGCCGGGTCTCGAGCTCGCGGCCGGCGTCGTGATCGTGATCGCGCTCTCGATCCTCGGCTCCGTCGTGCTCTCGTCGACCGCCAACGGCATCGCCGTCTTCATGCTCTTCGGAGCCGGTCTCACCGCGGGTCTGCTCGGCTCGATCGGCCACGCGCTGAACTCGACGACGATCGCGCACGCCTCCAGAGACGTGGCCTGGGCGCTGCCGTTCGAGGCGCTCTACCAGGACGGGCTGCGGCTGATCTCGAGCAACACGACCGGAGTCGCGGGCTTCCTCCTCCAACTCGGCCCGTTCGGCGGCGCGTACGTGCATGGCTGGGAGATCCGCGTCTGGGCCGCCGCGTATCTCTGCGCCGCGCTCGCGCTAGCCGTGTTCCTGTTCCGCCGCCGCGATCTCTAGGGCGACCTCTCCGGCCAGGCGAGCGTTCTGCGCCACGAGCGCCTTGTTCGCCGCCTCGGTGCGGCCGCCGCTCTCGCGGTGCAGGTGGGCGAGGACGTACGGCGTCACAGCCTGGCCGGTCACGCCCGCGGCCTCGGCCGCAGCAAGCGCGGTCTCGATGAGCGGCTCCACGTCCTCGAGCGGCTCGTCCGGCGGTCTGCCGAGGAGGAGGCCGGCGCCACCGAGCTGCCAGTGCGCGGCGGCTACACGCGCCGCCTCCTCCGCCGACTCGACCCGCGCCGAGACGGGCGGCCCGCCCTCGGCGGCGTAGAAGAGCGGGAGCGTGTCGATCCCGAAGCCGAGCACCGGGACGCCGAGCGACTCGAGCAGCTCCGCCGTGGCCGGGACATCGAGGAGCGACTTCACGCCCGCCGAGACGACGAGCGCGGGCGTCTGCGCGAGCTGCGCGAGGTCGGCCGAGACGTCGGGCGGATCCGGGAAGCCGCGGTGCACGCCGCCGATGCCGCCCGTCGCGAGGACCTGGATGCCGGTCGCGCGCGCGACCGCGAGCGTGCCGCCGACGGTGGTCGCGCCGATCGCTCCCTGGACTGCGGCGGCCGCGAGGTCGCGCGGCCCGACCTTGCGGGCGAACGGCCCGAAGCGCTCGAGCTCCTCCTCCGTCAGCCCGACCCGCACCTCGCCGTCCAGGACTCCGACCGTGGCCGGGACGGCGCCGGCAGCACGCACCCGCCGCTCGGACTCGAGGCCGACGTCGACGCCTTCGCCCGGCGGGAAGCCGTGTGCGACGAGCGTCGTCTCGAGCGCGACGACGGCGGCGCCCGCGGCCAGAGCCTCGCGCACCTCGTCCGAAACGCGGATCATGCCGCCCGTTCCATCTCCGCGAACCGGCTCTCCTCGGCGCTTCGCACCTCGTGGAAGCCGGCGCGCCGGTAGGCCCGCAGCGCCCGCTCGTTCCAGCGCGCGACCCAGAGCCGGAACGTGCGCGGCCGCCACTCGCGGCGGGCGTACTCGAGCCCGGCGGCGATGAACGGCTGCGCCAGGCCGCGGCTCGTGAGGTCGGGCCGCATGCCGAGCCCGAGCCGCACCTCGTGTCCCTCGGGGACGAAGTTGAAGAAGCCGACGAGCTCGCCGTGGTCGTCGACGACCGCGCGCAGGTGCGTCCGCCGGGCCGGGTTCGCGAACAGCTCGACCCGCCGCGGGTCGGCCGACGTGTCGTACCACTCGTACGGAAACTCGTATCTCCACGCAGCGATCGCGGCCGCCTGCTCGTCGGTGATGGCCTGAACCTTCACGGCATGGAGCCTATGGCCGCGACGCAGCGGGCGGCCGCGTCGAGACCGCGACGCGCCGCTTCCTCCAGTGAGCCGCCCACCAGGAACCCCGCGGCCAGCGCGTCCCCGGCTCCGGTCGGATCGACGACTTCGGTGTCGACGGCGGCGAAGTCGAGCTTCGCGTCCTCGGTGAGGACGGTGCACCCGCGCGCGCCGCGCTTCAGCACCCCGACCGGCGCGGTCAGGTACGCGCCGCCCAGCAGCTCCCACTCGGCCTCGGTCGCGAAGAGGACGTCGGGCGCCAGCTCGTCGAGGAGCCCTCGGAACCGCACCGGTCCGTAGCTGCGGATCTCGGTCCACGCCGCGAGGTCGACCGAGACTCTCGCGCCCTGCTCCCGGGCGAGGCGGGCGGCGAGCAGCGCCGTCGCGGCGATCGGTTCCCGCAGGAGCGCATAGCCCGAGAGGTGGAGGACGTCGCAGCCGAGCCAGGCGCCGTCGATCTCCTCCGGCGCGAACGAGGGCGCGACCCCGCGGTCGGACGCGAGCGAGCGGTCGCCGGCGTCGACGACCGAGACGACGACGCCCGTCGCGCCCTTGCCCACCGGCCCGACGAGCTCGACGCCGCGCACCTCGAGCTCCCGCGCCACGAGCTCGCCGGCCGGATCGTCGCCCCGTTTGGCGAGGCAGCGCGCATCGGCTCCGAGCTCGGCCGCCCAGGCTGCGACGTTGGCCGCCTGGCCTCCGGCTCCCGCCCGCGTCGAGGCGCGCACATCGCCGCCCGGAGCGAGAGGTTCCGAGAGGACGACGACCACGTCGAGCAGTACGTCACCGAGCGTTGCGATCCGCAAGGCACAATCGTCCCATGGAGTCGGGGAGGACGAGCGCTAGAGCGCGCGACTTTTTGCTGGGCGGGCTCGTCGGCGGAGCCGCTGCGGTGGCCGCTGCCCGCCGCCGGCGGATGGTGCGGCGGCGGCGCGAGCAGCGGGTGGAACGCCCGGCCGGGCTCGCGGGGTTCGAGGGTGCACCGTGTTTCGAGGAGCTGCTCGAGGAGCGCGCGGCCGCGTCCCGGAGATGAATCCAGTTGAACCCTTCGTTTCGCGCAGCAGTTCGGTGAGAATGCACATCTGATGTTCCGGCCCATCCGCCTCATCGCCCTGCTCGGGGTCTCTCTGTCGGTGGTCGTCGCGCTTGCCGCGCCGGGCACTGCGTCCGCGCGCCTGAGTCCGCAGGGCGAGCGTTTCCAGTACGGAGTCGTCGTCGTCGACCACATCAGCGACGCGACGTTCGCCGAGCTCGCCCGCCGCGGCGCGGTCGGCCTCCTGCGGCCCGGCTACGGCCCGACGACGAACCGCCGCCGTGCCCTGGCGGAGCTCGTTCGAGGGACGGAGGTCAACGCCCGGCTCGGCGGCGTCCCGGCCGGGAAGCCGCTGATCAACACCAACAAGGCGAGCGCCTATCCGAACTGCAAGATCTGCATCGTCGTCCAGTTGCCGCCGCGCGGCAGGCCGACGGCAAACAACCGCCTCTACCGGATCGCGGTGATCGGCGGCGGGTTCCAGGGGCTGCTCACGTCGCCCACCACCCACATTCCGGGTCTCGTCTCGATCGTGGACATCGCGCCCACCGACGTGGGGGCCGGGCATTCGGCGAATGCCCTCTCGTGGACGCCGTCGAAGGACGCGGTCGGACAGCTGTCGCGCCTCGGCCGGGCGATCGGGGCGAACAACCGGCTCAAGTTCCCGGTTCTCTTCATCCTCGCCGGAGTCCTGCTCGCCCTCGCGCTGCTCGGCCTGCGCGCGGCGCTGACCGCGGTCCCGGCGGCCCTGATCGTCAACCTCGGCCTCGGGATGGGGCAGGTGTCGAACGAGGTGCTTCTGTGCGCCGCGATGTCCGCGGGGACGGTGCTCGTCGCGCTCGCGCTCGCGCGCGTCTGCCGGAGCGAGTCGGCGCTGCTCGCGCTGTACGGCGGGATCGTCGCGCTCTATGCCTACGTGATGGTCACGAGACCCGAGTGGCAGGCGGTGAACCCGTTCGGCCCGACTCAGAACTCGCGCTTCTGGGGGATCGGCAACCAGGTCGAGACGCTGCTGCTCGCGCCGCTCCTGGCGGGTGCCTTCCTCGCGCGGCGCCGCTTCGGAATCGTCGGCTTCTCCCTCTTCGGCGTCTTCGGCCTGGTGGTGATGACGGACAACCGCGTCGGCGCCGACGGGGGCGGTGCGATCGCACTCGGGATCGCGCTTGCGGTGCTGGGCGCGCGTCTGTTCAAGCTCGGCGCGCGCGGCTTCATCGGCCTGCTCGCTTCCGCGGCGTTCGCCGTGCTCTGGATCGTCTCGCGCGGACTCGCCCAGCCGGGCCCGAACCACCTGCGCAGCGCATTCGACGACCACGGCACCGGGCTGTTCAAGTCGCTCGCGAGTCGGGTTCCGCTCTCGTACGTGCCTGCGCTGCACGCCTGGCAGATGGTCGTCCCGCTGCTCTGCGTGCTCGCGGTCGCGTTCGCGCTCGCGTGGCGCTTTGCGCGGGAGCGGTCGACCCGGGATCTGTTGCTCGCCTTCGGCGTCGCGATCGTGTCGTCGCTTCTCGTCAACGACTCCGCCGCGTACGAGCTCACGGCCGGGATCGCCGTCGTCGGCGCCTTCGCCCGGTTCGCGCCGGCGCCCGAGCCTGCCCGTGCGCGCGTCCTCTCGCCGGCGGTCGCCCGTCTCCTCGCTCGTGCACGGCTCAGGCCGGAACCCGTACCAGCGCCCGTGCCGAACGAGTCGCCGCCGGGCTGAGCCGGACTTTGTGGTCTGATCCGCGGCGACTGGTCTCAGCGAACAGGAGGTATCGAGGATGGCTGTGCTGGTGATGCTCGAGGTTGCGGGGGGAACGGTCGAGAAGTACGCGCAGGTGAACGAGCTCCTGGGGATCGGCGACGACGAGGACGCGCCGGACGGGCTGATCTACCACGTTGCCGCGGTCGCGGACGACGGACTGGTGCTGGCCGACCTGTGGCGCTCGGAGGAGGATTTCGAGCGGTTTCTCGGTGAACGGGCCGGTGAGGCGTTCGCCCAGGCGGAGATCGGAGACGTGACGCACACGGTCGCCCAGGTGCACGACCACACGGAAGGCACGGGCAGCGAAGAGGCGACGCTCGTGATCATCGAGGCTGACGACCTGACACCCGAGCTCTATGACCAGATGCGTGCCGAGATGCCCTCACACGCCGAGGGCAACAACCATCCGGCCGTCGCGCACATTGCGGCGGTCCGGGAAGACGGCAGTTTTGTCGTGGTGGACGTCTGGGAATCGCCGGAGGCTTTCGCGGCGTTCGCGCAGAGCGAGATCGGCCCGGCGAGCCAGAACGTCGGTCTCGGCCCGGTCGAGCCGCGGATCCACCCGATCCACAACACGATCAAGAGCAAGGGCGCGAGCGGCCGGTAGCAGGGCCCGACGACGGGCTCCGGGCGCACCGGAACGCCGCCCGGAGCCGTCGAACGCTCACTGCTACCGTCTGCCGACCCCGTGCCTATCTACGAGTACCGCTGTCCGAACGGACATCACTTCGAGCGCTTCCAGTCCATGACGGCCCCGGCGCCGGAGAAGTGCGACGAGTGCGGTGCCGCGCCGGTCGAGCTCGTCCTCTACCCGGTCGCGATCCACTACAAGGGCTCCGGCTTCTACACGACCGACTACGGCAAGGGAAAGGCCGCGAAGAAGGACGGCGACGGCGGCTCGTCCGGCGGCGAGGGTGCCAAGAAAGACTCGAAGCCGCCGGAGAAGAAGGCCGCCGCGAGCGGCGACTCGTAGCGCGCGGCTACTTCGGATAGCTGGCGTTGCCGACGACGCAGCCGGGCGCATAGGGCTCGCCCCTCGGAGGCGGCTGCGGAGCCGACTGCCCGAGCACCGTGTCGATCACCCGGATGTTCTCGGAGCTCCCGATGATCACGTCGCCGAGCGAGTTCGTGTAGCTCGTCCCGCCGAGCCGGCAGTGAACCGTGCTGCCCGACCGGAACTTCACCCAGGCGAGCTGCATGAGCTTCCAGGTGGAGAGATCGGTCGCGATCGGCTTCAGCAGCGAGCTGCCGCCGAAGGGGAGGGAGAAGAACCGCGTCGGGTTCGACAGCTTGCTCAGCGTCGCCTGCTGGACGAGCTGCTGGTTGTGCTGGCGGTTGAAGTCCGTCCACGACGGATCGAGCTGGTTCTCCCGGACGCGCGAGAAGATCAGCGCCTGGTGTCCGGTCATGTGCGTCGGCCCCTTGTGGAAGCGCCAGCCCTTCCACGCGAGGCAGCGCTGGTCCGTCTTGTAGGGACAGTCGAACCGGTTCGAGAGGATCTCCTCCGGGACGTCGACCGTGATTCCGCCGACCGCGTCGATCAGCTTCTCGAACTGGTTGAAGTCGACGATCACCACGTGGTTGACCGGCATCCTCGGGCCGAGGAGCTTGTCGAGCGTCTGCACGGCGAGCTTCGGCCCGCCGAACTGCATCGCCGCGTTGATCTTCTGCTCGCCGTGGCCGGGCACGTCGGTCTGCAGGTCGCGCGGGACCGAGAGGTAGTAGAGGCGGTGGTGCGCCGGGTCGGTGCGCAGGAGGGTGATCGAGTCGGAGTGCTCGTCGACGGAGCGGCCGGTGCTGCCCTTTCCCGTGGCGTGGTCGGTGCCGAGCAAGAGGATCGTGGTCGGGCTCGAGAGAAGGAGGCCGCTGTCCGGAGCCAGGACCGGGCGCACGCTCTGCGGCAGGCGCCTGTTCGCGTCGCCGACGCCGCTCGAGACCGAGAGGTAGCCGAGCGCTCCCCAGATCACGAACAGGAAGAGCAGGCCGAGAATCGTGACGAGCGTCCAACGGCGCCACGTCCACCCGAGCCAGCGCCGGCGGCGGCGCGGGGGCCGCTCGACGATCCGGTCCGGGCCGCGCCCGCCGTCGCTGCGGACGGCGCGCCTCGCGTCCCGCTCGCGCCGCTGCAGCGGCACCTTCCCCTTCGTCCGGCCGCCGCGGTAGACGCGGTACGGTTTCTCGCCGGAGGCCGACATGCGGGGGATTACGGTACCCACTGTGCAGGCAGGCCATGCGATCGGGGTCGACCTCGGGGGCACGAAGATCCTCGCCGGGGTCGTCGACCGGGGCGGGACCGTTCTCCGGCGCCACGAGCGGCCGACGCCGCAGGACTCGCAGGATCACGTCCTCGCCGAGCTCGAGGCCGCCGTCGCGGAGCTGCTCGACGAGTCCGTGGCCGCGGTCGGCTTCGGGACCCCGTCTCCGATCGACCAGGAGCACGGCGTAGTCGTGCGCTGCGTCAATCTCCCGCTCGAGAACGCGCCGCTGCGCGACCGCATGCACGAGCGCTTCGGAATTCCGATCGGGCTCGACAACGACGCGAATGCGGCCGCGATCGGCGAGTGGCGGGCCGGCACCGGACGGGGGGACGACGACCTCCTGATGCTCACGCTCGGTACGGGCGTCGGCGGCGGCGTCGTCTCGGGCGGCAGGCCGTTCCGCGGCCGGAACGGCCTCGGCGCGGAGTTCGGCCACGTGGTGATCGTCCACGACGGCCGGCCCTGCCAGGGCGCCTGCACCGGACACGGCCATCTGGAGGCGTACGTCAGCGGCACCGCGGTGACGGCGGCGGCGCGGGAGGCCTTCGGCCCGTCGGCCGACGCGCACCGGCTCGTCCGCCTCGCGAACGAGGGCGATGCGAAGGCGAAGGAGCTGCTCGAGGAGGTCGCCCGCTACCTCGGCTCGGGCATCGGCTCCTTCGTCAACGTCTTTGCGCCGCAGCTCGTCGTCCTCGGCGGAGGCTTCGGCGTCGCGGCCTTCGACTACCTGCGTGGGCCGGCCGGGGAGGTCGCGCGGCAGGAAGCACTCGAGCCGATGCGCGGCAGCGTGCGGCTGGCGAAGGCCGAGCTCGGCACGGCCGCCGGCCTGATCGGCGCCGCCTTCGTCGGCTTCGAGGCGCTCGACACGGCGTGACGATGTTCGCCTTGTCGATCCCGTTTCGCGACCTCGAGACGGCGGCGACGCGCGAGCCGTTCGTCCGGCTGACCGGGGCGCCGGCCCGCGTGTTCCCCGAGCACCTGCCCTACGACGGCGCCTTCGAGGAGCTCACGCCGCATCTGACGGTCGCGCAGGGAGACGATCTCGACGAGACCGAGGCTGCAATCGCGCCGGACTGCCGGCGCGAGAACGACAGACTCACACTCTGATGCCGCTCGCCGTCTGCGCGACGCCGATCGGGAACCTCGAGGACGTCACCCTCCGGGTGCTGGCGGAGCTCGCCGCTGCCGACGTCGTGCTGTGCGAGGACACGCGGCATACGCGCGGGCTGCTCGAGCGGCACGGGATCCGGGCTCGGCTCCTCTCGTACCACGAGCACAACGAGGCGCGGCGCACGGCCGAGCTGCTGCCGCGGCTCGAGGCGGGGGAGCGGATGGCGCTCGTCTCCGACGCGGGCCTGCCCGGCGTTTCCGATCCCGGTGCGCGGCTCGTCCGCACGGCGCTCGAGGCAGGCGTCGGCGTGACGGTCCTGCCGGGGCCGTCGGCGGTCGAGACGGCGCTCGTCGCCTCGGGGCTCACCGCGGAGCAGTACCGCTTCCTCGGCTTTCTCCCGCGCGGCGAGAAGAAGCTGGAGGCGCTGTGGGAGGAGCTGCGTGGCTGGCCCTGGCCGGCGGTGGCCTTCGAGTCGCCGCGGCGGCTGTCCGCGACGCTGCGCTCGCTCGCGGCCGCCGACCCGGAGCGCGAGGTGGCCGTCTGCCGCGAGCTCACGAAGCGGTTCGAGGACGTCGTGCGCGGGACGGCTGCCGAGCTCGCAGAGCGGTTCGGCGTGCCGCCGAAAGGCGAGGTCACGCTCGTACTCGGGACCGGTGCGGCGCAGGTGGCCGGCGACGAGGAGCGCGCGCTCGCGGCTGTTGCCGAGCTCGTGGCGGCCGGCGTGCCGCGCCGGCGGGCGGCGGAGATCGTCTCGAGCCTCGTGGCCCTTCCGCGCAACCGCCTCTACGAGCAGTCGCTGTAAGCATATTTGACAACGCACTCCGGCCGCGCTACTCTGCGTTCTATGTTGCTCACACTGACAACGTCCCGGCGGCTCGCGGTTCTCCTCTTCGCCTTCCTCGCATGGACGCCGGCCGCCTACGCCTGGAGCTGGCCCGTGCAGGGGCCGGTCGTGCAGCCGTTCTCCTACGACGAGTCGCATCCGTACAGCGCCGGCCAGCATCGCGGCATCGACATCGGCGCGGATGCGGCGGGCGAGACGGTGGTCGCGCCGGAGGCGGGCACGGTGAGCTTCGCGGGAACGGTGCCGACGAACGGCGAGACGGTGACGATCGAGACCGCGGACGGCTACTCCGTCACGCTCACCCACCTGGGCTCGATCGCCGTCAGCAAGGACGCGACGGTCGCCGAGCAGGACCCCGTCGGCACGGTCGGCCCGAGCGGCACGCCCGAGGTGGACGGGCCCTACGTCCACCTCGGGATTCGCGTCACCGCGGATCCGGATGGTTACGTCGACCCGCTCGGTCTGCTCCCGCCGCTCCCGACGAGTGGTTCGGGTCAGAGCGGCTCGACCGGGGCGCAGCCGGTCTCGAGCGGCGCGGCTTCCACTCCCGTCGCGAAGAAGCCGGCCCCGGCGCCGCCGAGGCCGCACGAAGCGACCGCGGCGCGCGGCCGTCACGACGTCTCGTCCCAGGACAGCGGGCGTGTGCGGGCGCCCCGGACCGACGCTCAGCCGCTTCGGTCCACCCGGCAACAACCCGCCTCGCACGAGGCTCGCACGCGGCTCGAGTCGACGGCCCCTCGCTCTCACATGAGCGCGGGAACGAGCTCCATCCGGCGGCCGCTCGACGAGCCGACGGCTCTCGGCCGGGGCCGCGAGACCCGGCCGGGCACGCCGCTCCACGAGACCCGGCCCGCAACGCCCGACGCGTTCCCTGGACTCGTGTGCAACGGAGCCGTCGCGCTCTTCGCGCTCGGCGTGGCGTGCGCTGCGGCCAGGCGGCGTCGCAGAGTGCACGCGAGCTCGTCCGCAGGCGCGCAGGTGCTTCTCCACTTGCCTCCACCGGCGGTCGAGCGCCGGCACGTGTCGCGCGCGGCGTAAGTCGCCCGGAGCCGGTTCGTATGATCTAGAGCCCTCCCCGAGCCTCAGAAGGAGCCGTCGCCGGTGCCGGAAACGCCCGAGAAGATCCTCGTCGCGGTCGCGTGGCCGTACGCAAGTGGTCCGCGGCATCTCGGCCACGTTGCCGGCCCCGGCGTACCGTCTGACGTCTTCGCGCGCTATCACCGGCTCAAGGGCAACGACGTGCTCATGGTGAGCGGGACGGACGAGCACGGCACGCCGGTGATGGTCTCGGCCGACCGTGAGGGCGTGACCCCGCGAGAGCTCGCCGACCGCAACAACGCATCGATCCTGGACGACTACGTCCGGCTCGGCATGACGTATGACTGCTTCACGCGGACGACGACGCGCAACCATTACGCGGTCGTCCAGGACATGTTCCGCACGCTGTACGAGAAGGGGTTCCTCATCGAGCAGACGACGCTCGGGGCGATCGCTCCTGCGACCGGCCGCACGCTCCCCGACCGCTACATCGAGGGCACCTGCCCGATCTGTGGCTACGGCGAGGCGCGAGGCGATCAGTGCGACAACTGCGGCAACCAGCTCGATCCCGTCGATCTGATCGACCCGCGCTCGATCGTGGACGGCTCGACGCCGGAGTTCCGCGAGACGACACACCTGTTCCTCGATCTGCCGGCGTTCCGCGAGCGGCTCGTCGAGTGGATCGAGCAGCAGACGCACTGGCGGCCGAACGTCCGCAACTTCGCGCTCAACCTCGCGCGCGAGGTGAAGCCGCGCGCGATGACGCGCGACATCGACTGGGGCGTTCCCGTCCCGGTGGAGGGCTACCCCGCCGACACGAAGCGCATCTACGTCTGGTTCGACGCGGTGATCGGCTACCTCTCCGCCGCCGTCGAATGGGCAGACAACGTCGATCGGCCCGAGGCGTGGCGGGAGTGGTGGCAGGCCCCCGATGCGCGCAGCTTCTACTTCATGGGCAAGGACAACATCGTCTTCCACTCGGTCATCTGGCCCGCGATGCTGATGGGCTACGGCGACGACCTGCAGCTTCCGTACAACGTCGTCTCCAGCGAGTACCTGACGATGAGCGGCAGCAAGGCGAGCACGAGCCGCGGTCACGCGATCTGGGTCAAGGACTTCCTCGACCGCTACGAGCCGGACGCGCTGCGCTACTACCTCACCGCCGCCGGGCCCGAGACGCAGGACAGCGACTTCACGTGGGAGGAGTTCGTCCGCCGCACGAACGACGAGCTGCTCGCCAACTGGGGCAACCTCGTCAACCGGACGCTCGTGAACGCGCAGCGGAACTTCGGAGCCGTCCCCGAGCCGGGCGCGCTCACCGAGGGCGACCGCGCGCTCCTCGGCGCGGTGGAGGATGCGTTCGAGACGGTCGGCGAGCACATCGAGAACGCCCGCTTCCGGGCCGCCCTGGCGGAGAACATGGCGACGAGCGCGCTCGCGAACCAGTACCTCTCCGACCAGGCGCCGTGGGCGCTCGTGAAGACGGACCGCGAGCGGGCCGCCACCGTGCTGCACGTGGCGCTTCGCGTTGTCGACTCGCTGAAGACGCTGTTCACGCCGTTCCTTCCGTTCAGCTCGCAGGCGCTGCACGAGCTGCTCGGCTACGAGGGCTGGATCGCCGGTCCCCTCGAGCTTCGGCGCGTCGAGGAAGACGACGGCTCCACGCACCAGATCCTCACGGGCGATTACGGGAGCTGGGTCGGCTCCTGGGCGCCGAGCGAGCTGCCGGCCGGCCAGCCGCTGCGCGAGCCGCGGCCGCTCTTCCGCAAGCTCGACGCGGACGCAGTTCTCGCGGCCGAGCTCCCGTGATCGACACCCACGCGCATCTCACCGCGCTCGACGACGCGGAGGAGGCAATCCGGCGCGCGGCCGAGGCGGGCGTCAGGCGGATCCTCACCGTCGGTACGAGCGTGGACGACTGCCGCGGCGCGCTCGCGCTCGCCGAGCGGCAGGACGGCGTGTTCGCCATCCTCGGGATCCATCCACACGAGGCAGCTAGCGTCGAGGCAGGTGCCGTCCGCGAGGTGTGTCGGATGCAGAACCATCAGAAAGCCGTTGCCGTGGGCGAGATCGGGCTCGACTGGTTCCGGGATTACGCCCCTCGCGACGATCAGCTGCGGCTCTTCGAAGCGCAGCTCTCGATGGCCGCCGACATCGAGAAGCCGGTCGTGATCCACTCGCGCGCTGCGGACGACGACACGCTCGCGGCGCTCGATGGCTTCGGCGGAACCGTCATCCTCCACTGCTTCTCGTCGCCACGCATGCTTCCGACCGCGCTCGAACGCGGCTGGTACGTCTCGTTCGCCGGCAACGCCACCTTTCCGAAGGCCGTCGACCTCCGCCTCGCGGCGACCCAGGTCCCGGCGGACCGCATCCTCGCCGAGACCGACTCGCCGTATCTCGCGCCGCAGCCCGTCCGCGGGAAACGGAACGAGCCCGCCAACGTCGTCCACACGCTCGCGGCCCTCGCGCAGGCCCGCGGCGAGGAGCCGGCCGAGCTCGAAGCGCAGATCGAGCGCAACGCCACTGCATGCTTCGGCCTGTGAAGAAGGAGTACGGCCAGCACTTCCTGGTCGACCGCAACATCCTCGACGTGATCGGCCGCCTCGCCGAACTCGGGCCCGACGACGTCGTGCTCGAGATCGGCCCCGGCCAGGGAGTCCTCACGCGCTACCTCGCCGACCGCGTGCGCCGCGTCCACGCGGTCGAGATCGACCGTGCGCTCGAGCCGGCGCTGACCGGGCTCGGCGACAACGTCGACGTCGTCTTCGGCGACGCGCTCCGGCTCGAGCTCCCGCAGGACGCGACGAAGCTCGTCGCCAACCTGCCGTACAACATCGCGACGCCGCTCGTGGTCGAGAGCCTCGACGGACTGGCGAACGTCCGGCTCTGGGGCGTGATGGTGCAGCGGGAGGTGGCCGACCGGTTCTTCGCACAGCCGGGCACCAAGGAGTACGGCGCCGTCTCGGTGCTCGTCCAGCTCGCCGCCGAGCGAACCGGGTTCCATCCGGTCTCCCGCACCGTCTTCCGGCCTCAGCCGAACGTCGACTCGGCGCTCGTCGCCTTCCGGCGCACCGACCTGCCGGCGGATTACGGGCGGGTCAAGGAGCTCGTCACGGCTGCCTTCGCCCACCGGCGCAAGACGCTCCCGAACTCGGTCGCGCAGGCCGGCCTCGCGGCCCGTGAGGAGGCAGCCGCGGCGCTCGCCGCGATCGGCCGTCCCGCCGAGACCCGTGCCGAGGCGCTTGCCCCGGGGGAGTTCGTCGCGCTCGCGGGGGCCTTGCGGTGATGCGTGCGCCCGCGCCGGCCAAGGTCAACCTCGCCCTCGTCGTCGGTCCCCTGCGCGACGATGGCAAGCACGAGGTTCTGACCGTCCTTCAGCGCATCGACCTCGTGGACCGGATCGAGCTCGAGCAGGCGACCGAGCTCCGGGTCGAGGGCTTCCCGGACGACACACTCGTGCGGGTGGCGCTCCACGAGCTCGCCCGCAGCGCCGGCGTCGAGTCGCGCTGGCGTGTGCGGATCGAGAAGCGGATTCCGGTCGCCGCCGGGCTCGGCGGCGGCAGCTCCGACGCCGGGACCGCGCTCCGGCTCGCCAACGAGACGCTTCCCGAGCCTCTGCCGGCCGAGGACCTGCACAGCCTGGCGGCGCAGATCGGCGCCGACGTTCCGTTCTTTCTCGCCGACGGCCCGCAGCTCGGCTCGGGCGACGGAAGTGAGCTGGCACCGCTCGATCTCCCGCAGGACTTCTGGGTCGTCGTCCTGCTCCCGCAAGGCGTCGCGAAGACCTCGACGGCGGACATGTACGCCGCGTTCGACGCCCGTCACGGCGTCGAAGGCTTCGCCGAGCGGCGACAGGCGCTCGTCGACGGCCTCGCCGGGACGAAGCGCCCCCGCGATCTCGCAGCCTTGCCGCCGAACGACCTCGCGAGCTCACCGCTCGCCGAGGAGATTCGCGCGGCGGGCGCCTTCCGCGCGGACGTCTCGGGAGCCGGTCCGGCCTTGTACGGGCTCTTCCATCACCGCCCCGACGCGGACGCTGCGAGACGCACCCTTCGCCGTCTCGGCCGGACCTGGCTCGCGGCACCTGCGTGGTACGGTTGACCGGTGCTGAGCGAGTCGTCGTCGCCCCCCGTCGAGCGTGGTCCCGGCGGTTGGCTGAGGGTTCGTCGTCACCGTCTCGCGCTCTGGATCGCTGCCGCCGAGGGCCTGGTGGTCGCGGTTTCGGCCGACCTCACGAAGTGGACGGTGGTCGCGCTCGCAGCGGTGTCGTCGGTCGCCTGGGTGCTGGGCAGGAACGCCCGCTCGAACGGGATCCGGCAGGCCCTCTGGATCTTCGTGGTCTCGCAGCTGATCGCCGTCGTGCTCGTCCTGTTCGCCGTCTTCTTCAAGTGGCTGCTGATCCTCGGCCTCATCGTGTGCGCCGTCATCGCCCTCGCGTTCCTCTGGTTCGACCACCGGTAGACTTCCGTGCCCCTGGGGCGTAGCCAAGTGGTAAGGCAACGGGTTTTGGTCCCGTGATCCCAGGTTCGAATCCTGGCGCCCCAGCCACTCTCCCTGACATGGCAGACAAGCTCGCAGCAGTCGTGTTGGCCGCCGGAATCGGCACGCGCATGAAGAGCGCGACGCCGAAGCACCTGCACCCGATCCTCGGCCGGCGGATGGTCGACTGGGTGGTCGACGTGGCACGCGAGGCAGGCGCGGAGCGGCTCGTCGTCGTCGCTTCGCCGCAGGCGAGCGGCCTGCTCGAGGAGGTCGAGATCGCAATCCAGGAGAAGCCGCGCGGGACGGGCGACGCCGTCCGCTGCGCGCGCGCTGTGCTCGACGGTTTCGACGGCGACGTGCTCGTGCTCAGCGGCGACGTCCCGGCCCTCAGGTCCGAGACGATCCGCGCGCTCGTCGAGACCCATCGCACGGCCGGCGCCGCAGCGACCGTTCTCTCCTTCGAGCCGGAGGACGCGGGCGCCTACGGGCGGATCGTCCGCGACGGCGACGGCAGGCTCGCCCGGATCGTCGAGGCGGCCGACGCGTCGCCCGAGGAGCTCGCGCTCGGCGAGGTCAACTCCGGCATCTACGTCTTCCAGGCCGACAAGCTGTGGCCGGCGCTCGAGCGACTCGACGCGAACAACGCGCAGGGCGAGCTGTACGTGACCGACACGCTGGGCCTGCTCGTGACCGAGGGAGAGTCATGCGCAGTCCAGCTCGCAGGCGATCCACTCGAGGCCGAGGGCGTGAACACCCGCGTCGAGCTCGCCCTCGCCGCCGCCTCCCTCCGCGACCGCATCAACGAGGCGCACATGCTCGCCGGCGTCACGATCGTCGACCCGGCGACGACGTGGATCGAGCCGGGGGTCGAGATCGAGCCCGACGTGGTCGTGCATCCGTTCACGGTGATCCGCGGCGGCGTTCGCATCGAGGGAGGGGCCGAGATCGGGCCGTTCGCCTATGTCCGGGCGGTGAGCGTGATCGGCGAGGACGCGAAGATCGGCACCTTCGTCGAGGTCAAGAACGCGGCCGTCGGGACCGGGGCGAAGATCCCGCACCTCTCCTACGTCGGGGACGCCGAGGTCGGTGACGGGGCGAACGTCGCCGCCGGCAACATCACCGCCAACTTCCCGCACGAGCCGGGCGAGCCGAAGGGCCGCACCAGGATCGGCCGTAACGTCAGGACCGGCGTGGACACTGTCTTCGATGCTCCG
The DNA here is from genome assembly GCA_963702655.1 of uncultured Actinomycetes bacterium. Taxonomy (GTDB): domain Bacteria; phylum Actinomycetota; class Thermoleophilia; order Gaiellales; family Gaiellaceae; genus Palsa-739. The sequence goes on along the minus strand of CAVPDO010000010.1, from coordinate 33,071 downwards.
GTCGAGATCGGCGACGACGTCTGGATTGCAGCGGGGACCGTCATCACGGATGATGTCCCTCCTGGTTCGCTGGCCGGTTTTCCCCCGCGGCAGATGACGAAGGAAGGATGGGTCTACGACAAGCATGGAAAGCCCGACGGCGACTGAACTGGCCCTGCCGGGGCTGGAGGGCGGTGTCGTGACGAGCGACCCGTCGCCGCAGCACTACATCGTCCGCGGCCCGCAAAAGCGGCTGATGGTCTTCTCCGGCCGCTCGCATCCCGATCTCGCGGCCTCGATGGCCGAGAAGCTCGGGGTCGAGCTCGGCGACGTCGAGCTGAAGACCTTCGCGAACGACGAGACGTACTGCCGTTACCTCGAGTCGATCCGCGGCGCCGACGTGTTCCTCGTTCAGACCGGCTGCCCGCCCGTGGACAAGAACCTCATGGAGCTCGTACTGATGATCCAGGCCGCGAAGCTCGCCTCCGCCAAGAGGATCACGGCGGTCATCCCGTGGTTCCCGTACGCCCGCCAGGACCGGAAAGCGAAGCCGCGCGAGCCTATCTCGGCCCGACTGGTCGCCGACATGCTCCACCTCGCCGGGGTCGATCGTGTGCTCACGATGGACCTGCACGCGGGTCAGATCCAGGGCTTCTTCACGATCCCCGTCGACCACATGACCGCCTTGCAGCTGTTCGCGACGCACTTCCGCGATCTCGGGCTCACCGGGGAGGGTGTCGTCGCGGTGGCGCCCGACGCAGGTCGTGCGAAGCACGCGGTGCGGTTCGCCGAGATGATCGAGGCGAGCTTCGCGATCATGCACAAGATGCGGCCCGAGCACGAGCGCGCCGAGATCACCGAGGTGACCGGCAAGGTGCGAGACAAGGTCGCGATCGTCGGCGACGACGTCGCGATAACCGGGGGCACGCTCGTCGCGGGCGCCCGGGCGTTGAAGGAGCAGGGAGCCACCGAGGTGAACGTCTTCGTCACGCATGCGCTCTTCTCGAGCAACGCTCTCGAGAAGATCGGGGAGTCCGAGATCGACCGGATCGTCGTCACCGACACCGTCCCGGTCGACATCCGTGGGCGGCCGGACAACATGACCGTCCTCAGCGTCTCCGGCCTGCTCGCGGAGGCGATCCTGAACGTATTCGCCGACGACTCGGTGTCGGCGATCTTCGGCGGCGAGAACCAGCTGTTCTAGGGTTCCGGCCCGGTCGGTCATGCGCTGCCCGCAGCGTCGCGCGCGGGTCATTCACTCAGAGGTTCTAGGGTGTGACTCGTGTTGGCAAGCGCCACGAGCGTGACCCAGGGAGTCCTCGGGCTCGCGGCCGTCGCGGTTCTGTACATCTGGCCCTTCTTCGTCGCTCACAGGATCGGCGTGCGGAAGGGCCGTCAGTGGTTTTGGTACGCCCTCTTCCTGGGGTGGTTCGGTGTGATTCTGCTGGCGATGCTGGGCCCGAGGCCGGGGGCGCCGAGGACGTCAGGGTTCGGGTCCACCTACCACGTGCCGCCAGAGGTCGCCCGACGACAGCGGGCCCAGCGAAAACGCTGAGCGGCGCCGTCTGTTGTCGGATAGGGCACCGGCTCTTCTAGGTCGAGCGGCCGTCGGCCAGCCGGCGGCGCACGAGCCGGTCCGCCGCCTCCGCGGGCGTGATTCCCTGCGCGTCGGCCTCGGTGAAGAGCGCGCGCAGCGTGTCGCCGATTCTTGCGAGCCCCGCCTGAAGCTGTGGCTCGTCCCAGCCCTCGTCCTCAAGGCCGATGAGCTGGATGATGCCGCCCGCGTTCACGACGTAGTCGGGCGCGTAGAGGATGCCCCGCTCGTGCAGCCGCTCGGCGTCCTCGGGCTCGGCCAGCTGGTTGTTCGCGCAGCCCGCGACCGCGCGGCAGGCCAGCCGGGCGATCGACTCGGCGTCGAGCGTGCCGCCGACGGCGCAGGGCGAGTAGACGTCCGCCTCCGTCTCGGCCACGCGCTCGGGCGGAACCGTCTCGCAGCCGGTGGCGGCGGCCCGCGACTCGTCGACGTCGCTGACGAGCACTCGTGCGCCGGCGTCGGTGAGCTCGCGCGCCAGGACCGCGCCCACGGCGCCGGCGCCTTGCACGAGGACGCTGCGGCCGGCGAGCTCCGGCGAGCCGAAGGCGTGCTCGACGGTGGCGCGGATCGCGTGCAGCGCGCCGCGGGCGGTGCCGCGGCCGCTGTTCCCGCCGCGGCCGGTCGTGCCGTAGACCCACGGGCACGTCTCGGCGACGACGTCGAGGTCCTCCGGCGAGATGTTCATGTCGCCGGCCGTGCGGTAGGTGCCGCCGAGCGAGGCGACGAGCTCGCCATACCGCTGGAGGAGACGTCTGCGCGGTTCGCCGGCCGGCAGCTCCGGCACCGCCAGCACGGCCTTGCCGCCGCCGCGCGGCATTCCGGCGGCGGACATCTTCCACGTCATCGCGCCGGACAGGCGCATGGCGTCGGCGAGGCCGTCGGCCGGAGCGGGGTAGACGCGCATGCGCGTGCCGCCTCCGGCCGGGCCGAGCGCGGTGGAGTGGACGCAGACGAAGATCCAGGCTCCGCTCTCGGCGTCGTGGCGGACGACGGCGTGCTCGCCGTCCCAGTCCGCGAGGAGGCTCTCGAAGTCCATGGAATGGACGCTACCGAAGCTCCGCTCGGCTACACTCCGCCGCCGGAATGGCCGGAGAACGCACCAAACTCGTGGTCGCCCAGCGCGAGAGGCTCGGCTCGGCCGAGTCGCGCCGCCTGCGCAGGGAAGGGCTCGTGCCGGGAGTCCTCTACGGCACCGGCGAGCCCGTTGCGATCTGCATCGCAGAGCGGGAGCTCCGGCGCGCGCTCACCGGCGCGGCCGGCCTGCATTCGATCCTCGACGTCGAGGTCGACGGCAAGGGCGAGACTCACGCGTCGATCCTCAAGGAGTACCAGGTCGATCCCGTGCGGGGCGGCGTGACTCACGTCGACCTGCAGGAGGTGCGGCTCGACCGGGTGATCCAGGCCTCGGTCGCCGTCGAGCTCCATGGTGGCGAGGATGCGCCGGGCGTGCGCGAGGGCGGCGTGCTCTCGCAGCCGCTGCGTGAGGTGACCGTCGAAGCGCTGCCGCTCGAGATGCCCGAGCACCTCGAGCTCGACGTGTCGGGGATGGAGATCGGCGGCACGCTGCGCATCTCCGACCTCAGCGCTCCGGAAGGCACCACGCTCCTCGACGATCCCGAGATGGTCGTCGCCACGGTCACCGCCCCGACGAAGGTCGTCGAGCCCGAGCCCACCGAGGAGGAGCTCGCGGCGATGGAGGCCGAGGGCGAGGGCGCCGAGGGCGAGGAAGGTGCCGAGGGCGAGGCTGCCGAAGGCGCAGCCGAGCCGGAGGCGGAGTCCTCCGGCGGCGAAGACACCGCCGACGGCTAGTGCTGCTCGTCGCCGGTCTGGGGAACCCGGGGCGGGAGCACGTCCGGAACAGGCACAACGCCGGCTGGATGGTCGTGGACGAGCTCGCACGGCGGCATGACGGCTCGTGGCGTGGGAAGTTCTCGGGCCAGATGGCGGAGGTGCGGATCGGGGACGCGCGGCTCGCACTCCTGAAGCCTGAGACGTACATGAACGACTCCGGGCGCTCGGTCGGGCCAGCCGCGGCTTTCTTCAAGCTGGAGCCGGGCGAGGTGCTCGTCGTCCACGACGAGGGCGACTTCGACCTCGGCCGCCTCGAGCTGAAGGTGGGCGGAGGCCTCGCCGGCCACAACGGGTTGCGCTCGATCGCGCAGCAGCTCGGCACGCCGGACTTCCTCCGGCTGCGCATCGGCGTCGGCCGCCCGGAGCGGGGCGACCCGCGGCCGCTCGCCGACTGGGTGCTGGCGGACTTCGAGGCGCACGACGACCCCGACGAGCTCGTCGCGCGCGCTGCGGACGCCGTCGAGCTGCTCGTCGCCGAGGGCGTCGAGCGGACGCAGCTTCAGGTCAACCGGCGCTAGCGGCGCTCGCGGAGAGCGGCGTGCGCCGCTCCCGGCTGCAACTCGAGGCCCGCGGCGATCCGCTGCAGCAGCTCGAACAGCTCCTGGAGCTCGGTCTCGCTCAGGGGGGCGGTCACCCGCCGGTCGAGCTCCTCGGCCCGCCGCTCGGCCTGTCTGAGGAGCTTCTTCCCGGCGACGGTGAGGTGAAGGTTCCGGACGCGCCTGTCGCGAGCGTGAGGCCGGCGTTCGAGCAGCTCTCGCCGCTCCAGCTCGTCCACGATGGCGACCATCCAGCTCGGGGAGATGTGCAGGCGTTCGGCGAGGGCGTTCTGCGGCTCGCCGTCACCCGCCGAGACCGCCCGCAGCAGCGCGAACTCGCCGGGCTCCAGCTCCAGCGGCTCCAGCACCTGGTGGAAGTTGCGCGAGACGGCGAATCCGAGGCTCGAGAGCAGGAAGGCAACGCTCCGGAACGGGGATGTCGTGGCGCCGGCTCGGGAGTTGCGCGTGGTCACGCGCTTATGCTACAGCTACCGAACAGTTCAGTCACCGAACGATTCATCGCCTCGCGAACGAAAGGACCGGCTTGCTCGCAGGACTCGCGCACCTCGTCTCACGTCACCGCTGGAAGGTGATCGCCATCTGGATCGCCCTCACGCTCTTCGGCGGGTTCGCCGCGAGCCAGGTCTCGAAGCGCTGGTATCAGAGCTTTTCGATCCCCGGCAAGTCGGCGTACGAGGCGAACCAGCGGACGCTGAAGGCGTTCGGCACCGGAATCCGCGCGCCGGACGTCGTCGTCTTCCACACGAGCGGCGACGCGACGAAGAGCTCCGCGATCGCAGCCGCCATGCAGCGGGCGGCCGCGGCGATGCCGGGATCCCGGACGAGCTCGTACTTCTCGACGCACGACCCCATGTACGTCTCGCGCGACCGGCACACGACGTTCGAGGAGATCTATCCGCCCGGGCCGTCGACGTTCTCGACCACCAGCGGGGCCACGGCGGTGCGCGCTGCGGCTGCGCGCGGGCTGCCGGCGGGGATCCAGGTCCAGGTGACGGGACATGACCCGCTCGAGGAGGCGAGCTCGCACGGCGGAGGCGGTGGGAACGTCCTCGTCGAGGCGATCATCGGCGGTCTCGGCGCGATGGTGATCCTGCTCTTCGTGTTCGGCACGTTGCCGGCGGTGCTGGTGCCGGTCGGCGTCGCGGCGGCCGCGATCCTCAACACCTTCACGCTCATCTGGGCACTGACCTACGTCACGAACGTCTCGATCATCGTCGAGTTCCTGATCGCACTCGTCGGCCTCGGCGTGGCGATCGACTACTCGCTGCTGATGATCTTCCGCTTCCGCGACGAGTTGCGTGACGGGAAAGACGTCGAGACGGCGCTCGTGGAGACGATGACCCACGCCGGGCGCTCGGTGATCGTCTCGGGCTCGACCGTCGCGGTCGGCTTGCTGTCGATGATCGTCCTCCCGCTGCCGTTCATCCGCTCGATCGGGATCGGCGGGATGCTCATCCCGGCGGTGTCGGTACTCGCGGCGATCACTCTGATGCCGGCGATCCTCGGGACGCTCGGCGAGCGGATCAACAGCGTGCGCCTGATGCCGAAACGGTTCGTCGACCACGGCCATCCCGAGGACGGTGCCTGGGGACGCTGGGCACGCTTCGTCCTGCGGCGGCCGTTGCCCGTGGCCGCGGTGGGCCTCGGGATCGTCACGGTGCTCGTCGTGATCGGCGTGCAGCTGAACCCGAACGAATCGCAGCTGAAGAACTTCCCGGGCACGGGCACGGCCATCGCCGGGCGACAGATGCTTTCCGACGCCGGCATCTCGCCCGGCGTGATGAAGCCGTTCGTGACGCTCGTCGAGAACGGCGGCGACGCCCAAGAGGTCGCCGCGAAGGAGCGCGCGGTCCCCGGCATCGCCGGTGCGACGGTACCGCCCGGTCCTGGCTGGCACCGCGGGCAGGACACGCTCGTCGAGGCGTTCCCGGCGATCGACGGCGCGGCGCCCGGGATCCAGGGCGTGATCAACCGGGTCGACGACGCGCTACGCGGCACGAACGCGACGCTCGGCGGCGTCCCTGCCCAGGATCGCGACTTCGTGCACGCGGTCTACGACAACTTCCCGTACCTGCTCCTGTTCGTGCTCATCCTGACGCTCGTCCTCTTGACGCGAGCCTTCCGCTCGATCGTCCTGCCCGTCAAGGCCGTGATCCTCAACCTCCTGTCGCTGGGCGCGGCGTTCGGAATCGTCGTCCTCATCTTCCAGGAGGGCCACGGCTCGTCGCTCTGGAACATCACCGCGACGCAGGCGATCACGGCCTGGATACCGCTGATGATCTTCGCCTTCCTCTTCGGCCTCTCGATGGACTACGAGGTCTTCATGCTGACGCGGATGCGCGAGGCGTACGACGAGACGGGCTCGACCCCGCGTGCGATCGAGCTCGGCCTCGCGCGCACAGGCAAGCTCGTGACGAGCGCGGCGCTCATCCTGATGTTCGCGTTCCTCGTCCTCTCCTCGAGCCCGGGCTTCGAGATCAAGGAGTTCGCGATCGGGCTCGCAGCCGGGATCATCTTCGACGCGACCGTGATCCGGGCCCTGCTCGTGCCGGCGCTGATGGCCCTGCTCGGGAGGGCGAACTGGTGGCTGCCGCACTGGACGCGGCGCGCCCTCTTCATCCGCGAGGAGCGGCAGCAGGTGCCGAAGCGGGCGCTAGAGGCGTGACTTCAGCCGACGCGATGCCACTTCGACCAGGTGCCGGCGGCACTGCGCACCCGCACCCACTTCGGCGCGCTGCGCAGCTGTACCGAGATCGTGCGTGAGAGGTCGAGGATCCCGCGCGTCTTGCGACTCGCGAGGGTGATCGCGGTCCCGCCTCCGGGTCTCGTCGAGAAACGCACCTGCGAGATGCCCGAGATCGCCTCCTTCGCGCGTAGCCGCACCTTGAACGACCGGCCGGTGCGTCCGGACAGAGTCGCGCGCGCGCATCGTCGGCTTGGTCGTGTCCAGAACGATGCCTGTGCCGAACGTCTCTGCCGGCTCCGAGCTCGTGGGGAAGCGGAGGTAGACGGTCTGGGGCTTTCGCGCGCTCACCGCCGACGCCAGCTTCCACGGGATCGTGGTTGCGACCGGCACCGCCGCGGTGCCCGAGCCTGGCGCGAAGGTGCCGTCGTCGGAGATCAGGGCGTCCACCGCGTAGGCGGGCCAGACCACATGCAGCCGGACGCTTGCTGAATCGGTCGCGTAGGCTCCGCCGTCGATCGTCACGCCGGTCTTCCCGGGAGGCGGCGCCGGGCGAACATCGACCGAAGCGCTCGCGATCGCGGTGTCGCCGCCGCTGTCGGTCACCTTGACGCGAACCTGTTGCGACCCCGTCGAATTGAACACCGCGGTGATGCTCGGCACCGCTCCGCTGTCGAGGTCGAAGCTGCCGTTGCCGAGATCCCAGCGGTAGTCGACGATGTTGGCCTGCGAGTCGTGGGATCCGGATGCATCGAGCGTCACCTGGGCGCCCGACAGGACGGATTGAGGGAGGAGCTCAGCTCGGCCACGAGTGGGCGTGTTCGACTTGATGACCCAGGTCTGGCTTGCTCCCACAGGATCGGCGGCATTCGCCTCGTTGATCGCCTTGACCATGAAGGTGTGCGAGCCGGGCTCGAGGCCGGTATAGGCCGCGGGAGTCGCGCACGGGAGCCAACCCTCAGCGTCCAGGTTGCACTCGAACGTCGCCGCGTTGTCGTCCGAGGAGAACGAGAACGATGCACTCGTCGCGAACGTGGGGCTCACGGGGCCGCTCAGCAGGTGTGTATCCGGAGGGTTGATCGTCCACGTGTCGCTCGCACCCGTCGGATCGATCAAGCTGCCGTCCACCGCTCGTGCCTTGAACGTGTGGCTGCCCGTGCCGAGTCCCGAATAGTTCACCGGCGACTTGCAACCGGCCCAGGGGCCCCCGTCGAGGCTGCACTGGAATGTCGCCGCGCTGTCCTCGGACGAGAAGTTGAACGAAGCCTGAGTCGAGTACGTCGGGCCGGAAGGCCCTCCGGTGATCTCGGTATCGGGCGGGGAGGAGACGCCCAGGACGTAGAAGTCTCGAAACCCTGTCGCGGAGTTGTCCGCCACCACGAACAGCGCCGACCCGTCCGGGCTGAACGCGAGCGAGTGTGCGGGTACCTCACCGCCTCCGACGGCCCACACCCTGAGGGGGGTCGTGTCGGCTGTCGGGTAGAGATAGACGTCGGTCGTGCCGCCGGTGTCGACTCCGGCCGCGACATAGCTGTCGTCCGGGCTGACGGCGACCGCATCGGGATACGCGCCCGTCGGATACTCGAAACTGGGCGCGAACGTCGAGCTCGTCAGCGACGCGACGAAGTAGGGGGCACCTGCGGCGATCAGCAGATTCGAGCCGTCGGGCTCGTCGAAGGCCATCTGGTCGACGACATCGAAGCTGCCCCCGCCCGACGCCGGATTCTGTTGCGAGTGTACGAGCGACGGCGTGCCGCTCGAAACGTCGTAGATCGAGAGCGTCGGCGGCTCGTCGTCCGAGTCGGCGGTCGCGAGCAGGTCGTTCGCGGTCCCTCCGGACGCGAGGGAAACAGGCTGTCGAGAGCCGATTCCGGCGGAGGCGAGTCCGCTGCCGTCGAGGTTCATGCTCGCGACGCAGGGTGAAAGATCGTTCTCGCAGGCGAACCAGACCTTTCCTCCGGCGAGCACGAGGAACATGGGGGAGATAAAGGGAGACGTCGAAAACCGCGCTGTCTCGGTCAGCGTCTGTGTATCGATCTCGCTGATCGCGGTCGAGTCGTGCAACGCGACGTAGAGCGCGTGCGTCGAGGGATCGATCGCCATCTGCGAAGCGCCGGGCTCTCCGGTGATCGTCTTGACGACATTCCCGTTGAAGTCCAGGACGACGATCGACGAGGTACCGGTCCGCCCGAGACGAAGACATGTTGGCCGACCGGATCCACCGCAAGCCAGGTGCTGTTCTGGGTCGTAAAGGGAAGCTGCGTTCCCGTGTCGGCCGACGCCGCGGCGGCCGGCCCGACGAGTAGGGCGATGACAACGAGGAACAAGATCGCAATGCGACTCGCCAAGGCCTCCAAAGGCTAGTCCCAAATCGGGGCCGTGTGAAGTGCCCCAGCCACTACCATCGACCCAGCGGAACCGGTCGGTTCCGCCTTTCGTCATGGACCGTCCTGTACTTCACGCATTCGTCCGGGAGCTCGTCGAGCACGAGCGTCTTGCCGAGCTCGCGGACGCGCTGCCGACTCGCGCCCGCGTGTCGGAGTCGGCGTTGCCCGTGCTGCTCGCGTCGCTGCACGAGCGTCTCGGACGCGATCTGGTGATCGTGCTTCCGGAGGACGCGGACGCCCGCGACACCGCCGAGAGTGCCGCCTGGTTCCTCGGTGACGACGCGGTCGGCCTCTTGTCGAGCCGCGGCGTTGCCTGGGGGTCGGGGCTCGCACCGCCGCCGCATCTCGTCGGTGAGCGGTCGCGGGCGCTCCACGTGCTCGCGCGCGGCGGCCTCGTCTGCGCATCGGCGAGAGCGCTGGCCGAGGGGCTGCCGCCGGCCGACGCGCGGCCGGAGCCGATCGAGCTGCAGGCGGGGCTCGAGCCGGGCGTGGACGGATTGACGGAGTCGCTCGCCCTCGCGGGGTACGAGCGCGTCGAGCGCGTCGACGACCGCGGTCAGTTCGCCGTTCGCGGCGGCATCGTCGACGTCTTTCCGACCACCGGGCGCGAGCCGTTCCGGATCGAATTCTTCGGTGACGAGATCGAGTCGGTGCGCGCCTTCTCGCCCTTCACGCAGCGCGCCCTCCATCCGGTGGCCGAGGCGACGCTGTACCCGGCGGCCGAGCGCCGGCTGGACACTGTCGAACTTAGTAACAGTCTGTTACTTGCCGAGGAAGGCGAGGAGCTCGCAGCGCCGACGATTGCCGAGGACCTCGTGCCGCCGCTCGAGCGGCCGCCGGATCTCGTGTTCCAGCCGGACGACGTGCGCCGCGTGTGGGAGGAGGACGGCAGCGCCGATCCGCCCTCGCTCGCCGGCTCGACCGAGCTCGACCCGTTCCCGCAGGCCCAGCCCTTCGCATTCGAGGCGCAGCGGCCGGCGATCGCCGCGCGCGGCCTGGCCGAGGCCGAGAGCGAGCTTGCGGCGCTCCTGCGCTCTGGCCAGCGCGTCGTCGTCGCGTTCCCGCATCGCGGCGAGGCGCTGCGCACCCAGAACCTCCTCCGCCGGGTCGAGGCGCGCGTGCTCGAGCCGGGAGAGGAGCTGCCGGAGGAGCCGGAGCTCCTCTTCGCCGTTGCGCCCGCCCGGCGCGGCTTCGTCTGGCGCGACCTCGGCCTCGTCCTCCTGCCGGACCATCAGGTCTTCCGCCGCCGCGTCCCACGCGAGCGCCGCCTCGGCGGCCGGGCGCTGCAGTCCTTCGCCGACCTCCGCACCGGCGACTATGTCGTGCACGAGGATCACGGCGTCGGCCGGTTGCTCGGGTTCGAGACGAACACCGTCGCCGGCATCACCCGCGACTATCTCCTGCTGGCGTTCCGCGGCGAGGATCGCCTCTATGTCCCGCACGAGCAGCTCGGCAAGGTCTCGCGCTACGTCGGCGCCGACGCCTCGGCGCCCGCGCTCTCGAAGCTCGGCGGCAAGGCCTGGCAGACGCTCAAGTCGCGCGCCCGCGAGTCCGTCCGCGAGCTTGCCGGCGACCTGATCCAGCTCTACGCGCAGCGTCAGACCCGAGAGGGAATCGCGTACGACCTCTCGAGCGAGTGGCTGCCGCAGCTCGAGGCGAGCTTCCCGTATCGCGAGACGCCGGACCAGGAGGCGGCGATCGAGGCGGTGAAGGAAGACCTCGAGGCGCCCAGGCCGATGGACAGGCTCGTCTGCGGAGACGTCGGCTTCGGCAAGACCGAGGTCGCCGTGCGGGCCGCGTTCGCGGTTGCGGTGAACGGGCGCCAGGTGCTGCTGCTCGCGCCGACGACTATCCTCGCCGAGCAGCACTACAACACGTTCCGCGAGCGCTTCCGCGACTTCCCGGTGCGCGTCGAGATGGTCTCGCGGTTCGTGTCGCCGAAAGAGACGAAGCGGATCCTCGCCGACTTCAGCGCGGGCAAGGTCGACGTGCTCGTCGGGACGCACCGCGTCCTCAGCCGTGACGTGATCCCGAAGGAGCTCGGCCTCGTGGTCCTCGACGAGGAGCAGCGGTTCGGCGTCGCGCAGAAGGAGCTGCTCAAGTCGCTGCGGCTCGAGGTCGACGTCCTCACGCTCAGCGCCACGCCGATCCCGCGCACGCTGCATCTCTCGCTCGCCGGCATGCGCGACATCTCGATCATCGAGACCCCGCCGGAAGGGCGCCGGCCGATCCGGACGACGGTGGGCGAGTACGACGAGGAGCTCGTGAAGCTCGCGCTCGAACGCGAGGGCGGCCGAGAGGGCCAGGCGTTCTTCCTCCACAACCGCGTCGAGACGATCGAGGAGCGCGCGGCACAGCTGCAGCAGCTCTGTCCAGGGCTCCGGTTCCTCGTCGCGCACGGCCAGATGCGCGAGAAGGAGCTCGAGGAGCGGATGCACTCCTTCCTGCGCGGGGACGCCGACGTGCTCGTCTCGACCACGATCATCGAGTCGGGAATCGACATCCCCCAGGCGAACACGCTGATCGTCGAGCGCGCCGACATGCTCGGCCTCGCCCAGCTCTACCAGATCCGCGGCCGCGTCGGCCGCTCCGACGCCACCTCGTTCGCCTACCTTTTCTATCCCGACGCGCGCGAGCTGACTCCGGAGGCGCGGGCGCGGCTCGCCACGCTTGCCGACCACACCGAGCTCGGCGCCGGCTTTGCGATCGCGATGCGCGACCTCGAGATCCGCGGCGCTGGGGAACTGCTCGGAGCGGAGCAGTCCGGCCACGTCGCCGCGGTCGGTTTCGAGCTCTACGTCGAGCTGCTGAACGAGGCCGTCGCGGAGCTCCAGGGGCAGAAGCGGATCGCGGCGCGCCCGGTGCGGGTGGACGCGCGCGTCGACGCCTACGTCCCCGCGGCCTACGTCGACTCCGAGGCGCTCCGTATCGACGTCCACCGGCGCCTCGCGCTCGCCGAGACCGAGGACGAGCTGCGGGAGCTGCAGGCTTCGCTCGAGGACCGCTACGGACCGCTGCCGGAACCGGTCGAGAATCTCTTCCGCATCCAGGAGGCGAAGATCAAGGTCGCGCTCCTCGGCGCCGACTACCTCGTCTTCCAGAGCGGGAAGGCGACGGTGGGCCGGCTGGTGCTCGGCTCGGGCGAGCTGCGGGAGCTTCGGGACCGCGCTAAGACCGCTGTCTACGTCTCGTCTAAGCAGGAAGTAAGCATGCGCGGGCAGGAAGAAATAGCCCAAGCGGTTCAGCTTGTCGATGCTATCTTGGACGCGCGCCGAGCCGCCTGAGAACGCTTATCGCCGCTGCGGCGCTTCCCGCGACATCGACCTCACTGGATGGAAATGAAGACTCGCCTGCCCTTCCTGCTCCTGTCTCTCTTGCTGGTTGCCCTGCTCGCCGCGTGCGGCGGAGGCGGCGGCACCGGCCAGGTCCCCGCCACCGCGGTCGCACAGGTCGCTTCCACGCCGATCACGAAGTCGACGTTCACCTCTCTGATGGCCCTCGCCTGCGCCAACGCGAAGGCTCAGGGACAGCCCTGCCCGAAGGTAGGTATGCCGACCTACGCGTCTCTCCGCAGCTCGGCGGTCACCTTCCTCGTGCAGCAGGAGGAGCTGGCTCAGGAGGCTCAGAAGATGGGCGTGGGCGTGTCGCAGCAGGACATCGACAAGCAGATCGGCCAGATCAAGAAGATGTACTTCCAGGGCAGCGCGGCGAAGTTCGCCGCGGCGCTGAAGAAGCAGGGCATCACTCTCTCGCAGTACGAGCAGTACGAGCTTCGGCCGAAGCTGCTCGGCCAGAACGTCGAGGACAAGGTGACGTCGAGCGTCAAGATCTCCGACGCCGTGGCGCAGAAGTACTACACGCAGAACAAGGCGTCGTTCACGACGCCGAAGACGCGCGAGGTGCGGCACATCCTCGTCGACAGCAAGAGCCTCGCCGAGACGCTGGAGCAGAAGCTGAAGAACGGCGCGAGCTTCGCGGCCCTGGCGAAGCACTACTCGAAGGACACCGGCTCCGCGGCTCACGGCGGCAAGCTCTGCGTCGCCCACGGCGGCACGAGCGGCGCCTGTCAGCAGACGGTCGCTCCGTTCGACAAGGCCGCGTTCTCGCTCAAGACGAACGAGATCTCACAGCCCGTGAAGAGCGTCTACGGCTGGCACATCATCCAGGCGCTCAGCGACGTCAAGCCCGCCAAGGTCCAGACCTTCAAGCAGGTCAAGGCGCAGATCCAGGCGAACCTCGCCGCGCAGCAGAAGCAGACGGCCTGGCAGGCCTGGCTCGTGAAGCTGGCGAAGGACTACAAGGGCAAGGTCGCGTACCAGACGGGCTACACGCCGGAGACGACCACGGCGGCCGCGACCACGACCGGGTAAGTGACGCCCACCGCCGAAGGCGGGAACGTTTCGCCGGGCGCCGGCGGCTCTGCCGCCGGCGCTTCCAGCGACCGCGAGGAGCCGGCGGCGGCTCTCCTCGAGCTGCAAGAGCTGACGGAGCGCCTGCGCCGCGAGTGCCCCTGGGACCGCGAGCAGACGGCGGCGACCATCGTCCCGCACACGATCGAGGAGTCGTACGAGGTCGCGGACGCCGCGCTCGCCGGCGACGACGGGAAGCTGCTCGACGAGCTCGGCGACCTGCTCTTCCAGGTCTACTTCCTCGCGCTCCTGCTCGAGGAGCGGGGAGCCGGCGACCTGACGCAGGTGGCCCAGGGCGTGCACGAGAAGCTCGTGCGCCGCCACCCGCACGTCTTCGGTGACGTCGAGGCTCGAACCGCCGAGCGCGTGCGCTCGAACTGGGAGCGGATCAAGCGCGAGCAGGAGGGCCGCGAGGGCATCTTCCACGACGTCGCGGAGGCGCTGCCCGGACTGCTCTACGCGCGCAAGGTCCAGCAGCGCGCGCAGGCCGTCGGCTTCGAGTACCCGGATCTCGCCGGTGCGCTCGCCGACCTCACGGACGAGCTACGCGAGCTCGAGGAGGAGCCGTGCGGCGACGAGCTCGGCGACGTCCTCTTCGCGGCGGTGAACGTCGCCCGCAAGCTCGAGGTCGATCCCGAGCTCGAGCTGCGGCGGGCCGCGCAGCGGTTTCGCGCCCGCGTGGAGGTTGCCGACTCGCTGGCCGAGGAGGCCGGAGAGAATTGGAGCGAACTGCCGCTCGAACGGCAGGACGCGTACTTCGACCAGGCAAAGGAGCGGGAGTGAGCGCGATCACCGGGGTGCACGCTCGTCAGGTCCTGGACTCCCGCGGGAATCCGACCGTCGAGGTCGAGGTGGCCGCCGGCGAGCTCGGACGGGCGATCGTCCCGTCGGGCGCGTCGACCGGTGTGCACGAGGCGGTCGAGCTGCGCGACGGCGGCGCCACCTGGAACGGCAAGGGCGTCTCGACCGCGGTGGCCAACGTCAACGGCGAGATCGCCGGCGCCGTTCGCGGGCTGGACGTGATGGACCAGGCCGGCCTCGACCGCGCGCTGACCGAGCTGGACGGGACCCCGAACAAGGGCCGGCTCGGCGCGAACGCGATCCTCGGCGTCTCGCTCGCCGCTGCCAAGGCCGCCGCCGCGAACGCAGCCTTGCCGCTCTACGAATGGCTCCGGCCGAACGGGCCGGCGACGCTGCCCGTTCCGATGATGAACGTCATCAACGGAGGCGCACACGCCGACAACTCGATCGACCTCCAGGAGTTCATGGTCGTCCCTGCGGGCGCCGAGTCCTTCGCCGAAGGGCTGCGAATCGGCGTCGAGGTCTACCACGGGCTGAAGAAGCTGCTCACGGAGCGCGGCCTCTCGACCCTCGTGGGCGACGAGGGCGGGTTCGCGCCGAACCTCGACTCGAGCGAGCAGGCGATCGACCTGATCCTCGAAGCCGCCGAGCGCGCGGGCCATCGCGACCGGGTGGCGATCGCCCTCGATCCGGCCACGAGCGAGATCTTCTCCGACGGCATCTATCGCTTCGAGGGGCGTGAGAAGTCGAGTGCGGAGCTGCCCGGGTTCTGGGCGGACATCGTCGACCGCTATCCGATCGTCTCGATCGAGGACGGCGCGGCCGAGGACGACTGGGACTCGTGGCGGGCACTCACCGAGCTGCTCGGCGACCGCGTTCAGCTCGTCGGCGACGACATCTTCGTCACCAGCGTCGAGCGGCTGCGCGAGGGCGTCGAGCGCGGCGTCGCCAACTCGATCCTGATCAAGGTCAACCAGATCGGGACGCTGACCGAGACGATCGAAGCGGTTCGGCTCGCGCACGAGCACGGCTACACGGCAGTCATGTCGCACCGCTCGGGGGAGACCGAGGACGCGACGATCGCAGACCTCGCGGTCGCGCTGGGCACCGGCCAGATCAAGACGGGTGCGCCGGCGAGAAGCGACCGCGTCGCGAAGTACAACCAGCTGCTCCGGATCGAGGAGGAGCTGGGCGAGCGCGCGACGTATCCCGGCTGGGCTGCCTTCCCGCGCGTGCGCTAGCGGCCGACTCTCACGCCTCGTTTCCCGATGGACGGCGGCAGCGGATCGAGTCGGCGGACGCGGCCTTGCTCGAGCCGGTAGCGGACGATCGCGCCGCCTCCCGTCGCGCAACACGACGGGTCGGACCGGCGATACAGCACGTAGAGGAACGCGATGGTCGTGTCGTTGCGCCAGAGCCCTACGAGATGGAGTGACGGCGTTCGGGCGTCGATGCGGATGAACCGGCCACGATCGAAGAACCAGGCGTGCTGGTCACTGCCGTCTTCCGCGCGGCAATTCCCGTAGAGAACGTTGAATCGCCATCCCGCCTGCCACATCGAGCTCGAAATGCCGCGCGAGTCCGCCGGGCACTGCTTGTCGACGAAGGCTTCGGCCTTCGCCAGGTTCGGGTCCTTGTGCCTCGCCGCGGAAGAGGCGAGGACGAAGGCCGCGCCCGCGACCGCGATCGCTGCGCCCAGCAGCACGACTCGGATCCGAATCCTCAACGCGCGGACACTCTATTCCGCCGGACCTCCTCGCTAGGCTGAGCCGTATGGCGATCGGACCGCCGCACCAAGATCGTGGCGACGCTCGGACCGGCGTCGGAGTCGCGCGAGCGCCTCCGCGCGCTGATCGAGGCCGGCGTCGACGCCGTCCGCTTCAACCTCTCGCACGGCACGCACGACGGACACTCCCAGCGGGCCTGGCTCGTGCGCGAGATCGCGGCCGAGGTCGGCCGCCCGGTCGCGCTCATCGCCGACCTGCAGGGGCCGAAGCTGCGCATCGGCGAGCTGGCCGAGCCGGTCGTCCTCCACACCGGCGACCGGATCCGGGTCTGCGCGGAGGAGGCGGTGACCGACGGCGAGCTGCCGATCGCGCCGGCGGTGATCGGCGACGTGCTCGAGCCGGGCCACGAGGTGCTGATCGACGACGGGCTCGTCCGGCTGCGGGTCGACGAGGTCGCGAGCGGCCGCGCGACCTGCGCGGTCGTCGTCGGCGGGCTGGTCACCTCGCACAAGGGCGTCAACCTGCCCGGCGTGCCGGTGCCGATCCCGTCGCTCACGCGCAAGGACGTCGCCGACCTCGACTGGGCGCTCGAGACGGGTGTCGACTTCGTCGCGCTCTCGTTCATCCGCTCGCCCGCCGACGTCCGCGACCTGCGCGCGCTGCTCGAGCAGGCGGGCTCGCGCGCGCACGTGATCGCGAAGATCGAGAAGGCCGAGGCGGTCGACGTCCTCGACGAGATCCTCGCCGAGACCGACGCGGTGATGGTCGCACGCGGCGATCTCGGCGTCGAGATCGGCCCCGCGCTCGTGCCGCTCGTCCAGAAGCGGATCATCCATCGCTCGCTCGAGCGCGGAAAGCCCGTGATTACGGCGACCCAGATGCTCGAGACGATGGTGCACTCGCCCGAGCCGACGCGGGCCGAGGCGAGCGACGTCGCGAACGCGATCCTCGACGGCACGTCCGCCGTGATGCTCTCCGGCGAGACCGCCGTCGGCGAGTACCCGGTCGAGGCGGTCGCCTACATGGATCGGATCGCGCGGGCGGTCGAGCCGAGCCTCGATTACCGGCACGAGCTGCCCGAGGCGCACGAGAACCCGACGATCGGGCAGGCGATGTCGAACGCCGCCTGCGACCTTGCCGAGGCCCTGCAGTCGAAGGCGATCCTCGTCCCGACCTTCACCGGCCGGACGGCGAACGCGGTCGCGCGCCTGCGGCCCCGCAGGCCGGTCGTCGCGCTGACGCACGTCGACTGGGCGATGCGCCAGCTCGCGCTCGAATGGGGCGTGACACCGCTCCTGATCTCGGAGACGAGCGACGTCGAGGAGCTGTGGCGGCTCGCCGTCGAGGCGTCACGCGACGCGGGCATCGTCGAGAGCGGCGACAGCGTGGTGATCACCGCAGGGACGGCCGTCAACATCCCCGGCTCGACCAACGTGATCAAGGTCGACCTCGTCGAATAGCCGCAGGACCATGTGTCCCGCCGCAGAACTTCGGCTGGATGGCTGCGAGAAAGAAGCGCCGCCGCCTCGGCGGACGGATCGCCCGTCGCTGGGTCGCGGTGGGCGCGCTCGTGCTCGTCGGGCTTCTCTATTACCGGCCGCTGCACGACTACGTCGGCGCGCGGGCACAGCGCACGGTCCAGCTCGCGGCGGTGCGAAAGGCGCAGAGGGAGCAGGTTGCCCTCGAGCGGCGGCTCAAGCACGCATCGTCGCTGGTCGCGCTCGCGGCCGCGGCCAGGACGCTCGGCTATGTGCGCCCGGGCGAGCACCTCTTCATCGTCAAGGACATTCCGCAGTGGCGGCGCAGGCAGCATGCATCTCGTCATGCTGCCCGTCGTGGTCACTGACGCCGACCGAGCGGTCGTAGCGCGCCAGCTGGGGCGCGAGCCGCGCACGCTCCGCCGCGTCGCCGTGCGGTGCCCCTTCGGCGCGCCGGCCGTGACCGAGCAGAGCCCGTACGCGGCGGACGGCGAGCCCTTCCCCACCACGTACTACCTCACCTGCCGGCAGCTCGTGGCGGCCGTCTCGCGGCTCGAAGCCGCCGGAGGCGTCGAGCGCTGGAGCGCGGCGACGCGCGCCGACCCCGACCTCGCCGCAAGCCTTGCGGCCGGCGACGAGGAGCAGCGGCGGCTGCGGACGGAGCTCGCGGCCGGCGTGACCGGCAGCGACGACGGCGCCTCGCTCGGGTCCGGCATCGGAGGCTCGCGGCGGGGCGCCAGCCTCAAGTGTCTCCACGCGCACGTCGCGTTCGCGCTCGCCTGTCCGGGCTACGAGCTCGGCGAGCAGATCGCCGCCGAGGTCGAGCCGCGCTGGCCGGAGCGGTGCTGCTCCCGGTGAGGCGGACACCGTGAGCCAGGTCGAGGTCACACGCCAGGAGTGGGAGGAGGGCCGCCGCCGGCTCGAGGCCGCCCGCGACGACGGGCGCAGGTACCGGCAGCTGCTGGAACAGCTCGAGCTCGTCCTCGACGAGCTGCGCAAGCGGATCGGGCAGACGTACACGCTCGCCGAGCTCGTCTCCACGTACGGCGAGTCCGAGCGCTGGGCGCGCGAGGTGCTCGAGGAACGTGCGGCGGTGCCCGGCTGGCCGCGCGACCTGACCCTCGTCCTCGCCGCCGCGTTCGACGCCTATCAGCGCGGCGCTGTCGACTACGAACCGTGAGGATGCGCGCCTAGAGGCACATCCAGGTGTAATAAGTGTGAGCTTTGGTCAAATTCACGCGATGGCCTATAGAGAGGACAGAGCACGCAGCGAGCCCGAGTGGCTGACCCTCGGGCAGGCCGCGCGCTTCCTCGGTGTCGCTCAGAGCACGATCCGCAAGTGGTCGGACCAGGGGCGCGTCCCGGCCTTCTACACACCCGGCGGCCACCGACGCTTCCGGCGGGGCGATCTCGACTCGTTCCTCGCCCGCTCCGGCCCAGGTCGTCAGCAGGCGGGCCCGAGCGTTCTCCTCGTCGACGACGACGAGCGGATGCGCGAGCTCGTCCGGCTCGAGCTCGAGCGCGAGGGCTACGACGTACAGGAGGCCGCGAGCGCCGACGAGGGGCTCGCCTCGATCGAGAGCCGCAAGCCCGAACTGGTTCTCCTCGACGTGATGATGCCCCACGTCGACGGCTGGGAGATGCTGCGCCGCATCCAGGAACGCCACGGCGCCGGAGCGATCCCCGTCCTCATGTTCAGCGGCCAGGTGGACGAGGCTGCGAGACGCCAGGCGGCGACGAGCGGCGCAAGCGGCTTCATCGGCAAAGGCTTCGACCCCGTCGAACTCGTCGAGCAGGCGAAGGCGATCGTCCCCGTTTAGCTCGCGAAGCTGGCGCTTCGCTGGGGTAGGCCCCGCCTGGGCCACACACACAAGCGGTCGAAACGTTTCGCCCAGAGCTCAGATCAAGGGCCGGAGGCTAAGACACGGCGCAGCCGGACTTAGCCGCAGGCCGGACCTTGCGATCGTGCCGGCCTCTGCCGCGCGCGAGCGCACCACACAAGCCTCCCGGCCGACAGAGCTTCCAGGTAAGACAGCACGAAGCGGGCCGGAAACCGAGCTTTCCGGTCCGCGTAGTTCCGTTACCCAGCTCGGAAGCGCGCAGCGTTTCCGAGCTACGGAAGGTCTTCGGCGGTACGCAGAAGACCCGAACCGAGGAGGCCGAGGGCGCCGAGCAGGCTGATGTAGAGGCCGATTCCCCGGGCGGTCTCGACGAAGTACGTGTCGGGGACGGAGATCAGCCGGATGAGGACGAAGATCACCGCAAGAGCTCCGAGCGCGATCAGGAGCAGCCGGTCCGGGATGGCTGCCGGGAGCAGGATTCCGGCCGCCCGCGACGCCTCCAGGATCAGCGTGGCGAGCCCGACGAAGAACACGAGCTTGCCGAGCGTGCCCGTGTGCCAGCCGGTGACCGCCAGCGTCAAGCCGTTCGGCAGCGTCCCCACGTACCAGTCGGTGAACGCGGAGACCGTGAGCACGAGCCCCGAGACCCACGCCAGCCGGACTCCCCAGCTGCCGGCGGCCGGCGTCGCGCGCTCCGGCCGCGGCCGGCCCTCCGGCCCTGTCCGCAACGGGCGGGCTGACTCCGGCGTCTGCACAGGCGCAGTATGGGCACAAAGTCGCTCCGGCGCACACGGGTCGCGCGTCCCCGGATCGAGAGGCCGCTCGACGACTCGGCGTTCGCGACTTCGGACCGCGGGAACGGGAGTCGCCTCCGCGCTTCATCGACCGAGAACTCGCATACTTTCGGACCGTGACCAGTCTGCTCGACCCTGGGGACGTGCGGCTCGGGGCTCCGTCGCTCGCCGCACTCGTGCGGGCGGTCACGGCCGCCGCCGGGTCGGCGAGCGCGTCCGACGCGCTGCGGGGGCTGGCGGAGGCCGCACGGGCCGTCTCGGGAGCCGAGATCGCGCTCGTCCGGGCACTCGAGGACGGCGGCGAGAGGCTCGAGGCGGTTGCCGTCGCCGCTCCGCCGGCGCTCGCGGCCGAGCTCTACGGCACCGTGCTGCCGGCGGCCGAGCTCCCGCGGGAGCCGCTCGACGACCTCGCCCGGGCGCCTGCCGCCGTACGCCGGATCGCCGCGCACGCCGGGGCCACGCACCTGCTGCTCGTGCCGGCGCGCGTGGACCGCTGCGCCGTCTCGGTCGAGCTGCTCCGCGCGGGCGAGCCGTTCGGTCCGGAGGAGCGACTCGCCGCCGAGCTGTGCGCCGCGCAGGCCGCTCTCGTCCTTCGTGCTTTCGCGGCCGGCGGCGACGCCTCCTCGCTCACGCGTCCGGCGCTCGAGCTGGCCGGCGAGGCACTGGCGGTCGCGTTACAGGAGGAGGATGCCGCGGCCGAGGTCGTCCGGCTCGCGGCGGGCGTCGCCGGTGCATCGGCCGCCGTTCTCTGGCAGAGCCGTGAGGACGGGCTCGTGGCCGCCGCCTCGTGGGGCGTCGACGGCTCCTCCGAGCTCGTGGCTGCCCAGGAGGTCGCCGAGCGAACGCTCGTCGAGCCGGGACCGGTCAGCGTCCATGCCGCAGGGCTGCCGCGCGATTGCGCCGTCTCGACCACGCTGCCGCTGGGACGGCCGCCGTCGGGCGTTTTGCAGCTATTCCATCGCGCGGGCGAGGAGCCCGAGACCGAGCAGCTCACGCGGCTCGCGACGTTCGGCGTCCGCGCCGCGCACGCCCTGCGCACCGGCGAACGGGCCCGCCGGCTCGCGCTCGAGCTCGAAAGTACGCGGGCTCTGCTCGAGGTGATCGTGCAGACGACCGCGGAGCTCTCCGTCTCGCACACGCTCGAGACGGCCGTCGAACGGGTCGCCGAGCTGCTCGACGTGGAGCGGGTCGCCGTCTACCTCCGCGGTTTCGGGGAGGGCGAGCTGGAAGCGGCGGCGAGCCGAGGTCTCGCCGGCCCGCACGCGCGCGTCGCCGACTGCCTGCTCGACGTCGCGCTCGGCCCGTCGCGCGAGCGAACGGTGCTCGAGATCGCGGACGTCCGGCAAGACCCGCGGCTGGCGGCAGCCGCCGCGGCGGCGCGCGAGACCGGCATCGGCTCGGCGCTCGCAGTTCCGCTCATGGCCCGCGGCGAGGTCGTCGGGCTCCTGGCGGCATACCCGGCGGGTAGGCCCGCGGCGGGCGAGCATGAGACGACACTGCTGGCCGCGCTCGCGGGCCAGCTGGCGGTCGCGGTCCAGAACGCGCAGCTCCACGAGCAGGCGACACGGCTGGGAGAGGAGCGCGAGGCGGCGCTCGCCGCGGAGCGGGCGGCCGCCGGCCGGGTGCGCGCGGTCTACGAGGTGTCGCGCTCCTTCGCGCAGAGCCTTCGGCTCGACGAGACGCTCGAGGCGCTCGCCCGCACCGTCGTCGAGGTCCTCGACATCGATGCTGCGGTCGTGCGCCTGCCCGACGAGAGGCGCGAACAGCTCGAGCCGCGCGCCGTCCACATCCGGGAGGCTCCGTTCGCCGAGCCGGTCCGCGCGATCCTCACCCAGCCCGTGTCGTTCGGCCAGCGGAACGTGCAGCGGCTGTTCCGCGAGCGGCGTGCGTTCCGGCTCGGCTCGCGTCGCGACCGCAGGGAGCAATACCTGCCGGCGCTCGTGCCGTTTCTCGAGAAGGGCTGGACGGCGGCCGTCGTGCCCGTCGCCCTGCCGACCGAGGTGGTCGCGTCGCTCGGCGTCTACTCCTTCCGGCCGGGCCGCCCGCTCTCGCAGGAGACGATCGAGGCGGCGACGGCGCTCGCCGCGCAGGCCGCCCTGGCGATCGACAACGCCCGCCTCTACCAGCAGCAGAAGCAGTTCGCCGACACGATGCAGCGCTCGCTGCTGCCACGGTCGCGGCCCGTGGTCGAGGGGCTGGAGGTCGGCGAGGTGTACGAGCCGTCGGCCCGCGTGGATGTCGGCGGCGACGTCTACGACTACCTCGCGCTCGACGACGGGCGGCTTGCCGTCGTGCTCGGGGACGTGACGGGGCACGGCGTCGACGCGACCGCGGACATGGCGATGGCGAAGTTCGTCTTCCGCTCGCTCGCGCGCGAGCATCCGGAGCCGGCCGACTTTCTCGCCTCCGCGAACGACGTGATCTGCAGCGAGATCGGCCCGGGCAAGTTCATCAGCATGAGCTACGTCGTCGTTGACGGGCGCAGCGGCCGGGTCGCGGCGGCGAGCGCAGGCCATCCCGCGCCGCGCATCGTCCTCCCCGACGGGTCGGGGCGGCCGCTCGAGGCGCACGGCCTGGTGCTCGGGATCGACGGCGGTCAGGAGTACGCCGAATCGCACGCGGAGCTGATGCCTGGCTCCTCGCTCGTCCTCTACACCGACGGCGTCGTCGAGGCGCGGCGGAACGGCGAGCTCTACGGGGACGACCGGCTCGACGCACTGCTCGCGGAGCGGCACGACCTGTCGGCGGCCGCGCTCGCCTCCGCGGTCGCCGAGGACGCGCGGGAGTTCGCCGGCGGCGACCTCTCCGACGACCTTGCCGTCGTCGTGATCCGCAGGACCTGACGGAGGCCCGGCGGTCCAAAGCTAGAATCCAGCCGTCCGTGGGCAAGCGCGCCGGCTTCATCCTCTGTCTCGTCGTCTGCGCCCTCGGCGCGGGAGCGAGCCGCGCCCGAGCCGACGACCCGACGCCTCCCGCGGTGATCGCGACGGATGTCCAGATCGGCTCTGTCGACGTCAGCGGACTGACCGCCGACCAGGCGACTGCCGCGGTCGAGCGGGCCTACTTCACGCGCGTGGTGCTCCGCGTCGGGCCGCACGGCTGGTCGGTCTCGCCGCACCACTTCCACATCGCGCTCGACGATCTCGGCGCGGCGGTGCAGACGGCGCTCATGGCTCCGGCGGAGACCGAGATCCCGCTCACCCCGGCACTCGACGTGAAGCTCGTCGCCAAGTGGGTGAAGGCCGTGGCCGCCAAGATCTACCGGGCGCCGGTTGCCGGCACGCTGCTCCTGCGCCACGACCGCCCGTTCTTCACACACGCTCACCCGGGACGCGCTCTGCGCATGCTCCCGACGCGGATGCTGATCCGCGACGCGATCGTGAGCGGCGACCACACGGTGATCCAGGCACCGCTGCGAACGCTCGACGCCGCCACGGTCAAGTCCGCGCCGGTGATCGTGATCCACCGCGGGATCAACCGCCTCTTCCTCTACGACGGCACCCACCTCGTGCGCGTCTTCCCGGTCGCCACCGGACAGGCGGCGTGGCCGACGCCGCTCGGCCGCTTCCAGATCGTCGTCAAGCAGAAGAACCCGTGGTGGTTCCCGCCGACCCAGGACTCGTGGGCGGCAGGCGCCAAGCCCGTCCCGCCCGGCCCCGACAACCCGCTCGGCACCCGCTGGATGGGGCTGAGCACGCCGGGCGTGGGCATCCACGGCACCGACGAGCCGTGGTCGATCGGCCACTCCGAGTCTCACGGCTGCATCCGGATGCAGGTGCCCTCCGCGGAGTGGGTGTACAACCGCGTGCGGGTCGGGACGCCGGTGTTCATCATCCCGGCCTAGCCGCGGTCGTGGCTGGCCCTCTCAGGCTCGCGGCGCAGGCGCTCGCCATGATGGGAGTGGGGATCCTAGCCTCGCTGCTCGTGTGGCATCTGACGCACCAGACCCCGCCGCCGAAGGTCGGCGCGCCCGCGCCGACGTTCTCCCTCCATCGGCTGACCGGCAACGGCGACCTCTCGCTCGCCTCGTTTCGCGGAAAGACCGTCGTGCTCAACTTCTTCGCGTCGTGGTGCCACCCGTGCAAGCGCGAAGCGCCGGTACTCGAGCAGCTGTGGCGGAAGGACCGGGATGATCACCTCGTGATCCTGGGGGTCGACACGGGCCCGGACGACGCCGCCGACGGACGCCGCTTCGTGCACGCGCACGGCATCACCTATCCCGTCGTCTTCGACCCGAACGCGGACATCGCGCTGAACCGATACGACCTGCCGGGACTCCCGGTCACGTACGTATTGAGCCCCCAGGGCCGCATCGTCGGCAGCCCGGTGCTCGGGCCGGTCAGCGACAAGGGGTACAGCCAGGAGTTTGCACGCGAGCTGAAGGCGGCGCTCCGAGCGTGACGGGGCGGCTCAAGACCACGGCCCAGGCGATCGCGCTGGCGTGTGTCGCGGGCCTGCTTGCGCTCCTCGTCTGGTCGGTCGTCCATCAGCAGCACGCCCCGGGCGTCGGGATCGACGGCGCCGGCGTTCACGCTGCGCCGGCTCGAGGGGCCCGGCAAGATCTCGCTCGCCTCGTACCGGGGCAAGCCGGTCGTGCTGAACTTCTGGGCGTCGTGGTGCGAACCGTGCAAGAGCGAGGCCGCCGTGCTCGAGCGTGACTGGAAGAGCGACCGCAGCCGCGGGGTCGTCTTCCTCGGCGTCGACTACCACGACCTCGACTCCGACGCGCGACGCTTCGTGCGCGCGCATGCGCTGACGTTTCCGATGCTCGAGGACGGCTCGGGCAACGTGACGAGCCGCTACGGGATCTCCCAGGTGCCGGAGACGTACGTCCTCGACCGGCAGGGACGCGTGGTCGCGCACCTCCGCGGCCCGATCACCGATCCCGCCTTCGCCGGCCAGTTCCAGAGCGCGATCGCGAAGGCCGAGGCGTGATGCTGCGGTTCGCAGCCGTGCTGGTCGCCGCGCTCGCCTTTGCGGCGCCGGCGGCGGCCTGCGCGCAACCGCGCACCTCGCTGAACTATCTCGAGGGGCAGGTGATGTGCCCGACCTGCCACACGACCCTCGACATGTCCGACTCGCAGGCGGCGCAGCAGATCAAGGTGTTCATCTCGAAGAAGATCGCTGCGTGCTGGACGGCGCAGCACATCGAGTCGGCGCTCGTCGCCGACTACGGGCAGGCGATCCTCGCGGCCCCGTCCCACGAGGGCTTCGACCTGCTCGCCTGGTGGCTGCCGATCGCCGGCGTGCTGGTTGGAGCGCTCGTCCTCGCCTTCGGCGTCTGGCGCTGGAGCCGGCGCAAGGAGCCCGAGGAGCCGGACGGGCCGGCGGGCTCCGGGCTCGACGAGGAGACCGAGCGTCGCCTCGACGACCTGCTGGCTCGCTACGACTGATGGGCGGAAGACTGGGCATCTCGTTTGCCGCCGGCTTCGTGTCGGTCGTCCTGCCGTGCGTGCTGCCGCTCGTACCGGGCTACCTCGCCGCGCTCTCGAGCGTCGACGCAGGCCGGCTCGGCGAGCGCGGCACGGTGCGGCGCGTCGTCGTCTCGAGTCTCCCGTTCATCTTCGGCTTCACCGTGGTCTTCGTCGTGCTCGGAGCCGCGGCCGCGGCTGTCGGGAGCGTCCTCTCGGCGGAGGCCCGCGCGCAGGTCGCCGGCTTCATCCTCGTGGTGCTCGGGCTCGCGTTCATGGGCCTTCTACCCGTGCCCGAGCGCGTGCTGGCGCCGGGGCTGCTCACCGGTGCGCGCCGGCGCGGATCGGGCGCGCTCCTCGGCGGCGCGTTCGCCGTCTGCGCGGCGCCGTGCATCGGCAGCGTCCTCGGCGCCGTGCTCGTCCTCGCGAGCACGAGCGGCACGGTGCTGAAAGGGACAGTCCTGCTCGCGGCCTACGCGCTCGGCCTCGGAGCGGCCTTCCTCGTCGCCGGTCTCGCCTTCGCGCGCGCGATGGGAGCGTTCCGCTGGCTCCGCGACCGGTACCAGCTGATCCAGGTCGGAAGCGGAATCGTGCTCGTCGCGCTCGGTCTGTTGCTCTTCTTCCACCGCGAGTGGTGGCTCCAGGTCGGGGTCAACCGCGCGCTGATCGACCTCGGCCTCGCGAAGCCCTAGACCCGAGCCGCGGGACACGCCCTTCCTGGTAACAGACTGTTACTAGGTGCTCCGCTGTGCCTTTGGTTCCGGCGGAGGACACGGCCGAAGGGTCACCGCCCATGCAAGTAACAGACTGTTACAAGGTGAGCTCGGGTGGGTCGAGGTCGAGCGAGCCCGTCGCTACGCGGGCCTGCGCCGCGGCGACCTGCGCGAGCACGGCCGCGACATCGAGTCCGCGATGGGCGGGAGCAAACGGCGCGAGTCGCCGCGTCGCCTTCTCGAGCTGGCTCGCGGTCGCGACCGGCCGGCCGCGGTCGGCCTGGTACCAGGCCACAGCGACGTGGACCAGCCCCTGGAAGAAGTCCCGCTCCTCGGCCGGCGCCACGCGCCACGCCTCCTCGAGCTCCTCGTGCGCCTCGAAGTAGCGCCCCTCGCGAATTTTCTTGAGCCCGCGCTTGTACGAAGCCTCCATCACGTTCTAACCTTCCGCCGTGTCGACGATCCTGCTGTGTGGGGTCGATCTGTTCATGCGGGGGAAGCTCGAAGCGCTCCTGCCTGCCCACCGTCTCATCACAGCCGACCATACGGAGGACCCCGAGCTCGTTCTCGCGGACGTGTCGCGCGTCGACGCGGAGGAGGTTGCGGACGCGTATCCCGACATTCCGATCGTCGGTTTCACGAACCACACCGACACCTCCGGCCTCCGCGCCGCGCACGCCGCCGGCTTCGACCGGGTGCTCGCGAAGTCGGCGCTCGCCGACCAGCTCGGCACGGTCGTGGGGGAGCTCGCCGGCACCACGGAGCCGTGACGGTTGGCTGGGCGTCCCGTCAGCACAGCTATCTACAGTAGGACGCCGTGACGTACATCATCGCCGAGCCGTGCATCGACATCAAGGATCTGTCCTGCGTGGACGTCTGCCCCGTCGACTGCATCCACCAGGCCGACCGGATCCTCGTGATCGACCCCGAGGAATGCATCGACTGCGGAGCCTGCGAGCCGGAATGCCCGGTCGAGGCGATCTTCCCCGAGGACGCTTTGCCGGACAAGTGGAACGCATTCGTGGAGATCAACTACGCGTACGACAAGGGCATGAACGTCGTGAACGAGCTCACCCAGAAGTACGCGGACGAGAACAACGTCCAGAACGAGCCGATCGACTAAACGCCGCGACCATCGGGTAGAGAGCGCTCGTGAACCCGAAGACCCTCGACCACGTCGCCTACTGGCTCGCCGGCCGCGACGCCGCTGCCGACTTCGCCGTCCGCCATCTCGGGATGCACGTGATCGACCGGACGGACGCGTTCACGCTCGTCGGCGCCGACGCCCGGCGGGGGAAGCTGACGCTCTTCGACGCCGACGGCCCGCGGGAGCGCGGCGCGCTCGAGCACGTCGCGCTGCGGGTGGGTGATCTCGACGGGGCGCTCGCGGAGCTGCCGGGCGGTCTCGAGGTCGAGCGGCGCAGCGAGGGCGAGGCGTACTTCGAGTTCGGCGAAGGCGTCGTGTTCGGGCTCGTGGAGGCCGACACCGATCTCGACTACGACCTGGACCACGTCGCGCTGCGCTCGGCCGATCCCGAAGCGACGGCCTCGGACTATCTATCGCTCGGCTTCGCCGCCGTTCCGCCCGGCGCATCCGGGCATCCACGGGTCGAGGTGGGCGGCGCCTGGATCGAGTTCCAGCCCGGCGAGCCCGGAGCGCCGGAGCGCCCGCTGCTCAACCACCTCGCCGTGCTCGTGGACTCCGCCGACGAGCACGAGGCGGCCGCGCGTGACCTCGGCGTCGAGATCGACAGCGTCGTCGACGCCACGAACACGCTCGCGGTGTTCGTCTGGGGGCCTGAGCGCGTGCGGATCGAGTACGTCGAGCACAAGCCGACGTTCTCGCTCACCTAGAGCATCGGGCGGAGTGGCCACGCGTCGACTGGGCGAGCTGGGCGGATGCGATGCAAGGACGCAGGGAGCGTGATCCCGTGCGTCACTCCGTCCGGAGCTCCTAGTTTGCGCGTCACGGTCGCCGGGGCGGGGATGGCGGGCCTCGTCGCGGCCGCGCGCCTCCGCGAGCTGGGCCACGAGCCGCGCGTGCTCGAGAAGGGAACGCGCGCCGGCGGCTCGATGCTCCTCTCCTCCTGCGTCGTCTGGCGGCACCTGGAATGGGAGCAGTTTCGAGCCGAGTGTCCCGGAGGCGACGAGCGGCTGCAGCGGCTGATCTG
Source organism: uncultured Actinomycetes bacterium (assembly GCA_963702655.1). Taxonomy (GTDB): domain Bacteria; phylum Actinomycetota; class Thermoleophilia; order Gaiellales; family Gaiellaceae; genus Palsa-739. Next base: position 4,675 of record CAVPDO010000010.1, on the reverse strand, counting down.
GGAGCGGTTCGACGAGTCGCTCGGCTGGCTCGAAGCGCTCGGCGCGGAGCCGGTCTGGCGCGACACCGAGAACCCGCTCACGACCGGACGCCGCTACGACCCGCGCGCGCTGACGCGACTGCTTCTCGAGGCGACGAGGGACGTCGAGCTCGAGACCCCGCTGGCGGACGGTGGCGAGGTGCCGCTGCTGCTCGCCACCGGCGGCTTCCCGGGGCGTCTCGCGCGCGAGCGCGGGCTGCTCCTGCGCGCGAATCCGTGGAGTGACGGCGACGGCCTCGACTTCGCGCTCGCCCGCGGCGCTGCGACGACGCCGGGCCTGGACGAGTTCTACGGCCGTGTCATGCCCGCGCCGCCCGCGCGGATCCGAGAGGAGGACTTCGTTCCGCTCGCCCAGCTCTACGGGCGCGAAGCGCGCGTTTTCACCGACGACTGGCGCGAGATCACACCGGCCCGGGTCGCGTGGCACGAGAACGACCTGGCGCAGCTCATCGGGCCGCGCGGCTGGTACGTCGTCGCCGGGACGAACGACCGCATCGAGGCCGCACGTGCCGCCGGCGCCACGGTCGAGGAGCGGGAGGAGGGTCTCGCGGTCCACGTCGCGGCCGCAGTGACGCACACGATCGGCGGCCTGCAGGTCGACACGCAGGCGCGCGTCATCGGCACCGACGGCCTGTGGGCGGCGGGAGTCGACGCGGGCGGCGTGGCAACGGGCGGCTACGCGAGCGGCCTCGCCCAGGCGCTCGTGCTCGGGCTCGTCGCCGCCGAATCGATCGCGGCCGGCTAGCCGGTCAGATACGCGCAGACGCGACGGTCGCCGGGCAGCGGCGACGGGGCGAGCTTCGTCACGCGCAGCTGCTGGCCCTCGACCTCGATCTGGGCGCCGACGGACGGCGGCTCGCCGTCCTGTTCCACGAGCTCGTAGCCCGAGGGCTTCCAGACGAAGAGGAGATACTGCTGCGCGCCGTCGCCGTTCACCGCGCGGAAGATTAGTCGTCGCCCGTGGGCTGGCCGCGCAGTTCGAGGCTCATGGTGGTGCCGCCGACCTCGTGGTCGAGCGTGAGCGTGGCTCCGAGGGTGCGCGTCCGTTCCTCCATCACCTCGAGGGCCCGCCGTCGCCGCTCGGTCGGCGCGTCGTCCCTGATCACGAGACGCAGCGTGCCCGGGACGTCCACGGTCGCCGCGACCTCGAAGCGGGAGGGAGGACCGCGCCGAATCGCCTCCTCCAGCGCCTCGCGCACGATCTGGTACAGCGCCGCCTGGGTCCGCTCGCCGAGCGCGTCGATCGGCGTGACGTCGAGCGTGACCTCGATCCGGTGCTCGCGGCCGCGGGTCTGTGCGAGCGTGTCGACCGCCGCCGTGAAGCCGTGGTCGCGCAGCGCCACCGGCTCGAGGTTGAAGGAGAGATCCCGGAGCTCGCCGACCGTCGTCCTCGTGCGGCCGAGGGCGCGGTCGAGGATCTCGCGCGCCTGCTCGTGCTCGCCACGGCGGATCAGGTCGAGGGAGGCGTCGAGCATCAGAGCGACGCCGGCGAGCGACTGCACGGGGCCGTCGTGGAGGAAGAGCGCGATGCGCCGCCGCTCGTCCTGTTCCGCGGCGAGGACCTGCTCGGTCGGGTCGCCGGCGGCTGTGACGAGCGTCTCGGTCCCGGTGCTGGTCGACGAGTTCTTCACTAGTCGATGATCGCTTCGCGAAGCGCAATGGCGACTGCCTGTGTGCGCGTGTCGGCCTCGAGCTTGGCGAGGATGTGCCGGACGTGGCTCTTCACCGTCTCCTGGCTGATGAAGAGCTGGGTCGCGACGTCGGCGTTCGACATGCCGTCGGCGAGGAGCTGGAGGATCTCCCGCTCCCGGCCCGTGAGCATGTCGTCCTTGTCGCGGCCGGTCAGGAAGGCGGGCATGAGCGCCGGGTCGACGTAGCCCTCGCCGCTCGCGACCTTCTCGATCGCACGCAGGAGCGTCTCGTGCGGCGCCTCCTTCAGGACGTAGCCCTTGGCGCCCGATTCGAGCCCGCGGCTGAGGAGGCTGCGCTCGCTGTAGGCGGTGAAGATGAGGACGGAGCTGTCCGGCACCTTCTCCATCAGCGCCTGGGTCGCCTCGAGCCCGTCCATTCCGGGCATGCGGACGTCCATGATCACGACGTTCGGGCGGCGCCGCTCGGCGAGCGCGACGGCGGTCTCCCCGTCGGCGGCCTCGCCGATGACGCGAATGTGCGGCGCTCGGCTGAGCGACAGGCGGAGCCCCTCGCGTACGACCTCGTGGTCGTCGACGATCAGGCAGGTGATCTCAGCGGTGGCCAATGGCCGGGAGATCATAGATCGGCAGCCCGGCTGTCACATGGCGGCTATTTGCAGCTGCTCGGCCTGGGCGACCGGCTCGAGGCGCACGCGGCGGCGGTCGCGGACGCCGTGGCTGCGGGCGAGCCTGCGCACGCGCTCGCGCACCGGGTCGGTCTCGCGGCGCGGGAGATAGGCGCCGCGGCGGTAGAGCCGCTCGTACCGGGGGAGGAGCTCGGGCCAGTCGCGTTCGAGCGCGGCGAGGAAGTGCTCGCGCGTCCCGGGGCGCAGGTAGAGGAGGTTGGCCCAGATCCCGGTCGCTCCCGCGGCGCGCGCTTCGCGCACGACCTCGGCGAGCAGCTCTGGCCGATCGCTCAGCCCGGGCAGGATCGGTGCCATCCCGACCCGCGCGTCGATCCCGGCCTCCACGAGCCTCGCGAGCGCGCGGAGCCGCTGGCGCGGCGGAGCAGTGCCCGGCTCGGTGCGCCGCCAGATCTCGTGGTCGAGCGTCGGGACCGAGAACGTGACCGACACCTCTGCCCGGCGGGACGCCTCGGCGAGCGCGTCGACGTCGCGCACGACCAGCGGCCCGCGCGTGATGATCGCGAACGGGGTCGCCGCGTCCGCGAGCGCCTCGATGCAGGCGCGCGTGAGGCGGTAGCGACCCTCGGCCGGCTGGTACGGATCCGTCGCCGCGCCGACCGCGACGGGCTCGCGCTGCCACGACGGGCGGGCGAGCTCCCGCCGGAGCACGGCGGCGACGTTCGTCTTCACGCGGATGCTCGCGCCGTAGCGGTCGTCCGACGGCCGGTCGGCGCGCGCCTCGAAGGCGCGGACGTAACAGAACGTGCAGCGGTGCGCGCAGCCCATGTACGGGTTGAGCGACCAGGCGAACGGCATGCCGCGGACGCGGTTGAGGGCGCTACGGCACGGTTCCTCGCGGTACTCGGCACGCACCCTGGGGAGCATAGCGAACGTATGTTCGTAGGAAGCGGACGCCGCCGATCCCGTCCCTATACTCCGGCCGGAGAGTTGGACGAGAAACCTCCTAGTACCTACGCCCTCGAGGCGAGGGCGTGACACTCCTCTTCGAGCTGATCGGGGTCGCGGTCCTGATCCTGCTCAACGCGTTCTTCGTGGCCGCGGAGTACGGCCTCGTCACGGCGCGTCGCACGCGGATCATCGAGCTGCAGCACCAGGGGAACCGCCGCGCGCGCGACGTGCTGCGGATCACCGGCGACCCGGGCCGCTTCATCGCGGCGATGCAGCTCGGCGTCACGCTCACCTCCCTCGGCATCGGCGCGCTGGGCGAGGCGACGCTGTCGCACCAGTTCGACAAGTGGATGGCGACGGCGCTCGCGATCTTCCTCGCGTACGCGATCCTCAGCTTCTTCCACGTCGTCTTCGGCGAGCTCGTGCCGAAGGGCGCCGCGCTCGGGCACGCCGAGGGGACGGCCCTCTGGGTCTCGATCCCGGTGCGCGCGTTTCTCACGGTCTTCCGCCCGTTCATCTGGGCGCTCCAGGCGGCGTCCGACGCGATCCTGCACTCGTTCGGGCTCGAGCCGCCCGGCGCCGAGCGCGAGGTGCACTCCGAAGCCGAGCTGCGCATGCTCGTCTCCCGCTCCACCCAGCAAGGGCAGATCGAGGAGGACGAGCGGGCGATGATCGACAAGGTCTTCGTCTTCGGCGACAAGGACGTCGCCGACGTGATGGTCGCGAAGCCAGACGTCTCGGCGGTCTCGATCGACCTGCCTCCAGAGGAGGTGCTCGCCGTCGTCCTCGACTCGCCGTACACGCGGTATCCGGTCTACCGCGAGTCGCTCGACGACATCGCCGGCGTCCTCCACGTGCGCGACCTGTTCAGCGCGATCCACGACCGTGGGCTCGCCGAGGTCCGGCTCGAGGGGCTGCTGCGGCAGGCGTACGTCGTGCCCGAGACGAAGGACCTCGCCTCGCTCCTGCAGGAGTTCCGGCGCACGAACAACCATTTCGCCGTCGTGGTCGACGAGTACGGCGCGATGGTCGGGATCGCGACGCTCGAGGACCTGCTCGAGGAGATCGTCGGCGAGATCGAGGACGAGTTCGACATCCCCGAGGAGCAGGTCGAGCAGATCGGCGAAGACTCGTACCGCGTCGACGGGATGTTCTCGATCGACGAGTTCAACGAGCGCTTCCACACCGAACTGCCGGACGACGACTTCCACACGGTCGCCGGCTTCGTCTTCGGGCAGCTGGGCCGCGCGCCGGAGCCGGGCGACGACGTCTCCTACGACGGGATGCGGTTCGACGTGCTCGAGGTGGAAGGCAACCGAATCGAGCGGATCGCAGTCACCTTCGAGCAGCGGCCAGAGCCTCGCCGCGACGAGCTCGTGGGCTACACCGACGAGGACGACGTCGAGTAGC
>CAVPDO010000009.1:0-122074 GCA_963702655.1 uncultured Actinomycetes bacterium | reverse complement strand
GACCGCTGGGGCGAGCTCGAGGAGCTCGGCTGGCTCGACGTCGCGGAGGCCGGACTCGGCTTCGTCGAGGAGGCGCTCCTGCTCGAGGAGCTGGGGTACGTCTGCTACCCGGGCTTCTACCTCGGCCACGTCGCATCGGTGCCGGGCGACGGCGACGTCGCGACCGTGGATCCCACCCGTCGGTGCAACGAGGTCGAGGAGACGCCCCGCATCCGGGCGGCCGCGGCGGCCGAGGCGCTGGGCGTCGCGCAGCGCGCACTCGACCTCGGCGTCGAACACGCGACGACCCGCGTCCAGTTCGGCAAGCCGATCGGCACGTACCAGGCCGTTTCCACCCGCTCGCGCAGTCGTACACCGACGTCGAGCTCGCGCGCTCGCTCGTCTACTGGGCGGCATGGTGCGTCGCGGAGGACGACGAGCGCGCGCCGCTCGCGGCCGCCGCGGCGAAGGCGTTCGCGACCGAGGCGGCGGTCGCCGCGTGCGAGCGCTCGATCCAGGTCCACGGCGGCATCGGCTTCACGTGGGAGCACCCGCTGCACCGCTTCTACAAGCGCGCCCTCTGGCTCGAGGGCTTCGGCGCCCGGCCGGCAGAGTTGCGGCTCGAGATCGCAGACGCCCTCCTCGCGTAGGAGAATGAGCCGGATGGATGGGTTGATGATGGACTTCCCGCTCACGCTGACGCACGTCCTGCGCCGCGCCGAGTCGTTCTTCGGCGAGGGGGAGATCGTCACGCGTCTCCCCGACAAGAGCTTCCACCGCACGAACCACCGCGACACGCTTCGCCGTGCGCGGCAGCTCGCGGTCGCGCTGCGCAAGGCCGGCCTCGAGCGCGGCGACCGCGTCGCGACGCTCTGCTGGAACCACCACCAGCACCACGAGGCGTACTTCGGCGTCCCATGCGGCGGCTTCGTCCTCCACACGCTCAACCTGCGGCTGCATCCGAACGACCTGAACTACATCGCGGGCCACGCCGGCGACCGCGCCGTGATCGTCGACCGTGCCCTGCTGCCGCTGCTCGAGCAGTTCCGGGAAGGGACGCCGATCGAGCACGTCTTCGTCGTCGAGGACTCCTACGAGGAGCTGCTGGCGACGGCCGATCCCGACGAGTGGGTCGACCCGGAGCTCGACGAGCGCGAGGCGGCGGCGATGTGTTACACGAGCGGCACGACCGGCCGGCCGCGCGGCGTCGTGTACTCCCACCGCTCCTCCGTCCTGCACGCGCTGGGCGTCGGCTCCAACAACCCGCTCGGCCTCGGCTTCGGCCTCGACGACGCCGTGATGCCGGTCGTGCCGATGTTCCACGCGAACGCGTGGGGCTACCCGTATCTCGCCGCGATGCAGGGCGCGAAGCTCGTCTACCCCGGGCCGCACCTCGACCCCGACAGCCTGCTCGAGAACATGGAGCAGGAGCGCGTCTCCTGGGCGGCGGGCGTCCCGACGATCTGGATGGGGATCCTCGCGCGGCTCGACGCCGAGCCGGACCGCTGGGATCTCTCGGCGATGAAGGCGATGCTCGTCGGCGGCGCCGCGGTGCCGCGCGCGATGATCGCCGCCTTCGAGAAGCGGCACGGCCTGCGCATCTGCCAGGGCTGGGGGATGACCGAGACCTCGCCGGTCGCCTCGACGGCGGCGCTCCCGTACGACCTCGCCGACGCCGACGCCGAGACGCGCTGGGATTTCCAGGCGACGGTCGGCTTCCCCCTGCCGTTCGTCGAGATCCGCGCGCGCGCCGGCGACGACGAGGTGCCGTGGGACGGCGAGGCGATGGGCGAGCTCGAGGTGCGCGGGCCGTGGGTGGCGGCGAGCTACTTCGACGCGCCCGAGACGGGCGACCGCTGGACGGACGACGGCTGGTTCCGCACCGGCGACATCGTCTCGATCCATCCGCGCGGTTTCATCCAGATCAAGGACCGCTCGAAGGACGTGATCAAGTCGGGCGGCGAGTGGATCTCGTCGGTCGAGCTCGAGAACGCCCTGATGGCGCATCCGGCCGTGGCCGAGGCGGCGGTGATCGCGGTGCCCGACGACAGGTGGGGCGAACGGCCGCTCGCGGCGGTCGTGCGGCGCGACGGCGCGTCGGCGTCGGCCGACGAGCTGCGTGAGTTTCTCGCGCCGAGCTTCGCGAAGTGGTGGCTGCCCGAGCGGATCGAGTTCGTGGACGAGATCCCGAAGACGAGCGTCGGCAAGTTCCGCAAGACGGCGCTGCGCGAACAGTTCGCCGGCGAGACCGCGCCCGCGCGTTGAAGGCGGCAGTCCTCCCGGCGGTCGGCGCTCCGTTCGAGCTGCGCGACGTCGCCGACCCGGTGCCGCAGGAGGGCGAAGCGCTCGTGCGCGTGCGGGCGGCCGGGATCAACTTCCTCGACATCCTGATCCGGCGCGGCCGCTATCCGCAGATGCCGGAGCTGCCGGTCGTGCTCGGCGTGGAGCTCGCAGGCGAGCTCGAGGACGGGGCGCGGGTGATGGCGATGGTTCCGGCGGGCGCGTACGCGGAGCTCGCCGCCGTCCCGCGTGCCTCGCTCCTGCCGCTGCCGGAGAGTGCGTCGTTCGCCGAGGGTGCCGGCTTCATCCTGACCTTCCTCACCGCGTACGTGCCGCTGACGCGGCAGGTGCGGCTCGCCGAGGGCGCGACGGTGCTCGTGCATGCCGCGGCCGGCGGTGTCGGCACCGCGACGATCCAGGTCGCGCGCGCGCTCGGCGCGCGCGTGGTCGCGGCTGCCGGCTCGCCCGCGAAGCTCGAGCTCTGCCGGGAGCTCGGCGCCGAGGAGGCGTACGTCTACGACGAGCTTCCCGACGACCTGCGGGTCGACGTGGTCGTCGATCCGGTCGGCGGCGAGCTGTTCGAGGCGGCCGTCGGGCGGCTGCGCCCGCTCGGCCAGCTCGTGGCGATCGGCTTCGCAGGCGGCCTCTGGCCGGAGGTGCAGCCGGCGCAGATCGTGGGCCGGAACGTCGGCGTCCAGGGCGTGTATATCGGCCGCCTCCTCCGTCATGCGCCGGACGTGATCGCGGCTGCGACCGGCGAGCTGCTCGAGCTGTGGCGCGCGGGGTCGATCCGTCCTCACGTCGGCGCGGAGTTCCCGCTCGCGGAGGTGGAGGCCGCGCACGAGCTCGTGGAGTCGCGCCGCAGCGTCGGCAAGGTCGCGCTCGTCCCGTGAGGGCGCTCGTCACCGGCGGCCGCGGCGGCATCGGCAGCGCGATCTGCGCGCTGCTCCACGATCCGCTCGTGCTCGACCTGCCGGAGTTCGACGTCGGCGATCCGGAGGCGTGGCGTGCCGTCGAGGGCGAGTTCGACGCCGCGTTCCTGAACGCCGGGATCGGCATCGGCCATCCCGACGTTGCCGAGCTCCCGGAGTCCGAGTACCGGCGAATCGTCGGCGCCAATCTCGACGGCGTCGTGTTCGGGACACGCGAGCTGGCGAAACGGCTGATGCCGAACGGCGGCTCGATCGTCGCCACTTCGTCGCTCGCCGGGCTCACCGGAATGCCGTTCGACCCTGCCTACACGGCGACGAAACACGCGGTCGTCGGCTGGGTGCGGGCGGCCGCGCCGGGGCTCGCACAACGCGGCATCCGGCTGAACGCGCTTTGCCCGGGCTTCACCGACACGCCGATCGTGGAGGACGAGCTGCGCGGGCGCCTCGACGTCCCGCTGATCGACCCGTCGTTCGTCGCCGAGGCCGCACTGCGTGCGCTCTCCGACGAGGAGACGGGCCGTGCGTGGGTCGTGCAGCCGAACAACGTCGTGCCGTTCCGCTTCCCGGGGGTTCCGGGTCCGCGATGAGCCCGCGCTCGAGGCAGCCGTGGGGCGAACACGCGCCGCCCGACCCGCACGTCTGGAACACGCTCGCCTACCGCGGGCTCGCGCAGGCGGACGGCAGCGCCGTGATCGAATGGGACGCGCCGCCGGAGTACTGCTTCCACTCGCCGTCGGGCCCGATCGTGCACGGCGGCATGGTCGCGGCGCTCCTCGACACGGCGATGGGCGGCGCGTGCTGGACGCTGATGGGCGAGGACGAGGACTTCCTCACGGCCGACCTCCGCACCGAGTTCCACCGGTCGGCGCGGCCGGGAATCCTGCGGGCCGAGGGGCGCGTCGTGCAGCGGAATCGCCGCGTGGTCTTCTGCGCGGCCGAGCTGTTCCAGGACGAGCAGTTGATCGCGAGCGCCCGCTGCACCCAGATCGTGCGGCGCGACATGAGCTCATAGCTGTTCAACGCGGCTCAAGTGACAGGACGGTGGCCCAGCCGAGTGTCCTACTACCTGTTCCCGCAGTTTTGGCCGTGAGTCGGCGCGCGGTAAGTGGAGCCGTCTGCGAAGTGGGCTGCGACGCATTGGATGAGCGTTGCGGTGGAGTGCGGTTTCTCGTCGATGTAGAGGTTGTTCTTCACCGGCACCGTCACGGCCCTGCCCCAAGCCCGGAACGAGACGGAGGTGACGCCGTCGATGGCAACACCACCGGCGTGATAGGTGCGGCCGGTCGTGGGCGCATCGACTTCGCCAATGATGAGCGGATCCGTCTTGCTGAGCGCGGGGCCGCAGCCTCCGCTTAGACCCCCGGCAAGACAGATCTCGCCGCTGGTGTCGGACAGTACGAAGACCGGGAACCCGTCGGGCATCTTGCCGAGGATGCGTGCGGTGTCCGGCAGAAGTTGCTGAACTTCGTCGAATCGGGGGTTGGAGGCGTGGGCTCTGGCGTTCGCGGCGTTCCACCGCTTGATCTGTGCAAGGGCGGCCGGAGGGAGTTGGCTAGTGGCTGCCTGCGCGTGCTGCGCCGCGCTCAGCCCGTTGAAACTCGCGAGGCCACCCGGAGTTGCGCCACCCGACGGGCGCAGCCCCAGCGCAATACTGGTAGACGCTGCCAGAAGGATGACGGCAGCGACGCCAAGGAGCACCCGCCTCCGTCGCATCCGTCGCTTTGCCTCCGCCATCAGCGGGTCGGGCGAGACGGGGAAGCGCAGTACGTGCACCGTCATGAAGGCTGCCTGAAGCGGAGGCTGGCGAGCATCTGTCTCACTGCTGCCTCGCCTTTGGCGTAGTTAGGGCCGCAGGCAACGGCTGCGACTTTGAGGACGGAGCCGCCGGGGTATTGGATGCGAGCGCCGAATGGTCGTGCTGCTCCGCCTGTGCAGGTGACCCATTTCGTAGCGCCGAGACCGCGTTCCGGGGCGTTGCTGATGTGAGCAGGTTGTCCGCCGATGCGCGTGTTCGGCTTCCTGACCGTCCGCACGTTCAGGGGAGGAGCCGGATACAGGAACCAGACGGCAACCCCGTCTGTCCCTAGCTGCTCCCGAGGCGGGAATGAGCCGTCTCGACACGTCGGTGCCGGCCGCGCTGTCGTGAACAGGAGCATTTCCGGAAGAGGGCCGATCCAGCATGTCCAGTTCACACGGCTCCAGCTAGCTGGGTATCGGAAAGCAACGTTCGACAAGCCCCCTGTCGCCAAGCTGTGGCTGGGACTACTCGGCCCACGTAGCGCGAGAGTCGCCCCGGTCGCGCCAACCGCAAGTGCAACCGCCAGCGCCGCAACGAGCACCCGCCTCTGCCTCGCCCGCCTCTTGGCTTCTTTCATGAGCGGGTCGAGCGACAGTGGCAGACGTGGGGCATGCGTCAACATCTAGTGCTAGTATGAATGTCACGATGCTGGATGTCAAGATTGACCGCCAAGAGCAGACCGACCTGTTCGAGCAGGTCGCTGCCGAGATCCGCCGTGCGATTGCAGACGGTGAAGCCAAACCGGGAGAACGCTTGCCCCCGGCCCGAGACCTGGCTGCGGTTCTCGGGGTGAACACCAACACCGTGCTCCGCTCGCTCCGACTGCTTCGCAAGGAGGGGTTGCTGGAGTTCCGGCGTGGTCGAGGCATCCACGTGGCCGGTACCCCAGAACGTGGTGCGGTTCTTGCCCGCGCCCGTGAGCTAGTCCGCGTCGCCCGCCAGCAGGGCTACCGCACCGACGATCTGATCAAGATCATCGAGAGCGTCGGCTAACGCTCAGGGGTCATTCCGGACCACTGGCCCAGTCCAGCCGAGTGTCCTCGAACCCGTGGCAAGATCGCTTCTTGGGAAAGCTGACAGACGCCCTGTACCTAGTCCTGATGATCTTTGTCCTGGTCTCGGTGGACGTTCTGTTCTTCCGGGGCCAAGACCACTTCTGGGCGCGGCTGGCGGCCAACGTCGGCATCGTCCTGGTGTTCGGGGCGTTTTACTCCCGGTTCCTGCGTCACGCCTAGAGGAAGCTGGGGAACTCGCTGTCCTCAGGGCTCATTCCGGAACACGGGCCCAGTCGCGTCGGCCCGTTACGCCCCAAGCCATGACCAACGGCAGATTCCGCCGTCCGGCCGGGAACGCCACCGCCTCGACCGCCACGGCATCACACCGGCGTAGCGGAGAGGCAGCACGACAACCAATGCCGGTATGAAGAAGAGGACAACGGTCAGATCCCCTCGGTCAATGCCGACTGGCCGGATCGCTTCCGGGCTCAGACCTAGAGACGGCCTGCGATCCGCACTCGGGGTTCATTCCGGGACACTGGCCGTGGCGGGTCTCCCGCGGCCGGCGGCTCACCGCACCCAGCCAAGGCGTCCTTCGAGGCTCGCCTTTACCTGGGGCCAGTCGTCGTCGATGACCGCGTACCAGGCCGAGTCGCGTCGCTCGCCGCCGCGGACGAGCTGGTGCTTGCGCGCGACGCCCTCGAAGGTCGCGCCGACCTTCTCGAGCGCCGGGCGCGAGCGCTCGTTCGCGGCGTCCGTCTTGAACTCGACGCGAAGGTAGCCCTCGTCCTCGAAGGCGTGCCGCAGGAGCAGGTACTTCGCCTCGGTGTTCGCGTCCGTCCCCCACGCCGCCGGGTTGAGCCAGGTGTTGCCGATCTCGACGACCCGGTCTTCCGGCCGGTCGTTGAGGAAGCTCGTGTGCCCGACGAGCTCGTCGTCCAGGTAGTGGGCGAAGCCCATGTCGACGGACTCCCAGAAGCGGCGGAACTCGTCGTGCTCGTAGCCGTTGAAGCGCATCCAGCGCCAGGTGCGCGGATCCTGCGCGACCGCCCACAGCGCCTCCTCGTGCCGCGGTTCGAGCGGCTCGAGCCGGACGTGCGGCCCCTCCAGCGTCACGTGAAGCGCCAGCCGTGCCCCTCGGAGAACGAGCGCAGGATGCGCCGCGCGACGACCGCTTTGTGCACCTCGTCGGGGCCGTCGTAGACCCGGCCGCTGCGGGCCATCCGCCACATGAGCGCGAGCGGCGTGTCGTCGGTGAGGCCGAGGCCGCCGTGCACCTGAACGGCCCGGTCGAGGACCTCGCCGAGCACCCGCGCGGCGAAGAACTTGATCAGCGAGATCTCGACGCGCGCCTCGTCCCCCTCGTCGATCCGCTGCGCAGCCTGCAGCGTCATCAGCCGGCACGCCTGGATGTCGGCGGCCGACTCCGCGATCCAGTTCTGGACGGTCTGCTTCTCGGCGAGCGGCCCGCCGAACGCCTCACGCTCGAGCGCCCGCTCGCACATCAGCTCGAAGCCGCGCTGCATCTGGCCCAGCCAGCGCATGACGTGGTGGATCCGCCCCGGCCCGAGCCGCTTCTGCGCGAGGCGGAAACCGTCGCCCGGCTCGCCGAGCATGTTCGCGAGCGGCACGCGCACGCCGGTGAAGCGCGTCTCGCAGTGCGTCCCCCAGCCACGGCCCTCGTGCCCCATCACCGGGATGCGCCGCACGAGCTCGTAGCCCGGCGTGTCGGTCGGGACGAGGATCATGGACGCGCGCCGGTGCGGCTCGGCGTCGGGCTCGGTCACGACCATCACGATCCCGAACGCAGCACCGTCGGCTCCGGACGAGAACCACTTGTGCGCGTCGATCACCCACTCGTCGCCGTCGCGCTCTGCTCGCCCGCGGAGCAGCGTCGGGTCCGAGCCGGACACCTCGGGCTCGGTCATGCCGAAGAAGGAACGAACCTCGCCGGCGACGAGCGGCTGCAGGAACCGCTCCTTCTGCTCGTCGGTGCCGAAGAGGTGGAGGATCTCCCCGTTGCCCGCGTCCGGCGCCTGACAGCCGAAGATCAGCTGCGCGATGAAGCTCCGGCCGATCTCCTCGTTGAGATCGGCGTACTCGAGGAAGCCGCCGCCCGAGCCTCCGGCCTCAGGCGGCAGGTGCGGCGCCCAGAGGCCCGCGTCCTTCGCCTTCTGCTGCCGCTCGCGCACGAGGGCGTCTGCCTCGTCGTCCTCGGCCGTCAACGCCCGCTCATCGGGGTACACGTGATCCTCCATGAACGCGCGCACTTGCTCGCGCCGGTCACTCACAGCGGCGATGATCGCAGACATGCGCGAGGCGCTCCAGGAGGTGCTCGGCCCGATCTCCGAGCCGGTGCTGCTGCCCGGCGGCGCGTCGAAGGAGGCGTGGGCGGTCGACGCCGGCGGCGAGCGGCTGCTCGTGCGCCGCGCGGGCGGCGGCGTGATCCACCGGCACACGCTCTCGCTGCGCGACGAGTTCGAGGTGCTTCGCGTGGCCCACGAGGCCGGCGTGAAGGTGCCGCGGCCGATCGCGTACATCGAGGATCTGGAGGGGCGCGAGGCGTTCGTCATGGAGCGGCTGGAGGGAGAGACGATCGGCCGTCGTATCGTCCGGGCGCCGGTGCCCGAGCGGCTGCCGGTGGAGATGGCGGAGGAGCTGGCGAAGATCCACGCGCTGCCGCGCGAGCGGCTTCCGTTCCTCGAGGCGGCGACCATCGACCGTCTGGTGGACGAGCTCGACGAGGTCGACGAGCCGCACCCGGCGATCGAGCTCGGCCTCTGGTGGCTGCGCGAGCACCGGCCGCCGCCGCGCGAGCCGGTCGTCGTCCACGGCGACTTCCGGATCGGCAACCTCGTGGTCGACGAGAGCGGGCTGGTCGGCGTCCTCGACTGGGAGTTCGCGCACCTCGACGATCCCGCCCGCGACCTCGCGTTCGGGCTCGTGCGCGCGTGGCGCTTCGGCGCCGACGACCTCCGGCTCGGCGGGATCGGCGACGTCGAGCCGTACCTCGAGCGCTACAACGAGCTGACCGGCTTCGACGTGCGGCCCGAGGAGCTCGACTACTGGGAGCTCGCCGGCAACGTCGGCTGGGCGATCGGCTGCCTCACGCAGGCGCAGCGCCATCTGACGGGGCAGGACCGGAGCGTCGAGCTCGCGATCCTCGGCCGGCTCGGAGCCGAGGTCGAGTACGAGATCTGCCACCTGCTCGAGGGACGGGGCGTGACGTGACCGAGCGGCCGACCCCGGACGAGTTGGCGGAGGCGATCGAAGAGTTCCTCTCGAACGAGGTCCTCCCCACGCTCGACGACCACCGCGCCCGCTTCCGCCTGCTCGTGGCGCTGAACGCGCTGGGCATCGTGCGGCGGGAGCTGACGAAGCTGCCGCCCTCTGACGACGCCGAGCAGCGCACGCTCGCTGCGCAGATCCGCGCCGGCGACGTCCCCGCCGGCACGCTTGCGCGCGTCAAGGCGGACGTCGCCGAACGGCTGCTCGTCGCCAGCCCGCGCTACCTCGACCGCTACCGCTGACCAGGAGGCAACCATGGACTACAAGCTCGAGCTCGTCCTGATCCCCGTCGCCGACGCCGACCGCGCCAAGGAGTTCTACGTCGACCGGTTCGGCTGCGAGCTGATCGTCGATTGGCAGCGTGACGAGGAGTTCCGGATCGTCCAGGTCAACCCGCCCGGATCGGCCTGCGCGGTCGGCTTCGGCACCGGGCTCGGAGTCGAGGCACCGCCCGGGTCGACCCGCGGCCTGCACGTCATGGTCACCGACATCGTCGCCGCCCGGGAAAAACTGGTCGGCCGCGGCGTCGAGGTCGAACAGATCCGCCACACCGACGACACCGGCTGGCACGACGGACCGCACCCGGATCGGACGGACTACAACTCGTTCGCCGAGTTCGCCGACCCCGACGGCAACGTCTGGCTGCTGCAGGAGCGTGGATACGCAGGCTGAGCACGGCGTATGCTCCACGCCGTGCCGGATCTGAGCGGCAAGGTCGCGATCGTCACGGGGGCCGGGCGAGGCATCGGCCGCTCGCACGCGCTCGCACTCGCGAACGCCGGAGCGAAGGTCGTCGTCAACGACCTCGGCGCCGGGCTCGCCGGCGAAGGCTCCGACGCCGGTCCGGCCGAGCAGGTCGTCGAGGAGATCCGCGCCGCCGGCGGCGAGGCGTCCACCAACGGCGAGAACGTCGCCGACTTCGCGGGAGCGGAGCGGCTCGTGCGGCAGGCCGTCGACGAGTACGGCCGCCTCGACATCCTCGTCAACAACGCAGGAATCCTCCGCGACCGAATGCTCGTAAACATGACCGAGGACGAGTGGGATGCCGTGATCGCTGTCCATCTCAAGGGCCACTTCGCGCCGACCCGCCACGCGGCGGCGTACTGGCGCGAGCGCTCGAAGGCGGGCGACGAGGTTCGCGGCCGCGTCGTCAACACGGCGAGCCCGTCGGGCGTCTTCGGCAACGTCGGCCAGGCCAACTACGGCGCCGCGAAGGCGGGCATCGCCGGCTTCACGATCATCGTCGCGCAGGAGCTGCAGCGCTACGGCGTCACCGTCAACTGCCTCGCACCGAATGCGCGCACCCGGATGACGGAGGAGACGTTCCAGATGGACGCGCCGTCCGAGGGCTTCGACCCGCTCGACCCGGCCAACGTCTCGACCGTCGTCGTCGCGCTCTGCGCCGACGAGGCGCAGGCGATCACCGGCCAGGTCTTCCACGTCTGGGGCGGAGCGGTCAACGCGCTGCGCGGCTGGAGCGCCGACGAGCTCCTCTCCGCGCCCGACGGCTGGGAGCCCGACGCGCTCCTCGCCGCGCTGCTCGCGCGGTTCCCGGACGGCGCCTCGCCGCCGGGGATGCTCGCCGGGATGCAGTCGGCCGGCGGCCGGTCACTGCAGGCGGCGGACTGAGTGGCGCTCCTCTCGCTCGACCACGCCCGACTTCGCTTCGGCGGGATCGTCGCGCTCGACGACGTCTCGCTCGAGGTCGAGGACCGCTCGATCGTCGGCCTGATCGGCCCCAACGGCGCCGGCAAGACGACGGCGTTCAACGCGATCACTCGGCTCTACCGGCTCGACTCGGGCGACATCGTCTTCGACGGCCGCTCGCTCAAGCGCACGCGGCCGAGCCGCGTGATCCGGCTCGGGATCGCGCGCACGTTCCAGAACCTCGAGCTGTTCCCGAGAATGACCGTGCTCGAGAACGTGCTCGTCGGCGCGCATCCGGCGACCCGGATGCAGCGCGAACGCGAGCAGCGCCGGCACGCGCTCGAGACGCTCGCCGACGTCGGGATCACCGAGCACGCCCAGCGGCCGGCGGCCGGTCTCCCGTACGGGACGCTGAAACGCGTCGAGCTCGCGCGCGCGCTCGCCAGCCAGCCGCGGCTGCTGCTCCTCGACGAGCCGGCCGGCGGCCTGAACCACGAGGAGGTCGACGAGCTCGTCGGCCTGATCCGCCGGCTGCGCGACGAGCGCGAGCTCACGATCCTGCTCGTCGAGCACCACATGCGGCTCGTGATGGACGTCTGCGAGCACGTGCACGTCCTCGACTTCGGCCGCACGATCGCCGCCGGCGAGCCCGCCGAGGTGCAGCGCGACCCGGCGGTGATCCAGGCCTACCTCGGCGGCGAGCTCGCGGCGTGACCGCCCTGCTCGAGCTCGAGGACGTCGAGGCGCGCTACGGCCCCGTCCACGTGCTGCACGGGATCTCGCTCGCGGTCGAGGAGGGCTCGGTCGTCGCGGTGCTCGGGCCGAACGGCGCGGGCAAGACGACGACGCTCCGCGCGGTCTCGGGCACGGTGCGCCGCTCGGGGAGCATCCGGTTCGCCGGCCGCTCGCTGCGGCGGATCGGCCCCGACGGCGCCGCCCGCCTCGGCATCGCCCACGTGCCGGAGGGTCGCGGCACGTTCTCGGAGCTGACCGTCTGGGAGAACCTCCGTCTCGGCGCCTACACGCGCCGCGGCTCGATCCAGCCCGAGCTCGAGCGCGTCTTCTCGTACTTCCCCTGGCTCTCGGAGCGCCGCCGTCAGCAGGCCGGGACGCTGAGCGGCGGTGAGCAGCAGATGCTGGCGCTCGCGCGTGCGTTCGTGCTCCGGCCGAAGCTCCTGCTGCTGGACGAGCCGTCGCTCGGGCTGGCGCCCGTGCTGGTGGCGGAGCTGTTCCGGATCGTCCGCGAGCTGAACGAGAAGGAAGGCCTCACCGTCCTGGTCGTGGAGCAGAACGCGCACCTCGCGCTGCAGGCCGCCGACGCCGGCTACGTGCTCGAGGCAGGCCACGTCGCGCTCTCCGGCACGAGCGCGGAGCTCCAGGCCGACGACTCCGTCCGCCGCAGCTACCTCGGGTACTGACGTGACCGCCGCGACTTCCCGCCTCGAAGGGCTGCGCGCCCGCGGCACGATCGATCCCGGCGCCGCCACCGTCGTGTTGCTGCTCGTCGGCGCCGCGATCTTCCTGCTCGTCGGCTGCCTGCAGAGCGCGACCTTTGCGCAGTACACCATCGAGGGGCTTGCGATCGGCTCGGTCTACGGCGGCCTCGCGCTCGCGCTCGTCCTCATCTACCGCGCGACCCACGTCATCAACTTCGCGCAGGGCGAGCTCGCGCTGCTGACCACCTACATCGCCTACCAGCTCATGGTCTGGGGTCTCTCCTACTGGGTGGCGTTCGCCACCACTCTCGTCATCGCCTTCGTGCTCGGAACCGTGCTCCACGTCACCCTGATCCGCCCGGTGCAGCACCGCTCGGTGATCGCGACGGTCATCGTCACCGTCGGTCTCTTCATCCTGATCGACGGAATCGTCAACTGGGTCTGGGGCGGCGCCTTCAAGTTCATGCAACGGCCGTTCGGCAACGCCTCGTTCGACGTCGGCGGCGTCACGATTCCACACCTCTATGTCGGGATGATCGCCGTCGTCTTCGCCTCGGCGGTGCTGGTCTGGGCGCTCTTCCGCTTCACGAAGCTCGGCCTCGGCATGCGCGCCGCCGCCTTGCGGCCCGCAGCCGCTGCCCTGGTCGGCGTCCGCGTCGACACGATGCTCGCAGTCGGCTGGGGCCTCGCCGCCGTGCTGGGAGCCGTCGCCGGGCTGATGGCCGAGCCCTCGCAGCTCTTCCTCTCGCCGACCCTGATGCAGACGATCCTGGTCTACGCGTTCGCCGCTGCAGTCCTCGGCGGCCTCGAGAGCCCGGGCGGCGCCCTCGTCGGCGGGCTTGCCATCGGAGTCTTCCTCAGCCTCATGGTCGGCTACGAGCAGAGAATCCACATCGGGGGGCTCCGCATGGGCCCGGAGCTCGAGACTCCCCTCGCGTTCGCAGTGATCCTGTTGATCCTGCTGGTCAAGCCTTCGGGGCTGTTCGGGCGGCGGGAGGTGCGGCGGGTATGAGGCGGCAGATCCCCGCGCTCGCCTCGCTGCTCGTGGTCGTGGCGGTCCTCTGCCTCCTGCCGTTCATCCTGAGCGACTACAACATCTACCTCGCCGGCCAGGTCGGGATCTTCTTCATCGCGGTGCTCGGCCTCAACATCCTCACCGGCTACACGGGCCAGATCTCGATCGGGCACGGTGCGTTCATGATGATCGGCGGTTACACGACGGCCGTGCTGTCGCGGGACCATCACACGAACCTCGTCGTGACGATGCTCTTCGCCTTCGCGATCTGTTTCGTGGTGGGCCTACTCGTCGGCCTGCCCGCTCTCCGGCTCTCGGGTGTCTACCTCGCCCTCGTGACCTTCGCACTCGCGGTCTCCCTCCCGTACATCCCGCTGCAGTACTCGACCTTCCTCGGCGGCACGGGCGGCGTCCAGACGTCGGAGACGCCCGACAATCTCTGGGTCTACACCGCCGCCTGGGCGTGCTCGGCGATCCTCTTCGTGCTCGCGTGGCTGATTCTGCGCGGCCGGACCGGCCGTGCCTTCCGCGCCGTGCGCGACAGCGAGATCGCGGCCGTGGCGTCGGGAGTGGAGCTGCCCGTGTACAAGACGCTCGCGTTCGGAATCTCGGCCGCCTATGCCGGAATCGCCGGATCGCTGTTCGTGCTCGCCGCGAACGGCTTCGCGCAGCCGAGCGAGTTCGACATCTTCCTCTCGCTGGAGATCCTCGTGGGCGCGGCAGTGGCCGGGCTCGGCTCCCTCTGGGGGATCCTTCTCGGCGCGGCTTTCGTGGGGCTCCTGCCGCAGATCTCGACGAGCGTGCCGTTGGTCGGCGCCGAGCACGGACGCGACGTCGTCTTCGGGGCGGCGGTCATCCTCATCATGCTCCTGCTTCCCGACGGCTTCGCCGGCCTGCTCGCCCGGCTCAAGCTGGGAGCGTCGTCGGCCAAGCCGACGACGCCTGGCGGATAGACCGATCCCTCCGGTGCTCCCGGGCCGAGTCGCCAGGACTTGAACCGCGGTTCAATCTCCATCAAACTGTCCTCGGATTCGTCTCTATGTGGACACACTCGAAATCGGAGGGGCCATCCATGCCTGTCAACCGTAGGAAGCTCGCGGTACTGCTCGTCGGGCTTCTCGCCACAGCCGCGGCAGCGGGCACGGCTGCGGCTTCACACACCGGCACGCCCGGGGTCACGAGCAAGCAGATCACCATCGGCGGCACGTTCCCGTTCACCGGCCCGGCGTCGCTGTACAAGACGATCCCGGTCGCCGAGCAGGCGTTCTTCGCCTACGCCAACGCGAAGTACCACGGGGTGCACGGCCGCAAGGTCAAGGACATCACCCTCGACGACGGCTACAACCCGGCCCAGACGGTGCCGGACGTGAAGCAGCTCGTCGAGAAGGATCACGTGTTCGCGGTCGTCGGCAGCCTCGGCACGGCGCCCGGACTGGCGACGTGGGGCTACCTCAACAAGCACAAGGTGCCGCAGGTACTGCTCGCCACCGGCGACGCCTACTGGGGCAACTGCGTCCATCACGGCTGCCAGGGCTCGGCGAAGCCGTGGACGATGGGCTGGCAGCCGGATTACCCCGGTGAGGCCAAGCTCTACGCGAAGTACATCCTCAAGCACCAGAAGAACGCGAAGATCGGCGTTCTCTACCAGAACGACGCCTACGGCAAGAACTATCTCGCCGGGCTGAAGACGGGGCTCGGCTCACACGCGAGCGAGATCGTCGACGCGCAGCCGTACAGCGTGACCGACTCCGCGCAGGTGGTCGGCGGCCACGTCGTCAACATCGCCGGGAGCGGCGCCAACGTGTTCGTCATCTTCGCCACCCCGAGTGCCGCCATCGCGGCGCTTGCCACGGAGGGTCAGATTCCGAACTGGCACCCCCTGACGTTCAACAACAACGTCTCGGCCAACCGCATCTTCATGCAGCTCGCGGCGCAGAACGGCGCCAGCCTCAACGGCGTCCTCTCGACGACCTACACCGCGAGCCAGACCGCGCAGCCGAACCTGCCGGGGATGAAGCTCGCAAAGAAGATCATCCACAACTACGTGCCCGGGCACGCGCTCGACGGGCAGTTCGCGGCGGGCGACGGGAACCTCATCTACGGGCTCGCCGTCGGCTGGACGTTCTGGGACGCGCTCAAGCACTCGGGCAAGAACCCGACCCGCGCGAGCCTGATGCATGCGCTCCGCAACATGGACGAGACCAACAATCCCTTCCTGTACCCGGGGATGGTGGTCAAGACGTCCAAGAAGCGCACGTTCCCGATGGAGCAGCTGATCTTCATCAAGTGGAGCGGCGGGGCGACGGGCGACTGGCACCACCTGGGCAAGGTCCTCGACAGCGGCCACTAGCAACGCCCGCAACGCACCTAAGAGGGGGAGCTTCGGCTCCCCCTCGTCGTTTCAGGCGAGCTCGGAGGCGTCGGTGACGGGGGCGCGGCAGGCGAAGCGCTCGCAGACGTAGACCGCGGGCCGGCCGTCGACGAGAGTCTTGCCCGCGAGCAGCGGCACGTCCTCGGCCGGCCCGAAGGCGACCACGGCGTTCGGATCGAAGCCGCGCAGCGCGGCTCGGGCGACGTCCGCTTGCGGGTCGCCGACGATCGCGAGCTCGCGGGGCGGCGAGAGGTGGAGGTCGACGGCGCAGAGCGCCCAGCCGAAGGCGGCAGGCGCGCGCGGGAGCAGGTCGCGGACGAGCCGCAGCGCACCGACCGCCGTCCGTTCGAGCTCGTCGTCGCCCCAGATGCGGGCGAGCCGCAGGAGGACGAACGCGAGCATCGAGCTTCCCGACGGCGTCGGATTGTCGTCGAAGGCCTTCTGTCGCGCGACGAGCTGCTCGCCGTCGGACGGCGCGAGGAAGAAGCCGCCGCGTTCGGGGTCGCCGAAGAGCTCGACCGCGGCGAGCGCGAGCCGCCGCGCCTCGCGCAGCCAGCGCAGGTCGCCGGTCGCGACGTGCAGCTCGTAGAGGCCGTGCGCGACGTTCGCGTAGTCCTCGAGGTAGGCGGGGTATCTCGCGCGGCCGTCGCGGATCGTCCTCCAGAGCGGGTCCGCACAAAGGAGCCCTCCGAGCTCGACGGCCGCTGCGAGCAGATCGCCGCGCTCGAGGCGACGCGCTCCCTCCGCGAGCGCCGCCAGCGCGAGTCCGTTCCACGAGGCGATCACCTTGTCGTCGAGCGCCGGCTGAGGACGCTGCTCCCGGAGCGCGAGCAGCCGCGCCCGCGTTTCGGCGTCCAGCTCTCCGCGCAGGATCGAGCGGCCGTGCTCGAACGGCTGCAGCAGCTCGGCCGGCGCTCCCTCCTCCGCCGTCCACGTATACGTGAGCCCCTCGACGCCGTCGGTGTCCGCGTCCTGCGACGAGGCGAAGCCGCCGCCTTCGAGTCGCAGTTCGCGCACCATGTAGTCGAGGGTCTGCTCCGCGACGACGCGGTATCGCTCCTCGCCGGTCAGCAGCCACGCGTGGAGGTACGGCGGGACGAGCAGCGCGTTGTCGTAGAGCATCTTCTCGAAGTGCGGCACGAGCCACTGCGAGTCGACGGAGTAGCGGTGGAAGCCGCCGCCCACGAGGTCGTACATCCCGCCGGCCGCCATCCCGTCGAGCGTGCGGCGGACCGGATCGAGCGAGCCGCGCCGCAGGAGGAGCTCGAGCACCGACGCGGGCGGGAACTTCGGCGCCCGGCCGAAGCCGCCCCAGCGCGGGTCGAGCTGGGCGAGCAGACCGCCCTCCGCCTCGGCGAGCAGCGCCTCGGTCAGCGGCTCGCCGGACGGCTCGGTCGCGGCCGATCGCCGCAGCGCGCCGACGAGCGCCTCGGCCTGCGCGGCGATGTCCTCGGGCCGTTCCCGATACGCCTCCGCGACCGCGCGCAGCACCTGCCGGAACGAGGGCAGCCCGTGCCGCGGCTCTGGTGGGAAGTACGTGCCGCCGTAGAACGGCTCGCCGTCCGGCGTGAGGAAGACCGTGAGCGGCCAGCCGCCCTGGCCGGTGAGCGCCACGACCGCCTCCATGTAGACGGCGTCGACGTCCGGCCGCTCCTCGCGGTCGACCTTGACGTTGACGAAGAGCTCGTTCATCACCGCCGCGGTCGACGCGTCCTCGAACGACTCGCGCTCCATCACGTGACACCAGTGGCAGGCGGAGTAGCCGATCGAGACGAGCAGCGGCTTTCCATCGCTCCGGGCCTCGGAGAGAGCTTCCGGACCCCACGGCCGCCAGTCGACCGGGTTGCCGGCGTGCTGGAGGAGGTAGGGGCTCGTTTCCTGCGCGAGCCGGTTCATCGGGGTAGCGTAGGCGCCGATGAGCACTCTCCCGGGCGGCACCGTCACCTTCGTCTTCACCGATATCGAGGGCTCGACGAAGCTGCTGCAGGAGCTCGGGGACGAGGGCTACGGGCGCGTCTCGGGCGACCATCGCAGGCTCGTCCGCGAGACGTTCGGCTCCCAGGGCGGCACGGAGATCGACACGCAGGGCGACGCCTTCTTCTTCTCGTTCCCCCGCGCGCGCGACGCGGTCTCGGCCGCGGTAGACGCGCAGCGCGCGCTGCGCGACCACGAGTGGCCGGACGGGCGCGAGGTACGCGTGAGGATGGGCGTGCACACCGGCGAGCCGCACGTGGGCGAGGAGGGCTACCTCGGCCTCGACGTCGTGCGCGCGGCACGCATCTCCGCCGCCGGCCACGGCGGCCAGATCCTGATCTCCGAGACGACGCGCGCGCTCCTCGGCAACCAGCTCCCCGAAGGCGTCGCCGTCCACGATCTCGGCCAGCAGCACCTGAAGGACGTCCAGCACGAGCACATCTACGAGCTGACGATCGACGGACGCTCGCTCGCCGGCAAGCCGCTGAAGACCGATACGCCGGAGTCGCCGGAGGAGGACATGGGGGCTCGCTTCGCGGCGAAGATCAACACGTACGTCGAGGGCCAGCTCGAGTCGGCGCTGGACAACCTCCTCAAGAAGGGTCAGCGGGAGTAGCCGACGAGCGTCGCGTGCCGGCGGAAGCCGATCGACTCGTAGAGCCCGCACGCCGGATCTGTGCTGCAGCCCACGACGGCCTGACGCAATCCCTCCTCGTGGAGGCGACGGAGAGCGAAGGTGCAGACCGCGGCTCCGAGCCCCTGCCGGCGGAACTCCTCGCGGGTCCCGACAGGCTCGAACAGGCCGACCCGGTTCTCGTCGTCCGGCCAGGCGAGCACGTAGGCGGCGAATCGCCCGTCCGATGCCTCGACGACGCAGTCGAGTGACGCGCGGTAGGGCCAGCCCGCCATCACATTCGCATAGCTCGACTCGGTGACGCGCGACGGCGCCCAGACGTCGCGGTGGATCGCGACGCGCTCGGCGAGGTCGACCGGCTCGACCGTCCGGAGGCGGAAGCCGCCGGGAAGCGGCGCCTCCGCCGGCGGCTCCACGAGGTCGCGCGTGTTGAGGTGGATCGACCACACGGGCCGGACGAAGCCGCGCCGTTCCAGCGCCGCGCGCGTGTTTCCGTCGTCGTCGAAGCAGACGGCGATCTCGGCACGCGGTTCGTCGAGAATCTCGTCGAGCAGGTCGAGCCGGTCGCGGCGCACGTCGAACTCGAGCCAGCCCTCTGTCACCCTTCAGCCACGACCAGGCGACGGTTCGGCCGCCGTCCCGCCAGACGCGAATCGTCCACTCGTCCTCGCGCCCCTCGTGCTGGAAGAGCCCCCAGGTGACGTCGCCGACATGCCACTGCGCGCGCACGCCGAGCCCGCGCCGCTGCTCGAGGGCGAGCTCGTGCATCGCTGCGATGATCTCGGGCGTGAGTCGCACGTTCGAGGAGCTGAAGGTCGGAGCGGTCTACCGAAGCCGGTTCGGGCGCACCGTACTGGAGGCCGACAACACCTGGTTCACGCTGCTCACGCTGAACACGAATCCGATCCACTTCGACGCCGAGTACGCCGCGACGACCGAGTGGGGACGACCGCTCGTGGACTCGACGTTCACGCTCGCGCTCGTCACCGGCCTGTCCGTCGCGGACGTGTCCGAGCGCGGCGTCAACCTCGGCTGGCGCGAGGTGCTGCTGCCGGCGCCGGTCTTCGCAGGCGACACCCTCCGCGCCGAGACGGAGGTGCTCGCCAAGCGTGAGTCGAAGTCGCGGCCGGGCTCCGGCATCGTCACCGTCCGCACGCGGGGACTCAACCAGCGCGACGAGACGGTGATCGAGTTCGAGCGCTCGGTCATGCTGCCGCTGTGATCGAGACGGCGATCGAGACCGAGCGGCTGCTGCTCCGGCGACCGACGGAGGCCGACGTCGAGTCGCCGCCGAGCTGGCTCTCCGATCCCGAGGTGATGGACTGGCTGGGCGGGATCGAGGCGCCGGCCGAGGTCGTGCGGTTGTGGCTCGACCAGTGGGAGCGCTGCCCGACGGGGAAGTTCCTCGTCGAGCGGCGGAGCGACGGAGCGGTCGTCGGGCGGGTCGGCGCCAACTACTACGACGAGCTGACCTGGCGGCGGTCGGCCGCCGGCGTGCCCGAGCTCGGCTGGGCGCTCGGCCGCGAGCACTGGGGCCGTGGCTACGCGACCGAGGCTGCGCTGGCGGTGCGCGAATGGCTGCAGGCGCCGCGCGTCGTCTCGCTGATCACGGCCGAGAATCTCCGCTCGCAGGAGGTCGCCGAGCGGCTCGGCGCAACCCCGGGCGAGACGATCGAGCTCCCGGGCTACGGGCCGCACGTCGTCTGGGACCATCCGCGGTGATCGAGACCGAGCGCCTCCTGCTCCGCAAGCCGCGGCTCGAAGACGCGCCTGGACTCCTCGAGGCGTTCGCCGATCCCGAAGCGATGCGCTTCATCGGAGACGGATCGACGACGGATCTCGCCGGCGCCGAGCAGGCGGTCCGCCGTTGGCTGGAGCGCTGGAGCGCCTGGGGGATCGGGATGTTCGTGATCGAGCGCGAAGAGGACGGGCGCGTGCTTGGCCGTGCCGGGTTTCTGCGCTGGGATCCCGAGACCTGGGAGATCGGCGGCTCGGAGACGGAGCTCGGCTGGGGTCTCGCGCGCGAGCACTGGGGCCACGGCTACGCGACCGAGGCGGCGCTCGCGCTCCGCGACTGGGCGTTCGTCGAGCACGGGTTCACCCGCCTCGTCTCGCTGATCCACCCCGACAACCTGCCGTCGATCCGCGTCGCGGAGAAGGTCGGCGAGCGGCACGAACGGGACGTGGAGGTTCGAGGCAATCCGACCAGGCTCTACTCCCTGGCGCGATGACCGCGCTCCGCCCGCTCGTCGGAGTCCGCGTCGTCGACCTCACGTCCTCGCTCGCGGGGCCGACCGCGACCCAGCTGCTCGCCGCGCTCGGCGCCGACGTCGTCAAGGTCGAGCCGCTCGCGGGCGACCACGCCCGCGCCTGGGGACCGCCCTTCCTGGACGGCGAGAGCGCGATGTTCCTCGCCGCGAACGCAGGCAAGCGCTCGCTGGCCGTCGACCTCACGGGCGACCGCGGCCGCGAGATCGTGCTCCGCCTCGCCGACGGCGCCGACGTGTTCGTCCAGAGCCTCCGGCCGGGCGCGGCCGAGCGGCACGGCCTCGCCGCAGGCCCGCTCCGGGAGCGCAACCCGCGGCTGGTCCACTGCTCGATCGGCGCGTTCGGGTCGCGTGGCCCGTTGAGCGAGCAGCCGGGCTACGACCCTCTGCTGCAGGCCGCGTCGGGGATCATGAGCGTGACGGGAGAGGCCGAGAGACCGCCCGTGCGCGTGGGCTTGTCCCTGATCGATCTCGGGACGGGGGTCTGGGCCGCGCTCGGCATGCTCTCCGCGCTGTACGAGCGCGAGCGCAGCGGCACCGGCCGCACGCTCGAGGTCTCGCTCTACGAGACCGCGCTCTCCCTGCTCTCGTCCCAGCTGGTCGGCTACCTCGGCGCGGGCGTGGTGCCGGGTCGCGAGGGAACCGCGTTCCCGCAGATCGTTCCCTATCAGGCCTTCCCGACCCGGGACAGGGAGCTGATGATCGTCGCCGGCAACGACAAGCTCTTCGCCGCGCTGTGCGGCGTCCTCGGCGTGCCGGAACTCACGACCGACGAGCGTTTCGTGACGAATCCCGACCGCGTCGCCAACCGGACGGCGCTGCTCGCGCTGCTCGAGGCGCGGACGAGGGTGCGGGAGTCGGCCGAGCTGCTCGAGGCCCTCGTCGCGGCGGGCGTGCCGGTGTCGCCGGTGCACGACGTCGGCGAAGCGGCGCGCCACCCCCAGACGGAGGCGCTCGGAATCCTGCAGTCGCTCGGCGACTTCGTCACGGTCGCGGCACCGCTCTCCGCCGACGGCGAGCGCGTGCGCAACACCGAGCCGCCGCCGGCGCTCGGCGCCCACACGGACGAGATCCTGCACGAGCTCGGCTACGCCGACGACGCAATCGCAAAGCTCGAGGCCATGGGCGTCGTCCGCCTCGGTGACCGTCCCGTGCCGTGACGATCCCGCTGCGGACGAAGCTGCTGTACGGGACGAGCAGGGTCGGCAGCGAAGCACTCGGCAAGAGCAGCGGCCTTTGGCTCCTCTACTACTACGCGCCCCCGAGCGACGCCCACCTGCCGACGCTCCTGCCGTCGCTCGCCGTCGGGGCCCTGCTGCTCGTCGGCGGCGTGGTCGCCGCGCTCGACGACGCGATCGTCGGCTACTTCAGCGACCGCACCCGCTCGCGCCTCGGGCGCCGCATCCCCTACATCGTCCTCGGCGCCCCGCTGTGGTCGCTCTTCTTCGTGCTGCTGTTCACACCGCCGCCCGATGCGGGCAACGCGACGACTGCCGTCTATCTCCTCCTCGTCTTCGAGGCGGTCTCCCTCTTCGGCTCCGTCGTGGTCACGCCGTACGAAGCGCTGCTGCCGGAGATGGCCGCGACGAGCGGCGAGCGGATGAGCCTGGAGGCGGTCAAGGTCTACCTCGGTGTCGCCGGAACCGCGATCGGGCTGATCCTCAGCACCGTGCTCGTGCACACGATCGGCTTCCGGGTGATGGCGGTCTCGATCGCCGCGCTTGCGCTCGTCTGCCAGTACGTCGCGATCGGCGGCGTCTGGGAACGGGCCAGGCTGTCGCGGATCCCGGCCGAGATCGGCTTCCGAGCTGCCCTGAGGGCGACGTTCCGGCACGACGCGTTCCGCGTCCTGTTGCCCACGGTGGTCCTGTTCGGGTTGGCGTTCCAGCTGCTGCAGACGGACATCCCCTTCTACGTGCACGCGGTCGTCGGGAAGCACAGCTGGCTCGGCGCGACTCTGCTGCTCGTGGTCGCGATCGCCGCGGCGGTCGTCTGCGTGCCGCTCTTCGCGCGTCTCGGCCGGAGGACGTCCAAACGCCACGCCTACCGCCTCTCGATGCTCTTCGCGGCTGCGACGTTTCCTCTGCTGGGGATCGCCGGGCTTCTCCCTTGGATTCCGGCGACGGTGCAGCTCCTGGTCGCGGCGGCGCTCGTGGGCGCGCCGATCGGCGCGCACTTCCTCTTCCCGGTGCCGCTGACGGCGGACGTGATCGACGACGACAGCGCCACGACCCACGCGCGCCGCGAGGCGACCTACCTCGGCGCCTCGAGCTTCGCGCAGCGAGCGGCCCTCTCCGTGGCTCCGTTGCTCGTGGTGCTGCTGCGGTTGCTCGGCGACACCCGCGGCCACGCACTCGGCGTGCGGCTCGTCGGTCCGCTGGCCGGTTTGATCCTTGTGGCCGCCTACCTCCTCTTCCGGTCCTACGACCTTCCGGACGAGGTGTCCGACCGCCTTCCGCCGGAGGCCGTCGCGGTCGGTGGCCAGGTGCCGGCGCGGTAGACGTACCCCTCGAGCGTGCGTCCGAGCACCTCCTCCAGCCACCGCGACACGCCGACGAGTGCGTCGAGGTCGATGCCGGTCTCGACTCCCTCGCCGTCGAGCAGGTAGACGAGGTCCTCCGTCGCGACGTTGCCGGTCGCCCGGGGCGAGAAGGGGCAGCCGCCGAGGCCGCCGACGGAGGCGTCGAGGACGCGCGCACCGGCCTCGAGCGCGGCGAGGCAGTTCGCGTAGCCCGTGTTGCGCGTGTTGTGGCCGTGGAATCCGGCCGCCCGTGCCTGCCCGACGAGCGCACGGACCGCGGACGGAGTCGCGACTCCGATCGTGTCGGCAAGGACGACCTCGGCCCGGTCCGCGAACCGCAACGCGAGTTCGGACACCGCGCCCGGATCGACGCGTCCCTCGAACGGACAGCCGAACGAGCACGAGATCGTCACCGTCGCCGGCGTCTCGCCCGCTGCACGGAGGATCGCGTCGACGCGCTCGACCGCCTCCGCAAGCGTCGCGTTTCCGTTCCGGAGATTGAAGGTCTCGGTCGCCGCGAGCGTCGCGTTGACGCGGTCGAGTCCGGCGGCGCCGAAGCGCTCCCAGCCTCGTTCGTTGAGGACGAGGCCCGAGCGCTCGACGCCCTGGCGCCGGTGCACGCGCTCGATCACGTCCTCCGCGCCGGCCATCTGCGGGACGCGGTCGGGGCGGACGAAGCTCACAGCCTCGATCCGGCGCAACCCGGCCGCCGCGAGGCGGTCGACGAGCTCCGCGCGAGTCTCCGGCGGCAGCACCTCGGGCTCGTTCTGGAGCCCGTCCCGCGGCCCGACGTCGCAGATGAGGACTTGCACCGGCCGAGCGTACTCCCTGCGGCTAACGGGTCCCGAGCTCGAGTCCGAGCAGCCTCGGCAGAGCGGCTCCGGCCCGCGCGACGAGCGGCGGGCGGCGTCCCTGCTCCTCGGCGGTCTCGCAGGCCATGATCGCCCAGCGCACGAGACCGCCGCCGGCCCGCCGCAGCGGCTCGGGCGGCAGGCGCGGCACGGAGCGGGTCGCGAGCGGCAGCCGCGTCCACTCGTCGTCGGCACCGAGGGCGAGCGACGCGAGGATCCGGCCGCCGAGCCAGGCCGGGCCGACGCCGTGGCCCGAGTAGCCGGCGCCGTAGTGGACCCGCGTCCCCGGCTTGGTGCGGAAAAAGGGCAGATGGTCGGCCGAGACGTCGATCGGCCCGCCCCACGCCCGCTCGACCCGGACGCCGGCCAGCCCCGGCAGCAACCGTCGCAGCCCCGCCTCCGCCCGGGCCGCGGTCGGCCCGTCGCGCGAGAAGCGGTCGTCGATGCGCCCGCCGAAGCCGATCGGTCCCGAGCCGCTGCCCATCAGCACGCGTCCGTCGTCGGTCGTGCGGAAGTAATGGAGGAACATCCGGCCGTCGACGATCGCCTCGCCGCCCGTCCAGCCGAGCTCCGCGAGCAGCTCGGGGGCCGGCTCGGTGAGCACGACGTACGAGCCGAAGTTCGTCAGGTTGCGGGAGGCCGGCGCCCATCCCGTGAGCGCCGCGTTGGTTGCCAGGACGACCTCCCGCGCGCGCAGGCTGCCGCCGGGAGTCTCGAGCTCGTTCGGCGAGCCGGTGCGCACCGCCGTCACGCGCGTCCCCTCGTGCAGCGTCACGCCGGCTTCGAGCGCCGCCCGGCGCAGCGCGCGCACGAGCAGCCCCGGATGGACGGTCGCGCACTCGGGAAAGAAGACTCCGCCGCGGAAGACCGGCGACGAGACGCGGCGTGCCAGTTCGTCCGGAGTGAGGGCGACCGCCTGATCCTCGCGACCGAGGCCCGCGGCAGCGGCCACCGCCTTCTCGACGCCGGGGTCCTGCGCGGGCGCAGCCGACACCTCGAGCATCCCGGCCTCGCGGAGCCAGACGTCCTCGCCGCGACTCTCGGCCCACGCCCGGATCCCCGGGATGATCTGCTCCCCCGCCCGTGCGAGCTCGAGTGCCCGCTCCCGGCCGAGCAGCGGCAGGATGGACGCGAGCGACGCCCAGTAGCCGTGGACGAAGCCTCCGTTGCGGCCGCTCGGCCCGTGCCCGCAGATCTCCGCCTCAAGCAGCGTCACGCGCAGCTCGGGCGCGCGCTCACGCAGCGCGAGCGCGGTCCAGAGCCCCGTGTAGCCGCCGCCGACGATCGCCACGTCCGCCGCCGCGTCGACGGCGAGAGTGGGCGCCGGCGGCGGATCGCCCTCCGCCGCCAGCGCCTGCTCGAGCCACCACGCGGGTAGCCGCGGCTCGACCGTCAAATCAGCCCCGGCGGGGCCACCTCCGTCTTGCGGCGGAAGTACGGCCGGAACTTGGCGAAGCAGATGAGCATGAGCGGGATGCCGAGGAGCAGCGAGCCGATTCCGATCACGATCGGCACCTGGATGCCGAAGAGCGGCGGCGAGTAGTTGTAATCCGGATTGCTCTCCACAATCCACGCCTTCACGAAGATGAAGCCCATCATCAAGCCGCCGAGCACGGGGATGAGCCCCGCCAGAACGAAGCCGCGCACACTCTTGAACAGCTCCCGCCGGAAGTACCAGCCACACGCGAGCCCGGTGAAGCCGTAGTAGAAGCAGACCGCGAACCCGAGGGCCGTGACCGAGTCGCCGAGGACGTTCTGGTTCGGATCGAATCCGACGAGTAGCGCAGTCCAGACGGCGGAGAGGGCGCCCATCCCGATTGTCGAGACGGTAGGCGTCAGGTAGCGCGGATGGATCTTTCCGAACACCTCCGGAATCGCACCCCACTTCGCCATGGACAGCGTCGTCCGTGCCGTAGGCAGGATCGTCGTCTGCGTCGAGGCCGAGGCCGAGGTGAGCACGGCGATGATCAGGAGCTTGTACCAGGGCGAGCCGAAGACGTTCTTCCCCAGCGGCTTGAGGACGTCGTTCTGGTTAGCGCCGAGGAACTTCGGCCCGGCGTACGCGATAGCGGCCGTCGAGACGATGACGTAGATCAGCACGAGCAGGATCGTCGAGAGCACGGCCGCCTTCCCCGGCCCCTCTGCCGGATCTCGCGACTCCTCGTTGACGGCGACACCCGAATCCCAGCCCCAGTAGATGAAGATCCCGAGCAGCACCCCGAGGATGAGCGAGTTGAACGACATGTCGAACGGGTTGAACCACGACGTGCTGATGTGCAGGGAGCCGGGCAGGCCGTTGCCGTCATAGGTCTTGACGAGCGCGACGACCGAGAACGCCCCGAGGATCAGGATCTCGGCGCTCAGCAGGAAGACCTGGGTTTCGGCGGAGAGCTCGATGCCGCGGTAGCAGATCCATGTCATCAGGGCGATCCAGACGATCGAGCCGACGATGATCCAGAACGTCGAGTTCGCCCCGTGCTGCCAGTCGAAGAGCAGGTATGTGTACGTCGACGCGATCACCGAGAGCGACGCCATCACGATCACGTCGGCGACGAAAATCGCCCAGCCGTTCATCCAGCCGAGCCACGGACCGAAGGCGCGCGTCGTCCACGCGAAGGTCGTGCCCGCGTCAGGGTCCGCCCTGTTCAGGTAGCGGTAGCCGAGCGAAACGAGGAAGATCGGCACGAAGGAGACGAGCAGGACTGCCGGCGCCTTCACGCCGACGCCTTGGATCACGACGATGAAGCCGAGCGTCGCCGCGAGCGAGTAGGCCGGAGCCGTCGAGGCGACCCCGATGACCAGGTTCGACATGAAGCCGAGCGCATCGGCCTTGAGGCCCTTGTCCCCTGTCGCGACATGCCCCCCGGAGAGCTGCGGCGCTTGGGCGTCCGTTGTCATTCCGCTCCTTTCGATACCTGCTCCCAAGCCTCGGCGAGAACGTCGCCGAGGATCCCTGTCATTTCGTCGAACTCGGCCTGCGTCGCCACCAGCGGCGGCGAGATCTGCACGACCGGGTCGCCCCGGTCGTCGGCCCGGCAGATGAGCCCCTTCTCGAACAGCCGCGGCGAGAGGAAGCCCCGCAGCAGCGTCTCGCACTCCTCGTCGGAGAACGTCTCGCGCGTCTCCTTGTCCTTCACGAGCTCGAGCGCGTAGAAGAAGCCCGTCCCGCGCAGGTCGCCCACGATCGGCAGGTCGAGCAGCTGCCCGAGCGTCGAGCGGAAGGCGTCCTCGTTCGAGAGGACGTGCTCCATGATCCGCTCCCGCTTCATGATCTCGATGTTCTTGAGGGCGATCGCGCTCATCACGGGATGGCCTCCGAACGTGATCCCGTGCGTGTACATCGAAGAGCGCGGCTGAGGAACGGCTCCATCACCTTGTCGGTGGCGACCACGGCGCCGATCGCCGCGTACGAGGAGGAGAGCCCCTTCGCGCAGGTGACGATGTCCGGCCGGATGTCGTAGCGCTCGGACGCGAACCAGTGGCCCACCCGCCCGAAGCCCGTGATCACCTCGTCGGCCGAGAGCAGGATGTCGTAGCGGTCGCAGAGCTCGCGCACTCCTTTCCAGTAGCCCGCCGGCGCGATGAACGAGCCGCCCGCGTTCTGGATCGGCTCCATGTGGATCAGGCAGACCGTCTCGGGACCCATCTCCTGGATCGTCCGCTCGAGCTCGTCGAGCAGGAAGGCCGTGAACTCCTCCTCGGTCTCGTCGGGCGGGCGGTGGTAGCGGTTCGTGTTGCTCACGTGCCGCACCTCGGGGACGAGCGGCTCGAACGGCTTGCGCAGCGGTTCGACGCCGTTGATCGACAGCGCGCCGAACGTCGTCCCGTGGTAGGCGATGTTGCGGGCGATCGCCTTGTACTTGTGGCCCGGAGCCGGACCACCCACCTGCCGGCCGACCATCTCTCCGGGCTCGACGCCCGGCGCCTGGGACGCGCCCTCGCGCACCGCGAAGTACTGCCGCGCGAGCTTCCACGCCGACTCGACCGCCTCGGAACCGCCCGAGCAGAAGAAGACGCGGTTGAGGTCGCCCGGCGCGAGCGACGCGACCTCGGCGGCGAGCTCGATCGCGCGCGGATGCGCGTACGTCCAGTTCGTGTAGAAGGGCAGCTCCCGCATCTGCTCGAGCGCCGCCTGGCCGATCTCCTCGCCGTAGCCGTAACCGAGGTTGACGGAGAACAGGCCGGCGAGCGCGTCGAGGTAGCGCCGGCCGTGAACGTCCTCGAGGTAGCAGCCGTCGCCGCGCACGATGATCGGCGGCTCGTGGCCGTGCATGTTCGTGAAGTGGAGCCAGAGGTGGTCGTTCGCCAGACGCCTGAGCTCGTCGGCGGAAGTCGCTCCTTGCGTGATGCTCATTCCGTGTCGTCCTCCTTTGGCATCCCACTCCCCCAGTCGTAGAGCTGTTTCCACATCTCCAGGTACACGAAGGTCTCGGTCGAGACGACGTCCGGCAGCGCGCGCAGTCGGCTCGTCAGCTCGAGCAGGTGACGCCGGTCGGCAGCAACGATTTCGACGACGAGGTCGAACTGACCTGCCGTGGCGACGACGTAGTCGGCCTCGGGCCAGCGTGCGATCGCGTCGGCCGCCTGCTCGGGCGAGCCGGAGGTCTTGACGCCGACCAGCGCCTGCTCGTAGCCGAGCCCGAGGGGGTTCGTCACGGCGACGACCTGGAGGATCCCCTCCGCGGTCAGCCGGCCGTAGCGCGCGCGAACCGTCGCCTCCGAGACCCCGACCCGGGCGGCGATCGCCCGGAACGACTCGCGGCCGTTCGCCTGCAGCGCCTCGATGATGCGGCGGTCGAGCTCGTCCGTGCGGCGGGCGGGCGCAACCGGCCCCCGCTCCGAGCTGCTCGTCGGAATCCGCAGAGGCTGGGCGTGCTCGCTGCGCATCGCGCGGGATTCCTACCACTCCGCCGCGCATTACGTCAATGGAACCGTCCGAAACGGACGCTTCGCGCGGGGGTTGACGAGCGCCGACGGTCCGCCTAGGCTGCCTTCGTCCGTTTCCCCGGCGAGAGGAGGTACGAACAATGAAGCCTGTGCCTGCCACCTCCTCGGTCCTCCTGACCTAAGCGCCGGAACGCTCCTTCCTGGGATGCCGTTGCGGCGTCCCATCTCACTGAAGGAGCTTTTGCGTTGCCCGGATTCGACCTGCACGAGCTCGGCTGGAACGACGAGCTCGCCGAAAACCTGGAGCCCGGTCTCGTGCCGGGACGCGTCGCGGCCGTGCATCGCGGCGCCTTCGACGTCTGGACGGAGGCCGGCTCCGTCCGCTCGCGCCTGCCCGGCCGGCTCGTGCACGACGGCCTCGACGTCGGCGCCGGCGACTGGGTCGGCCTTGCGGACGGCCTGATCCGGACGGTGCTGCCGCGCCGCAGCGCCATCGTCCGGAACGCGGCAGGCCTGGCCACGAATGCGCAGACGCTCGCAGCGAACGTCGACGTCGCGTTCGCGGTCTCGTCGCTCGGCCCGGATCTCGAGCCGCGGCGCATCGAGCGCTATCTCGTCACGCTCTGGGAGAGCGGCGCCGCGCCCGAGATCGTGCTGACGAAGGCCGACCGGCTCGACGATCCGTGGCCGCTCGTCGCGGAGATCGAGGCGGTCGCGCTCGGCGTGCCCGTGCACGTCGTGTCCGCGGTCAGCGGCCGGGGCTGCGACGCACTGCGCGCCCGCATCGGGCCCGGCGCCACGGCCGTCCTCCTCGGCTCGTCCGGCGTGGGCAAGTCGACGCTCGTCAACCGCTGGCTCGGCGAGGAGGCCATGGCGACGCAGGAGACCCGCGCCGACGACGACGAAGGCCGCCACACGACCACGCACC
Organism: uncultured Actinomycetes bacterium; assembly: GCA_963702655.1. Classification (GTDB taxonomy): domain Bacteria; phylum Actinomycetota; class Thermoleophilia; order Gaiellales; family Gaiellaceae; genus Palsa-739. Next base: position 92,271 of record CAVPDO010000009.1, on the reverse strand, counting down.
GCCAGCTGCTCGTCCTGCCGGGCGGCGGGCTCGTGATCGACACCCCCGGCCTGCGGGAGCTGCAGCTGTGGGACGTCGGCTCAGCCGCGCTCGACGCGACGTTCGCGGACGTCGAGGAGCTCGCCGCGGACTGCCGTTTCGCGGACTGCACGCACGTGCACGAGCCGGGGTGCGCCGTGCTGGCGGCCGTCGAGACCGGCGAGCTGCCGGGCGAGCGCCTGCAGAGCTGGCGCAAGCTGCAGCGCGAGCTGCTGGCCATCGCCATGCGCCACGACGTGCTGCTGCGCAAGCAAGAGGCGCGGAAGTGGAGGCTCCGGGCGCGCGAGGGCCGCGCGCGGGCGAGACATCGCTAGACGTGTCACACGTGACTGCCATCGGGCGGGCGTCGGCACCCGCTGACCGCGGGCTCCAGACCCCGCGTGGAGTGCCGGCAGCCCTGCCCTAGGGGCGCGGAGCGGCGGCGGCGACCTCGGCCGGCGCGTCGGCGTGCTTCGTCGCGAAATTGTCGGCGAACATCTGCGCGAGCTCGCGCGCCTTCCGATCGTACGCCTCGGGATCGGCCCACGTCGAGCGCGGGTCGAGCAGCGACTCGTCGACGGCCGGCGCCGTCACCGGCACCTCGAAACCGAACACGGGATCCGTCCGGAACTCGACGTCCGCAAGCTCCCCCGAGAGCACTGCGCCGAGCAGGGCGCGTGTGGCCTGGATGGGCATCCGGTGCCCCTCGCCGAACGGGCCGCCCGTCCAGCCGGTGTTGATCAGCCAGGCGCCGGCGCCGTGCCGGTCGAGCTTCTCCCCGAGCAGCTTCGCGTACACGGTGGGCCGCTGCGGCCAGAACGGCGCGCCGAAGCAGGTCGAGAACGTCGGCTGCGGCTCGGTCACGCCGAGCTCCGTGCCGGCGAGCTTCGACGTGTAGCCGGAGAGGAAGAAGAACAATGCCTGCTCGCGGCTGAGCCGAGCGATCGGCGGCAGGATCCCGAACGCGTCGGCGGCGAGCAGGATCACCGAGCGCGGATGCCCGGCGCGCTTCGCCGGCAGCGCGTTCGCGATCCGCTCGAGCTTGTACGCCGCGCGGTTGTTCTCGGTCTTCGAGTCGTCGTCGAGGTCGAGGACGCCGCGCTCGTCGACGGCGACGTTCTCGAGCACGGTGCCGAAGCTGTGCACCGCCTTCCAGATCTCGGGCTCGGCCTCGGCCGAAAGGCGAATCGTCTTGGCGTAGCAGCCGCCCTCGAAGTTGAAGACGCCGTCGTCGCCCCAGCCGTGCTCGTCGTCCCCGATCAGCAGCCGCTCGGGCTCGGCCGAGAGCGTCGTCTTGCCCGTCCCCGAGAGGCCGAAGAAGACGGCGACGTCCTGGCCGTCCCGCGAGACGTTCGCCGAGCAGTGCATCGGCATGACGCCCTCGAGCGGCAGGCGGTCGTTCATCAGCGTGAAGACCGACTTCTTGATCTCGCCGCCGTAGAACGTGCCGCCGATCAGGATCTCCTTGCGCGTCGGGTGGAGACAGACGAAGACCTCGGTGCGCGTTCCGTCCTGCGCCGGGTCGGCCTCGACCTCGGGCTCGTGGAGGACGAGCACGTCCGGCTCGAAGCCGGCGAGCTCCGCCTCGGCGGGATCGATGAACATCGTCTTCGCGAAGAGCGCGTGGTACGGGTGTGCCGTCACGACGCGCACCGCGAGGCGGTGCTTCGGGTCGGCGCCGCAGAAGGCGTCGATCACGTAGACGTCGCGCTGCTCGAGGTGCGCGACCACCTTCGAGCGCAGCCCGTCGAAGTGCTCCTCCGAAAGCTCGGCGTTCGTGTCGCTCCACCAGATCCGCTGCTCGGACCCGGGCTCGTGCACGACGAACTTGTCCTTGGGCGAGCGGCCGGTGAAGCGGCCGGTGTCGACGACGAGCGGCCCGTCCTCGGCGAGGACTGCCTCACCCCGATCGAGCGCGGCCGTGTAGAGCTGCGACGTCGTCGGGTTGCGGAACACGCGCCCTCCGGCGCGCAATCCGTGGGCGGCGAGGCTGTCTTCCGGCCGGTCGGTGATCGTCAACGCGCTCCTCCTCGATCTCGATAGCGGTGCCGGTTTCGCATGGTAGTGGCCGCGGGGAGCGGCCCGCGCTACTCGGCCCGGCGCGGCTCCGTTCCCCCGGGATCGAGCCGGAACGGCGGGTACTGCGGCGTCAGGAGCAACGCGTACGCCCCGACGCGGACCGCCCAGCGGTTGAAACCCATCATCACCTCGAAGACGTCCCGTGGATACCGGTCCTTGAAGAGGAGCAGGAGCGCGGCGACGAGGACGAGGATCCCGACCAGGCCGGGCGCTCGGCCGCCGCCCGAGAGCAGCCCGGCGATGGCGTACTGCGGGATACCGAGCAGCCACCACCCGATCAGCGGCAGGCCGCGCCGCTGGTGTTCGGGGTAGTCGATCTCGAGCCGGGCCGGATAACCGGGAGCCTCTCCCATGCTGAACGGCGGATAGCGATCGGTGCCGAGCGCGCTGTAGCCGTAGAACGAGACCCGCCACGTCCAGCGCAGCACTCCGACGTTCCAGTCGAAGAGCCCGCGCGGGTAGCGGCCGGTGAAGAGCAGGACGAAGAAGGCGGCGATCGCCGACAGGACGAGCGTGAGCCAGAGAAAGAGGAGACAGATGAAGTGCGGGATCAGGAGAAACCACTTGACGAGCCAGAGCCAGCGCGACAGCGGCTCGGTCAGCTCGCCTTCCAGCCGGACCGGATACGAGTCCATCGGAACGAGTATGGCGCTCCGCACGAAGCCGTGACCGTCCTCTACGATCGAGTCATGACTCCGGCGACGTACTAGCGGTTCTTCAGTTCGGGCGATGCATCGGCGCCGCAACGCGGGCCGCATGCCTTGCCGTGACCGCTAGTCCAACGGAGGTACCACGAGATGAACCGCCAGAACCTGTTCGCCGACGCCCCCTGGGACGTCGAGAGAGCCGACTCGCGCAGCCGCATCTTCCGGCGGCCCGACGACGCGAGCCTGGGCGGGACCCTGTACGAGCTCGAGCCCGGATATGACGGAGACAGGGTCCACATGCACTACGGCGTCGAGGAGATGTTCTTCGTGCTCAGCGGGCGCCCGGTCGTCCGCAACCTCGAAGGCGAGGAGGAGCTCGCTGCCGGCGACTTCCTCTTCTGTCCGGAGGGGCGTGCGGGCCTGCACGCCTTCAGCAACCCGCACGACGAGCCCGCCCGGATCCTCGCCGTGAGCACCAAGCGCTTTCCCGACGTGGTCGCCTACCCGGAGGAGGGCTACGCGTGGGTCGCGACCAGGGTTCCGGAGCTGCCGCCCGGGGACGATCCCGGCCTCATCGCCCGCTTCGAGTTCCAGCCGGACCGGCCCGACCAGCGGGTGACCTGACGACGACAGCACCGCCGCCCTCGGGCTCCGGCACCTGAACGGCGAAGGCCCGGCGAGAGCCGGGCCTTCCTCTTGGACCCTGAAACGCTGGGCCCGGAGCCGGACATGTTCCGGTTGTGCAGGATGGCTCGATGACCGACGAAGCCCGCCGCCGACGATTCGAGGCGGCCTACCGCGAACTGTACGAGCCGCTCTGCGGCTACGCGCTGCGGCGGGTCCGCGAGCCGGAGGACGCAGCCGAGGTGATCGCCGAGACGTTCGCCACGCTGTGGCGGCGATTCGACCGCTGCCCCGAGGGCGACGAGCTCCGGCCGTGGCTGTTCGGGGTCGCACGCCGCGTGATCGCGAACCAGCGCCGCGGCCGGCGCAGGCGCAGCGCCCTGAGTGAGCGGCTGGCCGCGAACGTCGACTCGGCGGCGACAACGCGCGTGGACGAGGCCCCGACCGGGCTGGCACAAGCCTTTGCGTCCCTGAGCGAGTCCGACCGCGAGCTCCTGTCGCTCGTAGCCTGGGAGGACTTGACGCGCGAAGAGCTCGCCGTCGCGCTGGGGACGAACCGCGCCGCCGTCCGGCTGCGCCTGCACCGCGCGCGCAAGCGCCTGCGCGACGCCCTGCCACCGACGCAAGTCCGACTCTCGGGAGGTCAAGAGCATGAGTGGACGTGACCCGATCGCTTCACTGCGGCGCCTGGCGCCGGTCTCCGACGCCCAAGCAGCCGAGGTCTTCGGCGTCGCGGGCCGCGAGGAGTTGCTCGACGGCGTGACAAGCCTGTCGGTCGACCGAGAGATGCGGCCTCGGCCGGCCTGGCGCCGCCGCCCGCTCGTGCTCGGGATTGCCGTCGTAGCCGCGGCCGGAACTGCCGCGGCTGCCTGGGCGATCCTCGGTTCGTCGGCTCGAGAGACCACGAGCGTCGAGTGCGTGATCCGCGGAGTGGACTCGGTGATCCCGTCGTCCTCCGGCGATCCGGCGCAGGACTGCGCGATCGAGTGGAAGCGCGAGGTCGGCAGCGCCGCACCGCCGCTTCGCGCCTACGACAACGGCGTCGGCGGCGTCACCGTCCTCCCTCGCAGCACGACGCCGCCGGCGGGCTACAAGCGGCTCGTGTCCGGCCAGGACGTCGATCTGATCCAGCTCCAGAGCTCCCTCGACGACTACATCGACGGGCTCAACTCGAGCTGCCTCGACCGTTCGGCCGCGACCACCCTCGCGCGGTCGAAGCTCGTGCAGTTCGGCTTCACGCGCTGGACGATCGCCGTACGCAGTCCCGCGTCGTCGTCGACGAACGCCCCCGCGCCGAAGGCCAAGCCGGGCGGCCCGCAGGCTGCACCGGGCGAGTCCACGTCCGGAGCGCGGACCTGCGTCGCCTCCGACATCGTCGACCCCGCGACGCAGACGGTGACGCTGATCCCGACGGAAGTCCAGACCGGCGGTCCGCAGGAGGCGATGTTCCTCGCACTCGCCGACAAGCTCCGGCCGATCGGGCACAGCTGCGACTCGCTGCCGGACGCGGTTGCTTCCGCGACCACCGCCGCCGACGGGATGGGCCTGTCGCAAGCGGCGAAGACGTACGAGCTCAACCCCGTCGTCGACAACACGATGCACTGCGCCTCGATCTACGAGACCGTCGGCGGCACGATCTTCCTCACCGTGCGAGGGCCACGCGGCTGAGTTCCTAGCCGCTCGCGACGACGAGGTCATGCCGGGCCTTGAACCAGGAGCCGGCGGAGTGGAGCTAGCCGGACTCGAACCGGCGACCTCCTGGGTGCGATCCAGGCGCTCTCCCAGCTGAGCTATAGCCCCGCGGCGGCTCAGTGTAGCTAGGCGGAGGCCGTTTTCTCCATCAGCTTCCCCTCGCGGATCGTGCGCTCCATGTCCTTCGACTCCTCGCGGTACCAGCTCCCGTCCTCGAACTGGATCGCCGGGTACTTGTTCTGGCCGGTGCCCTCGACGATCGCGTCGCGCCTGCCGCGGGCGTGCGGGCCCGGGACCCGTTCGTACTCGATCCCCGAGTCCATGAGCGCCCGCTCGACGCGCCAGCACGGGTGGCCCTTGATCTTCACCCACTGCCAGCCGCAGCGGTGGAGCTTCACCGTCACGGGTCCTACGATACGTGCGATGCGCGCGACGTTCGAGATCCGGCCGCCGACCTGGGGAGAGACGCTCGCGATCCTCCAGTCGGTCAGCCTCCCGGACGGGTCGGAACAGGCGCGGGCGCGCGTGGTCGACATCGGGGGAGAGCGCGTGACGATCGACTTTCCGGCGCTTGACGGGGAGACGAGCGCCGAACAGCTCCTCGCGGTGTGCGTCGCGGGCGAGTGGGCGGACCGCGGCGACGTCGAGCTCTGCCGGCTCGTCGAGGTGGACTGGCCGACCGGTCTGCCGGGGCCGGCCTTTCCCTCCGCACCGGGCGTCTCGGTCGGCGCGATCGTCAAGCCGGCACTCGGGCTGAGCCCCGCGGAGGCGGCCGCGGTCGCAGCGGAGCTCGCGGCCGGCGGCGCCATCCTCGTCAAGGACGACGAGCTCCAGCGCTCGTCGCCGGAGCGGGTTCGCGCGGTGAACGCCGCGATCCCCGAGCACGTCCTCTACGCGGCGAACGTCACCGGCGCCGACGTCGACGCGATCGTCGAGGCCGGCGCACGGGCGCTGATGATCAACGCGTTCCTCGCCGGGCTCGGCTCGATCGCGCGCCTGCGCGAGTACGGGCTGCCGATCTTCGTGCACCGGGTGGGCTCGGCCTTCCTGCGCCGGGGCGGCCCGGTCTCGGTCTCCGCCCGCGTCCTGGCCGAGCTGACGCGGCTGCTCGGCGCCGACTACGTCCAGGTCGGCTCGTTCTCGCCGCGCACCTTCGACACCGACGACGAGGTACGGGACCAGATCGCGGCGGCGCGACCGGCGACGGCCGTGATTGGCGGCGGGGTCGGGGCCGACAACGTCCGCGAGCAACTCGAGCGCGCCGGCACGACCGACGGCGTGATGCTCCTGCTCGGCTCGGCCGCCTACGCCCATCCGGGCGGCGTTCGCGCGGGCGTCGCAGCCGCGGTCGAGGCGATCCGCTAGGCGGCGAAGAGCGTCAGGTCGGGCTCGCGCTCGCCTCGCAGCACCGCGAGGTCGACCGTGACGCAGCGGATCTCGCGAGATTCGGCCAGCGCCACCGCCTGCGGCTTCAGCCGCTGGGCCGTGAGGATCCCGCGGCAGCCGGCCTTGGCGGGGTCGCGACGGATGAACTCGAGGTAGCGCGTGAGCTGCTCGACCGCCTCGATCGTCGCGATCCGCTTGACCTCGACCGCGACCCACTCCCCCGCTTCGTCCCGGCACATCAGGTCGACAGGGCCGATCTCGGTCTGCCACTCGCGGCGCACGAGGCTCAGCGGCTCGCCGAGCGCCTCGGGCGCGGCCGCGAGCGCCTCCTGCAGGTCGCGCTCCACGCCGTCCTTCTGCAGCGCCGCCGACTCGCCCATGTCGTGCGCGACGTCGCTGAGCACCTCGAGCAGCCGGATCTCCAGTGCGTCCTCGCTCTTGGGCTTGGTCACGACGAGCCGGTCGCCCTCGTCGGCGATGAACGTCGGCGCCGTCATCCAGTTGAGAGGCTTGTAGCCGCCGGCGTCGTCGTGGACGAGCACCGAGCCGTCGCCCTTGAGGATGAGCAGCCGCACCGCCTCGGGCAGCACAGCCGAGAGGCGGCCGGAGTAGATGACCTCGCAGCGGGCGACGATCAGACGCACGCCGGGCAACCTACTGTCCGTTTCGGACATGTCCGGAACCAGGACATGTCCGGAACCAGGTTCCGGACAGGTCTCGTTCAGCCTGTGCGCTCGACGCGCGAGCCGCCGACGATGGCCTCGGCACCGTCGTCGGCGAAGCGGACCCAGGCCTTGCCGTTGCCGTCGTAGTCGGGCGACCAGACAAGGAGCGTCGCCTCACGTCCTCCGACCAGCACCTGCTCGCTGCCCTCCGGCTCCGCGCCGCTCCAGACCCGCACGAACGGGTTCTCGCGACGCTCGCGCCCGATCGTCGTCTCGTCGGTGTGGCCCGGGAGCACGCGCGTCGCGTCGGGCAGCTCGAGGAGGACCTCCATCACCGACCGCCGCACGGCCGCGACGTCGCCGCCTCCGACCGCGTCGCGGAAGAGCGTGTCGCCCGTCGCGACCACGCCGTCAGCAAAGACGAACGCGAGACCGTCGTCGGAGTGCCCGGGCGTCGGGAATGCCTGCACCTGCAGGTCGTCCCAGGTCCACTCGCCCGGCTCGGCGAGCACGGGGATCGAGTAGCGCTGCACGAGCTCGTCCTCGTTCTCGACGTGGTCGTGGTGCGCATGGGTGCGGAGCAGCGCGACCGGCGTCGCTCCCCAGCGCTCGGCCGCCTCGATCAGCGGCGCGACATCCGCGCCGGAGTCGACGAACACCGCAGGTCCGCCTTCGGTTGCGACCAAAAAGGCGTTGCTGAGCCACTCGGGATGCATGCTCTTCTCGACGAGCATGGCGGTAACCTAACTGGGTTCACCACGAGGAGGATTGATGGCGGGCCTGTGGCAACGCACGACGCTGATCGTCAAGTCGAAGTATTCGAAGGTCCTGAACAAGGCCGAGAACCCGACCGAGACGCTCGACTACTCGTACGAGCAGATGCTCGAGCAGCTCCAGAACGTGAAGCGAGGGGTCGCCGACGTCGTCACCTCCAAGAAGCGGATCGAGCTGCAGCAGCAGAAGCTCGAGCAGAACGTCGTCAAGCTCGAGACCCAGGCGCGCCAGGCCGTCACCGCGAACCGCGAGGACCTCGCCCGGCAGGCGCTCGAGCGCAAGGCGGTCGCGCAGCAGCAGCTGCAGGAGATGGACGGGCAGGTGCAGCAGCTCGCCGACCAGCAGGAGAAGCTCGTCGCCTCGCAGCAGCAGCTGGAGACCCGCATCGAGTCCTTCCGCTCCCAGAAGGAGATCCTCAAGGCGCAGTACTCGGCGGCCGAGGCCCAGGTCAAGGTCGGCGAGGCCGCAACCGGGATCGGCGAGCACATGCAGGACACGGGGCTCGCCATCCAGCGCGCCAAGGACAAGACCGAGGAGATGCAGGCGCGCGCCTCGGCGATCGACGAGCTCACGTCGACCGGGGCGCTCGAGGACTTCACCGCAGGCGACCAGACGCAGCTCGACCGCGAGCTCTCGCAGATCTCGACCACCTCACAGGTCGACGACGAGCTCTCGAAGCTGAAGGCCGAAGTCGGCTCCGGCGCGCCGCAGAAGGAGATCGCGGCCGGCGACGCCGAGCCTACGGAGCCCGCCGCCGCTGCGGAGCCGGCCGCCGAACCGACTTCGGCCACGGGCACCGAGCCGGCGGCAGAGCCGGCCGAGGAAACCACCGAGTCCTGACCCGCTTCGGCGACATCCTCTTCGGCCGCAAGAAGCTGCAGGCACCGGCCGCCGAGAAGCTGTTCGCACTCTCGACCGCCGCGGTCACGCTCGACACCGAGTGCTCGCTGAAGACGGCCGGGGACGCCGCGCTGATCTTCAAGCCGCTCTCGGCGGGCGAGTTCACCTCGAGCGAGAGCGACGCGGAAGAGCTGCTGCGCGGCGTCGCCCGCGACTCCGGCTCCACGATCGACCGCAAGACCGACTCGTTCGGCTTCGAGTGGGTGATCGTCCACGATCCCCAGCTCGAAGACCAGGTCGCCGGAGTCCACACGCTCGCGTCGGAACTCGAGGAGCACGGCTTCGGCGGCCAACTCCTCGCGGCCGCCTTCCGCTTCGAGGGCTCGGCGTTCGGCCCGGGGCATCCGGTCTACTGGATCTACGGCTTCAAGACCGGCACATGGTGGCCCTTCATCCCGACGGGCGAGAAGCAGGAGCGCGACAACGCGCAGGAGCTCGAGCTGAAGGCCAAGCTCGAGCCGGAGCTCCCGATCGAACCCGATCTCAGCAAGTGGCTCGCGCTCTTCGGCGCCCCTATCTAGTCAGGCGTAAGGACGCTCGCCCAAGCCAGCGTGCCGCTACCCGTCGCCGCCGATCCATTCGACGACCCGATAAGGCATCTCAGGAGGGAAGTCGGAACCCGCGGGCCAGAACGCTCGGAAGGGGATCTCGTCGAAGACAGCGACGACGTGTCCGTCGGAGACCTGGAACGTCTGCTCACGACCAAGAAACACGTAGCGAGCGGCCTGGGCCTCCCGGGGAGCATCGCGCCAGGAGACGACCGTGACCGTGTCGTCGTCGGTGTGGATGAATGTCGCGTCGCTGTTCCCTCCCGCCCCCGGAGTCCAGCCACCTGCCACGCGTCGGCACTCCCGCGTATCGAAATCGTCCCGAGGCACGCCCGCCCTGTCGGTGATGTGTATGACCACGGCCTGATCTCCGCGCACGACAACGCCGACGAGCTGGGCGGCGACCTGATCCGCGGGCAACGCGGCCCTCGCCGCCTCTTCCGGCGTCGGGTATATCCCGTCTCGCTTCATGACCCGCGAGGGTACTAATCGCTCAGGGGTCATTCCGGAACACTGGCCCAAGCGACAGTCCTTAGACTCGGGCGGGTGACCCATGCCGTCGTCCGTCCCGACGAGTTCGAGTGGAAGACGCGTCCCCACGAGCCGGGCGAGCCGGCGCGGCACGTCGCCGAGCTGAGTGACCGCGCAGGCTTCACGCATGTGCGCGGCAATGTCTGGCGCTACGAGCCAAGTGCCAAGGGACGCCGCCACCAGCATCTGACGCAGGAAGAGACGTTCGTCGTCCTCGCCGGCACGCTCTCGATCTACGTCGGCGAGCCGCCGGAACGGATCGACGTGCCGGCCGGCGGGCTCGTCCGCGTCGACCCGGGGGTGCCGCTCCAGTCCGCGAACCACGGCGGCGAGGATCTGCTCGTCTACGCCTACGGCTTCCCGCCGGAGAATGAGCACGCAGAACTGCTGGACTCCGCGCTGTAACCGCCGACTCGCGAACAGGTGGAGGCCCCGGAAGGGCCTCCACTCGGGGAGCGGGCTACGTCTTGGAGAACCGCTGGACGAACGCGAGTGCCGTGTCGGCGACCTCGCGCCACCCGGAGTCGATCGTGAGCGCGTGGCCGCGCGCGTCCATCTCGACGTATCTCGGTCAGACCCACGTTCTTCTTCTCCTTGTCGAACGCGGCTTTCGCAACCGCGGGCGGCACGGTGTGGTCTTCCTTGCCGGCGATGATCAGCATCGGGCCACGGTCGGCGTTCTCGTGGTCGACCTTCACCTCCGTCCACGGGTTGAGGTTCGCGGTCGCCGCCTGGAAGAGCGGCTTGCCGGGGCCCGGGACCGAGCAGGACTCGTACAGGTGCTTCGCTTCGTCCTCGGAGACCGCGTTCGCGAACGCGTAGCGGAACTGGTCGTAGGTCAGCGGCACGGCCCGGTTGTAGTTCGCCGGGTTCTTGAGCACCGGACTCCCGGCGCGCAGCGCCGAGACCGGCAGCGGCAGCACCCCGCGGAACGGCGCAGGGCTGATCGCGACCGAGGCGACCGCCAGCCCGCGACCAGCCAGGATCTCGGCCAGGAGGCCGCCGAACGAGTGGCCGATCACGGCCGGCTTCCGCTGCAGCCGGCGAATGATCCCGTCGACGTAGTCGGCCACCTGGCCGACGCTCTTGCGCGCGAACACATGGGGGTCGGCCTTCGCCTCTTCGACCGTCTGCGGATCGTCCGGCCAGCCTGGTGTCACGGCGACATACCCGGCCTCCTCGAACAGCTGCGCCCACGGCTCCCAGCTGGACGGGAGTAGCCAGAGACCGTGGACGAAGACGACCGGCGTTGCCGCCGTCGCGTTCGCGCGCTCGACCTGCGCCGTCTCATGGTCGGTGATCGACGTCACTCCGCTCGCCGTTCCACTCATCACGCCTCCTCGTGGCAGACAGAGCCAACCACCCTGCCTCGTAGCTGCTTCCGTTCTAGCCAAACCGCCTTGACCTACGCCCGAGGGTTCGGTCCGTGAAGCGCCGGCTCGCGAGCTACGCGACGGGCTTGCCCATCTGCCGGGCGATCTCCGACAGGGCTGCGAGGCGCTTCTCGAGCGGCGGGTGATCCATCATCCACTCGCTCATGCTCGTCTTCCAGTTGGTCGGGATGATGAAGAACGCGTTCATCCCCTGCACCTCGCGCAGATCGCGCTGGGGGATCTGGGTGATGTTGCTCGAGATCTTCTGGAGCGCGCTCATCAGGTTCTCCGGCGCGCCGGTGATGATCGCGGAGCCGCGGTCGGCCGCGTACTCGCGGTAGCGAGAGATCGTCCGGATCAGGATCCAGCTGATGGCATAGACGACGATCGACACGAGCAAGACGATCAGCCAGACGGGTACCTGGTTGTTGTTGTTGCTGCTCCGGTTGCCGCCGCCGAAGCCTCCGAACATCCCGCTGTAGAGCCCGAAGCGCGTGAGCAGGCCGGCGAGCATGGCGAAGAAGCTCGCAACCGTCATCACCAGCACGTCGCGGTTCGCGATGTGGGACAGCTCGTGCCCCAGCACCGCCTCGACCTCCTGCGGCTCGAGCCGCCGCCACAGCCCCGACGTCACCGCGACCGCGGCGTGCTTGGGGTTGCGCCCGGTCGCGAACGCGTTCGGGACGTCGGTGTCGACGACGGCGATGCGCGGCTTCGGCAGGTTCGCCATTGCGCAGAGCCGCTCGACCATCGCGTGCAGCTCCGGCGCCTCCTCGGCGGAGACGATCTTCGCTCCCGAGGCCGCGAGCGCGATCTTGTCCGAGGTGTAGTACTGGAAGAAAGCGAGGCCGATCACGATCACCAGCATGAAAACGAGGCTGCCGTTCAAGAGGTAGAAAAGGACGACTCCGAAAACGACGTAGAGAAGGCCCAGCAGCCCGGTCGTGAAGAGCATGCGGAGCGAGAGGCCCCGGTCGCGTCCGAAATTCTTGCGTTGCATGCCCCGAATGGTACTCAGCGCGGTCGCCCTGCCGGTTCCCGCGGCCTCTCGACTTAGCGGTTCATTAGAGTCCTGCGCGGTGCGCCACACTGCAGTCATCGTCGCTGTCGCTGCCGCCGCACTGGGCGCCATCGTCCTCGCGGGCTGCGGCGGACAGGGCGTCACGACGCCGACGCCGGCCACGGTGATCGGCACGCTGCCGAAGGCGAAGGTGCTCCCGGCTGTCCCGGCTACCCACCTCAAGGGTGACTCGGCGAAGGGCAGCTCGGTGTTCGCGAGCGCGGGCTGCGGGAGCTGCCACACGCTCGCTGCCGCTCACTCCACGGGCACGGTCGGCCCGAATCTCGACGACCTCAAGCCGGACTACCAAACGGTCACGTCGCAGGTGACGAACGGCGGCGGCGGGATGCCTTCGTTCGGGACGGGCTCCCACCCGCAGCTGACCACGCAGCAGATCGCGGACGTCGCCGCTTACGTGGTCGACTCGACCGGCGGCAAAGCGCCGTAGAGCTCCCGGCCGCGTTTCCGGCGCCCGTCGCCGCCTTCGCGCTCGACCTCGACCGGACGCTGATCGCCGAGGACGGCGTCCTGCGGCCGCGGACCCGGGAGGCGCTGGCGCGGACGAGGGCGAGCGGCACACACGTCGTGGTCGTCACCGGACGGATGTTCAGGGCGGTGCGGCCGTATCTCGAGCAGGCCGGGCTGGACGATCTCGTCGTCTGCTACCAGGGCGCCGTCGTCGCCGAGCCCGCGACGGGCGAGTTCCTGCTCCACGTTCCCATTCCGCTGGCCGAGGCGCGGGAGGCGATGGACGCCGTGCTTGCGGCCGGCTTTCACCTCAACTGCTACGTCGACGACCTCCTGTACGTCGCGGAGGTGACACCCGAGGCACGGCGCTACGCCGACTTCCAGCACCTCGAGATCCACGCCGTCGGCGACCTTCGCGAGTGGCTCGACCGCGACCCGACGAAGCTCGTCGCGGTCGGCGATCCGGCCGCGCTCGACGAGCTCGATGCGGAGCTCGCGCCGCGCTTCGCGGGACGCCTCTTCATCTCCAAGTCGCTGCCGTTCTTCCTCGAGTTCGCGCATCCCGACGTCAGCAAGGGGAGCGGGCTCGGCTTCGTGGCCGAGCGGCTCGGCTTCCGGCCGGCTGAGACGGTCGCGTGCGGCGACGGCGAGAACGACCGCGAACTGCTCGACTGGGCCGGGTTCGGCGTCGCCGTGGCGAACGCGCACCCGGACGTGCTCGCCCGCGCCGATCTCGTGGTTCCGTCGGTGCAGGAGGAAGGCGTCGCTGTTCTCCTCGAGGCGTACCTAGACTCCGTCGCGTGATCGACGCCCGAGCAGCCCGCAACGAGCCGGAGGAGTTCCGGAGCCGCCTTGCGCGGAGAGGCGCCGCCGACGCGTTCGACGCATGGCTCGCCGCCGACGAGAAGTGGCGGGAGCTCGTGCCGCGCGTCGACGACCTCCGTTCCCGCACGAAGGTCAAGGGCAAGCCGACGCCGGAGCAGCTCGAGGAGCTGCGCGGCGTCAAGGACGAGCTCCAGCGGGCAGAGCGCGAGCTCGCGGAGGCCGAGACGACACGGGACGCGATCGGCCTCCGGATCCCGAACCCTCCCGCCGACGACGTCCCCGACGGCGCGACCGAGGACGACGCGCGCGTCGAGCGGGTCGTCGGCGAGCCGCCGGAGCTGGCCGAGCCGAAGGAGAGCGCCGAGATCGGCCGCTTCGACATGGACCGCGCCGCGCGAATGAGCGGCGCGCGCTTTGGCTACTGGGTCGGCGACACCGGCCGGCTTGCGCTCGCGCTGTACCGCTATGCCCTCGACCGGCTCGCCGCCAAGGGCTTCATCACCGTCCTGCCGCCGGTGCTCGTCCGCGAGGAGGCGTTGATCGGCACGGGCGCCTTCCCGTCCGACGACCAGAACGTCTACGAGATCCCGGATGACGGCCTCTGGCTCTCGGCCACTGCCGAGATCCCCGTCGCCAGCCTTCACGCCGGCGAGATCCTCGGCGCGGACGAGCTGCCGCTGCGCTACGTCGCGTTCTCTCCCTGCTTCCGCCGCGAGGCCGGCGCGGCCGGCAAGGACACGCGAGGGATGTTCCGCGTCCACCAGTTCAACAAGGTGGAGCAGTTCTCCCTGACGTTGCCGGAGAGCTCGTGGGACGAGCACGAGTTCCTGCTGGCGAACACCGAGGAGCTCGTGCAGGGGCTCGGAGTCCCGTATCGCGTGGTCACCCTGCCCGCCGGCGACATGGCGGCGCAGGCGGTGCAGACGAACGACGTCGAAATCTGGTTTCCGAGCATGGGACGCTACCGGGAGACTGCGTCGATCTCGAACACGACCGACTTCCAGGCCCGCAGGCTCGGGATCCGCTACCGCAGCGGCAAGAGCCCCGAGCCGCTGCACATGCTGAACGGAACCGCGGTCGTCGACCGAATGGCGTTAGCCGTCCTCGAGAACCTCCAGGGCGAGGTGCCGGACGTGCTGCGGGAGTACGGCGCCCCCGAGCGCGTCGCCGGCTGACAGGTCCCGAAGAGCGTCTTGCGCGGGGCTGTCGAAACCGCGACGCTGTCTCCGTGGCCGACCCTGTGATCTATCGCGAAGAGGCCGTCGGCCTACTATTCACTCTGAACGACATGTCGAGAGCAATTCGGGATATCCGGGATGTTCTGGTGGAGGAGGACGATGGCGAAGAAGAGGATGACGAAGGCTGAACTGGCCCGCTGGGACGAGAACAATCGTCGTCTCCTCGAGCTCGCGCAGAAGGCGCAAGCCGAGCTGGATCGCCGCAAGCAGGCAGAGAGCGCCGGCTAGTCCTCGAGCTCGTCGCGCTCGGCGAGCCACGCCTTCGCCAGTCGCTTCTGCGCCCGCGTCAGCCATGCCTCCTCGACGAGGTCGCGCAACTCGTCGCGGTCGAGCCGGCCGAGGTCGGGGATGCGCAGCAGCACCGCCGAGTAGCCGTCCCAGTGTGGGGTGGTGAAATAGATCTCGCGCGCGTCGGAGAGGAGCAGCTCCTTCACGCCGAGGTCGGCGACGCGGAAGACGAGCACGTCGTCGAGGCGCTCGCCGCTCTCGGGATCGACCGCGTCCGGCCGCCGGCTGCGGTGGAAGCAGAACATCTTCCCGTGCACCTTGTAGACCGGCCGGCCGTCGTCGATCTCCTTCGTCGCCTCGGGCAGCGCGAGCGCGAGCTCGTCCAGGTCGGTCATCGTCGCCAAGGCTGCGACACTAGACGCCGCGGCGGGGTGCCGGAGCGGTCGAACGGGGCGGTCTTGAAAACCGTTGAGCCTCACGGCTCCGTGAGTTCGAATCTCACCCCCGCCGCTTCTGCCCGGCCGCTCTGTAGCGTTCTCAGACATGACGACGGGAGAGGACCTCCGTGGCCTGATGCGGCTCTGGCCGCACGGCGTGTCGATCCTCAGCGTCGACGTGGACGGCGACCGGATGGGTGTGACCGTCTCCTCGCTCGTCTCGCTGTCGCTCGAGCCGCCGCTGATCGGCGTCTCGATCGGCAAGGACGCCTCCTGCTACGAGCTCCTACGGAGCGCCGGCCGCTTCGCGATCAGCCTGCTCGGCGCCGAGCAGGAGGAGCTCGCCCGGCGTTTCGCGGCCGGCTACCCGCCGATCGTCCACTGGCAGGGCGTCCCGACCCGCGAAGGGCAGATGGCGCCGCTGATCGACGGTGCGCTCGGCTGGATCGAGGCCGAGACGCTGACCGAGGCGGACGCCGGCGATCACACGTTCTTCATCGCCGACGTCCTCTCGATCGAGCACGGCCCGTCGCACCACGCGCTCGTCTACCGCGAGAGCACGTACCACTCCGTGTGATCGAGGCGGTCGTCTTCGACCTCGACGGCGTGCTGCTCCAGTCGGAGGAGGTCTGGGACGCGGTACGCGAGCGCTACGTGCGCGAGCGCGGCGGCCGGTACGACGAAGAGGTACAGCGGGCGATGATGGGCATGAGCGCGCCCGAGTGGTCGGCGTTCCTGCACGAGGACGCGGGAGTCCCGGACGAGCCGGACGCGATCAACGACGCGGTCGTCGAACGGATGCTCGAGGCGTACCGGCGCCGGCTGCCGCTCCTGCCCGGCGCGGTCGAAGCGGTTCGGCGGACGGCTGCGACGTTCCCGCTCGCCCTCGCGTCGTCGTCCAATCGCGCGATCTTCGAGGAGGCGCTGCAGCTCGCCGGGTTCGAGGAATGCTTCGTCGCTACCGTCTCGTCGGAGGAGGTCGCGCGCGGCAAGCCCGCGCCGGACGTCTACCTCGAGGCCGCCCGACGACTCGAGGTCCGGCCGGAGCAGTGCGCGGCGGTCGAGGACTCGCACGCCGGCATCCGCTCGGCGGAGGCGGCCGGCCTGCGCGTCGTCGCGATCCCGAACGCGGGCTATCCGCCCGACGAGGAGGCGCTCCGGCTGGCGCACGCCGTCGTGGGCTCGCTCGACGAGCTCACCGTCGACGTGCTGCGCGGCTAGATCAGCCGCTCGCCGCGGGCGTCGAAGGCGCGGATCCCCGGCGCGAGGGAGGAGTCGAAGTCCTCTCGGAACATGGTGAAGATCGTCACGTCGCGGAGCGGGCCGGCCCCGCGCGCCGGCAACCGGCGCCGCAGCGTCGCCTCCTCGACGAAGCCGAGCCTGCGCGGGATGCCGAAGCTCGCCTGGTTGCGCGGCTCGATCCGGATCTCGATCCGGTCCGCCCCGCACACCTCGAAGCCGGCACGCGTCAGCGCCGCGCTCGACTCGGTCGCGATCCCCTGCCGGGTCGCGCTCGCGCGAACCCAGTAGCCGATCTCGAGCCCTCCGGGATCGATGCGCGGATGCAGTCCCGTACCTCCGAGCTGCTCGGTCTCGTCGGCGGAGAAGATCCCGCACGTGAAGTTCTCACCCGAGTCGAAGTTGGCGCGGAACTGCTTGATGAGCCCGGTCTTCTCGTCCAGCGTCTGCGGCTCCTGGTGCGCCCACGGCATCCACGGCCGCAGGTGCTCGAGGCTCGAGTCGATGGCCTCCTTCAGCAGCGGCGCGTCGCGCGGCTCGTAGCAGCGGACGACGAGACGCTCCGTCTCGATCCGGTACGGAGCGGCCGGCCCGTCCCAGCTCACGCCACGCGCCCGACGAGCACGCAGCCGTTGTGCCCGCCGAGGCCCATCGCGTTCGAAAGGGCGACGTCGACCTGTGACCGCCGCGCCTCGTTCGGCACATAGTCGAGGTCGCAGTCTGGGTCGGGGTGGACGTAGTTCATCGTCGGCGGCAGGACGCCGTCGCGGATCGCGAGGACGCACATCATCGCCTCGACCGCGCCCGCCGCACCGAAGCAGTGGCCGGTGACGGACTTCGTCGAAGAGACCGCGAGCCGGTACGCGTGCTCGCCGAAGACCTCCTTGATCGCGCGCGTCTCGGCCGCGTCGCCGAGCGGCGTCGAGGTGCCGTGGGCGTTGATGTAGCCGACCTGCCCGGGCTCGACGCCGGCTCGCCCGAGCGCGCGCCGCATCATCTCGGCGACGCCGACCGACTCGGGATCGGGCTGGGCGAGGTGGTGCGCGTCGTTCGACATCCCGTAACCGAGGATCTCGGCGTAGACGGTCGCGCCGCGGCGTTCGGCGGCCTCGAGCTCCTCCAGCACCAGGACACAGGCGCCCTCGCCCATCACGAAGCCGGCGCGCGTCGCGTCGAACGGGCGCGACGCCCGCGGCGGGTGCTCGTCCTCGGCCGCGAGGCCGCGCATCGCGCAGAAGCCGGCCAGGGCCAGCGGATGGATGCACGCCTCGGCGCCTCCCGCGACCACGGCGTCGGCGTCACCCCGCTTGATCACCTCCGCCGCCTCGCCGATCGCCGTCGACCCGGTCGCGCAGGCCGAGACGGGCGCATAGTTCGGCCCGCGGAAACCGAGCGAGATCGCGAGCTGGCCGCTCGCCGTGTCGACGAGGACGTTCGGGAGGAAGGTCGGGGAGACGCGGTCAGGCCCGCGGTCGCGCAGCACGTCGTGCTCCTCCGCGAGCTTGATGAAGCCGCCGATCGCGGTGCCGAAGAGGATCCCGATCCGGTCCGGCGGGTAGGCACTGTCGAGACGCGCGTCCGCGACGGCTTCCCGCGCGGCGCCGAGCGACAGGAGGACGTTGCGGTCGAGCCTGCGCGCGTCCTTCGGCTGCGCGACCTGGCTCGGATCGAAGTCCTTCACCTCGGCGGCGATCTGCACCGGGAACTCGCTCGCGTCGAACGAGCGGATGAAGTCGATCCCGCTCTCGCCGGCGACGGCAGCCCGCCACGTCGAAGGCGCATCTGCGCCGATCGGCGTCACAGCTCCGAGCCCGGTCACGACCACCCGCCGCATCCCGCGAAGTTAGACGAGCGCAGGCGGGCTGGGTTGCGGCTGGGCGGGTCCGGTTGCGGCTAGGCCGGCTCGGCGACGACCGCGTCGACCAGCACCGCGTACAGCTTCGTCGGTTCGGTCTTGCCCTTCATCAGGAGTTCGCCCTGCGCCTCGACCGGGATCCCGTCGGCGATGCCCTGCCGCGTGTTCTCGTCGATCAGGATCGGACGGCCCAGCTCCTTGGTGTGCGCCTCGAGACGAGCTGCGACGTTGACGGTGTCGCCGACGCAGGTGTAAGTGGCCCGGTTGTGCGTCCCGGTGTAGCCCGCGACGACTCGACCCGAGGCGATCCCGACGCCGATCTGGATCTCGACCTTGTCGCGCGCCGCCTGCTCCGCGTTGAACAGGCGGATCAGCTCGACCATCTGGCGCGCCGCGAGCACCGCTGCCCGCCGATGGTCGTCGCGCGGCACCGGCGCGCCGAAGATGGCCATCAGGCCGTCACCGACCATCTGGTTCACGACGCCGCCCTCTCCGTTGATCGCGTCCATCATCAGCAGGTAGTAGTCGTTGAGCAGCTCGATCGTCTCGGCCGGGTCCCGCCCTTCCGCGATCGTCGTGAAGGAGCGGATGTCGCAGAACATCGCCGACGCGTCGACGTACTGGCCGCCGAGCGAGAAGCCGGAGGTGAGAAGGTCGTCCGCCACCTCCTTCGTCGCGAACTTGCTGATCAACTCGCGCTGCTGGTCGCGGAGGCGCTTCTTCTCGAGGCTCGCGTTGATCCGGGCGCTCAGCAGCACCGGGTTGACGGGCTTCGTCAGGTAGTCCTCGGCGCCCATCTCGAGACAGCGCACGACACTGTCCAGCTCGTCGAGTGCCGAGGTCACGACCACGGGGATGTCGCGCAGATGCGGATCGTCTTTCAGCTTCGCCAGCACCTCGTAGCCGTCGAGCTCGGGCATGAGGACGTCGAGCAGCAGCAGGTCGAACGGCTGCTGCCGCAGGAGGTCGAGCGCCTCGCCGCCGTGCTCGGCGAAGACGATCGAGTGTCCTTCCTGTTCGAGGCCTCTCGCCAGCAGGAGCCGGTTGACCCGGTTGTCGTCGGCGATGAGGATCGTGCCGGCGGCCTGGGTCGAAACCGTCACGCGGGCGACTCCAGGCGGAGCGAGGAGAGTGCTCCCTCCAGCGGCCCGTATTCCTGCTCGATCCGGTCCACGAACTCGGAGGCGCCGTCGAGCTCGCCGTCCCTGGCACGCTGCTCGAGCGTCCGGCACAGCTCCGCGAATCCGGCGGCGCCGAGCGTCGCGCCGTTCGATTTCAGCGTGTGGGCCGCTCGCCGCAGCTCCTCGGCGTTCCGGGAGTCCAGCGAGCTGCGGAGGGTGGCGATCAGGCTCGGTGCGTCGGCCAGGAATGCATCGATCACCTCGCCGAGGAACTCGTCGCCGCCGAGATCGCGCAGATTCCCCAGCGCCTCGTCGTCGAGGCTGACGTGTGCGACTCCGGCCGGACCGTCGTCGGCCGTCGCGAGCGGCTTCACGCGCTTCAGCGCAGCGACGAGCTCCTCGGCGCGAATCGGCTTCGCGACGTAGTCGTTCATGCCCGCGGCGAAGCACGCCTCGCGGTCCTCGGGCAGCGCGTTCGCCGTCATCGCGATGATCTGCGGACGCGTCTCCTCCGGCCAGCGCTCGCAGATCCGGCGCGTCGCGTCGAGGCCGTCGAGCTCCGGCATCTGCACGTCCATCAAGACGACGTCGTACGTCCGCCGCTCGAGCGCCTCGATCGCCTCCAGCCCGTTGCCGGCGACGTCGGCGCGGTACCCGAGCTGCTCGAGCAGGCGAAGCGCCACCTTCTGGTTCATGGCGTTGTCCTCGGCCAGCAGGATTCGCAACGCCGACCTCGCACGTTTTCCGTCCGTCACGACCTCGACCTCTTCCTCGCCGACCCGGCCGGCGGTGAGCAGTTGCAGAAGCGTGTTGTAGAGCTGTGACGCCTTGAGCGGCTTCGCGAGCTGCGCCGAGAACACGCCGCCGGACTGCAGCTGCGGCAGCCGCCCCAGGGACGTCAGGAGCAGCAGCGGAAGCTCGGTCTCGCTCCGGTGCTGCCGGATCTCGCCCGCCAGGGTGAGCCCGTCCATCTCCGGCATCATCATGTCCAGCACGGCCACGTCGAACGGCTCGCCCTGCGCGACGAGCTCGAGCGCAGCGGCCGGCAGCTCGACCGCGACCGGCTCCATCCCCCAGGAGCGCGCGTGCCGCGTGACGATCTCGCGGTTCGTCGCGTTGTCGTCGACGATCAGGATCCGCTTGCCGGCGAGGTGCCGGAGACCCTCGTCGAGCGCGATCTTCGCCGGCACGTCGGCCGAGTTGACGGGGAGCGAGATGCGGAACGTCGAGCCCTTCTTCTGCTCGCTCTGAACCGAGATCGTCCCGCCCATCAGGTCGACGAGCCGCTTCGAGATGGCGAGCCCGAGGCCGGTCCCGCCGAACTTCCGCGTCGTCGACGCGTCGACCTGGCTGAACGAGGTGAAGAGCCGGTCCATCCGGTCGGGCGGGATCCCGATGCCGGTGTCGCGTACGGCGAGCTCGATGCGGTACGAGTCCTCACCCGTCTTCAGGGCATCCACGAGCACGACGACCTCGCCGGCCTCCGTGAACTTGACGGCGTTCGAGAGGAGGTTCAGGAGCACCTGCCGCAGACGGGCCTCGTCGCCGACGATGCCCGCCGGCGCGTCGTCGTCGATGAGACAGCCGAGCTCGAGCTCCTTCTCCCACGCGCGCGGAGCGACGATGTCGAGGGCGCCCTCGACGCAGTCGCGCAGGTTGAACGGCGAACGCTCGAGGTCGAGCTTGCCGGCCTCGATCTTCGAGTAGTCGAGGATGTCGTCGATCACGTGCAGCAGCGCGTCGCCGCTCGTGTGGACGACCTCGGCGAACTCCCGCTGCTCGCCGGTCAGCTCGGTTCCGAGCAGCAGGTCGGTCATGCCGATCACGGCGTTCATCGGCGTCCTGATCTCGTGGCTCATGGTTGCGAGGAACGCGCTCTTCGCCTGTGTCGCGGCCTCGGCCTCCTCGCGAGCGCGCTGGAGCTCGCCGATGTCGTGGTAGATGCCGACGAAGCCCGCGTGCCGGCCGTCCGTCTGCAGCGGGACGAGCATCAGCTCGACGTCGAGCGGTGTCCCGTCCTTGTGCATCCGCCGCGTGATCCGCTGCGCACGCCCGCTCGCGATCGCCTCGCTGCGTGACCTCACGTCCCTCCTCCCGCGGCCCGTCGCCGAAGACGAGGTCGTCGATGTTGCCGGCCGAGCGCCTCCTCCGGCGACCAGCCGAAGAGCTCCGCGGCCGCCGGGTTCCATTCCGTGACGATCTCGTCGCGGTCCATGACGATCACGGCGGCGGGGCTGATCTCGACGAGCGAGGCGGAGTACTCGCGCTGCCGCTCGACCTCGGCGAAGAGACGTGCGTTCTGGATCGCGACGCCGACGTTGGCGGCGATCGTCGCGAGCAGGCGCGAGTCGTCCTCGCCGAACCGTCCCTCCTCGTCGATGCTCTGGACGCTGATCACGCCGATCGCCCTGCTGCCGACGAGGATCGGCACGCCGAGGTAGGAGAGCGAGGGAGTTCCGATGCTCATCTCCTCTTCTCGTGCTGCTCTCTGCGGTTCAGGAGGAGCGGATCGCGAGTCTGCAGGATCTGGGAGGTAAGGCCCTCGCCGTAGACCATCGGCGCCTCGCTTCGCCGCTCACCGCTCTCGTAGTAGTAGGCGAACTCGATCGTTCCGGCGGCCTCGTCGTGCAGCGCGACATAGGCGATGTCGGCGTCGAAGGTCTGCGCGCACCTGCTCGCCGACGAGCTCGATCAGCGCGTCGAGGTCGAGCTGGGCCGAGAGCGCCTGGCCGACGCTGTTCACGGTCGCCAGCTCGCCGATGCGCTGGCGCGTCTCCTGCACGAGGCGCGCGTTCTCGAGCGCGACACTCAGGCTGCCGGCCACCGTCGTCGAGGAGCTGCTGGTCGGTCTCGCCGAACGCGTGCTCTCGGTCGAGGTTCTGGAGTGAGATCACACCGGTCGCCCTGCCCCCGCTGACGAGCGGGACGAACAGGACCAGACCTCGGCCGCTCGCCGGCCACGAGATCTGCTCCCGTACCGCTCGGACTCGGCTCTCGAGGTTCTCGGTCAGCAGCAACGGCTCGCGCGTCTCCAGCACGTGCTTCGCGAACCCGGCGAGCGGCCGTGGCTCGGCCTGCAGCCGCTCACCGCGTTCGATCGATGTACGGGAAGTGGATCAGCCCGGCCTGCCTCTTCGACGTTCGCGATCGAGATCACCTGCGCGTCGAAGACCTCGCGGATCCGGTCGCCGACGGCATCGTAGATCGCCTGCGGATCGAGCTCCCCCGCGATCGGCCTCCTGCACGCTGTTGATCAGTGCCAGTTCCGCGTTCCGCTGCCGCGTCTCGTGCACCAACCGAGCGTTCTCCAGCGCCACGCTCAGACTGCCCGCCAGCGTCTCGAGCAGCTGCTGGTCCGACTCGCTGAACGCGTGCTCGCGGTCGATGTTCTGGAGAGAGATCACACCCGTCGCCACGCCGCCGACCACCAGCGGGACGAAGAGCACCGACTTCGGCTCCTCGCTACCCTCGATGATCTCGCTTCCGTAGCGCGCAGCGGCGTCCAGAACGTTCTCGACGACCAGCAGCGGCTCGCGCGCCCTCCATCACGTGCTTCGATAACCCGCTCGGCGTCCACGGCTCCGCCTCCAGCCGCGCACCCCGCTCGATCAGCTACCTGTCGTGCAACAGCCCGGTCGTCTCCTCGAGCATCGAGATCCGCAACGACCTGCGCGTCGAAGACCTCCTGGATCCTCTGCCGACCGCGTCATAGATCGCCTGCGGATCGAGTTCACCCGCGATCGCGTCCTGGACGCCGTTGATCAGCGCCAGTTCCGCGTTCCGCTGCCGCGTCTCGTGGACGAGCCGCGCGTTCTCGAGCGCCACGCTCAGGCTG
Organism: uncultured Actinomycetes bacterium; assembly: GCA_963702655.1. Taxonomy (GTDB): domain Bacteria; phylum Actinomycetota; class Thermoleophilia; order Gaiellales; family Gaiellaceae; genus Palsa-739. The sequence continues at coordinate 68,728 of CAVPDO010000009.1, read as the reverse complement.
CCCGCCAAGCGTCTCCAGCAGCTGCCGGTCCGACTCGCCGAATGCGTGCTCGCGATCGGCGTTCTGCAACGAGATCACGCCGATCGCCTTGCCGCCGGCGACGAGCGGCACCCACAGGCACCGACTTCGTGCACCTCGCCGCCGCGATCTCGTCGTTGGCTCCCGTACCGCTCGGACTCCGCGTCCATGTCCTCGGCGATCAGCAGGGACTCGCGCGTCTCGAGCACGTGCTTCGAGAAGCCGGCGGCGAGGAGCTGCCCCTCCACCGTCAACCGCTCGCCGCGTTCGATCAGATACGGGAAGCTGCTGATTCCCGTCGCCTCGTCGAGGTCGTGATCGAGCACGACCTGGGCATCGAAGATCTCCTGGATCCGGTCGCCGACCGCGTCGTAGATCGCCTGCGAATCCAGCTCGCCCGCGATCGCTTCCTGCACACCGTTGATCAAGCGCCAGCTCGGCGTTCCGCTGCCGCGTCTCGTGCACCAGCCGCGCGTTCTCCAGCGCCACGCTCAGGCTGCCGGCGAGCGTCTCCAGCAACTGCTGGTCGGACTCGCCGAACGCGTGCTCGCGATCGACGTTCTGCAGAGAGATCAGGCCCGTCGTCTTGCCCCCGGAGACGAGCGGGACGAAGAGAACCGACCGCACGCTCTCCCCGGCCATGACCATGCTCCCATACCGCTCCGCTTCGGCGGTCATGTCCTCGCCGATCAGCAGCGGCTTGCGCGTCTTCAGTACGTGCTTCGAGAAGCCGAGCGGCTCCCCCGGCTCGACCTCCATCCGCTCGCCGAGTTCGAGGAGATAGGGGTAGTGCAGGAGCCCAGTCGTCTCGTCGACGGTCCCGATCTGTACGGCCTGAGCGTCAAAGATCTCTCGGATCTTGTCGCCCACCGCGTCGTAGATCGCCTGCGAATCCAGCTCGCCCGCGATCGCTTCCTGCACACCGTTGATGAGCGCCAGCTCGGCGTTCCGCTGCCGCGTCTCGTGCACCAGCCGCGCGTTCTCCAGCGCCACGCTCAGGCTGCCTGCGAGCGTCTCGAGCAGCTGCTGGTCCGAGTCCGTGAAAGCGCGTTCCCGGTCGATGTTCTGGAGCGAGATCACGCCGCTTGCCCGGCCGCCCGCGACGAGCGGCACGTAGAGCACCGACTGCACCATCTCGCCGGGCATCACCGGGTTGCCGTATCGCTCGGCCACCTCCGAGGCGTTGGCGTCGACCCGTAGCGTCTCGAGCGTGTCCATGACGTGTTTGCGGAAGCCGACTCGCTCGATCGGGGTGTCGGGAAAGCGCTCGCCGCGCTCGATCGTGTACGGGAAATGGATGAGGCCGGTCGGCTCGTCGTAGATGCCGATGTCGACGACCTGGGCATCGAACACGTCCCGGATCCGGTCGCCGACGGCGTCGTAGATCGCCTGTAGCTCGAGCTCGCCCGCCAACGCCTCCTGCACGCTGTTGATCAGCGCCAGCTCCGCATTCCGCTGCCGCGTCTCGTGCACCAGCCGCGCGTTCTCCAGCGCCACGCTCAGGCTCCCGGCGAGGGTGGTCAGCAGGCGGACGTCGCTGTCGGAGAACGCGTTCGTCCGGTCGAGGTTCTGGAGCGAGATCCGGCCGCGAACCTCGTCTCCGGTGATCAGAGGCGCGACGAGCACCGAGAGCGCAGGCTCACCCTGTGCCACGGCGTACGCCTCGCCCCGCTCTCGCTCCGCGGCCGGCACGTCGTTGACGAGCTTCGGAGCCTTCGTCTCGATGATCTCCAGCGACGTCGAGACCGCTCGATGGGCGTCGGCTCGTCGGGATAGCGGACGCCGCGCTCGATTGCGTACGGGTAGTGGGTCAGGCCGGCGGCGAAGTCGAAGAAGCCGATGTCGACGACCTGCGCGTCGAAGATCTCCTGGATCTTGTCGCCGACCACGTCGTAGATCGCCTGCATCTCGAGCTCGCCCGCCAACGCCTCCTGCACGCTGTTGATCAGCGCCAGCTCCGCGTTCCGTTGCCGCGTCTCGTGCACCAGCCGCGCGTTCTCGAGTGCCACGACTCAGGCTGCCCGCGAGCGTCGTCAGCAGGCGCAGGTCGGACTCGCCGATAGGCATGCTCCCGGTCGAAGTTCTCGAGCGAGACGACCCCGACCGCGCGCGTCGCCGCCGACGAGCGGGACGAAGAGGAGGGACTTCGGCTCCTCACCGGCCACCATGAAGCTGCCGTCGCCGCTCGGCCTCGGCGGCAAGGTCCTCGTTGATCATCAGCGGCTCACGACGTCTCGAGCACGTGCCTGGTGAAGCCGCTGTTCAGGAGCGTGCGGCTCCGCCGACAGCCGTTCACCGCGCTCGACCAGGAACGGGAAGGTTGCGAGTCCCGCGCCTCGTCCACGATCGTGATGCAGGTGCCCTGGGCGTCGAAGATCTCCTGGATCTTGTCGCCGACCACGTCGTAGATCGCCTGCATCTCGAGCTCGCCCGCGAGCGCCGACTGCACGGCTGTTGATCACCGCCAGCTCCGCGTTCCGCTGCCGGGTCTCCTCGATCGCGCGCGCCCGCGAGAGCGCGGCGCCCACGTGCTGCCCGACAAAAGCGAGCAGTTCCCGGTCCTGCTCCGAGTAGCGGACGTCGACTCGTGTACGACTGCACGACGAGGGCGCCGACCACCCTTCCTTCGGCCTTGAGCGGAACGCCGACCCAGGTCGAATCGTCGGTCATCACGCCGATAACCTCGATCTCGCCGCGGTCGGACAGCTGCTTGAAGCGCTGGGTATCGACGAGCTCGGGCTCGCCCGTGCGTAGGACGTAACCGGTCATGCCTCGCGCCTCCCGGCTCCCGAACTCGTGCCACTGGTTGGGGTCCGGGATGTCGGGGTCGAGCTCGTCGACGTAATAGGGCCAGTTGATGAGCCGGCGCTCCTCGTCGTAGAGTGCAATGAAGAAGTTGCGACGCGCCATGAGCTCGCCGACGACCTCGTGGATCGCGCCGTAGAACTCCTGCATGTCCTGGGCGGCGCTCGCGAGCTCCGCGATACGGTAGAGCGCGCCCTGAACCTTCTCCGCATTTTCGCGCGCCACTGCATCGAGTATCGCGCGTTGCGAAGGAGTCGTCTAGTTTGAGCGCGTGGCCGACGCGCCCGGCAAGAACGTCCCCTTCCCGCCGATGGAGGCGGAGCTCGTCTCGGAGCTACCGTCGGGCGGGGGCTGGCGCTACGAGCCGAAATGGGACGGCTTTCGCGGCGTGCTCGAGAACGACGGCGGCGAGCTGGCGCTCTGGTCGCGCAACGGCCGGCCGCTGCTCCGCTACTTCCCCGAGCTGCGGCCGCTCGGCGAGCTGATGCCGCCGCAGTCGGCCCTCGACGGCGAGATCGTGATCGCACGCGACGGCGCACTCGACTTCGACGCGATGCAGATGCGGCTCCACCCGGCGGAGAGCCGCGTCCGCAGGCTGGCGGCCGAGATCCCGGCGACGTTCGTCGCCTTCGACCTGCTGCTCTGGAAGGGCAAGCCGGTGCACGAGCGTCCGATCGAGAAGCGGCGCGCCGAGCTCGAGAGAATCGGCGGCGGCTTCGACCTCTCCCCGGTTTCCGGCGACGTCGCGCACGGAACCGAGTGGCTTCGCACCCTCCAGGCCGCCGGCTTCGACGGCGTCGTCGCGAAGAAGCTCGGTCTGCCGTACCTGCCCGGCTCCCGCGACGGGGTCGTCAAGGTCAAGCCGCACAAGACCGCGGACTGCGTGGTCGCCGGGCTCCGCTGGAAGAAGGGCGGCCGCGAGACGATCGCGACGCTCCTGCTCGGCCTCTACGCCGACGACGGGGAGCTCAACTACGTCGGCTCGGCCGCGGTCGGCGCAAGGAACCAGGCCGAGATCGCCGCCAAGGTCCTGCCGCTCGTAGACGGGAAGAACGACCGGCGCTTCAGCGAGCCGAACCGCTGGGGCACGGGTGAGCTCGAGGAGACCGCGCTCAAGCCGAAGCTCGTGGTCGAGGTGCGCTTCGACAAGCTCGAGAAGCACCGCTTCCGGCACGGCACCCGCCTGCTCCGATTCCGTCCGGACAAGAACGCGAAGGACTGCACGTGGCGCGAGGTGCGGCCGCCGCGAAGCCCCGACGACCTCGCGGTGGAGGACCTGCTGCGATGAAGGTCCGCCACCTCGCGCCGGTGCTGAACGTCTCGGACGTGGCAGCGAGCCTCCAGTGGTTCGAAGCGCTCGGGTGGGAGCGCGGTTTCGTCTGGACCGACGAAGGGGGAATGGGAGGAACCGAGGAGCCCGACTTCGCCTCGATCCAGGCCGGCCACGAGGCAGAGATCTTCCTCTGCCTCGACGACCAGGGCGCCCGCCCCATGTGGATGTCCTGGTTCCTGCCGAGCCTCGAAGAGCTCGACGCCGCATACGCGCGTGCGGACGAGCTCGGCTACGAGATCGTGCAGCCGCCGACGAACGAGCCGTGGGGCATGCGCGAGTTCCATCTCCGCCACCCCGACGGGCACACGTTCCGGGTCGGCGCGGAAAGTGGAAGCTAGGTCTTCTTCGCGCGCGAGGGCTGAACGCGCTTCGGCTCGCCGGGCATCTTCGGGAAGTTCGGCGGGTACGGCGCCTCGCCGGCTCCGTGAGCCTCCTCGCGCTCGACCCATTCGAAGAGCTTGCGCAGATCGCAGACTGCGTCGTCGATGCCTTCCTGCACGTCGCCGAGCTCGGCGTAGCGCGCCGGCATCGTCGCCAGCGTGAAGTCCTCGGTCTCGAGATCGTCCAGCTCCTCCCAGCGAAAGGGTGCTGAGACGGTCGCGTCCGGACGGGCGCGGACGGAGTACGCGGAGGCGATCGTGCGGTCGCGCGCGTTCTGGTTGTAGTCGATGAAGACGCGCTCGCCGCGCTCCTCCTTCCACCACGCGGTCGTGACGAGCTTCGGCGCGCGCCGCTCGACCTCGCGCGCGAAGGCGAGCGCGCAGCGGCGCACCTCGCGGAAACCCCAGTTCGGCTCGATGCGGCACGCGACGTGGATCCCGCGGTTGCCCGAGGTCTTCGGCCAGCCGACGAAGCCGAGCTCGTCAAGGGTCTCGCGCACGATCGCCGCGACCTGCCTGGCCTCCTTGAACCCCGTGCCCGGCTGGGGGTCGACGTCGATGCGGAGCTCGTCCGGGTGCTCGACGTCGCTCCGTCGCGAGGGCCAGGGATGGAAGTCGATCGTGGCGAGGTTGGCCGCCCAGGCGACCTGCGCAAGCTCGGTGACGCAAAGCTCGTCGGCGGTGCGGCCCGAGGGGAAGGTGACGGTCGCGGTCTCGATCCAGTCGGGCCGGTGCTTCGGCACCCGCTTCTGGTAGATCGCCTCGCCCTCGGCTCCGTCCGGATGCCGCTTCAGCTGTGTCGGCCGCTCGTAGAGCACGCGCACGATGCCTTCGCCGACCGAGAGGTAGTACCGGACGAGGTCGAGCTTGGTCTCGCCGCGCGCGCGGAAGAAGACCTTGTCCGGATTCGTCACCTTGACGGTGCGCGACCCGACTTCGAACTCGACGTACGGTGATTCAGCCATTTCCGGGGAGTATCGCGCCTGAAAGAGACACGTCCGGAACCTGGTTCCGGACGTGTCTGCAACGGAGAGGGCGGGATTTGAACCCGCGACGCACCTTTCAGCACGTACGCGATTTCCAGTCGCGCTCCTTAGACCGCTCGGACACCTCTCCGAGCCGGCCCAGCGTATCGCTCACTCGAGATAGCCAAGGCTGCACGGCCTCGGCTAGGGCTTGGCGCCCGTCTCCTCGCGCTCGAGCGTCTCGATCCGCCGCTTGAGGCGTGCGATCTCGCGCTGGGTGCCCATCCGGCTCCAGCTGAACGGTCGGGCCGCCGCGAGCTCACGGTAGAGCTCCTGCAGCCGGCGGCGTGCGGCGTCGAGCTCGGCGTCGGCCTGCCCTTGCACGGCGCCAACTCTACGAGGCATAGAGTCCGCGTGCGACGTGCCGTTCACGCTGAGGAACATCAAGACGGACCTGGAGGATGTCGGCCCGCGGTTCGACGGCGCGCCGGAGCTCGAGTTCCGGGCCGCGACGGCGGAGCTCGGGCTCCAGGAGTCGGGCCTCTGCTACCAGCGCGTGCCGCCCGGCTGTCGCTTCCCCTTCGGCCACACGCACCGCAGGCAGGAGGAGGTCTACGTGGTCGTGCGCGGGAGCGGGCGGATGAAGCTCGACGACGAGATCGTCGCACTCGGGGAGTGGGACGCGGTGCGCGTCCCGGCGGGAACGTGGCGGGGCTACGAGGCCGGGCCGGACGGCCTGGAGCTACTGGTCTTCGCAGCGCCGCACGAAGACCAGCGCGACGACGTCGACGGCCGGCGCGGCTGGTGGCCCGAGGACTGATCGTCTACAGCGAGCGGTACCGAATCGCCTGGCGCTCCCCGGTCGCGCCCGACCGGACGATCGCGTCGCAGACCTCGGCGGCGCGGTAGCCGTCTTCGAAGTCGGCGCCGTGCGGTGCGACCTCGTGCTCGTCCGCGACCGCTCCGAGGAAGTGGTGCAACTCGTGCACGAACGTGTCGCCCCAGCCGACGATGTGCCCCGGAGGCCACCAGTGCTCCCAGAACGGATGGTCCGCCTCGGAGACGAGCACCGTCTTGAAGCCGCGCGCACGATCGCCGTCCGCCCGGAAGACCTGGAGCTCGTTCAGCCGCTCCATGTCGAAGGCGAGCGAGCCCTTCGTGCCGTTCAGCTCCCACTGGAATGCGTTGCGGCGTCCGTGGGCGAAGCGGGTCGCCTCGAGCGTGCCGACGGATCCGTTCGCGAACTCGACGGCCGCCTCGACCGCGTCGTCGACCTTCCGTCCCGGCAGGAAGGTGTGGGCGAAGCCGGAGACGGTCTCGATCTCGCCGTTGAGGAAGCGCGCGAGGTCGACGACATGGGTCATCAGGTCTCCGAGCGCGCCCGAGCCGGCTGCGTCCGCGTCGAAGCGCCAGGTGTCGAGCGAGGGATCGTCGCCCCAGTCCTGGAGGTAGCGGCCGCGGAAGTGCCGAACCTCACCGAGTTCCCCCGCCTCGACCATCTCCCGCGCGAGCCGAACCGCCGGCACGAACCGGTAGTTGAAGGCACACATGTGACGCACGCCGGTCGCGGCCACGGCCTGCCAGATCTCGTAGCTCTCGTCCGCATCGCGGCCGAGCGGCTTCTCGCAGATGACGTGCTTGCCGGCCTGCGCCGCCGCGATCGTCGGCTCGGCGTGGAGCGAGTTGGGCCCGCCGTTGTCGAAGACGCCGATCCGATCGTCGGCAACGAGATCGCGCCAGTCGGTGGTCGCGTACTCCCAGCCGTAGCGCCGTGCCGCCTCGCCGACGGCCTCCGCGTTGCGGCCGGCGATTCCGATCAGCTCGGGCTCGAGCGGCGGCGGCCAGGTGATGTAGGCGATCTTCCGGAACGCGTTCGAGTGCGCCTTGCCCATGAAGGCGTAGCCGAGCATCCCCACGCCGACCGTGGCCACCTGCGCGATAGTACGCGGGTGGCTTCTCCCGTGAAGTGGGGCATCGTCTCCACCGCCGACATCAACCGGAAGGTGATCCCCGGCGCGCACGAGTCGGCCAAGGTCGAGCTCGTCGGCGTCGCGAGCCGCGACCAGGACCGGGCCGACGCCTACGCGCGCGAGTGGGACATCCCACGCGCCTACGGCTCGTACGAGGGCCTGCTTGCCGACCCCGAGATCGAGGCCGTCTACATCTCGCTGCCGAACACGCTGCACGCCGAGTGGTCGATCAAGGCGCTCGACGCGGGCAAGCACGTGCTCTGCGAGAAGCCGTTCACGCGCCACCCGGAAGAGGTCGACGCCGCGTTCGACGCCGCCGACCGGAACGGCCGGCTGCTGAGCGAGGCGTTCATGTACCGCCACAACCCGCAGACCGCGAAGCTCGTGGAGCTCGTCGGCGAAGGCGCGATCGGCGAGCTGCGGCTGATTCGCTCCGCCTTCTCGTACGGCCTCTACGACCACGAGAACATCCGCCTGCGCACCGACGTCGAGGGCGGCGCCCTGATGGACGTCGGCTGTTACAACGTCTCGGGCTCGCGCCTGCTCGGCGGCGAGCCGGAGCGGGTTTGGGGCGAGGCGTGGTACGGGCCTTCCGGAACGGACTGGGTCTTCACGGGGACGCTCCGCTTTCCCGGGGACGTGATCGCCACCTTCGACTGCGGCACCGCGCTCTCCGAGCGCGACGAGCTCGAGGCGGTCGGCGGCGAGGGCTCTATCTTCCTCGACGATCCCTGGCACTGCAACGAGCCGGTCTTCGAGCTCCGCCGCGGCGATCGCGTCGAGCTGATCGAGCTCGAATTCGTCGACTCCTACCGCCTGGAGCTCGAGAACCTGAGCGACGCGATCCGCGGTGAGGCCGATCTGCTGCTCGGGCGGGAGGACGCGCTCGGGCAGGCACGGGCGCTCGAGGCGTTGCATCGTTCCGCGACCGCCGCCGAGCCGGTCTCGCTGTAGCGCGCGCCCTGTTTTCATTACTTCCCTAGCGGACTAGCATGGGGCGGGCGAATGAGCGCGCACGCCGCACCGGCGCCTACGGGGCCTTCGTTCACGATCCGCGGCAGGCCGTACCCGGTGCTGCTGCCGAAGCTCGGCGACCCGCGCCTCCATCTGGCCGCGGTGATCATCTCGCTGCAGGTCATCGGGCAGATCGGCTTCCACTTCGAGCTCTCGATCGCGCAGATCCTGCTCGCGATCGGCACCTGCGCGGTGCTCGAGGTCGCGATCGCCATGCGCCAGCAGCACGTCATCCTCTGGCCGGCGAGCGCGACGTTGACCGGCAACGGAGTCGCGTTCGTCCTGCGTGTTCCCGGCACGGTGCACGGCGACTGGTGGAGCCTCAACGGCTGGTGGATCTACGTCGGAACCGCCGCGGTCTCGCTGCTCTCCAAGCACGTGATCCGCTGGCGCGGCGAGCACATCTTCAACCCGTCGAACATCGGTCTCGTCCTCTGCTTCCTCCTGCTCGGACGGACGCGCGCGGCGCCGCTCGACTTCTGGTGGGGCCCGATGTCGGCGTGGCTCGTGCTCGCGCTCGCGATCATCGTCGCGGGCGGCTTCCTGATCTTGCGGCGGTTGAAGCTCCTGCGGGTTGCGCTGGGCTTCTGGGCCTCGTTCGCGGTGGCGATCGGCGTGCTCGCGCTCGCCGGCCACACGATGACCGCACGCTGGCACCTCGGCCCGATCTCGGGCTTCCAGCTGTGGTGGGTGCTCGTCACCTCGCCCGAGGTGCTCGTGTTCCTCTTCTTCATGATCACCGACCCGAAGACGGCGCCGCGCTCGCCGACGGGCAGGCTCGTCTACGCGGTCTCGCTCGGCCTGCTGGCCGGCGTGATGATCGCCCCGACGGTCACCGAGTACGCGGCGAAGGTCGCGCTGCTCGGCTCGCTCGCCGTCGTCTGCCTGGCGCTGCCGATCCTGCGCAGCGTGCGGTGGCCGCTCGACCGGCGGCTCGACCGGCGCCTCGTGGTCGGCATCGCGTCGGCGGCGGTGGCGGTGGCGGCGGCGGCGATGGTCGTCGGCAACGCGCCCGCGGTCGCGGATGCCTCGCCCGCCGTGCCGCCGGGGAAGCTGCCGCCGATCACGATCCTTCCCGCCCAGGGCGTCCAGACCCAGCTCGACCTTCACACGGCTCAGCTGATCGCGCACGACCTGGTCGCCGCGAAGCCCTCGGCCGGCACGCGACCGCTGCGGATCTGGCTGGTGCAGGGTGTGGAGCAGGGCCCGCCGACCGCGACGGTACAGCAGGCCGGGATCATGTACCACCTCCACCAGACCGCGGGCGCGCGGTGGGCACTTCCCTCTGCCGTGCAGTCGGTTCCCGTCGAAGCCGCACCGAAGAGCTCGGCGTTGCGCGGAGTCCGGCTCACGAACGTCGCGCCCGCGGTCGGCCTCGACTTCCGCCAGGACTCGTTCCGCTACGGGGTCTCGAACGACTACACGGCGATGATGGGCGGCGGGGTCTGCTGGCTCGACTACAACGGCGACGGCTGGGAGGACCTGTTCGCCGTCAACTCGTACGCGAGCAGCGACGCGGCGCGCTTCGAGGCGCACGGCGGGCTGCCGCGCACGCAGCTGTTCGAGAACCTGCACGGCCACTTCCGCAACGTCACCGCGGCGAGCCATGCCGGGCTCCGGGTGCAGGGCGACGGCTGCGCGGCCGCGGATCTGAACGGCGACGGCCGGCCCGATCTGATCGTGACGACGGCGACCGGAATCAAGCTCCTCTGGAACAACGGCAACGGCACCTTCACGGAAGGCGCGCGTGCCGCAGGGATGACGGCGTCCGGCTGGTACACGGGGGTCGCCGTCGCGGACGTGAACGGCGACGGACGGCCGGACGTTTTCGTGGCCGGCTATACGCGTCCGTACGAGCCGGTGCCGAACTCGCTCTCCGGCTTCCCGACCGACCTGGTCGGCGTCCGCGACCTGCTCTACCTCAACGAGGGCAACGGCCCGAACGGCCGCGCCCGCTTCCGCGAGGTGGGTGTCCAGGCGGGCCTCGAGGCGTCCGATTTCTCGCACGGTCTCGGCGCCACGTTCCTCGACGTCAACGGGGACGGGCGTCCCGATCTCTACGTCGCGAACGACGAGGACCCGAACCAGCTGTACGTCAACGTGCCGTGGCCGGGCGGGGCGAAGGCCGACCCCGCGGGGCTCGGCTTCCGCTTCGAGAACCGCGCCGCGGCCTCGGGAGTCGCCGACCCGTACGCCGGCATGGGCGTCGCGGTCGACGGTGCCTACGGCGGTCCGCTCGACCTAGTCGTCACCAACTCGCGCCACGAGCCGTCGGCGGCCTTCGCCGCGACTTCCTCACCGTCGTTCACCAATGCCCGGCCGGACTTCGACCCGGCGCTCGGTGCCGACTTCGCCGGCTGGGGAGACTCGTTCGTCGACCTGAGGAACTCGGGCAGCCCCGACCTCATGGTCGCCACCGGCGGCATCCCGGTCACGAGCCTGCAGAAGGACGCAGGGCCGGTGAAGGTGGTCGCACCGCGCTCGGGAAAGCCCGGTGCGTACGGCGTAGCGCAGGGCGTCGTCCCGAGCGGGCTGCGCGTGAACGGGCGCGGGCTCGCGGCGGCCGACGTCGACAACGACGGCCGGATGGAGATCGCCGTCAACTCGATCGGCGGCAAGCTCCTGCTCCTGAAGCCGACCGGCCCGACCGGCCACTGGCTCGACGTGAAGCTCTCCCGCTTCGACCCGGGCACGGTCGTGACGATCACGCTCCCCGACGGCCGGACGCTCTCGCAGGAAGAACGCGCGGGCAGCAGCTACCTGTCCTCCGAGGACCAGCGCGTCCACTTCGGCCTCGGCGCCGCCACGAGAGTCGCGCGCCTCTCGGTGCGCTCCCCGTGGGGAGGCGAGAGCGTCCTGCGCAACCTGAGCGCGAACCGGATTGTCGCCGTGACGGTCCCGCCGCGCCGAGCTCCGCAGGTGTCAGCGCCGACCGGCACGTACCGTCTCGCGGCCTGCACTCCGGCGACCGGCGGCCGGTCGATCGCGACGGTATGGAACGAGACGGCGGTCGCGGCGCTCCGGTCCGGGGCCGCGAGCGAGCCGGTCCAGGCGCGCGACCTCTACGACCTCTCCGCCGCGGTCTGGCACGCGTGGAAGACGGGCACGCCCGGGCGTGCCTCTGCCCGCAACGCAGCGATCAGCTATGCGGCCTACCGGGTGCTGGTTTGGCAGGCCTCCTTCGACTCGAACCTGAGCCGCACGTTCGCGCTGCTGACGAGGGAGATGCACGCGCTCTGCTACTCGCCGGACTTCACCGACGCCAACGGAAAGTCGCCGGCCGCTCTGGGGAACCGAATCGCCGCGGCGGCGATCGCCGCCGGCCGGCACGACGGCTCGAACGAGTCGCTGCACTACGCCGACCCGAGCTTCACGTCGCAGAACCAGCCCCTGATCGTCCACGCAGCCGGATCCACCGTGGAGAACGCGGCGCTCTGGCAGCCACTCGCACTCGGGACGATCCAGCCGCACAGCAGTCTGACGGCGGAGCCGGCGGACGTCCAGAGCTTCGTCGGCTCTGAGTGGGGCCACGTTCGCGCCTTCGCGCTGCCGCGTTCACGCCGCGGCCTCCCCGTCGATCCCGGCCCGTCGCCGCTGCAGGACCCGGCGAGCGCCGCATACAAGCGCGCGGCGGTGGCGGTCCTGAGGGCGACCTCTGCGGGCGGAGCGCCGCCGCAGGCCTGGTCGCCGCTCACCTGGACCATGCTCACCGCCCGCCAGGCGACCGGGGATCTCGCCCAGGACGTCCGGCTCTACCTCGGCCTCGACGGCGCGCTCAACGACGCCGCCGTCGCCACGTGGGGAGCGAAGCGCGTCTACGTGCCGCTCCGGCCGATCTCGATGATCCGCTACCTGGCGTTCCAGGGGCAGTCGAGCGACCGCAAGCAGGCGGACTTCAGCGCGAACGGACTACCGCTCGTCCCGGGCCTCGTCGAACTGCGGAACGGCAAGCTCGAGGTGGTCTCGCAGGGGCGGTGGATCGACGGAGCAGCCTGGTCGCCTCCCGTCGCGACGCCGCCGTCGCCTGGAGGCGTCGCGGAGGGAAGCGCGTTCGCCTACGCGGCGGGCAGGGTGCTCGCCTCGCTCACCGGGCGTTCGTACGCCGGCCAGATCCGGGAGGCGAGCTCGGCTCCGGTCTCCGACGGGATCGATGTCCCGTCGGATGTGAGGGCGGGTCGCACGGTCGGCGAGCGTGTCGCGACGCTCGTCCTCCGCAGGCTCCGTCGCTACCGCGGCTGACCCGCTAGCGGCCCGAGCGCGCCTGCAGCCGAACGGCGACCGTGTCGAGCGTGACCGCCCCGAGCAGCACGAGTCCGGTGACGATGTAGATCCAGCCGTTCGAGATGCTGAGCGTGTTGAGACCGTTCTGCAGCGTCCCGATCAACAAAGCGCCAAGCAGGGCGCCGCGCACCTCGCCGCGCCCGCCGAAGAGGCTGACGCCGCCGATCACCGCGGCGGCGATCGCGTTCAGGAGCAGGTTGCCCGGCGGGAACGTCAGCGCAACCGAGTTGACCTGGGCGGCGAAGATGATCCCGCCGATCGCCGCCATCGCGCCGGACAGCGCGAACACGAGCACCCGGATGCGCGGCACGCTGATTCCGGCCCGCCGCGCCGCTTCGGCGTTGCCGCCAACTGCGTAGACGTGGCGGCCGAACATCGTCCACTTGGCAAGGAACGTGAGCACCACGAAGAAGAAGACCATGAGCACCCCGGCGAGCGGCAGGCCCAGGGGCGTCTCGATGATCTTGCCGTGGTTGCAGATCGCGACCGTCCCGAAGGCCGCGATACCGATGCCGACGGTCTTCAGAACGGCCAAGGCCCAGCTCTGCTGGGCGATGTGCGTGCCGCGCGCGGTTATCTTCCTGTACAGGACGCTGAACGGATAGAGCGCGGTGAAGATCGCGGCGCATATCCAGCCGGCCCACGACGAGAAGATGTAGATGTCGGTGTAGTTGATCCAGCGGTCCTGGATGATGATTGAGCCGCGCTGCTGGAGCTTGTTCAGGATCACGCCCTGCCAGATCAGGAACCCGCCTAGCGTGACGACGAACGAGGGCACGCCGACGTACGCGACGATCGAGCCTTGGAGGGCACCGATCACCGCGCAGACCGCGACGGCGACCAGCATCGCGAGGATGCCGTTCATCTGCCAGCGGCTGCCCGGGAGCTGCAGCTCCGCCACGATCAACGCACCGATGCCCGCGACGTATCCGATCGAGAGGTCGATCTCGCCGAGCAGGAGGACGAAGACGACTCCGAACGCCAGCATCGCGGTGCCCGCGCTCTGCGTGATCAGGTTGACGAAGTTCTCGGACGTAAAGAAGTTCGTCGCCGTGAGGCCGAAGATGATCACGACGAGGATCTCGCCGACGATTAGCGGCACCGCACCGAGGTTGCCGGTGCGCACGTTCAACCACATGCGCTCCCGGATGCCGCGGAGTCCGCCCGGAAGCTGCTCGTCCTCGAGAGGCGGTGCGCGATCGGGGCCGACGACGTCCGCCGAGGTCATGCGCCCGCTCCCGCACTCGCGGTGGACGCGATCCCGGAGACCTTCGTGGGCGCGCCGGCGGTGATCGCCTCGACGACGGCCTGCTGTGTCGTGTTGCGGCGCTCGAACACGCCGACGTTCCGTCCGAGCCGGAGGACGGCGATCCGGTCGGCGGTCTCGAAGACGTCGTGGAGGTTGTGGGAGATGAGCATCACGCCGAGGCCTTGGTTACCGAGACGGCGCACGAGCTCGAGGACCTGTTCGGTCTGAGCGACGCCGAGAGCCGCGGTCGGTTCGTCGAGGACGACGAGCTTCGAGTTCCACATGACGGCCCGCGCGACAGCCACCGACTGGCGCTGTCCGCCCGAGAGCGTCGCCACCGTCTGGCGAACCGACTTGATGCTCGTAACCGCCAGCGACTTGAGCGTCTCGGCCGTGTGCTGCTCCATTGGCGCCTCGGAGAGAATCTGTGCCTTGCTGATCTCACGGCCGAGGTACATGTTCTGGACGACGTCGAGGTTGTCGCAGAGCGCAAGGTCCTGGTAGACGACCTCGATCCCGAGCCGAGCGGCGTCCTTCGGCCCGTGGATGTGCACGTCCTTGCCCTCGAACAGGATCCGGCCGCTGTCGGCGGAGTGGGTACCGGCGACGCACTTGACGAGCGTCGACTTGCCGGCGCCGTTGTCTCCGACGAGCGCCACCACCTCGCCGGCGTTGACCTCGAAATCGACGTCGTCGAGGGCCTGCACCGAGCCGAACGTCTTGGTGATGCCCTGAAGTTGGAGAAGTGGTGTGTCGCTCATCGATGACCCCTCCCGGCGAGGAGAGCGCGGTGGAGGCGCCCGCCGTGGGCGCCTCCACCATCTCACAGGGAACGAGCTACTTGCAGTACTTCTTGTACTGACCGATGCACACTTCGCTCTTCTTCAGCCAACCCTGCTTGAAGAGCTGCTTGTAGTTCTTCTTCGTGATCCACTTCACGGGTAGCGCGAGCGTCGGCTCCTTCTTCGTGCCGTTCATTCGGAACCCGTTCGACTTCGGCTTCTTCCCGTTGAGTAGTGCGATTGCCGCCTGGGTCGCTGCCTGCGTCTCCAACGGCACGTACTTGTAGACCGTGCCCGTCTGCCAGCCGGCGAGGATGTACTGCACACCCTGCGCGGTCGTGTCCTGGCCGGACAGCGGTACCGGCTTCAGGTGATGGGCCTTCTCGTCGGCGACCACGGCGCCGGCGATGGTGTCGTTCGCCGCAATGACGGCCTTGATCTTGTTGCTCGTCTTGACGAGCATCTGGTCGTAGATGGTCGCGGCGTTGGTCGCGAGCCATCCTGGCACGTACTGCTGCGGGCCCTTCGTCAGCTTGTGGTGCTTGAAGAGCGGGTTGAGCACCGCCTGGTTGCCGCTCTTGAACCAGAACGCGTTCTCGTCGGTCTGGCTGCCCCAGAGCTCGGCGACCTTGCTGCTCTTCTTGTAGATGTGCTTCGCCTTCATCGCGGCGATCACACCCTTCGCCTGCGTCTCGCCGACGGCCTTGCCGTCGAACGTGTCGTAGACCGAGGCGCTGCCGCCGGTCACCTGGCGGTCGTAGTCGATCGCATAGCCGCCCTTCGAGGTGAACATCTTCTCGATCGCGGCCGCCGACCCGTTGTCGAGTGCGGTCTCGATCACGACCTTGGCACCGGCTGCGATGCAGGCCTGCGCCTGCGCCGTCTGCTTCGACGCGTCGTTGAGCGCGTTGTTGATCGACACCGAGACGCCGGCCTTCGCGAACGCCTTCTTGAAGTCCGGCGCATCGAACTGCTGCCAGCGGACGGACGACACCGTATCCGGCAGCAGAACGCAGACCTGAACGCTGCCCGCCGCCTTCTTCTTCGGACTCGCGACGGCGGCGGCAGTAACTGCCAGAGCGGCAACCGCGGCGCCGAGCACGAGGATAGGATGTACTGCACACCCTGCGCGGTCGTGTCCTGGCCGGACAGCGGTACCGGCTTCAGGTGATGGGCCTTCTCGTCGGCGACCACGGCGCCGGCGATGGTGTCGTTCGCCGCAATGACGGCCTTGATCTTGTTGCTCGTCTTGACGAGCATCTGGTCGTAGATGGTCGCGGCGTTGGTCGCGAGCCATCCTGGCACGTACTGCTGCGGGCCCTTCGTCAGCTTGTGGTGCTTGAAGAGCGGGTTGAGCACCGCCTGGTTGCCGCTCTTGAACCAGAACGCGTTCTCGTCGGTCTGGCTGCCCCAGAGCTCGGCGACCTTGCTGCTCTTCTTGTAGATGTGCTTCGCCTTCATCGCGGCGATCACACCCTTCGCCTGCGTCTCGCCGACGGCCTTGCCGTCGAACGTGTCGTAGACCGAGGCGCTGCCGCCGGTCACCTGGCGGTCGTAGTCGATCGCATAGCCGCCCTTCGAGGTGAACATCTTCTCGATCGCGGCCGCCGACCCGTTGTCGAGTGCGGTCTCGATCACGACCTTGGCACCGGCTGCGATGCAGGCCTGCGCCTGCGCCGTCTGCTTCGACGCGTCGTTGAGCGCGTTGTTGATCGACACCGAGACGCCGGCCTTCGCGAACGCCTTCTTGAAGTCCGGCGCATCGAACTGCTGCCAGCGGACGGACGACACCGTATCCGGCAGCAGAACGCAGACCTGAACGCTGCCCGCCGCCTTCTTCTTCGGACTCGCGACGGCGGCGGCAGTAACTGCCAGAGCGGCAACCGCGGCGCCGAGCACGAGGATCAATGCCTTGCGACGAATCCCTCTCACCCTCTTGCCCTCCTTCATGCACTTTCGAGAGCGCCCTCCGGCGCCTCCTGGTGTGCCACCCCGTCGCCTCGCCCGGGGTCGTTCGGCACGGGAATACTACTCCCCTAGGGGAATAGTTCAAGAGATTACGGACCTTCAGCGGACCGGATATCGGTCGCGGCTCGAGCTTCCCTCGAAGCGGCTCTTGGTCGTGAGATAGCGGACCACGTTCTGGCGGGTGACGAAGTTGAGGCCCGTGTTCGTGTCGGCGGGCGCGACGAGGTGCCCGCTGTAGCGGTACAGGAACATCTGTAACACCGGGAGGAAGCCCTGCAGGTACGGCTGCTGGTCGATCGTGAAGTCGAGATCGCGATCGTGGATGGCCCGCAGCGTGGCCGGCAGCAGGTCGTAGCCACCTGCACGGACGCCGCGCTTGTGCAGCCGGTACTTGCGCATCACCTCGGCGACGCCCGCGGTCGAGCCCGCATCGACGGCGAACAGCCCGCGAAGGTTCCGGTTCGCGAGGTAGGTCGCCTCGATCTTCTTGCGCTCCCGGCCGACGCTGACACCGGAGGAGACGACGTGAGTGCGAATCGGCTTGCCCGAGTCGCGGATCGCGTCGAGGGCGCCGTCGATCCGCGGCTGGATGTTCTCCTGGCCCGGCGTCGCGATGAAGAGGTACACGTCGCCGCGCGAGCAGAGGCGAGCCAGGCGGGAGCCGAGCTCGAGCCCGGACTGGTAGTTGTCCTGGCCGATGTAGGCGAGCCGCTTGTTCTGCTTGCCGCCGTCCGCGTTGTAGGAGACGACCGGGATCCCGCGCGAGACCGCGAGCCGTGTCGCTTCGTTAAACGCCGTCGGATCGATGATCGAGACCGCGATACCGTCGGCGTCCGACGCGATCGCGTGCCGCATCGCCTTCACCATCTGGCCGGCGTTGCTCATCGTCGAGCCGGTCCAGCTCACGTCGACGCCGAGGAGCGACGCTGCGTCGTGGCTTCCGTTCTTCGCGGGCACGAAGAACGGGTTGGTCAGCGCGTGGTTGACGAACACGAACCGCCAGCGCGGGTGCGCCTGGGGGAAGCCGCCCTGTGCGAACAGCCGGCGAACGCTCTGCGGGACGGCGCCGACGGCGGCGGCGCCGGCGCCGAGGCGAAGTAGCTCGCCGCGGTCGAGGCGCTCCTTCACGCGGGGGTCCGCCGGACGAGCCAGAGCGCGACGAGGACGACCGCGACCGCGAGCCCCACGTAGAGCCCCGCCTCCAGGACCTGGAACGTCCAGAACCGGCCCGCCGGCTGGTACGAGATGACCCGCCGCCAGCCGAGCGTGAGGATGTAGGTGTGCGGGTCGATCCCGGCCTGCTCAGCGTGCAGCACGGCGAGGTCCTCGCGCGCGGCGGTGATCCGGCGCCCGCCTCCGTCGACGAGGGTGTTGCTCAGCACCCAGTCGCCGGGCGTGCCGCCCGCGGCCGTCGCGGCGATCACGCGGTGCAGCGGCGCCATGAAGTGCGGCCGGACGAAGTCGGAGACGAGAAAGCGAGTCGCGGCGAAGGCGAGGAGGGTCGCGGTCATCGCGGCGACCGTCCGCCGGAAGACGAGGCCGGCCAGCACGCCGAGCGCGAGCGCGAAGAGCGCATACGCCGGAACGACGATTCCCTCGACGTCGAACCCGCTCGGGCCGATCCGCCCCTCGAGCGCGTCGAACGGAGAGCGCCACCACATGACCACGAGGCTCGCGACTCCCGCCGCGACGATGCTCCCGGCGGCGAGCAGCGCCGTCTTCGAGAGCAGCCAGCGCCGGCGGCTGACGCTCTGCGTCCACGCGAAGCGGTAGGTGCCGAACTCGAGCTCGCGGGCGACCAGCGGAGCGCCGACGAAGACGCCTGCGAGCAGCGGCAGCAGCGCGAGGAAGCGGGTGGCGGTGACCAGCCCCCCGAACTGGCCCTCGAAGTGGGGCACGATGAGATCGCAGCCGGTTCGCGCCGCCGGCGGGAGGCAGGCCGACAGCGAGTCGCGGTCGAACGCCGACCCGATCGGCAGATGCGTCAGGACGGCGGCGGCGGCGAGGGCGACGAGCAGGCCGAGCGCGCCGAGCGCCTGCGAGCGGTGCTGCCGCCAGGTCACCCATGCCATCGCAACGGAACCCTTTCCGCGGTCGGCAGGGTCGGCAGCCGCTCGGGTGCCATGTAGGCGAGCAAAAGCTCCTCGAGACTGACGGGATCAACGGTCCACAGCGGATCGACGATCGGCCCGTCGGTGATGGCGAGCAGCGTCAGCTGGCGTCCGCTGTGGCGCTCGCGGACGACCTCGCGCACCCCGCGGATCGCACCGAGCGGCCGCCGCGGGCCGGTGAGGAGGCGATGCGACTCGAGCAGCTCCTCCACGTTCCCCTCCAGGCGAACGCAGCCGCCGGTGAGCAGCACGATGTGGTCGCAGACGCGCTGGATGTCGGCGACGACGTGCGACGCGACGATCACGGTTGCCCCGAGCTCTGCGACGCCGTCCATCAGGAGCTGAAGCAGCTCACGGGCGGCGAGCGGATCGAGGCTCGCAAACGGCTCGTCGAGCAGGACGAGCCGTGGCCGCTTGCCCAGCGCCAGCGCGAGGGCGAGCCGGGCGCGCTCGCCCGCGGAGAGCGTCCCGACCTTCGCGCGCGAGTCGATGCGTGTCAGCAGCTCGACCGCGATCTCCCGGTCCCAGCGCGAGTTCGTGCGTCGCGCATACTCGATCGTGTCGGCGACCCGGAACGAACGGTAGAGCGGTGCTCCCTGCGCGACGTAGCCGACCTCGCCGAGAACCTCCGGGCTTGCGAGCGGGTCGCCGCCGAGAACCGCGATCGAGCCGGCGCTCGGCGCGAGCATGCCCGCCGCGAGGGAGAGGAGCGTCGACTTCCCGGCCGCGTTCGGCCCCGCCAGCCCGACGATCGCCCCCTTCGGGATCGAGAGCGTCAGGTCGCGCAGAGCCCAGTCGCGGCGGAAGCGCTTGCCCAGACCCTTTGCGACGAGCGGCGGGGTGCTCATGCCACGCGACGGGCCAGATACTCCCGCAGCGTGGTGGAGATGAGCGCGCGAATGCTCTCCTCGTCGAGCCGCGCACGCAGAGCCGACGCGAGCCAGCGCTCGAGCTCCGCACGCAGCTCGGCGTAAGGCTGCAGCGACGCCGGAGCGAGAGTGCTGGCGACGAAGGTGCCGCGTCCCTGCCGCGCGACGACCAGACCCTCGCGCTCGAGATCGCGATACGCCTTCGCCACGGTGTTCGGGTTGACGGCGAGATCCGCGACTACCTCCCGCACGGTCGGCAGCTGGTCGCCGACGTCGAGCGTCCCGAGCCGGAGCGCGTCCTTCACCTGCCGCACGATCTGCAGATACGTCGCGACGCCGGACTGCGGGTCGAGGTGGAACTCGATCACCGGCCCATCGTAACGCCTCGATTTGCAGGCGAGAAGAGGCAAAGCCTCTGTTCCCTAGGACAACGACGAGATATGGTCGGGTCGTGAAGACAAGTCTCGGGATCTGGGCTTTCGGCGGCATGGCGACGCGGT
Source organism: uncultured Actinomycetes bacterium (assembly GCA_963702655.1). Classification (GTDB taxonomy): domain Bacteria; phylum Actinomycetota; class Thermoleophilia; order Gaiellales; family Gaiellaceae; genus Palsa-739. The sequence continues at coordinate 48,483 of CAVPDO010000009.1, read as the reverse complement.
TCAATCCCGGCGGCTACAAGCCGGAGCTGGCCGGGGTCTCGACCGTCGAGAAGATCCGCACCGCCGTGGAAGGGCTCGACGGGCTGATCGACGACTACGAGTTCCACTATCCGCAGGAGCTCTCGCGCGAGAACCTCGACGCGGTCCGGGACGCGCTCGACGGCCACGGGATCTACTGCATCGCGAGCGGCCTCCATCTCGATCCTCGCTTCGGCAAGGGCGGCTTCTGCTCACCCGACGACGCCACCCGCACGGAGGCGCTGCGGCTGACGCGGGAGGCGATCGACCTGGCGGCCGACGTCGGCGCGCAGATGATCATCTGGCCCGGGATCGAGGGCTACAACTATCCGTTCCAGACGCCGTACGCCGAGTCGTGGGAGCGGTTCGTGGACGGAGTCGGCGAGGCCGCTTCACACGCAGCCGAACGCGGCGTCACGGTCTTCCTCGAGCACAAGAACTCCGAGCCGGCGATGAAGATCCTGATGCGCAACGTCGGCATGACGCTGCACGTGATCCACACCCTCCGCACACGCGGGATCTCGAACGTCAAGGTCAACATGGACTGGCAGCACCTGATCATGAACGGCGAGAACCTCGCGGAGTACGCGGCGCTCCTGGCCGCCGAGGGTCTGCTCGGCCACCAGCATGCGAACTCCGGCTGGGGCACGTTCGACGACGACAACATGGTCGGCGCGACCGCCTTCATGGAGACGATCGAGCTCGCGGTCGAGCTGCGCCGCGCCGGCTACGGCGAGCACGGCGAGCGGCTCGGCTTCGATCTCTATCCCTACACCGAGGATGCGGTCGGCGCGGTGAAGCGTTCGGTGCTCCAGTGGCGCTTCATCGACGGGGTCGCCGCGAGGATCGACGAGGCGGAGCTGCGGCAGGCGCAGCAGGCCAAGGACGCCGTCCGCGCCTACGAGCTCGTCTACGCCGCGCTCGGCGCCGGGTGAACAGACGCGGCTTCGGCTGCATGCGCATCCGCGACAGCGCGATCGTGCGCCGAGCGGTCGAGCTCGGCTTCGGCTTCCTCGACACCGCCGACGTCTACGGCTGCGGAGAGAGTGAGCGGCTGATCGGCGCAGCCTTCGACTCGTGGCCGGAAGGCGTCTCGCTCGGGACGAAGGGCGGCCTGAACTGGCAGTCGCCGGAACGCCTCCGCGACGGGAGGCCCGAGTACCTCCGGCAGGCGCTCGACGCGTCCCTGCAGCGCCTCCGCCGCGACCACGTCGAGCTGTACACGCTGCACCGCCACGATCCCGAGGTGCCGATCGAGGAGTCGGTCGGCGCGATCGACGAGCTGCGGGTCGCGGGAAAGTGCCTCGCAGTCGGCGTCTCGAACGTGTCCCTCGACCAGCTGGCGCGGGCGAGGTCGGTCTGCGAGATCACGGCCGTGCAGAACGAGTTCAACCGCGGTTTCCTCGTCAGCGAGCCCGTGCTCGACGAGTGCGAGCGTGCGGGCATCTGGTTCATGCCGTGGGCGCCGCTCGGCGAAGGGCTCGGGAACCGGCGCGACGAGGTGCAGTGGCTGCTCGACCGGTCACCGGTGATCGTTCCCATTCCGGGCACCTCGTCCGTCGAGCATCTCGAGGAGCTCGTGTGCTGATCGGCCTGGACGTCGGCACCTCCGGCGTCAAGGGGGTCGCGATCGAAGACGACGGCGCCGTCGCCGCGGTTGCCGAGGAGAGCTATCCGCTCTCGACGCCGCAGCCGGGCTGGGCCGAGCAGGACCCGGAGGCGTGGTGGCGTGCGTCGCAGCGCGTGCTCGCGCAGCTGCCGGAGGGGCCGATCGGGCTGTCGGGCCAGATGCACGGGCTGGTCGTCCTCGGCGAGCACGACGAGGTGCTGCGGCCGGCGATCCTCTGGAACGACCAGCGAACCGGCGCCGAGTGCGCGGAGATCGAGCGGCGGATCGGGCTCGAGCGGCTGCTCGAGCTGACGGGAAATCGCGCGCTGCCCGGCTTCACGGCGCCGAAGCTGCTCTGGCTGCAGCGGCACGAGCCGGACGTGCACGCGCGCATCCGACACGTCCTCCTGCCCAAGGACTACGTCCGCTTCCGGCTGACCGGCGAGCGGACGATCGACGCGGCCGACGCCTCGGGCACGCTGCTCTTCGACGTCGCGCACAGGCGCTGGTCGGAGGAGGTCTGCGACACGTTGGAGGTGCCACTCGACTGGCTGCCCTCCGCGCACGAGTCGACGGACGTGGCAACGGCGGGCGACCAGGCGGCGGGCGCGCTCGGCGTGGGGATCGCAGCGCCCGGCGCGCTCTCCGTCGTGCTCGGGACGTCCGGCGTGGTGTTCGCTGTGCTGCCGCGCTACGAGGTCGATCCGCGGCTGCACGTGTTCTGTCACGCCGTCCCCGACACGTGGCACGCCATGGGCGTGATGCTGAGCGCCGCCGGCTCGCTCGCGTGGTTTCGCGACGTCGTGGGCGCGGACTACGGCGCGCTCGACATCGAAGCGTCGCGCTGGGAGCCCGGCGCCGAGGGCCTCCTCTTCGCCCCGTACCTCGCCGGCGAGCGAACGCCGCACGTCGATCCCGACGCGCGGGGCGCCTTCACCGGCCTCTCGTCCCGCCACGACCGCGGTGCCCTCGCGCGCGCGGTGCTGGAAGGAGTCGCCTTCGGGCTGCGCGACTCGCTCGAGCTGCTGCGCGACCTCGGCGTCGAGGCAACAGTTGGCCGCGTCTCGGGCGGCGGCGCGCGCAGCGACCTTTGGGTGCGCATCGTCGCCTCCGCGCTACGGCTGCCGATCGAGCGGATGCAGCTCGAGGAAGGCGCCGCCTACGGAGCAGCGCTGCTCGCCGGCGTTCGGGCGGGCGTCTTCGCCGACGCCGCCGACGCGGTGGACCGATGCGTTCGTGTCCGCGACACGATCGAGCCGGAGTGGGACTACGAGGACATCTACGCCCGCTTCCGTTCCCTCTACCCGACCCTGAAGGAGCTTCGATGAGCCTGACCGGCAAGACCGCAGTGATCACGGGAGCGAGCCGCGGGATCGGCGCCGCGGTCGCCCGCATGCTGCACGACCGCGGCTGCAACCTCGGCCTCGCATCCCGGAGCGGCAGCGACCTCGGGCTCGAGCGCGTCGTCGCTCGTCCGTGCGACGTCCGCGACCTCGACGCGCTCGTCGGGCTCTGCGACGCGACCGCCGAACGCTTCGGTGGAATCGACATCGTCGTTCCGAACGCGGGTGTGGGCGCCTACGGGCCGTTCCTCGAGCTCTCGCGCGGGCACCTCGACGAGATGCTCGACGTCAACCTCAAGGGCACGGTCTACGCCGTCCGGGCGGCCCTGCCGCACATGCTCGGGCGCGAGGGTGATGTGATCACGCTCGCCTCCGAGGCCGGACGGCGCGGCCTCCCCTACGAAGCCGTCTACTGCGCGTCGAAGTTCGGACAGGTCGGGCTGACCCGCGCGCTCGACCACGAGCTTCGCGAGCACGGGATTCGCTGCACCAATATCTGCCCCGGCGGCGTCGCAACCGATTTCGCGCTCGACGAGGGGCGCGGACGGACGCCCGACGCGCTCGCCGGGATGATGAGCGCCGAGGACGTCGCCGAGGTCGTGGTGTTCGCGCTCGAGCGCCCCCGGCACCTGCGGATCCTCGAGACCGCCCTGCGGCCGGCGAACGAGGCCTCCTGGGGCTGACCGCTAGCGCCGCCGCATGGCGGCGAACGAGTAGCCGCCCTCGAGCATGGCGGGCGCGCGCGCGATCGTCCGGTCCCAGCTCGGCACGTCCCAGCCGAGCGAGTCGGCGAGCCGCGTGATCATGTTGAAGAGCGCGCTGATCGCCGCGGCGTCGCGCAGCGCCTCTCTGGAGACACCCGCGGCGTAGGCTGCCTCGGCGTCCCCGGCCGTCAGCTCGTCGGGGCGCAGCGTCAGCACCTCGATGAAGGCGAAGGCCGCGCGCAGCTCGGGCCGCAACGGGGCGGTGCGCCAGTCCGCGACGACCGCGTCCCAGACCTCCTCGCCCAGCGCGTACGACGCGACCGCGCCGTGGGAGCCCGCTCAGAACGGGCACTGCCGGAGCAGCGACGTGAAGCCGGCGAAGAGCTCCCGCTCGCCCGGGCTCCACTCGGACGGCCCGCGCATGACGACGTCGAGAGCCTCCGAGAACGGCTCGCCGAACAGCTCCGGCCGGTAGAGCAGCGTCTTGACGACCCCGAGCGGCTCGACCCCGGACTGCTCTCGGATCGCCGCGAGCATCGCCGCCTCGGGCGGCGCATGGCCGGTGTCGACCACCTCGAGCCTCATCGGATCACCTCCGTCGCGCGGTCGAGCCTCCGCAGCCCCTCGGCGATCGCGACGGCGACCGTCTGCTCGAAGATCGCGTCTTCGGAGACGCCCGCCTCCTTCAGCTCTTCGACGTCCCGGTCGACCACCGCGTACGCCCGGTCCCGGACCTTCTCCAGATAGGCGGCCATCTCCGGGGGAGCGGGAGCCGTCGCGGTGACGACATCGCGCAGCTGGGCGATCGGGTCGGCCATGCTCCGATGCTAGACGCGTTTACGCTCTGATCGTGTCGAGCCTGGTCGGGCGCGAGTCGGAACTGGGGGCGGTCGAGACCTTCCTGCGCTCCGAGCGGCCCCGCGCGCTCGTCATCGTCGGCGAGCCGGGCATCGGCAAGACGACGCTGTGGCAGGCAGCGGTCGAGCAGGCCCGTGCGCGGGGTGCGCGGGTGCTGATGGCGCGGCCGACCGAGTCGGAATCCCGGCTCGCCTTCGCGGGGCTCGCCGATCTGCTCGCCGACGTGCCGGACGAGCTCTTCGCAACGCTGCCCGAGCCGCAGCGAGTCGGTCTCGATGCCGCGCTCCTGCGCGCCGCCTCCGCACGGCCACCCGAGCGTCGTGTCGTCGGCGCCGGATTCCTCACGCTGCTGCGCGCGCTCGCCGGCCTTTCGGAGGTTGTGTGCGCGATCGACGACCTCCAGTGGCTCGATGCCTCGTCGGCGGCGGTCGTCGAGTTCGCGCTGCGCCGGCTCGGCGACGAGCCGGTGCGGGGCATCCTCTCGGTGCGGTCGACGGAGCTGGCTCGAGCGCCGGTCCCGGCGCTCGAGCGGGACCTCCAGGTCGAGCACGTCGAGCTGGGACCGCTTTCGGTCGCCGCCCTCCACCGCGTGCTCGCGCAGCAGCTCGGACGCACGTCTCCGCGACCGACGCTCGTGCGGATAGCCCGGGCGGCGGGCGGCAACCCGCTCTACGCGATCGAGATCGCGCGCGAGCTCGATCGTCGCGGCGAGCACGACATCTCGGGCGGCATGCCTGTTCCGGCGGGCCTCGAGGCGCTCGTCCGGGCCCGCGTCCACGCCCTTCCGGCCGGGACGCGCGACACGCTGCTTCGCGCCGCGGTCCTGGCCCGGCCCGACACGGAGACGATCGATCCCGTCGAGCTCGCGCCCGCGGAGGAGGCGGGGCTCGTGCGCGTCGAGCCCGACGGACGGATCGAGTTCGTCCACCCGCTGTTCGCGTCCGCGGTGTACTCGGCGGCACCGGCCGCCCGGCTCGGCGAGGCGCATCGTGCCGTCGCCGACCTCGCGCGCGACCCGGAGGAGCGTGCACGGCATCTCGCGCTCGCAGCGCGCGGACCGGACGCCGGGGTCGTCCGGGAGCTGCAGGCGGCCGCACGACATGCGCGCATGCGCGGCTCCCCGGACTCCGCCGCCGAGCTGACCGGGCTCGCGCTGCGGCTGCTTCCCGCCGACGCTCCCGCGCGACTGGAGCTCCAGCTCGAGCTCGCCGAGCAACTCCACCTCGCCAGCGACTTCCCGGCCGCACGGGCGCTGCTCGAGGAGTTGCGGGCGACGCTTCCGCCCGGCGACCTGCGCGCACGGGCGCTCCTGACGCTCGTCGAGATCGAGTACTGGCGCAGCGGCGAATCCACGGCGACTGCACTTGCAGAAGAGGCGCTCGCGGACGCCCGCGATCGCGTTCTCCGGGCCCGGTGCCACGCCGCCGTCGCCCTGTATGCCGGCACCGTCGACCTTCCGAAGGCTGCGGCCGCCGCGCGGGAGGCGCTCGCGCTGCTCGAAGACGTTGCGGACGCCGACCCCGGCCTCGTCGCGGCGGCTTTGAGCGCACGCGTGCGGGCCGACCTCTTCCTCGGGGACGGCTTCGACCGGGAGACGGCGATGCGCGCGCTCGCGCTCGAGGAGAGCAGCCCACCGGCGACGGTCGACACGCGCGTCGTCTTCAAGCTCGGGCAGTGGCTCCGCTACGTCGACGATCTCGACGGCGCGGGTGCGCATCTCGAGCGGGCCGAGCAGCAGGCGCGCGAGGAGGGCGACGAGTCGTCGCTCGCCAACATCCTGCTCAACCGGGTGATCGTCGCAACCTGGGCCGGCGACCTGACCGGGGCGGCGGAGCTCGCCGAACGCATGCTCGACGCCTTCGGCCAGCACGGGGTCGGTCCGGAGCACGGAGATCTCTGGCGCGCGTACGTGGACGCGTATGCCGGGCGCGTCGAGCCCGTCCGCGAAGCTGCGCAGAAGGCAGATCCGGGAGAGCCGATGGTGGCGGCGATCTGGGGCCGCTGCGTCGGACTGGCCGAGCTCGCGGCCGGCGAGGCGGCGGCCGCCGACCGGCACCTGACCGGCGCGCTCGAGGTGTTCGAGCGCGTCGCCTTCCGCGAGCCGGCGGTCTGGCGGGTCGACGGCGACGCGATCGAGGCGGCGCTGGCGGCCGGTAACCTCGACCGGGCCGAGGAGCTGCTCACCCGCTTCGAGGAGCGGGCGGCACGTTCGCGCATCCCGTGGAGCCTCGCGGTCTCGGCCCGGTGCCGCGGCCTGGTGCTCGCGGCGCACGGCGAGCTGGACGCTGCAGCCGAAGCGCTCGAGCGCGCGCTGACCGAGCACGAGCGCTGCCCGATGCCCCTCGAGCGCGCACGGACGCTGCTCGCGCAAGGCCGGCTGCAGCGGCGGCTGAAGCGAAAGCGGCAGGCGCGACTTGCTCTGGACGAGGCGCGCGAGCTCTTCGCCCGCCAGGGCGCCGCGACCTGGGTCGCGCGCGTGGACGACGAGCTGGGCCGGGTCGCAGTCCGGCGCGCCCCCGCCGAGCTGAGCGCGACCGAGCTCCGCATCGCACAGCTCGCCGCCGACGGTCTGAGCAACCAGGCGATCGCGGAGCAGGTGTTCGTGAGCGTCAAGACGGTCGAGTCGAACCTGAAGCGCGCCTACCGCAAGCTCGGCATCGCCTCACGCGCACAGCTCGCCCGCGCCCTCGACGCCCAAACGATTTCGTAGGGTCTTCAGGTCTTTCTCCGCGCCGCTCCGAGGGCCATGGTTGACCGCATGGCGGAACATGCCGCGAGCTTCGTCGCCGAGTGCTACTGGCCGGACGTGCAGGACGACGAAGTGCGCACGCTCGACCGGCGGATCGCTGCCTCGCTCGGCGACGACGTTCGCTACCTCGGATCGGTGCTGATTCGCGAGGACGAGGTCGTCCTCTGCCAGTTCGCAGGGAACCGCCGACGCGATCCGCCGGGTCGCGGAGCGGGCGCGCGTGCCCTACGAGCGCCTGCTCGCAGCCACCGTCTACACGGCCGGGACACAACCCCTCCGGCCGAGGAAAGGACGCAGCGATGAAGGGCAAGCTGATCAAACCCGCGCTCGTGGCTCTGGTGATCGCCGGAGCCCTGCTGGCAGGCGGGATCGCCTACGCCACCATCCCCGACGGCAGCGGGGTCATCCACGGCTGTTACCTGAAGGGGCTGGGCACGTTGCGCGTCATCGACACCGGCAAGGCGCAGACGTGCTCGAGCTTCGAGACCCCGCTCACCTGGAGCCAGACCGGTCCGCCAGGCGCGCAAGGGCCCCAGGGTTCGCAGGGCCCGCAAGGCCAGCAGGGGCCGGCCGGCCCGACCGGGCCGTCCGACGTCTGGTCGGTCGACGGCTACGGCGCGGGAAACAAGAACGTTGGGATGGCGCCCTCCGAGGAGACGCTGGCGACGACGGCGACGCTCCCCGCGGGGAGCTATTCCGTCCAGGCCGAGACCTCACTCGAGAACAACACCTCGAACGCCATGGACTACGTCTGCGACATCGTGGATTCCGAGGCCAACACATACGGCGAGGCGCGCACCACCACGTCACGTTGGGCGACCCTCCCGGTCCAGGCCGTCGTCACGCTCGCCAGCCCAGACACGATCTCCTTCGAGTGCACCGCGACCGGGGCTCTCTCGGAGGCCTTCAACTGGCAGCTGTCCGCAATCGAGATCGGGACCGTGCACTCATGAGCGTCCCGAGAAAGGAGCTCAGCATGATCGACGTCCAACCTCTACGCCGCCGGCTTCCCGCTCTCTGGATCGCCGCCCTGCTTGCTCTCGCCTGCTGCGGCACGGCGCTCGCCGCGTCGAACACCCAGCACCACCCGCCGCAGCCGAAGCCGAAGTCGAGGCTCGCCGGCAAGTGGACGGGCAGCTACAGCGGCGCCGTCTCGGGTCACTTCACGATTCACTGGAAGCAGACCGGCTCGCGCCTGCACGGGACGATCAAGCTCTCGAATCCGAGCGGCAGGTACGGCATCAGCGGCAGCATCCACAAGGGCAAGATCAAGTTCGGCGCGGTCAGCGCCGGCGCCAAGTACAAGGGCACGCTCGACGGGATGTCGATGTCCGGAACCTGGACGAGCCCGGAGGGCGGCGGCAGCTGGAACGCCACCAAGGGCTGACGGGCGTACCTCTTCGCTGACGATCGGAGTCCCTCTCCTCTCCGGGAGCGGGGCTCCGATCAGCTCAGGAAATCGCCGACCGCCGCGGCCACCTCGTCGAACGCGTCCCACTGCACGATGTGCATCCCCGGCACCTCGACGATCTCGAGCCGGTCACCCAAGGCATCGCGGTAGGCCTCGATCTGCTCCGCGCGCACGAGCCCGTAGGCGGGCGCGTGGAGCAGCAGCGTTTTCGCGGCCAGGGTCGAGGGGGACGGCGGAGCGCTCGCGAGCTCGCCGTAGATCGAGACCGCCGCCGCCTGGCAGGTGCGCCGGCGAAAGGATCCGTCCCGCTGGAGCTCGAGGTGCTGCGCAGCCTCGTGCTCGATCGCGGCGCGAGGAGAGTCCGGGTAGCTGAGCAGCCGTTCCTGGACGTACTCCTCCACGCTCGCGTAGACAGGCTCCCGCCGCTCGAGATCGGCAACGGCGAGCGCGACGTGCGGCAGGAGTTGGATCGCAGGATCCAGCAGGCAGGCTCGTCGCACCTGTTGGGGGTGAGCGGCGGCGAGCTCGAGCACCAGCCGCCCGCCGAACGAGTGACCGACCCAGTCTGCCGCCGACAGGCCGAGCGCCGCCGACGTCTCCGCGAGGTCCGTGACGTGGGTCGCGAAGGTCCAGGGTGGCTCCCAGCCGGAGCGGCCGTGTCCGCGGAGGTCGAACGCCAGGACGCGACGCTCGCTCCAGCGCTCCTCCGCGAGCCGCTGGTACACGCCCGAATATCCGGTCACGCCGTGGAGGCAGACGAGCGGCTCTCCCCGCGGATCGCCCCACTCGTGCACGTGCAGCAGCATCGGCCGACCCTACTCGGCCCGGCCGGGTCGGATTCGGCTAGGGGATCGCTGGGCCAGCGCCTCGGCATGGTCTGGAGCGGCACGTATTGCAGGTAGCCGGACGGCGCGCCGACGAAGACCAACAGCCGGTCGAAGTCGCGCCCCTCGACCGTCGACCAGCCACCCGGATCGCCGCAGCTGCACTGTTGGTGACGGGCGATCGCGAGCGTCTCGGGGCCCTTGCCCGACGCCCAGCCCGTCTCCAGGTGCGGGGAACCGGGATGCAGCACGGCGACCCTCTGTCCGGCCTTGACCGCCTCACCACGGTGGACGACGACGCTGATGTTCTCGGCCGCGTAGACGTACTTGCCGACGAAGGGCCCGTCGGTGAGCCTGTAGATGACGGCTCCGCCACCCGGCCAGCACGTCCGGCCCCAGCAGGGCAGCGGGCCTGCGTCGTGGTTGCTCGCAAAGGTCACGACGGCGTCGCCGACCGCGCGGAGGGGGCCGTAGCCCGCATAGTCGACACCCATGTCGATCCGCTCCGGGAACAAGCCCCTGACCGCCCGCAGCGGGTCGGTGTAGGCGTCCTTGGCCGTGAGTCCTCTGCTCACGGCGAGACCGACCTTCCCGCCGGTCTTCAGCTGCGCGTCCGCCTTCGGCGTCTGGGAGATCACGCGGCCCTCCGGCACCGTCTTCGAGAACCTGCGTTTCACGGAGCCGACCCTGAACCCCGCGGCCCTGATCGCGTGCTCCGCGGACTTCAGGGTTCTCCCGGTCACCTTCGGAACCGGCGGCGCCTTGCCGAACGACGCCGTGACCGAGCGCGCCGAGCTCATCGTGACCGTGCACCGGCCGGCACCGGTGCAGGCCCCCGACCAGCCCGAGAACGACGACGCCGACGCCGCGATAGCCGACAGCGTCACCTGCGTGCCGCTCGCGTAGTCGAACGAACAGCTCGATCCGCAACTGATCCCCGCCGGCGAACTCGTGACGGTTCCCGACCCGGCGCCCGCCAACGACACCGACAGCGTGTAGGAGGCGGTCGATGCCGCAGCCGCGCCCGAGGTGAACAGCAAGACGCAGCCAACGGCCAACGCGAGCGCCGCCCACCGGGTGGGTCGAGCCGGACGGACGCCTGTCACGGTGTCTCGGAAGGCACGCGGCCGCAGAACCGATTCATCGTCTGCCGTTCCTACTCCCCTGTCGTGTGGAGGTCAACTGTCAACTCCCGCGCTGCGGCTCAGAAGCGGAGGGGGAGGGATTTGAACCCTCGATCCGCCTAACGACGGATAACGGTTTTCGAGCGCCTGCCCACTTGGCTCATACTGGCGGCAGCAGCCTCGCGCGCGACAGTCCGCGCGACAGTCGACCCTCGATGAAGCCGCCAAGTCATCCGCTAGGGGCCGCCGGCGTCCGTCCAATCCCGCCGGGATACGTCACCGCGGCCATCGCGGCCGACGACTCAAGAGCGGCGGAGGCGTAGTCTCGGCGTCGTACCGGTCAGGGGATCGGCTCGCCTCGTCTCACTCGTGTGGCAAGTGAGGCGCTGAGACGGACCAACTGGCCGTCGCGCCTGAGGTAAGCGCCGTGCCGCGAGATCCAGAGGGAGTTCTTTCCGTCCGTCCAGGGCGACGTGGTGCCGAAGAACAGGATCGGGAGCCAGCCGGCGGCGCTGCTGGCACTGCGCGTGGGGGTGCCGAGCGTGTAGAGGTGGAGATACGAGGAAGGATGGCGAGCGCTGACATCGTTGATCGTGACCTCCCTCAGCCTCTTCGGCCCCCCGTACGGCCGTACCTTCCGCACGAGCTTGCGCAGACGGACCGCAACCCGGCTCGAGAGTTTGGTCCAGAACGCGTTCCCGTCCGGTCCGGAGATCCGGACTTCACCGGCGCGCGGGATGAAGAACGCCGTGTCCTCGGTCACGAGCGCACAGGAGCGACTGCCGGAGAGCCCTATCCAGTAGAACGCGTGCGGCCGTGGGGGCGGTGCGGCCCGCAGGCCTTTGCTGTAGAGGATCGGTACGTGGTCGATGAGCCCGCCCGGTATCTGGGCGGAGCCTCGAGGGCCGCAGACCCAATGGCCGGAGCCGCTCGCTGCCGCATCGCTAGCGGCGGTGACGGCGACCAGCAGCGAGAGCGCCAAGACGAGGAGCGTCCTCCACACACTTGAACTTGCCTTTGACGACGACATGTCTCGCTCCTCATCCCTCGAGCTGGAATTCGCTGTCGGCGAGCTCGATGACGGACGGGTCGTGACTCGCCACGATCAGTCCGGCGCTGGTTGCTTGCGCAAGGCGCAGCAGGAGCTCGAGGATCGACGTGCTCGTAGTTCTGTCGAGCGCTGCCGTCGGCTCGTCGACGATTACGACCTCGGGGCTTCGGATGAGCGCGCGTGCGATTGCGACTCGTTCTCGTTCCCCCATTGAGAGCTGGTGCGGGTAGTTTCTCCGCCGCTCGCCGAGCCCCACCTCCTCCAAGGCGTGGTGGATCCGGTCCTTGCTGTCGCTCTGCCCGTCCACCAGCGAGAGAGCGACGTTCTCCTCTGCAGTCAGCCACTCGATCAGCCCGCCGTCCTGGAGGATGACGGCGACCTGTTCGCGGCGGCGTGCGGCGCGTTCGGCCTCGGGGAGCTCCCAGATCTCGTCTGCTCCCCAGTAGACGCGGCCTTCGTTGGGGCGCAGGAGTCCACTGAGGACACTCAGCAGGGTTGTCTTGCCTGAGCCCGAGCGGCCGGTCACGCAGAGGAGCTGTCCCGGCTGTGAGACGAGAGAGACGCCCTCCAACACGGTGAGCTTGGAGCCGTCGGGGAGCGTCCTGGCGCAGCTGACGTTGTCGGCGGTGCAAGGGGCAGTGAGGGCGAGATCTCCCAGTGCGGTCAAGTTGGCCACTTTCTGTTGACGAATTGGCGTGTGGGTAGTTCTGCGGCGGCGACGTAGGCGCTGCAGAGAACGAACACGATCGGGAGGAGGAGGGGGCCGCCGAGGTGGACGCCGCCAGCGTGCAGTCCGGCCGCGATCCCGAGGGCGAGGACGATCGCGGCACCTGTGAGCAGGACTCGTTCGAGTCTGAGCTGGGTCAGGACACGTTTTCGTTGCCAGCCGAGCGCCGCGAAGGAGCTGATCTCGCCGCTTCGTCGCCGTTGCCAGGCCCGGGTGGCGATCGCGGTCGTGGCGAGACCGCCTACCACGAGCAGTGCCAGCGAGACCGCATGAAAGGCGAGCAGCTCGGTGTTGAGGTATCCGCCGAGGAGCGAGTCGCCGGCCGAGTGGGTGGCCGTGCGCAGCGCGGCAACGCCTAGAGCGACGACGATCGCGCTCAGAGCGATCCCGCCTGCGATCAGGCCGCCGATACGCGCCTGACGCAGCACCGCTCGGCGGGCAAGCGTGAACGGTGCCGCTGCCGTCGCCCCGGCCGCGGAGCCACGACGCCGCCAGCGGGCACGAGTTGCCGTCGCACCGCCCGGCTTCCGCCGCAGCAGCAGGAAGGCAAAGACGAGCTGACTGACGACGAGACTCCCGCTGAGGAGGAGACCCAGGAACACCAAGCCGTCGGCGCCGTGCCCCAGCACAGTCGCAAGCGCGGCCGCCGCGGCGATCAGGAACGCGCCGACCGCCGCGTCGCTCACCAACCACCAGAGCATCCTCCGCCGCCCCCAGCCGAGCGACCTCCAAACCCGCACGTCACGCGCACCGGCCTCCACACCAACCGAGGAGACGGTGACCGCAAGCAACAGCGCCAGCGCCACGCTCAACACCAGCAACGCCTTCTCCCCACCCGATAAGGCCGAACTCGCCGCCTGCGCCGCCCCCAAGCTCGTCCAACCCTCCGAAACCCAGCCAAGATCCCTGCCGCCCGGCAGATACTTCGGCACGTAGACATCGACGTCGCGCGGCGAGGAACCAGCAACGATCCGCGCCTCCAAGCCGAGCGCCGCGATCCGCGAAGCCACCCCCTCCACCTTCCGCCGCGCCGCCCCATCGAACACCGACAAACCCGCAACCCGCACCCGCACCGCATCAATCGGATCGCGCCCCCGCAACAACCCGGCCTGATCGATATTTGCGACCGCCTCCGGCGGACCCGTCAAGAACCCAAGCGGATTCTGGGTCGGCGTCAACGTGGCCCCCGCCCCCCCGCTCTTTCCCGTCAGCATCGTGGCGGTCGCCGGCTCCCAGGCGCCCAGCGGCACATGGTTCAGCGGATTCGCCGGCAATCGCAACTTGCCGAAGTCAAAACTTCCCACCGGCGCGAGAATGAAAGCCTGTACCGGGTCTCCCTGGATGCCTTTCGGGCGATGCAAGGTCGGTGCGACCGCGAAGGGCGTGCTCGTGAAGCTGCGGTAGCTTCGCGTTTGGGTGTTTCCGATCGCGCCCCCGCCACCGGCCTCGCCGTTCCAGCCCACCAGGGCGAGCGGCCGGATCCGGTACGCGGGCGCCGCCTCGCTGGGGCGAGCGTCCCGCGTGTAGGTGGCGCGAAGCGCGAGCTGCGTGGCGAGATTGGACTGTGGCCCAGCCCACCAGCTTGTGCCCAGTTCCGGAGAGCTTCCTGGCCAGGTCAGCGTGAGGCTCGGCGGCTCGTAGGCCCGCAGCTCGTCGCCCATGTTCTTCGAGATCGTCCCGACCCTCGTCAGTCCCGGCCCGGCCTCTCGCACTGCGATGGCAAGCGCCTTGTATGCCGGCTGCGTCCGTGACTGCGGAATGCTCGACAGCGGATGACCAACTCGGTCGATTGTGAGCGTCAGGCGCAGGGGATAGGAGACGTGGTTGCTCACGACGATCGGCACCACAGGCTGCTGCGGGTAGACGCCGCCGGCGGACTGGGCGATCGCTCCTGGGTGTTGTGCAGCCGACTGGAGACTGCCCAGGTTTCCCGCCGACACCTGGAAGTCCCGCGGGATGAGCGAATCCGGAAAGCTCTCCAGGTGGAGCTCGGCCGGCTTGATGGAGAGCGCCTTGAGGAAGGCGAATGATCGCCCGAACAGCCGCTGCTCGGCCGTTGGATCAACGGCGACAACGGGCGTCGTGGCCGCGGGTACGCCGTTGAGCGCGAGGTAGATGCCCCCTGGATTCGCGCCTGTGGGGCCGTTGCCGGTCACGCTGCCGTCGGAGTCGAGGACCGGCAGCGGCTTGAGCCCCTTCAGGCTGCTTGGGCTCGCCGGGCCGAGAACGAACTCTGCGGTCTGGCGTTGCATCGTGAACCGGTGGACGCCGTCGGAGGTGGTTACGCGGAGGGAGACGTGGTATAGGGTCGGCCGCCGAGGCAGACGCGGCGCGGAGATCCACACGCCCGGCGCAGCGTCGTCGGAGGCGATGTAGCCAACCGTCGACACGGGTGCAGCCACTGCGACCCCTGAGATGCGGCGGATCGCGTCGAGCTCCGAGAAGCTGATCCCACCGTGGCCGCCGTAGGCGAGGAAATCGGGCTCGATCAGCCCCGACGTTCGCGTCGTCCCTGCGGTCGCCCGCTCCGAGCGCGGAGTGACGAGGATGTCGTAGGCGCCCCGCCAGTTCCGGTTGACGGCCTCGGTCAGCCGGATCTCGGTCAACTGCGACATCCCGGTCGCGGCAACTCCGAGCCCGAGCAAGATCACGACCGCGACCAGCATTGGACCATTCCGGCCGAGTCGACCGAACGCACTGGGCAGCGTGCGTCTGCCCGAGGTGATGTGCCGCATGTCTGGTTAGTCGAGAGTCGTGTTTAGCCGCAGCAGGGCTCTAGTGGGTCCCGTCGCAGATGTCCCCCTTTGCGACACTCGTGCTGACGTAGACGTCGGCAGTCGCGCCCGTGTGGTCCTCGACGTGGAGATGCTGCTGGTACGTCTGACCCGTGCAGGTAAAGAACTCGTGGCTCCAGGGGTGGGACGTCGCGTTCCCGGAATACGTCCCGGGCATGCTGCCGTCTCCATAGTGGAACGTGACGTCGTACGGGGATTGGCCTAGCCACGCGCTGCCCCAGGTCGCGGTACAACCTGAACACACATCCTGGCTGTCTGGCGTGACGCCGGCGGTGAGCCCGTAGGCCGTAGCGGCTGTCAGCAGCCCAGCGGTTGCCACGAGAGCTACGAGAAGAGCGAAGCGACGCGGCTTGAAGAGACGCGACCTGGACATCCGTGACCTCCTAGCGGGAGTGTGGTCTCGTCTACTCCTCGCTGCGGACGTGAGAAAGTAACAGTGCCTTCGCGGCGGCGCCGCTACGGGAGCGTGTCGAGCTTCTGCGCCATGCGGATGACCGTCGCGGGGTCGGGACCCGTGATCGAGAGGTACCAGCCGCGGCTCCGCAACTGTCCGAGCCAGCGGCTGCCCACCGATGCAAGCTGCATCGACCCCTTACGCGGAATCTGATCGGATGCGAACGTGCGCCCATTCCTGTACCCGTAGGCCTGAAGGGGTCGAGGAGCCGCTTGCACCCGTACGGTTGCGCCGGCCTGCGTGCGGTAGCGAAGCGAGATCCCACTCGGCACTTTCGGGCGGCGGTGGAGCGTCGTCGGGGACTTGATCTCTTGCAACTGGGCCGCGGCGGACTCTTGCGCCAGGCGCGCGTACCAGAGCGCCTTGGCGGCGAGCAGCCGAGCGGCTTCCACGGCCGTGATCCCCGGCACACCCGCCTTGATCGGCCTCGGCCGGAAGGCGGAGGCCGAGTTCGGCTCGCTTCCGATCCGGGAAACGCGCACGCGAGCACCGTCTTCCGTCTCTATCTCCACCGGCAGGAACCGGGTTGCGTCGATCGCGACTCGCTCTCGGGGCGGACCGCCCGACAGTTCAAGCCATCGGACATGCCGACCCGCGATCTCGCCGGACCCGAGCAGTCTCACGGTTCCTCCCTGCAGCGCGGGCCGGTATCTGGCGAGGAAGTGGACGAGCCTCAGATCGAGCGTCGCCCCCCGGCCGGAGGCTTGCTCTTCGTTCGAGACGGTGTCGGACACGCGCTCTCCGTTTCGGCGCTGGATGACTCGAGTGCGCCCACTATGCACGTCAAGCCAGAGCTCGAACGTGACCCGCGTCGGGGCCTCATTGCCCGTCGCGAGATCGACCGTGCGGTCGGAAGTAACGGTACGCACGAACACTGCGCGCAGAACAGGCTGAGATCCGATGGCTGCTAGCGCACGGTCGGTTAGCCCTGCGCCGTTACCGCTCAACACGACGACGGCCACAACGGCGGCCGCCGCGCAGATGGCCGCCGGCACGAGGACAGTCGGCAATGCCCTGCGTCGGAGCTTATGAGCCGGTGCTTCCTCGGCCAGCGTCGCTACCCGCCCGGCGAGGCGAAGAAGCTCCGGATCGTCGTCGAGAAGTTCGACCACTTCGTGCGGGAGAGCGCGATGGCGCCGCCACTTCATGGCGTGTAGCCCTGGTCTTGGAGCCGCTCGCGCAGCAGCTCGAGTCCGCGCCGGAACCGCATCTTCACCGCGCCTTCCGTCGTGTCGAGGTCGGCTGCGATATCGCTGAAGGTCTGTCCGTGCAAAAGCCTTCGCAGCACGACCTCCCCTTGCGCCGAGGGAAGGTTGGCGAGGGCAGAGCGGAGCGCACTTCTGAGCTCGGCTTCGGAAACCGATCCTCTCCCGTCCGCAGACAACCCCTCCTCAGGCGTCTCCAGCGAGACCTGTTGACGGTGCCGGCGACGCAGCTCGTCCACCCATCGTCGATGGGCGACCGCCAGCAACCAGGGCAAGAGAGAACGCCCGTCGCGCTCGAGTTGATGCTCCGCAGCTGCCGCATCCGCAAATACCCGCTGGCCGAGCTCCTCCGCCTCGTGGGGATCCCCAGTCCGGCGAAGCAGGAACCGATACACGTCGCCGTAGTGGCGCCGAAACGCCGTTTCGACAACGTCCTCCTTGATCCATCTCTCGTTCGACGTGCTTGGAAAGTAACGCCGCAGCGGTTTGATCTCCACCCCGAACTGCTTGGCATGGGACGTCTGCGGGCGCCGCGTTACCTCAGCAAGGGTGTGCGCACTTCAAAGTGCATCTGTGTCTCGCCTGGCTAGTTCCTTGACGCACAAGGTGTAGCGCCACTCAGAGTTCGATGCCGCGAGCGATCTCGTGCTCGATCTCGATCAGGCGCTGAAGGATCTCGAGAGGCTGGCGGTCATGTTCGCGGTCGAGGGCGGCCAGCATCCGCGCGTGATCGTCGACCGATGCCACCGCCGGCCGCAGACCCTGCCCGAGCGGCGGTCGCTCCGCCCGCCGACGGAGGTCGTCATAGCCTTGTGTGCCCGCCGGCTCGGGGACGATTTTCAGCTCACCCGCGTCGGTCTCGAGCTCGAGGACGCCACGACCGACCAGGTCGCGCTCCAGGAGTGGCGACTTTCCGTCGGGCCGGCGCGCGTTCAGCCCCTCTAGGGCCAGCCCTAGGCGGCGCAGGTTCTCCTCCCGTGTCGATGGCACGATGTCGAGGCCGTCCGTGATCTCCCCCGATCCGTGGAGTACCCGGCCAAGGCCGCCAATCACGACGTAGGTGACCCGCTGCCGCTCGAGCGCCTGGAGCAACGCATACGGGTCGAACTCGCCGGCCATCAGCGCCTACGCGCCCTCAGCATCGTCTGTAACCGCTCCTGCGGTGTCCTCTCCAACGCCTTTTCCAGCCGCGCCTCCAGCTGCGCATCTGGACCGCGGTATGGCACCAGCGACAGGTCGAGGTCGAAGCCGCAGGCGTGCAGGAGCTCGCGCAGCGTCTCGAGGCTCGGCGTAACGGCGTCGCGCTCCCAGCGAGCGATCTGCGCGCGATCCTTGCCGCTTCGCTCGGCGAGTTGCACCTGCGAGAGCCCCGCCCGCGTTCGGGCCTGGCGGATCAGGGTCCCGCTGGTCATACGTTGATCGTACATGGCCGCTGTGCTTAGACACAGCACTGTCTTATCTGCTACAGTCCGCTCATGCCGCGCCAGCCGGACGCGCAGCAGTTGCGACTCGAGGTCACGCCGATCAGACACCCCGAGCAGCCACGTCCGCGCCGTTCCACCCGCACACTTGGTCCACGGCTCGCCCTCAGTCCCGACGAAGCCGCTGGCGTCCTCGGCGTCAGTCGCGACTACCTCGACGAGCACGTGATGGGCGAACTCCGGATCGTCCGGCGCGGCAGGCGTATCCTCATCGCCCTGAGCGAGCTCGAGCGCTGGCTCGATCGCGCTGCCGCACGCGGCACGGTCGCCAGGGGCAACTGATGGCGAAGTCCACCACCGGCATCGACGTGCGGCACCGGCGCGGCTGTCCAGCTGCGCGCAATCGGGACGCGCGCTGCAGGTGCAATCCCTCGTACCAGGCCCATGTCTGGAGTGCCCGCGAGCACAAGCGCATCCGCAAGACCTTCCGCAGCTTCGACGAGGCGAAGGCGTGGCGGGCGGAGACACTCGTCGGCTTGCGCCGAGGCACCATGCGCGCGCCGTCCGCCACGACACTTCGAGATGTCTGGGAGACGTGGCTCGCGGGCGCGCGCGAAGGGACGGTCCGTAACCGCTCTGGCGACCAGTACAAGCCGAGCGTCCTGCGCGGTTACGAGACCTCGATGCGCCTGCGCGTCCTGCCCGAACTCGGCGGGGCACGGCTGACGGAGATCACCCGCCTCGACGTCCAAGACTTAGTCGACCAGATGCTCGCCAAGGGACGCGACGCGAGCACAATCCGGAACACGCTCATCCCCCTTCGCGCGGTGTACCGCCGCGCTCTCGCACGCGGCGAGGTCGTCGTCAATCCGGTCAGCGGCGTCGAGCTTCCCTCCGTGCGCGGATGCCGAGATCGCATCGCCTCGCCCAAGGAGGCGGCCGCGCTGATCGCCGCCGTGCGCGAAGAAGACCGCGCCGTGTGGGCGACCGCGTGCTACGCCGGACTCCGCCTTGGCGAGCTCCTGGCGCTCCGTGACGGCGACGTGGACCTCGAGCTCGGTCTCATTCGGGTCGAACGCTCCTGGGACTCGCACGCGGGCGTGATCGAGCCGAAGAGCCGCGCCGGCACGCGCTCAGTGCCGATCATCGCGGCGCTCCGCCCACACCTCGCCGCGCGCAAGCTGCGTCGGCGCGGCGCGCCCGGGTTCTTCTTCGGTGACCGCGGACGGCCGTTCAATCGCAACGCGCTCGTCAACCGCGCCAACCGTGCCTGGAAGAAGGCGAAGCTTCAGCCGATCGGCCTCCACGAGTGCCGCCACACGTTCGCATCGATCCTGATTGCGGCTGGCGTAAACGCGAAGGCGCTTTCGACCTACCTGGGCCACAGCTCAATCCAGATCACGCTCGACCGCTACGGGCACCTCATGCCCGGCAACGAAGACGAGGCGGTCGCGCTCGTCGACGCCTATCTCGCACGCGCATCCGGCAAGAACCGCTGACGCCGCGCGGGCGACCCGCCGCGCGGGCTGCTCGCCTCAGCGCGTGCGACAGTCGTGCGACAGTCGACCGCGCTCCAAGGCGGATCCGAGCGGATTCGACCGGACGACCAGACGCAGCGCTATACGCCGGAATCCGGCTCAACCACGCTGGTTCTGGGCGTAGAAGCGGAGGGGGAGGGATTTGAACCCTCGATCCGCCTAACGACGGATAACGGTTTTCGAGACCGCCGCATTCGACCGCTCTGCCACCCCTCCGCGGGTGGGCGCAGAACCGCGGCGGGCGCTGCGCTAGCGGAGAAGGAGGGATTCGAACCCTCGATGGAGCCATTCAGCCCCATAACGCCTTAGCAGGGCGCCGCCTTCAGCCACTCGGCCACTTCTCCGAAGTCCGAACAGCGTACCGAAGCGCCTCGGCGGGACTAGCCGAAGAAATTGACCGCGGCGACCATCAGCCCGAACATCACGAGCGAAGCGATCGCGAAGACGCTGAGCCCCGCAGGCCCCGGGAAGTCCGGCTTGTAGCGCGGCACGAGGAACGACGACGCGAGCGCGAAGGTGATGAAGACGGCCGCGACGACGATGAGGCCGATCTCGTGGCCGACCGGGATCTCCGAACCGAGCACACCCGCTATTTCACCAGATCACGCGGTCGAGAGGAGGCGCTCCTCGCGCCGCCGCCGCTCGCGCAGGATCCACCAGCCGAGCCCGCCGAGCAGCAGCAGCGGGGCGAGCACGATCAGCGCGTAGAGGACGATGATCCCCTCGAGCGCGAGGAAGTGGGCGGCCGAGCCGAGCAGCCGGCCGATCCGCGTGCTCCCGCCGCGATGCCCCGGGACGACCGCGTGGTTGTTCGTCGTGAGCAGCAGCGAGATGTCGGCGGTCGCGGCGGACGCGAGCGTGCCGGTGCGTGCGTGCCGCAGCCGGGCGAGCGCGTGGCGCGCGTTGTTGAGCTTGATCTGGAGCTGGGCGCGCTGGGTCGCCGATAGGGACGGGTTCTGGAGCGCGGCCTCGTAGACCGCGATCGCGCGCCGGAGCGATCCGATCGCGCTCGTCTGGTTCGTCACCTTCGCCTGCAGGTCCTGGGTCGAGAGCTGCTGAGAGAGCAGCGTGCCGAGACCGCCGAGCTTCAGGATCGCCTTCTGCGCGTTCTGAACCGGGACGCGGAGCGAGAGCACCGCTTCCCCGTCGCCCTGGTGCGTGGACTGGTAGCGCACGGACTGCGCGTAGCCGCCGAACGAGCCGACGATCTGCGACGCCTCGTTCGTCTTGGCCGAGAGGTCCGAGCTCTTGACCCCGACCTGGAGCGACGCGACCGCATGCACGAGCCGGTTCCTCGGGATGGTGACCGCGTTGCGAGCGACGCCACCGAGCGCATCAGGAGCGGCGGCGACTGCCGTGTTGGTGCCGGCGGCGTCAAAGGTGGACGATTGGGTCAGCTTCCCTGCGACCCCGTGCACGGCGGACTCAGAAGTGGTTCCCGTCGCCGCCGTCGGAACGGAGCGTGCAGCCTTTCGCTCAACGCCGAGCGAAGGCGCCAACCCATAGTCACTGCGCGGCCCCGAGTTGACAAAGCCGTGGACGACCGCGGCACCTATCGCGAGCACAACCGCGAGCGGCACCACGACGAGCGTGAGCTTCCGCTTCCTCGACCGCTGCGCACGTGGTGCAGGCGCGCCCTCGAGCACGCGCTGCCGCAGGCGCTCCGGCGCGACGGGGGGATCCGCCCGCAGCTCGGAGACGAGCTCGTCGTAACCCTCGAACTCAGTTCCGGACATCGCCCATCTCCTCCTCCAGTCGGTTCAAAGCCCGGCTGAGCCGGGTCGAGCAAGCCGTTGCACTGATGCCGAGCACTTGCGCGGCGCTCGGGCCGTCGAGCTCGAGCAGCACGCGCAGCGCCACCACCTCGCGCTCGGCCGGTGTCAGCCGCCGCAGAGCCCGCTCGAGCTCCGGCGACAGCCCCTCGGCGAAGACGGACTCCTCGAGCAGCGCCTCGTCGCGCACGTAGCTCTCCTCGCGCCGCTGCCGCCGGGCCTCGGCCCGGAACCAGTCGACGGCGGCGGAGTGGGCGATGCGGCAGAGCCAGGTGCGTGGTGCGCCGCGACGCGGGTCGAAGCGGCGCCAGCTGCGGAACGCGCGCTCGAAGGTCTCCGCCGCGAGATCCTCGGCGGCCACGCGGTCGCCGGTGAGGTAGACGAGGTAGCGGTAGACGGCGTCGAGATGCTCGGCGACGACGTCCGCGAAGGGCGGTGCAGCCACCCGGGCGGGTGGGCGGACGGCTGCCGGCAGCGCGTTCACGGTCTTCATACGGCGCCGGGGGGCCGAAGTGTCACATCCGAACGGTAAGCGCGCCTACCCTCAGTGGCAATGCGCCGTCTGCTGCTCCTCGTCTGCGGGCTCGTCTGGGTCGACACCATGCTCTACGCGGCGCTCACGCCGCTGCTGCCCCACTTCGTGCACGAGTTCCACCTCTCGAAGGCGGGAGCCGGCCTGCTCGTCGGCGCCTACGCGGCCGGCGCGCTCGTCGGCGGCCTGCCCGGAGGAGCCGCGGCCGCGCGACTCGGCGCCCGCCGGGCCGTCCTCGTCGGGCTGACGCTGATGGGCCTCGCGAGCCTCGGCTTCGCGTTCGCCCACGGCTTCGGGCCGCTCGCGGCCGCCCGCTTCCTGCAGGGAGTCGGCAGCGGCTTCACCTGGGCCGGCGCCTTCGCATGGCTGCTCGCGGCCGTGCCGGGCGAGCGCCGCGGCGAGGTGATCGGGACCGCGATGGGCGCCGCCGTGTTCGGCGCGCTGCTCGGGCCGGTGGTCGGTGCAGCCGCCGCGCTGCTCGGCCGGGACGTCGTCTTCACGGCGCTCGCCGGGCTCGCGGTCGTCTTCGCCTTCTGGACGCTGCGGATCGAGCCGATCCCGCCCGACGTGCCTTCCCTGGCCGCCATGCGGCGGGCGCTGCGCAACTCGGTCTTCGTCGGCGGGCTCGTCCTGATGGCCCTGCCGTCGTTCCTGTTCGGCGTCCTCTCGACGCTCGCACCGCTCCACCTGAGCGCGGCCGGCTGGGGAGCGGCGGCAATCGGCGCGGTCTGGCTCGTCGGCGCCGGCGTGGAGACCGTGGTCTCGCCGGTCGTGGGCCGGCAGCTCGACCGCCGCGGCATCCTGCTGCCGATCCAGATGGCGCTGACGGCTGCCGTGCCGATCTCGGTGGGTCTCGCGCTCGGGCCGCGCCCGCTCGCGTACGTGCCGCTCATCGTCCTGGCCGGCGCCGCGTACGGCGCGCTCTTCACCCCGGCCTTCGCGCTGATCGCGGAGGGCGCCGAGCGGAGCGCCCTGCCGCAGGGGATGGCCTTCGGCCTGATGAACGCCGCCTGGGCGATGGGTGCGCTGGTCGGGCCGGCGGCGGGAGGAGCCGTCGCCGCCGCGACCGGCGACGTCGTCCCGTTCCTCTGCTCCGCCGCGTTCTGCGCGACCGCGCTGGCGATGGTGCGGCGTGCGCGGCACCGCACCGCCCCACGCCCGGTGCCGTCAGACCTCGCGGGCTAGCGGCTCGCCCGCGGCAACGTCCTCCGGCTGGCGCACCGGCCCGAGCCGCTGCCGGCGGCCGCCGCGGCCGCAGATGACGATGAGGGCCGGCACGAGCACCGAGCGCACGAGGAACGTGTCGAGCAGGATCCCGACTCCCATCGCGAACGCCATCACGGCGAACGGCGTGATCGGGATGATGGCGAGCATGGCGAAGCTGAGAGCGAGCGCGACGCCCGCCACCGTGATCGCCCGGCCCGCGCGAGGGACCGCCACCTCGACCGCCTCCTGCAGCGGCCGACGCTCGGCCTCCTTCCAGACCCGCCCGACGACGAAGATGTTGTAGTCCGAGCCGAGCGAGAGCAGAAGCACCGAGAACGCGACCGGGATGTAGTACGGGAGTCCCGACTCGTGCAGGACCCGGGTGAAGAAGTAGATCGTCAGGCCGAACGTCGCGGCGAGCGCCGCAGCGCTCGCGAGCAGGAGATAGAGCGGCGCGAGCAACGACCGCAGGAAGACCAGCAGGAAGAGGAAGTTGACTGCGAAGGCGACGGCGAGGACGCGCCAGAGCGAGGTGTCCGTCGCCTGCACGGTCTCGGTCGCGAGCGCCGTCTCGCCGCCCCAGCCGACGGTCGCGCCGCCGAGCCCCACGCGGCGGAGCAGCTCCGGCAGCGTCCGCTGCAGCCGCTCGAGATGCGCGATCGCGGGCGCCTCGGTCGGATCGCTGTCGAAGATGACCGCGTAGCGCGCCGCTCCTCCCCGAGGTGCGAAGGCGCCGCCGAACCGCTTGCCGGCCGGCTGGTCGCCCGCGCCGACGACGCCCGCGACGTGCGGCTGCCGCTGCAGCGCGGCCTCGAGCCGAGCGAGCGCCACACCCTGGTTCTCGATCCCCGGTGACTGCAGGACCAGCTCGGTCGGCGCGACGATCCCGGGCGCGAACCCCTGGCCCGCCGCCCGGGCGCTCACCGCGACCGGGTTGTTCGAGGGCAGGCCCTGGACGAGCTGAAGCCCGAGCGGCAGCCCGTTCCGCAGGCCGGACGCCGCCGCAGCGAGGGCCGCGAAGACGGCGAGCGCGAGCAACAGCGCGACCGGCTTCCTCGTCACGAGGTGCGAGACCTTCTTCCGCCAGCGGGGCACGGAGGTCGGCCCCCGCCGTAGCCCCGGCCAGAAGAGCGCCGGCCCCAGCAGCCGGAGCATGGCCGGGATGAGCAGGACCGAGACGAGGAGGCCGGCCGCGACGGTGATCGCCATCCCCGGACCGAACGAACGGAAGAAGCCGAGCGTCCCGAGCATGAGCGAGGCGACGCCGAAGGAGACGA
Organism: uncultured Actinomycetes bacterium; assembly: GCA_963702655.1. Lineage (GTDB taxonomy): Bacteria > Actinomycetota > Thermoleophilia > Gaiellales > Gaiellaceae > Palsa-739. The sequence goes on along the minus strand of CAVPDO010000009.1, from coordinate 23,865 downwards.
CGGCTCCGGCGGTGAAGACGATCGGCGTGTTCAGGACGGTCGACCGGCGCACGGCCTCGCGCGCAGGCAGCCCGTCCCGCAGCCCTTCGCGGGCGCTCGCGTAGTAGAAGACGGAGTAGTCGGTGACGACTCCGAGCATCAGGGCGACGGCCACCCCCTGCAGCTCGTTCGGCATCGCCAGCCCGGAGTGCGTCTCGAGCCAGCCGAGGACGTGCTGCGAGATCAGGAAGGCGAGTGCGGCGCTGAGCACGGTCACGATCGGCGCGAGGACGGCCCGCAGCGCGAGGCCGACGATGAGCACGATGAGCGCGACCGTCGCGAGCTCCGCCCAGTGGAGCCGGCTCGCGAGCAGGCCGTACTGCTCGATCCGGGCTCCCTCGGCGCCGGTCGCGCCGACGGTGTCGAGCCGCGGGCCGAGATAGCGGGCGTAGCGCTGGGTGTCGTCGAAGGCGAAGTTCCCTTCCGTCGAGTGCGGGAAGTAGAGGAACGTCACGATCGTCGTGCCGTGCTCGCGCGACGAGGGGACGATCCCGAGTGTGTTCGCGATCGGAATCGCAACGACGCCCCGCAGGCTCGGCACCCTCCCCCTGTCGACCGCGATCGCCTTGGCCAGGCTCGCACGCTGGACGCTCGCGGAGAGCCCGTTCGGATTGCGCTGCACGACTGCGTACGGCGTGGCGACCGGCGCGCCGAACAGCCTCGCCGAGCGGCGCTCGACCGCAAGCGCCTGCGGGTGCTGCGGCAGCAACGCGTCGCTCGACGCCGCCGGCGCCGAGGCGAGGGACGGCAGGTAGCGATAGGAGCCGTACGCCGCCGCGGCGACGATCAAGACGAGCAGCGGCGCCAGCCAGACGACGACGGAGCCGTAGCCGTGCGCCAGGCGCCCGGCGGGCGGCGGCTCCGGCGCTTCCGCTTCGCCGCTCGGTTGCCGCTCCGCCCGGCGCGGTTCGTGCTCGATCACCGGGCGACCGGTTCCCGCGCGCGCCGGAGCGTGAAGACTCGCCGTGCCGGCCGGTCGAGACCCAGGCGACGCAGCTCGGCCGCGGCCAGCTCGTCCTGCTCGAGCGCCCGGAGCTCCTCGAACGGCAGGTGCGCGAGCGCCCGTTGCGCGAGGTACGCCTCGAGCTTGGGCTCGCCGTCCCAGCGCGCGACGGCGCGACGAACCGCCCTCCGATCCCGGCGCCAGCCGAGGCGGAGCGGCACGTAGAGCCCGAGCAGCGGCACCGTCGGGATGAGCGCGATCGCGATCCCGAGGAGCACGGCGAGGTGGTCGATCGTCGCGGCGGTCGAGGCGCCGCCGGCCCGCGCGCTCGCGCCCGCGGCGACCGCCTGGGCCGCGAGCTGGGAGATCCGGCCGCCGACGAACGGCAGGTGACCCACTGCCGCGAGCGCGTGCCCGGTCGACTCGGTCGCGGCTCCCGCCGTCACGACCGTGTGGCTGAGCGTCCGCAGGGCCGCCACCTCGTACGCGGTGTACGCGGCGATCCCGATCCAGAACGCGGCCCAGATCGCGAGCGCGATGTCGAGCGTGCGCATCGCACGTGCAGAGAGAAAGGCGGGAACCGGCGGCACGAGCCGCTGATTCCCCGCCGTCCGATTCGCAACCGGGCGGAGCCGCCTCGCGGCAGGCTCCGCCCGGTCAGTGCTCGGCGCTAGCCGAGGGTGTACGAGTAGTGCAGCACCGACAGGACGTCGGAGCTCCAGTCTCCGATCCCCGAGGTGAGCGAGTTGATGCCGAACGTCTCCACGGGAACCTGGCCCGACACCTTCGTTCCCGCCGTGCCGGCGGGAACGGTGAAGGTGATGGCCATCGTGCCGGTCTGCCCCGGGAGCAGGAAGAGCGGGTTCACCGTCTCGTTGGCTCCTCCGACGACGTTGTCCCAGACGTCGCCGGTGTCGGGGACGGCGTTGTTGTCGAAGCCGAGCGTCGTGACCGTGGCGGCCGTCGAGTAGTTCTCCGGCGTCGCCGGCACGGCGAACGGACCGACCTCGGACGGAGCAGGCGCCCATTCCGACGCGAACGGGTTGCTGACCGTGACGCTCGTCGTCCCACCCGAACTGGCGGGCGAGAGGATGTCCGGCGCGCCCCAGTACGGGCCGAGGTCGAACTCGATCGGCGTCGCGCCCGTCGTGCTCGTGGTCACCGTCAGCTGGCTGCTGAACGGCGAGACGAGGTACTGCGGGATGTCGTCGCCGAGCGCGACCGGGAGCGTGCCGCCGGTGTTGGTCGCCGACTGCCCGGCGTACGGCGTCTGCGTGTTCGTCCGCGGATCGAGCTGGTACGTCTCGGGCTCGACCCCGGTGTTCTTGACCTGCACGTGCGCGGTGACGGTGCTCCCCGGCGTCAGGCTGCCGCTCGGCATCCCGGAAGCGCTCACCCTGGAGGTGTTGAAGCTCACCGTCCCGTGCAGCGCGGCATGGGTCAAACCCGAGTAGACGTCCAGCCCCGGGAGATAGAACAGGCCGTTCGCGACGTTCACCCGCCACGTGCCCGGAGTTGGATTCGCCCAGACGAGCTGGACCGCGTTCACGTTGTCACTGTCGCCTGCGCTGTCGATCTGGGTGTAGCTGAGCTGGCTGTCCACGGCGGTCCCGTGCGGGTCGACCAGCTGGCCGAGCAGCAGGTACCCGGTGTGGGAGGCCGTCATGTTGACGTCGAGATCCTTGACGCCCTTCGGAACCGTGAACTCGTAGCTGAGCTCCTGGGCGTAGGCCCCCGGGCGGCCGTTGCCGCCGATGAGCGTGCCGGTGAACTTCCCCGCCTTCTTCGCGGTGACCGGCACCTTGGCCTCGGAGACGACGGGGATCGTGCCGGGCTTGGCCTCCCGGTTGCTGTGGAAGACGACCGCGCCCGTCCAGAACCCGGGCTTCGCCGGCGCCGGCACCCTGACGGTGAACGAGGCCGACTTGCCGGGCTTCACGACCTTCGAGGCCGGTTTGACCGCGTGCGCGACGTTCCGGAACGTCTGCGCGGTCTCCTGGTAGCTGACCGCTCCTTCGTAGCTGGAGGTGGCCCGGCCGAAGACGAGCAGCGTCCAGGTTCCCGCAAGGGGCTGGTGGATCTGCTCGTCGGCGAAGCCGGCGCCGTCTCCCTGCGGGTCGCTGTACTGCCCGTACCGGCCCTTCGGGTCGATCAGGATCTCGCGCGCGGTGGGCTCGCCGGCGGTGCAGCTGGGGCACGACTGCAGGGGGTTCCAGCCGATCCGCGAGTCGAGCTCGGCCACGCCTTTCGGCACCTTGAACGTCTTGCAGTTCAGCTCCGGGATCGTCTCGCCCGTGTAGTACTCGGCGGTCTTGACGCCGGCGCAGGATCCCTGCGTGCCGTGGCCCGACTCGAGCAGGTTCAGCTTGCCGCTGACCAGGTTCTTCGCCGCGCCGAGGGTGCGGAGCACGGGCCTGATCGTCGCCTTGCTGCCGCCCGAGTTGGTCACGGTGACCGTGTGCCGGGAGGATCCTCCCGGCTTGCCGAGATCCGCGAGGGAGTCCGGCGAGTGCAGCAGGCCGCCTCCCTTCGCGTGCTTGCCGTACTCCTTGGCCAGCTCGACCGCACGCAGCCCGTTGAGGAGCCCCGCTCCCTGCTCCTCTGCGGCGATGCCGATGTCGGTCGCGCTGCTGAAGATGATCCGCCGGACGACGGCCGGCGACGGCGTGTGACGGCCGTGCGACTCCCGGTAGGCCTGGATGACCAGCGCCGCGACTCCCGCCGTGAGCGGGGTCGACTCGCTCGTACCGCCGAACTCCTCGAGCCCGATGTTGCTGCCCCCGAACGGGTTCGCGCACTCGGTGTAGGTCGAGGTGTCGGTCGAGCACGAGGACCAGTTGCCGTCGCCCGGGGCGATGATGTCCGGCGCCCGCCGGTCTTCGGTCACGCCCGAGCTGGACAGTGTCGAGACCTCGTTGCTGAGCCAGCCCGGAGTGCTCTGCCCCAGGTGGTACGACGGTGTACCGCTGCCCTTGTGAATGTGCTGGGCCAGGTCGTAGAGCCAGCCGTTCGTCTGGGCGAAGACGCGATACGAGGTACTCGCCGCGGCGCCGATCACGCCGGGGTCGAGTGCCGGGCTCCCCTCGGTGTTCGAGGGGCCGGAGTCGCCGGTGCTGGCCACGACCGTGGTGCCGTCGGCCATCGCGTTCTTGAGGATCGCGTTCAGCGGCTGCTCGGCCGCCGAGCTCGGGAGTCCGCCGAATCCGAGCGAGATGGAGAGGATGTTGACATGATCGTGCTGGATGGCCCAGTCGATCCCCTGGAGGATCACGCTGGTGAAGCTGTCGTTGTTGTCGCCGAAGACCTTCATCACGTCGACGTTCGCCCCGGGGGCGACGCCGAGCACCTTGACGTCGCAGGTGCCGCCCTTGGTCGCGAAGTCGGGGTTGATCTGCTGGTCGAGGTTGTAGGTCGTCGTCGCCTGGGAGACGAGCGAGCTGACGTCACCGAAGGCTTCACCACCGCCCGTCACCGCGCTCGCGCCTTCGCCCGTGAAGTCCTGGTAGTCGGACACGGCCGAGCTTCCCTTGCGCTGGAAATCGGGAATGCTCGGGTCCATCCCGTCCGGGAAGACCGCGATCTTCACGCCTGCACCCGTGTATCCGAGGCTGTGCGCGCTCTTGGGGCCGCTCTTGATCGAGGCGTCGGCGTTGGTGCGGTTGTCGACGTCCGTCAGATGCAGCGCCTCCGGCTCGAGGAGCGGCGCGCTCGCCGTCCCGCACACGGCGGAGCGGCCGGCCGCGGCCTTCGACGAGCGGGTCGTCCCGCGGGGGGCTGTCGCCCTGATAGCGCCGGGCAGCAGGTTCTGGTCGGTCGACGGCCCCTTGACCACCGTGTCCGGATCCACGGCGAGGACCGCCGGGTCGCTGCGCAGGTTGGCGGCCTCGGCCGGAGACACCGTCGTCGCGACTGCGTTGACGGTCTTGTACGTCACGAGGTGGCGCACGTGGAGCTGCCGGAGCTGCGCGACGATCGGGCTGCGGTCGGCCTGGTACGCCTGCGCCCGCCGCGCCGCGGCGCCGAGGCCGCTCAGCGCCGTGTGCTGGTTTCGCAGCAGGACGATGACCCGCTGGTCGGCATCCGCGGACAGTGCGCTCGCCTGTCCGGCGGTCAGGTGGCTCGTCCAGCCGGACGTGTTCAGCGACACGCCGGCGTTTCCCACGGCGGCGCCGGCTGCCACCGCGAACGCGATGAGTCCGACGACCCCTCCGGCCAGGAGTGCCCCGGCAAGCCTCTTCTTCATCTGGAAGGTCCCCCTTCTTCGGACGAGCCCGCCCCCCTGAGCCGACGGCTCTCGCTCAATGACATGGTGCGCTCCGGCACCGGCGGAGGGTAGCCGCAAAGCTTCGTATCGTGAACCGATTTTGCAAACGGCGCACGCGCAAACGGCGCCTGCAGAACGGCTACATTTAGGCCGCTCCGGGCGCGTAGCTCAGCGGGAGAGCACTCGCTTCACACGCGAGGGGTCGCTGGTTCGATCCCAGCCGCGCCCATTAAGGAACGCGCTGGAAACGGGGGCTTTAGCGTCTGCGGTGTGGCAAACGCACAGGCGAGGCTCTCGGCTCGGCGTGCAGCTCGCGCTCGCCGCGTTGGCGAGCCTCTGTACTGGAGAGCGGGACGCGGTCCGAAGGGCTGCGCCGGCTGCTCAGGCGAGGGCGGCCGACGGGTTGTGCCGAGAGTAGTGGTGTGAGGAGCAGTGCGGCGGGCATTAGGTCCCGGCGTCTTGACGTCGCGGGGATGCGGCTCATGCTGTCTCCGCCCTGCGACGACGGCGCAACTGCGGGCCGTCTTGCTTGGGGACAGGGGGCGGCCCGTCCTCTCTTCGTCTCTGCGGCGCTCAGCGCAGCCTCTACGTCGGGGCACGCCGATAGCCTCCACTCGCATGGCACGCACCGTCGTCTCGATCTCCGCCGCGCCCGGATGGGCCGCCCGCTACCAGGACGACATCGGCCCGAAGGTCGTCACGCTGCTCGCGTGGGCACTGGTCGAGGACGGCGCTACCCGACACCTCGTCGGCTTCGTGCAGAAGCCCGCGACCGCTGACGAACCACACGGCTCCGTCGTTCTCGCGGACGAGGTCGAAGGCTTCGACGGCTACACCGCGGGCGCACTGAGCACGCGGCCAACCGGATAGAGCGCCGGCCACCGCGCGCTCGACTCGTCCCGTTCAACGTCGGCGGAAGCCGAAGACGCTGCGTCGCGATGGTCCACCCGTATCGCCGCCGGCGCGTTCGCCGTTGTTCAACCAATCGACGGTCACGCGTCGTGCTCGGGGCAATCCGAGAGTGACCCGAGCGTCTCGTTCAACCATCAGCCTGTGCCGGCTCAGAGGAGCCGAGGCAGCCGAACTGGGAGGTTCATGTTGCTCTGGTTTCTCGTACTCGTAATCGCGATCCTGGCAATCGCCGGCGGTCTCGCGCTCTCCAAGTTCCTGTTCATCCTGCTCGTCGTCGCGGTGATCGTGGCGCTATTCGGGGCTCGATCGGCCGCCTAGTCGTCGTTTCCGAACTTGTCCTATCTAGAGGAAGGGAAACTCTGAAATGGGAACCGGAGTCAGTTTGATCCTGATCGCGGTCGGCGCTGTTCTCGCGTGGGCCGTGAATGTCACCACTACCGGCTTCAACGTCAACACGATCGGCTACATCCTGCTCGTCGTCGGAATCGTGGGCCTGCTGCTCTCCCTGGTCTTCTGGTCCTCCTGGGGCGGCCCCGGTTACGTCAGCAGCCGGAGGAGGCGCACGGTTACCAACACGGGCCCGGCAGGAAGCCAGAGCACGGTCGTCGAGGACGAGAGGGTTTAGCGCCGCCGCCTAGCTAGTACCGCGTGGTTTGCCGGGCACCACGCGGTACGCCGGGCCCGCGAGGAGTCGCACCGTAGAGAGTCCGGAGACCGGCAAGGTTTTCCACTTTTCAACAACGGACTCCACAGCTCTCGCGGCAGATGCTCCTGGGCTGCGTGTCCGCTACTTCTGACGCCGCAAGGCGGCGATCCAGGCTTGCGGCGAGGTGGTGTCCGTACCTGTGTCCGTACCCGGCCCTTCCACAGGCTCGGCGGCCCTGGAGCCGGAGTCGCGCCGAAGCACCCGGTGCAGCCGCGCGTGCAGACTCGACGTCACCGCCTCGTCCCCGCCGAGCCCCGGATTCGGGACCGACTCCTCGAGGGCACTGCTCTCATCGCTCGAGGCGAGGTCCACCCGTCTCTGTTCCATGCGCGCGTGCCAAACGTCGACGTGCAACCGGTCGATCTCTTCGACGAGCATCAAGATCGCGCGGCCGACGGCGGCGGATTCCTCACCGCCTGCCTCCCGAAGCCGCTCACCCCAACTGCGAAGCGCCTCGAGCTTCTCTTCGTCCAGCCGCATGCGGCCATCGTGACAGGCGGTCGACGAGGCTGCAGAGCAGGCCGCCCCGGCGATCTCACCGAGTGCCGGAGATCGCCGGGACCAGCCCGCTCGCGTACTCGTCCGCCTGGGCTAGAAGCTGGAGTCCCAGGTGTCGGTGAAGCTGGATCCGCCGTGGGTTGGTGCCACGACGGGGCAGGCGTTTGCGTCGCTGGAGAGCAGGATCTGGCCAGGCGGCCCGTGCTGGCCTACGCACTGGAGGTAGTAGCCGAGGCTGTCATCCAGCGTGAGGACGTCGTTGACGGTGCCTCCGGAGAAGCCGGCGATGCTCGTGGTCTGGCCGCCCGAGGTCACCGTTCCGTTGCTGAAACCGTTCTGGCCGTAGTAGACCAGCGGCAGGATCTGGAACCCGTCACCCAGCGCGAACGCCGGACGCTCGATGATCCACTCGGCGCTCTGGTCGAGGCAGGTGTCGGTGGCGCACGGCTGCGTCACCGAGAAGTCGTTGCCCCTCGTGCCGTGATCCGTCAGCGCCAGCGTGTAGTTGTTGACGCCGGCACCGCCGGGCGCGGTCGTCACCGAAGCGCTGATCCGATCTCCAGGACGCGGGCAGCCGACGTTGTCGTTGATGCAGGCCTGCGTGCCCTCCTGCACCGTGCCGCCCGGGAACATCTCGTACCACACGTAGTAATAGAGCACGCCCTCGTAGCACTGCTCGCCCGAGCCGAGCTGCTCCACCGTCCCGTTGGCGGCGCCGTCCAGCCCGACCCACTGCGAAGCGAACGCGTCCTGGGTCCTGTACTTCCCAGCCGGGCAGCTCACCTTGGGAATCGTCCAGTCCGCGCTCACGCCGGTGGCGGTATCCGAGCCCGTCTCGATGTCGGCGTATCCGCCCCAGTTCACACTCGGGAACGGCTGCACGCCGTTACCTGCCGCCGCCTGCCGAACTGCTTGACCCTGAACCTGCGCCGAGCCGGCGCTCTGCGACGTCTTCGCCCGAATCAGCGGCGCGTGCGACGACATGTACTTGTGGAACAGAGCATGTGCTCTGAGCGTCATCGCCCTCTGAGCCGCCCGGCTGCTCGCCGACCCGGCCGACGACCGGGTCGCCACCGCAGTCAGACCGGTCGCCAGGACGGCAGCGGCCATCACCACCAACAGCTTCCTCACGTGGAATCCCCTTCCACCCGCAGCTTCAGCACCACGGCTAGACCCCCCGGGACTAGCCCCTTCAGCTGGTTGACCGGGAACCTACTAAACCCACCGTTGCGGAACCGCTCTTCACCACATCTGTCGGGAACGTCCGCAAGCGTTACAGCGCCGGCAGCACGCGGCCGCGAACCTCGCCGAGCTCGACGCCGTTCGCTGCGCGGCCGCGGAGGACGACCTCGTCTCCGTCCTCGAGGAAGCGGTCGCCGCGGAACAGCTCGATCATCGACCCTTCCGAGCCGGGATCGGGGCCGGAGATCGTGCCCGAGGCCATCAGGTCTCCGGTGCGGAGCGACGCGCCGTTCGACGTCGCGTGGGCGAGCTGCTGCGGCAGCGTCCAATAGAGCGTCCGCGAGTTCCCCTGCGAAAGCGGCTCGCCGTTCAGCTCGACCTCGAGCACGACGTCGAGCCCCCAGTCGCGGCCGCCGGCGAGATGCGGCAGCGGCGGCGGATCCTGCGGCGGAGCCTCGACCCGCGCGTTCTCGAGCAGCGCGAGCGGCATCACCCAGGCCGAGATCGAGGTCTGGAACGACTTGCCGAGGTTCGGGCCGAGCGGCACGTACTCCCAGGCCTGGAGGTCGCGCGCGCTCCAGTCGTTGACGAGCACGACGCCGAAGACGTGCTCGGCGAACGCGTCGACCGGAACCGGCTCGCCGAGCTCCGTGGGCACGCCGACGACGAACCCGAGCTCGAGCTCGAAGTCGAGGCGGCGGCTCGGACCGAACGTCGGCGCGTCCTCGGCGGGCGCCTTCCGCTGGCCGCGCGGCCGCACGACGTCCGTGCCGCTGACGACGACGCTGCCGGCGCGGCCGTGGTATGCGACCGGGAGCCAGCGCCAGTTCGGCAGCAGCGGCTCCTGGTCGGGCCGGAACAGGCGGCCGAGGTTCGTCGCGTGCTCGAGCGAGGAGTAGAAGTCGACGTAGTCCGCGACCTCGAACGGAAGCGCGAGTTCCGCCTGCACGAGCGAAGTGCGCGGCCCGTCGTGGGAGCGCGCCGCCGCGATCGCCTCCTCCCACGCCCGCGGCCCCGCCGCCAGGAGCGGGTTCAGCGCCGGCTCGGCGAAGACGTCGCCGAGGCCCGAGAGGTCGACCGCCTCGCCGCCGTCCCGCCAGAGCAGGCCGGCCGGTCCGACACCGAAGCTCACAGGATCCCCTGCAGCTCGAGCTCCTCGACGGGCTCGAAGAACGAGCATGTCCCGACGGAGTGGAGAAGCGAAACGCGCACGTCGGCGAGCGCGGCGGCCGGCGCCTCCCGGTCGCGCCAGCGAAACGACGTCCCGTCGAGCGCGAAGGCCGGCGACCGCTCGCGCAGCGCCTCCTCCTCGTCGCCGAACACGGCAGCCGCGAGGAGGTTGAGGAAGCCGTGCTCGCCGGAGTCGCTCGCGTAGGCGTGATGGAGTCCCGCGGTCGCCTTGAAGACGAGCCCGCGCGAGCGGCAGCCGCGGATGAAGTCCGCCAGGTCCTCCACGGACGGCACGCGCTCGCCGCCGCAGCGGATCTTCGCGCGCAGCCCGCGCGCGGCGACCTCCTCGAGCGGTACGCCCTCGAGGTAGACCGCGTCGTCCTGCCTCTCGATGCGGCCACCGATGCCGAACGGCGCACCCGGGCCGGCTTCAGCGGTCTGCCGGCCGCTCTCGACGACTGCGAGCGCGCGTCCCTCGTCCTGCGGCAGCTCGGACAACTCGGCCGCCGGCCAGACCAGGCGGCCGAGCATCCAGGCGTGCTCGCTCGAGCGGGCGCGCCGATCCTCGGCGAGCGCTTCGGCCGGCGGCAGGCTCGCCGGCGGGAAGGTCGGCGCGTGGTCGAAGAACCTCGTCAGGAGCGCACGGCGAGCATCGTCCGGCATGAGGGCCGAGGCTACACTGGCCGCCGGGCCAGGCCCCGTACAGTGGGAGCCTGCGAACCGCGTCAGATCCGGGAGGAAGCAGCGCTAAGTAGTCCCTCTCAGGTGTGCGGTGTGCCTGGCCCTCTTGCCCGCTTCGCCCGCTTCGCCTTCGGCTCCGCTTTCCGCTCGCTCGATGCGAGCGGCTTCGCCGCTCGCCTGTGACATCCGACGCGAGTGGGCCGCGTCCGCACATGTCGGACGCGGCTAAGGAGTCGTGCGCGCAGGTCTGCTTGAATCGCAGTCGTGGCTGCTCTCTACCGGAAGTACCGTCCGCAGAGCTTCGAGGAGGTCGTCGGGCAGGCGGCGGTCGTCCGGACGCTGGGCAACGCGATCGGGACCGATGCGGTGCGCCAGGCCTACCTCTTCGCCGGGCCGCGCGGGACCGGCAAGACCTCGATGGCGCGCATCCTCGCCAAGTGCCTCAACTGCGCGCAGGGGCCGACGACGACGCCCGACGGCACCTGCCACGCGTGCCGCGCGATCGCCGCCGGCACCTCCCTCGACGTGGTCGAGATGGACGCCGCCTCGCAGCGCGGCATCGACGACATCCGCGAGATCCGCGACCGTGTCGTCCTGCAGCCGGTCGAGGGTGGCTACAAGGTCTACATCCTCGACGAGGCGCACCAGCTCACGGACGCCGCCTGGAACGCGCTCCTGAAGCTGATCGAGGAGCCGCCGCCGCATCTCGTCTTCGTCTTCTGCACGACCGACCTCTCGAAGGTGCTGGCGACGGTCCGCTCGCGCTGCCAGACGTTCGTCTTCCAGCGGCCGCGCCTGCAGGATCTCGTCAGGGTGCTGCGCCAGATCGCGGACGCCGAGCAGATCGACGCGTCCGACCAGGCGCTCGCGCTCGTCGCCCGCAGCGGTCGCGGCGCCTACCGCGATGCCGTCTCGATGCTCGACCAGCTCGCGTCGGCGACCGGCAACGAGGTCACCGTACAGGCCGTGCTCGAGCTGCTCGGCACGGTCGAGGAGGAGGCGCTCTTCCGGCTCTGCGACCTCGTGATCGACCGCGACACCGCCGGCGCGCTCACGTATCTCGAGGAGCTCGCCGAGCGCGGACACGACCTCGGCCGTCTCGTCGGAGACCTGATCGAGCACCTGCGGCAGATCATGCTCGCGCAGCACCTCGGCGACGTGCCCGAGGCGGCCGCGACGAGCGAGGAGGCACGCGAGCGGCTGAAGGCGCAGGCGAACCAGCTCGAGGAGGCCACCGTCCTGCGGCTGATCGACCTGCTGGCGGTCGCGGTCGACGACCTGCGCCAGGGCGGCGATCCCCGGCTGCCGCTCGAGCTCGCGCTCGTGAAGGTGACGCGGCCGGCGAGCGACCTCTCGCGCGAGTCGATCGCCTTCCGGCTCGAGCGGTTGGAGCAGGGACCGATCGCAAGCGCACCTGCCCCGCCGGCAGATGCCGAGCCGGGCCCGGAACCGACGGCCACCGCCGCGGCGCCCGAGCCCGAGCCGGTTCCCGTCCCCGCCGGCGGCGGCCCTGCGCTCGAGCTCTCCGATCTGCAGGAGGCCTGGGCGCGCCAGGTGCTGCCGGCCGTCGAGGAGCGCGGCGGCATCCCGACGGCGTCGCTGCTGCGCGAGGCGCATCCGGCGGAGCTGAGCGGCGACACGCTCACGCTCGAGTTTCCGCCGAGCGCCAAGTTCCACCTCGACCTCGCCCGCGACCCGAAGAGCGCCGGCCTGCTCGCCGACGCGCTCTACGACATCACCGGGCGCCGGCTCGAGCTCGTCTTCGAGGTCGGCGAGGCCCGCGAGGCGCCCGCCGCCGACGAGGAGCCGGCCGGCGAGGAAGAGTTCGTCGCGCAGTTCCAGCAGACATTCGACACGCGCGAGCGGGAAAGCTAGGGCCATGTCCTCCTTCGACATGGACAAGTTGATGCAGCAGGCCGCGCAGATGCAGGAGCAGGTCGCGCGCATGCAGGAGGAGGCCGAGCAGGAGACGACCCAGTCGTCGGTCGGCGGCGGTCTCGTCAAGGTGACCGCCAACGGGGCGGGTGACGTCGTGGCGATCGAGATCTCGCCCGAAGCGATCGATCCCGCCGACCCGGAGGCGCTGGCCGACCTCGTCCTCGCCGGCGTGAACGAGGCGCTGCGCTCGGCCAGGGCCGGCGTCGAGGCGAAGGCACAGCAGATGCTCGGCGACATCGGCCTCGGCGGCCTCGGGCTTCCCGGGCTCGGCGAGTGAGCGCGACGCCGCCGCGGCGAGGGGTCCGCGGCCGGTATCTCTTCTCGAACTGGCTCTGGGCCATCATCGTCCTCGCCCTGATCGGCGTCGTGATCTGGGGCTGGGCGTTCGACTTTCGTTAGCCCGCTTCGCCCGCTCCGCTTCGCTTCGCTTTCCGCTCGCTCGGTGCGACCGGCTGCGCCGGTCGCGTGTGACGGCAAGCGGCTCGGTGCCGCGCCCGCGCAGGTCGGGCGCGGCCGAGAAGTGCTCGAACCTGTCCGAATCCGACGAGTACCCTCCTACTCGAATGCTGAGCCCCTCGGTCGAGAACCTCGTCGCGCAGCTGACACGCCTGCCGGGCATCGGCAGCCGCACTGCGCAGCGGCTCGCGTTCCATCTCCTCCAGACGTCGAAGGAGGAGGCCCTCGCGCTCGCGGGCGCGATCGAGGAGGTGAAGGAGCGCGTGCGCTTCTGCCGGGAGTGCGGCAACCTCACCGAGGACGAGCTGTGCGCGATCTGTCTCGACGCGCGGCGCGACCGCACCACGATCTGCGTCGTCGAGCAGCCCGTCGACCTCGTCTCGCTCGAGCGGACGGCGGAGTATCGCGGCCTCTACCACGTGCTCGGCGGCGCACTCTCGCCGCTCGACGGCGTCGAGCCGGAGCACCTGCGGATCGACGAGCTCGTGCATCGCGTCCAGAGCGACGGCGTGGTCGAGGTCGTCCTCGCCACGAACCCGAACGCGACGGGCGAGGCGACGGCGTCGTATCTGGCGGGCCGGCTGCCCGACCGCGTGCGGGTCACGCGCCTCGCGAGCGGACTGCCGGTCGGCGGCGACCTCGAGTACGCGGACGAAGTCACGCTCGGACGGGCGCTCGCCGGCCGCCGGGAGATGTGAGCGGTGGCGACGACGCACTTCGAGACGGTCCCCGAGGTCGCCGCCGACGCGGCGGCGCGCGGACCCGACCTCGTGGTGATGAAGTTCGGCGGCTCCTCGGTCGCGGACACGGAGAAGATCGAGGGCGTCGCGCGCCGTCTCGTGCGCGCCCGCGACGAGGGCCGCCGGGTCGTCGGCGTCCTCTCGGCCATGGGCGACACGACGGACGAGCTGATCCGGCTCGCCCACCAGATCTCGGCCCGGCCGCACCCGCGCGAGTACGACATGCTCATCTCGGTCGGAGAGCGGATCTCGAACTCGCTCTGCGCGATGGCCATCCACGATCTCGGGCACGAGGCGATCTCGCTCACGGGCTCGCAGGCCGGCATCGTCACCGACACCGTCCACGGCAAGGCGAAGATCGCCGAGGTGCGCGCGACCCGCATCAACGACGCGCTCGACGCCGGGAAGATCGTGCTCGTCGCCGGCTTCCAGGGCGTCTCGGCAGACTCCCACGACGTGACGACGCTCGGCCGCGGCGGCTCGAACCTCACAGCCGTGGCGCTCGCGGCCGCGCTCGGCGCCGGCGCGTGCGAGATGTACACGGACGTCGAGGGCGTCTTCACCGCCGACCCGCGGCTCGTCCCGAACGCGCGCCGTCTCGCGGCCGTCACCTACGAGGAGATGCTCGAGCTCTCGGCGAGCGGGGCCAAAGTGCTGCAGCTACGCTCGGTCGAGTTCGCGCGCAACCACGACGTGCGTCTCCAGGTGCGGTCGACGTTCTCCGACGCCGAGGGAACGTGGATCGTCGACGAGGAGGATCCCGTGCTCGAGAAGGCGATCATCAGCGGCGTCGCGCACACCGACTGCGAGCCCCTCTATCGCGTCCGCCGGATCGGCGCGGCGCGGCTCTTCGAGCAGCTCGCGGCGTCGGACGTCAACGTCGACACGATCCTCCAGGTCTCGAGCGACGAGATCGTCTTCAGCGCTCCCGTCGAGGATCGGCGCGCGTGCGAGGAGCTGCTGGCCGGGCTCGACGTCGAGTGGTCGATGCGCGACGACCTCGGGAAGGTGAGCCTCGTCGGCGCAGGCATGAAGAGCCACCCCGGCATCGCCGCACAGGCGTTCGCGACGCTCGGCGACATCGGCGTCCAGCCCGAGGTCATCTCCACGTCCCCGATCAAGATCGCCTGCCACGTGCGCAGCGAGGACGTGCCGAAGGCCGTCGCCGCGCTGCACGACGCCTTCGAGCTCGGAGCCACGTGAACGCGCGCGACGCGCGGATCGGCGTCGTCGGCGCGACCGGAGCCGTCGGAACCGTGACGCTCCGGCTCCTGCGCGAACGCGGCTACGAGAACGTGCGCGCGTTCGCGTCGGCGCGCTCGGCCGGCCGGGAGCTCGACGGCGGGCTCACGGTCGAGGAGGCGACTGCCGACGTGCTGCTCGCGGGCGGCCTCGACCTCGTCCTCTTCTCGTGCGGCACGAGCGCGTCTCGCGAGCTCGTCCCCGATGCGGTCGAGGGCGGCGCGCTCGTCGTGGACAAGTCGAGCGCGTTCCGCCTCACCGACGGCTACCCGCTCGTCGTCCCCGAGGTGAACGGCCACCGAGCCTGGGAGGCGATCGTCACGACCAGGGTCGTCGCGAACCCGAACTGCTCGGCGATCCCGCTCACCTGCGTGCTCAAGCCGCTGCACGATGCGGCCGGGGTTCGGCGGGTGCGCGTCTCGACCTATCAGGCCGTCTCGGGTGCGGGCGCGCAGCGGATGGAGCGGCTCAGGGCCGAGGCACCCGAACAGCACGACCTCGAATTCGACTGGACCTGGGAGGGCGACGAGACCGAGGAGGAGTCGAAGATCCGCGCCGAGACGCGCAAGATCCTCGAGCTCCCCGAGCTGCCCCTCAGCGCGACGACCGTGCGCGTCCCCGTGCTCGTCGGCCACGCGCAGTCGGTCTGGATCGAGACGGAACGGCCCCTTTCGCCGGAGCATGCGGAGGCCGTGCTCGCAGCCGCCCCCAGCGTGCGCCTCGTCGAGGCGCCGACTCCTCGCGCGGCGACCCAGACCGAGGACGTGCTCGTCGGGCGTATCCGGCCGGATCGCGCCGTGGAGGACAACGGCCTCGTCCTCTTCCTCGCCTGCGACAACCTCGTCAAGGGCGCAGCACTGAACGCGCTCCAGATCGCCGAGCTCCTGCTCACGCGCGAGCGTGCGCCGGCCTGACCGGCTCGAGCGGTTCCCGCGCCGTCTTCGCCGGCGGCGACGGGGGGAAACTGCAGAAGATTGATCGAAACTTGATCTTTCGCTAACGCGGCGGGACTTAGATTCGGTGCGTCAACTCTGAGGAGACGCGGATGCAGAGTCTTGGCCGGCCGTTACTCGTTCTCGCTGTGGGACTGCTGTCGGGTGTCGCCCTCGTAGGGAGCGCGGCGGGAACGATCTCGACACGCAGGGCAACCGTGAGGCACCTCGGGACGCCGGTGGGTGCGCTCGCCGTCGACGGAGATCGCGTCGCCTACGACCTCAACGGGAGGGATGCCAGGAATCCCAAGACGCCGGACCGGGTGCTGGTGTGGAACGTTCGCACCGGGAAGACGGTCGTGGTCAGCGGCAAGAAGACGGCTGTCGCCGACGACGTGGGCGGCTCGGGCGTCTTCCAGCTCGCGATCGCCGGCTCGCACGTCGCGTGGCTCGTCGACGAGGGCGGCAACCTCGAGAGTGACGACTATCTCTTCACCTCCTCGGTGACGAAGCCGAAGGAGCGGCAGGTCGCGTCGGCCCTGCGCAGTGGCGACGGTTGCGGCGAGGGTGAGACGACGGACTGCGCCGGCCCCTGGCTCGGCGGGCTCGTCGGCTCCGGGAGCACCATCGCGCTCAACCGCTGGACGACCGACTCCGCGGGTCAGATCGGCGCGGGCGGGCTTTACTCGGTCAACGGCTCGCAGATGAAGTCGATCGCCGCGGGAACGAGCACCCTGCAGGCCGTCTCCTCCGACGCGGGCCGCGAGGCGGTTCTGCGCACCGACGGATCGGTCGCCGTTTACTCGGGGTCCGGGGACGTGCTGGCCACGGTCACTCCTCCGAGCGCGAAAGCGGTCGCGCTCAGCGGCAAGAACTTGGTCGTGCTGAGCGCGGGCCGGCAACTCGAGCTGTACGACGCTCGCTCAGGCGCACTCCAGAAGACGTTCCTGCTCCGGGGCCAGGGACCGCAGAACCTCGACGTCCAGGGAAACGTCGCGACCTACACCTCGGGACCGTCGGTGCGCGCGATCAACCTGTCGAGCGGCAAGGACCGCGTCGTCGGGACCCTTCCCAGCCGGGTTGCGTTCGCCCGCATCTCGGGCGCCGGCCTCGCCTATGCCGCGAACGGAGTCCGTGCGAGCTTCGGCACGGCAACGCTCGCGTTTCTGCCGCTGGCGCGCGTGAAGGCTCTCGTCGGCTAGAAGCGCTGCGGCGCGGGTGCGGGCATGAACGCCTCCTGCACCCGCGCCAGCACCTTCTCGCGCGTCCCCTCCTCCACCGGCTGCAGGCCGCCGAGCTCGAGCCGCGCGAGCTCGACCCGCCCCTTCGCGCGCACCGCGACGAAGCCGAAGTCGGCGAGGAAGTCCGCCGGGAAGATCGTGCGGTGGACGTGGAAGCGCTCGAAGTTCGTCTCGCCTTCGGGATAGCGGTAGGCGAAGGCCTCGAGGGCGCGCGCTCCCCGCTCGCGCGAGTCGCCGATCGCGGTGAGGAAGAGCGACTGCATTACCCACGGCCGCGTCGGATCCATCAGGTACGCGCACGTGACGAGGACGGCGTCGTCGTTCGGCGGCCCCGCGGGCAGCTCGCGGGCGCGCGGGAAGAGCTCCGCCGGGCCGTACTGCATCGAGCCGAGGAGGTGTCCGTCGTCGTCGTGGTAGACCGTCCCCCAGGCGCCCCACTCCTCCTCGGCCTCGCGGATCCACTTGCGCTTGTCGGCGCTCCGCCCGTTCGGCGTCTGCCACCAGATGCACTCGTGGCAGACGCCCGGCGCCGTCTCGATCGTCGCCCCGGTCAGGCCCGAGATCCGCGTCGTCACGCTTCCGACCCCACTGCGTCGACGACGACCTCCACCGCGGCCGGTTCGACGTCGGCCATGCTGCGGAGGTATTCGCGCACGCGCTCCTGGACGAGCCTCCCGACCACCGGGATCGAAGCCCCCCACTCCGTCACGAGGTGCAGCTCGACGCGCACCGCGCCGTTCTCGCCCGTTACGCGCACCGCGTGCTTCCGCGGCAGCGGACTGTCTGCGAGCCCTCGCACTCCGTCGACTTCCTTCGCCGCATCGGCGGCGTAACGGGCGAGGATCTCGGTCGAGATCGACGCCTGGCCGGCCATAGATGTGTCAGCGTAGCGCCGCTCTGAGCACGAGCTCCGTCGCTTCGGGACGCGCCGCGAAGCGGAGCGGGACGAACGTCGTCCCCAATCCGGCCGAGACGTGCATCGTCGCGGCGGGGCTCCGGTAGACGCCGGAGTTGAACGGAGCGGCGAGATGAGCGAAGCGGACCTTGCCGCCCGGGAACGGGAGCGCGATCTGGCCGTCGTGCATGTGTCCGGCCAGGACGAGGTCGAAGCGGCCAGGCTCGAGGTGGTCGAGCACCTCCGGGTAGTGGCACAGGAGGATCGAGAAGTCGGCGTGGTCGTCGGACGGCGGCGCCAGCCGATTCGGATCGAACCGGGCTCGATTGCGCACGATCAGGCGTGGGTCGGATCCCGCGATCCACACGTTCCGCCCCCTCAGCTCGACCAGCCGCCCCTCGTCGCGGAGCAGGGTCGCCGGCTCGAGCTCGCGGAGGTCGGAGCGGCGCGCCTGCGGGTCGCGGCTGAGCGCGATGTCATGGTTGCCGAGCACGACGAACGCCGGCCGGGGCAGGAACCGTACGAACCTCCGCAGCATCGGCTCGCCTCGCGGATGCGTGAGGAGATCGCCGCTGATCGCGACGAGGTCCGGCTTCCGCTCGCGGGTCCACTCGGCCGCCTGCCAGGAGGCGCCGATCCCGGGCGACGGCACACCGAAGTGGAAATCCGAGAGATGCACGATCCGCAGCCCGTCGAGCTCGGGCGGCAGCCCCGGCAGCTCGAGCTCCACCTCGCGGAACCGGGCCCAGCCGGCCTCGACCAGGCCCCAGCCGGCGGCGGCGCCGGCGAGCGCGCCGAGCCGCTTCAGACTTCCAGCCGCTCGAGCGCCGGGCGCGGATCGACGATGTGGCGCTTGAACTTCAGCTCCGCTTCCTCGAGCCCCGCCGCGACGCCGACCAGTTGCGCGAGATGGAGAATCGGCATCTGGAACGTGCGGCCCGTCGCGGCCTCGAGCTTCTGCTGCCAGGCGTCGAGCGAGAGGTGGCACAGCGGGCACGGCGTGACCATCACGTCGGCGCCGGCCTCGATCGCCTGCTCGACCGGCTGGATGACCTCGCCGAGCGCGGTCTCCTCACGCGCCGCGATGATCGGGAACCCGCAGCACTTGATCTTCGCCGGGTAGTCGATCGCCTCGCCGCCGCACGCCGCGATGATCCGCTCGAGCGACCATGGCCGGTCCGGATCCTCGAAGCCCATGATCTTCGACGGCCGCAGGATCTGGCAGCCGTAGAACGGCGCGACCTTCAGACCCTTCAGCCCGCGGTGGGCGACCTCCTTGAGCCGCTCGTAGCCGTCGCCCTCGGCGATCTCCCAGAGGAAGTGCCGCACCTCGACGTTGCCGGAGTAGGCCGGAACGCCGACGGTCGCGAGGTTCTCGTTGACCCGCGCGAGCAGGTCGGCGTCGCCCTGCAGCATGAAGTTCGCCTGGCGCAGGTTGAGCGTGCAGACGTTGCAGACCGTCATCAGCATGTCGCAGCCCGTGGCCTCGGCGTAGGCGAGGATCCGCGCGTTGAGGTGGAGGTAGTAGTCGGGCTCGGCCTCGTGGATGTCGCCCGCGCCGCAGCACGTCACCGACTCGAGCTCGACGAGCTCGAGCCCGACCATGGGAGCAAGAGCCTTCGTCGAGCTGTCGAGCTCCTTCGCGGAGAGCGAGGCGAGGCAGCCCTTGTAGTAGGCGACTCGCTTCACCGGCGTCTCGGTCGTGCTCACGTTTTCGCTTCCTCCTCGACTTCAGGGATCCACGGCCTCGGCGCGGAGCCGGGCCGGGCGTAGATCTCTTCGAGCGATGCCGCCTGGTACCCATGGTCGAGCTTCGCCAGCGCGTGCTCGCCCTGCACATGGCCGAGGGCGCCCTGCCGGTCCTGCTCGCGTACGACCTTCCGCAGATTACGGGCCTCGTTCACGTCCTTTGCCGTGTGCGGGATCGGAACGGGGCGCACCTTGCCGTGGCGCGCCAAGCTGGCGCCGAACTTGAGCTGCTTGATCGCGGACACGTAGCCCTGCGTCTTCGGGATCAGCTCCTCCTCACGCAGCCAGCCCGTCGTCTCGGCGGAGCGGACGAACCATTTCGCGTGCTTCGCCCCCATGTCGCGGTCGATGCCGAGACGGATCGACTCGGCGCCGAGCTTCGCGATGGCATCGCGGGGGTCGACTCCCTTCGGGCAGCGCTCGTTGCAGAAGTAGCAGCGCGTGCAGTCCCAGATGCCGTGCTCCTGGTTGTAGCGTTCGAGCCGTTCCACGGTCGCGCCGTCGCGCGGGTCGCCGACGAACCGCATCCCCTTCGCGAGCGCCTGAGGCCCGAGGAACTCCGGGTCCGACTCCATCGCGTTGCACTCCGAGACGCAGCAGCCGCAGTTGATGCAGAGCGACTCCTTGTGGACGACGTTCATGCGCTCCTGCGAGATCCGGTACTCGCGCCCGTCTTCCGGGCGGTCGAAGCCGGGCTCCAGCCACGGCCGCATCGCCTTGAACTTCGACCAGAAAGGATCCATGTCGACGACAAGGTCTTTGCGGATCGGAAGGTTCCCCATGGCGGAGATGACGGGAACACGGCCCTCCTGCGCGATGTCGTACATCCGCGTCTTGCAGGCGAGGACGGCAGCGCCGTCCATGCGCATCCCGCAGGAGCCGCAGATCATCATCCGGCAGCTCTTGCGGAAGGCGAGCGAACCGTCGTGCTTGTCCTTGACGATGTCGAGGCAGTCGAGAAGCGTCGCCCACTCGGGCGCCTCGATCTCGTACTCCTTCAGCGCCCGGTCGCCCGTCGCCGAGTTGTAGCGCCAGATCTTGAGAGCCATCTGCATCAGTACTTACGCTCCTGTGGTTCCCACTTGGTCATCCGCACCGGCTCCCATGAGAGTTGCGGCGCACCGTCCACGAGCCGGACGATCGTATGCCTCAGGAACTTCTCGTCGTCGCGATCGGGATAGTCGTCCGGGCGCGCGTGGGCGCCGCGACTCTCCTTGCGCTCGATCCCGGCGACCACCATGCACTCAGCGAGGTCGAGGAGGAAGCCGAGCTCGATCGCCTGCGTCAGGTCGCTGTTGAAGACCTCGCCCTTGTCCTCGAGAAGCACGCGCTCGTAGCGGCCGCGGAGGCCCAACACGATCTCGCCTTGTTGCTCCATCTGGTGTTCGCGGCGGAAGACGCCGAAGTTCTCGTGCATCGTGGTGGCCAACTCGTCGCGGATGCTCCACGGGCGCTCGCCCTCGCCGCGCTCGAACAGCGCGTTCAGCTCTCGCTCGGCGTCGCGCTCGACCGACTCGGGCACTTCGACGGTGGTGTGCGAGAGCGCCCACTCCGCCGCGTGCCGGCCGGAGCGCTTGCCGTAGGTGATGGTCTCCATCAGGGCATTGCCGCCGAGCCGATTGGCACCGTGCACCGAGACGCAGGCGCACTCGCCGGAGGCATACAGGCCCGTGAGCTCGGTCTGGCCCCAGACGTCGGTGGCGACTCCGCCCATGTGGTAGTGGGCGCCCGGTCGCACGGGAATCGGGTCGTAGATCGGATCGACGCCGAGGAACGTCATCGCGAGCTCGCGCGATCCGGGTAGCCGCTCGATGATCCGCTCCGCGCCGAGGTGTCTGAGATCGAGCAGGACGTTGCCGTCGACGCCGCGGCCGGCGTCGATCTCCATCTGCTCCGCCCGGGAGATGACGTCCCGCGAGGCGAGTTCCATCGTGTTCGGCGCATACCGCTTCAGGAATCGCTCGCCGTCCTTGTTGACCAGAAAGGCCCCTTCGCCGCGGCAGCCCTCGGTGATCAGCACGCCGGTCGGAGCCAGCGTCGTAGGGTGGAACTGCATCATCTCCATGTCCTTGAGCGGCAGGCCGATGCGCAGTGCCAGGGCCATCCCGTCGCCGGTGCAGGAGTACGCGTTGGTCGTCCCCGTGTAGAGACGGCCCGCGCCGCCGGTGGCAAGTATCACGGTCTTGGCCCCGATCGTCTTCAGTCCGCCGCCGAGGAGGTCCCAGCAGACGACGCCCTGGCAGCGCCCGTCGTTCTCGACGAGCTGCCAGGCGAAGTACTCCTCGTAGGTCGGGACGTCGCGCTTGCAGACCTGTTCCCACAGGACCTGGACGAGGACGTGGCCCGTGATGTCGGCGGCGTAGGCGGTGCGCGGCGCCCCCGCGGCGCCGAACGGTCGCTGCGCGATGCGGCCGTCCTTCGTGCGTGAGAACACGGCACCCCAGTTCTCCAGCTGGTAGACGTCGCCGGGCGCCTCGTCGCAGAGGATCTGGATCGCATCCTGGTCGCCCAGGTAGTCGGACCCCTTGACGGTGTCGAAGGCGTGGATCTCGGGGTCGTCCTCCGATGCGTTTCCGAGCGCCGCATTGATACCGCCCTCGGCAGCACCGGAGTGTGAGCGCGTCGGGTGGATCTTCGAGATCATCGCCACGTCCGCGCCGGCGTCGTGGGCCTCGATCGCGGCGCGCATGCCGGCGCAGCCGGCGCCGACGACGAGCACGTCGTGCTTCGCGATCACAAGGCCACGCTAACGAAAGGGAAAGGGCGTACGCCCGCCGAACCGTCCTTCGTGGACGCCCGTGCGGCAGCCGATCGCTTCCTCGCCTCGCCGGCGCTGAGCGAGGCGACCCGGCACGCCTACGGCGGCGACGTCCGGGAGTTCTGCACCTGGCTCGAGGATCGCGGCACCGACCTCGACTCGGTGGACGTCCGCGTGCTCGCCGACTACGTCGCGTGGCTCGGAGGAGCGCGGCGCGGCAAGAAGCTCGCCCCCACCACGATCAGCCGCAAGCTGGCCGCCGTGCGCGCCTTCCTCCGGCACGCGCTCGGGCCGGAACGAGTGCCCGACGCCCGTCTCGGCCCCCGCCGCGCGCGGCGCCTGCCCGATGCTCCCACGGCCGCCGAGATCGAACGCACGCTCGAGGCGCTCGAGGGCGACGGGACGATTCCGTTGCGGAATCGCGCGCTGGTCGAGCTCGTCTACTCCGCGGGGCTCCGCAGCGCGGAAGCCGTGGGGCTCGACCTCGGCGACGTCGACTTCGAGCAGGAGCTCGTACACGTCCGCCGCGGCAAGGGCGGCAAGGAACGAGTCGTCCCGCTCGGCGAGGAGGCGGCGCTGTGGCTGAGTCGCTACCTGCGCGAAGCGAGGCCGGAACTCGCACGAGGCGCGAACGACGCCTTCTTCCTCTCCGCGCGCGGGCGGCGCCTCGACACGAGCACGCTGCGGCGGATCGTCCCCCACCCGCACCGGCTGCGGCACGCGTTCGCCACCCATCTGCTGGAGGGCGGAGCCGACCTGCGCACGATCCAGGAGCTGCTCGGCCACAGCTCGCTCTCGACGACGCAGATCTACAGCCACGTCGACCCCCGGCACCTGCGCCGCGTGTACGACCGCTCGCATCCGCGTAGCTGAGCAGGGAAGAATGGGCGCATGCGGGTCTCGGCCAAGGTCGACTACGCGCTCAGGGCGATGGCGGAGCTCGCCGCAGCGCCGCCGGGGCTGACGACGGCCGAGCAGCTCGCCTCGGCTCAGCGGATCCCGCCGAAGTTCCTCGAGAGCATCCTCTCCCAGCTCCGCAGCGGCGGCCTGGTCGCGAGCCAGCGCGGCGCCGAGGGCGGCTACCAGCTGGCGCGCCCCGCCGAGGAGATCTCGGTCGCGGACGTGATCCGCGAGCTCGAAGGCCCGATCGCCACCGTGCGCGGCGTGCGGCCGGACGAGCTCGAGTACGAAGGCGCGGCCGAGGGGCTGCGCGACGTCTGGCTCGAGTTGCGCACGCAGATCCGCGGCGTCCTCGAGCAGACCACGCTCGCGGACATCGCCGCGCAGCGCAAAGCCTGACTGTTCGGAATCTGTTCGGCTTTGCAAGCCTGCTGCGACTTATGGTAAGTATCAGCATCGCCAATACCTACTAAGACGCTAGGTAATCCCGAGAAAGGACTGCACCGCGATGCGCCGACTCTTGCTCTTCGCTCTGACCATCCCCGTCGTCTTCGGCTTGGCGAGCAGCGCGGCCCAGGCCCGCCACGCCGATACGACCGTCAACCTCGTCGCCTATTCC
>CAVPDO010000008.1:0-62347 GCA_963702655.1 uncultured Actinomycetes bacterium | reverse complement strand
CAGCACGGGCGTGTCGGGGTCCTGCGCCGTGCGCGCGTCGACGACCGCGGGCAGCGGCTCGTAGTCCACCTCGACGAGCTCGGACGCGTCGCGCGCGAGGTCGCGCGTCTCGGCGACGACGGCGACGACCGGTTCGCCGACGTAGCGCACCTTGCCGACCGCGAGCGAGAAGTCCTTGATGTTCGCTCCCGGCACGCTCGAGATCTGGAAGAACGGATCCGTGAGCGCCGCGACCTCCTCGCCGGTCAGCGTGCCGTAGACGCCGTCGATCGCCTCGGCCGCCGAGACGTCGACGCTCGTGATGTGCGCGTGCGCGTACGGGCTGCGTACGAAGTGGAGGTAGCCCATCCCGTGCCGCTTGACGTCGTCGACGAAGACGCCCTCGCCCTGGAGGAGCCGCTTGTCCTCCTTGCGCCGGACGCTCTGGCCGCCCCAGCCCTTCTTGACCTCGACCGGTGCGGGCGCGAGCGTCGTCTCGCTCGTCGGCGTCACTTCGCCACCGCCTGCACGGCCTCGACGATGTTCCAGTAGCCGGTGCAGCGGCAGATGTTGCCCTGCAGCGCCTTCTTGACCTCGTCCTCCGACGGGCTCGGATTCTCGCGCAGCAGCGCGGTCGCGCTCATCAGCATTCCCGGCGTGCAGTAGCCGCACTGGAGCGCGTGGTGCTCGTTGAACGCCTGCTGCAGCGGCGTCAGCTCGCCGTCCTCGCCGAGCCCTTCGACGGTCTCGATGCTCGCGCCGTTCGCCTGGACGGCGAGCAGCATGCAGCTCTTGATGAGCGTGCCGTCGTAGATCACCGAGCACGCGCCGCAGTTTCCCGTGTCGCAGCCGATGTGGCTGCCCGTCAGGTCGAGGTCGTCGCGCAGGAAGTGGATGAGTAGCTTGCGCGGCTCGACGTCCCGCTCGTAGGTCGTGCCGTTGACGGTGACCGTGACGTCCATCAGCGGGCTGCCGCCTCCTGCGCCGCGCGCGTCGCGAGCACCTCGGCGAGGTGGGCGCGGTACTCGCTCGAGGCGTGGACGTCGAACGGCGGTGTGAGGTTCGCCGCGCGGACGGCGTCCGCCACTCCGTCGGGCGAGTCGGCCGTGAGCAGCACGGGCACCGCTTCGACGCAGCCGAGCGCGACCCGGACGGAGCCGTTGACCGAGGCGGCGGCGTTGGCGATGCACGTGCCGTCGGCGCCGAGTGTCACCGCGGCGAAGCCGTCCTGCTTGCCGGCGGGGATCGCGATCCGCGTCAGCAGCTCGCCCGGCCCGGCCGCCGTCATGTAGACGCCGAGGAAGAACTCCTCTGCGCGGACCTCCCGCTCTCCGTCCGCGCCCGCGATCGTCATCCGCGCGCCGACCGCGACCATCAGCGGCGGCAGGTGGTTCGTCGGGTCGTTCGAGCAGACGTTGCCGCCGATCGTGCCGCGGTTCCGCACCTGGACGTCGGCGATCGTCGCGCAGACCTCGCCGAGGATCGGCCGCGCCCTCGCCTCCGCCGAGGCGGCGAGCTCGGAGTACGTCGTCATCGCGCCGATCGTCAGCGTCCCGTCGCCTGCGAGCTCGATCCCGCGCAGCTCGTCGAGCCCGTTGAGGTCGACGAGCATGTCCGGCGACGCCGCGCGCGACTTCATGACGTTGATCAGCGTCTGCCCACCGGCGAGGGCGCGCGCGCCGTCGTTCGCGGCGAGCAGCTCCAGCGCCTGCGCGACGGACCCGGGTTTCGCGTATTCGACCTCGCGCAGCAGCATCGCTGCGATCCTATAGAGAGGCGTGAATGCGGGTTTCGACCTCGCGCAGGCGGCCGCCGGCGCGGCCCGCGCGTACCGCGATGATCTCGGCCAGGATCGAGATCGCAGTCTCGGACGGCGTGGCCGCGCCGATGTCGAGCCCCGACGGCCCCGAGATGCGGCCGAGCTCGTCGTCGCTCATTCCTTCCTCGCGCAGGAGGCCGCGCCGGCGTTCCTGGTTGCGGCGGGAGCCGATCCAGCCGACGTAGAACGCGTCGCCGGCGAGCGCGCCGCGGATCATCGGCAGGTCGAACTTGTCGTCGTGCGTGAGGACGACGATCGCCGTTCCCAGGTCCGGCTGGACCTGCGCCAGCGCCTCGTCGGGCCAGACGCGCAGAAGCTCGTCGGCGCTCGGGATGCGCTCGGGCGTGGCGAAGCTCGCCCGCGCGTCGGCGACCACGGTCCGCCAGCCGAGAAGCTTCGCCGCGCGACAGAGAGCCTCCGCCGTGTCGACCGCGCCGTACACGAAGAGCCGCGGCGGCGGCGCCGTGACGTCCGCGAGAACGGTGCGGCCCTCGAGCTCGATGACGTGACTGCGTCCCCGGCGACGCGCCGCCTGCTCCAGCTCCGGATCGTGCAGCCGCTCACCGACGTTCTCGCCGGCGACGACAGTGAGCGTCACATCCGGCCGCTCCGCCTCGGTCAGCTCCTCGACGAAGACGTCGATCTCGCCGCCGCAGGGCAGTCCGATCCCGAACGCCATCTCGTCGGTGATCCCGTACGTGAGCAGCCGCGGAGGGCCGCCCGCCAGCACCTCCTGCGCCGCGAGCACGACATCGCTCTCGACGCAGCCGCCGGACACCGAGCCCTCGAGCGCACCGCTGTCGCTGACGAAGAGCTTCGAGCCGACCGGCCGCGGCGCCGAGCGGCGCGTCGCCACGACGGTCGCCATCGCCACCCTGCGCCCGACCTCACGCCAGAGCACGGCCCGCTGCAGCGGTTCCTCCACTCCGTTAATTTACCCGCGAGTGCTGCGCACTCGCTCGCTGGGAGAAGGGACTGCGCGCACGGGAGACGCGGTCTCCCGTCCGCTCCGTGCTCACGTACACATTGGCGTTGCGGGGTTCTAGCGCTTGTTACGTCGCGAGGCTCGAAACGCTTCGAGACCCACTCACCAAGTGGCGGAGACTTAGACCCGCACGGCCGAGAGCCCGCGGCTTCGCGCCGGCCTCCGCCGCGCGCGAGCGCACCACACAAGCCTCCCATCCCACAGAGCCTCCAAAGCAAGACAGGCACGAAGCCTCCGGGAGACCGCGCTCTCCCGGAGGCGCAGTTCCTTATCCCAGCGAGGAAACGCGCAGCGTTTCCGAGCTACCGGCCGAAGTATGCCTTGCGGAGATCCTCGTGCTCGCGCAGCTCGGCGGCGGGGCCTTCGAGAACGAGCCGGCCCGTCGACAGGACGTACCCGCGGTCGGCGATCGACAGCGAGACGTTTGCGTTCTGCTCGACGACGAGGATCGCGACGCCCGACTCGTGCACCTGCTGGATGATCTCGAAGTTCCGCTCGACGAGGATCGGCGCCAGCCCCATCGACGGCTCGTCCATCAGCAGCAGCTTCGGCCGCGCCATCAGCGCACGCCCCATCGCCACCATCTGCTGCTCGCCGCCCGACATCGTCCCCGCCAGCTGCGAGCGCCGATCGTGCAGCAGCGGGAAGAGCTCGTAGACGCGGTCGAAGTCCTCTTTCCTGTCCCTTGCCGTGCAGGTACGCGCCCATCTCGAGGTTGTCGAGCACCGTCATCGGCCCGAACAGGCGCCGGTTTTCGGGGACGATCGCGATGCCCTGGCGGATCCGGTAGCTCGTCGAGCGGGACGTGACGTCCTCGCCCGCGAAGTACACGCTCCCGTTCCGCGGCTGCACGATGCCGAGCACCGTCTTCAGCGTCGTCGACTTGCCCGAGGCGTTGCCCCCGAGCAGGCAGACGAGCTCGCCGGCGTGCACCTCGAGGCTCAGGCCCTGGAGGATGTGGATCTGCCCGTAGTACGTGTCCACCGCGTCGAGCCGCAGCAGCGGCTCGGGCGCCGCGCCGTTCTCGTTGCCGTTCGGTTCGCTCACTTCGTCGACGTCGCCTTCGTCCCGAGATAGGCCTCGACCACCCGCGGGTCGGTGGCGACCGCGTCGAACGTGCCCTCGGCGATCTTGACGCCGTGGTCGAGCGCGACGACCCGGTCCGAGATGCCCTCGACCACGTGCATGTCGTGCTCGATCAGGAGGATCGTGTAGCCGCCCTCGTCCCGCAGCTGCCCGATCAGCTCCGTGATCTCGTGCGTCTCGGTCGGGTTCATTCCGGCTGCGGGCTCGTCGAGCAGGAGGATCCGCGGCTCCGTCGCCATCGCCCGCGCGATCTCGAGCCGCCGCCGGTTCGCGTACGAGAGCGAGTAGCCTGCTGATTCCAGCGGTAGCCCATCAGACGCTGCCCGAAGAAGGAAAGCTTCTCCTCCGCCCGCGCCCTGATCTCCTTCTCCTCGCGGCGCATCGCCGGGCGTGCGGAGCATCGCGCGGATGACGTCCACCTTCGTCCGCCCGTACTGCGACGCCATCACGTTCTCGATCACGCTCATGTTGAGAAAGAGCCGCAGCGTCTGGAACGTCCGCGCGACTCCGGTCCTGTTGATCTTGTGCGGCGCCATGCCGACGAGGCTCTCGCCTCCGAGCAGGATCTCTCCCGCGTCGGGCCGGTAGATCCCGGTGATCAGGTTGAACAGCGTCGTCTTCCCGGCACCGTTCGGGCCGATCACGCTGACGATCTCGTCGCTGGTTGACGACGAGGTCGAGGTTGTCGATCACCTTCAGGCCGCCGAACGACATCGAGAGGCCGTTGAGCTCGAGCAGAGGAGTCGGCGGGTGGGCTCCGGAGCAGCGGCCATCAGACGATCTCCACTCTCGCCGTGCCGAGCAGTCCCTGCGGCCGCTTGATCATCAGCCCGACCAGCATCGCCCCGAAGAGGATGAAGGCCGTCACCCCCGGGTTCTCGCTGAGCACGTTCTCCCACACGACGGCGGCGAGATAGAGCGTCGGACCAAGCGCATGATGCGCCACCAACCCTTGAGGCTCGCGACGAGCACGACCGCCCCCACGAGCCCGATGTAGAGGATGTTGTCGACGTTTCCGTGGCTCACCTTCGGGATGACGACCCAGTGCGAGAGCCAACCCGCGCCGGAGAGCGTCTTGCCGGACGTCCACGCCGGCCCGGCCCACGCCGCGACCACGGCATGAGCGATGAACCCGGTCGCGATCGTCCCCACGAAGACACCACGGCCTTGTACCACGGCTTCAGCAGCGCGATCAGCAGGATTAGCACCCCGTAGAACAGCCAGCGCTTGAATCCGGGATGGTCCGTCTGCGGCTCGAGAACACGAACGCGCAGTTGATGATGACCGCCCCGACGACGACTCCCGCGATGCTGCCGAGGCCGCCGAGGATGATGACTGCGTAGATCGTGATCAGCAGCCCGATGCTGAAGTTGGTCGACACGCGGCCGTGAGGATCGCCGCGTAGATCGCGCCGAAGAGCCCGGCCACCGCCGAGCTGAAGATGAACGCGAGATCTTGAGCCTGTTGACGGGCATGCTCATCACCTCTGCGCGAGCGGGTCTTCCCGCGACGCCCGCCACGCGCGCCCGGTGCGTGACTGGTTGGCGAGATAGAGGCCTTCCGCGACCACCGCGACCGCGCCCACCAGGAAGTAGTACAGCCCCTTCGTCGACGTGATCTCGTAGCCGAAGAACGTCAGCGGGTCCAGCTGCGGGATCCCGTTCGCGCCTCCCGTCAGGCCCCTGCCTACGATCGTCGGGTCGGCCACGTTCGTGAACACCAGGAACGCCTCCGCAAGAACAGGTGACGATCGCCAGGTAGTCACCCAGCAGCCGCCGCGCCGAGAAACCCAGGATCGCGGCCGGTATCATCGCCGCGCCCATCGCGATCGGGATCACAGCTCCGCGGGCCAGTGGATCCCGTAGTAGCTCGACGAGAGGAGCGCATAGGCATAGGCGCCGATGCCGAAGAACGCCACGTAGCCGAGGTCGAGCAGACCCGCCAAGCCGACGACGACGTTGAGCCCCAGCCCGAACCCGATGAAGAGGAGCGTGAACAGCCCGAAGTTGAAGAGATCACCTTCGCTCGAGGAGCCAGAAAGGCTCGCCGCGATCACACGAAGCGAGCAGCTTGACGTCGGCCGTACTCGTCCGCCAAAGGCCGGAGGCTAAGACAGCCGCGCCAGCGGCGACTTAGCCGCAGGCCGAACCTGCGCTCGTGCCGGCCTCTGCCGCGCACGAGCGCACGACACAGGCCTCCCGCCAATCAGAGCCTCCACAGCAAGACAGCACGAAGCGGGACGGAAACCGTGCTTTCCGGCCCGCGCAGTTCCTTGACCCAGCGAGCGAAGCGCCAGCTTCGCGAGCTAGCGGCCCAGGTAGGCCTTGCGGAGATCCTCGTGCTCGCGCAGCTCGGCGGCGGGGCCCTGGAGAACGAGCCGTCCTGTCGAGAGGACGTAGCCGCGATCCGCGATCGAGAGCGAGACGTTCGCGTTCTGCTCCACCACGAGAATCGCAACGCCCGACTCGTGCACCTGCTTGATGATCTCGAAGTTCCGCTCCACGAGGATCGGCGCCAGTCCCATCGACGGCTCGTCCATCAGGAGCAGCTTCGGCCGCCCCATCAGCGCACGCCCCATCGCCACCATCTGCTGCTCGCCGCCGGACATCGTCCCCGCCAGCTGCGAGCGCCGCTCGTGGAGGAGCGGGAAGAGCTCGTAGACGCGGTCGAAGTCCTCCTTGCGGCCCTTGCCGTGCAGGTACGCGCCCATCTCGAGGTTGTCGAGCACCGTCATCGGCCCGAACAGCCGCCGGTTCTCGGGGACGATCGCGATGCCCTGGCGGATCCGGTAGCTCGTCGGGCGGGACGTGACATCCT
This sequence comes from uncultured Actinomycetes bacterium, assembly GCA_963702655.1. Taxonomy (GTDB): domain Bacteria; phylum Actinomycetota; class Thermoleophilia; order Gaiellales; family Gaiellaceae; genus Palsa-739. The sequence goes on along the minus strand of CAVPDO010000008.1, from coordinate 55,661 downwards.
CGCCTGCGAAGTACACGCTCCCGTTCCGCGGCTGCACGATGCCGAGCACGGTCTTCAGCGTGGTCGACTTGCCCGAGGCGTTGCCCCCGAGCAGGCAGACGAGCTCGCCGGCGTGCACCTCGAGGCTCAGGCTCTGGAGGATGTGGATCTGCCCGTAGTACGTGTCCACCGCGTCGAGCCGTAGCAGCGGCTCGGGCGCCGCACCGTTCTCGTTGCCGCTCGGCTCGCTCACTTCGTCGAGGTCGCCTTCGTCCCGAGATACGCCTCCACCACCCGCGGGTCGGTGGCGACCGCGTCGAACGACCCCTCGGCGATCTTGACGCCGTGATCGAGCGCGACGACCCGGTCGGAGATTCCCTCGACCACGTGCATGTCGTGCTCGATGAGCAGGATCGTGTAGCCGCCCTCGTCCCGCAGCTGCACGATCAGCTCGGTGATCTCGTGCGTCTCGGTGGGGTTCATCCCCGCCGCAGGCTCGTCGAGCAGCAGGATCCGCGGCTCCGTCGCCATCGCGCGCGCGATCTCGAGCCGCCGCCGGTTGGCGTACGAGAGCGAGTAGGCCTGCTGATCCCAGCGGTAGCCCATCAGACGCTGCCCGAAGAAGGAGAGCTTCTCCTCCGCCCGCGCCCTGATCTCCTTCTCCTCGCGGCGCATCGCGGGCGTACGGACCATCGCGCGGACGACGTCCACCTTCGTCCGCCCGTACTGCGACGCCATCACGTTCTCGATCACGCTCATGTTGAGAAAGAGCCGCAGCGTCTGGAACGTCCGCGCGACCCCGGTCCGGTTGATCTTGTTCGGCGCCATGCCGACGAGGCTCTCGCCTCCGAGCAGGATCTCTCCTGCATCCGGCCGGTAGATCCCGGTGATCAGGTTGAACAACGTCGTCTTCCCGGCACCGTTCGGCCCGATCACGCTCACGATCTCGTCCTGGTTGACGACGAGGTCGAGGTTGTCGATCACCTTCAGGCCGCCGAACGACATCGAGAGGCCGTTGAGCTCGAGCAGAGGCGTCGCCGGAGTGGGCTCCGGAGCCGCGGCCATCAGACGATCTCCACTCTTGCCGTCCCGAGAAGTCCTTGCGGCCGCTTGATCATCAGCCCGACCAGCATTGCCCCGAAGAGGATGAAGGCCGTGACCCCCGGGTTCTCGGTGAGGACGTTCTCCCACACGACCGCCGCGAGATAGATCGTCGGACCGAGGGCGATGATGCGCCACCAGCCTTTGAGGCTCATGACGAGCACGATCGCCACCACGAGGCCGATGTAGAGGATGTTGTCGACGTTTCCGTGGCTCGTCTTGGGGATCACGACCCAGTGCGAGAGCCAGCCCGCGCCGGAGACCGTCTTGCCGGCGGTCCACGCCGACCCACCCCACGCCGCGACCACGGCATGAACGATGAACCCGGTCGCGACCGTCCCGACGAAGAGGATCACCGCTTTGTACCAGGGCTTCAGCAGCGCGATCAGCAGGATGATCGTCCCGTAGAACAGCCAGCGCTTGAAGCCAGGATGGTCCGTCTGCGGCTCGAGAAACACGAACGTGCAGTTGATGATGATCGCCCCGACGACAACTCCGGCGACGCTCCCGAGACCGCCGAGGATGATGACCGCATAGATGGTGATCAGCAGTCCGATGCTGAAGTTGGTCGACACGGTGGCCGTGAGGATCGCCGCGTAGATGGCGCCGAACAATCCGGCCACCGCCCAGCTGAAGATGAACGCGCTGATCTTGAGCCGGTTGACGGGGATGCTCATCACCTCGGCGGCGAGCGGGTCTTCCCTCGACGCCCGCCACGCGCGGCCGGTACGCGACTGGTTGGCGAGATAGAGACCTGCCGCGACCACCGCGACCGCGCCGACCAGGAAGAAGTACAGCCCCTTTGTCGAGGTGATCTGGTGGCCGAAGAACGTCAGCGGGTCCAGCTGGGGGATCCCGTTGGCGCCTCCCGTCAGGCCCCTGCCGAAGATCGTCGGGTTGGCCACGTTCGTGAACACCAGGAACGCCTCCGCGAAGAACAAGGTGACGATCGCCAGGTAGTCACCGAGCAGCCGGCGCGCCGAGAAACCCAGGATCGCGGCCGGGATCATCGCCACGCCCATGGCGATCGGGAGCGTCGCCTCGGCGGGCCAGTGGATCCCGTAATAGCCCGACGAGAGGATGGCGTAGGTGTAGGCGCCGATGCCCAGGGCCGCCACGTAGCCGAGGTCGAGCAGGCCCGCCCAGCCGACGTCGACGTTGAGCCCGAGCCCGAAGCCGATGAAGAGAAGCGTGAACAGCCCGAAGTTGAAGAGATCGCCTTCGCTCGTGAGGAGCCAGAAGGGGAGGCTCGCGGCGATCGCGACGAAGGCGAGCAACTTGACCGCATCGGGCGTGGACTCCCAGCCCCGGGCGAACCAGCCGAGCGGTCCGCGCTGTGTGCGGCCCTCGTGCGACGCGACCCAGGAGTCGACGCCGACCTGCGGGCCCGACTCCGGCTCGGGAGGCGGCTCGGGCAGGCCGGGAGTGTCGGGAGTGTCGCTCATACCTTCTGGATGGCCCGGGAGCCGAGTAGTCCGTTCGGACGCACGATCAGGAAGCCGATGAGGATGCCGAAGACGACGATCTCCGACCACTGTCCCCCGACGTAGCCGGTCGAGAAGGACTGGAAGAGCCCGATCAGGACACCGCCGAGCATGGCGCCTGGGATGCTGCCGATCCCCCCGACCACGGCGGCCGTGAACGCCAGCAGGCCGTACTGGAAGCCCAGGAAGAAGTAGGTGTCGCCGATGTAGAGCCCGTACATCACGCCGGCCGCCCCGGCGAGCACGGAGCCGATGAAGAAGGTCATCGAGATGACCCGGTCGACATCGATCCCCATCATCGCAGCGGCTTCCCGGTCGAAGGCGACTGCTCGCATCGCCTTCCCGAACTTGGTGCGATAGACGAGCCAGACGAGCACCACCATCAGTGCGGCGGCTGACAGGACGACGAGCGTGTCGACGACCGTCATGGGAATCCCGTCGACCGTGAAAACGGCGTTGAGCAGCGGCCCGAAGCTGGGGACCCCGTTGAGGTTCTTCCCGCCGAGGTAGACGCCCTCGTAGAGGACGTGGGCGGAGTTGGTGAGGAGCTGCACGCTGCTCTCGAGGAAGAACAGCACCCCCAGCGCGCTGATCAGCGGCGCGATCCTCGGCGCGTTGCGCAGCGGCCGGTAGGCGACGCGCTCGATCGCCACGCCCAGGAAGCCCGACCCTGCCATGGCGACGGCGAACATCAGGATGATGAGCGGGACGATCGGGATCGTCGGGGAGAGCGCTCCGCCGAACGCAACCAGAACGCCGTAGCCGATGAAGGCCCCCACCATGTAGATGTCGCCGTGGGCGAAGTTCAAGAGCTTCAGGATCCCGTACACCATCGTGTAGCCGAGGGCGATGAGCGCGAGGAGGCTGCCGCTGACGATCCCGTTGCGCAGCAGGGTCCAGAAGCCCGGCCAACCGAGCGTTCGAATCTGGTCGACGATGTTGAAGACGAGAAGGTGGTGCATGGGGCGCCTAGCTTCTCACAGTCACGCAAAAAGACGAGCGGCCCGCCATGGCGGGCCGCTCGCTCGGATCGGTGGATCGTTACCCGACGCGCTTGTAGCTGCCGTTCGGCTGGATCTTGTAGATGCCGAACGCAGCCTTGCCCCCCATGTCGCCGGGGCCCTGGAACTTCGAGTGGTTCTTGTTCAGGAACGCGACCGGGAAGCCGAGCAGCGACACCTTGTCGCTCAGCTTCACCTTGGCGACGTCCTTGCGGACAGCAGCCCGCGTGGTCTTGCCGTGGCCTGCCTTGCACGCCATGTTGAGCGCGGTGGCGTTGACCATGACCGACGTGTAGGTCGGGAGGCCGAACGTCTCCGGATCGCCGTGGTGCGACTTCTGGAACGCCTTCAGCGCCGAGGACGACGTGTCCACCGGGAAGCCGGAGACGTAGCTGCCGGCACCCTTGAACGTGCTCGGATCGTCGGTGCCGTCGGATCCCATCACGATCTGCTTGTCCCCGTTCGCCCGCAGCTGCGTGAAGAACTGCTGCGCCATGGCGGGAACCTGCCACGGGATGTAGACGAGCTGCGTGCTGCTCGGAATGCCTGCGATCACCGAGTTGTAGTCAGGGTTCTGCTGGCTGATGTGGTCCGTGGTCACGGTAACCCCATCGGCCTGCAGGTCGTTCTTGACCTGAGCCGAGAGACCCTGGCTGTACGCCTCTTCGTCGTCGATGATCCGGACGTTCTTCTTCTTCAGCACGTTGTGGATGTACGAAGCGACGTTGTCGCCCTGCTGACCGTCGTTCGGCACCGTGCGGAAGAAGTAGCCCTTGGGCGTCTCACGAGCGGCCGTCGGGTTCGTGGTGGGCCGCGTCAGCGCGACGCGGGTCGCCGAACCGGACACCGTCACCAGACCGCCCTGCTTGTACGCCGAGATGCTGTCCTCGACCTCCTGGCTACCGGCGGGGCCGGTGACGGCGAGGATCTTCCCGTTCGACGCGAACGCATGCGCCACCTGGACCGCCTGCGGGTTGTTGCCGGCGAGCTGCGTGTCGCCGCGCACGAAGGCGATCTTCAGCTTGTGGTTCTTGTTCCACGTCTTCTTCGCGAAGTTCGCCCAGTCCCACTGCGGGGCACCGAGCGTGGCGGCCGGACCAGTCTCCGGGTACGCAACTCCGATCGTCACCTTCTTACCGCACTTGACGCTCTTGGCCGCCGCCGCGCTGACGTGAGCCGGCGCCTTGGCCGAGCCCCACGCAGTCGTAGCGACGATAACGGAGCCCAACGCCGCGATAAATGCGACTGCTCCAACCTTCTTCAACATTCAATGCCCTCCTTTTGGCACGTGCTCACTCAGATGAGACGCTCGCCCCCCGGCCAAGGTTTGCACGAGTGAGACACCAGGCTCGCGACTTTACTCCGCCTTAATAGGCAAAGGAAGAGGAGCGCACACGTATAGGGTCGCCCTGTGCGCTACTGCATCCAGGCCGAGGAGACGGGCGCGCAGGTCACGCCGCTCCTCACCGTTCCGGAGTTCCGGCAACGCGTGCTGCGCTTCGACGGCGAGGGCGAGGAGCGCCGAGACGGCGAGTGCGACGAGGTGGTCTACGTGCTCGAAGGCAGCGCCGTGGCGACCGTCGGCGGCGAGCGGAAGGAGCTCGAGCCCGGGACCGGGGTCTTCGTCGCGCGCGGGACGACGTGGCAGATCGAGTCGGCCGAGGGCCTGAAGCTCCTCTCCGTGCTCGTCGAGGAGCCGCTGCCCGCGGCGGCGAGCCACGCGGTGATCGCGAGCGCCGAGCGGGGAACGGCGACCGCCGGGCGCGAGTTCACGCTGCTCGCACACCCGGAGAACGGCTGCGAGTCGGTGACCCAGTTCGTCGGCTACATCCCGGCCGGCCGGGCGCCCGACCATTTCCACCGCTACCACGAGGTCGTCTACGTCCTCGCCGGGGAGGGTGCGTTTCACACCGAAGGCGAGAGCGAGTCGCTGCGCGCCGGCTCGTGCGTCCACCTGCCGGCCGGGCTCGTCCACTGCCTCGAGAACCGCGGCCCCGGCGAGATGCGCGTGCTCGGTGTCTTCCGTCCGGCGGGATCGCCGGCCGAGGCCTACTACCCCGACGGCTCCGCAGCCGTCGTCCCGGCAGCCTAGGGTGAGGTCCTGATGCCGCACATCGAGCGCACCGCACACATCGGCTGGGACGGGAACCTCGCGCGCGGCGAGGGGACGCTCGACGCCGAGACCGGAGCGTTCGCCCGGCTGCCCTTCTCCCTCCCGTCGCGGATCGGCGAACCGGGCGGCAAGACGAGCCCCGAGGAGCTGCTCGCGGCCGCGCACGGCGGCTGCCTCACGATGTCGCTCGCCGGTGCGCTGACCTCGGCGGACACGCCGCCGGGGCGCCTGGATGCCGCCGTCACGATCGTGATGGACGAGGTCGAGGGGCAGGGCCACCAGATCGTCGGCTCGCGGGTCGAAATCGTCGCGCACGTGGACGGGATCGACGACTCGGCGCTGCAGGCGGCGGTCGCCGAGGCGCACGCGGGCTGCCCGTTCTCGCAGCTCCTCGAGCGCGCGGGCGCGAGCGTCACGGTCAGCGCACGGCTCGGGTGAAGCTCACCGAGCTGGCCGCGGCGCGGCGGACGCACAAGGCGTTCGGGCCGGAGCCGCTCCCACGCGGCACGCTGCTCGAGCTGCTCGAGGTGGCGCAGCTCGCACCGACGCACCACCTGAACCAACCCTGGCGTTTCCGCGTTCTCGGGCCAGACACACTCGCCGGGCTGAAACGCGTGGCCGGCGAGAAGGAGGCGCAGAAGCTCGAGCGTGCGCCGACGCTCGTGGTCGCCACCGCCGCCCTGACCGGCGACCTGACGATGGACGAGGAGGACGTGTGCGCGACGGCCGCGGCGATCATGCTCGTGCTCCTTGCAGCGACCGAGCGCGACATCGCAACGTACTGGCGGACGCCGCAGGTGCTGCGCACGAAGCTCGGCCGTGAGGCGGCCGGCATCCCGCCGGGAGAACGCTTCCTCGGCCTCCTCCACTTCGGAGCGGCCGAGCGCGAGCCCGCGGCCCGCGAGCGCGAGCCGGTCGCGTCGTACGTGGAGTTCCTGCCCTAGCTGAGGGCGGTGTCGCCCGGGCGAGGCTCGTCGACGCCCGACTCGGACGTTCCGACGACGGGTGGCTCCGTCGGACGGAGATAGAGGTACTCGTAGCCCCCAGCGGCGATGATGGCTCCGGCCATCGGCCCGATCCAGTAGATCCACCAGCCGGTCCACGTGTTCCCGGCGAGCTCGGGCCCGAAGGCGCGGGCGGGGTTCATCGCGGCGCCGGTGACCGGGCCGCCGACGAAGACGTCGATCGTGATGGTGAGCCCGATCGCCAGGCCGGCGATCGCCTTGAAGGCGCCCCGTTCGTCGACGGCCGTCGCCCACACCGCCCAGACGAGGAAGAACGTCAGGATCAGCTCGAGCAGGAAGGCCTTCCAGTCGCTGATCTGCGGGCTCGGAGCGGGCGCGGTCACCTTCACCGCGAGCTGGGTGAAGAAGTACCGGAGGAGGAAGGCGGCGCACACCGCGCCGAGCAGCTGGAAGAACCAGTAGGCGGCGGCCAGCGTGAGCTTGATCCGGCGCGTCGCGACGAAGCCGAGCGTGATCGCCGGGTTGAAGTGGCCACCGGAGATGTGCCCGAGGTTCGAGACCATGATCCCGATCGCGAGGCCGTTCGCGAGTGCGACCGCGACGATGTCGCTGTGGCTGACGATGCCCGCGCCGCCGCCGATGAAGATCAGCGTGAAGGTGCCGACAAACTCGGCGATCCCGCGACGCATCAGGTCGTGCTCCACGGGCGGCAAGGCTACGAGCACTGTCGGACGGCACTCAGGTATGACGATGAGTCACGCCGGGTACAGACCCCTCGTGACCGGGTTCAGGCAAGCGCACAGCTTCGACGTGGAATGCCCTCACTGCCACAAGACGTTTGCCGGAGAGCCGATCGAGGGCGGGCGCGCAGCCCGCTACCTCGGCTTCAAGTGCCCGCATTGCAGGCTCTTCGTCCCGCTCCAGCGGGCCATGGACGCCGGCTTCGGCCGGGACCCGGACGTCGCTAGCTGACGGCGTCGCGGAGCGCCTGCGCCTCGGGCAGGTGCTCGAGCTTCTTGAGCGTGTTGTTCTCGATCTGGCGGATCCGCTCGCGTGTGACGCCGAACGCCCTGCCGACCTCCTCGAGCGTGCGCGGCTCGCCGCCGAGCAGCCCGTAGCGGAGCTCGATCACCTCCCGCTCGCGCCTGGGCAGCGCGTTGAGCGCGTTGACGACGTCCTCGCGCCGCAGCAGCAGCTGGGCCGTGTCGAACGGCGACTCGGCCGCCTCGTCCTCGACGAAGTCGCCGAGCGAGGAGTCCTCCTCCTCGCCGATCGGCTTCTCGAGCGAGATGGGCAGCTGCGACATGCGCAGGATCTCGCGCACCTCCTCGGTCGTCATCTCGAGCTCCTCGGCGATCTCCTCCGGGCTCGGCTCGCGCCCGAGGCGCTGCACGAGCTGCCGCTCGATGTGCACGACCTTGTTCAGCTTCTCGACCATGTGGACAGGGATCCGGATCGTGCGCGCCTTGTCGGCGATGGCCCGGGTCACGGCCTGGCGGATCCACCACGTCGCGTACGTCGAGAACTTGTAGCCCTTGCGGTAGTCGAACTTCTCCACGGCCCGGATCAGGCCGAGCGAGCCTTCCTGGATCAGGTCGAGGAAGGAGAGCCCGCGGCCGAGGTAGCCCTTGGCGATGGAGACGACGAGGCGCAGGTTCGCCTCGATCATCTCGGTCTTCGCGCCCATGTCGCCACGCTCGATCCGCTTCGCGAGCGTGACCTCCTGGTCGGCCGTGAGGAGGTTCACCTTCCCGATCTCGCGCAGGTAGAGGCGCAGGGAGTCGAGGGAGGGCTCGACGGTGAGGTCGAGCTTCGGCGCGGCGGCGGCCTTCTCGTCCTCGGGGGGCGGCGGCTCGTGCGGCGGCGCCTTGTGCCTCTCGCCCTCCACGACGTCGACGCCGTGCTCGATCAGGTACGTGTAGAAGTCTTCGACCTGCTCCTTCGTCAGCTCCACGTCCTCGAGCCCGCTGGCGATCTCGTCGTAGGACAGGAAGCCTTTCTCCCTCCCTTCGGCGACGAGCTTGTGGAGCTCTTCGACGTCAGGAAGCGAGATGTCGACGGTGAGCACGTGCCCGAACCTCCCCGGCCTAGGTTGCACGACAGCCTTGCTACAACCGTGGCCGGCCCCCGCCCGAGCCCCGGTCCTCCCTCAAATCGCCTGCCGGATAGTAGTCACGGCGCGGCAATTCGTAAAGAACTTGTCAGGAAGCGGTGGCGATCTCGCCAACTTGCTCGCCGCGCGTGTCGACCACCGGGCGCGCGGCGAGGTCGGGCAGGTCAACGCCGAGCGCGCCCAGGAACGCTGCGAGTACAGGCCCGTGCGCGCGGCTCGCGCCGTCCTCCGTCTTGATCGCGACGCCGATCCCGTCCGGGCCGGCGGCGCAGAGCAGCCCCTCGGCGCCGCCCTTGGCGAGCCAGCCGGGAGCGCCGCGCATGAGGAGATAGTCGGCTCCGTCCGGGCCGCCGACGAGATCCGGGCGCGCCCGCATCGCGGCCGCCACCCGCATCCCACCGGGCAGCGACGTGAGGCGCGAGAAGGCGTGCGCCGTCCGCTCGAGCGTGATCGCGAAGGTGACGATCCCGCAGCCGTCGGTGCCGGTCGCAAGCGCCTCCGGCTCGACCTCGGCAGCCTCGGCGTGAACCTCCAGGCAGGCGCGCTGGACCGGGTGCTCGGAAAGGCGGTAGCCCTGCGTCGGCCAGCCGCGCGCTCGGCACAACGCGAGCATCCCGGCGTGGTTGCCGGAGCAGTTGTTGTGGATCAGCCCGGGCGGCCGTCCCTCCTGCGAGCCGAGCTCGAGATCGGCCTCCGTTGCGTCGGCCCGCGCGAGCAGCGCGCGCACGGCGGCCACCTGCTCGGGCGTGTCGTGATGCGACGCGCATGCGATCGCGAGCTCGTCGTCCGGCAGGTCGTCGCGGGCGCGCACGAGCGGGAGCGCCTGCAGCGGCTTCGAGGAGGAGCGCAGGAAGCACGTCAGCGACGGGTCGCCCGCGGCCGCGACCACCTCGCCGCCGCGAACCGCAACGGCGTGGACCCCGTGCACCGCCTCGACGACTCCGTTGCGGCGCACCTCGACGACGATCGGCTCGCTCACGCGCCCGAACGATATGCGCCCTGGCGAATGGTCGGCGTTTGCAGTATGTTCGGGATATGTCGACCGTTGAGGAACACGACTACCAGGCTGAGGACACGATGATCGTCTCCGAGCCTCCACAGCTGCGCGCAATGGCCGATCCGTTCCGCGTCCAGTTGATCCAGCTGCTACGCGACCGGGCGCGCTCGACCCAGGAGATCGCCGAGGAGCTCTCGATACCGAAAGGGACCGTCGGCCATCACCTCAAGGTGCTCGAGGCGGCGGGCCTGATCCGCGTCGTCCGTACTCGCAAGGTTCGCGCGCTGACCGAGAAGTTCTACGGCCGCACAGCGCGTCTCTTCCTCTACCAGACCGAGGATCCCGCAGACGGCCGGGCGATCTCTGCCGTCACCCTCCGTCAGGCCGCGAACGAGGTCGAGCTGGCGCCGCTGGTGACCGGCTTCGGCCTCGTCCGCGCGCGGCTGACGATGAAGGACATCGATCGGTTCGAGCGCCGCTTGAAGAAGCTGATGGACGACTTCCGCGCCGCCGACCAGGCCGGCGGAACCGCGAGCTCGCTGACGGCCGGGATCTGGGGCGCCGAGGCCGACGATGCGTAAGCCGAGCGGCGCCCTCTGGTCGCATCCGGACTTCCTGAAGCTCTGGACCGGGCAGACGATCAGCGAGTTCGGCTCGCAGGTCTCGCAGCTCGCGATCCCGGCCGTCGCCGTCATCACGCTGAAGGCGAGCCCCTTCCAGGTTGCCGCGCTCGCCACGGTGGAGTTCCTGCCCTTCCTGATCCTGACGCTGCCGGCAGGCGTCTGGGTCGACCGCTGGCGGCGGCGCTGGATCCTGATCGCCGGCGACCTCGGGCGGGCCGTGCTGCTCGCGTCGATCCCGCTCGCCTACGCGATCGGTCACCTGACGCTCACGCAGCTCTACGTCGTCGGCTTCCTCGTCGGGATCCACACGGTCTTCTTCGACGTCGCCTACCAGTCGTACCTCCCCCAGATCGTCGACAGGGAGACGCTCGTCGAGGGGAACTCGAAGCTGCAGATGACGGTGTCGGGCGCGGCGATCGCCGGGCCGGGCATCTCCGGCGGGCTGATCAAGCTCTTCGGCGCGCCGTACGCGATCCTCGTCGACGCGTGCAGCTTCGTCGTGTCCGGCGCGTTCACGGCAGCGATCCGCAAGCGCGAAGATCTCCCACCCGCGACCGAGCGGCGCAGGCTACTCGTCGAGCTCTGGGAAGGGCTCCGCTACGTGACCCACCACCGCCTGCTCTTCCCGCAGGCGCTCGCGACCGGAAGCTCGAACTTCGCCACGAACCTCGTCTTCTCCGTCTACTTCGTCTACGCGTATCGGCACCTCGGCCTGACTCCGGGGATCATGGGCGTCGTCTTCGCGATCGCGGCGACGGGCTGGCTCATCGGATCCGCGTCGGCCGACTGGCTGCGCCGCAAGCTCGGCGTGAACGGCGCCACGATTCTCGGCATGGCGGTCGGCGCGCCCTCCGCCCTACTGATCCCGTTCGCGCCGGTGGGCCACGCGGCGATTCCGTTTCTCGTGTTGAGCGGGATGCTCGGCGGGTTCGGCGCGGTCGTCTACAACATCCAGCAGGTGAGCCTGCGCCAGGCGATCACGCCGGAGCGGCTGCAGGGACGGATGAACGCCTCGATGCGCTTCTTCGTCTGGGGGACGATCCCGCTCGGCTCGCTCGTCGGCGGCGTGCTCGCCACAGCGTTCAGCGTCCGCACGGCGATCCTCGTCGGCGCGTGCCTCGGCTTCATCTCACTGCTTCCCATCCTGCTCTCCCCGCTCCGCACCCTGCACGACTTCCCGGAGCAGGAGGAGGAGGTGCCGCTGCTGCACGAGCCGGGCCTCATGGGCGGCCCCGCCCCGGTCGACGCCTAGCTCGGTACCTTCCGCACATGCCGGAGCTCCCGGAGATGGAGGCGTGGCGGCGCCAGCTGGCGGAGCCCGTGTCGGCCTTCCCGATCGAGAAGGCGGGACCGGCGCATATCGCGACCCTGAAGACCTTCGACCCGGCACTCGACGCGCTCGAGGGCCGTCGCTTTCGCGGCAGCGAGCGCCGCGGCAAGCGCCTCCTCTTCCCGACCGACGACGGTGAGCTCGTGCTGCTCGTCCACCTGATGACGGCGGGGCGGCTCAAGTTCCTCCAGCCCGGTGAGAAGGGCCCGAAGACGCCGGCCTTCGCACTCGGGTTCCACGGCGGCTCGAAGCTCGTCCTCACGGAGAACGCGCGGAAGAAGCGCGCCGGCGTCTGGCTGTTGACGCCGGAGGCGGCGGAGGCCGAGCTCGCACACCTCGGGCCGGAGGCGCTCGGGCTCGGGCCGGAACGGCTCGGCGAGATCGTCCACGGCGAGTCGCGGCGGCTACACGCGCTGCTGCGCGACCAGCGGCTGATCGCGGGCATCGGCCGGGCGTGGGCGAACGAGATCCTCCACACGGCGAAGCTGTCCCCCTACGCGCTCTCGGGCGACCTCGACGACGAGGAGGTGGAGCGCCTCGCGACGGCGATCGACTCCGAGCTCGAGCGCGGCCTCGAGCTACGGGAGGCAGGCGCGTCCGACGAGAAGACGTACCGCGTCCACCGGCGCCTCGGCGAGCCGTGCCACGTGTGCGGCACACCGATCGCGCAGGTCGACTTCGAGGAACACACGATCTTCTACTGCCCCACCTGCCAGACGGGCGGCCGCGTCCTCAAGGACCGGCGGCTTTCTCGTCTGCTTCGCTGACCTCCGTTAGGCTCTCGGCGTGGCAACTGTCGCGGAAGTCATGACCACCGACGTCCTCGCCGTCGACCCGACGGCGTCCATCGGCGAGGCCGCCGAGAAGATGATGGACGGGGGCGTCGGTGCCGTCGTCGTGATGGAGGACATGGTGCGGATGGTCGGGATCATCACCGAGCGCGACCTGCTCCGCGCGGTGGCGCAGCGGGCCCGCGCCGCCGAAGCGCGGGTGCGCCAGTGGATGACCGAGAGCGTGGTCACGATCGAGCCCGAGACGACCGTCCAGGACGCGGCGAAGATGATGTTCGAGCGCAACTTCCGGCACCTGCCGGTGTCGAAGGACGGGCGCCTGCTCGGCATCGTCAGCCTCCGCCGCCTGTCGCAGTACGAGTTCGAGCACGCGAACGAGTCCGTCCAGCCCACTCACTAGGCTCCCGAGCCGTGATCCGGTTGTTCCCGAACCACGGCGGTTGGCTCGAGGTCGTCTGCGGGCCGATGTTCAGCGGCAAGAGCGAGGAGCTGATCCGCCGCCTGCGGCGCGCCGAGATCGCGGGCCAGAAGGTGTTGATCGTGAAGCCGCGCATCGACAACCGCTACGACATCGCCCACGTCGTCAGCCACGCGGGCGCTCGGATGCGCGCGGTCGCGGTCGACGACCCGGCCGACATCCCCGGCCTCGTCGACGGCTATGACGTCGTCGGTGTCGACGAGGTCCAGTTCTTCCCGCCGCAGATCACGCTGCTCCTCGACGGGCTCGTCGAGTGCGGGATGCGGATCATCGCGTGCGGGCTCGACCAGGACTTCCGCGGGCTTCCGTTCGGCGCGATGCCGGAGCTCCTCTGCCGCGCCGAGCTCGTGGACAAGCTGCAGGCCGTGTGCCACCGCTGCGGCGGGCCGGCCACGATGACCCAGCGGCTCGTCGACGGCTCACCGGCACCCGCCGACGGCGACACGATCGTCGTCGGGGCGCTCGAGCAGTACGAGGCCCGCTGCCGCTCCTGCCACCAGCTCGCGGCCCCTGTGTTCGCGGCGGGCTAGGCGAGCTTCCCCGGTCAGCCGAGACGGATCACGAGCGTCTCGCGTTCGACCGAGACGGTGCCTCCCAGGCGCCTGACGAGTCGCACCGCGACCGCCGCTCCGAGATCGCGCAGGTCGTCGCCCAGCACGACCGGCGCGGAGGCCGGCGTGACCGGCCGGAGCCGGATCTCGGCTCCGTCCACCGCCACGTCGACCGCGTCGAGGCCGCCGTGGCGGAGCGCCGACTGGAAGAGCGCCGCGAGACCGCGCTCGACGGCGTCCGCGTCGGTCTCGAGCGCCGCTCCGGAGCCCGTGACGCGCACGCGCTCCTCCTCGAGCCTCGCCGCGGCCGCCTGCGCCAGCTCGAGCGTGTCCGCCTCGCGCGGCGTCGGGTCGTAGCGGCCGGATTCGATGCGCGCGGCGAGCGACAGCTCGTCGATCAACTCGGCGAGCTGCGCCGACGCGGCGTCGATCATCTCGACGTACCGGTCGGCGGGCGGCTCGAGGCCGCCGCCGCGCGTGAGCGTCGTCGCGAAGCCGTGCACGGTCGCGAGCGGCGTGCGCAGGTCGTGGCAGGCAAGCGAGACGAGCCGGGCGAATTCGCTGTCGTCGGACAAGGCGGGTCTAACCTAACCGGGATGGAACGCACGGAGACACCCGATCTGCAGGCGGCGGCGCCGGAGGTCGCGCTCGGCCTCTCGAGCGTCGGCGTCACAGGAGTCCAGAAGGCGCTCCGCGTGGGCGACGGGCGCGGCGAGAAGCTCATCGCCGCCACCATCGACTGCACCGTCGACCTCGACCCCCGGCAGAAGGGCGTCCACATGTCCCGCTTCCCGGAGCTCTTCGAGGAGGCGGTCGAGCGCGTGGTGGAGGACGACGCGTTCCTGGTCGAGGACCTCGCGGAGCACGTGGCACGGCGTGTGGTCGACCGGCAGGAAGCGCTGCTCGCCGAGGTGCGGATCACGGCGCGCTACCCGTACGAGCGGCGCACGCCGGTGACGAAGCTGGCGACCCAGGAGATGGTCTCGCTGATCGGGATCGCCGCAGCCTCCCGCGAGTGCGTCCGTCGCGTCGTCGGCGTCGAGGCGACCGGGATCAACGCCTGCCCGTGCGCGCAGGGCCTCGTGCGCGGGGCAGCCGCCGACCGGCTGCTCGAGGCCGGCTTCGAGGACGGCGACGTCGAACGGATCCTCGAGCTCGTGCCGCTCGCGACCCACAACCAGCGCGGCCGCGGCACGCTCCTCGTCGGGACGGCGGAGCGCCTGAATGCCGAACGGCTCGTCGAGATCGTGGAAGGCTCGATGAGCTCGCCGATCTACGAGCTCCTCAAGCGGCCCGACGAGCTGTTCGTCGTCGAGCACGCGCACCTGCAGCCGCGCTTCGTCGAGGATTCGGTGCGCGTCGCGCTCAAGACGGTCCTGGACGAGCTACCGAAGCTCGGCGACGGCGACTTCGTCCTCTCGCGTCAGGTCAACTTCGAGACGATCCACGCGCACGAGGTCGTCGCCGAGCGCCACGGCACCATCGGCGAGCTGCGGGCCGAGCTCGACGGCGCCGGCCACGGCCCGGCCGCGCACACCGGCCTCAGGGACTGGCTGCGCGCGTAGCGTCGCTCCGCCGCCGCCGCAGCTCGATGCGGCTCTCCTCGCCGCGCCAGAGCCGGCCGATGTTCGCTCGGTGGAGGAAGACGACGCCGAGCCCCGCCGCACCGCCGAACGCGATCACCGGCCACGGATAGCCGAACAGCCAGGCCCAGAACGCGAGCGAGGCCGCGGCCGTGATCGACGCGACCGACGCGTAGCGCGTGAGCGCGAAGACGAGGATCCAGACGCCCGCGGCCGCGGCACCCACGAGCGGCGCGACCCCGAGGAACGCACCGCCTGCGGTCGCGACCATCTTCCCGCCCTTCTGGAAACGGAGGAAGACCGGCCGCGCGTGTCCGAGCATCGCAGCGGCTCCCACGAGCACACCGGTGCCGTGCCCGACGACGACGGTCGCCGCGAACGCCGGCACGAAGCCCTTGGCCACGTCGAGGACGGCGGCCGGCAGCCCGAGCCGCGGGCCGTAGACGCGCCAGACGTTCGTCGCGCCGACGTTGCCGCTGCCCTTCGTCCGGATGTCCTCGCCGCGGAAGATCCGGACGAGCCAGTAGCCCCAGGTCAGCGAGCCGCACAGATACCCCGCGACCACGAACGCGGCGGTGCTCACGGCTCCCCGCTAGCTCGGAACGCCGTACTGCTCGATCCAGCCGTTCACGACATTCCAGTCGAGATTGGCGAAGAACGCGTCGATGTAGGAGGCGCGATCCGTCTGGTAATCGAGGAAGTACGCATGCTCGTAGACGTCGAGCGCGACGAGGGGCGTCGCGTTCCAGACCGGGAAGGTGTTCTGCGCGTC
Source organism: uncultured Actinomycetes bacterium (assembly GCA_963702655.1). Classification (GTDB taxonomy): domain Bacteria; phylum Actinomycetota; class Thermoleophilia; order Gaiellales; family Gaiellaceae; genus Palsa-739. The sequence goes on along the minus strand of CAVPDO010000008.1, from coordinate 39,780 downwards.
GCCGACGTAGTTGAAGAGGCGGCCTTCGTCCCAGTCGAACGCCGTCCAGGCCCAGCCACGGCCGGCCATGCCCGTCGCCTTGAGATCGGCGCGCCACGTGTCGACCGAGCCGAAATGCCGCGCGACGAGGTCGCCGAACGCCCCGTCGGGCTCGCCGCCCGCGCCGCCGAGATGCCCGAAGTAGAGCTCGTGGTTCTTGATCCCGCCGACCGCGAAGGTCAGATCCACCTTCAGCGCCCGCAGCTCGGAGAAGACCTGGTTCGCGGCGCCGAGGTCGACCTCGGCGAGCCGGCCGAGGATCTCGTTCCGCTTCGCGACGTAGCCCTCGTACAGCTTGTAATGCGCCTCGACCGAGGCGCGGGAGATCCCGTCGAGCTCGAGCACCTCCGGCCGCAGCGGGCGCGGCGCGATCTCTTCGAACCTGTAGACGAGCGTGGACACGAGCGCGGAGCATATCCTCCGTTGCAGAAGCGCAGCTGCCGAAAGGAGCCCTCCGAGATGGCCTTCGAACTACCCGATCTGCCGTACGCCTATGACGCGCTCGAGCCGCACGTCGACGCCGAGACGATGCGCATCCACCACGACCTCCACCACGGCGCCTACGTGACGAACGCGAACGCCGCGCTCGAGGGGACGCCGCTCGCGGACGCGTCCGTCGAGCAGGTGCTCACGAACCTCGACTCGCTGCCCGACGACAAGCAGACCGCCGTCCGCAACAACGCCGGCGGCCACGCCAACCACTCCCTGTTCTGGCAGATCATGAGCCCGGACGGAGGCGGCGAGCCCGGCGGCGCGCTGCGCACGGCGGTCGAGGACGCGTTCGGCTCCTTCGAGGAGCTGCGCACGGCGGTCAACGACGGCGGCGTGAAGCGCTTCGGCAGCGGCTGGACCTGGCTCGTCTGGGACGGCACCGGCCTCGCCGTGTATTCGACCCCGAACCAGGACTCGCCGATCATGCAGAGCGACGTCCCGCTGCTCGGGATCGACGTCTGGGAGCACGCCTACTACCTCTCCTACCAGAACAAGCGCCCCGCCTACCTCGAAGCCTGGTGGAACGTCGTCAACTGGCCCGAGGTCGAGCGGCGTTTCGCGGAGGCGCAGAACTAGAACCGGATTGCGGACGCACCGGCGCGGTGCTGCAATCCAGCGCGAGGTCGCATGCGTAAAGACAAGGGAGACATGGAACTCGCGATCGAGGTAGCCCAGCCCCGTCTGCGCGCCGTTCCTTCGGAACCCGCGCCCCCTTCGCCCGACCCCTCGGATGCCGAGCTGCTGGCGCGCGTGGGCGAGCACGACCGTGAGGCCTTCGAGATGCTCTACGCCCGCTACGTCCGGCCGGTCTTCGGCCTCGCGCTGCGGAGGCTGGGGGACCGCGGCCACGCCGAGGACGCCGTCCAGGAGGCGTTCGCGGCGATCTGGCGCTCCGCCTCGACGTACCGGCCGGAACGCGGCGCAGCCGGCGGCTGGCTGTACACGGTCGCCCGCAACGCGATCGTCGACCGGCTGCGCCGCAACGGACCCGCCGCAGACGCGGAGCTGCCCGAGCTCGCGTCCCACGAGCCGGGTCCCGCGCAGCGGGCCGAGGACTCCGACGTCGCATTCCGCGTCCACCGCGCCCTCGAGGAGCTGCAGCCACGCGAGCGCGAGGTGATCGAGCTCGCATACTGGAGCGGCATGTCGCAGAGCGAGGTGGCCGAGTACCTCCACCTTCCGCTCGGAACGGTGAAGACCCGGACGCGCAGCGGCCTGGCGCGGCTCGCAGCGGTGTTGGAAGGAGAGCTGTGAGCCGCGAGCCGACTCTGAACGAGCTGATCGGCTCCGAGGCGTCCGGCGCGGAGCGGGAGCGGCTCCAGCACGTACACGACCTGCTCCTCCAGGCCGGGCCGCCGCCTGAGCTGAGCGACGAGCTCGAAGCCGGGCCGACCCTCGATCTGACCCTGGGGAAGCGGCGGCGCGCCAAGAAGCCGCGGGCGATGCTCCTCCTCGCCGCCGCGCTGGCAGTTGCGGTCGTCTTCCTCGCCGGGTACACGCTCCGGGGTAACGGTGGTGGAAGCCGGGTGAACAGCTCGGTGCTGTCCCAGGCCCTCGGGGGCACGTCGCTCGTGCCGCACGCGCAGGGCACGCTCGAGGTCTGGAACTCCCAGGACGGACACAACTGGCCGATGACGCTCACGGTCGTCGGCCTGCCCCAGCTGCCGCCGCACAGCTACTACGAGGTCTACCTCTTCCGCCACGGCAAGCTGGGGGGCTCGTGCGGTCTGTTCCGCGTGGGCAGCGACGCCCAGGATCCGGTCACGGTGACGCTCACCTCACCGTACGAGCTCCGGAAGGGCGACTCCTGGGTCGTGACGCGGCCCGGGCGGGGCGGCATGGAGCCCGGCCCGACGGTGCTCAAGCCGGTCACGGCGTAGTTCACTCGAGGACGGCGCCGAGCGAGCGGGCGAGCTGCACGGCGCCCGCGAGGTCGAGACGCGCACGCTCGATCCGAGCTGCCGACAGCGCGACGCCGTCGAGGTTCGCCTCGCGCAGGTCGGCGCCGGCGAGGGTCGCGTTGTGAAGGCGCGCGCGGGTGAGATCGGCGCCGCGCAGGTCCGCATCCGTCAGGTCGGCCTCGGAGAGGTCGGCCTCGCGCAGGCGGACCCGCTGCAGGTCGAGGTTGGCGAGGTCCTGGCCGCGGAGCAGGACATAGGACCAGTCGCCGCCCTCGACGGCGAGGCCCGTGAGCGTCGCGCCGGCGAAGCTCGCGCCGACGAGCCGGCACTCGGTGAAACGCGCACCGAACAGGTTCGCGCTCTCGAAGGTCGAGTTGGCGAAGTCGGAGCCCGCGTGCTCGGAGCCGTTCAGCTGGGCGAGGGTGAAGTCGCAACCGCGGAACGTGCAGCCGGTCGTGCGAAGCCCCGAGAGGTCCTGTCCGCGGAAGCTCTCGTTCTCGTAGACCTCGTGCTCGAGGTCAGCGTCCCGCTCGGGCCTCATTGCGCATCTCGGAGAGCAGCCGCTCGAGCCGGGGCTCGGTCGAGTCGTCGACGAACGCCATCGCCGCGGCGACGCTCGGATGGACGGCCGCGATCGCGTCCCGCATCTGCAGCGCCACGGCTCGGTAGGACGGATGGCCCTCACGGCCGGAGCGAAGCTCGATCAGGTGCAGCGCCTCGCGCGCGTCGAGCTCGAGCACGTAGCGGATGCGATAGGCGAGGCACAACGCGTACGGCGCCTCCTCGACGAGGCCTCCGCCGCGCAGCCGCTCGTACTCGGCGCGTGAGGTCTCGAGCGCGCGGGCGTAGTCGGTACCGAGACCCGACTCCTCGACCTCGTGCGGGACGTCGGCGCCGAGATCCGGCGACAGCCGTTGCCACTGGCACGTGAGCAGGCGGTGGCGCTGCAGGTCGCGGAAGGCGCCGTAGTCGGAGACGATCTCGAAGCGATAGGTGAGCGTCTCGAAGCCGCGTCCGGGGCGGTGACGGCGGTTCTCGCGCTCGGCGACGACATCGCGGACGAGCTCGGTGCGCTCCTCCGGCGAGAGATGGGCGACCGCCGCGAGCGCCTGTGCCTCGCCGACGCTGGAGGCCTCGTAGAGCAGCGCGGCGAGCAGCTCCTCCTCGCTGCCGTGCGCCCGCAGCAGGCGCACGGAGGGAGCAGCAGCGTCGTCGCCGGCTTCGCCGAGCCCCAGCCGCATCGCCGCGGCGACGGCCGACTCGTTCCGTTCGCGCAGGTACTCGATCCAGCGGCCGCCCCGATCCGGGCGCGGCACGCGCGCGACGAAGCTCGGCATCACCACCTGCAGCTCGTCGAGCAGCATCTCGCCGTACGCCTGCGCCTCGGCGAGCGGATGCGCGAGCAGATGGAGGACGAGCTGCTCGTACGTCTGGCCGGTCGCGTAGATCCCCACGTGCGAGAGCGACGCCGCCGGAAGGATGCCGCGAACGAGGTCGAGCGCCTTGGCGCGCACGGCGCGCCGGTGCGCAGCCGGAGACTCCCCCGCCGCCGCGGGGAACTTCGCGTCCACCCAGACCGAGACACCCTCCAGCAGCGCCGAGTACGTGGCGAAGAGCTCGTCCAGCGCGGCTTCGTACGCCGGGCCGAACCGCGGGTCGCGGTGGTAGCGGTAACCGAAGTCGTCGAGCTGTGTGTCGTAGGCGATGTAGCGCGTCGACTGCTCGAGGTAGGCGGCGAGGCGCGGGCGCTGCAGGATCTTCGTGAGCAGGTTCGACGTCCACTCGCACGCGATGTGCGCGCCGCCCAGTTGCGCGACGGAGTCGTCGCCGTAGCCGAGGAAGATCGTCTCGTAGAGTTTCGCGGCGCGCTCGCCCTCGCCCAGCTCGACGATTGGAATCTCGGGCAGCGAGTCGGCGAACTCGTCGAGGAAGAGCCGGCGCAGCGTGCCGGCGTAACGGGAGTAGCGGGCGAACAGCGCGCCCTTGACCGTCTCCGGCAGGTTGACGAGGGCGAAGACCGGCCGGTCGAGGTTCGTGAAGTGCGGAGCGAGCCGCGCCTGCTCCTCTTCCGTGAACTGCTCCGCGGGAACTGTCACGCTTTGCATCGTGGTCAAAGGACCAGGCACCGTACTTCCGAATTCGGACGGTATCGCGGAGCGCTGGGGGCTCGCTCCGCTGCCTGCCGCCGAGCCGCTCGAGGGTGGTCACAAGAACACGCTGCTGCGCTGCGGAGACGTCGTCCTGCGGGTCGAGCGCCGCGATCCGGAGAGTGTTGCGTGGGAGCACGAGCTCACGGCCTTCCTGTCCCACGACGTCCCGGAGGTGGTGACGCCGCTCCGGGCGCTCGACGGCTCGACCTTCGCGGAGACGGACGGCACCGTCGTGTCCGTCCTCCCGTTCGTCGAAGGAACCCCGCTCGACCGCGACGACGAGGCGCAGCGGCTCGAGGTCGCCCGGCTGCTCGCGCGGCTGCACTGGGTGGGACGCGTCTGGAAGCGGCCGCGACCCGACCGTCCGGCGTTCGTGGACCTCGACGTCGAGAAGAACGCCTGGTGGGACGTGGGGATCGTCGAGATGCCGCCCGTGCTCGAGCGGGCGTACCAGCAGTCCTCCGCCTGGCTGGCCGCGGCACCGTTACTCGGTCGCGGCGCGGTGCACGGCGACGTCTACCGCGCGAACCTCCGCGTACGCGATCGCCGGATCCGCGGCCTCCTCGACTGGGAGGATGCACGCGTCGACTGGCCGGCGTGGGAGCTCGCGAACGCAACCTGGGAGGTGTGCAAGAACGAAGCGCGCGACCGGCTCGACCTCGACCGCTCGGCGCGCTTCCTCGACGCGTACGCCGAGGCCGACGGACCCGGCGAGCTCGGCCCGTTCGACGACCTGCTCCGCCTCCGCCTCGTCGCCGACGCGCTGTACTCGCTCACGAATGCGGCGCGCGGCGAGCCGTGGAGCCCGCGGTACGTCGAGCACCTGCTCAGAGCGCTGGAGCAGCTCGATGACTGACGCCCGGGTCGGCACGTCGGGCTGGTCGTATCCGAGCTGGCGGCCCGGCTTCTACCCGGCCGGGCTCGATCCGTCCGGCTTCCTCGCCTTCTACGCCGAGCGGTTCTCGACGGTCGAGCTGAACACGACCGGCTACCGGCTGCCGGCCGAGGAGCAGTTCCGCCGCTGGGCGGAACAGGTTCCCGACGGATTCGAGTTCGCCCCCAAGCTGCCGGGGGAGCGGCCGCGCACGGTGGCGGAGTTCGAAAGCCGCGTGCGCCATCTCGGCGACCGCCTCGGCCCCGTCCGGATCTCGCTGAAGTCGAAGCGTGACGAGGGAATGCTGGAGCTGCTGCTCGGCTCGCTCGACCCGTCGCTGCGGCTCGCGTTCGACCTCGAGCATCCCTCCTGGGACGGGATCGAGCCGCGGCTCTCCGAGGCAGGCGCCGTGCGGGTGGGCGACCTCGACCAGCCGGCGCCGTTCCGCTACCTCCGCCGTCGCGAGGCGCCTGATGCGGCGTTCGCCGCCGCGGTGGCCGCGGCGGAGGAGCCGGTCTACGTCTACTTCCGCCACGACGACGAGCCGAGTGCGCCCTCGCACGCCGCGCGGCTGCACGAGCTGCTCTGATGCCGATCGGTCTCCTGGTCCCGGTCGTGCTGGTGGGTTGGGGCACGGTCTGCGCGCTCACCAGCCGGAGGCGGCTCGGCGCGCTCGCGCGGGTGCCGGCGCTGGTGACGAACGAGCTTCCGTTTCTCGGCGCGTATCTCCTGATCGCGTCGACTGTCCTCGCTCTGGCCCAGGGCGATCTCGACTCCGTCGGCGGCGTCATCGTCGCGGCCGCGGCGGCGATCGTCCTGCTCGGGCTCGCGGTCATCGTGCGGCGTGCGCTGCGGGCGGACGCCGCGCTCGGCAACCCGCCGCCGCTGCGCCGGCCGTGGGGTCGCATCCTGCGGGCGCCGCTACCGGCGTTCCGGCGCGACGTCGTCCGGGTTCGCGATCTCCCGTACGGCGAAGGCAGACGGCGCACCCTCGACGTCTACCACCGTCGGGACAAGCCGGCGGGCGTACCCACGGTCCTGCACTTCCACGGCGGCGGCTTCCACTCGGGCAACAAGCGCCGCGAGGCGCGACCGCTGCTCGGGCACCTGGCCGGCCGCGGCATGGTCTGCGCGAGCGCGAACTACCGCTTGCGCCCGCACGTCGCCTACGACGACCAACTCGCGGACGCCCTGGCCGCGATCGAGTGGGTGCAGTCGCATGTCGAGGAGTACGGCGGCGATCCGGCCCGGATCTTCCTCGTCGGCAGCTCGGCCGGCGCCTACCTCTCCGTCGACGCCGTCAACGCCGATGCGACGGGAATCGCGGGCATCGTCGGACGGTACGGCTATTACGGCAGCCTCGGCCCGGACCGGCCGCCGCCGCCGCTGCTCGTGATCCACGGGGAGAACGACCTGCTCGTCCCGGCGTCACGCGCGCACGAGTTCGTCGAGCGAATGCGCGCGGGCTCGAGCCGCCCGGCGCACTACGTCGAGCTACCGGGCGGTCACCACGACTTCGATCTCTACGAGTCGATCCGCTCGAGTGCGGTCAGCACCGCAGTCGAACGGTTCATCGCCGGCTTCTAGGACGAGGCGGCGCGCAACGCCGCGGCACGCATCGAGGCGACCGTGCGCGGCGTGCCCGCGTCGTGCGACCACACCGGCCACGAGTACGGCGTATTCGTCCTGAGCGGGCAGCCGATCGTGCACCCGAGCTTCGCGCCCTTCGCCGTCGTCGAGAAGAGGCCGGAGAGGAGCTTCCGTACCGCCGCGGCGCCGTGCCTGTGCCGCACGACGTTCAGGATCTCCCAGTCCTCGATCCCCTCGCGCAGCACCTCGAGCCGCGCGCTCGCGATCGGGCCGTTCTTGCCCGGATAGAGGAGGACGTACGAGCCCTTCGCCTTATCGTTCGAGACGAGCGGGTTGCCCTTCGCGTACGTCGTCGTCCCCTGCCCATACAGGAGGCCGGTGATGCCCTCGAACGCCGCCCAGTCGACGAAGACCCGCGGGTCGGAGGCGGCCTCGGTGGCGGTGAAGCCGGGCGTCGAGTGGGAGGCCGCGTCGTACGTGTACGTCCAGATCTGCTTGTGGTGGCGCCGGGCGGAGTTGATCAGCGCCAGCTCCCTGTTCGCGTGGGAGATGCCGCGGCGCGACAACGACGGATTCGTGTACTGGCCGTAGTAGCGGCTGGCGAGGACGGCGAAGACGTCGACGTCGTCCTTGCCGCCGTTCCAGAGGTAGTGGTTCTGCGCGGTCGGCATGCCGGTGACGAGCACGTGACTGCCGGGGAAGCACGAGTGCGTCACCTTCGCCTGTTTCGCGACCGTCCGGAACTGGGTCGCTCCGGGCTCGTCCATTCCGTACAGGTACGGATACGAGCCGGTCCAGCCGTGCTTCTCCCAGAAGCTGTGCACGGAGCGGAGGTAGCCGCACCAGGCCTGAGGCTTGTACGGCGAGCGGCCGCCGACGTACGTGCTCGGGCTCCAGCGGTTGTTCGAGATCGGGATCCACATCGACGCGAACTGCCCGGGCTGGCCGGCCGCGGCGACCATCTGCGCCGACTTGTCGAGCCACCACCGCCGGTCGCTCGTGTAGCCGGAGGCCGCATTGGGGTTGCCGTAGCCCCAGCTGTTCGGCGACAGCCGGTACGCGGCGAGGAAGCTGAAGAGGCCCGGCAGCGTCGACTCCGGCGAGACGCCGTAGAGGCTCGCCGCCTTGTTCGCATACGACTGCGGCGAGAAGTTGAACGCCGTGAGGAGGCTGCCCGCGACCTGGTTCGGCTGCGGCAGGGTCACCCCCGCGACCGAGACCGTCAGCGGGACGACGGTCCTGTTCCCGTCGGCGCCCACGACGACCGAGCCGTGGTACGTGCCCGGCGTCGTGCCGTAGGGGACGCTCACCTGCAGCCAGAGCGGCTGGTTCGTGTGCTCGGTCGAGCGCTGCGAGCCGTCCCAGGGCAGGAGCGCGTCGGGCACCGCCTGGCCGTCGACCGAGACGTAGTGCGCGAAGAAGAGGCTCAGCTGGAGCGGCGCGTCGATCGCCGGCGCGTCGATCGAGACCTTCTGCGCGTTACGGACGAGAAGCGTCGCGTCGTCGACTCCGCCGACCGGCATCGCAAGCGACACGGAGGACGCGGCGTGCGCCGGCGCGGCGCCCGAGGCCGAGAACGTCGTGCCCGACGGATAGGCCCCCACCGTGGCCGAGAGCGAGCGCGCGGCGCCGGACCCGGCGCTGAGGGCCAGGACCACGAGCACGAGCAAGACAAGCCGCCGCACGACCCCATTCATCGGCCTCCGCTTTGTAGCACTTGAATCTCAGAATTGGGTGGCGGCGCCGAGATGCCGCTCGAAGGCTCCGCTCGCCACGATGTCGGCGAGCTCGGAGACCGCGCGCCGCACCTCGTCCTCGGTGTTGAAGAAGTGCGGGCCGAGCCGGATTCCCCCGGCGCCGCCGGAGGCGGCGTGGTGTTTCCGGCCGCGCGTCGGCGGCTTTGCCGCCGACGCTTGCAGCCTTGAGTCCGGGTCCGGGCGGAAGTCACAGACGATCCCGCGCTCGCCGAGCTCCTGATGGCAGGCGGCGTGGTCGGGGGTCGAGACGGTGACCGTGCCGCCGCGCCGCTCGGGCTCCCGCGGCGAGACGACCTCGAGCCCCGCCTCGTCGCAGAGGTCGATCAGGAGCTGTGTGAGCGCGAGCGAGCGCTCGCGGATCCGCTGCACCCCGACCTCCTCGATCACGTCGTAGCCGGCCGTCGCCGCGTAGAGCGCGGGCACGTTCGGAGTGCCGGTGAGGAAGCGCCGCGCGCCCGCGGCGTACTCGAGCTCCGGCTCGAAGGCGAACGGCCGCGCGTGTCCCTGCCACCCGACGAGCGTGGGCTCGAGCCGCTCGGCCACGTCCGGGCGCACGTAGAGCCAACCCGCGCCCGGCCCGCCGCAGAGCCACTTGACGCTGCCGCCGACGGCGAACTCCACACCGAGCCCGGTCAGGTCGAACGGCACGACGCCCGCCGACTGGTAGCAGTCGAGCACCACGTGGGCGCCGGCCTCCCGCGCGCGGCGCACGATCGGCTCGACGTCCTGGATCTCGCCGTTCTTGAACAGGACGTGGCTGATCGGGACGAGCAGCGTCCGCTCGTCGATCGCGTCCACGATCGCGGCGGCGTCCTCGACCGCGACGATCTCGAGGTCGGGCTGCGCCTGGTACAGGTAGCGCACCGACGGGAAGTTCGCCTCCTCGTAGACGACCCTGTTGCGCTCGCCGGCTCTCGTGAAGCAGGACAGGACGATCGCCTCGGCAACGGTCACGTTCTGGTGCATGACGATCGAGCCGGCCGGCGCGCCGAGGATCCGCCCGAGCTGGTCGCCGACCGTGACCGGCATGTCCCACCAGCCCCCACCGGGTCGCCCTTGGCGACCCGTGGTCTCCCGCCGGTCGTCGCCGGCCTTGCCGGCGACGATTCCAGCGTCCGCCCACGCGCGGATCCCGCGCTCGCGCCAGACGCGTGCGTACTCGCGCAGGTTGTCCTCGGCGGCCGCGGGCATCGCCGCGAGCGAGTGGTTGATGAGGTACGTGCAGGTCTCGAGGATCGGGAAGCGGTCGCGGTAGTCGGCCGCGTCGATCACCTGAGCGCCGCCATCGCCGCGTCCTCGGCGGCGTAGTCGAGCGTCGCCTCGAGGTACGTCCCGTTCCAGTCGCGCCCGCTCTCGAGCTCGCCGACGACCCACCCGCAGGTCTCCTTCACGGCCTCCGGATACGTCGTCACCGGCCGGTAGCCGAGCTCGCGCTCGGCCGCCTCCATCGAGACGACGAACGGCGCCGGCACCGCCCAGGGGTTCCCGAACTCGTCCGCCGGGAGCAGCACCGGCTCGAACTCGTGGCCCATCGCGTCGCCGACGGCATGGCAGATCTCGAGCGTCGACGGCGGGTCGGGATCGCCGCCGTTGAGGACGCGGTCGCCGGGCTGCGCGGCGGCGAGCCGGATCAGCTCCGCGAGGTTCGCCACCGACGCCGTGTGGAAGCGGCTCTCGCCGTTCCACGCGAGCGCGACCCGGCGCCGGCCGTCGACGGCTCGCTGCACGAAGAAGAGCTCGCGCGGAAGCTTCGCGCCGGGGCCGTGGATCGCGCAGGCCCGGACGAGCGTCGCGGGAATCGGGCCGTGCAGCAGCGTCTGCTCGAGCTCGGCCTTGCGCGTCGAGTACGTCGCGTCTCCCGGCTCCGCGGTCCGCTGCATCTCGAGGATCGGCACCGGCATCGCCGGCGGGTCGCCGCCCTCGCCGTCGAGCGCCCTGCCCTCGTCGTCGGCGTACACGGAACCGGTCGAGATGACGACGAGCGAACCGACGAGCCCGGCGAGGCCGTTGAGCTGCTCGCCGTGCTCGCGGCCCATGGCCACCGTGTCGAGGACGACGTCCGCGCCGGTGCCGAGCGCCACCCGCAGCTGCGCGTCGTCCTCCCGGTCGGCGGCGACCGACTCGACGCCGAGCTCGGCGAGCCCGTCGGGCAGCGTGCCGGAGCGCGAGACGGCGACGACCTCCCAGCCGTCCCCTACCAGCGCGCGCGCGGCGGCGCGGCCGATCATGCCGGTACCCCCGATCAGCACCGCCCGCGGCACTAGAGCTCCGCCTCGTCCACGGGCTCCACCCTATGCCGCGCGGCGAAGGCTGAGACGACGGCAGCCGCCAGGACGATTCCGGCCGCGATCTCGAGCGCGAGGTGGACGCCGTGGCCGGCCGAGCCCTCGGCGGCGAGGAGCACCTTGGCGATGAGCTGCGTATGCCCCTTCACGCCGGGGCTGTTCTCGGCGGTGGTGACGTTGCCGCCGGTCGTCACGAACTGGATCACGACGGTGCGGTAGAGGAGAGGGATGTGGAGCCTCACGAGCTTCTCGGTCAGCCCGGTCGTGAGCTGGGCGTTGACGACTGCCCCGAGGACGGCCACGCCGAAGACTCCGCCGAGCTCACGGCTCGTGTTCACGGTCGAGGCGGCCATGCCCGACTCCTCCGGCCGGACGAGCGTGAGCACCGCCTGCGTCATCGTCACGAGCGCGATCCCGAAGCCGAGCCCGGCGATCGCGAGCGGCCAGGCGAGCGCCGCGACGCTCGTCGTCGCGGTGAGCTGCTGATCGGTGAGCAGGAGCCCCACCCCGGCGAGGATGCAGCCGACCACCATCGGCACCTTCGGCCCGACGCGGGCGGTCCAGCGCCCGGCGAGCGGCCCGGCGACGATCATCGCCACGGCGAGCGACGTGAACACGAGCGCGATCTGGTAGCCCGAGAAGTCGGTGATCAGCTGCAGGTAGAGCGCCGTGAAGAAGAAGACCGAGAAGACCGCGAGGTTGACCGCGAAGGCGACGACGTTCGCGGAGGCGAAGGTCGGGTTGCGGAGGAACTCGAGCTTCAGCACGGGGTCGGGCACCCGCCGCTCGATCTCGACGAACGCGACGACGAGCACCGCCGCCAGCGCGAACAGGAGCACGATCCACCACGTCCCGTAGCCCTGGTTCTCGCCCTCGATCACGGCGAAGGTCGCCGCGAGGATCGCCGAGGCGCCCGTCGCGAGGCCCGGCACGTCGAGCTGCCTGCCCTGCGGGTCGCTGCTCTCGGTGAGCGTGACCGCGGCGGCGGCGAAGCACAACGCGCCGAGGCCGAGGCTGAACCAGAAGATGCTCCGCCAGCCCCCGGCTCCCTCGACGAGCACGCCGCCGAGCACCGGGCCGAGCGCGAGCGCGAGCCCCGAGACGGCGGCCCAAACGCCGAGGGCGAGCGCGCGCCTCTCTCGCTCGGGGTAGACGTGCCGCAGCACCGAGAGCGTGCCCGGCTCGGAGCCCGCCGCGCCGACGCCCATCACGATCCGGCCCGCGATGAGGACGCCGCCTCCGTGCGCAACCGCGCTGATCCCCGCGCCGGCACAGAAGATCGCGACACCGCCGAGCATCACCTTCTTCCGTCCGAACAGGTCGCCGAGCGTGCCGCCCGTCAGCATCAGGGCGGCGAACGCGAGCATGTAGCCGTTGACGATCCACTGCAGGCCGGGGACGCTGACGCTGAGCGACGACTGGATGTTCGCCAGCGAGACGCTGACGATCGTGTTGTCGAGGAAGGTGAGGAAGAGGACCGCGCAGACGGCCGCGAGGGCCGCTTCGCGCGCGTGACGCTGCCGCACCGCCGCGATCGCGCTCATGGCGCCGAGACTACGACTTGCACACGGACGGAGTGCTGCCCTGCAGCGCGACGAGCTTGCAGAGGCTCGCGTACCCGACCTTCCAGGTTCCGTTCTGGAGCACCGCGGTCCCGGTCTGCTTCGGGAGGGCCGCGCCGCCGAGCTTGACGACGTAGACGACCCTCGCCTTGTCCTGCCCCTGGAGCGTGACCGAAGAGACCTTCACGTTCACCTCCTTCGCGAGCGGGTTGTTCGCAAAGCTCGTGACGAGCCCTTCGAACCTCGAGCCGCCCTGGAGAACGGCGACCCGATCGGGGATCGATGTCCGGCCCGAGAAGAACTTCGCGTAGGCGCCCTTGATCTGGGCCTGAGCGGCGGCCGTGTCTCCGCTCGTCGACGTGTGCATCGAGGCGCCGCAACCGGCGAGGACGAGCCCCGCGACGACCAGCAGCGCGAGCCGCCTCACGGACCTATGCCTCCTGCAGCGAGCGCAGGCCGGGACCGACGTAACGCGCCGACGGACGGAAGAGGCGGCCCGTCCGCTTCTGCTCGAGGATGTGCGCGGACCAGCCGGCGACCCGCGAGCACGCGAACATCGCAGGCGCCAGCGGCGGCGGAACCTCGGCGATGTCGAGGACGAGAGCCGAGTAGTACTCGACGTTCGTCTTCAGCGGCCGGTCCGGCTTGCGCCGCTCGAGCTCGGCCAGCGCGGCCGCCTCGAGCTGCTCGGCGATCTCGATCTGCGGCGACCCGAGCTCACGGGCCGTCTGCTTCAGGATCCGCGAGCGAGGATCCTCGGCCCGGTAGACGCGGTGGCCGAAGCCCATGATCCGCTTGCCCGAGTCGAGCGTCTCGCTCACCCACTTCTCGGGGTCGCCCGTCGCGGCGACCTCTTCCAGCATCGGCTTGACGTACGCGGGCGCGCCGCCGTGCAGCGGGCCGGAGAGCGCGCCCACCGCCGCGGAGAGCGCCGCGCCGCAGTCCGCCCCGGTCGAGGCGACGACGCGCGCGGTGAACGTGGACGCGTTCACCCCGTGCTCGGCGGTGCAGATCCAGTACGTGTCGATCGCCTTGACCGCCTTGGGATCGGCGTGTCCACGCCACTGGAGCAGGAACCGCTCCGCCGCCGTCTGGCCCTGCTCGACGGTCTCGGCCGGAACCTGATCCTCGTTCCCGTCGGCCAGCCGCGCCGACCGGGCCACGATCGACATCATCTGACCGGAGATGCGGCCGAGGTCCTGACGGGCCTGGTCGTCGGAGATCTCGTTGAGCTTGCCGAGCTCCCAGAGACCCGAGAGCCGCGCCGTCTGCGCCTGCAGATCGGCCGGTGCACTGCCGGTCATGCCGACCGGCTCGAAGGATTCGGGCAGCGGCATCCGGGACCGGATGTCGTCGTCGACGAGCAGGCCCCAGATGTTCTCGTACGGATACTCGCCGATCAGCGGCTCGACGTCGACGCCGCGGTAGCGCAGCGTGCCCCCCTCGCGATCGGGCTCCATGATCTCGGTCTCGACCGCTACGACGCCCTCGAGGCCGGGCTTGAAGTCGTTGTCGTTCATGCGTGAATCTCCTCCAGCTCGATCTCCTGCCCGGCGCCGCGTTCCCGCGCCGCCGCGAGCACGAGCGCCGCGGCTGCGAGGTCCTGGACGGCGACGCCGACCGACTTGTACAGCGTGATCTGTTCTGCAGAGCTTCGTCCCGCCGCCGTCCCGGCGACGATCTCGCCGAGCTCGACCACTCCGTCGCGGCCGCGCGGTTCGAGTTCCGGCGCGCCGGCGGGGAGCGGTGCGAAGGCCGAGTCGCGCTGCTCGACGACCACGACGTCTGCGCGCTCGACGATCGCCGGATCGAGCTCGGAGCCGCCGCCGAGGCTCGAGCCGACGGAGCTCACGTGCGTCCCCGGGCTCAGCCACTCGAAGCGGACGATCGGCTCCTGCGCCGCGGTCGTCGCGTGGACGACGTCGGCGCCGCGCACGGCGTCCTCGAACTCGCCGCGACCGGCGACCCGCACCTCGGCGAAGTCGCGCGCGCGGGGAAACATCTCCTGTGCGGAACGGGACTGCACGCCGGTACCGAGAATCGCGAGCACCCGCGCGTCGGGCCGAGCGAGCAGCCGGGTCGCGAGCGCGGCCGCCGCGGCGGTACGCATCGCCGTGATGTACGTGCCGTCCATCAGCGCGACCGGCGTGCCCGTCTCCGGATCGAAGAGCGCGATGGCCGCCTGGTGCGTCGGGCGGTCGCGGTTCTCGGGGAAGAGCGTGACGAGCTTGCAGCCGAGCCCTGCGGAAGGCGCGTAGCCGAGCATCGCGCCGAGAACTCCGTCGGGCGCGAAGGCCCCGACGCGCGGCACGAGCGACGCGTCGCCGGCCGAGAGCTCCGCATGCGCCGCCGCGAGCGCTTCGAGAAGCGCGTCGAGGTCGAGCAACTCCTCGACAACGCTGCGGGTCAGGAAAAGCATCGCAGTCCTGACGGTACTCCTAGCGCGCTATCCGAGGAGCGTGAGCGTCCAGTCGGGACGGTGCTGCGCGTCGAGCGAGAACAGGAGGATCCGCTGCCACTGGCCGAGGCAGAGCTTCCCGTCCGTGAACGGAATCTGTTCCGAGCGCGGGCCGAGGAGAAACGCGACCAGCTGCTCGCGCGAGCGCAGCTTCCCGGGCACGACGCGCTCGAGCAGCGACTCGAGATCCTCGAAGAAGCCCGTCTCCCGCTCCTGCACGCGGACGAGCGAGAGCGTGCTCCCGGTGTGCAGGTACGCGATCCCCGAGCCGACGCCCGAGTCGGCCACCTCACGCGAAACGTCGTTCGTGATGTCCATCACCGACAGCGACGGGAGGGCCGCGGCGATCGAATAGGGAACCTCGACTGTCGTCATGCCTGTGCGACCTCCTTGGGCAGCCTGAAGTGGACGTCCTCCTTCGCGACCTCGATCTCCTCGGGCAACGCGTAGCCGACCTCGGCGAGCCGGGCGGCGGTCGCCCGCACGAGCTCCTCCGGCGTCGACGCGCCCGCCGTGAGGCCCACCGTCTCGTGGCCGTCGAGGAGCGCCGGATCGAGCCGGCTCTCGCCGTCGACGAGCGTCGCCTGCGCGCCGGCCACCTGCGCGACCTCGACGAGCCGTTGCGCGTTCGAGCTCGTCTCCGACCCGATCACGAGCACGAGCGTCGCTCCCTGCGCGACCATCGCCTTCACCGCGTCCTGGCGGTTCTGCGTCGCGTAACAGATGTCGTCTGCGTGCGGCCGCCGCAGCGCGCCGAGGTGATCCTCGAGCGCGTCCACGATCGGAGCGACGTCGTCGAGGGAGAGCGTCGTCTGCGTGACCACGGCGACGGGCTTGTCGGTGACGAGCTCCCGCGCCTGCTCGGGCGACTCGATCACGACGGTGGAGTCCGGCCGCTCGCCGAGCGTCCCGATCACCTCGACGTGGTTCTCGTGGCCGACGAGCGCGACGAGGTGGCCGCTGTCGGCGTAGCGCCGCGCCTCGGCGTGCACCTTGTTCACGAGCGGGCAGGTGGCGTCGACGACCCGCAGGCCGCGCCGCTGCGCGTTCTCCTTCACCGCCGGCGCGACGCCGTGCGCGGAGAGCACGCAGATCTCGCCCTCCGGGATCTCGGCCTCGTCCTCGACGAAGACGGCGCCGAGCCCCTCGAGCCGGCGCACCACGTGCTCGTTGTGGACGATCTGGTGGCGGACGTAGACCGGCGGCCCGTACTGCTCGAGCAGGCGCTCGACGATCTCGATCGCGCGGTCAACGCCGGCGCAGAAGGAGCGCGGCGCGGCGAGGAGGACGCGGCCTCTCATGTCACGCCCTCTTCGGACACGGCCGGAACCTGGTTCCGGCCGTGTCTGCAGGGGACATGGCTCACGTGGCGACCGCCTCTTCGAGCGCCTGCAGCGCCTTCAGTGCGTCCTGGATCGAGCGCACCGCGCTGCCGCGGCGGGTCGCGACCCAGCGCAGGAGGCCGGCGACGTTCGTGCGGCCGTCGGCGTGCACCGTCGTGTCCACGCCCTCGATCATGCTGCCCGCGTCGTCGGAGACGGCGCGGATGACGCCTGCGAGACGGCCGCTGCGCGCGAGGACGCCGCTCTCCATGTCCACCGCGTCGGCGCCGGTCACCTCGCGCAGGCGCGCCCGGTCGGCCGGGTCGTGGACGAGGACGTCGCCGCCGAGGACGACACCGCCGCGCGCACCGCGGACTCCGAGCCCGGGCCCTTCCCAGAGCGTCGTGCCGGTCTCGTCGACCACCCGCGTCGCGTCGAGCACGTCGCCGACGCCCAGCTCACCGAGCGAGCCGGCGAGTCCGAACGAGACGAGACGCCCCTCGGGAACGCCGTTCGCGACGGAGACGCCGACGCGCACGGTCGTCAGACCGAGGCGCTTCGCCACACGCTCCTCCGCAGTCGTCGCCACGGCGAATGTCAGCCCGTCAGCGTCCACGCGAGACTCCGCACGGTCTCCTTCAAGCTGCTCGAAGCCTCGTACGCCGCCGACGGCTCGAACCCGCAGTGGATGGCGCAGTGCTCGCAGCGCGGGTCGTTGCCGGGGCCGTACGCCTCCCACTCCATCCCCTCGAGCAGGGCCTCGTACGTCGGGAAGATGCCGTCGGTGAGGAGGTAGCACGGGCCCTTCCAGCCGTACGGGTTGCGCGTGATCGAGCCCCACGGCGCGCAGGTGAGGTCGCGCTGCCCGGTGAGGAAGTCCTGGTAGATGGGCGACGCGATCCAGCGGTAGCCGTGCTCCTTCGTCGCCGCACGAATCACCCGGAACTTCTCCTCGTGCTCGTCGCGCGTCATCGTCAGCGCGGGGTCGATCTGCGAGTACTGGTAGCCGGGCGCGATCATCATTCCGTCGATGCCGACGTCGGCGGTGAGGTAGCGCATCATCTCGACCACGTCGCCGACCTCGGTCTCCTTGAAGATCGTCGTGTTGGTCGTGACGCGGAAGCCGCGGGAGCGCGCCGTCTTGATCGCGTCGATCGCAATGTCCCAGAGGCCGGGGTAGTCGCAGACGTAGTCGTGGATCTCGCGCATGCCGTCGAGGTGGATGACGAAGCTCAGGCGGTTCGACGGCTCGAACCAGTCGAGGCACTGCTCGAGCCGCAGCGCGTTCGTGCAGAGCTCGATCGTCTTGCCGAGCTCGAGCACCTGCGGGACGACCTCGTCGATCCCCTTGTAGACGAGCGGCTCGCCGCCGCAGATCGAGACGACGGGAGCCGGGCACTGGACGGCCGCGTCGACGCATTCCTCGACCGAGAGGCGCGCCCGGTTCGACTCGTACTCCCGGATCTTCCCGCAGCCGATGCAGGCGATGTTGCACGCGAGGGTCGGCTCGAGCATCAGCACGAGCGGATAGCGCTCGCCCTTGCGCTGCTGCGCGGCGACATACTTGCCGATCGAGACCGTCGATGCGAGCGGGAACTTCATCCAGCCAACCTTTCTCTCAATCGTCCCAGCGCCAGGAGAGGGAACGTGATGCGGTAGAGGTGATAGCGAATCATGAAATCGAGGGGGAAACCCGTGCCGGTGAAATGCTCCTCGTGCCAGTCACCGTCCGGGCGTTGCGCCGCACAGAGATAGTCTGCCGCCCTGCCGCAGGCTGAATCTTCAGCGTTTCCTGCGGCCACGTACGCGAGCAGCGCCCACGCCGTCTGGGAGGCCGTGGTGAATGTCGCCCGGCCGCGCCAGGCCGGGTCGGCGTACGAGCGGATGTCCTCGCCGAAGCCGCCGTTCTCCTGCTGGACGGAGTCGAGCCACGCGACGGCCCGGCGCATCGACGGGTGGTCCGGCGGAATGCCGCAGGCCTCGAGGCCCGGCAGTGCGGCCCCGGTGCCGTAGAGGTGGTTCACGCCCCAGCGGCCGAACCAGGAGCCGTCGTCCTCCTGCTCGGCGAGGAGCCATTCGACGCCGCGCTCGGCCGCGTCCTCGTGGACGCCGAGCGCGCCGAGCATCTCGAGCGAGTGTGCGGTGACGTCGGCGCTCGGCTCGTCCGTGACCTTGCCGAAATCGCAGAACGGGATCTTGTAGAGCCACATCGCGCTGTTGTCGACGTCGAAGGCGCCCCAGCCGCCGTCGCGCGACTGCATCCCGACGAGCCAGTCGACGCCGCGGCGGATCGCCTCCTCCTCGCCGATGCCCAGGCCGTGCAGTGCGAGGGGGATCACGGCGGTGTCGTCGATGTCCGGGTAGTTGTCGTTCTCGTACTCGAAGGCCCAGCCGCCGGGCGCGAGGCGCGGGTTGCGGATCGCCCAGTCGCCCCGGGCGAGCACCTCCTGGGAGAGCAGATATCCCCCGCCCCGGACGAGTTGCGGATCGTCGTCCGAGATGCCGCAGGCGCGGAGGGCGAGCAGCGCGAGGGCCGTGTCCCAGACGGGCGACTGGCACGCCTCGGGCCGCAGCCGCTCGCCGTCCTCGACCATGAATCCCTGCCAGCCCTCGACGGCCTTGGCGACCGTCGGATCGTCGAGCCCGTGGCCGAGCGCGGTGAGCGCGATGATCGACCAGACCCACGGCGGCTGGATGCCGCCCCACGAGCCGTCCGCCTCCTGCCGGTCGCGGATCCAGCGCTCGGCAATCGCAACAGCACGCCGACGGACCGGAGTCGGCCGCACCGGGGGCCGCGTCCGGCCGGGGATCGCGCCGATCGCCCTCAGGTCGACGTCCGACGGCCGCACGGGCCGCAGCGACTTCGCGACCGAGAGCGCGACGAATGTCTGCCGCGCCCAGCAGGAGAAGCTGTAGATCGAGGCCGGCGACGAGGAAGGCAGGAGGATGAGCTCGGGTGGGATCGGCACCATCCGCTGCCACGGCCATTGCCCGATCAGGGCCATGAAGCACTTCGTGAACATCCGGCTCTTCGGGATCCCGCCCTCGCGCTGGATGTAGGCGAGCGCCTCCGGCCCCGGATCGACGCCCGCGAGCCGGCAGGCGACGTACGCCTCGATCGAGGTGGACAGATCCGGCGGTCCCTCGAACCAGATCGCCCAGGTGCCGTCGTCGCGCATCCTCGCCAGGAGCTCGTTGGCGATCCGCCGGTCGAGCTCCGGCGTGCGCAGGTCGAGGTAGTGGTGCCAGAACAGGTGCTGCGCCGTCATGGTCGCGTTGGACTCGAGCTCGCCGACCCAGACCCCGTCCGGCCGCTGCAGCTCGAGCAGGCGGCGCGTGCCGCGCTCGATCGCGGCGTCCAGCCGGGTCAGTGTCGAGGTGACGGCCATCTCTACGCCGTAACTTTGGCGGAAGTGCTGCTCAGCATGTGCTGAGCCGCCCGGCGACCGCTCCGGATCGCGCTCTCCATCGTCGCCGGCCAGCCCGTGTCGGTCCACGCGCCTGCGCGGACGACGTTCGGGCGCGAGGTCTCGACTCCCGGCCGTTCGACGCCGGGACGGAGCGCAATCGTCGCGTACGGCTCCCTGCTCACACGCGACCACAGCAGCTCCGCCTCGCCGAGCCGCTCGGTGAGCTGAGCGGCGATCTGCTCCACGAGCTCCCGCCCGCGCACCCCGAGCAGCTCGGGCACGCCGCTCGAGACGACGGTGAGGTACTGCCCGCGCTCGGGCCGATTCCCGGTCAGTGCGCCGCGGTCGAAGACCCAGTGCGCGTCCGAGCCGAGCAGCGCAGCCAGCGGCGAGCCGAGCAGCGGCCGGTCGAACCAGAGATGCACGCTCACGATCGGCGAGTCCTCGAGCGCAGGCTCCGGCTCGCCGAGCAGGCGCGCACTCTCACGCGGCGGAACTGCCACGACGACGCCGTCGGCGTCGAGCTCCTCGAGCGACTCGACGCGCTGCTCGAGCCGCACGCGGTCGCCGAGAGCGCGGCCGGCGGCGTCGCCGTGCATCCAGCCGAGCGGCTTGGTCGGCAGGACGAGATCGCTGTTCGCACGCGGGCCGAGCAGACCCGTCCGCACCGTGAACAGGCCGGCGCCCGCGTCGACCTCGTCGCAACGGAGGTTGAGCGCCGGCCGGATGAAGACGTCCCAGAAACAGTTGATCGATTCGTTCGTCTCTCCCACTCGCCTGAGTAGTTGTCCGAACGTTTCGTTCGGATGCGACTGCGCTGAGCGCAGTCGCAGGGTGGTGACCGGGAGGCGAAGCCTTTCCCGCACCGGCAGATGCGAGTACCTCAAGAGCGACGGGAGGCTCGGCGCGATCGTCGCCGCCCGTCCGTCCTCGTCGAGCACCGGCAGCCCGAGCCGCGTGCGCAGGTAGGAGCCGCCTTCGCCGACGCGCTCGAGGAAGCCCAGGTACTCGGTGAAGCAGCCGAGCGCGATGTGCTGCCCGTTGTCGGGCGGCGGCTCCGGATCGCCCTCCCGGTCCGGCAGCGTCTGCACCGCGCCGCCGAGCGTCGGCCGCGCCTCGTACACCGTCACGGCCTGGCCGGCTTCCACGAGATCCAGCGCCGCGGCGAGCCCCGCCAGGCCGCCGCCGACCACCGCGACCTTCACGGCAGGAGCCCTCGCGCGACGACGGCGAGCTTGCGCGGAGCCGAGAGCCGCGTCTTCTCGCCGAAGACGTCGTAGCCGCCCGCCTCGATCCGGTCCAGCGTCTCGCGATACAAGCCGGCGAAGGTGCCGACGCAGAGCGCGCTGCGACGGTCGAGCGAGTCCAGCAGAAGCAGCCCCTCCGCCAGATGGGCTCGCGCCCGCTCGGCCTCGAACGCCATCAGCTCCCGGAACTCGGGTGACGGCGCAAGCTCCTCGACGCCGAAGGCGGCGAGCTCGTCCTGCGGGAGATAGACCCGGCCCAGCTGCTGGTCCTCGTCCACGTCGCGGATGATGTTGATCAGCTGCAGCGCGATCCCGAGCGTCATCGCGTGTTCCGTGTCGTCGGAGCCGTAGACGGGAACGCACGCGAGCCCGACCGCGCCCGCGACCTTTTCGCAGTAGCCGCGGAGCTCGGCGAAGTCCGCGTAGGTCGACTGGCCGAGGTCCTGCAGTCCCCCGTCGATGAGCGCCTCGAGCGGTTCGCGGGGGATGCCGAAGCGCTCCCGCGCGTCGCGCAGCGCCACGAACACCGGCTCGGAGGAGTCTCCCTCGAGCGCGGTGCGGAGGCCCTCGAGCGCCGCCCGCTTGTCCTCCGCCGGCAGCTCGCCGTCGGCGACGTCGTCCACGTTTCGCGCGAACGCGTAGATCGCAGCGATCGCCTGCCGCTTCGCGCGGGGCAGGACCATGATCCCGTACGCGAAGTTCTTCGCCTCGCGCCGCGTGATGCGGCCGACCTCCGCGTAGGCCTCCTGGACGCTCATCGCACGAGAACGAGCGCCGCCTCGCGCGCGAGGCGCGCCCGCGACGGGCGCGGACGGCCGCTGAAGATGTCCCAGCCGGCCGACTCGAGCGCGTCGAGCGCCGCCAGGCCGCCGCGGGCGAACAGCGCTACCGCGCGGCCGAGCCGGCCGCCGATCCGCTCGCGCAGCACCTCGCCTGCCGCGAGGAGCTCCGCGGCGCGCCGCGCCTCGAACCGGAGCAGCGCGCGCAGGTCTTCCGTCGGCCGGTCGAGCGGCGGGTCACCGAAGGTGCGCCGGTCCTCGGCCGGCAGGTAGATCCGCCCGAGCTCGAGGTCTCGCGGCACGTCCTGGAGGAAGTTCACGAGCTGGAGCCCGGTGCAGACGGAATCGCTCGCCGCGACGAGGTCGGGCTCGTCCAGCTTGCGCAGCACACCGAGCACGAGCCGGCCGCACGGGTCGGCCGAGTGGACGCAGTAGTGCTTCAGGTCCGCCCAGGTCTCGTACTCGCCGATCCTCTGGTCCATGCGATTCGCCTCGATCAGCCGCAGGAACGGCTCGCGCGGCAGGTCGAACTCGCGGATCGTGGGCTGCACGTTCCGCAAGACCGGCCACGTCGCCGCGCCCGCGAACGCCGCGTCGACCTCTTCCTCGAGCTCGTCGAGCGCCGCGAGCCGGTCGCCCTCGTAGGCGTCGCCGAGCTCGTCGACGAGCCTCGCGTAGCAGTACAGGGCGCGGATGTGCGGCCGCACCGGTCGGGGGAAGAGAACCGAGCCGACGGGGAAGTTCTCGCCCGCGGCGCGCGCTGCGATCTCGGCGAGCTCCACTCGACCATTCTTGCTTGAATGGCCGCGCCGACGAGCTGAGGGGAGGAGGAGCTTTGACCGAGACCGGAGGGCGCGAGTCTGCGGTGACCGGTGTCGACCGCCGCGACGGTGCGGTCGTCCTCTCGCTCACGGGCGAGCTCGACCTCTACAACGCCGAGGAGGTACGCGGCGCGCTGCTCGAGGCCTGCGCGGGCGAGCCGGCAGTGCTCGTCGTCGACCTCGAGGAGGTCCGGTTCATCGACTCGACTGCCCTCGGCGTCCTGATCGAGGCCCGCTCCCGGCTGGCCGACCGGAGCGGCTTTCGCCTCGCGGCTCCCGGTCTCGAGACGCGCCGGGCCCTCGAGGTCTCCGGCCTCGACCGTCACTTCCTCGTTCACGACACGGTCGCCGAGGCGCTCGAAGCGGCTCACTGATCCCGTGCGCGAACCGTTGCTCCCACCGGCGTCGCTCGCGCGTTACGCCGACGCCATCGTCCGGGCCTCGCTCGGCATCGAGCCGGGCGACACGCTCGTCGTCCAGGGCGAGCCGGAGCACCGCGAGCTGCTCGTCGCGGTGGCGGAGTCCGCCTACCGTGCGGGCGCGCGCTTCGTCGACGTGGTCACTCTCGACCCGCTCGTGATGCGGGCGCGGCTCGTACACGGCAGCGACGACGCGCTCGGCGCGCTGTCGCCGTGGTCGCGCCGCCGTCTGCGGGAGGCCTCGGGACCGCACGGCGCCCTCGTCCACATCGCCGGCGAGGGAGAGGCCGGCTACCTAGACGGGGTTCCGCCCGCCCGGATCGCGGCCGACTACACGCGGCTGGCCAGGCAGCTGGGCTTCCTGCGCCGCGCGCAGCTCGACCTCCGCGCGCGCTGGGTCATCGCCGGCTGGCCGACGGACCACTGGGCCGGCCAGGTCTATCCGGAGCTCGAGCCGACCCAGGGGAAGCGACGTCTTGCGGACGACCTCCTAGGGTTCTGCCGCCTCGCCGACGAGGACGGGAAGGGAACGAGCGGCTGGGTCAAGCACCTGCGCACGCTCAGCCGCCGCTCGGCGCGCCTGACGAAGCTCGGCCTCTCCCGGCTCGAGCTGCGCGGGCCCGGCACCGAGCTCGACGTCGGCTTTGTCGAGGGCACGCGCTGGCTCGGAGGCTTCGACACGCTGGTCGACGGCCGCAAGCTCGCGGCGAACATGCCGACGGAGGAGGTCTTCACGAGCCCCGACCCGCGCCAGACGTTCGGCAGCTTCCGCTGCACGTTCCCACTCTCCTTCCGCGGTCGTCTGATCCACGGTCTCCGAGGCGAGTTCTCGAGGGGACGGCTCGTCCGGCTCGACGCCGACCTGGACGACGATCGTGACTTCGTCACGGAGTTCATCGACACCGACCGGATGGGGCGGCGGCTGGGCGAGGTCGCGCTCGTCGACGCCTCGTCCCGCATCGGCCGAACGGGACGCGTCTACTACAACACCCTGCTCGACGAGAACGCGGCGACCCACATCGCCTTCGGCAGTGGTTTCGGCGGCACGCGTTCGGAAACACCTGCACGTGGCTTGAACCGCTCGACGATCCACCTCGACGTCATGATCGGCGGCCCGGAGCTCGAGGCGACCGGCTTCGACGCGAGCGGCCGGCGGATCCCGCTGATCCGCGAGGGAGCCTGGCAGATCTGAGAGGGAAGGCGGTCGCGATCGC
This sequence comes from uncultured Actinomycetes bacterium, assembly GCA_963702655.1. Lineage (GTDB taxonomy): Bacteria > Actinomycetota > Thermoleophilia > Gaiellales > Gaiellaceae > Palsa-739. The sequence goes on along the minus strand of CAVPDO010000008.1, from coordinate 15,460 downwards.
GGTCTTCGCCGCGGCCGTCGGGACGGCTGCGGGCTGCGGCTCCGGGTCGCAGCCCCAAACGACCGCGACGCATGCGGCGCCTCCGCCCAGGACGTGCACGCTGTCGGCGAAGCAGCGCCGCGTGATCCGGCGCGCGAACGTGATGATCGTCCAGATGCACCGGCTCGAAGCGCCGCTGAAGACGGTGCACCCGGTGGGCCCGCCGGCGCTCGAGCACGAGCTCAACCGCTTCCTCCTCGCCGTCGGCACGCTGCCGCCGAACCAGCGGGCGATCCTGATCCGCGAGGCGAAGGGCGCGACTGCGCTCTGCCAGGACTGCTTCGACGCGCTCGAGGCCATGGAGCCGTCCCTCGCGACCCGCTTCGGCGGGAAGCCGTGCAAGCCCGGCTTCTAGCTAGCCGTCCACGAACAGCCCGTTGAGGGGGCCGCAGAGCGCCTCGCTCCGGCGCGAGACGTGAGGTAGCAGGGTCAGCTTCCCGTCGGCCCAGCCGTCACGTCTCCGCCGCGCGAGCCGGTCCTCGGCGAGAGGCTTCCACAGCTCGTCGAAGACGCGCGCGGGATCGCCGTCGATCTCCTCGCGCGGCCGCTCGAGGTGCTCCTCCCACAGCCGCAGCCGCACCCCCCGCGCGAGCGCCGGATCGCGAACGACGACATTGGCCTCCGTGTCGTTGAAGAGCGAGTGCTCGTTGAGGTTCGCCGAGCCGACCGTGAGCCAGGCATCGTCGACGACCGCCGCCTTCGAGTGGACGTAGACCGGGTTCCCGCCTGGACCGGGCTGGTAGAGCGTGCAGGCGAGGAACCGTGTCGTGTCGTCGCCGGAGCGCTCGTCGGCGTCGATCAGCACCCCGACCTGGCCGCGGCTGTCGTCGGCGCCGTTGTTCGGCCGCGCCGGCAGGAGCGCAACCACGCGGAAGTCGTCGCACGGCGGCCGGCGCAGCTTCTCGGCCAGCACGAGGGTGACCTCCGGCGACCAGAGGAACTGGCTCTCGAGATACACGAACCTCTCGGCCGCCCGCAGCGCTCGCAGGTAGCTCTCGAGGATCGACCACTCGCCGTCTCGCCAGGGCTCGTACAGCCGCTCTGGCACCGTCCGCACGAGGTGGGCCTCGACTCCTTCCTCGACCGGCTCCGGTCCGCAGGGCTCGGGTAGCCCGTCCGAGGCGACGGCGTGCCAGCGGGTGTGGAAGTGCCGCGCGACGTCGGCCACGATCGGCCCCTCGAGCCGGAGGGCGGTGTCGTGCCAACCGACCCCGTCGCGGCGCGGATGCTCGCTCGAGTCGAGCCGGTCGCCGGCGAGCGCCGTCAGGTCGATCCCGCCGACGAACGCCGTCTCGTCGTCGACGACCACGAGCTTCTCGTGATGACAGTGGAACGGCCGCTCCCGGGCGTCGAGCGCCATCGAGATGCGCGTGCCGCCGGTCAGGGCCCGGCACGCCGCGCGCACCTCTCCGCGGTCCGGGTGGAAGAGCGGCAGCGGCGCTCCCGCCCAGGCGAGCACGCGAACGTCGACGCGCTGCGCCGCCTCGGCGAGCAGCTCCCGCAGCGTCGGCCCTTCCGGCTCGAGCCGGAAGGAGGCATCGAAGTGCCAGCCCGCGAGGTGGACGTGCGAGCGCGCCGAGCGGATCGCGTCGGCGATCCGCGGCAACGCCTCGCTCCCGTCGACGAACGGCTCGACCCTGCAGCCGGAGCGCGGAGCGAACGCCGCCCTGCGCGCCCAGCCGCCGTCGGACGACGGCTCGACCGCCTCGGCGCTGCCGTGCCGCTTCAGCCGCCGTGCGTGGTGAGCGCGGACGGCGCGCTCGAGTGTCTCGCCGACGAGATCGTCCAGGCGATCGAGCGGAAACGTGGCCACGGCGTGCTCCTGCCCCGCTCGGGCCGGAATGTCACGGAGTCGACGAGTCGTGCGAGTAGGAGTAGGTGCCGGTGCCGTTGATGAGCGAGCCACCGTTGAGATCCGGTGTCGGGAAGTCCTTGACCGGGAGGTTCGAGACGGCCGGCTCCATGAACTTGCGCCAGATCTCGGCGGGCAGGGTGCCGCCGGCGACCTCGCCGACGCCCTCGACGTCGAGCAGCGGGATCTCACCCTTCGGATAGCCGACCCAGACGCACGTCGCCAGCTGCGGCACGTAGCCGCAGAACCAGGCGTCCTGGAAGTTCTCGGCCGTCCCGGTCTTGCCGGCCACCGGGCGGGCGCCGAGCGAGGCCGCGGTGCCGGTGCCGCTCCGGACGACACCCTGCAGCGCGTAGTCGAGCTGGGCGGCGACGTTCGGGCTGAGCACGCGCTGCGCCTTGTCGCTCACCGGAATCACGTTTCCTTTGGCGCCGCGGACGGTCCGGAACGCCTGCGGGGCGTGATGGACTCCGCCGTCGGCGAAGGTCGCGTAGACGTCGGCCATCTCGAGCGGCGTGAACCCGACCGAGCCGAGCGTGATCGCGCAGACCTGCTTGAAGTACGGGCCGTTCGGCTTTTCGGTGATCCCGAGGTGCTGCGCCATCGCCATGACGTTCCGCACGCCGACCTTGGAGATGAGCTGGGCGAAGATCGTGTTCACCGAGTTCGCGGTCGCATCGAGAAGGTTCATCGTGCCCGCCTCCTCGTCGGCGAAGTTGTGCACGTCCCACGGGCCGTTGCGCGTCGCGCAGGCCGGATCCGTGATGAAGAGCTCGGGCGGCCCGTAGAACGTGGAGTAGAGGGAGACGCCCTCGCTCAGCGCAGTCGCGAGGGTGATCGGCTTGAAGGAGCTGCCCGTCGAGCGGTGAGCCTGGGTCGCGAGGTTGAACTGCATCGGCCGTCCGCTCGGCAGGTAGTTGACCATCGCCTTCACGTCACCCGTCTGCGGATCGATCGCCACCACCGCCGCGGCCGGGTCGGTCGACGTGTGCAGGACGTCGGTGACCGCGTGGGTTGCGAGCCCCTGCAGGCGCGGGTCGAGAGTCGTCGTGACCCGGTACCCGCCGAGCCCCACCTGCTTCTGGCCGAAGCGGTTGCCCAGCTGCTGCGTCGCCCAGCCGAAGAAGCTCGGCTGGTGCAGCTCCGAATACAGATGGCCGGGCCGGAGCTGGAGCTTCTTCCGCGTCGACCTCCGCAGCGTCCTCCCGGTGATGTAGCCGTTCTTGAACATCGCGTGCAGCACCTCGTTCCGCCGGACGAGGGCGGCCCGCGGGTTGGTCAGCGGGTCGTACACCGTCGGGGCCTGCGGCAGCCCTGCGAGCAGTGCAGCCTGCACGAGCGTCAGCTTGGAGGCGGGCTTCGAGAAGTACGTCCGCGCGGCGGCCTGCGCACCGTACGCGTGCCTCCCGTAGAAGACCTCGTTCAGGTAGTCGGTGAGGATCTGCTTCCGCGTATGCGTCTGGAAGATCTTCGTCGCGAGGCAGGCCTCCTTGACCTTCCGCGAGAGCGTCCGCTGCGGGTTGCCGATGTAGAGGTTCCGCACGAGCTCCTGGGTGATGGTCGAGCCGCCCTGGACGATGTGGCCCTTGGAGAGGTCCTGGTACAGCGCGCGCATGATTCCCCGGTAGTCGAGGGCGCCGTGCTGCCAGAAGCGGGCGTCCTCGATCGCCACCGTCGCCTGCGGCAGGGAGGGCGAGATCTGGGCCAGCGGCAGCGGCTGCCGGTTCGTCGCCGAGGGGACGACTCCGAGCAGCTGCCCGTTGTCGGTGTAGAGGAACGAGTTCTCGCCGGACCTGAGCGACCGGAGGTCCTTGAGGCTGCACTGCGACTCCAGGATCTGCGGACCCGTGAACGCGACGGTGGCGAGCACGAGAGCGACGATCGAGGCGAGCAGAAGCACCCCGACGAGCACGATGCTCCGGCGCTTCCGGGTCCGGCGGCGCAGCCGGCTGTGCCGCGCGAGCAGCATGCGCTCGAACTCGACGTCCGCGCGCGACGGCTTCGCGTTCCGCGGCCCTCTCCCGTTGCGACCCTGGTTGCCCGGCACTTCGCCGCCATTGTGCTTGAAAGAGCGGCCGCGCCGCCGACGCCCGGGCAAAAGGAGAGGGCGCGGTTTCCCGCGCCCTCTCCAGCAACTGTCTGGGTTGCCGCGCCCCTTGCGCCTACGATGCAGTCCAGCTGGCGCAGGCGTCCGTGGTCTGGCCCGAGGTCACGGTGTTGCCGGGGCCGATGACAGACGCCCAGTTGCCCGCGTCCTCCGCGGAGATGCAGAACTTCGTCGCTCCGCCCTTGGCGGTGACGATGCCGGGAGTCTCCGGCGTCGAGCCGCTCGCGGCCACGTACTTCTGCAGGCCCGAGTCGTAGCCCTGGAGGGCGCTGACGCTCAGGGCGGTGTAGTTGTTGTTGTCCGAGTAGTACGCAACGGCGTCCGGGATGGCCTGGCGGACATCCGACGCAGCAGCGGTCTGCTGCGCCTTCTTCTGGAAGCCGAGATAGGACGGAATGGCGATCGCAAGCAGAACGCCGATGATGATCAGCACAACGAGAAGCTCGATGAGGGTGAAACCGCTCTCGTCACGAGCGAGACGCTGCCGAATACTGAGCATGCCGTCTTTTCCTTTCTGGATGGGTCTGAATTCGGGATCTCTCCCGTGGCAGCGCTGGGATCGGCACCCTCGGTAGGAAATCGGGATGAGTGCGGCCGGAAGCGGGTTATTGCTCGAAAATCCCTGCTAAACAGGGGTTTTGTAGCGATAGCCGAAGCCGCGGACGGTCTCAATAGGGGTACTCCCCGGGGCGTCCGGGGCGAGCTTTCGCCGCAGATATCCGACGTAGAGCTTCACCTCGTCGCGGGAGGTGGCCATGGTGTCTCCCCAGACGAGCTCCCGGATCTGGTCCTGGCTCAGCACCTGGTTCGGGTGCCGGACGAAAGCGGAGAGGAGCCGGTATTCGAGCCGCGTGAGGGCGACCTCACGCGCGTCGTAGTGCACCGCGCGCTGAGCGAACGAGATGGTGAGCCGGGCGTCGGCGTACGTGTCCTGGGCGACACCGCTGCGCGGCCGGCGGAGCAGCACGTCGACCCGCGCGACGAGCTCCTGGCGCCCGAACGGCTTGACCACGTAGTCGTCGGCTCCGCCTTTGAGCCCGCGGACGCGCTCGAGCTCGGCGTCGCGCGCAGTCAGCATCAGGATGGGGACGTCCGACACCTCCCGGATCCGCTCCAGCGTGGCCCACCCGTCCAGCCCCGGCATCCCGACGTCGAGAATGACCAGATCGGGCGACCCGGCATAGAGCTCGCGCAGACCGGCACGCCCGTCCGACGCCTCGGTGACGTCGTGTCCGGCTCGTTCGAGCAGCGCGCGCAGAAGCCCGCGGATGTCGTCGTCGTCGTCGACGACGAGAATCCGGGAGTCGCCCATCACATCTCCTTCCACCGGGGGATATAGGACTCCTGCGCCTGCAGCGATTCCTATCGGTAAGGAGGCACACTGACTACAGCAGCCGTCGAGCCGGCGGCCCGCTTCGTGCGGGCGCGCCCAAACCCATCCACGCGAGTCGAACCGCCGGACCATGCGCTCCCGTTCACGGCGATCGCGGTCGGCACGGCTTACGTGCTGCTCTTCCTCCCGGCCGACGGGCTCGACTACCGCTTCGCCGGGGCCGCGGGGATCCTCGGTGCCGCCCTGCTCGGGCTCGCGCTCTGCTGGCCGGTTGCCCCCAGGATCGCCTCCCTCGGAGTGCCGCTCGGCTATCTCGTCCTCGCCGCGACGCTCCGCGAGGCGGCGGGTGGCGCAACGTCCGGCTTCGGGGGTCTCTTCCTCCTTCCGGTCCTCTGGCTCGCCGTCACCGCCGGACGGCGGCAGCTCGCGCTGATCCTGGCCGCGATGGCCGCGGCCCAGCTGCTGCCGATCGTGCTCGTCGGTGCGCCCGAGTACCCGAAGTCCGGCTTGCGCGGCGCGTTGGTCCTCACCACCGTCGCCGCGGTCACCGGTCTGATGGTCCAGCGCCTCAGCGCCGACGGGCGCCGGCGCACGGCGCAGCTCGCCGACCAGAACGAACGCCTCCTCGAGCTCGACCGCCTCAAGGACGAGTTCGTGGCGACCGCATCGCACGAGCTGCGGACTCCGCTCACGTCGCTCAGCGGCTATCTCGAGATGTCCCTCGATCCCGCCGAAGGCCCGCTCTCGCCGACCCGCGAGGGCCACCTCAGAATCGTCCAGCGCAACGCCGACCGGCTGGCAGTCCTCGTCGACCAACTCCTCTTCCTCGCCCGCGCCGACTCGCATCCGCTCGACCTCGACCGGCAGCCCGTCGACCTCGAGCGGATCCTGGACGAGGCCGCCGAGACCGCCCGCCCCGCGGCCTACGCCAAGGACATCTCGCTGCTCGTCGAGGCGGACGCTCCTCCGGACGTGCTCGCCGACCGGCCGCAGATCCTCCGCGTCGTCGACAATCTCGTCGCGAACGCGGTCAAGTTCACCCCGGACGGCGGCACCGTGCGTCTCGCAGCGCGGCGCGAAGCCGCCGCCGCGATCGTCGAGGTGACGGACACCGGGCTCGGCATCCCTCCCGCCGAGCAGCGTGACCTCTTCAATCGCTTCTACCGGGGCACGAACGCGGTCGAGAAGGCGATCCCCGGGAGCGGCCTCGGCCTGGCGATCTCACGGGTCATCGCCGAAGCCCACGGCGGCACGATTCAGCTCGAAAGCACCGCGGGCGCCGGATCGACCTTTCGCCTCGCCCTCCCGCTCACGTAGGGCCCGCTCGAAGCCGACGGGGAGACTCGAACTCCCGACCCCATCATTACGAGTGATGTGCTCTACCAGCTGAGCTACGTCGGCGGGGAGGCCCAGTCTAGCCCCGCCGGTTCCCGCTCAGGATTCGATCGTGACGAGCGTCCCGATGGGTGTGTGGGGCCAGACCTCGGCCGCGGCCGCCTCCGGAAGCTCGACGCAGCCGAGGCTCTGCGGCGTCCCGAACGAGGCGCGCGGGAACTCGTGGAGCGCGTCCCCGCCGTGGAAATAGCTGATCCAGCGGATCCCGGGATCGTGGTAGTGCGAGCCGTCGGGATTCGTGCCGCTCATCGTCCCGACCGGGATGTGCTCGAACACGGGCCACGTTCCTTGCGCGGTCGGCGCCGACGCGATGCCGGTGTTGCCGGGCGAGGTGAGGATCACGCGGCCGTCGTGCCAGAGGCTGAGCGACTGCGGGACGGTCTCGTGCACGAAGACGTAGCTGTAGCCGGCGCTCGAGCGGCGGCCGGCGAGGTCGTCGTGCATGAGAGCCCGCCAGACCTGCGGACCGGCTACTCCGTCGGTGCCCATGCCGTGCACGTCCTCGAAGCGCATCACGGCGCCCTCGGTGACGACGTTCCAGGCGCCCGGCTTCCAGAGCTGCTGGAGCGAGGCCGGAGTCCCCGGGTACCGCCAGGAGAAGGTGCCGTGCGGCGCCGAGACGGCCGCGGCCAGCTCGGCGGCAGGCGTCGTCGCCGCGACCCCGTTCCAGCGGACGGGCAGGTAGCCGAGACGGGCGAGGAGCTCCTGTAGCCGCAGCGTCGATCCGCTGCCGACTCTCCAGGCGAGCGTCTGTCCCGGGAGCTGCACGTGCACGATGCCGCCCAGACCGAAGCCGAGGCCGGCGGGCCGGAACGAGAGCCTGTTCGGGTCGGGCTGCGTCCAGTGCCCCGGCATGGCGGGCTCGAGCCGGGGCAGCCGCGAGCCGAGTACGGCGCTCACCGGCTTGGCGAAGGTCAGTGTGAGGACGGTCGACGGCGAGATCCGGCTGCCGGTGCCGGGCTGGGCGACGACCTCCCTGCGGGCTCCGGGGACGAACCACGAAACGAGCTTCGGCTGCGAGAGCGTCTCCCAGGGGCGCACCGCCGCCGCCACGGTCGTCGTCCCCGTGGTCGCGGTGCCGGAGGCGCGGACGCCGAGCGGCACGACGTTCCGGCCGGTCGTCAGTCTGTGCAGCTTGCCGCCGCCGATCGCGACCCGGCTCACCGGCACGTCGAAGCTGACGCTGACCGCGGTCCCGCGCCTCGGGCTGAGCAGCGCCGAACGGATGTGTGCAGCGGGAGTCACCACGGTCATCGTGCGCTCCTCGTGCCTGCCGACGAGCCAGCCGATCCAGCCGGGCCGGCCGATCTCGACGTGCACCGTCACGCGCTCGCCGGGGGCCAACCGGACGCGGGGCCAGACCGTGCCGCCGCGCAGCACGATCGGCACCGGCTTGCCGCGCTTCCCCGTTACGGAGATGCGCTCGACGTGCCCCGAGAAGCCAGGCAGCGAGATCCCCGCGAGGCCGCTCTCGGAAGCGGCTACGCCCACGCTCGGCCAGGCGAGCAACGCTGCGCCTGCAACGGCCGCGACGACGAGCCCGACACACAGCAGCCCCAGGAACCACCTGCGAAACACGACCATCCAGTATGTCCTACGCTCAGGCGGAGATGACAGATCCCGGCCCCGGCAGAGGAGTCCCGCGCGAGCTCTCACTCCGCGAGATCGACGATTTTCTGCGCGGCCAGCGGATCGCGCGCCTCGGCTGCCACGCCGGCGGAGTCACCTACGTCGTGCCGCTGATCTACGCCTACGAGGACGGCGCGGTGGTCGCCGTGACGACCGAGGGCCGCAAGGCCGCGATGCTGCGCGACAACCCGCGCGTGTGCGTCGAGGTCGACGAGTACGACGCCGACGGCAAGGGAAGCTGGCGGAGCGTGATCGCCCAGGGGACCTCCGAGGAGCTCGCCGGCGATGCGATCGAGCCCGCGCTCGCTCTCCTGCGCGAGCGCTTCGCACGCACGGCCGGACGCGCGGCCGAGCCGCGGCAGCTCGGGCCGAACGTCGTCGTCCTCCGCATCGCTCTGGACGAACTGTCGGGCCGGGCGGTCGAACGATGAGTTTTCCCTGCGTAAGCAGGGAATGAGACTTTGTACGGAAATAGAAAAACACCAGATTTGGGAATGGACTTCGGGGCAACGCCGTTCTATAACTCGTAGGGCGGCGAAGCCGAGAAGCACAAGCCTTATCACGCCGCCCGGGGCGCCGAAACCGGCAGCCCGTCACGAACGAAAGGAACAACACTGAGCGACACGATTCATCTGCATGACCTCTCGCCTGTCGAGCGCCTGCTCGAGGAGGCCGCCGAGCGCGGTTTCGTCGAGGAGAAGGACATTCAGGCTCTCGCCGACGAGCACGAGTTGACCGAGGACGACGTCAGCGGTCTGCGCGCCGCGCTCGAAGAGCGCGACGTCGTCGTGCGGGAAGAGACGCCCGAGGAGACGCGCCCGGTCGCAGCCGCACCGGTCACGGGCACGCTCGATCCGCTGCAGCTGTTCATGGACGCGGCGGGCCGGCACAAGCTGCTCACGGCCGCGGACGAAGTTGCCCTCGCGAAGCGGATCGAGCGCGGCGACCTCGCAGCGAAGGAGAAGATGATCAACTCCAACCTGCGCCTGGTCGTCTCGATCGCGAAGCGGTACCAGGGCCACGACGTGCCTCTGCTCGACCTGATTCAGGAGGGCGTGATCGGCCTCAACCGCGCAGCGGAGAAGTTCGACTGGCGCAAGGGCTACAAGTTCTCGACCTACGCGACCTGGTGGATCCGTCAGGCCTGCCAGCGCGCGGTCGCGAACCAGTCGAAGACGATCCGCATCCCGGTGCACGTTCAGGAGCGCCGCATCAAGCTCAACCGCGCCTCGGCCGAGTTGCAGGCCAAGCTGGGCCGCGAGGCGACGGCGGAAGAGCTCGCCCAGGCGACGCGGCTCAAGCTCGAGCACGTCGTGGAGGCGCTCGACGCTGTCGACTCCGTCTCCCTGAACCAGGGCCTCGGCTCGGACGGCGACTCGGAGCTCGGCGACCTGTTCGCCGACGAGTCGACGGTCGATCCTGCCGAGGAAGCGGTCGAGTCGGTCCGCCGGCAGCGCGTCCAGCGCGCGGTCGCGGATCTGCCCGAACGGCAGCGGCGCATCATCGAGCTCCGCTTCGGCTTCGAGTCCGAGCCCGCCTCGCTCGAGACGATCGGCAAGGAGCTCGGCCTGACGCGGGAGCGCGTCCGGCAGCTCGAGAGCGACGCCCTCGCGCGGCTGCAGCTCGCGCTGGGCGACGAGCTCGTCTTCGCCGCCTAGGCACGAGAGGTCCGAATACACCGCGAAGGGCCGGGAGCGATCCCGGCCCTTCGTCGTTGGAGAGCGAATCTCGTCGGGCTAGCAAGCCGCCAGCCGCAGCTCCCCGGCCGGCAGCTCCTTGTGCGCGTACAGGCGCTCGTCGGCGAGGCTCAGCGCGGTCGAGGCCGTCGTCGCCTCGTCCGGGATGAGCGCCGCGCCGTAGGCGCTGGAGACGTCGAAGCCCTCGCCGCTCGCGCGCAGCGCCTGGGCGATCCGGTGGAGATCGGGATCCGGCTCCGGCAGCAGCACGCAGAACTCGTCACCGCCCATCCGGTAGGCCTCGCCCGCCGGCGCCACGACCGCTGCGAGCCTGGCGCCGAGACGGCTGAGGAGCGCGTCTCCGGCAGGATGGCCGAAGGTGTCGTTGTACGTCTTGAAGCCGTTGAGGTCGAAGATCACGAGCAGGCGCGGGCTGCCGTGGCGGGCAGCCTCGATCTGAGCCTCGAGATCGGCGACCAGCTTGCGCCGGTTGCCGAGCCCGGTGAGGGAGTCGGTGAGCGCCTCGCGCCGGCTGGCCGCGAGCAACCGGACGTTCTCCCGGAAGCTCAGCGCCAGCCGCGCCAGGGCGAGCACGAGGGTTGCGCCCGCGAGGACGACCGCGACCACGGGCACGGACCGCTGAGAGGCGGCGACGAGCACGCCGGTCGCCACCAGGCCGGACACGATCGGCGTACCGAGCTGCGCGCGGAGGTGAGCTGCGGCTTCCATCTGTCGAAGTCATCGACAGCGCTCGAGAGCGGACCCATGACGCAGATGCGTCCATGCGGCGGCTGCGGGGAACTGGCCGCGCTCGTCCGTTCCGGCGTCGTGCGTCTACGCCGCGACCGTCGTGGCTGCCAGCTCGCCGCGCAGCCGAATGAGCAGGGCCTCGAGCGCGAGCGCCGTCGAGACCTGCAGCTCCTCGGCCTCGCGCCAGGCCGCCCGGACGAGCTCGCACGCCTCCTCGGCGGCGTGCATCCGCTCGCGGGTGGCGTCCGCCCGCAGCTCCTCGATCCGGTCGACGTGGACAGCCGCCGCCTCGGCACCCGCGGCGACGACGACGAGGTCGCGGTACCAGGACTCGAGCTCCTCGAGGAGCGCGAGCAGCTCCTCGCGCTCGGCGCCGCGCTGGGCCCGCCGGATGCGCTGCTCCGCGTCTCTCCCCGTCAGCTCGAGGGACTCGACCTGCAGCTCCGCCGCCGCCTTCGCCTCGGCGCCTCGCTCGGCGATGCCGGCAAGCAGCTCCTCGACGCCGTCGGCCGGCTCGAACGCCGGCTCGGCGTAGACCGCCCGCGCAACGCCGATCAGCGTCCCGCGGCGCCTCGCGGCGGCCGGGTCGAGAAGCTGCAGCGCACGGCCGAGGCGCCCGCCGGCCACGCGGGCGAGCGTCGTCAGCTCCTCGTCGCCGAGCTCGGGCGCGTGCTCGCGGATCGCCTGCCGCACCGCGGGCTCCGACAGGCGCCGGAACGGCACGAGCTGGCAGCGGGAGCGAATCGTCTCGGGCAAGGGCCCCAGCCGTTCGGCCACGAGGACGACGACGGCGTACGGCGGCGGCTCCTCGAGATCCTTGAGCAGAGCGTCTGCGGCGTCCGCGTTCAGTGCGTCGGCGCCGAAGACGAGGTAGACGCGCCGGTCGGCCTCGAACGGCCGCATGTGGAGATCCCGGCGCAGCTCCCGGATGTCGTCGATCCGGATCTGCTCGCCGAGCGGCTCCAGGAGGTAGAGGTCGGGATGGCTGCCACGCTCGACGCGCGCGTGGTCGCCGAGCAGCTCCGCCGCGAAGCGCCGCGCGAGCTCGCGCTTGCCGACGCCGGCCGGGCCGTGGAAGAGATAGGCGTGCGCCGGCCCTTCCTCCGACGGCCGCCCGCGGCGGCCGGGTCCGTCGGGCGGCACGTCGGCGGCTTGGCCGCCGACGTTTGCAGCCTTGAGCGCGGCTGCCAGCAGCCGCTTGGCCTCGTGCTGCTCAGGAACGGTCTCGAAGCCGCTCACGTACCTCCCTCGCGATCTCGTCCGGCGTTCGCGCCGCGTCGACGGTGACGATTCTCTCTCCAAACCGCGTCGCGAGCTCCCGGTAGGCGGCGTCGACCTTCGCCTGCAGCTCCGTTCCCTCCCGCTCGAGCCGGTCGGGCTCGACGTGACGGGCGGTGGCCACGCCGGGATCGAGCAGGAGCAGGAACGTGACGTCGGGCAGCAGCCCGCCCGTCACCGCGAGGTTGAGCTGCAGCACGGCGTCGACCCCGAGCCCCCGCGCGATGCCCTGGTAGGCCAGCGAGGAATCGACGTAGCGGTCGCAGACGACGTCGGCACCCTGCTCGAGTGCCGGCCGGACCACCTCGTGGACGTGCTCGGCGCGCGAGGCGGCGAACAGTGCGGCCTCCGCCCACGCGCCCATCTCCGGCCCGTCGAGGACGAGCCCGCGCACAGCCTCACCGAGCTCGGTGCCGCCGGGCTCGCGCGTGAGGACGACGTCGCGGCCCTCGGCGGCGAGCGCGGCGCGGAGCAGCTCCGCCTGCGTCGACTTCCCCGAGCCGTCGGCTCCCTCGAAGGTCACGAACACGCCTCGACTCTACGGCAGGAGGAACCGCCGTCAGGGCGAACGGTGACGGTCCGTGGAGCACGCCCCGCCGCTCAACCGCGCGTTCCCCTGGCGCCTCGCAACCCTCGTCGCAAGCGCCCTGGCGCTCGCGATCCTCGCCGGCCTGGTGCTCGCCGACCGTCCCGCGCAGACACGTCCGGAACCTGGTTCCGGCCAGGTCCCGAAGAGACACGCGGCCACGCCGCCGTTGGCTCCGCTGCGGCCGCGTTCCTCGATCTCGGTGCTCGTCCTCAACGGCAACGGGATCTCGGGCGCCGCCGGCAACGAGGCGACGAGCATCATCTCCTGGGGGTACCGCCACGCCATTCCGGCGGACGCGCCGAGCTCCGGCTACGCGCGCTCGCTCGTCCTCTACCGGCCGGGCTGGCAGCGAGAGGCCGAACGGCTGGCACGGGAGGTCCGGATCCCGACGGTCGCCGCGCTCGACGGCCGCCTCGCACCCGAGTACGCGCACGTTCCGCTGCTCGTCATCCTCGGCGCGAACTAGCTCCGAAGGCCACTTTCGGTTCCGTCCGATGCGGGGTCTACGGTCCCGTTCCCCGTCGGAGGATTCGCGTGCCGGCGGTGCGGTCGACCAGCAGTCGGAGACTAGGATTCGGGAGGGGAAGATGGCAAGCGTCGAGCAGATTCAGGGCAGCGATACGGCGACCGAGGAGGTCGTGAACACGGTCGTCGAGGAGGGCGCCCGCCTCGGCGTGAAGCGCTTCTTCACGATCCCTGACCGCGACCCGTTCGACGAGATCGAGTGGGAGACGCGCGACGCGATCATCCCCGGCCGCGACGGCCCGGCCTTCGAGCAGCGCGGCGTGGAGTTCCCGAAGTTCTGGTCGCAGACCGCGACCAACATCGTCGCGCAGAAGTACTTCCGCGGCCGCCTCTCCTCGCCGGAGCGCGAATCGAGCGTGAAGCAGATGATCGGCCGGGTCGTCGACACCGCCGTCGCCTGGGGCAAGGAGGGCGGCTACTTCGCGGATACCGACGAGGCCGACACCTTCGAGGCCGAGCTGAAGGCGATCCTCGTCAACCAGTACGCCTCCTTCAACAGCCCGGTCTGGTTCAACGTCGGCTTCGAGGCTGCGCCGCAGTGCTCGGCCTGCTTCATCCTCTCGATCGACGACTCGATGGAGTCGATCCTCGACTGGATCCGCCGCGAGGGCGTCATCTTCCGCGGCGGCTCGGGCTCGGGCGTCAACCTCTCGCATCTGCGCTCCTCGAAGGAGCAGCTCTCGAAGGGCGGCTACGCCTCCGGGCCGGTCTCGTTCATGCGCGGCGCCGACGCCTCCGCCGGGACGATCAAGTCGGGCGGCAAGACGCGGCGCGCGGCGAAGATGGTCGTGCTCGACGTCGACCATCCCGACGTCGAGGAGTTCATCTGGTGCAAGGCCAAGGAGGAGCGCAAGGCCCGCGTCCTCGAGTCGGCCGGCTACGACATGTCGCTCGACTCGCCGGACTGGGCCTCGATCCAGTACCAGAACGCGAACAACTCCGTCCGGGTCAGCGACGCATTCATGGACGCCGCGACATCCGACGAGGAGTTCAACCTCACCGCCCGCACCGACGGCACCGTCCTCGAGACGGTCGAGGCGCGCGAGCTGCTGCACCAGATCGCGCACGCCGCCTGGGAGTGCGCCGATCCGGGCGTCCAGTACGACACGACGATCAACTCGTGGCACACGCTCCCGAACACGGGCCGCATCAACGCCTCGAACCCGTGCTCGGAGTACATGTCGATCGACGACTCCGCCTGCAACCTCGCCTCGCTCAACCTGCTGAAGTTCCGGCGGGAGGACGGCGAGCTCGACGTCGAGGCATTCGAGCACGCGGTCGACGTCGTCTTCCTCGCCCAGGAGATCCTCGTCGGCTATTCGTCCTACCCGACGCCCGAGATCGGGCGCAACGCGAAGCGGTTCCGCCAGCTCGGGCTCGGCTACGCGAACCTCGGCGCCCTGCTGATGGCGCGCGGTCTGCCGTACGACTCCGACGAGGGCCGCGCCTACGCGGCGGCGATCACCGGGCTCATGACGGGCCGCGCCTACCGCAAGTCGGCCGAGATCGCCGCGCGGATGGGGCCGTTCGACGGCTACCAGGTGAACCGGGCGCCGATGGTCGGCGTGATCGCCAAGCACCGCGCCGCGGTCGGCAACATCGAGCACGCCGACTCCGTGCCGGCCGACCTGCTCGGCCACTGCCGCAAGGCCTGGGACGACGCGCTCGACCTCGGCGAGATCCATGGCTTCCGGAACGCCCAGGCGACCGTCCTCGCCCCGACCGGAACGATCAGCTTCATGATGGATTGCGACACGACCGGGGTCGAACCCGACTTCTCGCTCGTCAAGTCGAAGAAGCTCGTCGGCGGCGGCGAGATCACCATCGTGAACAAGACCGTGCCGATGGCGCTCGAGCGGATCGGCTACGCGCCGCGCGAGATCGAGGAGGTCGTCGCCTGGGTCGACGAGCGGAACGGCGTCGTCGGCGCTCCGTACGTGAAGGCCGAGCACTATCCGATCTTCGACTGCGCGGTCGGCGAACGCGCCATCCACTACCTCGGCCACGTGAAGATGATGGGCGCCGTCCAGCCGTTCATCTCCGGCGCGATCTCGAAGACGGTGAACCTGCCCGAGGAGGCCACGGTCGAGGACGTGATGGGCCTCTACGTCGACGCCTGGAAGCTCGGCGTCAAGGCGATCGCGATCTATCGCGACAACTGCAAGGTCGCGCAGCCGCTCTCGAGCTCCGGCAAGGACGGCCAGACCGCGGTGGCGACGCCGCCGATCCCTGTGCACGAGCGGAAGCGCCTGCCGCTCGACCGCACCGAGGTCGGCCGCAAGTTCCA
>CAVPDO010000007.1:0-114061 GCA_963702655.1 uncultured Actinomycetes bacterium | reverse complement strand
CGACTACCGGCAGCAGCACGGCGCCTTTCACTCGGTCACCGAACTGCAGGGCGTGCCGGGGATCGGGCCGGCCCACATGGCTCAGCTGAAGGGACTGGTGATCCCGTGAGGTGACGATGCGTCTCCCGCACGCTCTCGTCGGGGCGCTGTCTGTCGGCTTCGCGCTCGCGAACCTCGTGCGCACGTCGGTGGTCCCCGTCCTCGGCGCGGCCGGGTCCTCGTCGGGCTCGCGCTCGCCGCATCCGACCCGCGGTTCCGTGTGGCGCTGATCGCGGCTGCAGTAGCGGCCGGAGCCTGTGGCTGGGGAAGCATCCGGCTCACCGAGCTGGATCGCAGCGTCCTCGCCTCGCGAATCGGCACCGCCGAGTGGGCCGTCGTCGAGGTGCAGGAACCACCGAAGGCGGAGAGCTTCGACCAGCGGATGAAGGCACTGGTGCTGCGCTGGGGAACGCTCCGCCTGCACGAGCCTGTTCTGCTCGAGCTCCCTCTCGGGCGGGCGCCGGCGCAGGGAGCGCGACTCAGGCTGGTCGGCGTGCTCAAGGCTCCGCCCGGACCGTCGAACGGCTTCGACGAGGCGAAGTGGTTGCGCCGGCAAGGCATCCACACTGTCCTGGAGGGGCAGTCGTGGCGAGTCGTCGGCAGGCGCGGCGGCATCTCCGGCGTCGGTGACCGCGTCGGCCGCTGGCTCAGCGGCGACACGACACCGGGGCTCACGGGCGAGCGACGCGACGTGATCGAGGCGATCGTGCTCGGGCGCAGCTCCGAAGTCGGTCAGAGCCTGCTGGCGGACTTCCGGGCCACGGGCCTCTACCACTGCCTCGCCGTCGACGGGCTGAAGGTCGCGGCAGTCGGGGGCGGCGCGGCGGCTGTCGTCCTGTTCCTCGGCCTCGGAATCTACGTTGCTCAGCTCGCGGCAATCCTCACGGTTGCGGCCTACGCGCTCGCGGTCGGGCTCCATCCGTCCGTTGTGCGTGCCGCGCTCGCGGCCGGTCTCGTCTCCCTCGCCTGGCTTGCCGGCCGCGGGCGTGACCGCTGGCAGGCGCTGCTCGTCGGCGCCGCCGTGCTCCTCGGCTGGAACCCGTACGCGCTCTTCGACGCCGGGTTTCAGCTCTCGTTCGCCGCCGTGGCGTCGATCTTCGTGGTGACGCCTCGCGTTGTCCGGGCGCTCGACGGTTATCCCGTGTCGCCCGAGGTCGCGCAGCTGATCGGCGTATCCACCGCGTGTGGACTTGCCACTGCGCCGGTCACCTGGTTCCAGTTCCACCAGATCTCGCTCGTTACCGTCCCGGCGAACGTGGTGGCCGTTCCGGTCGTGGTCGAGGTGCTCGGCCTCGCGCTTCTCACCGCCGTCGTCGCACCCTTCGCGCCCTCGGTGGCTGCGGCGATGGCCCAGCTCAACGGCTGGGGCGCCTGGTTCGTGGCCGGGTGTGCGCGTGCGTTCGCCGGCATCCCCGGCGCGCAGATCACCTCGCCTCGCGCGGCCGCCCTCCTCGGCCTGGGAGCGGTCGGGACCGCCGCCTATGCTTGGCAGCGTGGCGAGCGAGCGCGAGCTGAAGCCGGTCTACCTCCTGACTGGGACGGACCGGCCGAAGATCGCGGTGGCGCTCCAGCGGCTGCGAGGGCGGATCGGTGAGGAAGCGACCGAACAGCTCCACGCCGGGGAGGCGTCGGCGGAGGACGCCGTCGCCGCCTGCAACGCCCTCGGCCTCTTCGGTGGGGAGGAGCGGCTCGTGGTCGTCGACGGCGCCGAGAGCTGGAAGGCGGCCGACGTGAAGGAGCTCGGGGCGTACCTCGCCGCTCCTGCGCCGACCACCGTCCTCGCGCTCGTCGGCGACGGGATCAAGCGCGACTCGGCTCTCGCCAAGGCGGTCGCGAAAGCGGGCCAGGTCCTCGCCTACGATGTTGCGAAGAAGCAGCTTCCGGAATGGGTCGGCGAGCAGTTCGCCCGTCTCGGCGCGTCTGCCGACCGTGACGCATGCCGTGCGCTCGTCGAGGCGGTCGGGGACGATGTCGGCGATCTCGCGTCCGAGATCCAGAAACTGGCGACGTGGGCGAACGGCGAGGCGGTCACGCGCGCGACCGTCGAGGAGCTGGCCGTGGGGCGGGCCGAGACGCCGATCTTCGCGGTCACCGATGCCTGGGGTCGTCGAGACGTCGCGGCGACGCTGCGCGCGACCGAGTCTCTGCTCGATCGCTCGCATCGACCGCGCTCCGGCGAGCTGATTCGCCTCGTCGCATCCCTCGTGGGGCACGTCGGCCGGGTGCGAAAGGCGGCTCGCCTGGCAGACGAGGGAGTCCGCTCGAGCGAGATCGCGAGCCGGCTCAAGATCCACCCCTTCGTCGCCGAGAAGTCGGCGAAGCAGGCAGGCAACTTTTCGCCGGACGAGCTCGCGCAGGCGACGGTCCGGCTCGCCGAGCTCGACGCAGGGGCCAAAGGCGGTTCACGCCTCCCGCCCGAGCTCCAGCTCGAGCGGACGCTCGTCGAGATCACGCGCCGGCCGGACTAGCGCTTACTTACCGGCTGCGCCGGCGACGAGCTTCGCCGCCTGAGACTTGCGCCTGGCGACGGTGTTCCGGTGGAGGGCGCCGTTCGCCGCGGCGCGGTCGAGCCACTGGACGAGCTCGCGATGCCGCGAGTCGAGCCCTTGTGCGTCGCCCTCCGCGACCGCCTCGTCGAGACGCCGCATGAGCGTCTTCGCGGTCGAGCGCCAGCGAAGGTTCTCCTGCCGCTGCCGCGCGGCCTGGCGGACGCGCTTCTCTTGCTGCTTGATGTTGGGCATCTCGGGAAAAGACCCGCGACTCGCGGGCCGGGCGATGGTAGCAACCCCGCTCCCTATGCTGCCTCCGTGGAGGACGCCGAGCGGCAGCGGCAGGAGCGGGCGCTCGCGCGTGATCGGCGCCGCCGCGAACAGGGCAAGCCGACGTACTTCGATGGCGCTGCGACTCTCGACCCCCGGCCGGTTGCCGACGATCCCACCGAGCCGACTGCACTGCTCCGCCCGCGCCGCGACGGCCGCGAGCTGACCGAGCTCGAGGCTCTCGAGTTCGCGGAGGAGGCGCAGGTGCCCCTGATCAGCGCTTCTCCTCCCGCAGCAGCCGAGGCGGAGGAGCCGGTGGGGGAGGGCCACAGCCTCGCGCGATCGGGGGTCATCTTCGCGATCGCCACCGCCCTCTCGCGGGTGCTCGGTCTCCTGCGGGAGATCGTCGCGGCCTATCTGTTCGGGATCCGCGGGCCGATCAATGCCTTCAACATCGCCTTCCTGATCCCGAACACCGTGCGCTCGCTCGTCGCGGATCAGGCTCTCTCGGGGGCGTTCGTGCCCGTCTTCAGCGAGCTGCTGGTCAAGGGAGAGCGGAAACGAGCCTGGCGGGTGGCGTCGTCGATCTTCTGGCTGATGTTGCTCGGCCTCGGCGGCCTCACGGCGCTCTTCATCGTGCTGGCGCCGTGGGTGATGGGCGTGTTCAACTACGGGCCGAACGACTTGTACGGCCCACTCGCGATCGGGCTCTCACGGATCTTGTTCCCCACTGTCGTCATTCTCGGGCTGACCGGCGTCGTCGTCGGGATCCTCAACAGCTACGACCACTTCACCGTGCCCGCCCTCAGCCCGGTCGCGTGGAACCTCGTGATCCTGCTCGGTCTCGCGCTCGGCGCGGAGCACACGACCTTCTCTCAACAGCGCACGAGGCTCTACTTCTACGCCGTCTCGATCCTGATCGCGACGATCGTCCAGTTCCTACTGCCCTTGCCGTGGCTGCGCGGGCGCGACGGGCGGCTGCGCATGGTGATCGACATCCGCGATCCGGCGGTGAAGCGCACGTTCGTCCTGATGGTGCCGGTCACGATCGGGCTCGGCCTGATCAACATCAACGCGGTCATCGACCAGTTGTTCGCGACGCACTTTCTGAACAAGAACCTCGCCCCGACCGCGATCGTGAGCGCGTTTCGCCTCTACATGCTGCCGCAGGGTGTGTTCTCGGTCGCCGTCGCCACCGTCCTCTTCCCGCTCCTTTCCCGGCATGCGTCGCGTCAGGATTGGACCGCCTTCAAACGAACTGTCGCGACCGGACTGCGGCTGATCACCTTCTTCCTCCTCCCGGCGAGCGCCGCCGCGGCGGTCCTGGCGGTCCCGATCGTGCGACTCCTTTACCAGCACGGTGCCTTCACGCCTTCACAGACGCCGATCGTCGCGGCCTCCCTCGCTGCGTTCGCGCTCGGGCTCACGTTCAACGGGACGATGCTGATGCTCAACCGCGGCTTCTTCTCGCTCCAGTCGCCGTGGATCCCGAGCTGGGTCGCCTTCGGGAACCTCGGCCTGAATGCCCTGCTGGACGCGGTGTTCTACCGCTTCGGGATCTGGGGGATCCCGCTTTCGACGTCACTCGTGAACATCGCCGGCACAGCGGCGCTTCTCTACTTCTTCCGGCGGCGGGTGGGCGGTTTCGAGCTCGGCGAGACGGCCCGGACCTTCGTGCTCGTGTGTGTTGCGTCCGCGGTGCTCGCGGCCGTCGGGTGGGGGGTCTGGCACCTTCTCGACTCCGGGCTCGGCCGCTCGCTGCCGGCCCAGGTCGTCTCGCTCGGCATGGGGCTCCTGCTCGGCTTCGCCGCCTTCTTCGGGGTGTGTCGGCTGCTGGACGTGCGGGAGCTCGAGACGATGCTGCGCCTGCGCCGCGCCCGGGCCTGACCGCGGCGGCCAGCCGCCCACAAGTCTTGACGGAGCTGCCAACCCGGCGGCATGGGTTGGCCGGTAGCGTCGATCGCGAGGGCGGAGGGAAAGCGAACCCCACCCTGGGTGGGGGTGTGCGCGCTCGGCCGGCTCAGCGGCCGGGAGGCTCGACGGGCGGCCAGTACCATCGCCCGCGGGATGGACCAGAGCCGCATCCGCAACTTCTCGATCATCGCGCACATCGACCACGGCAAGTCGACGCTCGCCGACCGCATTCTCGAGCTCACCGACGCCGTCTCGGCGCGCGAGATGCGTGAGCAGGTTCTCGACTCGATGGAGCTCGAGCGGGAACGGGGCATCACGATCAAGGCCCAGGCCGTCCACGTCACCTGGAAGGGCTACGAGCTCAACCTCATCGACACGCCCGGACACGTCGACTTCACGTACGAGGTCTCGCGCTCGCTGCAGGCCTGCGAAGGAGCGTTGCTCGTCGTCGACGCCGCGCAGGGCATCGAGGCGCAGACGCTCGCGAACGCGTACCTCGCGATCGAGAACGGGCTCGAGATCGTTCCCGTCGCGAACAAGATCGACCTCCCCGCGGCCGACCCGGACGCGACCGCGGTCGAGGTCGCGGATCTGCTCGGCGACGACCCTGCCCATGTGCTCCGCATCTCCGCCAAGACGGGAGACGGCGTCGCCGAGGTCCTCGACGCGATCGTCGAGCGGGTACCTCCGCCGGCCGGCGACCTCGCTGCGCCCGCCCGCGCCCTGGTCTTCGACTCCTCGTACGACCAGTACCGCGGCGTCGTCGCCTTCGTCCGGGTCGTCGACGGCTCCTTCTCCACCCGCGAAGGGCTGCGGACGATGGCCACCGACACGCGCTTCGACGCCGAGGAGCTCGGTGTCTTCGCTCCGGCCATGACTCCCGTCGAGCAGCTCGCAGCCGGCGAGGTCGGCTACGTCGTGACCGGACTGAAGGACGTCTCACGGCTCCGCGTCGGCGACACGCTCACCTCGGTGCAGCACCCGGCGTCCGAGGCCCTCCCCGGCTACAAGGACGTCAAGCCGATGGTCTTCGCCGGGCTCTTCCCGACCGACTCTGACGAGTACCCGGAGCTTCGCGACGCGCTCGAGCGGCTCAAGCTCAACGACGCCGCGCTCGTCTACGAGCCCGAGACGTCGAACGCGCTCGGCTTCGGCTTCCGCTGCGGGTTCCTCGGCCTGCTGCACATGGAGATCGTCCGCGAGCGGCTCGAGCGCGAGTTCGACCTCGATCTGCTCGTGACGGCGCCGAACGTCGCGTACCGCGTGCAGGAGAAGAACGGCGACTGGGTCGAGGTGCACAACCCCGCCGAGTTCCCACGGGAGGTCGAGGAGGTCGAGGAGCCGTACGTGGCCGCGTCGATCATCGTGCCGAAGGAGCACGTCGGCGCGGTCATGGAGCTGAACAACGACCGGCGCGGCACGTTCGGGAAGCTCGAGTACCTCTCGCCCGAGCGCGTCCACCTGACCTACGAGCTCCCGCTCGCCGAGATCGTCCTCGACTACTACGACCAGCTCAAGTCCCGCACGCGCGGCTACGCCTCCTTCGACTACGACCTCGCGGGCTTCAAGTCGGGCGAGCTGGTTCGCGTCGACGTGCTCGTCGGGAGCGAGCCCGTCGACGCGCTGTCTCTGATCGTCCACCGGCAGTTCGCCTACGACCGGGGCCGCCTGCTCGTCGACAAGCTTCGCGAGGAGATTCCGCGCCAGATGTTCGACATCGCGATCCAGGCCGCGATCGGGTCGCGCGTCATCGCACGCGAGACTGTGAAGGCGAAGCGGAAAGACGTGCTTGCGAAGTGCTACGGCGGCGACATCTCGCGCAAGCGCAAGCTGCTCGAAAAGCAGAAGGCAGGGAAAAAGCGGATGAAGCAGGTCGGCGCGGTCGAGGTGCCGCAGGAAGCGTTCCTCGCCGTCCTCAACATCGGCCAGGGCGGGAAGAGTTGATGCGCGAGGGCCTCGATGCGCCGACGTTCGAACTGCCTGCCGAGAGTGTGCAGGCGATCCGCGCGTTTCTCGACGGTCAATCGCGGTTCAGGCTCGCCCTGTGGGTGCGGCACGAACAGCAAGGCGTGGATGGGCCGCTCTACGACCACCATCTCGTGCTCGCGGTCGACGACGAGGACTGGGAAACCGGCGACATGCGGGCGCTCGACGCCGGGTTGCGCGTCCCGCTCCACACGCCGGAGCCGACCTGGATCGACATCGCTCCCGTCTCCGAAGTGGAAGCGCTCCGCTCATTCGGCACCGTTCTCTGGGAGCAGACGTCGCCCGGCCTCGATCGTCTGGACTACCGCTTCACGCGCGAGCCGGTGAGCTTTCCCGCAGAGGCGCTGGAAGCGTTCGGGACGTTGGTGCGCGCCGTGGCGCCCGAGGTCGTTCGCGTCACCGCGACAAGGTCGCGCCTGTGGAAGGGCGAGACGGAGGTCGAGGACGACACGACTCTCTGCGTCGCCTGCGACTTCGACCGCATGTCCCCTCCAGGGCCGCTGGCGGTGGTGCAAAGGGCCGCTCGGGAGGCAGGCGTCGCGCACACCAGCGGGTCGCTCGAGCGTCCGGCCGAGACGCCGTCCTACGCGACGGTTCTCTATGAGGCGTCGGCGGGTCGATGAGCCTGGAGATGCGTGAACGGTGCGAACGTTGCGGCGTCGGGCTGGCGCAGGACGGCGACGCAGTCGTCTGCTCGTATGAGTGCACGTTCTGTCGCCCATGCGCCGAGGCGATGGACTTCGTCTGCCCGAACTGCAGCGGCGAGCTCGTTCCGCGACCGAAAAGAGCTGCGTGAGCGTCCGCCACCTCTACGTCCACCTGCCGTTCTGCGCCCACCGCTGCGGCTACTGCGACTTCGTGACGGCGACCGGCCGCGACCACCTGCACGGCCCGTACGTCGACGCCCTGCTGCGCGAGCTCGACGAGGAGGACGACGGCTCACCGGTCGAAACGGTCTTCCTCGGCGGCGGCACTCCCACCTTCACGGCGCTGCCCGAGCTGCTGCGGCTCCTGCGGTTGCTTCCGCCGGCGCACGAACTGACCGTGGAGGCGAATCCCGAGACGATCACGGCCGAGCTCGCGCGGGAGCTGCGCCGCGCGGGCGTCAACCGTGTCTCGCTAGGCGCGCAGACGTTCCGGCCGCACCTGCTCCGCGTCCTCGAACGGCGCGCGACACCGGAGGACGTCGACCGCGCGTTCGCGCACCTGCGCGACGCCGGTTTCGACAACCTCTCGCTCGACCTCATCTACGGCATCCCTGGGCAGACGCCGGCCGAGCTCGCCGACGATCTCGCCCACGCGCTCGAGCTCGGCCCCGAGCACATCAGCGCCTACGAGCTCGAGGCGAAGCCGGGCACACGCTTCACGATCGCGCACGGCGCCGAGCTCGACCGGCAGGCCGAACGGATGGAGGACTACTTCGAGCGCGTCGTCGCGACCCTCACCGTGGCCGGCTACCGCTGGTACGAGACGGCCAACTTCTGCCGCGACGGCAAGCGCGCCGAGCACAACCTCGGCTACTGGCTCGGCCGCGACTACCTCGGCATCGGCGTCGGCGCCGTGTCGACGCTGGGCGGCGAGCGCCGGCGCAACACGCCGAAGCTCGGCCGCTACCTCCAAGGGCACTACGACCGCGAGCTCGAGCCGCTCGACGAGGAGACGCGGGCGCGCGAACGCGTGATGCTCGGCCTCCGGCTCGACGAGCCACTGCCGCTGGGAGAGCTTCGCTCGGCGCTCGACGCTGAGGGCCTCGCGCGCGCCGAACGGCTCGGCCTCGCCATCGACGCCGGCGAGACCCTCGCGCTCACCCGGCGCGGCCGCTTCCTCGGCGGCGGCGTGACCGCCGAGATCCTCGCCTGAGCAACGGCTAAAATCTCCTGCAAATGCCGGAAACGACGCAACTCAGCGAGCGGCAGCAGGCGGTCCTCCGGCGGATGGTCGAGGAGTTCGTCGGCACCGGTCAGCCCGTGGGCTCGAAGACGCTCGTCGAGCGCTCCGACCTGCGCGTGTCGCCGTCGACCGTCCGGGCAGAGCTGGCGGAGCTCGAGAACCTCGGGCTGCTCACGCATCCGCACACGTCTGCCGGACGCGTGCCGACCGAGCTCGGCTACCGCTACTACGCCGACGAGCTGCTCGGACGGCTCGAGCCGCAGCCGCCGGCCTTTCCGCTCGACCTGACCTCCACGAGCAACGAGGTCGAGTCGGCCCTGCAGGCGACGACCGAGATGCTGTCGCAGGTCACGCGGCTGCTCGCGCTCGTCTCGGCCCCTCCGCTCGAGGCGACGCACGTGCGGCACGTCGAGGTGCTGCTCCTGCAGCCGCAGCTCGTGATGGTCGTCGTCATCACCTCCGCGGGCGGCGTCTCGAAGCAGGTCTTCCACTTCGAGGAACCCGTCGACGCAGGCCTCGCGCAGTGGGGGAGCGACTACCTGAACGAGGCCGTCGCCGGGCTGCAGCTGGGCACGGGCCTGCTCCGCCGGCGCTTCGAGGATCCGGGACTGAGCCCGGCCGAGCACGAATTCCTCGACGCGCTCCGCCCGGCGTTCGTCGAGCTCGTCTCCGCGGAGCAGCGCGTGTACGTGGGCGGCGCTGCCGACCTGCTCGGAGGGGTGCGGGCGGAGGAGCTCGACGCCTACCGAAGCCTGTTCGAGCTCGTCGAGCGCCGCGCCGACCTGCTCGACGTGCTCGGGCAGCCGAGCGCGTCGCGGCGTCCCTACGTGCGGGTCGGCCAGGAGCTCGCGCACCCGGCTCTCGCCGAGATCGCGCTCGTGGGCGCGTGCTACGGCCTCGTCCACCGGGCACTCGGCGCCGTCAGCCTCGTCGGCCCCGTGCGGATGGACTACGAGAAGGCGCTGGGAGCCGTGCGCTCGGCCGCGACCGAGCTTTCGCACTTCGTCGAGTCGATCTACGACGAAACCTGAGTTTCGGCCGCAGGGCCCCCGCTAGATTCCGGACGATGGCCACCACCGACCGCGACTACTACGAGCTGCTCGGAGTCGGGCGCCAGGCGTCCGAGGCGGACATCAAGCGCGCGTTCCGACAGCTCGCGCGCGAGCTGCATCCCGACGTGTCCGATGCGCCGGACGCTCAGGAGCGGTTCCGCGAAGTGGTCGAGGCCTACGAGGTGCTGTCGAAGAGCGAGACGCGCGAGCTCTACGACCGCTACGGCCACGCCGGGCTGCGGAGCGGCGGCTTCCAGACCGGGCAGGTCGACTTCGGAAACCTCGCCGACCTCTTCTCGGCCTTCTTCGGCGACGACGTCCTGCTCGGCGGCCGCGCAGGCGGCGGACGCGCGCGCGGCGCCGACCTCGCGGCCACGGTCGAGATCGAGCTCGTCGAGGCGGCGCGCGGCGTCACCCGCGAAGTGCCCTTCGAGGCCGCCGTGACCTGCGCCCACTGCGGAGGCGACGGCGCAGAGCCCGGCACCGAGATCTCGACCTGCCCGCAGTGCAACGGCTCCGGGCGGCTGCAGCAGGTCACGCGGAGCGTCTTCGGCGAGTTCGTCCGCACCCAGGCCTGCCCGACGTGCTCAGGCTCGGGCCGCCGGATCGAGCAGCCGTGCAGCGACTGCGGCGGCGCCGGCCGGGTCGTGGAGGAACGAACGCTCCCGGTCGAGATCCCGCCGGGGATCCACCACGGCCAGCAGATCCGCCTGACCGGAGCGGGACACGCCGGCCTCGTGGGCGGCAGGGCCGGGGACGTCTACGTCGAGGTGCGGGTCCGTCCCGACGAGCGATTCGTGCGCGAGGGCGACGACATCTACACGACCGTCGACCTGACCTTCACGCAGGCCGCGCTCGGCGCCACCGTCGCCGTCCCGACGCTCGACGGGGAGGAGGAGCTCGAGCTGTCGCCGGGGACGCAGCCCGGCGAGATCGTCGTCCTGCACGGCCGGGGCATGCCCGCCCTGCAGCGGCGTGGCCGCGGCGACCAGCGGATCCTCGTCAACGTCCTCGTACCGCGCCAGCTCGACGACGAGCAGCGCCGTCTCTTGCGCGAGTTCGACGAGCGCTCCGACGACCGCACGTACGGCAAGCCCGACGGGCTCTTCGACAAGCTCAAGAGCGCGTTCCGCTGAAGCGCTACGTCGTGGTCGGCGGCGAGCCCGAGCTCGCGCTCCTGCTCCACATCTTCCCCGAGGGCGTCGAGGAGCTCGACGGCGCGTACGCGGTGTATGCCGACGAACTGCCGCTCGGCTTCGACGTCGTCACAGTCGCCGACGTGGCCGAAGGCTGGGAGGACGGCTGGCGCGCGTTCCACCACGGCGTCCAGGTCGGCCGCCTCTGGGTCGGACCGCCGTGGGAGGAGCCGCCCGCCGACGCCGTCGCCGTCGTGATCGACCCCGGCCGGGCGTTCGGAACGGGCGCGCACGCGACTACCAGGCTGTGCCTCGAGCTCCTGCAGGAGGCGGAGCCGACGAGCCTGCTCGACGTCGGCTGCGGATCGGGCGTGCTCTCGGTGGCCGCGGCGAAGCTGGGGTTCGGCCCGGTGCACGCCGTCGACCTCGACGACGCCGCGCTCGAGGCGACGCGCGCGAACGCAGCCGCGAACGGCGTCGCCGTCGAGGCCGGAACCGTGCTCGAGCCTTCCACCCTCGCCGTGATGAACATCGCACTCGACGTCGTCGAGCCCCTGCTTCCCGAGCTTCCCGTCGAGCGGGCGATCACGTCGGGCTACCTCGAGCGGGACGAGCCTCGCGTCGAGGGCTGGCGCCGGCTGGAACGGCGAGCTCGCGACGGCTGGGCCGCGGACCTGCTCCGGCGTTCCTAGTGCCGGTGCACGACGAGGCTGTCGAGCGTGCGCAGCGCGAGCCCGCGCGTGCTCCTGTTCGCCTGCTTACCGAGCACGACGTGCACCTGGAAGTAGCGACCTGCGGCACGAAAGCGGAGCAGGTAGCTGGGGCCGAGGCATTCGTAGCGGGCGAAGTGACGCAGCCGGAAGTGGCGAGGTCGCCGCGGGAACCGGCGATGCGGCTGAGCGCCGGAGAACTCCCAGGCGAAGATGAAGACACCCGTGGCGGGTAGCCGGTCGAGCGCTGCCTTCGGCTCGCAGCCGTCGGCGCCTCGATCGTCGCGCGGCAACGGGTAGGAGGCGATCGCGAACTGCGGAAACCCGACGGGAGTCAAACCCACCGCCGTCGCGTGCCATCCCGAAGGAAGGCGGACGCGCAGACCGCGTGCGTGCCAGACGTGCCCGCCGGCTCCGCCGACTGACGCGGCGACGAAAGTTGCGGCGGCGAGTGCGGCAACGAGACGCATCGTTTCCTCTACGTCCCGCAGGGCGCGGGCGGTCCACGACGCTCTACGATCCGCGCGTGACCACGTTCTCTGTCCGCTTCCTCGGCTGCAAGGTCTCGCACGTCGATGCGCACGCGGTGCGCGAGCGGCTGCTCGCGGACGGCCACGCCGAGCGCGACGGCGGCGCGGACGTGGCAGTCGTCAACACCTGCTGCGTCACCAACGAGGCGGTTGCGAAGTCGCGCAAGGAGGCGGCCCGCGCCGCGCGTACCCACCGGCGGGTCTACGTCACCGGCTGCGGCGCCAACCTCGCCGGCGACGCGTTCGGCGGACTGCCCGACAACGTCGTCGTGGTCGCACGCCGCAGCGAGGAGACGCCGGACTTCGTCGCGGGCGACGTCGGCGCGATCGGCTGCGTCCAGGCCGACGCACGCCTCGACCGCGTTCGCGCCTTCGTCAAGGTGCAGGACGGCTGCTCGTTCGGCTGCCGCTTCTGCGTCATCCCGCTCGTGCGCGGCGCCTCGCGCAGCCGCCCGGCCGAGGCCGTGCTCGGCGAGATCCGCCGCCGCGTCGCCCAGGGCCACCGCGAGGTCGTCCTCACCGGGATCAACCTCGGCTGCTACCGCGACCGCGGCGCCGGCTACCGCCTGCCGCGGCTCGTGCGGGAGGTCGGGGCGACGCCGGGGCTCGAGCGCCTCCGCCTCTCCTCGATCGAGATCAACCACGTCGACGCCGACCTCGTCCGCGCCCTGCGCGAGACCCCGACCGCGAGCCGCCATCTGCACGTGCCGCTCCAGTCGGGCGACGACGGCGTGCTGCGCGCGATGGGCCGCCGCTATTCCGTGCGCACGTATCTGCGTCGGCTCGAGCCCCTGCGCGACGAGTTCAACCTCACGAGCGACGTCATCGTCGGCTTCCCGGCCGAGGACCAGCCCGCGTTCGAGAACACGCTCGCGGTCGTGGCGGAGGCGGGGCTGACGAAGGTGCACGTCTTCCCGTACTCGCCCCGACCGGGCACCGGCACGGCCGCCGAGGACACGGTGCCGCCGCCGGTCAAGAAGGAGCGAAGCGCGCGGCTGCGGGCGGCGTCCCACGAGGCGTGTCTCGCCCACTGGCACGCGAAGATCGGCCGCGAGGACAGCGTGCTCGTCGACCGGTCCGGCCGTGGGTACGGAGACGATTACTCGCCGTGGCTCGTGCCGGAGTCGGTGCCCGTCGGCGAGCTGCTGGGCGTGCGCGGCGCCGCGGTCTCGGAGCAAGGGATTCTCGCCGCATGACGGAGGACTGTCTGTTCTGCAAGCTCTACCGCGAGGGCGACCACGTCGCCGCGACCGACGGCTTCGTCGCGATCCGCGACATCAACCCGCAGGCCCCCGTGCACCTCCTCGTCCTGCCCGAGCGGCACGTCGACTCGTTCCGCGAGATCGGCGAGTTTCCGCCGGCGCATGCGAAGCGAATGCTCGAGTTCGTCGCCGACGTTGCTGCACGCGAGGGGTTGACGGATTACCGTGTCGCCGTCAACGTGGGGCCGAGCGCGGGCCAGACGGTGTTCCACCTGCACTGGCACATCAAAGGCGGCTGGGCATGAGCCTGATCGAAGAGATCGACGACGAGCTGAAGGATGCGATGCGCGCACGCGACGCGGAGCGCCGCGACGCGCTGCGCCTGATCCTCAACGCGCTCAAGAATTCCCAGAAGGAGCTGCAGCGGCCGCTGAGCGAGGGAGAGGAGCTGCAGGTGCTCCAGCGCGAGCGAAAGCGCCGCGTCGAGGCGGCCGAGGCGTTCCGCAGCGGCGGACGCGAGGAACAGGCCGACGCCGAGGAGCGCGAGCTCGACGTCCTCGAGGAGTTCATGCCCGAGCCGCTCTCGGAGGACGAGATCGAGGAGATCGTCGACGACGTCATCGCCGAGGTGGGCGCCACGAGCATGGCCGACCTCGGACGGGTGATGGCGGACGTGATGCCCCAGATCGCCGGCCGCGCCGACGGCTCCCAGGTCAGCCAGATCGTCCGCGAAAAACTCGCCTAGATCCGGGCGAAGAGCTGCGCTCTTCGCCCGGGGGGCTACGGAACTGCGCGCACGGGAGACGCGGTCTCCCGTGCGCTCCGTGCTGAGAGCGCATTGGGCTGGTGTGCTTCGGGTGTCTGGTTCCGTCGCGGGCGAGCAGGCTTTGCGTGCTCGCCCGCTGGTTCGCGGCGTCGTAACGTGGCCTGCGGCTTCCGTTACGCCGCCGCCGTGACGCAGCAGACGGTTCGAAACGCTTCGACCACACCTCAGACAAGGGCCGGAGGCTAAGACACGGCGTAGCCGGACTTAGCCGCAGGCCGAACCTTGCGCTCGCGCCGGCCTCTGCCGCGCGCGAGCGCGCCACACCAGTCTCCCAACCACGCAACCTCAAAGCAAGAAAGCACGGAGCCAACGGGAGACCGCGTCTCCCGTTGGCGCAGTTCCTTATCCCAGCAAGCGAAGCGCCAGCTTCGCGAGCTACGGCACGCGGCGAGCGCCGTCGTAGCCGCCGAAGCTCGAGAGGCTGTCGATGCGGACGACGGAGCCGGTGTGCGGGGCGTCGACGAACTTGCCGCCGCCGATGTAGATCCCGACGTGGCCGAGGCCGTTGAAGAAGACGAGGTCGCCCGGTGCCGGCGACGCGATCGGCTCCGTCGCGTTCCACTGGGCGACGGTGTAGTGCGGGAGCGAGATCCCGAGCTGCGCGTAGACGTACATCACGAGACCGGAGCAGTCGAAGCCGCTCGGGCTCGCGCCGCCCCAGACGTACGGGACGCCGAGGTACTGGAGGGCGATCGAGGCAGCCTGGGGATGCCCGGCGCCGGGGTTTCCGGTCGGGATGTTCACCGGCGGAGGCGGGAGGATCTGCGTCGGCGGCGACGACCCCTGCGGAGGCGCCTGGGCCGCCTGCCGCTCCGCTCGTCGCTGCGCCGCGAGCTCGGCCCTCAGGCGGGCTTCTGCGGCGGCTCTCGCGGCCCGCTCGTGTGCTGCTTCCTGCGCTTGGAGATTCGAGATCGACGAGTGGATCGACGCGAGCAGCCGTCTCTGCCGCGCCAGCTGCGACGTGACCTCGCCGAGCTTTGCGTTCTTCTCCTGGACGGCTTGCTCACGCTCACGCTTGAGCTTTTGCAGCTGCCGCTCCCGCGTCTGCACCGCGTGCTCGAAACTCAGCGCCTGCTTGCCGAGCTCCGCGTCCTGGTTCGAGAGCGCCTGAGCCGACTCGGTTCGGTCGATCACCTGCGAGAGGCTGTGCGCGCCGGCGAGCACCTCGATCGCGCTCGGAGACCCG
The DNA here is from genome assembly GCA_963702655.1 of uncultured Actinomycetes bacterium. GTDB lineage: Bacteria > Actinomycetota > Thermoleophilia > Gaiellales > Gaiellaceae > Palsa-739. The sequence goes on along the minus strand of CAVPDO010000007.1, from coordinate 98,831 downwards.
TTCACGTAGAGCGAGTAGAGGCGCGCCATGAGCCGCTTCTGCGCGGTCTTGAGATTCCCCTGCGCCACGTGCAGCCGGTACTCGTTTCGCCGCAGGCTCCGCTTGGCCACCGTAAGCCGCTGTTTCGCGCTCCAAGCCTGATCCTGGGCGAGCTGGACCTGCTTGCCGATCGCCCCGACCTCTGCGATCACCGCGCGCTCGTGTGCCTGCTCGGCCCGGATCTGCGGCGTCGAGTGGGCCCGTGCCACCGTCGCAGCAACAGCTGCCGCGAGTGCGGCGAGACAGAGCGCGCAGAGGAGGACGAGACCGTGACGTCGCATAGGAACGGCGGTGCAAAGGAGGCCCGAAGCGCCTGACCTTAGCGTAAGAAGACGACGGAGTCACGTTCGTGACCGGCGCAACCATCCCTCCCGCACGGCCGAACGCGTGCAGGAAAGCGCCGTAGCGGCCCCTACACTGCCGTTTGTGCAAACGGTTCTCGACGTCTCGAACGAGGTCGCGGCGGAGCTCGCGGGCATCGGTGACGGAGTCCTGAACGCGCTCCGCGACCGGCTCGGCTGCACGGTCAACCTGCGCGGAAACCGCCTCACGCTCGGCGGCGACGATCTCCAGGTCGCCGAGGCCCAGGCGGTGGTCGAAGAGCTCGTGGAGCTCGTCGAAGGCGGCCAGGAGGTCGGAGCCGGCACCGTCGACGCCATCCTCGGCGCCATCGACCAGGCCGAGGACGTGCACGAGATCTTCTCCGACGTCGTCTGGTCGCACCGCGGTAAGCGGATCACGCCGAAGACCGTGACCCAGAAGCGCTACGTCGACGCGATCCGCGAGTGCACGGTCACCTTCGGCATCGGCCCGGCGGGCACGGGCAAGACGTACCTGGCGATCGCGCTCGCGGTGGCCGCGCTGTCGGAGCGGCAGGTGGGCCGGATCATCCTCACGCGTCCGGCGGTCGAGGCGGGGGAGCGGCTCGGCTTCCTGCCGGGAGACGTGCTAGCGAAGGTCGACCCCTACATGCGCCCGCTGTTCGACGCGCTCTACGACACGATGGATCCGGAGAAGCTCAACGCCTTCATGGAGCGCGGCACGATCGAAGTGGCGCCGCTCGCATTCATGCGCGGGCGCACCCTCAACGACAGCTTCGTCATCCTCGACGAGGCGCAGAACACCTCGCCCGAGCAGATGCAGATGTTCCTCACCCGGCTCGGCTTCGGCTCGAGGATGGTCGTGACCGGCGACGTGACGCAGGTCGACCTGCCGCGCGAGCAGGCCTCCGGGCTGATCCAGGTGCGCGACATCCTCTCGACGGTCGACGGGATCGCCTTCGTCGAGTTCAGCCACCGGGACGTCGTCCGCCACAAGCTCGTGCAGCGGATCGTCGAGGCGTACAAGCAGCACGCCGAGCAGACCGGAACGCAGCGGAGCCGGTGATCGACGTCGAGATCGACAACCGCTCGGGTCGGGGGGTGGACGAGGCGGCGGCGGCCGAGCTCGCGCGCTCGGTGCTTGCGGGGGAAGGCGTTGCGTCGGGCGAGCTCGGGCTGGCCTTCGTCGGGCCCGACGAGAGCCGGGCGCTGAAACGGGAGCACCTCGGCATCGACGAGGCGACCGACGCGCTCGCCTTCCCGATCGACGGGCTCGGGACGCTGCCCGACGGCATGCCGCGGCAGCTCGGCGACGTCGTCGTCTGTCCCGACGTGGTGGGATCGGAGTGGCGCGCTCCGCTCGTGCACGCGCTGCTGCACCTCGTCGGGTACGACCACGGCCCCGAGATGGAGGCGCGCGAGGCGGTGTACGGCGGATGACCGTGACGCCCCTGCCGCGCGACCCCGAAGACGAGCAGCACGAGCGTCCGCCGCGTCGTCCCCCGCCGCCCGCACCCGGCCGCGCGCCGTCCTTGCTCGACAGCTTCAACTACGCGTTCGAGGGGATCATCCACGTGCTGCGCACGCAGCGGAACCTCCGGATCCACTTCCTCGCCGCCGTGCTCGTGTTCGGCGGCGCGATCGCAGTCGGTGTGACCCGGCTCCAGCTGATCGCGCTCGTCCTCGCCATCGCCTTCGTCCTCGTCGCCGAGATGCTGAACACGGCGATCGAGGGCGTGATCGACGTCTCGACCACGTCGTTCGACCCCAATGCGAAGCTCGCGAAGGACATCGCCGCCGGTGCGGTGCTGATCGCGTCGATCACGGCGGTCGCCATCGGCTTCCTCGTCTTCCAGAGCGCGGTCGGCCAGCGCGCGACGAACGCACTCGAGCGGGTGCGCCACGCCTCGGCCGACATCACGCTCGTCGCGCTCGTCCTCGTCGTCCTCGTCGTCATCGCGACTAAGGCCTGGACGGGTCGCGGAACCCCCCTGCGCGGCGGGCTTCCCTCGGGCCACGCGGCGGTCGCCTTCGCAGCCTGGGTCGGGGTGACGTATCTCGTCGGCAACGAGCACCGCTTCGTCGTCTCGGCGCTGGCGCTGATCATGGCGCTGCTCGTCGCGCAGACGCGGGTCGAGTCGGGCATCCACTCGACGCTCGAGGTCGCGTACGGCGGCGCGCTCGGCGCGCTCGTGACCCTCGTCGTCTTCCAGTTGATCGGGTGAGCGGCGCGCGGCTCCTGATCTGGGATTTCGACGGCACGCTCGCGCACCGGCGAGGCGAGACCGGCTGGGGCATCCTGCTCGCCGAGGTGCTCGACGCCGAGGAGCCGGGGCACCCGCACTCCGCCGACACGTTTCGCCCGCACCTGCGAGACGGCTTCCCGTGGCACCGGCCGGAGGTCGCGCATCCCGGGCTGTGCGAGCCGGAGGCCTGGTGGGGATCGGTACGGCCCCTGCTCGGCCGGGCGTACGAGGCGGCGGGCTACGAGCCGGCGCGGGCGCTCGAGCTGGCCGCTGCGGCGCAGCGGCTCTACGTCGACCCGGCCGTGGGGTGGGCCCTGTTCGACGACACGCTCCCTGCGCTCGAACAGCTCTCGCAGGCGGGCTGGACGCACGCGATCCTCTCGAATCACGTCCCCGAGCTGCAGCAGATCGTCGCGGCGCTCGGTCTCGACGAGGTCGTCGCACTCTTCTCGTGCTCGGCGGAAACGGGCTACGAGAAGCCGCATGAACAGGCGTATGCCTCGGTGCTCGACCCGCTGCGTCCGTCCGAGGCGTGGATGATCGGCGACAACGTCGTGGCGGACGTGCTCGGCGCCGAGGCGCTCGGCATCCCTGCCGTCCTCGTGCGCCGTCCCGACTCGCGCGCCGCCCGGTACGCCGACTCGCTCGCAGGGGTCGAAGGCTTTCTGGCCGAGGCGGTGGCCGCGTGAGCGACCTCCTCGGCGAGCAGAAGCGCTACTACGCGGAGCGGGCGCGGGAGTACGACGACTGGTGGTACCGGCGACGCCGCTACGAGCTCGAGCCCGACGCCCTCGCGCGCTGGCAGGCCGACGCGGCGGAGACGGGGGCGGCGCTCGAGAAGTTCGCGGCGGGCGGGACGGCGCTCGAGCTCGCCGCGGGCACGGGGATCTGGACGCGCAGGCTCGTCCGGCTCGCCGACCGCGTCGTCGCCGTCGACGCCAACGCCGAGACGCTCGCCCTCAATACCCCCGACGCCGAGCTCGTGCGCGCGGACGTCTTCGCGTGGGAGCCGCGCGAGCAATTCGACCTCGTCTTCTTCTCCTTCTGGCTCTCGCACGTCCCCGAGGAGCGGTTCGCCGAGTTCTGGTCGCTCGTGCGGGCCGCGCTCGCGCCCGGCGGCCGCGTCTTCCTCGTCGACAGCGGCGCCGGCGACACGGCGCACACCGGCACCGACCAGGCGGACGGGGAGGAGACACGGTCGCTCGCGGACGGGCGCACGTTCCGGATCGTGAAGCGGCGTTGGACGCCCCATGAGCTCGAGGAGCTCGTACGGCATCTCGGCTTCGAGCTCCATCTTCGCGACACGGCCAACGGGCATTTTGTCTTCGGAGGCGGCGTGGTCGCATGACGGCCGAGGAGCTGCTCGTGCGGGCAGACGTTGCTGCGGCGAACGCGTACGCGCCGTACTCGGAGTATCGGGTCGGGGCGGCCGTCCTCACGCGTGACGGTCGCGTGATCGCCGGGGCAAACGTCGAGAACGCGGCGTATCCGCTCGGCGTTTGCGCGGAGCGGTCGGCCATCGCGAAGGCGGCGAGCGAGGGACTGCGGCCGGGCGACCTGGAGGCGATCGCGATCACGGCGTCGCCGTGCGGCGGCTGCCGCCAGTGGCTGCACGAGTGGCGGTTCGAACAAGTCCACTTCCGGCGGGCGGACGGGACCGTCGCGACCTACGGCCCCGACGAGCTGCTGCCGGAGACGTGGGACCTGCCGGAGCGATGAGGAGCGGTTTCGTGGCGGTCGCGGGCCGCCCGAACGTCGGCAAGTCGACGCTCGTCAACGCGCTCTGCGGCGGCAAGGTCGCGATCGTCTCGGACAAGCCACAGACGACCCGGCGGCGCATCTTCGGGATCGCGAACGGCGAGGATCACCAGCTCGTCCTCGCCGACCTCCCGGGCTTCCAACGGCCGCTCGACGCGCTGACCGAGCGTATGCAGAAGACCGTCGACGCGGCGTTCGAGGAGGTGGATGGCGTCCTGTTCGTTCTCTCGGCCCGGGAGCGGATCGGCGCCGGCGACCGATTCATCGCCTCGCGCGTCTTCGGCCTCGACGTCCCCGTCGTGATCGCGCTCAACAAGGTCGACCGGCTCAAGGCGGGCCACGTCGCCCAGCAGATGGAGGCCGGCGCGCGCCTCGGCAACTTCCACGCCCTCCATCCGGTCAGCGCCAAAACCGGCGACGGCATCCCGGCGCTCCGCGACGAGCTCGTCGGGTTGCTCCCCGACGGCCCGCTCTACTTTCCGCCCGAGCAGCGCAGCGATCTCTCGCTCGAGCTGCAGATCGCCGAGCTCGTGCGCGAGAAGGCGCTCTGGCTGACCCGCGACGAGGTGCCGCATGCGATCTCCGCCGAGGTGGAGGAGATCGAGGAGAAGGTTGTGCGGGCCGTCATCCTCGTCGAGACGGAGTCGCAGAAGCAGATCCTCGTCGGCAAGGGCGGCGCGATGGTGAAGGAGATCGGAACGCGTGCCAGGCCGGAGATCGAGGCGCTGCTCGGCCATCCCGTCTTCCTCGAGCTGAAGGTCAAGGTGCGGCCGAGGTGGCGCCGCGACGCAACGACGCTCGAGCGGCTCGGATTGTGAGGTACGAGCGCGGCGACGCCATCGTCCGCCGCGAGGTCTGGCGCGGCGAGCCGAAGGTCGCGTGGGGAGGGATCGTCGTCGAGGACTCACCGTCCCGGCTCGCCCTCTACATGCCCGAAGGCAGCCCGTTCGCGTTCGCGGAAGACTTCTTCGGAGCGCCGCACCCCTGGGCGCACCGCGATCGCTGGGAGGGGCACGGCGTCCTCCAGCTGCAGCGGCCCGGCGAGATGCACGCGGTCTGGGTCTTCTGGCACGGCCCCGAGCGCGAGTTCCGTGGCTGGTACATCAACCTTCAGGAGCCGTTTCGACGCACGGAGCAGGGCTTCGACACCCAGGACTTGGAGCTCGACGTAGTCGTTGGGCTGGACGGCTCGTGGAGGTACAAGGACGAGGAGAAACTGGCGGATTGGATCGGCCGCGGCCGGTGGAGCGAGGACGAAGTCGCCGCGATCCGGCGAGAAGGGAAGAGGATCGCAGGCGAGCTCGACGTCGGCCGCCGCTGGTGGAGCGACGACTGGGCGCACTGGCGGCCCGATCCCGACTGGCGCGCGTCGGCGCTGCGCGCCGGTCTCTAGCCGGTGCAGGCAGGCCCGCCGTGAGCGGCGAGCCAGGCCTTCAGCGCCCGGATCCGGGCGGCGGCCTGTGTGAGCCGGTTCTGGAGACGCGTCGAGCCCGCTTCGTCGGCGAGCAGCGTGGAGTAGCCGCGCTCGCTGGCGCTCTCTGCGCCGAAGATGAGCAGGTCGGATCCGGCGAGCATCGCCCGGGTCGCGGTGTGTGGGATCCTGTCCGCGGCGGGCGCCGTGAGCGAGTCGGTCACGGTCACGCCCTTGAAGCCGAGCTGCTTCCGTAGCAATCCGCCGATGATCGTGCTCGAGAACGCGGCCGGCCTTTTCGAGCCGTCGAGCTTGGGATAGACCGCGGTCGAGACCATCACGAGCTTGACGCCGGCCTTGACGGCGCTCTGGAACGGGAGCAGTCCTGCGCGGAGCTTCGAGGCGGCCGCACGGATCACGATCCGCCCGTCGTCCGTGTTCCCGGTCGCGAGGCCGAGGCCCGGGAAGTGCTTTGCGGTCGCCGCGATCCCGTTCGTCTGCAGGCCGTCGACGAAGGCGTGCGCCATCCGGGCGTTCCAGGTGCGGGAGCTCGAGAAGACCCGTGAGCTTTCGAAGTTGCCGGCCGGGCCGGGGGTGTCGACGACGGGTGCGAAATCGACGTCGATCCCGGCCGAGCGGAGAGCTTCGGCTGCGCCCTCGGCCTGGGACTGGGCGACGGCGGGGCTGGACATGTCGGCGGGGGCTTCGGTCGGCGGCGCCCAGGCGAGCCGCCTGACGATCCCGCCCTCCTGGTCGACGGCGATCAGGAGCGGCTCGCCGCGCGTGCAAGCCGCCTGCTGCAGCTCGGCCGTCACGATTGCGGTGGTGTGGCGCGTGAGCCAGCCGTTGCCCAGCAGCACGACGCCGCCCATCTTCCCGTTGCGGATCCGTGTCAGGAACCTCCGGTTCGGCGGCGCCGTGAGCGTCCCCATCACCGTCTCGGCAGTGTCGGAAAAGCCCGTGACGGCGCGTTGGCCGGTCGCCGGGCCGGGCTTGGCCGCGACGCAGACCACCGCAACCGCCGCCAGAGCGGCGAGACCCGCAAGCGACCGCAGCATCGAGAACAGGGTAGCCCTCGTTTCGGCGGCGGCAGGCGGGCCTCAGGGCCGGACTAGACTCAGTGCATGGCCCAGGCGCCTGCACTGCCGGCAGGGTTCGAGCTTCCGCTCGAGGCCCGCCTCCCGCGGATCGGGGCCGTCGACGCGGTGGCGCTCGAGGAGCGCGCGGCATCGCTTGCGAAGCGCTCGATCAAGCGCGAGGCGAAGGTCTGGGCGCTCCGGCTGGCGATTCGCACGACCGACCTGACGACGCTCGAAGGAGCGGACACGCCGGGTAAGGCAGCGGCGATGGCCTCCAAGGCGCGCCGGCCGGACCCGTCCGATCCGTCGGTGCCGCCGGTCGCCGCGGTCTGTGTCTATCCGAACCTCGTACCTGCGGTGCGCGAGCGGCTGGCAGGCAGCGACGTGAAGGTGGCGGCGGTCGCGACCGGCTTCCCGTCGGGCCAGTACCCGACGGCTGTGAAGGTCGCCGATGTTCGCGCGACCGTCGAGCTGGGGGCGGACGAGATCGACATGGTGATCGACCGCGGCGCGTTCCTGTCGGGTCGCTACGCGAAGGTCTACGACGAGATCGTCCAGGTGAAGGAGGCGTGCGGCGACGCGCATCTCAAGGTGATCCTCGAGACCGGCGAGCTCGGGACGTACGACAACGTGCGCCGCGCGACGCTGCTCGCGATCGCGGCCGGTGCGGACTTCGTCAAGACCTCGACGGGGAAGATCTCGCCGGCCGCAACGCTTCCCGTCGCCCTGTGCATGCTCGAAGCGATTCGCGACGTGTACGAGGAGACCGGCCGGCGCGTCGGTTTCAAGGCGGCGGGCGGGATCCGCCAGGCGAAGCAGGCGGTCCAGCACCTCGTGCTCGTCCACGAGACCCTCGGGCCGGACTGGCTGACGCCCGACCTGTACCGGCTGGGCGCGTCCTCGCTGCTCAACGACATCTTGATGCAGCTCCGCAAGGAGCGCACCGGCGCCTACCAGAGCGGCGACTACTTCACGCTGGATTGAAGATGCACGCTCTCGTGACACAGGTTGCACACACGCGCGACGCTTGGGCTCGTACGCTGGCCCCCTCCCATAAGGGTGGGGGGTGGGCTTGGGGGACGCGCCGGACGCGCCGCGCGCGCTCCGCATCCGTCCGCTCCGACCGTGTCCGGAGCACGAGTGGCTGAGCTCGACAAACCGCAGCAGGAGGTGGGGGTTCCCGGCGAGTGGACGTACGCGAGCGCCCCGGAGTCGCGCGACATCGTCCAGCTCCGCGACCGCTACGGCTACTACGTCGGCGGCGAGTGGCTCGAGCCTACCGAGACGTACGAGACGATCGCTCCTCGGGACGAGGAGTCGCTCGCTGCGGTCGGCCAGGCCACGGCCGAGGATGTCGGCAACGCCGTCGCAGCCGCCCGCACCGCCTACGCCGACGGCTGGTCGTCGCTCCCGGGCTCCGAGCGTGCGAAGTACCTGTTCCGCATCGCGCGCCTCCTCCAGGAGCGCTCGCGCGAGTTCGCCGTACTCGAGTCGCTCAACGGCGGCAAGCCGATCAAGGAGTCGCGCGACGTCGACCTCCCGCTCGCCGCGGCCCACTTCTTCTACTACGCCGGCTGGGCCGACAAGCTCGAGTACGCCTTCCCGAACCGGCACCCGCGCCCGGTCGGCGTGGCGGGCCAGATCATCCCGTGGAACTTCCCGCTCCTCATGCTCGCGTGGAAGGTGGCGCCCGCGCTCGCGTGCGGCAACACCGTCGTCCTCAAGCCTGCCGAGACGACCCCGCTCACCGCGCTCCTGTTCTGCGACGTTCTGCGTCAGGCGGAGCTGCCCGCCGGCGTGGTCAACATCGTGACCGGCGACGGCCGCACCGGAGCTGCGCTCGTGGAGAGCGACGACGTCGACAAGATCGCCTTCACCGGCTCGACCGAGGTCGGGAAGGAGATCCAGCGGCGGCTCGCCGGCACCGGTAAGCGGCTCACGCTCGAGCTCGGCGGCAAGGCCGCGAACATCGTCTTCGACGACGCGGCGCTCGACCAGGCGGTCGAGGGGATCGTCAACGGGATCTACTTCAACCAGGGCCACGTCTGCTGCGCCGGCTCGCGGCTCTTCGTCCAGGAGTCGATCTACGAGCCGCTCGTGGCGAAGCTCGAGCGCCGCCTGGCGACGCTCCGGGTCGGCGACCCGCTCGACAAGAACTCCGACGTCGGTGCGATCAACTCCGCCGCGCAGCTCGAGAAGATCCGCGAGCTCGTCGCCTCCGGCGTCGAGGAGGGCGCCGAGATCTACCAGCCGCCGTGCGTGCTCCCGGAGAAGGGCTACTGGTTCGCGCCGACCGTCTTCACCAACGTCGCTCAGAGCTACCGGATCGCGCAGGAGGAGATCTTCGGCCCCGTTCTCTCCGTGCTCACTTTCCGCACGCCCGAAGAGGCGGTCGAGAAGGCGAACAACACGCCGTACGGGCTGAGCGCCGGCGTCTGGACGGAGAAGGGCTCGCGCATCCTCTGGATGGCGCAGCGCCTCCGCGCCGGAGTCGTGTGGGCGAACACGTTCAACCGTTTCGACCCGAGCTCGCCGTTCGGCGGCTACAAGGAATCCGGCTTCGGTCGCGAGGGCGGCCGCCACGGGCTCGAGCCATACCTGGAGTTCGACGAATGAGTGAGCGGCTGCCCGTCAAGAAGACGTACAAGCTGTTCGTCGGTGGCGCGTTCCCGCGCAGCGAGTCCGGCCGCACCTACGACGCGGAGGGCCAGAACGTCGCGCGCGCGTCGCGCAAGGACGTCCGCGACGCCGTTCGTGCAGCCCGCGCAGCGCAGCCCGGCTGGGCCGCCGCTACCGCCTACAACCGCGGCCAGGTGCTCTACCGGATCGCGGAGATGGTCGAGGCGCGCACCGCGGAGTTCGCCGAGCTGTGCGGCGGGCGCGACGAGGTCGAACGCGCGATCGACCGTGTCGTCTGGTACGCAGGCTGGGCCGACAAGCTGCCGCAGGTACTCGGCGGCTCGAACCCCGTCGCCGGCCCGTACTTCAACTTCACGGTGCCGGAGCCGACCGGCGTCGTCGCCGTGCTCGCGCCCGAGGAACCGGCGCTGCTCGGGCTCGTCACGCGGCTCCTTCCCCCGCTCGTCGGGGGGAACTCCGTCGTCGCGGTGGCCTCCGAGACCCGCCCGCTCGCTGCGATCGAACTCGCGGAAGCGCTCGCCACGAGCGACGTCCCCGGCGGCGTTGTCAACCTCCTGACGGGGCAGCACGCCGAGCTTGCGCCGGTGCTCGCCTCGCACATGGACGTGAATGCGATCGACCTCTGCGGAGCGGACGGCGACGCCCCCGAGCTCGAGCGCCTCGCGGCCGACAATGTCAAGCGCGTCGTCCACGGCCGCGCCGACGTGCAGAGCCCGTGGGAGATCGCCTCCTTCCTCGAGCTGAAGACGGTCTGGCACCCGATGGGCCAATGAGTGCGCGAGAATCCCGCTTGGTGACGGAAGGACGCAGCCTCAGCCATGCGATCGCGGAGGGAGACGGGATCTCGCCCATCGCCCTCGTCGAGGATGTGGAGACCGCGCAACGTGCGGAGGCGAACGGCGCGGAGGCGCTGGCACTTCTCGGAGACGTCGCCGGTGTGCGTGAGGCGACGAGCCTCCCGATCCTCTGCTACAGCACCGGGCTCGACGGGGTCGATCGTGCCGACGCCTGTGTCGTTCGCGCGGACCAGGCCGACCGAACAGAGGTTGGCGAGTGCGAGCTCGCTCTCTGGGTCTCCGACGAGGAGCAGCTCGAGGAGGTGCTCGCGCGGTTCGATCCCGAGCTCCTGTTGCTCAAGGGCACGGTCGAGGGGGTGTTGGACCTCCTGGCCGACGTCCCGGCCGGGAAGCTCGTGATCGCCGAGTTGCGTGAGACGACCGGCACTGAATTCGATGATCTCGAGCGCGCCGGCGTCGATGCGGTGATCGTGCATCCCGATCTCCATCTGCCGTTCGCCGGCGAGCCCCCTTCGGACGTTTGACCGGAGGCGCTACCGCCGTTCCCGAGGTTCAGGCGCTGCTGCGTGCGCTGGCGACGGGTCGCGACGTCGCCGAGCTCGGTGCCGCCTTCGGGGAGACGGCGGCTCTCCTCTCCGAAACCGCGCGCTCGGTCGTCACGGTCGAGAACGATCCCCGACGCAGCGCGATCGCGCATGAGCGTCTCGCCGGCCGCGCCAACGTCGAGCTGCTCGAAGGAGACGCGTACGAGCGACTTCGCGGCCGCGGGCCGTTCGGCCTCGTCTTCGCCGACGGGGGGCGTCCCTACGACTGGGAGGCGATCCTCGCGCTGACGGAGCCGGGCGGATTGATCGTCAAGGACGATCTCACACCGGGCCGTCCGGTCGAGGGGGACGACGTGCGCGAGTTCCTGCTGCGCGACTCGCGCCTCGCCGCCGCCGAGATCCTCGCTACGCCCGACGCGGCCGTGATCGTCGCGGCGTTGCTCTAGCCGAAGAACGCGCGCGCGACGTCGTACCACTCGCGCGGCACGACCTTCAGCTCCGCGGTCGCTTCGGCGAGCGGGACGGCGACGACGTCGTCCCCGCGCAGCGCGGCCATCTGGCCGAACTCCCCCGCCAGCGCGAGATCCGCCGCCTTGAGGCCGAACCGGGTCGCGAGCACGCGATCTCGCGGCGTCGGCGTGCCGCCGCGCTGCACGTGACCGAGCACCGTGACGCGCGTCTCGAAGCCGGTGCGCTCCTCGATCTCGCGCCCGAGCGCCTCGCCGACTCCCCGCTTCGACAGGATCACGTGCCCGAACTGATCCTGCTCGCCCGCGTCGGCGAGCCCGGGCAGCTCGCAGCCCTCGCTGACGACGACGATGGAGAAGTTCTTGCCGCGCGCGTGGCGCTTGCGGATCGTCTCCGCAACCTCCTCGAAGTCGACCGGGATCTCGGGCACGAGGATCACGTCGGCGCCGCCGGCGATGCCGCTCATCACCGCGATCCAGCCGGTGTGGCGGCCCATCACCTCGACCACCATCACGCGGTTGTGCGACTCCGCCGTCGTGTGCAGCCGGTCGATCGCCTCGGTCGCGATGAAGACCGCGGTGTCGAAGCCGAACGTGTAGTCGGTGCCGGAGAGGTCGTTGTCGATCGTCTTCGGAACGCCGACGACCGGCAGTTGCCGCTCGGCATGGAGGCGCGCCGCGACGCCGAGCGTGTCCTCGCCGCCGATCGCGACGAGCGCGTCGAGACCGCGGTCGGAGAAATTCCTCGAGACGCGCTCGACGCCGCCCTCGAGATTGAACGGGTTCGTGCGGCTCGTGCCGATGATCGTGCCGCCGCGGGGCAAGATCCCCGACACCTGCGACGGGCCGAGATCCTCGAAGATCGGCTCGACCAGACCGCGCCAGCCCTCGCGCACCGCGACGACGTCCCAGCCGGCCGCGTCGGCCCGCCGGACGACGGCGCGGATGACCGCGTTGAGCCCCGGGCAGTCGCCGCCGCCGGTGAGGATGCCGACGCTCTTCGCCATCCGGGCCGAGCCTAGATGCTGCGCGGCGAGCGTAGAGTGGTTCTCAGTTGCGCGGCTGGGTCGGCTTCTCGCTGTGGGCGCTCGTCGGCGCGGGCGTGGTCGTTGCGTTCATCAGCTTCGTGGGCTGGCTGTTCCTCGTTCCGGTCGCCGTGGTCGTCGTCCTCGTGCAACGCCGGTCGGAGTGGAAGGACGGCTCGGTTCTCCTCGGCTTGATCACCGGCGCGGGTCTGCTGCTGTTGCTCGTCGCCGCGCTGAACTGGAACGCCTGGCAGGACCGCACCGTCGGCGACGCGACCCCCAACCCGTACGACTGGGGAGCCGTGGGCGTGTTCCTGGCCGGTGCCGGGATCGCGGCCTACGCGCTGCACGGACGCCGCCGCCGCTGAGAGGCGATGCCGAAGGTGGGGGTCGAACCCACACGGCCCGAAGGCCACCGGATTTTGAGTCCGGCGCGTCTGCCAATTCCGCCACTTCGGCCTGGGTACGGGATGGTACGCGGTCCGTCTGCGCAACAGATTATGTTGCGCAACAGGAAGTGTTGCGCTAGGCTGGGAGACATGGCGGTCGCCATCGCAACGAAAGTCGACGCGCTTCGCGTCGACTTCGGTTCCGCGGCGCGGCTCGCCGACATGCTCGGCGTCAGTCGCGCGCAGGTGACGCGCTGGCTGCGCGGCTCGGGCATCGACCCGCTGAACGCCGAGAAGGTCGACCTGCTCGAGCTCGTCTGGTCGAACCTGCTGCGGCTCTACGACCGCGAGGCGGCGCTCGCCTGGCTCTTCGGCCTCAACCCCGTCCTGGGAGACCGGCGGCCGATCGACCTCATCCGGGAAGGACGGACCGAGGAGCTGATGCGGGCGATCCGGGCCGAGCGCTCCGACTCGTTCGCGTGATCCTCCACCGGTGCCTGGCCTGGAACGAGCGCGGCGCGGCCGCGGCGCAGGACGGCGCACTCTGGTTTCCGCGGCCGTACCAGGGCGAGGGCCGCCACGACAACCCGTCGGTGTACGGCTGCCTCTATCTCTCCGGGCAGCCGCTCTCCTGCGTCGTCGAGCAACTCGCGCGCTTCCGCGGCCAGCGGCTCACCGCGGCCCTGCTTCGCCGGCGCGGACTGCCGCTCGCGCTCGCGGAGCTCGAGCTGCCGGACGACGCCCGGCTCGTCGATCTCGACGACCCGGCGGTGCTGCGCCGCGAGCGGCTTCGTCCGTCCAGGGTCGCAACCCGGGAACGAACAGTCACGCGGCCGCAGGCGCTCGCGCTGCACGACGAGCACGCCGAGGCGGCCGGGCTGCGCTGGTGGTCGACGTTCGAGTCGCAGTGGCTGAACGTGACGCTGTTCGACCGCGCAGCCTCCGCGCTGCGGCTCGTATCGGTGAAGGCGCTCGCCGCCGCCGACGAGGAGGTCGCGGCAGCCGCGGAGTTCCTCGGCCTACGCTTCACCTGAGCCCACGCGCAGCGGGAAGTACGGCGGCGCGAGCAGGAAGCCGATACGGGCGTCGGGGCCGCGGTGGCCGCGGGCCATCTGGAGCGCCGCGCCGATCCCCCCGATCGGGACGAAGCCGAGCTGCCGCACCGTGGCGGCGTCGCGGGCGCCCGCGACGTAGACCGCGCCGAGCCGTTCCAGCGCAGGCCGGCAGGCCTCCCAGTCGCGGAACGGGAGCAACGGGTGCACGGTGCCGCCCGCGCGGTACTCCTCGACGGCCCGCGCGTCCGCGCTGACGGCCTCCTCCGCGGCGCGCAGCAGCTCTGGATCGCGCGCGATCGGAGCCGAGCGGAAGAAGACGTGGTACGGCAGCTGCGTCGGCCGGGCGAAGGCGCGGCGGAAGCGGTGGACGAGGATCACGATGCCGCCGTCCTCGACGGGGAAGGCGTCCCGCCACAGTCCCAACGCATGGGCGAGCCCGAGATGGGCGGCGAGGAGGGGATTCGGCTGCTCCCGCGGCAGGAAGGGCGTCGTCCCCGGGATCCCGATCACGAGCGCGTCGAGCGGCTCGTCGAGGCTCGCCCGTCGCAGCTCGATCGCGCGGAGCAGAGCCTCGGCGTGAGCGACGGAGGGCGGCCCCGCGAGCACTCCCGCCGCGGTCCGGGTGCCTCGCAGTGTCCGGAGGATGCGGCGACGCACCGCCGTCGGGGCAGCCGAATAGGCGAGCCGCAGCGGCGACCGCGCGATCCGTTCCGCAGCCTCCGGGTCGTAGGGATAGCCGTGCAGCAGGCCGGCGAAGTGCGGGTGGTTGAGGACGAGCGAGACGCCGAGGAGCGGGATGCGCGCCGCCAGTGTCTGCTCGACGAGGCCGGCGAGGCGCCAGCCCTCGGAGCCGGCCGTCTCGAGCAGCGATGCCGCCGTCGCGCGGCGCTGCGTCTCGGCGTCGGCGGCGGCGAGCAGCGTCGCCGGCCCACCGTGCAACACCGTCTCCGCCGCGCTCACGACCACGACGAGGTCGGTCTCGACGAGCTCGCGCGCGACCCGCACCCTCGGCGCGCCGGGAGGGATCCCGATCAAGGCCGGGTCGGCCGCGTCGTGTACCGCCACCCGGCCGTGGAAGCGGCGTCGCAGCTCCGGCGTCACGAGCGCCGTGATCTCCCCGCGGCTCGCGCGACGAGCGAGACCGCCGGCGACGAGGAGTGTCTGGTGCTCGGTCCGCACTCCGAGCTCCTCGAGTGTCTCGCACACCGCCGCGATCGCCAGGCGTCGCGGATCGCCCAGCACGCTGCCGAGCGGCAACCCGGGCGGTTCGACCACGATGGTCGCGCGGGACACGCCTGTGGCGAGCGCCTCGAGTGGCTCTCCGTCGAGCGGAAACCGCAGCGCCTCCTTCGTCGCGGCCTCGACGTCCGTGGCGCGGCCCGGCGGCGGAGGACGCAGCAGCGTCGCGTCGGCGGGCGCCGACGCGACGACGATCCGCGTGCCGGAGAGGAGCGGGACGCGCGCCACTACGGAAGCGACCGGTAGAGCCGCAGGAAGCTCGCGCGGAAGCCCCGGCGCGGCCAGAATCGCGACGCCGCCAGGTTCGTCACGCGCCAGTCCACCACCATCGTCTCGTAGCCGTGCGCACGCGCCCAGGCGAACGACGCGTCCGTGAGCGCGACGCCGACGCCGTTCCCGCGCATGTCCGGTTCCGTGACGGCGAAGGGGATGAACGCAGCCGCGGGGGGCCGCGCGAGCCCGGTGTGCGCGTCTGCCATGTGCCCGGGGTAGACGGCGAAGTTCCCGACGATCCGGCCGTCGAGCTCGTGGACGAGGTTGACGACGTCGTCGTGCGTGAAGTCGTCGAGGACGTCGACCCGGACCTCGTCCGCGGTCTGCTCCGGGAACGGGGAGAAGGCCGGCGACCGCCGCTGGTGCCGCGAGAGCAGCGTGCCCAGCACGGCGAGCGCGTCGATGTCGGCTTCGGTCGCCTCGCGCACGCCGGGCGGCCACGCCCGCTCGGGCACGTCGACCACCGCATAGGCGTGCTGCCCGCCGAAGCCCAGCCGGAACCAGGCGTCGACGAGGGGCTCGTCGGTCGCGGGCACGAGGACGTGGTGCTCCTTGAGGCCCTGTTCGAACCAGCCGGCGGCGGCTTCGGCCCAGACATCCCGCAACAACTCCGGGTCCCGTGCTGCATGCCCGGCCGCGTCGAGCCAGATGTTCGCGCCCCAGTGCTCGGGGCCCGGGCGGCCGAGCACGTAGGCGTCGTCGGCGAAGGCTCCTGTCGCCCCGCCGGCGAGCAACGCCTCGAGCTCCACCGCGTAATCGATGCCCGCCGGAAGCTGCGGAATCGACGCCCGGTGGCACTCGTGCCGCTCGGCGAGCAGGGCCGCGGCGGCCTCGACGTGCGCCTCGGAGAAGGGGACGATTGCCGGCCCGGCCACGGACGTACACTCGCAGAGATGTCGCCGAAGACCCTCACCGGCGCAGAACTGGACCTGAGCGACGCGCCTGCGCGCGAGGCGGAGCTCTTCCTCGTCGACGGAAACAACCTCGCGTACCGCGCCTTCTTCGCGCTGCCCGAGGAGCTGGCGACGAGCGAGGGCTTCCCGACCAACGCGCTGCTCGGCTTCACGAACATGCTCTTCAAGCTCCTCTCCGACTACCGGCCGAAGGGGGTCGCGGTCGCGTGGGACACCCGTCCGGTCGAGCGTGCGGCGCAGGCCGAAGCGATCGAGGTCGTCTACAAGGAAGGCCGCCGGCCGATGCCGGACCTGTTGCGCGAGCAGTTCCCGCACCTGCGGCCGATCGTCGAGGCGTTCGGCTACCGGAACCTCGAGTTCGAGGGCTGGGAGGCCGACGACGTGATCGCGACTCTCGCGACGCAGGCGGACGAGGCGGGGATCCGGACGTGCGTCGTCTCGACCGACCGCGACGCGTTCCAGCTCGTCTCCGAGAACGTCTGCCTGATGATGACGCCGCGCGGGGTGAGCGACGTCAACGTCTACACACCCGAGCGCGTCGAGGCCCGCTACGGGATCCGCCCCGACCAGATCCCCGACTTCATCGGGCTCAAGGGCGACAGCTCCGACAACATTCCCGGCGTCCCGGGGATCGGGGACAAGACCGCGGGCCAGCTCGTCGCGCAGTACGGCTCGCTCGAGGACGTCCTCGAGCACGTCGAGGAGCTGTCACCGGCGCGTCGCAAGAACCTGACGGAGTTCGCGGATCAGGCGCGCGCGGCCAAGGTGCTCGCGACGATGCGGCGCGACCTCGAGCTCGACAGCGACCCGGCGGAACTCGTTCTTGCCCCGCCCGACCGGGCGCAGTTGCGCGAGACGTTCCGGCAGTTCGAGTTCCGGGCGCTGCTCGGGCGGGTCGACGAGCTCGACGAGGCAGTGCCGGCCCGCGAACGGATCTCCGCCGGCACGGCGATCCCCTGGCGCGAGGAGGCAAGTAACAGTCTGTTACAAAGTCCGGAGCCGCTCGGGATCGCAGCCGACGAGGGACGCATCGCGCTCGCGCTCGGCGACGAGGTCGTCGTCTCGCCGAGGCCGGAGCGGCTCGAGGGGACATTCGTCGCTCACGACGCCAAGGCACTCCGGGTCGAGGCGGCCGACGACACGATGATCCTCGCCTACCTGATCGACCCGGCCCGGAGTGAGTACCTGCTCGACGATCTTGCGGCCGAGTATGCGGTCGAAGCCGTCGCCGAGCCGGAGGCCGAGGAGGAGACGGCGCGCCTCGTCCGGCACGCGGCGGTCACGCTCCGCCTCCGCGAGCCGCTGCTCGACCGGGTCCGCGAGCGCGGCGCGGAGCCGCTGTACCGCGACGTCGAGATGCCGCTCACGGGCGTGCTCGGCCGGATGCAGGAGGCCGGCGTCCGCATCGACACGTACCGGATGGGCGAGATCACGGCCCGTCTGGCCGACCGGGTGGAGGAGCTCGAGGCGAGCGCTTACGAGCTCGCCGGCGAGGAGTTCGTGCTCGGCTCCCCGCAGCAGCTCGGCCGCATCCTGTTCGAGAAGCTCGAGCTGACGCCCGGCCGCAAGGGCAAGACCGGCTACTCGACCGACACGAAGGTGCTGCGCTCCATCCGCGCCGAGCACGAGATCGTGGCCGTGATCGAGGAATGGCGCGAGCTATCGAAGCTCCTCAACACGTACCTCGTCCCGCTGCCGGACATGATCGGCTCGGACGGGCGCCTGCACACGACGATCAACCAGACCGTCGCCGCGACCGGCCGTCTCTCGACGACGAGCCCGAACCTCCAGTCGATCCCGATCCGCACCGAGCTCGGCCGCGAGATCCGCTCCGCCTTCGTCGCCGAGCAGGGCGCGCGGCTGATCTCCGCCGACTACTCGCAGATCGAGCTGCGCATCCTCGCGCACGTCTCCGGCGAGCCGAAGCTGCGCGAGGCGTTCGAGCGCGGGGAGGACATCCACACCGCGACCGCGGCCGAGGTGCTCGGCGTCGACCCCGCGAAGCTCACACCGGGCGAGCGCTCGATCGCGAAGATGATCAACTTCGGGATCGTCTACGGGATCTCGGCCTTCGGCCTCTCCGAGAACCTCGAGATCCCACGCGAGCAGGCGCAGGAGTACATCGACGCCTACCTCGCGCGCTTCCCGTTCGTGCAGGACTTCATCCAGCGCACGATCGAGCGGGCCGAGCACGACGGCTACGTGACGAGCCTGCTCGGCCGGCGGCGGCCCGTGCCCGAGCTGCGGGTGCGCAACCGGGCCACGCGCGGCTTCGGCGAGCGGGTGGCAGTCAACTTCGTGATGCAGGGCTCGAACGCGGACATCATCAAGGTCGCGATGGTCGCGATCGAGCGGCGCCTCCGCGAGGAGGGCAGGAGCGCGCGGCTCGTCCTCCAGGTGCACGACGAGCTCCTGCTCGAGACGCCCGACGCGGAGACCTCGGTGGTCAAAGAGCTCGTGCGCGAGGAGATGTGCTCCGCGTATCCGCTCGACCCGCCGCTCGCGGTCGACGTCGGCGCCGGCGACTCCTGGGCGGACGCGAAGAGCTAGCGCCGTCGCGCCTCAGGCGTAAGGACTGTGACTGTGTGCTGGTCCCGTCTGGGGCTGTGCAGGTTGGTGCCGGTGCTCTTTGCTTGTGACTCAGCGTGAGGATGACCCCGTTCGCGGGTGTCTTGCCAGTGATGTGTCCGCGCGTGTGCGGCCGGTGCCGGTCTGGCGTCCGCTGCTGGCTTGATCAGGAGCTTGTCCGCCCGAGGGGCGTGACTCATCACAGTCCTGCCGCTGCGGTTTCCCTTGCTCAGACCGGCACCGGACCCTGCCAACCGAGGTCGGAGGATCGAGTCGGATGCTTGCAGACGAGCTGGACTACGTGATCGGCGTCGACACTCACCGCGACGAGCACGTGCTGGCGGTGGTGACGGCGCCTGCGGGTGCTGTAGTGGCGAGGAGGGCGATTGGCGCGGACGGCCGCGGCTATCGGGAGGCGCTTCGCTTCGCCGAGCAGGTGGCGGCAGGCAGGCGGGCGTGGGCGGTCGAGGGTACGGGCAGCTACGGGGCTGGCCTGGCCCGCTCTCTGAGCATGCAGGGCGAAGCCGTGCTCGAGATCAACCGCACGCCACGCAGCGAGCGGCGGCTGGCCGGCAAAGACGACTCGCTCGACGCGGTGCGGACGGCTCGGACGGCGCTCGCCAGCGAGACACTCGCGCTGCCGCGCAGCGGTGAGCGGCGGGAGGCGCTGCGAGTCTTGCTGGTCGCGCGCAGCAGCGCCGTCGACGTCCGTCGCGATGCACTGACGCAACTCCGCGCGGTGATCGTCACGGCGCCGGAGCGGCTCCGCCAGGAGCTGCGGCGGCTACCCGAGGGCAAGCTGCTCGCCCGCTGCAGCAGGCTCCGCCGCGCCGGTGCAGCCGACGAGCTCGCGACCCGGCTCGTGCTGCGCAGCCTCGCCCGCCGCATCCAAGCCGCAACACTCGAAGCCGCCGAACTCGAGCGGGAGATCCTCGCCCGCGTACGCGCACTCACCCCAGCACTACTCGAGGAACCGGGAGTCGGGCCGATCGTCGCCGCCCAACTGATCGTCTCCTGGTCGCACCGAGGCCGGCTGCGCTCTGAAACCTGCTTCGCCCGCCTCGCCGGCGTCGCCCCAGTCCCCGCCTCAAGCGGCCAAACGACCCGATACCGCCTCAGCCGCGGCGGCGACCGCCAACTCAACCGCGCCCTCCACACGATCGTCCTCCACCGCCGCCACCACGACCCCACCACCCGCGACTACATCGCCAAACGGATCGCCGAAGGCAAAAGCCGCCGCGACGCCACCCGGCTACTGAAGCGCTACCTCGCCCGCCACCTCTACCGACTCCTCGAAAACCAGGAGCCGCCTACGACTTGACAAGTCATAGGAGCATCATTCCGGAACACCGGCCCAGCGGAGTGCCCTTCCGCCCGGGACAATGGGACTCGTGCCCGTCGTCGTCGCGTGGAAGCTCTGAGCCCGTGGGGGAGCGGCTCACGGAATGGAAACGACGAGGGCGGGCGGCCCAGGAGCGGGTCGAGGCCGCCCGGACCGAGCACAGGTCGGTCGAGTTCGGGTTCGGGTTCATCCGCCACGACGCCCAGATCGGCGGTGGGCTTCTCGCGGGCGCGCTCGCGTACCGGCTGTTCGTCTTCCTGTTGCCGGCCTCGCTCCTGCTCGTCTCCGGCCTCGGTCTCTACGCGGGAGCCGTCGACAAGTCGCGGGCGGAGGTTGCGTCGGAGGCCGGCTTGCATGGGCTGATCGCCTCCGAGGTGGCGTCCACCGCTTCGGGTCGGCACCGGGCCGTGGTGTTCCTCGTGATGCTCCCGGCCGTCGCGTACGCGGCGATCACGTTGTATCGCGCGATCGCGAGGGTCCACGCGATCGTCTGGCTCGGCTCGGGCCAGGGGGTCAAGACGACGAGGAGGGGGTTGGCCGTGTTCGCCGCCACGCTCGCGCTCCAGTTCGTCGTGGTCGAGATCGTCGGCTGGCTGCGTCGCAGCAGTCAGTTCAGCGGGCTCCTCGCCTTGCTCCTGTACCTCGTGGTGGTGGGCGGTGCGTGGCTCGCGGTCTCACTGGATCTCCCTCACCGCGATGTCCGCTGGACGCGGCTTCTGCCCGGCGCGCTCCTCTTCGGCGCGGGACTGTTGCTCATCAACGTGTTCAACGTCTATGTCACGACCCGTCTCGTGGAGAACCGCGCCAACACCTACGGAGCGCTCGGGATCGCCACGGCTCTGCTCTTCTCACTCGTCCTCGTCGGCCGTCTGATCGTCTCCTCGGCCGAGCTCAACGCCGCCCTGTGCGAGCCGGAGCCGCGAGAGCCACTCGACTAGCGCTGCCCGAGGAGGCGCCGGCGCTCGAGAGCGGCCGCGCTCAGGACGCGTCGCCGGAGGGCGTGTAGCCCAGCTCCGCGAGGAGCGGGCCGGCTTCGGTCTCGACGTCCGCGACCTGCTCCGGCGTCAGCTCTCTGCGCCAGCGCCCGATCGAGGAATCTCGGAAGCTGTCCATCGCGCGATGCGTCGACGTCACGTTCGCGTCGAGGAACCCGGCGAGCCGGTCGGCGACGCCGGCGAGGCTCTCGTACCGGATCTCGAGCAGCCGTTCGCCGGCGCCGGCGCCGCGCACGGCCTCGACGTACCGCCGCCAGGCCCACGCGCAGCGGCGGGCGTCGCTCACCTGCGCGAACTCCTCGCGCCGCTCGGGCTCGACCCAGAAGCGCGGCTCCGACCCGTAGGGCAGGCGCGCGTCGTCCTTGCCTTCGGTGTCGGCATTGAGCCAGCCCCGCTCCAGCAGCGAGCAGACGACGTCGCGGCCGTCCCGCAGCACGTGCACGGCGAGAGCCTGCGGGTAGGCCTCGAGCGCAGCGCCGAGCACGTGCGCAGTCTCGGGTGTCTGCTCGACACCGCGCAGGCCCCAGGCGAGCCCGATCCGCCTGATCCGTTCGAGGATCGTCCGCAGCTCGGCGGCCGAGGGCTGCTCCGGCAGCGCCGCCTTCCACGGCGTCACCTCGCCGAAGTCGACGAAGCCGGGCAGGCCGCCGATCGCGCGCCCGACGAACGTCGTCCCCGAGCGCGGGCAGCCGACGACGAACACGAGCCGGTCCTCCCGGCCGAGCCTCGGCCGCTGCACGAGCGCCCGTTCGGCAACGCGCGCGCCCGCGGTGCAGTAGTCCAGCAACGCGCTCACAACGCCTCCGGGAGCGAGTCGGGCACCAGCCCGAGCCCCTGTCGCAGCGTCTCGATCAGCCGCTGCGCCTCGGTGAGCAGCGACGCAAGCTCGTCGGCCTCGTCCCGCGGAACCTCGACGGTCACACGCACCGGCGAGCGGGCCGTGGAGGAGAGCGCCAGCGTCTCGACGTCGTCGGTGGTGAGTGCGGTCACATCGAGATACTCGTCCCGCGCGAGCCGGCGGCCGGGCGTGAACCGCTCCGTCGCCGCCCCGATCCGCTCCGCGAGAACGCCCGCGTAGTGGCCCGGCACGCGGATCGTGGCCTCGCCGCTGCGCAGCCCGATCGTCGCCGACCAGCTCCCGTAGGTGTCTGCACGGCCGTCGTGCCGCAGCACTGCCACCTCGCAGGAGTCCGTGACGCCGATCGGATAGCGCTCGTCCATCCGTCGCAGCCTAGCCCCGGCTGCCGGACGAGCTTTGGCGGACCGCCGGTATATTGACCCGCCGCATGGCGAACGAGACAATCAACGACCCGCGGCTCGAGGAAGGCGTCTGGACGACCGATCCCGAGAGCGGAGAGCTCGTCCCCGACTACGAGTCCACCTTCCCCACCATCGAGGAGGGGCAGGTCGTGAACGGCACGGTCGTTCGCGTGGACAAGGACGAGGTGCTCGTGGACATCGGCTACAAGTCGGAGGGGGTCATCCCGGTCTCCGAGCTCTCGATTCGCCGCTCGATCAATCCTGCGGACGAGGTCACGCTCGGCGACGACATCGCAGCACTCGTGTTGACGAAGGAGGACGCCGAAGGCCGGCTGATCCTCTCGAAGAAGCGCGCGCGCTTCGAGATCGCGTGGAAGGCGATCGAGGGCGCCCACGAGAAGGGCGAGCCCGTCACCGGCCGCGTGATCGAGGTCGTCAAGGGCGGCCTGATCCTCGACCTCGGCGTACGCGGCTTCCTGCCTGCGTCGCTCGTCGACATCCGGCGGGTGCAGGACCTCGACGAGTTCCTCGGCCAGGAGCTCGAGTGCAAGGTGATCGAGCTCAACCGCTCGCGCAACAACGTCGTGCTTTCGCGCCGCGCCGTGCTCGAGGAGGAGCGCAAGGAGCAGCGGCAGCGAATCCTCGACCGCCTCAATCCCGGCGACGTCGTCGAGGGCACGATCTCCAACATCGTCGACTTCGGCGCGTTCGTCGACCTCGACGGGATGGACGGCCTCATCCACATCTCCGAGCTCTCGTGGAGCCACGTCAACCATCCGTCGGAGGTGCTCGAGATCGGCCAGACCGTCAAGGTTCAGGTGCTCGACATCGACCGCGAGCGCCAGCGCATCTCGCTCGGCCTCAAGCAGACGCAGACCGATCCGTGGCAGCAGGTGCTCGAGAGCTACCAGGAGGGCGACGTCGTGCAGGGCACGGTGACGAAGGTCGTCACGTTCGGCGCCTTCGTCGAGATCCTGCCGGGCGTCGAGGGGCTCGTCCACATCTCCGAGCTCGCGCAGCACCACGTCGAGAACCCGCGCGAGGTCGTCTCGCAGGGCGACAAGGTCAACGTCCGGATCCTCGAGGTCGACGCCGACCGCCGCCGTCTCTCGCTCTCGCTCAAGCGCGTCGAGGAGGGAATGCCCGTCCAGCCGATGCCCGGCGAGGAGGGCGAGCCGCCCGCGCTCGGGCTCTCCGACGAGGTGTTCGCCGACGAGGTTCCGGCCGCCGAGACGCTCGAGGCTCCCGCCGAGGAAGCCGAGCCGACCGCCGAGGTCGAGGTCGTCGAGGTCGTGGAGGAAGAGCCCGCGGCCGTCGAGGAGGAGCCGGCCGCCGAGGAGGAGCCCGCGGCCGAGGAAGAGCCGGTCGCCGAGGCCGAGGCGCCGGAAGCCGACGCCTCCGACGAGGCCGAGCCGACCGCGTAGTGAAGCGACCGCTCGCGGTCGCGCTCACGGGAGGCATCGCAGCGGGGAAGAGCGAGGCCCTGCAGGCATTCGCGCGTCACGGCGCTGCGGTGATCTCGAGCGACGAAGTCGTCCACCTTCTCTATCGCGAGGACGAAGGGCTGCAGGAGGCCCTGCTGGCGCGCTGGGGCGAGCGCGTGTTCCGGGACGGCGAGGTCGACCGGCAGGAGATCGGCCGGATCGTCTTCTCGGACCGCGCCGAGCTGGCCTGGCTCGAGTCGGAGTTGCACCCGCTGGTGCGGGCCGCCACCGACGCGTGGCTCGCGGCGCAGACGGCCGACGTCGCCGTTGCCGAGATCCCGCTCCTCTACGAAACCGGCGGCGAAGCGCGCTTCGACCGCGTCGTCGTCGTGACCGCGCCGCCCGAGGTGCGCCAGGCGCGACGCGGGCCGGTCGCGGACCGGGAGGATCGGCTCGTGCCCGAAGAGGAAAAGCTGCGGCGGGCGGACTTCACGTACGTCAACGACGGCTCGCTCGAGCAACTCGACGCCTTCGTCGCCGGAGTGCTGGAGGAGCTACGACAGGCCTGAAACGCTGGATCGTCGCGCTCGTCGTCCTCTGCGCGGGGCTCGGCGCGTTCGCCTACCTGCAGCACACCGAGCCGTCCTGGTACGCGCGGCTCTGGTATCCGCTGCACTACTCGACGAACGTCCGCGTCTACGCCCATCAGGACGACCTCGACCCCGCGCTGCTCGCTGCGGTGATCGAGGCGGAGAGCAAGTTCAACCCCGATGCGCGCTCCGATGCCGGCGCCGTCGGGCTCATGCAGCTGACACCGGCCACGGC
The DNA here is from genome assembly GCA_963702655.1 of uncultured Actinomycetes bacterium. Classification (GTDB taxonomy): domain Bacteria; phylum Actinomycetota; class Thermoleophilia; order Gaiellales; family Gaiellaceae; genus Palsa-739. The sequence goes on along the minus strand of CAVPDO010000007.1, from coordinate 74,220 downwards.
GAAGGGCATCGCCCAGTACACCGGTGGCAGCCGCTTCCGCCTCTCGGACCTCACGAACCCGGACATCAACATCCGCTACGGCGCCTGGTATCTCGGGCATCTGCTCGCCAGGTACGGCAACGAGCGGCTCGCGCTCGCCGCCTACAACGCGGGCCAGGAGAACGTCGACCGCTGGCAGCAGGCGCACGAGGGGATCCAGTTCGAGGAGACGAAGGACTACGTCGCCAAGGTCGAGCGGCTGCAGAAGATCTACCGCCGTGCGTACGCGTCGCAGCTCGGTTACTAGAGTCGGCCGGGATGACTTCGAACGTCGAGCACTGGACGCGCGCCAACTCCGAGTTCGACGACGCCGAAGCGGCCGAGCGGTGGTCGGCGGGAGGAGTGTCGTGGGGCCTGTGGAGGGTGCCCGAGGCCGAGCTCGGCGTGCTCGGCGACGTGTCCGGGCTCGACGTCGTCGAGCTGGGCTGCGGCACGGCGTACTTCTCCGCGTGGCTCGCTCGAGCCGGCGCGCGGGTCGTCGCCGTCGACCCGACCCCCGCCCAGCTTGCGACCGCCCGCCGGATGCAGGAGCAGTTCGGGCTCGAGTTTCCGCTCGTCGAGGCGTTCGGCGAAGACGTGCCGCTGCCCGACGCGTCGTTCGATCTCGTCGTCTCCGAATACGGCGCGTCGCTTTTCGCCGAGCCGCGGCACTGGCTGCCGGAGGCCCACCGGCTGCTGAGGCCGGGTGGGCGGCTCGTCTTCATGCGGCCGACGCCGCTGCTGTACCTGTGCGGCGGTGAGGACGGGCGGCTGACCGAGACGCTGCACGAGCCGATGCGCGGCATGAACCGCTTCGAGGCTCCCGGCAGGTCGGACGAGTTCGTCCTGTCTCACGGCGATCTCTTCGCCGCTCTGCGGAGCTCCGGCTTCGAGGTCGAGAACCTCGTCGAGGTCTACGCGCCGGAGGACGCGCAGCGGCACGCGTACTACGCGTACACGACACCCGAGTGGGCGCGACAGTGGCCGGCGGACGAGATCTGGGTCGCCCGCAAGCCGGGCTGAGACCTAGCTCACCCGCTGCTCGAGCTCGTTGCTCTTGTTCGAGAGCGCGGCGAAGCCGGCCTGCAGGAAGTCGTTCAGCCCGGCCGCGCCGAGCGTCCACGAGAGCAGTCTCCCGAAGCGCGGCGCGACGATCTGCGTCGCGCCGAGGCCGGCCGCGACCCAGGTGCCGACGCAGCGGCTGCACGTTACGAGTTCTCCGATCGCCTGCCGCATCCCGCCGTCCCCGAGCGGCTCCTCGCCGCCCTCGTGCGCGTGGCCCTCCACGAACGGCTCGCGGAGGAAGCTCGTCACCTCGTCGCGCGCCAGCGTGCGCGCCACCTTGTAGGTCGCGAGCGCGAGCGTCACGAGATCGAGCGTCGTGTGCTCCTCGGGGTCGCGGCCGAGCGCATGCGCGAGCACACCCGCACCGGCGAGGCCTCCGCAGAACGCGGCCATGATCGCGGCGTACTCGCCGTGGGGAGGCGACTGCCCGGGCTCCATGACGAGGTTCTGCACGGCCGCGCGGTTCGAGAAACTGGTAGACCGGCGAGATGAAGATCCGGGCCGCAGTGCTGGAGGAGTTCGGCCGGCCGCTCGAGGTGCAGGAGATCGACCTCGCGGAGCCCCGGGCGGGCGAGGTTCTCGTACGCCTCGTCGCGTGCGGCGTCTGCCATACCGACCTCTTCACGGCTTCCGGCGCCGACCCCTCCGGCTACTCGCCGGCCGTCCTCGGTCACGAGGGCGCGGGCGTCGTCGAACGGGTCGGCGAGGACGTTGCCTCGGTTGCGCCCGGAGATCATGTCGTGACGCTCTTCTCCCCGCAGTGCCGCGAGTGCGCGCACTGCCTCGATCCGCGCACGAACCTCTGCCTGGCGATCCGCGAGCAGCAGAATCAGGGCTTCCTGCCCGACGGGACGACGCGCCTCTCGCGCGACGGCGAGCCGATCCGGCACTTCATGGGCACGTCCACGTTCGCGGAGTACACGGTGATGCCCGAGATCGCGCTCGCGAAGATCGCGCCCGAGGCGCCGCTCGATCGCGCGTGCGTCTTCGCCTGCGGTCTCTCGACCGGGCTCGGCGCAGCTTTGAACACCGCGAAGGTCCAGCCCGGCTCGACGTGCGTCGTCTTCGGCGCGGGCCTCGTCGGCCTCGGAGCCGTCGCGGGCTGCAGGCTCGCCGGTGCGGAGCGGATCGTGTGTGTCGATCCGGCCGAGCAGCGGCTCGAGCTCGCGCGCGGCCAGGGCGCGACCGAGACGCTCACCGGCGGGCCGGACGTCGTCGAGCAGATCGTCGAGTCGACCGGCGGCTTCGGCGCCGACTACACGTTCGAGGCGACGGGCCGCGTCGACGTGATGCGCCAGGCCGTCGAGTCGGCGCGCATGGGCTGGGGCCTCGCGACCGTCTGCGGCGTCGCCGGCAAGGGGGAGACGCTGGACGTCGTGCCACGGTTCCTGATCACCGGCCGCCGCGTCGCGGGCTCCTCGTTCGGCGGGGTGAAGGGCCGCGACCAGGTTCCGCAGTTCGTCGACCGCTTCCTCGCGGGCGACATCGACGTCGATCCGCTCATCTCCCACACGCTCTCGCTCGACGAGGTCAACCGCGGCTTCGACCTCATGCACGCGCAGGACGGCATCCGCAGCGTGATCTCGTTCGGCGACTGACGATGCAGCCCGGACGCCGTCGCGTTCTCGTCGTCGCGGTCGCGGTCTGCGCGATGCTCTGCGCGCGCGCGGCCGGGTCGGCGCAGGCCGGTAAGCCCGTATTCACGTCCTTCCGCACCCCGTCCGGGAACATCGGCTGCGTCTACGCCAGCGGGTCCGGTTCGCCGAACACCCTCCGCTGCGACATTCGCAGCGGCCTCCTGCCACGCCCGCACAAGCCGCCCGGATGCCGTCTCGCCTGGGGTGACAGCTACTCGATGCTCGCGATCGGACGCGTGGTTCTCACCTGCCACGGCGACACTGCCATCCTTCCCAACGCTCGGATCCTTCGCTACGGCACACGCTGGCGCCGCGGTGGATTCACCTGCCGCTCGCGCGCGGTCGGCCTCCGCTGCGAGAACCGCAGCGGCCACGGCTTCTTCCTCAGCCGCCTGCACTCCTCTCGGTTCTGAGCCTCGACGCCTGAGCGAACGAGCACACTCGCCTGGGGCGACTCGGACCTAGAATGAGCCGCGTCGTGAGATTCTGGATCCTCGTCGGGGCTTCGGTGCTCTCCATTCTCGCCGGGTTTGGGAGTCTCGTCGCGGCAGCGGGGAAGTGGACTTCCTCTCCGACCTGCGTCCCGGCGCAGCCGGGCCAATCCGGGTGGTGTGTGAGTACCGGGCCGTTCTCGTCGTCGCCGAGTCCTTGGACCTCGTTGGCCATTGGCCTGGGACTGTCGCGGCCGGAGCCGGCTTCGTCTGGCTCGCCAACCGGGTCGACCGGAGGCGAGCGCCGGAGCGCACGCGATCCGGCACGGCTTGAGGCTGGTTTGACGAGAGGACCCCGGGCTGGGCCGGTGTCCGGAATGACGCCTGAGAGCAATCGAGGGGCTGTTCTACGCCACGTCGTCTATTTCCCGTAGGTAATGACCGAACCGGCTTGAGAGCGCGTCAGCCCGATGGTCTTGGAGACCGGGCCGGAGACGGCCGCGGCCTGCCCGGGCCACTCGGGAGCGGTCAGAGTTGGGCCGCCGTCCCTGCAGGTGATCTTCGTGCCGGTTTTCACGTTCGAAATGGTCGTGGTTCCGGCGACTGTGATCGAGCCCGAGACCGCCTTACTCCCTGACGCCTTGCTTCCTGAGGCCTTACTCCCCGAGGCGCAGCCCGCGACGACGAGGACAGCCGCGAGCAGGGCCAGTGCCGAAGTCGCCTTCGCCATCTCATGCCTATCGTCGCAGGCGGCCCAGATCTGAAGCCTCTGCTCCTCGCCCCGCGACAGCACGCTCGCCTGGGCAAGTGTCCTTTCGCCTGAAGACGTTCGTGGCTCGCGTCCGCTGGTGCGGCCGTCGCCCGGAGATACCCTGTCCCGGATGGCCGAGCTGCGCACGACCTCCGACTACAGCCCGACCGGCGACCAGCCGCAGGCGATCGAGAAGCTCGCCGGCGGGATCCTCGCGGGCGAGCGCTTCCACACGCTCGTCGGCGCGACCGGCACCGGCAAGACGGCCACCATGGCGTGGACGATCGAGAAGACCGGCCGGCCGGCGCTCGTGATCGCCCACAACAAGACGCTCGCGGCGCAGCTCTGCAACGAGTTCCGGGAGTTCTTCCCGCACAACGCCGTCGAGTACTTCGTCTCCTACTACGACTACTACCAGCCCGAGGCGTACGTCCCGCAGGCCGACCTCTACATCGAGAAAGACTCGTCCCGCAACGACGACATCGCGCGCCTGCGGCTCGCCGCGACATCGTCTCTCTTCACCCGCCGCGACGTGGTCGTGGTCGCGTCCGTCTCCTGCATCTACGGGCTCGGCTCGCCGGAGGAGTGGCGCGAGCGGATGGTCTACGTCGAGCTCGGCGCCGAGCACGACCGCGACCTGTTGCTGCGCAAGCTCATCGACTCGCAGTACGTCCGCAACGACACGATGCTCGGCCGCGGCCGCTTCCGGGTCAAGGGCGACCTCGTCGAGGTGCAGCCGGCGAACCAGGAGACCGCGTACCGCATCTCGTTCTTCGGCGACGAGGTGGAAGGGGTGACGCACTTCGATCCGCTGACGGGTGAGGTGCTCGCGAAGCTCGACAACCTCTCGATCTGGCCCGCGACCGAGTACGTGACGTCGCAGCCGACGGTCGAGCGCGCCGTCGACGAGATCCGGGCCGAGATGGAGGCGCAGGTCGCGGTGTTCGAGGAGGAGGGAAAGCTGCTGGAGGCGCACCGGATCCGCCAGCGCACCGAGTACGACCTCGAGATGCTGAAGGAGCTCGGCTTCTGCAACGGGATCGAGAACTACTCGCGGATCCTCGAGGGACGCGCCGCCGGGACACATCCGTTCACGCTGCTCGACTACTTCGCCGACGACTTCGTGGTCTTCGTGGACGAGTCCCATCAGACCGTGCCGCAGCTCGGCGGCATGCACGAGGGCGACCGCTCCCGCAAGCAGACGCTCGTCGACTTCGGCTTCAGGCTGCCCTCCGCGCTCGACAACCGGCCGCTCCGCTTCGACGAGTTCCTGCGCAAGGTGCCGCAGCTCGTGTTCGTCTCGGCGACGCCGGGGCCGTTCGAGCTCCGCAACTCCACGGTCGTCGCCGAGCAGTTGATCCGGCCGACCGGGATCGTCGATCCCGACGTCGAGCTGCGCGCGACCAAGAACCAGATCGACGACCTGCTCGGCGAGATCCGCGCGCGCGAGGCCGCGGGCGAACGCGTGCTCGTGACGACGCTGACGAAGAAGATGGCCGAGGACCTGACCGACTACCTGCTCGAGTCGGGCGTCAAGGCGCGCTATCTCCACTCCGAGATCGACACGCTCGAACGGATCCAGATCATCCGCGACCTGCGGCTCGGCGAGTTCGACGTCCTCGTGGGCGTCAACCTCCTGCGCGAGGGGCTCGACCTGCCGGAGGTGTCGCTCGTCGCGATCCTCGACGCCGACAAGGAGGGCTTCCTGCGCGGGCGGACGAGCCTGATCCAGACGATCGGGCGCGCGGCGCGGAACGTCAACGGCAAGGTGCTGATGTACGCCGACAAACAGACCGAGGCGATCAAGGAGGCGCTCGACGAGACGAACCGCCGCCGCGCCGTCCAGCTGGAGTACAACGAGGAGCACGGCATCGTCCCGGAGACGATCGCGAAGGGAATCTCCGACATCGCCGGGCTGCTCCAGCTCGAGTCGCCGACCGTTCCCTCCTCGCGGCGGCGGCGTGGCGCGACGAAGGTCGAGGGGATGTCGCGCGAGGACCTCGAGAAGCTCGTCATCACGCTCGAGGAAGAGATGTACCTCGCCGCCGAGGAGCTGCGGTTCGAATACGCGGCCAAGCTCCGCGACGAGGTCAAGGACCTCCGCCGCGACCTGCAGGCGCTCGAGCAGACCGCGGCGTAACAGAGCGCACTTACGGCGGCTTCATGCCGCCGCGCTACGCTCCGCGGATGTTCGGAGCCGTGCTCGTCTCGCTGCTGTACGCGTTCGTCACCGGCGCTCTTGCGCGCTTCGCGCTGCCCGGTCCCGACCCGATGCCGCTCTGGCTGACGATTGCCATCGGCCTGGTGGGGAGTGCCTTCGGCTTCGGGATCGTCTACGGCGTCTTCGGGGCACGGGCCTGGGTCGGCCTTGCGAGCTTCGGAGTCGCGCTCGGGCTCGTCGTGCTGTATCGGCTCCTCGTCCAGAAGCGGCCGGTCTGGGGCAAAGGCGCTCTCCGCTTTCCCGAGCGGGGATTCGGCGTGGAGCAGTATCGCGAGCGGTTGAAGCGGGCGGGCATCGACCCGGATGAGATCGGAACCCAGTCGCTCCGTGTCCTCCAGTCGAGGCCGCCGATGCAGCCTCAGCCTGCCACGGGCCACGTCCGCTCGGACGACGGTCCGACCGACAACCCCGCGTACTTTCTCGGCCTGCTCGAGGAGCTCCACGACACGGGCGTCCTCGAGGACGAGGAGTACACCGCCGCGCGGATGCGTCTGCTCGAGAGCCTGCGCTCCTAACGCAGGAAGCGCCGTTCGGCCCTGAGCCTCCAGTCGCCGCCCGACCAGAAGAAGGTGCGCGCCACGATCGAGTCGGCGTCCACCTCGTGGAGGTGAAGCCCGCGGGCCTCGCCCAACCTCCGCGGCCGCGGCCGGCCCAGCCCCGGCGCGATCGCGACGACCGCCCTGCGCGCGTCGTCTGCGACGACCTCGAACTCGTGCCGCTCGCCGACCGCCGCCTGGTGGATGTGGCCGCCGAGGATGAGATCTGCGCCCGCGTCCACGAGCGCGCGCAGCACGCGGCTGCGGTGCGCGACGGGGCGCTTGCGCGCCGCCCGCCACGGCGCGCCGATCAGGTGGTGGTGGAGGACGGCGACGCGGAGGGCTCCCTCGTCGGCCGCGGCGAGCCGTTCGGCTGCGCGCTCCAGCTGCGTCCGGCTCAGCGCGCCGCCCTGCTGGCGGAACGGCCGCGCGGAGTTGAGCCCGACGACGTGCAGCCCCGGTGCTGAGGCCGTGGGCTCGGTCGTCTCCCAGACTCGCTCGAACTCCGCCCACGGGTGCACGAAGCGCGACGGCGTGTACGGAAGGTCGTGATTGCCGGGCACGGCGAGCACCGGCGGTCCGAGCGAGCGCAGCAGCGCCGCAGCGCGCTCGAGCTCCTGTCGGCGCCCGCGGTGCGCGAGATCGCCGGAAGCCACGACGAGCTGGGGCTCCAGCTGCGCCACAAGCCGCGCCAGCGCGTGCTCTACTTCCTGTTCCTCGTATGTACCCGTGTGTAGATCGGATACATGGAGGAGCCGCGCGTTCACAACCGAACGAGGCTATAGATTCCTGGTATGGCCGAAGACAGTGCCGAGATCTTCGACGACCTCTACCTCGGGGTCCGGGCCGGCGGCGCCCTGCGCAAGCAGCGGCGCGGCGAGGAGCTGACCCACGAGGAGAAGGAGGCCCTCACCGGCTGGCAGCGCCTTTCGGTGGCGCGGAAAGCGGCGGCGATCGGCGCCTTCGCCTTCGGCACGTTCGGGCTGGGTTTCACGCTGGGCGGCCTCGTCTTCGGCCGCTGGCGCAGGGCCTAGCCCTTCCCTTCACCCGTGCCCGCGAAGAGCACGGTCGGCGCGTCCTCCTCGGCGGGGTCGCGGCCCCGGAGCACGACGTCGACGAGCGTCGCCACGACCGAGGCGATCGGGATCGCGATCAGCACGTACAGCGGGCCGAGCAGGTAGCCGATCGTGATGACGGAGATCAGCACGACGAGCGGTGACAGCCCGACCGCGTGCCCCATGACGCGCGGCCCGATCACATAGTCCTGGAGCTGGCGCAGGACGAGCACCGCGATGCCTGCGCCGATCGCGACCGCCCAGCCGACCGTCAGCCCGGCTCCGACGGCGATGGCGCCCGCGGCGACCGGGCCGATGATCGGCACGAGCTCGACGAGGCCGGCGAAGGTGCCGATCAGCAGCCAGTACGGCTCGCCGTCGAGCCAGAAGGCGAACGAGAGCAGCGTCGCGACGATCGTGACGAGCAGGAACTGCCCGCGCACGAACGCGCCGAGCTTCATGTCGATCAGCACCCACGTGTCGCGCGTCACGCGCCGGTGTTGGCGCGGCACCATCGACTGCACGAGCCCGATCGTGCCGTCGCGCTCGAAGATCCAGTAGGCGCCGACCGCGAACATGAACAGGATCCCCACCACGACCTCGAACACCGTCTTCGTCACGGTGATCGCGGGGTGGAGGAGGGTCGTGCCCGAGGGCAGCTGCCGCAGCCGCTTGTCGAGCGTGCTCAGGATTTCGTGCCGGATCCCGTGCGAGTGGACGGCTGCGTGATGGAGCTGCGAGCGCGAGGTCGGAACCTGACCGATCGCGTGGTCGATCTGCGTGATCGCCACCGGCACCACGAGGTACAGGAAGAGCCCGACGGCGGCGAGGAACGCGAGGTAGTGCAGGACGACGCCGACGCTGCGCGGGATGTGGGCCCGGCGGTAGAGCCACTCGACGCTCGGCCGCATCGCCGACGCGATCACGAAGCCGAGAAAGAGCAGCGCGATGAGCAGCTTGAGTTTCCAAACTGCGAGCGCGAGGACGATGATCGCGAGAGCGACGAGGGTTGCCGTCGCTGCTCGGCGTGCTGTTCCGCCAGTCTCCACAGGGATTCTCTGTTGCAACTAGAACGAAGCGGCCGTGGATACGCCCGTCCTCGAGGCACACAGGCACGGGATCGCGCTCGTGCGCACGTTCCTCCGCGCGCTGCTGCTCGCGCTGGCGGGCGCCGCGTGCTTCTTCGCCCCGTGGACGCCCTTCGCGGCCGCCGGAGCCGTCCTGCTGGCACTCGCCGCGCTGGTCGCCGTCGTCGGGGTGGCGCGCTGGGACCGCACGCACCTCGCCGTCACCGGGAACGCGTTCGTCGTGGAACGCGGATTCCTGAGCCGGCGCAGCGCCTCGGTCTCACTCAGCGGGACGGTGTTCGAGATCGAGCGGCCGCTGCTCGGCCGGATCCTCGGCTACGGCACCGTGGTGGCCGGCGAGCTTGAGATCGACTGCGTCCCGCGGCGGCTCATGCGCCTGCTCCAGCAGCGGCGCTAGAGGGAGACGAACGTCTGTTCGGCCCGGTAGAATGGTCGCCACATGGCTGCCGAAGAGCTCGTCGTCCACGGCGCCCGCGAGCACAACCTGAAGGACATCACCGTCCGTCTGCCGCGGAACCGCCTCATCTGCATCACCGGGCTGTCCGGCTCCGGCAAGTCGTCCCTGGCCTTCGACACGATCTACGCCGAGGGTCAGCGCCGCTACGTCGAGTCGCTCTCCGCGTACGCACGGCAGTTCCTGCAGATGATGGAGAAGCCCGACGTCGACCACATCGACGGCCTCAGCCCGGCGATCTCGATCGACCAGAAGACGACCTCGCGCAACCCGCGCTCGACGGTCGGCACCGTGACCGAGATCTACGACTACCTGCGCCTGCTCTACGCGCGGGTCGGGCGGCCGCATTGCCCGATCTGCGGCAAGCCGATCGCGGGGCAGAGCCTCGACGCGATCGTCGACCAGGTGCTGAAGCTCGAGGAGGGGACGCGGTTCACGGTCAACGCACCGGTCGTGCGCGACCGCAAGGGCGAGTACAAGGACGTCTTCGGGGATCTGACGCGCGAGGGCTTCACGCGCGTCAAGGTCGACGGCGAGCAGCACGTCCTCGAGGAGGGCGTGCCCGAGCTCGACAAGAAGTTCAAGCACACGATCGAGGTCGTCGTCGACCGGCTCGTGATGCGCGCCGACCTGCGGCTGCGGCTCACGCAGTCGATCGAGACGGCCGCCGGGCTCGCCGAGGGTCTCGTGGCGGTCGACCTCGTCGACACGGGCGAGCAGCTCCTCTTCTCCGAGAACTTCGCCTGCCCCGACCACGGCGTCTCGCTGCCGGAGCTGCAGCCGCGGATCTTCTCCTTCAACGCGCCGCACGGCGCCTGCCCGCGCTGCACGGGCCTCGGCTCGCAGCAGGAGATCGACCCCGACCTGCTCGTGCCCGATCCGTCGCTCTCGATCGACGACGGCGCGCTCGTGCCCTGGTCGGTCGGCGGCTCTTCCGGCTTCTACGAGGCCGTGATCCAGGCCATCGCCGACCGCTACGAGATCGACACCTCGAAGCCGTGGTCCGAGCTGACCGAGGCGGAGCAGGACCGCTTCCTCAACGGAACCGACGGCGAGAAGCTCTACGTCCAGTACCGCAACCGGATGGGGCGCCGGCGCCAGTACATGCTCGCCTTCGACGGCATCGTCGCGAGCCTTCAGCGCCGCTACCGCGAGACCGACTCGTCCACCGCCCGCGAGCGGATCGAGGAATACATGTCGCTGCGCCCCTGCCCGGTCTGCAACGGTGCGCGTCTGAAGCCGGAGGTGCTTGCGGTCACCGTCGGCGAGCGCTCGATCTTCGAGTTCACCCAGATGTCCGTCTCCGGGGCGCTCGGGTTCCTCGACGAGCTGGGGCTGACGCCGACCGAGGAGCTGATCGGCCACCGGATCGTGAAGGAGATTCGCGAGCGGCTCACGTTCCTCGACGACGTCGGAGTCGGCTATCTCACGCTCGACCGTGCGGCGGCGACGCTGTCGGGCGGCGAGGCCCAGCGGCTGCGGCTGGCGACCCAGATCGGCTCGCAGCTCGTCGGCGTGCTCTACATCCTCGACGAGCCGTCGATCGGGCTGCACCAGCGCGACAACGCGCGCCTGATCGACACGCTCGAACGCCTGCGCGACATCGGCAACACCGTGCTCGTGGTCGAGCACGACGAGGAGATGATGCGCCGCTCCGACTGGCTCGTGGACATGGGTCTGGGCGCGGGCCTGCACGGCGGCGAGGTCGTCGCCGAGGGGCCGGCGGCGAAGGTCGAGCGGAACAAGAAGTCGGTCACGGGTCAGTTCCTCTCGGGCGCACGGGAGATCGCCGTGCCCGAGCGGCGCGAGGAGGATCGCGGCACGTTCGTCGTCCGCGGCGCCGCGCAGCACAACCTCAAGGACCTCGACGTCGAGTTCCCGGTCGGCAAGTTCATCTGCGTGACGGGTGTCTCGGGCTCGGGCAAGTCGACGCTCGTGAACGAGATCGTCTTCAAGGCGCTCGCGAACCGGCTCAACCGCGCGCGGGTCAAGCCCGGCGCGCACGCGGGCGTGGACGGGATCGAGGTCTTCGACAAGGTGATCGAGATCGACCAGAAGCCGATCGGCCGCACGCCGCGCTCGAACCCGGCGACGTACACCGACCTCTTCACCCACATCCGCGAGCTGTACTCGCTGACGCCCGAGGCGAAGGTGCGCGGCTACAAGCCGGGCCGCTTCTCGTTCAACGTGCGCGGCGGGCGCTGCGAGACCTGCAAGGGCGACGGCCAGATCAAGATCGAGATGCACTTCCTGCCCGACGTCTACGTGCCGTGCGAGACGTGCAAGGGCGCGCGCTACAACCGCGAGACGCTCGAGGTGCGGTTCAAGGGGCGCTCGATCGCGGACGTGCTCGAGATGTCGGTGGAGGAGGCGCTGAGGTTCTTCGCCAAGATCCCCAAGATCCGGCGCCGGCTGCAGACGCTCCACGACGTCGGGCTCGACTACATCAAGCTCGGTCAGCCCGCGACGACGCTCTCCGGCGGCGAGGCGCAGCGCGTGAAGCTCGCGTCCGAGCTGTCGAAGGTCGCGACCGGCAAGACGCTCTACATCCTCGACGAGCCGACGACGGGCCTCCACTTCGCCGACATCGAGAAGCTGCTCGAGACGCTGCAGCGCCTCGTCGACGGCGGCAACACGATGATCGTGATCGAGCACAACCTCGACGTGATCAAGCAGGCCGACTGGGTGATCGACCTCGGGCCGGAGGGCGGCGAGGCGGGCGGCGAGCTGATCGCGGTCGGCACGCCCGAGGACGTCGCCCAGGTAGAGGAGAGCTCCACCGGCCGCTTCCTGCAGAGCGTGCTGCCGGAACGCGCCACCGTCGCCGCCTAGACAGGTCCGAAACGGACACTTGCCGCGCTCGCGCCGCGGAGTAACACTCCGCGGATGGAGGCAGGGACCACCCCTCCGCTCGACGAGGCCGGGCCGTACGACGGCGCGGCAGTCGCGGGAGCAGTCCTCGCCACGCTGTTCTTCCCGCTGATCGCGCTGATTGCGGCACTGCTGCTGCTGGGCAACGAGCGGAGCCCACAGCGTCGCTCCCAGCTGCGCACCTGGGCCTGGGCGTCGGGCGGATTGATGGTGCTCGACCTGGTGCTCGTTCTGCTCGCCGTCGGGACGCTCAGCGGCAGCGGCTCGGGCTTCTGAGGCTACGCTCCGGGGGATGGCGGCAACCGCCGACCCGGCGCGCAACCCGGCGCTCGAGCGGAGCTGGTGGCTGCGCGCGCCGGCCGTGCTCGTCGCGCCACGCGCCGTCTTCGTCTCGCTCCGGGACGAGTCGGTGGAGGCGGTCGAGGCGCGGCAGGAGCCGCTGATGGCGATCGTCGGGCTCGCCGGGATCGCCGGGGTGCTCGCCTCGCCCGTCGCGCGCCACCTCCTGAACGACGCCTCGTTTTCGGTCTCGCTGATTCCGGTCTGGGCCTTCCTCGGCGGCGTCCTCTACGCGGTCGCGGTCTACTGGCTCGGCGGCGGCCTTCTCTTCGGCGCCGCCCGGCGACTCGGCGGGCTCGGCAGTTACCGGCGGGCGCGGAGCGTGCTCGCGCTGTCGGCCACGCCGCTCGCGCTCGCGCTCGTCACGCTCTGGCCGCTCCGGATCGCGATCTACGGGCAGAACCTGTTCCGCACGGGCGGCACGGACTGGGGGCCGGGCGACCGGACCTTCGGCGGGCTCGTCTACTTCGCATTCGCCTGGAGTGCGATCCTGCTCGTCGTCGGCGTCCGCAGCGTGCACGGCTGGAGCTGGGGGCGGAGCCTCGCGACGGTTGGACTTGCGGCTGCGCTACCCGCGCTGATCGTCCTCGCAACTCATGTCGGCGTCGGGAGCTACGGGTTCGAGTGAGTCGGCCTCGAACGCGGCCTGCTCCTTCTCGGGCATCGCGTACGTGTGCCGCTCCTCGGGGAAGGAGCCGTTCCGCACCTCCTCGGCGTAGCGCTCCAGCGCCTCGATGACCGCTTCCCCGAGCTCCGCGTAGCGCTTCGCGAAGCGCGGCGACCGACCCTCGTAGAAGCCGAGCATGTCGTGCCACACGAGCACCTGCCCGTCCGTCTCCGCGCCCGCGCCGATGCCGATCGTGGGCACCGTGAGCGCCTGCGTCGCGGCCCGTCCCACCGCCGGCGGCACGGCTTCGAGCACGATCGCGAAGCAACCGGCCGCCTCGAGCGCGAGCGCATCGTCGATCACCTGTTGGGCCTGCTCGGCCGTCCTGCCCTGCGCCTTGAAGCCGCCGAGGACGGTCGCCGTCTGCGGCGTGAGGCCGACGTGGCCCATCACCGCGATCCCCGCGCCCACGATCGCGCGGGCACGTGCGACCGAGGTGCCGCCGCGCTCGAGCTTGACCGCGTCCGCGCCGCCCTCCTTCACCAGCCGCACCGCGTTTCGCACCGCCTGCTCGTCGGACTCCTCGTACGAGCCGAACGGCATGTCGGCGATCACGAGCGGCCGCTTCGCGCCGCGCGTCACCCACTGCGTCATGAACACGATCTCGTCGAGGGTGACCGGCACCGTCGACTCGCGGCCGTGGACGACCATGCCCGAGGAGTCGCCGACCAGGATCAGGTCGACGCCGGCCGCGTCGGCGAGACGTCCGCCCGGCGCGTCGTAGGCGGTGACCATGACGATCTTGTCGCCGCGCCGCTTCAGCTCGGCGAGCTCGGGCAGCGGCAGCTTGCCGGCCGTCCAGGACGCGTACCGCGCGGGCTTCGACTCTTCGCTCATGTGAGCTCTCCTTCCAGGAGGACGTTGTCGATCAGGCGGGTGCCGCCGACGCGGATCGCAGCGGCGAGGACTTTGGCGTCGCCGAGGTCGAGCACCTCGACGTACTCAGGCTCGAGCCCGTTCAGCGAACTACGCGCCGCGGCCACGGGATCCGCCTCGCCCGCGGCGGCCGCGAGCGCGCGCGGCAGGCCGAGAGCCTGTTCGCGCTCCGCCGCCGAGAGGCGCTCGTTGCGCGAGGAGAGGGCGAGGCCGTCGGGGTCGCGCACCGTCGGCACGACGCGGATCTCCACCGGCACGTTCAGGTCGAGGACGAGACGGCGGATGACGGCGATCTGCTGCGCGTCCTTCTGGCCGAAGTACGCGCGCTCCGGGCGGACGAGGGTGAACAGCTTCAGGCAGACCGTGGCCACGCCGCGGAAGTGACCGGGCCGGGCCGCGCCCTCGACTCCCGTCTCGCCCGGGTCGACCCAGGTCGTGAAGCCGGGCGGGTAGAGCTCGGCGGCGGCCGGCGCGAACACGAGGTCGACTCCCTCGGCCTCGGCGAGCTCGAAGTCGTGCTGCTCGGGGCGCGGATAGGCGTCGAAGTCGGTCTGCTCGTCGAACTGCGCCGGATTGACGAACAGCGACATCACGACCCTGCGGTTCTCCTCCCGGGCCGCCCGCAGGAGCGCGACATGGCCGTCGTGGAGGGCTCCCAGCGTGGGAACGAGCCCCGTCCCCGGCGCGGTCTCCAGTCTCGGCGATCGTGCGGACGACCTTCATGCGATTGCCGCCGTCGCTTCCGCGAGCGTCGCGTACAGCTGCTCGAGCTCGGGATGGCTTGCGCGGATCGCCTGCTTGTGCGTCTCGACCGTCGCCCAGTCGCCGCGCGCGATCGGCCCGGTCAGCTCGAAGCCGTGCTCGATCGTCCCGCGCATCAGCGGCACGAGCCCCGCCGGCGGAACGCCGAGCCGCACCGCCGCCCGCTGCAGCGTCACGACGTAGTTCGAGGCGAAGACGGCGCCAGCATGGTAGAGCGTCCGCTCTCCGTCACGAAGCTCGAAGGGCTGCAGCCCGAGCGTCTCGGCGAGCTCTCGCCCTACCGCCAGCGCCTCGTCCGTCTCGCCGCTGATCGCCGCCCAGACGCCGTCGAGCTGACCTGGATCGCCGCTCCGGTCGAACGTCTGCAGCGGGTGGAGCGAGAACCGGCGCTCGTGCGGGTCGAGTGCGGCCAGCGGCGTGGCACCCGAGACGTGTCCCACCCAGGCGCGACCGGGTGCCAGCCGCCGGGACACGTCCGAAATGGCCGTGTCCGGCACGCAGAGGAGCACGACGTCGGGATCGCTCTCGCCGACCGCGACGCCGCGCTCGAGCAGGCGGGCGCCGAGGGCAGAACCGACCCGGCCCGAACCGATGACGTGGACTCTCTCGATCACGATGTGCTCCAGCTCCGAAACGGATGCCGGGCACCCAGGATTCTACTCGGGCAGCCCGCGGCGCCGACGACCAGCGTTCGTGCGAACATTCGGTCGCCGAGAATGAGCTCTGCCGCCGCAAGCCTCTCCGATCTCCGCCGTATCTCGCCTCGCCGCGAGCTGCTGCTCGCCGCTGCGCTGACGGCCGTCTTCGCGACCCTCGTCCTCGCCGTCGGGCCGGCGCCGGGGGATGCGCCCGTCCACCTGTACCGCACCTTCCTCGTCCGCGACGGCGCGCTCATCTGGGACAACTTCTGGTACGCGGGGACGTACCCGCTCGCCTCGTACAGCCTGCTCTACTACCTCCCGGCCGCGCTCGTCGGCAACCTGCCGCTCGTCTTCGCCGCAGCGGTCGCTTCGACCGTCCTCTTCTCCTCGATCGCGCTGCGGCAGTGGGGACGGGACGCGCTCTGGCCGTCTCGCATC
This sequence comes from uncultured Actinomycetes bacterium, assembly GCA_963702655.1. Classification (GTDB taxonomy): domain Bacteria; phylum Actinomycetota; class Thermoleophilia; order Gaiellales; family Gaiellaceae; genus Palsa-739. Next base: position 58,370 of record CAVPDO010000007.1, on the reverse strand, counting down.
TTCGGTGTGCTCGCCGCGGCGCCGCTGTTCACGGGGCTCTATGCGTACACGCTCGGCTTCGCCGCGATGCTGGCGACACTCAAGCTGCTCCAGCTGCGCCGCTTCTGGCTCGCGGCGCTCGTCGCGGCCCTCACGGTCGGCTTCAGCCCGCTGGCCTTCGTCTTCCTCTGCCTGATCGTCGGGTCGTACGCCGTCTGGCGCCGGCAGATCGCCGTCCGCTACCTCTGGTTCGGCGTCGGTCTCGTCGTCGCGGCGGGGATCGAGGCGACTGCGCTCGTCCTCTTCCCGGCGGGCACCGGCACCTATCCGTTCCACTGGATCGACTTCGCCACGGTGCTGCTCGTCAGCTCGCTCGGTGTCCTCGTCGCCCGCAGAGCCCGCGGCGCGGGGCCCCTCGTCTGGTTCTACGCGCTCTGGGGGCTCGGGAGCATCGTGGTCTACCTCGTGCCGTCGCCGCTCGGGGACAACTGGACGAGGCTGAACGCGTTCATCTTCCCGGTCATGCTCCTCACCGCGAGCCTCGCCGGCTTCCGGCCGAGGCGCCTCGTCGTGCTCGCGCTGGCGGCGGCCCTTGCCTACAACCTCGTGCCGTACGCGCTCCTCGTGCCGTCGCGGCTCGACAACAACACGCAGTCGGCGAGCTTCTGGCGGCCGGCGATCCGGTTCCTCCGGGAGCACGAGCAGCCGGGCTTCCGCGTGGAGGTCGTGCCGACGGCAGAGCACTGGGAGGCGTACTGGATCCCGAAGTCGGGCTTCCCGCTCGCGCGCGGCTGGTACCGGCAGCTCGACACGGCCGACAACCCGGCCCTCTACAGGAGCCACCTCGGCGTCGCGGCGTACCGCAGCTGGCTGCGCTCGAACGCGGTGCGCTACGTCCTGCTCAGCAACACGGCGCCGCTCGACTGGGACGGCGGTCCGCAAGAGGCACGCGTCGTCCGTTCACGGGACTCCGGGCTGAAGGCCGTCTTCCGGAGCCGGAACTGGACGATCTATGAGCTTCCACATGCCACACCGCTGCTCACGGGCCCGGCCGGCCCGGTCGTCAGCTCCTTCGGCCACACCACGATCCGCGGGCAGGTGTTCGCGGCCGGGCGCTACCTGCTGCGCAACCACTACAGCCCGTACCTGCGTCTGCGGGGTAGCGGCTGCGTCGATCCCGGGCCGAACAAGATGACGTACCTCGACCTGACGCGTCCCGAACGGTTCGCGCTCAGCGTGCCGGGAACGCCCGACGGCCTCGTCCGCGAGCTCTTCGGCGGCAGCGAGGCGACCTGCACGTCCTAGCCGGTCAGCCCGTCAGCCCGGAGATGCCGTTGCGGAGGAGGGACACCGCGAGCAGCAGGATGATCACGGAGGCGATCAGGCGAAGGTGCCCCTCGAGCCAGGTGCGCGTTGCGCGGAGGAGCCGCTGCGCGCGGTCCGGCGACACGACCATCAGCACGACCGCGACGCCGAGCGGGAGCAGCGACGCGAGCGTGAAGAAGAGCCAGTCCACGGCATAGCCTGCCGTCGAAGGGCCGGTCTCCGAGATCGCCTTGAGGGCGAGCGGGATGAAGCCGCCGGGGTTGGCGAGCGTCGCACCCGCGGCGAACACGGCGATCCACGGCGACGAGGCGACGGCGCTCATCTTCTCGACCATCCCCTTCGTCGTCTTCTCGCCGATGGGCCGGCGCCAGGTGCGGGCGACGTAGGCGAGCAGGACGACGGCCGCGACGACGTCGAAGACGGAGACCCAGGTCTTGCGTTCGCCGTTGGCGGACGGTGCGGCGACATCGCCCAGCACGAACGCAGCGAGGATGCCGATCGCGATCGTGACCACGAAGGCTCCGAGGTAGAACCAGATGCCGGTGCGCAGCGGCCGCTTCGCCAGGACGAGCGCGAGCACCGAGAACGTCAGCGTCGTCGGCGACAACATCGCCGCGAGCGAGATCAGCGCCAGTTCGAGGTCGACCCAGCCCATGGCTCGTAATCCTGAACTACGAAGGCTGGTACCGTCTACTCCGCCGATGCCGATCTACGAGTACGTCTGCATGGAGTGCGAGTCGCACTTCGAGGAACTCGTCCGCGGCGACGAGCAGGTCGCCTGTCCGGACTGCGCCGCCGGGAACGTCTCGCGCCAGTTCTCCACGTTCGCCGTGCACGGAGTGACGAAGGTCGCCACCGGTGGCGGCGGTGGGTGCTGCGGCGGCTCCTGCGGCTGCGGCCACTAGGCGGTCGTGGCCAGGGGGGACGAAGACGGCGAGCTGCTGACGCCGGCCGCCCACGCACAGCTGCAGGCCGAGCTCGCCGAGCTCGAGGGCCCGAAGCGGCAGGAGGTCGTGCAGGCGATCGCGACTGCGCGGGCGCACGGCGACCTCTCCGAGAACTTCGAGTATCACGCGGCGAAGAACGAGCAGGGCCTGCTCGAGGCGCGGATTCGGGTGCTTCGCCACCGGCTCCAGCACGCGACGATCGTCGACGAGCAGGAGGCCGCGGCGAGCGGTGTCGTCAGTGTCGGCTCGCGGGTCGAGCTCGAGCGAGACGACGGCGAGCAGATCGAGATCGAGATCACGAGCGTCGGCGGCGTCTCGCCCGACTCGCCCGTCGGCCGAGCGCTGCTCGGCAAGGCTCCCGGCGACGAGATCGAGGTGGACGCGCCGCGCGGCCGCTGGCGGGCGCGGGTCGTGTCCGTCGGGCGTGCCTCGTAGACTCGCTGCCGTGAGTGCCATGCCGGTCGCTGGCGTCGAGACGCTCGAGACGTACGCCGCAGCAACCTCGTCCTGCACGCGCTGCCGGCTGGCGCAGGGACGAACGCAGGTCGTCTTCGGCGCGGGCAATCCCCGCGCAGACCTGATGTTCGTGGGCGAGGCACCGGGCTTCCACGAGGACAAGCAGGGCGTGCCCTTCGTCGGCCAGGCGGGGAAGCTGCTCGACGGGCTGCTCGCCGGCGTCGAGCTACGGCGAGAGGATGTCTACATCGCGAACGTCCTCAAGTGCCGTCCGCCCGGCAACCGCGACCCGCAGGCCGACGAGATCGAGTCGTGCGAGCCGCACCTCTTCCGCCAGATCGAGCTGATCGAGCCGAAGGTGATTGCGACACTCGGCAACTTCGCGACCAAGCTCCTCTCCGGCCGGCCGCTCGGGATCACCCGTGTGCACGGCCAGGAACAGGAGCTGACGATCGCCGGCCGCACCGTCCTCCTCTACCCGATCTACCACCCGGCGGCGGCGCTCTACACGCCGGCGATGCTCAAGGTGCTGGAGGCCGACTTCGCGCGGCTGCCGGGGCTCCTGGGTGCCGTGGAGCCTGCACCGCTCGAGGCCGTGCCCGAGCCGGACCCTGCGGTCGAGGCTCCTGCAGAACAGCTGAACCTCTTCTAGCGCGGCTCGTCGAGACCCTGCACCGCGACCATGCGGAGGTTCGCGGCGCCTTCGCGCAGGCGCTTCGCCTCCTCATACTCCGGCGAGTCGTACCAGCGCTTCGCCGCCTCGAGGTCCGGGAACTCGAGCACGACGAGCCGCGACGGGTCCCAGTCGCCCTCGAGCACCGCGAGCTCGCCGCCGCGGACGACGAAACGGCCGCCGCCGGCGTGTACGGCTCCGGGCGAGGCGGCCTTGTAGCGCTCGTACTGCTCCGGGTCGTGGATGTCGGTCTCGACGATCACGTAGGCGGGCATGGTTGGATCGTACGCGTGGAGCAGCAGAGCGAATCGCCGGAGCAGACCGAGGCGCTGGCGGCCGAGCTCGCGGGGCGGCTCGCGGCCGGCGACGTCGTCACCGTCGCGGGCGAGCTTGGCTCCGGCAAGACGACCTTCGTCCGCGGCGCGTGTGGCGCGCTCGGTGTGCGTGAGCGGGTCACGAGCCCGACCTACACGATCGGCCACCGCTACCACGGCGACGGCGTCGAGGTCTCGCACCTCGACCTCTACCGCTTCGAGGGCGTCTCGCCGGCGGAGTGGGGAGACCTCGAGCCGTACTTCGAAGGCGCAATCGCGTTCGTCGAGTGGCCGGAGGCGGGCGAAGGCGTTCTGCCGGCTCCTCGCTTCGCTGTGCGTTTGCGGCATGCTGCGGCTGGGAGAGCGGTGGAGATCGAGGAGTGTTGACGCTGGCTTTCGATACGGCGACCGCGGTCGCCACGAGTGCGCTCGTGGACGACGGCGAGGTGCTCGGCGAGCGCGTCTCGCGGGCTCAGACGCTGCTCGAGGACGTGGACGCACTGCTGCGCCAGGCGGGCGCGCATCCGTCCGACCTCGACCGGCTCGCGGTCGGGCTCGGGCCGGGCAGCTTCACCGGGGTTCGCATCGGGCTCGCCGTGGCGCGCGGGCTCGCGCTCTCGCTCGACCTACCCGGCTCCGGCGTCTCCACCCTCGCCGCACTCGCCGCGGGGGCTCCGGGAGCGGTGCCCGTGGTCGACGCGAAACGGCGCGAGGTCTTCACCCTCGTGGACGGCGAGCCGCGTGTGCTGACTCCCGCGGAGCTGCCGGCCGGCGACGACAACGTCTGCGTCGGTGACGGCGCGAAGCGCTACCGGCAGCTGCTGGAGGACCGTGGTGCGGTCGTGCCGCCGGACGACGACGAGCGCCACCTGCCGCGCGCCCGCTTCCACGCGGCGCTGGCCGGCGAGCCCGGCTCCGTCGACGAGCTCGAGCCGCTGTACCTCCGCGTCCCCGATGCCGACAGGAACCTCCGGTGACCACGATCGAGCTGCGCAGGCTGGTTCTCGCCGACCTCCTCGCGATCGAGGAGATCGAGCGCCGCTCGTACCCGACGCCGTGGTCGCGTTCGATGTTCGCGGGCGAGCTCGCGAAGCCGAGCTCCATCTGCCTCGGCGCGTTCGAGGCGGAGGGCGAGGACGGCGCGCTCGTCGGCTACCTGATCGTCTCGCGCTACGTCGACGCCTGGCATGTGATGAACGTCGCCGTCGATCCCGACCACCGCGGCCGCGGCGTCGCCACCATGCTGCTCGAGCGCCTGTTCGACCTCACGGCCGACGACGCCCGGCGCGGCTACACGCTCGAGGTGCGCGTCTCGAACGAGCAGGCGATCTCGCTCTACGAGCGCCTCGGCTTCCGCTCGCGCGGCCTGCGGCGCGGCTACTACACCGACAACCGCGAGGACGCGCTGATCATGTGGAAGGACCCGGTAGGGCGCTGATCCTCGGGATCGAGACGTCGTGCGACGAGACGGCGGCGGCGCTCGTCACCGGCGAGGGAGAGATCCGCTCCTGCGTCGTCTCGTCGCAGGCCGAGCTGCACGCGCGCTACGGCGGCGTCGTGCCCGAGGTCGCGTCGCGGCGGCACCTCGAGCTCGTGACGCCGGTGATCCGCGAGGCGCTCGCCGAGGCGGGCGCCACTCTCGAGGACGTCGACAGCATCGCGGTGACCCAGGGTCCGGGGCTGATCGGCGCGCTCCTCGTCGGCCTCGCCGCGGCGAAGGCCGTCGCCTGGTCGCGCCGGCTGCCGCTCGTCCCGGTCGACCATCTCGACGGGCACGTCGCCTCGCTCTATCTCCAGCCGGATCCGCTCGAGCCGCCGTTCCTCTGCCTGCTCGCGAGCGGCGGGCACACGATGCTGCTCGACGTCCGCTCACACACGGAGCGAACGCTGCTCGGCTCGACGCTCGACGACGCGGCAGGCGAGGCGTTCGACAAGGGGGCGCGCCTGCTCGGTCTCGGCTATCCCGGCGGCCGTGAGATCGACCGGCTGGCACGCGAAGGCGACCGGGACGCCTACGACTTCCCGGTGGCCCGCGTGCCGGGCCTCGACTTCTCGTTCTCGGGGCTGAAGACGGCGCTGCTGTACGCGGTTCGCGACCTGACGGAGGACGAGCTCGCAGCGCGCCGCGCGGATCTCGCCGCCTCCTACCAGCAGGCGATCGTGCGGGCGCTCGTCGAGCGCGTGAGCGCGGCGGCGGCGCAGAGCGGGCGGCGGCAGGTCGCGATCGTCGGCGGCGTCGCGGCGAACTCGGCGCTGCGGGCAGCACTCCCGGAGGCGGCCGCGGCACCGCTCGCCCTCTGCACCGACAACGCGGCGATGATCGCCTCGGCCGCCCGCTGGACCGAGCCCGTGCCCTATCCCCGCTACCTCGCGCTGGACGCCTACGCGTCGCGCTAAGCTCGCCGCGGCGTCAGCGACAAAGGAGTAGGCACCTTGGCAGTCGCAACAACGACCCACCTGCGCGAGAACCCCTTCGAGCTGGCGCGTGAGCAGCTGCGGCGAGTCGGCACGACCTTCGAGATCGACTCGAACCTCATCTCCGTGCTCGGCGAGTGCAAGAAGGCGATCGAGGTCTCGATCCCGGTCAGCATGGACGACGGGTCGACCTCGGTCTTCAAGGGCTACCGCGTCACCCACAACATCGCGCGCGGGCCGTCGAAGGGCGGGATCCGCTACCACCCCGACGTCACCGTCGACGAGGTGAAGGCGCTCGCGATGTGGATGACGTGGAAGTGCGCGCTGATGGGAATCCCGTTCGGCGGCGCCAAGGGCGGCGTCGTCTGCGACCCGAAGAAGATGTCGCGCAGCGAGCTCGAGCGGATGACCCGCCGCTTCACGAGCGAGATCATCAACGAGATCGGGCCGGAGAAGGACATCCCGGCGCCCGATGTCGGCACCGACGGCTCGACGATGGCCTGGATCTTCGACACGTTCTCGATGAACAAGGGCCACTCGGTGCTGGGCGTGGTGACGGGCAAACCGCTCACGATCGGCGGCTCCCTCGGCCGCGTCGAGGCCACCGCACGCGGCTCGCTCTTCTGCATCCGCGACGCGGTCGCCAAGCTCGACAAGCGCCTCGACGGGATGACGGTCGCGGTGCAGGGCTTCGGCAACGTCGGCAGCTACCTGGCGCAGTTCCTCCACCAGGAGGGCGCCACCGTCGTCGCGATCTCCGACTCGACCACGGCGCTCTACAACCCGAAGGGCATCGACGTGCCCGCCGCGTTTGCCCACAAGGCCGAGAACCACACGCTCGCCGGCCTCAAGGACGCCGAGACGATCACGAACGAGGAGCTCGTGCTGCTCGAGTGCGACATCCTCGCGCCGTGCGCGCTCGAGCAGGTGATCACCGACGAGAACGCGGCGCAGGTCAAGGCCGGGATCATCTGCGAAGGCGCGAACGGCCCGGTCACGCCCGCCGCCGACGCGATCCTCGAGGACAACGGCGTCCTGATCCTCCCGGACGTGCTCGCCAATGCGGGCGGGGTCGTGGTCTCGTACTTCGAGTGGGTGCAGGGCCTCCAGGAGTACTTCTGGAAGGAGGTCGAGGTGAACGCGAAGCTCAACGACATCGTGAGCCGCGCGTTCGACGAGACCTGGGAGACGGCGCAGAGTCGCAAGCTCCCGATGCGCGTCGCCGCCTACGGGCTGGCGGTGCACCGCGTCGCCGAGGCGACCGTCACGCGGGGCATCTACCCGTAGGAACGTGGGGGAACCGATGGGTTCCCCCACGAGCCCCCTCCTCTTGGGTCAAGTGCCGGTCCAGGTCGTCCTCTTCACCGCGTCGGGCTGCCACCTCTGCGAGGCGGCCCGGCGCGTCGTCACGGCGGCGCGCGACGAGCTCGGCTTCGAGCTGCGGGAGGTCGCGATCGACGGCGACGCCGAGCTCGAGGCCGCCTACCGCGAGTCGATCCCGGTCGTCGAGATCGACGGCCGGCGCCGTTTCGTCTACCACGTGCACCCCGACGCGCTGCGCCGGGCGGTTGCACAAGCGAGCGGCTAGAGCGGCTGGTACAACAGAGAACGGTGTCACGAAGTCGGACGAAGGGGGTCGTGTGGCCGAGCGCTTGAACGTCGGCGTCGCCGCCCGCCTGTCCCGGTACCTCCAGGTGCTGACGCAGGCGCGCAAGATGGGGAAGACGAGGATCTCGTCGCAGGAGATCGCCGAGTACACGAACATCAATGCGACGCAGATCCGGCGCGACCTGTCCAACTTCGGCAAGTTCGGGAAGCGCGGCGTCGGCTACTCGATCGAGCTCCTGCTCGACGCGATCCGCAAGATCCTTCGCACCCAGGGGCAGCACAACGTCGCACTCGTCGGCGCCGGCCGGCTCGGCCAGGCGATCGCCTCGTCCTCGATCTTCGCGGAGCACGGGATCAACATCGCAGTCGTCGTCGACACCGACGAGGCGAAGCTCGGACAGCCGATCGGGCGCGTGTCCGTCGAGCCGTACGACCGGCTCGCGGAGCTCGTGCGCGACCACAACGTCGTCGTCGGCGTGCTCGCGGTGCCGGTGGAGGGTGCGCAGCCCGCCGCCGACGATCTCGTCGCGGCCGGAGTGCAGATCATCTTCAACTACTCCGAGGCGCTGCTCGAGACGCCCGCGGACGTGACGGTGCACACGTCGAATCCCGCCGTGGAGCTGCTCTACGCCCTGTATTTCCACTTGACCTGACGTGTCGCTTGACAACATGTCGTCTGACGACATATACTGCGGCGCATGGAGATCCGGCGACCCACCTACTTCGTGCTCGCGGCGCTGCTCGACGGCCCGCTGCACGGCTACGCGATCATCGGCCGCGCCTCCGAGCTCTCGGGCGGCGAGGTGCATCTCAGCACCGGCACCCTCTTCGGCGCGCTCGACCGTCTCGTCGACTCGGGTCTCGTCGAGGCCGGGGAGGAGGAGAAGGTCGACGGGCGCGTCCGCCGCTCGTACACGCTGACGCAGGACGGCCACGCGGCGCTCGCGGCCGAGGCGAAGAGCCTGCGGCAGGCGGCGCGGGTCGTCGAAGTCAGAGTCGCGAAGGCGGCCACCTGATGCGGGGGCTGCTGGCCCTGTCATGTCGCGCGTTCCCGCCCGAGCATCGGGCGCGCCGGAGCGACGAGGTCGTCGACACGGCCCTGCTGGCCGCCGACGGCTCGGCGTGGCGCGGGGGTCGCGAGGCGGTCTCCCTCGTCCTGGCCGGGCTGCGCCAGCGGCTGCGGGCCGAGTCCGGACGCTCGGTACGGGACGGTGCCGCGCTGCTCGCCGGCGCTCTCGCGCTCGTCAACCTCGCGGTAGCGGTCGCCGGGATCACTGCGGGCCTCGGCCGGGGCGTCATCTACGTCCACGGTCTCCACGGTCTGTCGTTCGGGACGTTCTACGGTCCGTATGTCATCGACTGGTGGTGGATCGCGTTCACGGTCGCAGCTGCCGCTCTCGTCCTCGGGTTGATGCGCGGCTGTCGGCGGCTTGCGATCGGTGCGGCGCTCGTGAATCTCGGCCTCGTCGGCTCCGACGCGCTCTTTCTCGCGAACTCCAATCCGTACGACGGGCACGGCCATTTCGACGTCTTCACCTACGCACAGACGTCGAGCTTCCCCGGCGGGCGGCAGTGGCTGCTGGCGTCGATCGTGCTCGCTGTCGCGACCATCGCGACCAGGCCGCGCCGGCAGCCACTCAGCTGGCTACCGCTCGCGCTCGTCGCCGCCGGCGTCCTCGTCTGGCTGTCCCGTGAGACCTGGGGCGCCTTCTTCTATCTACGCTGGCCGCTCGCTGCGATCGTGCTCCTGGGCGTCGCCTTCGGAGCGGTGGCGCCGCGGCTCGCGATCCTCTCGATCGGAGTCGTCATCGCAGCCGCGTCTAGCGTCTACGCCTACCTGACCGCCTCGAACCTGCACCACGATCCGGTCGAGACCGCGATCGTCGCGGCCGGGCTCGCCATCGGGGTCCTCCTGCCGCTCGCACAGCTGACTCGCCGCCGCCTGACGTAGCGTCCGCTTCGTGCGGATCCTGCTCTGGCACGGCTACCTCCTCGGAGGAACCGGATCGAACGTCTACACGCGCGCGCTGGCCCGCGAGTGGAGCCTGGCCGGGCACGACGTCACGGTCGTCTGCCAGGACCGGCACCCGGAGCAGTACGACCTCGGCTCCGCGCGCGTCGTCGTGCCGGAGCTCCCCAATCGGCTGCTGCCCGTGTTTGTCCTCGACCGCTACGAGGGGCTCGAGGCGCTGCTGCTCGGAGACCTCACCGAGGCGGAGCGGGACGCCTACGTCGAGGCGAACGCCGCGGCGTTGCGCGAGCTCGGGCCGGCGGATCTCGTGTTCGCGAATCACGTCGTGCCGGGTGCGCCCGTCGGTGCCGCGAGCGGGACGCGCTTCCGGGTCAAGGCGCACGGCTCGGAGCTCGAGTACGCGATGCGCGGCCGCCCCGACCTCGCAGCCTGGGGCGCCGCGATGCTTGCCGGAGCCGAGGCCGTCTACGCCGGCTCCGACCACATCCGCGCCGTGCTTCGCGAGGTCGTGGGAGCTGTCGACCGCGTCGAGATCGTGCCGCCGGGCGTCGACGTGGACAGGTTCCGGCCGGAGCCGCGCGACGAGGCGCTCGCGGCGCTGCTCGAGGAGGCGCGGGCCGACCCGCCGAATCCGGGCAACGCCGACGAGCGGCTTCCCGACGAGGGCAACGCCGGGCGGCTGGCCCGTTTCTTCGCCGACGAGCGGCCGACGGTCGTCTACTTCGGGAAGCTGATCGAGAACAAGGGCGTCCACGTCCTGCTCGAGGCGATCGCCGGTCTCGACGCGCGCGCCGTCGTCGTCGGCTTCGGCGACTACCGGGAGGAGCTCGAGGCGCTCGCTCCGCTCGGCACGCTCTTCACCGGCGCGCTCGAGCACCGCCACCTCCGGTATCTGCTTCCGCTCTGCGACGTCGCGGTCGTACCCTCGATCTTCCCCGAGGCGTTCGGGATGGTCGCGGCCGAAGCCGCGTCAGCCGGCGTGCTGCCCGTCGTCTCGGGGCACTCCGGCCTCGCCGAGGTGGCGGCCGGCATCGGCGAGGAGGTCGGCCCGGACGCGGCCGGGCTCCTCTCCTTCCCGGCGGGAGACGCCGCCGCGTTGAGCGAGCGCCTCGCTGCGATTCTCGCGCTGCCTGCCGAGCGAAGGCGCGAGCTGGGCGTCGCCGCCCGCCGTGCGGTCGAGCGCAGGTGGAGCTGGCAGGTCGTCGCCACCCGGCTGCTCGAGTAGTGGCCGGAGCGACCGAGCGCCGGCAGGAGATCTTCGGGATCGACCGGCGCTGGGGCTCGTGCTCGTGGTCGCGGCCGTGGCTGGAATCGGCCAGATCACCCGCTCTGGACGGCGACGCGCGTCGTCGCGATCGGCTTCGGCGCGACCGATTAACGTCCCTCGCCCGCGAGCAGGTCCAGGTCACCCGCCACCCGCGGACGTGGCTGCCCTGGCTCTGGTACGGCGGGCGCTCGGTCGTGTCCGACGCCATCGGCGGCGTCGGCATCGTCCGTCACATGCTCGCGCAGACGCCGCGCCTTCGAGGTCCATCCGGCGTTGGCGGCGCTCGTCGTCGCCTGCTCCACCGCCTACGTTCTGACGATGCTGCCTCTGCCGGCGGGCGACTGATCGAGGCCGGCCCGGCGTTCTCGCTCCACGCGACCCGGATCCCGCCGGCGCAGGCGCTCGTCGCCACCCTCGTCTACCGCTTCTTCACGCTCTGGCTGCCGATCCTGCCCGCCGCGCTCGCCGCCACGCAGGTGTGCGCGCTCGACCAGGAGCCGCCCCGCTTGTCGCGCGCGTCGATCTCATGAGTAGGCTTCTCGCGTGGGCGAGGAGCAACGGCTCGGCTACGAGGAGATGCTCGCGCTCTCGCGCGAGTCGTTCGACTCCGTGGCCGATTTCACGGTCGCGGTCGAGGAGGAGTTCGCGCTCCTCGATCCCGAGACGCTCGGGCTCGTCAACCGCTTCGAGGAGCTGCAGGAGGCGGCGCAGGGAACGGGCCTCGAGTCGCACCTGGTCGGCGAGCTGATCGCGTCGGAGATCGAGATCCGCACCGGCCGCTGCGAGTCCTTCGCCGACGCCGCGGCGCTCCTCGGCGAGCGGCGGCAGGAGCTCCGCGGGCTCGCGGAGCCGCGCGGCGTCGCGCTCGGCGCGACCGGCACGCATCCGTGGAGCCCGTGGCAGGAGCAGCGGATCATCGACACGCCGCACTACCGGCTCAACGACGAGATCCTCCGCTACGTCGCCTGGCGCAACAACTCCTTCGGCCTGCACGTGCACGTCGGGATCCACGGCGCCGACCGCGCGATCCGCGTCTGTGCGGCCCTCCGCAACTATCTGCCCGAGCTGCTCGCGCTCTCGGCCAGCTCGCCCTTCGTCGACGGCGTCTTCAGCGGCCTTCACTCGTCGCGGACGCAGATCTTCACGCGCATGTTTCCGCGCTGCGGGATTCCCGATGCGCTCGGCGGCTGGGACGAGTGGGAGGCGTACGTCCGCTTCCTCTACGAGACCGGCTCGATCACCGAGCACACGCAGCTCTGGTGGAGCGTGCGGCCGCATCTCGCTTTCCCGACCGTCGAGATCCGGATCTGCGACGCGCAGCCCGACCTCGGCGAGGCGCGCTCGCTCGCGGCGCTCGGCTACGCCCTGACCGCGCGGATCGCGCGGGCGCTCGACGAGGGCGAGCCGCTGCGGGGCCTGCCGAACCGCCTGCTCGAGGAGAACCTCTGGCGGGCGATCCGCTACGGGCTCTCGGGCGAGCTGCTCGACTTCGCGAGCGGGGAGAGTGTGCCCGCGCGGGCGCGCCTCGAGCGACTCGTCGAGTGGGTACGGCCCGTCGCCGAGGAGCTCGGCGCCGCGGAGTGGCTCGCGATCCCCGACCGGAACGCAGCCGAGCGCCAGATCGCGCGCCACGACGAGGGCGCGTCGCTGCGCGAGATCTTCGAGGAACAGGTGCGCTGGCACCTCCGCACGCCCACTTCGTGACACGGCCGATCCGGTTCGTGTGGTAAAAAACGGGCCGCGCCGGGGTGTCTCGGCGCTGACTTTGTGACGCCCGGAGGGAGCACTTACCGATGAGCTGGTTCATGCATCACGCTGTGCTGTTCGCGCTGCTGTGCGCGAGCGCCGCCGTCCTGTACGGCGCTTATCTCACGGTCTGGCTCCTGCGCCAGCCGGCCGGCAACGAGCGGATGCAGGAGATCGCCCGCGCCATCCAGGAGGGCGCCGCCGCGTACCTGACCCGCCAGTACACGACGATCGCCGTGGTGGCGATCGCGCCCTTCCTCCTGCTCGGCCTGTACCACTCGCTCGGCTGGGGGACGGCGGTCGGGTTCCTCATCGGCGCGGTGCTGTCCGCCGCGGCCGGCTTCATCGGGATGAACGTGGCCGTGCGCTCGAACGTGCGGACGGCGGAAGCCGCTCGCCAGGGGCTGCCGCCGGCGCTCAACGTCGCCTTCCGCGCGGGCTCGGTGACCGGCCTGCTCGTCGTGGGCCTCGGCCTGTTCGGCGTCGCGGGCTACTACTGGATCCTCACCGCCGGCATCGGCGACACGCCGCAGCAGGCGATCCAGCACCTCGTCGGGCTCGCCTTCGGCGGCTCGCTCATCTCCGTCTTCGCCCGGCTCGGCGGCGGCATCTACACGAAGGCTGCCGACGTCGGCGCCGACCTCGTCGGCAAGATCGAGGCCGGGATCCCGGAGGACGACCCGCGCAACCCGGCCGTGATCGCCGACAACGTCGGCGACAACGTCGGCGACTGCGCCGGCATGGCCGCCGACCTGTTCGAGACGTACGCGGTGACGGCAGTCGCCGTGATGCTGTTGGGGGTGACCACCGCCTCGCATTTCGGCAAGAGCCTGTGGCTCTATCCGCTCGCGATCGGCGGCGTCTCGATCATCGCCTCGATCATCGGCGTCCAGTTCGCGCGCGTGCGCGAGGGCGGCAACATCATGAACGCGCTCTACCGCGCGGTGATCGTCGCGACCGTCATCTCGGCACTCCTCTTCATCCCGGTCACGAAGGCGTTCGTCGGCACGGCGGTCAACGCCACCAACCTCGGCGGTGGCGCAGGGCTCGTGGTCTTCAGGCACTACTCCTTCGGCGAGCTCTACGGCTCGGCGCTGATCGGCCTGGCGATCACGGCGCTGCTCGTCGGGATCACCGAGTTCTACACGGGGACGCGCTGGAATCCGGTCAAATCGATCGCGCGCGCGTCGCAGACCGGCCACGCGACCAACATCATCGAGGGCCTCGCGGTCGGGATGCAGGCGACGGCGCTGCCGGTCGTCGTGATCGCGACCGGGATCCTGGTGGCGAATCACCTCGCGGGCCTGTTCGGGATCGGCGTCGCCGTGATGGCGCAGCTCTCGATGACCGGCCTCATCGTCGCGCTCGACGCGTACGGCCCGGTCACCGACAACGCCGGGGGGATCGCCGAGATGGCCGACCTCCCGCCGGAGGTGCGCGCCGTCACCGACCCGCTCGACGCCGTCGGCAACACGACGAAGGCCGTGACGAAGGGCTACGCGATCGGCTCCGCCGCGCTCGCTGCTCTCGTCCTCTTCGGCTCGTACTCGGACGGGCTGGCCCAGAAGGGCCTGCCCACGGTGTTCCAGCTCAACGACGCCTGGGTCATCGCCGGCCTTCTGATCGGCGGCCTGATGCCGTTCCTGTTCGCGTCGCTCGCCATGCAGGCGGTCGGGCGCGTGGGCGGCGAGGTCGTTGAGGAGGTGCGCCGCCAGTTCCGCGAGCACCCGGGAATCATGGAGGGCACCGAGCGGCCGCAGTACGGGCCGGCGATCGACATCGTCACCGGCTCCGCGATCCGCTCGATGATCCTGCCCGCGATCGTGCCGATCCTGTTCCCGATCGTCGTCGGCGTGATCAACGTGAAGATGCTGGGCGGTCTGCTGATCGGGACGATCGTGACCGGCCTGTTCCTCGCGATCGCGATGACCGCGGGCGGCGGCGCCTGGGACAACGCGAAGAAGCTGATCGAGGACGGGGAGTACGGCGGCAAGGGCTCCGAGGCCCATGCGGCTGCCGTGACGGGGGACACGGTCGGCGACCCGTACAAGGACACGGCAGGCCCGGCGATCAACCCGATGATCAAGATCACGAACATCGTCGCGATCCTGATCATCCCCCTCCTCATCTCGATCCACGGCTAGCCAGCGGAGTACCGTTGCCCGGGTGAGAACGCTCACCCGGGTTGCGGCCTCCGCCGCCGCACTCGCCCTCGTCACGGGCGCCATCGAGCTCCTGAAGGGCCATGTGCCCGTGCTCAGCCTGGCGGTGCTCTACCTGCTGGCGATCATCCCGGTGGCGGTCGCCTGGGGGATCGTCTACGCGGTCGGCGCGGCGATCGGGAGCATGCTCGCATTCAACTTCTTCTTCCTGCCGCCGCTCTACACGCTGACCATCGACGACTCTCGCAACTGGTTCGCCCTGCTCGTCTTCCTGGTCACGGCCGTCGTCGTCAGCGAGCTTGCCACCCGTTCGCGCCGGCGCGCCGAGGAGGCCGAGGCCGCCCTGGGCGCGCTGCGAGCGCTCACCGAGGAACGCGAGCGTCTCGCGGCGGAGGCGCTGGAGGCCGAGGCGCTGAGGCGCAGCGACGCGATGAAGACGGCGTTGTTGCGAGCAGTCAGCCACGACCTGCGCTCGCCGCTGATGGCGATCCTCACGTCGGCGGGCGCGCTCGCTCACGGTGAGCTCTCACTCGACCCCGACGACCGGCGGGAGCTCGCCGAGACGATCCTCGGCGAGGCGGAGCGACTCGACCGGCTCGTGAGCAACCTGCTCGACCTCTCGCGCCTGCAGGCCGGCGCGGCTGCGCCGGAGCCGGGAGACTGGCCGGTCGACGACCTCGTCCTGCAGGCACTCGACGGCGTCGAGGCGGGAAGGCGCGTCGAGGTCGTGCTTCCGGACGAAGACTCGCCGCTCGTGCACGCCGACCTCCATCAGACCGGGCGTGCCGTTGCCAATCTCGTTGAGAACGCGCTCCGCTACTCGCCGCCCGACGAGCCGGTGCGGGTCCAGGTTCGCGAGGCCGGGTCCGAGGTGCTCGTGCGGGTCGTCGACCACGGCCCCGGCATTCCGATGGGCGAGGCCGAGCGGATCTTCGAGCCCTTCCAACGCGGCTCGCGAAGCGGTTCGACGCGGGGCGCCGGCCTGGGGCTCGCGATCGCGCGGGGCTTCGCCGAGGCGAACGGGGGTCGTGTCTGGGTCGAGTCGCACGAAGGGCAGGGCGCGACGTTCGTTCTCGCGCTGCCCGTAGTGGCGCAGAAGGTCCCGGCATGAGCGGTCAGCGCGTCCTCGTCGTCGACGACGAGCAGCAGATCCTGCGTGCGCTGCGGACGAGCCTTCGCGGCGCCGGTTACGAGGTGGACACCGCCGAGACGGCCGAGGCAGCGCTCGCCGCCGCGGCGCTGCGGCCGCCGGAGGCCGTCGTGCTCGACCTCGTCCTGCCCGACGGCACCGGGACGGACGTCGCCCGCGAGCTGCGCGGGTGGAGCAGCGCGCCGATCATCGTCCTCTCGGCGGTCGGAGAGGAGCGGGAGAAGGTCGCTGCTCTCGACGCCGGGGCCGACGACTACGTGACCAAGCCGGTCGGCATCGACGAGCTGCTCGCTCGGCTGCGTGCCGTGCTCCGCCGGACGGCGCCGAGCGGCGAGCCCGTGATCGAGCTGGGCGAGCTCGTGGTCGACCTCGCCGGCCGCAGCGTGACGGTCGCCGGCAAGCCGGTACACCTGACGCCGCACCAGTTCGACCTCCTGCGCGTCCTCGCGTTGAACGCAGGCAAGCTCCTCACGCAGCGCCAGCTTCTGCAGGAGGTCTGGGGGCCCGGCTACGCGGACGCGGCGAATCTCCTCCAGGTCAACGTCTCCCAGCTCCGCCGCAAGATCGAGCCCGACCGCGCGAACCCGCGCTACCTCCTGACGGAGACCGGCGCCGGCTACCGGCTCGTCGAGCCCGCCTAGCGTCTTTAGGAAATCGTCAGGCGGCCGCCTGGAATCGTCAGGCGGCGTTCAGGCGCGCGGTCCTAGCGTGAGTCGTGGTCATGGGCGATCTCGCCGCACTGGGCATCACGGCCGCGTGCTTCGCGGTGATCTTCGTGCTCCTCTGGGCGCTGGAGCGGATCTGATGTCCGCCGCCGACGCGTTCGGGCTCGCGGTCTCGATCGCCGTCCTGATCTATCTCGTCTACGCGCTCTTCAGAGGAGAGAGGCTCTGATGGGCCAGGGCACCGCCCAGATCGTCGTCTACGCAGTGATCTTGATCGCGCTCAGCTATCCGCTGGGGATCTGGATGGCGCACGTCTACACGCGCGAACGCGGGGACGCCGTCGAGCGCGCGTTCCTGCGCCTGCTCGGACGTGACGCGGGTACCGACCAGAACTGGAAGCAGTACGCGATGTCCGTCCTCGTGTTCTCGGCCGCATTCAGCGTCTTTCTCTTCGGCCTGCTGCGACTCCAGGGGCACCTCTTCCTCAATCCCGACCACATGCCGGCGGTGCCGTGGGACATCGCCCTCAACACCACGGCGAGCTTCGTCACGAACACGAACTGGCAGTACTACGCGGGCGAGGCGACGATGTCGTACCTCAGCCAGATGGCCGGGCTGGCCGTGCAGCAGTTCGTCTCGGCCGGCGTTGGCCTCGCCGTCGTCGCAGCGATCATCCGCGGCATCGCCCGCCGCGGCGGCGGCGTCGGCCTCGGCAACTTCTGGCGCGATCTCTACCGGTCGATCGTGTACATCCTGCTGCCGCTCTCGATCGTCCTCGCCGTGATCCTCATCTCACAGGGCGTGCCGCAGACCTTCCGCGGTCACGCGACGGCGACCACGCTGCAGGGAGCGCACCAGACGATCGCGCGCGGCCCGGTCGGCTCGATGATCGCGATCAAACAGCTCGGGACGAACGGCGGCGGTTGGTACGACTCGAACTCGGCCGTTCCGTTCGAGAACCCGACGCCGCTCTCGAACTTCTTCGAGATGCTCGCGATCCTCCTGATCCCGTTCGCGCAGGTCGTGATGTTCGGACGGATGGTCCTGGCTCGGCGGCACGGCTGGGTGCTGTACGCCGTGTGCTTCGCGATCTTCGCGATCGGCGTGAGCGTTGCCTACCCGGCCGAGCAGCACGGCTCGGCCGTGCTCCGCCAGTCCGGCGTGGACATCAAGCACACCGCGACCCAGGTCGGCGGGAACATGACCGACAAGGAGACCCGCTTCGGGATCGCCAACACGGCCCTCTGGGCGACGGCGACGACCGACGTCTCCAACGGATCGGTCAACGGCGGGCATGACGCGTTCACGCCCGCCGGCGGAGCGGTGCCCCTGGTGAACATGTTCCTCGGGGAGGTCGAGCCGGGGGGTGTCGGCTCCGGTCTGTACGGCCTGATCTTCTACATCCTGATCGCGGTCTTCGTCGCGGGTCTGATGGTCGGCCGGACGCCGGAATGGCTCGGGAAGAAGATCGAGGCGAGGGAGATGAAGCTCGCGGCGGTCGGAGCGCTCGCAGTCCCGACCATGGTCCTCGTGATGGCCGCCGCCGCGATCGCGACCAAGGCGGGGGTCGCGTCGATCTTCAATCCAGGCCCCCACGGCTTCACCGAGACGCTCTACGCCTACACGTCGCAGGCGAACAACAACGGCAGCGCCTTTGCGGGTTACGCGGCCACGACGTTCTCGACGACCCTCGGAACCGTTGCGCTCTACTTCGGCCGCTTCTTCCCGCTGCTCGCCGGGCTCGCGATCGGCGGCTCGCTCGCCGCCAAGAAGGTCGTCCCCGCGTCGGCCGGCACGTTCCGCACCGACGGCGGCACCTTCGGGGTCATGCTGCTCGGGGTCATCGCTCTCACGGCGGGGCTGATGATCCTGCCGGCCTTGACGCTCGGCCCGATCGTGGAAGGGCTGATGCACTGATGCTGCGCGCGCTGCTCGCCTCGCTCGTGGCGATCGTCGTTCTCACCGCCGTGCTCGGGTTCGGCTACCCAGCGCTCCTGACCGGCATCGCGCAGGTGACGATGTCGCACCAGGCGGACGGGAGCCTCATCAAGCGGAACGGGGCCACCGTGGGCTCCTCGCTCGCCGCGCAGGGCTTCACGTCGTCCACGTACTTCCACGAGCGCCCGTCCGCGACGACGCCCCCGTACAACCCGGCCTTCACGACGTTCTCCAACCTCGGCCCGACGAACCCGGCGCTCGCGAAGCTCGTGAAGCGGAATGCCGAAGCGATCCTCGAGCTCGAGGGTCCGTACAACCCGGGCCTCACGATTCACCAGATTCCGGTCGACGCCGTCGTTCCGTCGGGTTCGGGAATCGATCCGGAGATCTCGATCGCCTACGCCGACCTGCAGGCGCGTCGCGTCGCCTCCGTGCGGCACCTGCCGCTCGCGACGGTCCAGCGCCTGATCGAGCAGCACACCGTGGGACGCCAGCTCGACTTCCTCGGGGAGGCCGGCGTGAACGTCCTCAACCTCAATCTCGCGCTCGACGCGCTGGGAGGCAAGTAGATGTCGGTCACGGCTGAACCGCCTGCAATCGCCGAGCCTCCGACCGCGCAGAAGGAAAGACGCTCGGGCGTGTTCTCGCGCGAGCTCGTCATCCAGGCGATCCGGGACTCGTTCCCGAAGCTCGACCCCCGGCTGCAGCTGAAGAACCCGGTCATGTTCATCGTCGAGGTCGGCAGCGTCATCACGACCGTCATCTTCCTCAAGGACGTGATCCAGGGAAACGACGGCCAGCTCTGGTTCGTCGGAGTGATCGCGACCTGGCTCTGGCTGACCGTGCTGTTCGCGAACTTCGCAGAGGCGATCGCCGAAGGCCGCGGCAAAGCGCAGGCGAACGCGTTGCGGGCGACGCGGACGACGACCACGGCGCTGCGTCGCTCGCACGACGGCCAGCTCGAGGAGGTGGCGGCCCCCGACCTCCAGAGGGGCGACGTCGTCGTGGTGGAGGCGGGGATGATCATCCCCGCCGACGGCGACATCGTCGAAGGGGCCGGCTCGGTCGACGAGTCGGCGATCACCGGCGAGTCTGCGCCCGTCATCCGGGAGGCGGGCGGCGACCGCTCCGCCGTCACGGGCGGTACGAAGCTGCTCTCGGACCGGCTCGTCATCCAGGTCACGCAGGAGCCGGGACAGTCGTTCCTCGACCGCATGATCGCGCTGGTCGAAGGCGCCGAGCGCCGCAAGACGCCGAACGAGATCGCCCTCAACATCCTCCTCGCCGGCCTGACCATCACGTTCGTCGCCGCGGTCGTGACGCTCCGGCCGTTCGGTCTCTACGCGGGCACGAACCTCTCGCAGACGGTGCTGATCGCACTCCTGGTCGCGCTGATCCCGACCACGATCGGAGCGCTGCTGTCGGCGATCGGGATCGCCGGAATGGACCGGCTCGTGCAGCGGAACGTGCTTGCGATGTCCGGCCGCGCGGTCGAGGCGTCAGGCGACGTCGACGTTCTCCTGCTCGACAAGACGGGCACGATCACGCTCGGGAACCGCCAGGCGACGGAGTTCATTCCGGCGCCGGGCGTCGAGGAGCGCGAACTCGCCGAGGTGGCGCAGCTCGCGTCGCTGGCGGACGAGACGCCGGAGGGCCGGTCGATCGTGGTGCTGGCGAAGGAGCGGTTCGGCCTGCGCGAACGAGCCCTCGGTGAGCACGAGTTCGTCCCGTTCAGCGCCACGACGCGCATGAGCGGCGTCAACCTCAACGGCACGATGGTGCGGAAGGGCGCGGCCGACTCGGTCAAGGCATTCATCGCCGAGAACGGCGGTCGTGCACCGGCCGAGATCGACGCGGCCGTCCAGGACGTCGCCGAGCAGGGCGGCACGCCGCTCGTCGTCGCGCGCGACAACTTCGCGCTGGGCGTCGTCCACCTCAAGGACATCGTCAAGGGCGGGATGAGCGAGCGCTTCGACGAGCTGCGCCGCATGGGGATCCGCACCGTGATGATCACCGGCGACAACCGGGTCACCGCCGCCGTGATCGCCCGGGAGTCGGGCGTCGACGACTTCCTCGCGGAGGCGACTCCGGAGGCCAAGCTCGCCCTGATCAGGGACGAGCAGGCCGAAGGGCGGATGGTTGCGATGACGGGCGACGGGACGAACGACGCGCCGGCGCTCGCCCAGGCGGACGTCGGCGTGGCGATGAACACCGGCACGAGTGCGGCCAAGGAGGCAGGCAACATGGTCGACCTCGACTCGAACCCGACGAAGCTGATCGAGATCGTCGAGGTCGGCAAGCAGCTGTTGATCACGCGCGGCGCGCTGACGACGTTCTCGATCGCGAACGACGTGGCGAAGTACTTCGCGATCCTGCCGGCGATGTTCGCGACGACCTACGCGACGAAGGCAGGCCAGCGTGGGCCGCTGAACGCGCTCAACATCATGCATCTCGGCGATCCGAAGAGCGCCATCGTCTCGGCGATCATCTTCAACGCGCTGATCATTCCGGCGCTGGTCCCGCTGGCGCTCCGCGGCGTGAAGTACCGCGCGATCGGCGCGACCGCGCTCCTGCGTCGCAACCTCCTGATCTACGGTCTGGGCGGCGTGATCCTGCCGTTCATCGGGATCAAGCTGATCGACCTGATCGTTCACAACCTGCTCGGAGCGTGAGGTGCGGTGGCCCGAGGCCACTACAGGATCCTGCTGGGGATGGCACCGGGCGTCGGCAAGACGTACCGCATGCTGCTCGAGGGAAGGCAGGTGCAGGAGGAGGGCCGGGACGTCGTGATCGGCTACCTCGAGCCTCACGACCGTCCCGAGACATCCGCTCTCGCCGAGGGGCTCGAGGTCGTGCCGCGCCTCCGCACACAGCACGGCGCGCTCGAGCTCGAGGAGCTGGACGTCGACGCCGTCCTCGCCCGCGCTCCCCAGCTCGCGCTCATCGACGAGCTCGCACACACGAACGCGGCGGGGATACGAAACGAGAAGCGCTGGCAGGACATCGAAGACGTGCTCGGCTCCGGTACCGACGTCATCTCGACCGTGAACATCCAGCACCTCGAGAGCCTCAACGACGCGATCTTCGAGCTCACCGACGTCCGCGTCCGCGAGACGTTCCCCGACCGGATCCTCGACGAGGCCGACGAGGTCGTGCTCGTCGACCTCTCGCCGGAGGAGCTGAGGGAGCGTCTCAAGGCCGGCAAGGTGTATTCGAAGACACAGGCCGAGGTCGCGCTCGAGAACTTCTTCCGCGCGGACAAGCTCGGCGCCCTGCGGGAGCTCGTTCTGCGCGAGGTCGCCGAGGACGTCGAAGCGCGCCGGACCGCTCGGCCGCTGGAGCCGCTCTCGAAACAGGCCGTGGCGGAGCGGGTGCTCGCACTCGTCGAGCCGCAGCCGAAGTCGCAGCGGATCATGCGCCGCGCCTGGCGCTCGGCGCAGCGCTTCGGCACCGAGATGGACGCGGTCTGGGTGCGCCCGGCAGGACGGCAACCGACCGAGGAGGAGGCGACGCAGCTCGCCGCCCTGCGGCGGCTCGCCGGCGTTCTCGGAATTCACTTCCTCGAGGAGGAGGGCGACGACCTCGTCGCCGTGGTGCGCCATGTCGCGACCGAACGCGGTTCCACCTACATCTTCGTGGGCACGCCCGACGAGTCGCGGCGTCGCGAGATCTTCGGCGGCTCGCTGCTCTCCCGCATGGTGCGAGAACTGCCCGGCCTCGACATCCGTGTGATAGCCAACCGGGCCGACCGGGACAGGTTGAGCGAGTGATCGCCGTCCTCGTCGTCCTCGCCGCGCTGGCCTTGCTGCTGGTCACGATGCTCGTGGCTCGCACCGGCCTCCGGCTCCGCCGGGCGCGCGCAGGCCCGCTGCGGGTACTCGTCCCGTTCACCGGTGGCACGCTCGATCCGACCGTGCTGGACGCCGCGATCCGGCTCGCCCGGGCCGAGCACGCGACGCTCGTGCCGGCGTACCTCCTGCTGGTCCCGCTGCGGTACGCGGAGGACTCGCCGCTCCGCGAGGAAGTCGCGGTCGCGCTGCCGTTGCTCGAGGCGGTCGAGCACGCGGCCCTGCGGGCGGGGGTTCCGGTCGACGCGCGGATCGAGAAGGGCCGCAGCCCGACACATGCGCTGCAGCGCCTGTGGGAGGAGGAGAGTTTCGACCGAATCGTGGCGCCCGCACCGAACGGGCGCGGCGGTGGGTTCACGGCCAAGGACGTGGCGTGGATCCTCGCTCACGCGCCGAGCGAGACGATCGTGCTGAAGCCGAGCCCGAACGGCGCGCAGCAGGCCGCCTGAGTACCGTTGCCGGTGTGAGAACACGGGCGGGACTCCTCCTCGGGATCTTGGCGAGCGCCGCCGCGGTCGCAGCGGTGAGTGGGCTCGTCGCGCTGCTGAAGCCGCACGTGCCCGTCCTCAGCCTCGGCGCGCTCTACGTGCTCGCCGTGCTGCCGGTCGCGATCCTCTGGGGGACGGTCCTCGCCGCGATCGTCTCCGTCGCGAGCATGCTCGTCTTCAACTGGTTCTTCCTGCCGCCCTACCACTCGTTCCATCTGCACGAGAGCCAGAACTGGCTGGCGCTCGCCGTCTACCTCGCGATCGCGTTCGCCGTGAGCACGCTCGCCGCACGGGCGCGTGCCCGGCGGGAGGATGCCGAGCAGCGACGGGTCGAGGCCAACGCGCTCGCCGAGGCCGCGCTCGACCTCCTGCGAGGACGGAGCCTCGACGACGAGCTCGACCGGCTCGCTGCGCTGACCGCCGGTGTGCTCGGCGTCGAGAACGTACGCCTCGTCCTCGGCGAGCAGCCCCCGGCGCCCGGCGAGCAGACGTTGCCCGCGGAGGCCGGCATGCGGTGCGTCGCCACGCTCTTCGTGGCGGACGGCGCGACCGTCGACGACGCCGTGTGCCGCAGGTTCCTGCCCTCGCTTGCGGCGCTCCTCGCCGTCGACGTCGAACGCAACCGCCTCCAGGGCGAGGCGCTCGAAGCGGAGGCGTTACGGCGGAGCGATGCGCTCAAGACGGCCTTGCTCCGCTCGGTCTCGCACGACCTGCGCTCGCCCCTGACCGCGATCCTCGCCTCGGCCGACGCGCTGGCGAGCCCCGGCCTGACGCTGGCAGCCGAGGACCGGCTCGGACTCGCCGAGACGATTCGCGCCGAGGCGACCCGCCTCGATCGCGTCGTCGAGCAGCTGCTCGACCTCTCGCGGCTCGAAGCCGGGTCGGCCGAGCCGCACCGGGAGCTGTGGCACGTGGACGAGCTCGTCGGCCAGGCGCTCACCGGGCTCGGAGGCGAGGCCGCGCGCGTCCGGCTCGAGATCGGCTCCGAGACGCCGCCGGTGGAGGTCGACGCCGCCCAGATCGAGCGGGTGCTCGCGAATCTCCTCGACAACGCGCTCCACTACTCTCCGCCCGGCTCGCAGGTGCTCGTCCGGGCGGAACCGGGCGCCACCGAGCTGCGGATCCACGTCGTCGACTCGGGCACCGGTCTGCCCGACGAGCAGCGGGAGGCGCTGTTCCAGCCGTTCCGGCGTGGAGCGGCCGGACACGGGTCCGGGCTCGGGCTCGCAATCGCGCGCGGGTTCGCCGAGGCGAACGGCGGCCGGTTGTGGGCGCAGGACGATCCGGGCGGAGGGCATCTCGTCCTCTCGCTCCCGCTCGCGGAACGCCGTGCGGTCGTGCCGGCATGACCGCAGTCGCCCGCGTCCTCGTGGTCGACGACGAGCCGCAGATCCTGCGCGCGCTGCGCACGAGCCTGCACGGCGCCGGCTACGAGGTCGAGACGGCCGAGACGGCCGAAGGGGCCCTCGCGGCGCTCGCGGCCAACCCGCCCGACGCCGTCGTGCTCGATCTCGTGCTGCCCGACGGCAGCGGCACCGCCGTCTGCCGCGAGCTGCGCACCTGGAGTAGCGCACCCGTCATCGTCCTCTCCGTCGTCGGGGACGAGGCGGAGAAGGTCGCGGCGCTCGACGCGGGCGCCGACGACTACGTGACGAAGCCGTTCGGCATCGACGAACTGCTCGCCCGGCTCCGTGCCGCGCTCCGGCGCGCCGAGGCGCCCGCCGAGCCCGTCGTGGAGGTCGGCGACCTGCGGATCGACCTCGAGAAGCGCGTGGTCTCGGTCGGCGGTGAACCGGTCCAGCTGACGCCGCACGAGTTCGCGCTGCTGCGCGTGCTCGCCCGCAACCCCGGCAAGCTCCTGACGCACACGATGCTGCTGCGCGAGGTGTGGGGGAGGGGCTACGGCGACGAGTCGCACTACCTCCACGTCTACGTCTCGCAGCTGAGGCGCAAGCTCGAGCCCGATCCGGCGCGGCCGCGCTTCATTCTCACGGAGCCCGGCGCCGGCTATCGGCTGGCGGCACCGTCTTGAGCATCTCCTGAGGCCCGCAGAGGCAATCCTGACCTTCGACTGAGCCGCGCGGACCTAGCGTGGAAGCATGAGCGCAGCCACGCGCCCGGAGGAGCACGTCCTCGAACCGAAACGCCTGCGCCGCGTTCTCGTCGGCCGGCCGATGCAGACGCACCAGGCCGAGGACGAGCTGCTTCCGGTCCCGCTCGCGCTGCCGATCTTCGCCGCGGACGCGATCTCCTCCGTCGCGTACGCCACCGAGGCCGCGATGGTCGTCCTTCTCGGCGCGGGCCTGACCGCACTGCACGTCGCCCTGCCGATCTCGATCGCCGTCGCCGCGCTGATGGCGATCGTCGTGACGTCGTACCGCCAGACGGTCCGGGCCTACGAGCAGTCCGGCGGGGCGTACGTCGTCGCCCGCGAGAACCTCGGCACCCTGCCGAGCCTCGTCGCCGCCGCCGCGCTGCTCGTCGACTACGTGCTCACGGTCGCCGTCTCCGTCGCGAGCGGCGTCCTGGCGATCACGTCCGCCGCGCCGTCGCTCAGCCACTACAACACCGAGCTCTCGCTCGTCGGCGTCGTCCTCATCACGGTCGTCAACCTCCGCGGCGTTCGCGAGTCGGGCCTCACATTCGCTCTCCCCACCTATCTCTTCATCGTCTCGATGCTCGTGATGATCGGTGTCGGCGTGACCAGGTGCACGACCGGCACCTGCACGATCACCCACACGCCGAACGCGCTACCCGCCGGTGTCGGGACGCTGGGGCTGTTCCTCGTCCTCAAGGCGTTCGCCTCCGGCGCCAGCGCGCTCACCGGGGTGGAGGCGATCGCGAACGGGGTCAACGCGTTCAAGCGCCCGCAGGCGAAGAACGCCGCCCGGACGCTCGGCGTCCTCGGCGTGGTGGCCATCACGATGTTCCTCGGCGTCTCGTACCTGGCGGTTCACCTGCACGCGCGCCCGAGCAGCTCCGACTCCGTCGTCTCCCAGGTCGCCCGCGCGGTCTTCCCCGCCGGGAGCCTCGGCGGCTGGATGTACTGGGTCGTCCAGATCTTCACCTTCGCCGTCCTGATCCTCGCGGCGAATACATCCTTCCAGGGTTTCCCGCGGCTCTCGGCGCTGCTCGCGCACGACCGCTTCATCGCCCGGCAGTTCACCAACCTTGGCGACCGGCTCGTCTACTCGAACGGCGTCGTCGTCCTCGCCGGCGCGGCCTCGCTCCTGATCTGGATCTATCACGCGAACGTCAACAACCTCATCCATCTCTACGTCGTCGGCGTGTTCACCGCCTTCACGCTGTCGCAGGCGGGGATGGTGCGGTACTGGCTGCGGACGCACGGCGACGGGTGGCGCTGGCGCGCGGTGGTGAACGGGGTCGGAGCCGCGGCCACCTTCGTCGTCACGGCCGTCGTGATCCTGACCAAGTTCACCGAGGGCGCGTGGATGGTGATGGTGGCCGTTCCGGTCATGGTCGCCGGCTTCTACGGCGTCCGCCGCCACTACTCGCGGGTCCAGCGGCGTCTCGCCGCCGGCGCGGCTGCGGTCGCATCGGCTCCGCCCGCGCGCAACACGCTCTTCCTCGTCGTGGAGCAGATCGACGAGGCGTCCCGGCGGGCCAATGCGCTCGCGGAGCGGCTCGCGCCGGACGGTTTCCGCGCGCTCCATGTTCCGCTGGGCGGCACCGACCCGGGAATCCGGCCGCGCTGGCTCCATGCCACCGACGAGCAGTCGCAGCTCGAGACGCTCGACCCGGCGGGCGGCTTCGTCGACGCGGTGCTCGAGCAGGTCTGGCGGCAGCCGCGCGGCGAGTCCGACTTCGTCACCGTCGTCGTACCGGAGGAGTTCGAGCGGCCCGCGCTCGTCGAGCAGGCCCGCCGCCGGCGCGAGTTGTCGCTCAAGCTCCGCCTGCTCGCCGAGCCGGGCGTCGTCGTGACCAGCGTCCCCGTCGTGCGTGGGGAAGCACCGCGGTCTCTGGGGCGGCTCGTCGTCCGCGTGCTCGTCGCCGGCGTGGACGCGGCCTCGATGCGGGCCGTCAACTACGCCTCGACGCTCGAAGCGGACGACGTGCGGGCGGTCCACTTCGCATTCAGCGCCGAGGACGCGACCTCGCTCCGCCGCCAGTGGATCCGCCAGGGGCCGCGCGTGCCGCTCGAGGTGGACGAGGCGCCCTACCGCGATCTCAGGCAGCCGCTGCTCCGCCATCTCCGCGCTCTCACAGACGACGGCGACACCACGGTCCTCGTCCTGATGCCGGAGGTCGTCGTCCGCGGCTGGCGGCGGCTGCTCCACAACCAGCGGGCGCTCTACCTCAAGCGGCTCCTGCTCTTCGAGCCGAACGTGATCCTGGCCTCCGTCCCGTACCAGCTCCTCAAATGAGGCTGCCGGACGTCCATCTCCTCCACCGCCGCGCCCGGCGCCTGGCACGCTGGACGGGCTCGATCGCGTATCGCACCATCGTCGTGCCGCTGCTCGACCGGGAGGAGACCGAGCACGCCCTCGACCTCGCCTGCCGGCTCGCCGCCGATCGCGGGGCCCGCATCGTCCTCGTGGCGCCGGCGATCCTCGAGCGTGAGCTGCCGATCGAGGCGCACCTCGACGGGCAGCTCACGAGCCTGAAGGAGCGGCTCGACTCGGCCACCGCGGTGGCGAGCTCGTACGGCGTCGCCGTCCGGCGCGAGATCGTGCGCACGCGGCCGGGAAGCCTCGGCGAGGAGGTCGCGCGGGTGGCGGCGGAGCGCCGCGCGGAGCTCGTTGTCGTCGGCGCACCCGTCGAGTCGCGACGCGGCTTTCAGCGCGCGTTCCCGCGCGAGGTCCTCCTGCTGCTGCGCGACGCACCTTGCCGCGTGATGATCGCCACCGGTCCGGTTGCAGGCAGAGGCGCAACCGCGACCGCAGCGCGGAATACAGTCCCGCCGTGGCACGACGGCGTCGCCAGGCCCAGCAGCTCGAGCGCGTCCTCGGAACGAACGCGCTCTTCGCGACCGCCTACGGCAACGTCGGCTCGTCGATCTATTACGCCCTCGGCGTAGTCGCGGTCTACGCGCTCGGCCTGACGCCGATCGTCTTCATCGTCGCCGGCTTCATCTTCGCCTGCACCGCGGCGACCTACGCCGAGGGGACGGTGCGCTACCCCGAGGCGGGCGGCTCCTCGAGCTTCGCGCGGCATGCGTTCAACGAGACCGTCTCGTTCGAGGCGGCCTGGGCGCAGATGCTGAACTACATCGCGACGATCGCCGTCTCGGCGTTCTTCGTGCCGCACTACCTCTCGGTCTTCTGGCCGCCGCTCCGGCAGAACCCCTGGGACATCGTCGGCGGGGTGGTCGTGATCGCGGCGCTGGTGGTCCTGAACATCGTCGGCGTTCAGGAGTCGGCCAAGGTCAACGTCGTCCTCGCGGTGACCGATTTCGCGACGCAGCTGCTGCTCGTGCTGCTCGGCTTCGTGCTCGTCTTCTCGCCGCACATCCTCGTCTCGAATGTTCACCTCGGGGTCGCGCCGACCTGGAACAACTTCTTCCTCGCGATTCCGATCGCGATGCTCGCCTACACGGGCATCGAGACCGTCTCGAACATGTCGGAGGAGGCGCGCGACCCGCTCCGGACCGTGCCACGCGCGGTCCTGTTCGTCGCGATCGCGGTCTTCGCCATCTACTTCACGCTGCCGTGGATCGCGCTCTCGGCCATGCCCGTCGTCCACACCGCCCACGACGGGTACAAGACCCTGCTCGCGTTGAAGCCGACGCAGAAGTTCCAGGGGCAGTACGGGTACCAGAACGACCCGGTGCTGGGGATCGTCAACAACCTCGGCATCGGCTCGGCGACGATCACGCACTCGCTCCGGGTGTATCTCGGGATCCTCGCCTCGACGATCCTGTTCATCGGAGCCAACGCCGGCGTGATCGGTGCCTCCCGGATCACGTACGCAATGTCGGGCTACCGCCAGCTGCCGCTCGTCTTCCGCAAGATCCATCCGCACTTCAAGACCCCGTGGCTGGCACTCGTCTTCTTCGCCGGCACGATCCCGATCCTGCTCACGCTCACCGGGCAGACGAAGTTCCTGGGGGCGATCTACTCGTTCGGCGCGACGTTCTCGTTCACCGTCGCCCATGCCTCGGTGATCCGGCTCAGGATGAGGGCGCGAGACGGCGACGAGATCGCCTACAAGGCAAGGGGCAACTTCCGCTGGCGCGGGGTCGACTGGCCGCTCTTCGCGATCGTCGGCGGGCTCGGCACCGGGCTCTCCTGGCTCGTGATCGTGATCACGACGCCGTCCATCCGCTACACGGGCATCGCGTGGCTCGTGCTCGGCTTCGGCTTCTACGTCCTCTACCGGCGCCGCGTCGTACACGCGCCGCTCGGGGAGACGGTTCGCGCGCCCGTGGAGTTCGGCCCGGCGGCGGTGCTCGAGTTCCGCAGCATCCTCGTCCCGATCGCGCCCGGCTACGCCTCCGACGAGGCGATGGACTTCGCCTGCCGCCTCGCCGCCGAGCGGCGTGCCTCGATCGTGGCGTTCACGGCCATCGACATCCCGCTCGACCTGCCGCTCGACGCCGAGCTGCCGGCGGACGTGCGGGAGGCGAACCGGCAGCTCGACGAGGCGCGGGCGATCGGCGACTCGTACGGGGTGACCGTCACGGGCCGCATCGGGCGCACCCGGAACATCGGCCGCGCCATCGTCGACGAGGCGGTGCGGCGCCACTCGGAGATCATCGTCATGGCCGGCCCGCGGCGCGTCCGGCTCCAGCGCGGGCGACGTCAGATCTTCGGCGACGCGGTCGACTTCGTCCTGCGGCACGCGCCGTGCCGCGTGATGGTCGCGACGCCGAGGGAGCTCTCCGCGTGACGGGCTTCCTCAAGCGCTCCGTCTACGTCTTCGCGCTCGTCGCGATCGGACTCGGGATCGCGATCTTCGCCGAGACGGTCGCCGAGGGAGGAGGCACGACCGGCTATGTCCTCGGCGTCCTCTTCGTGGGACTCGGAATCGGCCGGTTGTACTTGTTGCGCCGTCGCTGACGTCGGCATCGTGCTGTTTTGTCTTGGAGGCTCTACGGAGCGGGGCGATAGCCTCCGCGAATGGCCAGGAAGCTACCTCCGCTGCAACGGGTGCTCGACGCGCCGGCGCTCGCGTCCGTCGCGTACGGCGAGGTCGCCTCCTCGCTCTACTTCGCGCTCGGGATCGTCGCGCTGCATGCGCTCGGGCTGACGCCCGTCGTGCTCGGCGTCGTGGGCGTGCTCTTTCTCGTCGTCACGCTGTCGTACGCGGAGGGAACGACCGCGATCGGCGAGTCGGGCGGCGCGGCGACCTTCGTCCGGGTCGCCTTCAACGACCTGGCGGGCTTCCTCACGGGCTGGGCCCTGTTCCTCGACTACCTGATCGTGATCGCGCTCTCGGCCCTCTTCTTCCCGCACTACCTGGGGCTGGCGATCGGCGTGCACTCGATCGCCCGGCATCCGGGCGACGTGATCGTCGGCTGCGTCGTGATCGTGGTGATCGCGGTCGTGCGGCTGTTCCGCCGCACGCGCCTCTACTCGTTCAGCCTCGCCGTGCCGCTGCTCGACCTCGTCACGCAGCTGCTGCTGGTGGTGCTCGGGTTCGCCTTCCTCTTCTCGCCGAGCGCGCTCACGCGCGGGCTCGACGTCGGTACGCAGCCTTCGTGGCACCAGATCGCCTTCGCGCTGCCGCTCGCCTTCCTCGCGTATACCGGCCTCGAGACCGTGGCGAACCTCGCCGAGGAGACGCGGCAGCCGGGGCGCGACCTGCCGCGCAGCCTCTTCCTCGGGATCGGCGCCGTCGTCGTCGTCACCGTGCTGATCGCGCTCGTCGCGCTCTCGGCCTTCCCCGCGCCCAACGGCGTGACGGCGCTCGGGACGACGTGGCAGCGCGCGCCGCTCATGGGAGTCGTCTACGCGCTCGGGCCGCACGTGGCGCCCTGGGTCGAACGTGTGCTCCGCGTGTACGTCGGACTGACCGGCGCGCTCATTCTCCTGATCGCCGCGGTGACGTCGAACTCCGGCTTCGGACGGCTCGCGTACTCGCTGGCGGAGCACGGCCAGTTGCCGCGCCGCTTCGGCCGTCTCAGCCGGCGCAGCCTCCACTCGCCGGAGACGGTCGTGGCCGCTGCGCTCATCTCGATGGCCCTCCTGCTGTCGACCGCGTTCACGACCAATCCCGTCGGCTTCCTCGCGAGCCTGTTCAGCTTCGGCGTGCTCGTCGCGTTCACGGCCGCGCAGCTCGCAGTCGTGAGGCTCCGCTTCTCGAAGCCTGCGCTGGAGCGTCCGTTCCGGGTGCCGCTGTCGATCCGGATCCGCGGCGCGGACGTCCCGCTGCCCTCGGTCCTCGGTGCCGTCGCGACGACGGCGATCTTCGTCGCCGCGATGGTCACGCACATCGGGGCGCGCTACGGCGGCCCGATCTGGCTCGCGGCGGGCGGCGTCGTCTATCTCCTCGTCCGCCGCCGCCGCGGCACCGGCCTGCTCGAGCACGTCGAGCCGGTCGTCGAAGGAGAGCTGCCGCAGGCGGAGTTCTCGAAGATCCTCGTGCCGATGAAGCTCGGCGAGATCGGCGAGGAGATGGTCGCGACGGCGGTCAAGCTCGCGCAGGAACGAGGCGCAGCAGTAGTGGCGCTGCACGTGATCCGCGTGCCGCTCGACCAGCCCCTCGACGCGCAGCTCAGCGACCGCGAGGAGCGGGCTGCGGAGTCGCTCGCCGAAGCGGTCGCGCTCGGCGCCGACCACGGCGTGGAAGTCGAGGTCCACTCCATCCGCGCGCGGTCGATCGGCGAGGCGATCGTGCAGGCGACCGAGGAGACCGGCGCCGACCTGATCGTGCTCGGCTCGGCGCCCAAATGGCGCCGCCAGTCGCGCTTCTTCTCGCCGACCGTCGACTACGTCCTGCGCAGGGCGCCGGCCGAGGTGCTCGTGGTCGCGTTCCCACAGGGCGTGCTCGAAGAGGTCTAGCGAGCTACGCTCCGCACGTCATGGAGGGGGAATTGAAGGCACTCGTCATCGGCTGCGGCCGCGTCGGCTCGGCGATCGCGCTCCAGCTCCACCAGGAGGGCTGGGACGTGACCGTCGTGGACGAGAACGAGGACGCGCTCTCGCGGCTCGGCGAGAGCTGGCCCGGCACGTTCATCGTCGGGCACGGCATGGACGCCCACCTCCTGCGTGAGGCGGGCATCGAGGAGGCGGACGCAGTCGTCGTCGCCACCGACGGTGACAACACGAACATCATCATCGGCCAGGTCGCGCAGAAGCGGTTCGACGTCCGCTGCGTCGTCGTGCGCGTCCTCGATCCCGCGCGCGCGAAGTTCTACGCGGAGCGCGGCCTCAACACGGTCTGTCCGACGAGCGTGGCCATCGACCGGCTCATGGACGCGGCGCGAACATGCGCGATCCCGGCCGTCGAGCCGGAAGCGACCGAGGAGGTCGTCGGCTGATGTACGCGATCATCGCCGGCGGCGGCAAGATCGGCGCGAACGTCACCCGCTCGCTGCTCCGGCTGGGCAACGAGGTGACGCTGATCGAGCAGAAGCGCGACCGCTTCGAGGCGCTCGAGGACGAGTTCGAGCACCAGGTGCAGCGTGGCGACGCAACCGAGCTCTTCGTCCTCGAGCGGGCGGGGATCGCGCGGCCGCCCGACGTCGTGCTCGCGCTCACCGGCGACGACGAGGACAACATGATCATCGGGCAGATCGCCCGCGAGAAGTACGGCGTGCCGAAGGTGATCGGGCGCGTGAACGACCCGCGCAACCAGCCGCACTTCGACCTGCTGGGCATCTCCCCGACGATCTGCGCGACCTCGAGCGTGATGGCGCTCGTCGAGCACGAGGTGCCGGAGCACGACCTCATCCACCTGCTCGAGCTGCGCGGCGAGAACCTCGAGATCGTGGAGGTGCAGATCGACGGCGACTCGCCGTCGGCCGGCCGGAGCATCGAGGCACTCTCGCTGCCCGAGGGCTCGCGCCTCATCTCCGTCATGCGGGGCGGTCATGCAGAGATCGCCGTCGGCTCGACGGTGCTCGAGGCCGGCGACCAGGTGCTCGCCATCCTCGAGCCGGGTAAAGAGGACGAACTACGTCGCGTTCTGCTTCGTCGCTAGTCGTCCTCGTCGCCGCCGGGGCTCTGCTCGCCGCCTGCGGGAGCGGCGGCCCGACCCACGGCGTCGCCGGCGCGCGCAAGACGATCGTGGCCTCGAGTCAGAACTGGACACGCTTCGGCTGGGACGCGCGCCGCAGCAACGACGACCCGCACGCGACCGGGATCACCGCGGCGAACGTCGGGTCGCTGGTCCGCCAACAGGTCCACCTCCCGGGCACGGTCGACTCGTCGCCGATCTATCTCCACGGCGTGAGGATCCGCGGGGCGACGCACGACGCGTTCTTCGTGACCACGACCTACGGGATCACGCTTGCGATCGACGCGGCGAACGGCAGGATCCTGTGGCGGTCGTCGCCGCTCGGATACTCGCACTGGGCCGGCACGCCGCAGATCACGACCGCGACGCCGGTCGCCGACCCCAGTCGCAAATGGATCTACACGGCCTCGCCCGGCGGACGGATCCAGAAGCTCGCCGTGGCGACCGGCCATGTGGTCTGGCGCACCTCGATCACGAAGCTGCCGACCCGCGAGAAGATCGCGTCCTCGCTCAACTTCGCGGACGGGCACGTCATCGTGACCACCGGCGGTTACATCGGCGACCAGCCGCCGTACCAGGGGCACGTCGTCCTCCTCGGAGCGAAGAACGGCCGGCTGCTGCACGTCTGGAACTCCCTCTGCTCGAACCGGCACGAAATCCTCGTCCCCACCAGGTGCGGGGCGAGCGACTCGGCGATCTGGGGCCGCGCGGGCGCGGTCGTCGTCCCGGGCAGCGGCAAGCTCCTGGTGGCGACCGGCAACGCGCCGTGGAACGGCAGGACGAATTGGGGTGACGCGGTGCTCGTCCTGTCGGCGAGCGACAAGCTCATCGGCAACTACACGCCGTCCGACACGGAGCAGCTGAACGACCAGGATCTCGACCTCGGCTCGACGTCGCCGGTCTATCTCACGTCGAAGATCATCGCGCAGGGCGGTAAGGACGGGAAGATCCGGCTCCTCTCACTCGCTCGGATGCGCGGCACGAAGCCGCACAAGGGACACGAGCTGCAGATCGTCTCGACTCCGTCGGGCACGGACCTCTTCACGGCGCCCGCGGTGTGGCGGAGCGGCAGGCGCATCTGGCTGATCGCCGCCGACAACGGCGCGACGCAGGCATGGTCGCTGAGCGGCGGGCGTCTCCACTCGGTCTGGCACAGCGACGATCCCGGTACGAGCCCGGTGATCGCCGGCGGGCTGCTCTACGTCTACGACCCGAACGGCGGCCTCGACGTCTACCAGCCCGCGACCGGGAAGCTGATCACGAAGCTCGACAGCGGCGGTGGTCACTGGAACAGCCCGATCGTCACGGACGGCCGTATTGCGCTCCCCGAGGGCAACGCGAACGACCACGCCACGAGCGGTGTGCTCGATATCTGGCGGCTGAAGACCGGCTAGGCCGGGCGCCGGCGGCGGACCTGCGGCGCCTGCTGACCGAGAGCCGCGTAGGCGAGCGCCTGGAGCGACTCGTTCAGGGTCGCGAGCTCGCGGGCGACACGGAGGAAGTTCTCGTCGTTGTCCAGGCGCTTGTTCGTCTTTGCGAGCTCGTCGCCGATGCGGTCGAGCCGCTCGAGGATCAGGTCGAAGCGCCGGTCGGAGAGACTGTGCTCCACACCGTCATCGTAGTCCGGCGAGCTCCTCGCGCGAGCGCACGACGACGATCTCCGGGCCGAGGGCCGCTTCCACCTCGGCGAGCGTTCCGACCACCTCGACCCGGCGCGCCGCCCCCGCGTGGGCGAGCGCGATCTCGGCGAGCTCGCGCGGCGCGTCGCCGAAGACCCCGATTCGCGCCCCCGCTGCGGAGAGCCGCCGCAGCGCGGCGTTCGTCTCGGGACGGGGCCGGACGAAGAGCGGCGCCCGGTCGGCCGCGAACCGCGCCAGGAGCGGTCGCCAGTCCCCGAGCGCGTCGTCGAGCGCGGCCGCCGCCGCTGTCCGATCCTCCGGCACGTCGAGCTCCACGCGGGCGCGCCGGGCCGCGTCCTCGAGCCAGGCGTCCCACAGCGGCCGCGTGTCGGCGAGCACGAGGTCGAGGTCGAGCGCGATCAAGAGGCCGGCCACGGAAGGCGATGCTAGATTCCCGCCACATACCGGCGAGCGGTGAGGGAACTCCGGTGCAAGTCCGGGACGGTCCCGCCGCTGTAAGGGGAGACGCTCTCCCGCCACGACGTCACTGGGTCGCGAGACCCGGGAAGGCGGCGGGGGAGGGAGCCCCGAGTCAGAAGACCTGCCGCCCGCCGCAAACCCCGAACCCCTCGCGGAAGGAGGATTCGTGCACCGTCTGACCATCGCCGTCGTCGCGGTTTTCGCCGCGGCGCTCGCCGTCGTCTCCCTCTCGGCGGCCGCATCACATCGCGCTCACGGAGCGCACCGCTACCACCGGATCGTCTCGCTCTCGCCGACGGCGACCGAGGATCTGTTCGCGATCGGCGCCGGCAAGCAGGTCGTGGCCGTCGACGATCAATCGAACTACCCCAAGCGCGCGCCGCGGACGACCCTCTCCGGCTACACCCCGAACGTCGAGGCGATCGCGAACTACCACCCGGACCTCGTCGTCATCTCGTACGACCCCGACAACTTCGCCTCGCAACTCGAGAAGCTCGGGATCAAGGTGGTGGACGAGGACGCGGCCGACGACCTGAAGCAGGCCTACGGACAGATCCTCCAGCTCGGGCGCCTCACGGGGCACACCGTCGGTGCGAAAGCCGTGGTGGGCTCGATGCGGACGCACCTCGCGGCGATCGTGGCGAGCGTGCCGAAGACACGACGCCACCTGCGCATCTACCACGAGCTCGACCCGACGTACTACTCGGCGACGTCGCAGACGTTCATCGGCAGCGTCTACAAACTGTTCGGCTTCCGGGACATCGCTAACGCGGCGGGCGGGACGGGCGACGGCTATCCGCAGCTCTCCGCCGAGTACATCATCGCGAAGGACCCGCAGATCATCGTCCTCGCGGACACGCGGTGCTGCGGACAGAACTACGCCTCGGTCGCCGGGCGGCCGGGCTGGAGCTCGATCTCCGCGGTCGAGCACCACCGAGTCGTGCTCGCGAACGACGACGTCGCTTCGCGCTGGGGGCCGCGGATCGTGGAGTTCGCGCGGACGGTGGCCCGGATCGCCAAGCAGGGTTGATGGCCGCTGCGGTCGGCAGAGCGGAGGCAGCACCTCGCGTCGAGGCGCGGGGCGTCGGCCTCCGCGCCGGCCTCGTCACGGTCGCGTTCCTCGCCGCCGCGCTAGCGATCGGGCTCGCCGTCGGACCGGTCCACATCGGCGTCGTCCCGATCCTGCGCTCGGCACTCTCCTACGTTCCGTTCCTGCACGTCCACCAACCGCTCGGAGCCGTCGAGCGCGCGGTGGTGTGGCAGGTGCGCGCTCCCCGGGTGGTGCTCGCCGCGCTCGTGGGCGGCATGCTCGCGGTCGCGGGCGCGTCGTACCAGGGCGTCTTCCGGAACCCGCTCTGCGACCCGTACCTGCTCGGTGTCGCCGGCGGCGCCGGGCTCGGTGCGACGCTCGCGATCATCTACGCCTCGGCCGCCGCGGCCGGCAGCAACTGGACGGTGCCGCTGGCCGCGTTCGCCGGAGCGATCGCCGCCGTCGTCGTCACCTACGCGCTCGGCCGCTCGGTCGGCGCGACGCAGATGACGGGGGCGCTCGTGCTCGCCGGCGTGACGATGGCGACGTTCACGGCAGCCGTGCAGACGTTCGTCCAGCAGCAGCACACGCAGCAGCTCCAGAACGTCTACTCGTGGCTGCTCGGCGGTTTCTCGACCGCCACCTGGCACGACGTCGCGATCTGCGCTCCGTACATCGCCGTGAGCTCGCTGGTGCTCGTCCTGCACCGGCGTGTGCTCGACGTCCTCAGCCTCGGCGACGACGAGGCCTCGAGCCTCGGGATCGACGTCGGGCGGACGAGGCTGGTGATCGTCGTCGCGGCGACTCTCGGGACGGCGGCGGCAGTGTCGGTGAGCGGCCTGATCGCGTTCGTCGGGATCATCGTCCCGCACACGATCCGGCTACTCGTCTCGACGAGCTACCGCGCCGTCCTCCCGCTCTCGCTGCTCGCCGGCGCCGGCTTCCTCGTTCTCGCGGACGTCTTCGCGCGCACCGTGCTCTCGCCGGCGGAGCTCCCAATCGGCGTCGTCACGGCCTTCCTCGGAGCGCCGTTCTTCGCGGTCGTCCTACGCACCTCGAGGTCGGGGGGATGATCGAGACGCGCGATCTCTGGGTGCGGTTCGGGCCGGTGGCGGCAGTGCGCGGGCTCACGCTACGCGCGGAGACGGGTGGGTGGACGGCGCTGATCGGGCCGAACGGGGCGGGGAAGACCTCGGCACTGCGCGCGCTCGCGGGCCTGGGCGCGTACGAAGGCGAGGTGCTGATCGGCGGCGACGATGCGCGCCGGCTCGGCCGTCGTGCAGTGGCGCGGCTTGTCGCCTTCGTCCCGCAGAAGCCCGAGACGCCGCCGGCGCTGACCGTGGCGGAGTACGTCCTCCTCGGCCGCACGCCGCACATCCGCTATCTCGGCGGCGAGGGCCGCCACGACCGCGATGCGGCCAGGGAGGCGCTGCGACGTCTCGACCTGGAGCGGTTCGCCGAGCGGCCGCTCGGCTCGCTCAGCGGCGGCGAGTTGCAACGCGCGGTGCTCGCGCGCGCGCTCGCGCAGGAGGCTCCGGTGCTGCTCCTCGACGAGCCGACGACGGCGCTCGACCTCGGCCGGCAGCAGCTCGTGCTCGAGCTCGTGGACGCACTGCGCGCCGACGGCCTGACGGTGGTCACGACGATGCACGACCTCACGCTCGCAGGCCAGTACGCCGAACGGCTCGTTCTGCTGGACGAGGGCTCGGTCGTCGCCGAAGGGACGGCCGCGGAGGTGCTCTCGGCCCCGAATGTCGCGGCTCACTACGCCGCGAACGTCCGCATCGTCGAGGACGAGCGCGGCGGCGTGTTCGTCCTGCCGGTCCGTCGCTAGACGCCTCTCGTCCGGACACCGTCCTTCCTTGTAACAGACTGTTACAAGCGATCCCGCTAGAGTGGCCGGCGGCGCTTGGCGCCGTCCTATGCGCGACTGACCCGTCTCATCCGGCCCCTGTCCTTCCAAGTAACAGTCTGTTACTTGGGCTTGTTGTTGGAGGTCGTTGCGCATGCCTCGCCTTGCCGGCTCGCTCGTCGCGGCCGGAGTCTCGAAGTCGTACGGAGCCGAGGTCGTCCTCGCGGACGTCGGTCTCGTCGTGCCGCCGCGCGCCCGGATCGGCCTCGTCGGCCCGAATGGCGCCGGCAAGTCGACGCTGCTCCGCCTGCTTGCCGGCCTGGAGGAGCCCGACGCGGGCCGCATCCGGCGCACGCCGCCGACGCTCGCCGTGGGCTACCTCGCGCAGGAGCGGAACGGCGCCGGCACCCGCTCGGGCGGGGAGGAGACGCGCGCGGCGCTCGCCGCCGTCCTCCGCAGCGGGTTCGACGCGCTCCTGCTCGACGAACCCACGAACGACCTGGATTTCGCGGGCCTCGCCTGGCTCGAACGCTCGCTGGCGGCGCATCCCGGCTCGCTCGTCGTCGTCTCGCACGACCGCGCCTTCCTCGACCGCACCGTCACGCGCATCGTCGAGCTCGACGAATGGACGCGCGGGACAACCGAGTACAGCGGCGGCTGGAGCGATTACGAGGCCGAGCGCGAGCGGCGCCGCGAGCGCCACTACCGCCGCTGGGAATCGTCGATCGCCGAGCGCCGCAGCGTCGAGGAGCAGCAGCGCCGCATGGCGGAGTGGGAGCGACGCGGTTACGGCCAGGGGCGCAAGAAGAAGAAGTCGAAGGACGTAAAGCGGACGTACGGCGCGAAGCTCAAACGGGTCGAGACCGTCGAGAAGCCGTACGAGCCGTGGGAGCTCCACCTCTCGCTCGCGCCGGCGGCACGCGGCGGCGAGATCGTCGTGCGGCTCGAGGGCGCGGTCGTCGAGCGAGGCTCCTTCCGCCTCGGACCGCTCGACCTCGCCGTGGGCTGGGGCGACCGCGTCGCGATCGCCGGGCCGAACGGGAGCGGCAAGACGACGCTGCTCGACGCGCTGTTCGGCAGGCTCCCGCTGGCCGCCGGCACCCGCCGGCTCGGGCCGGGAGTCGTGCTCGGCGAGCTCGAGCAGGATCGAGCCGCGCTGACCGGAGCGCAGACGCTGCTCGAGGTCTTCCGCGACTTCGAGGAGGGGATGGCGCGCACGCTGCTCGCCAAGTTCGGCCTCGGGGCCGAGGACGTCCTGCGCGCAGCGGCGTCGCTCTCGCCGGGCGAGCGCACCCGCGCCGGTCTTGCCCTCCTCACGGCCCGCGGAGTCAACTGCCTCGTCCTCGACGAGCCCACCAACCACCTCGACGTCGAGGCGATCGAAGAGCTGGAGCGCGGCCTCGCCGGGTACGAAGGCAGCGTGATCCTCGTCACCCACGACCGCCGCTTCCTGGAAGCCTTCGCGCCCGGCCGTACCATCGAGTTGTGACCGCGTCGATCCTCACGATCGGGAACGAGCTCCTCTCGGGCGACGTGCCGAACACGAACGCGTCCTGGATCGCCCGCCGGCTCGCGCCGCTCGGAGTGGACGTGCGGCTCGTGGCGGTCCTGCCCGACGAGGTCGACGCGATCGCGGAATTCGTCCGCGCCGAGGCGCCGCGCGTCGACTTCCTCCTCGTCACGGGCGGCCTCGGCGGTACTCCCGACGACCTGACCCGCGAGGCGATCTCCGCCGCCTTCGGCGCGCCGCAGGAGGAAGTGCCGGAGCTGGCCGCCGATCTGCGCGCCCGGTTCAGCCGTAACCCCGAGTACGCGGCGCGCTGGGCCATGCTGCCGCGGGGCAGCCGCCCGCTCGCGAACCCGCTCGGTGGCGCCCCCGGCTTCGCGATCGAGAACGTCTACGTCCTGCCCGGCCTCCCGTCGGAGATGGAGGCGATGTTCGCCTCGATCGAGGAGGAGCTCCGCCGCGGTAGCCCGATCGAGAGCTGGCATCGCGTCTACCGGACCTACGAGAGCGTCATCTCCGCGTCGCTCGCCGAGACGGGCGAGCGCTGGCCGGGCGTCCTCGTCGGGTCCTACCCGAGCTTCGGCGCGGGCGGCTTCACCGTCGAGATCGTGCTCAAGTCGAGCGACGCCGTGGCGCTCGCGGCGGCGTCGGCCTGGCTCGAGTCAGCGATCGAAGAGAGCGGCTGACGGTAGGTAGAACGCGGCGATCCCGAGCGTGAGGAACACGGCCGCGAGCGGGCTGAAGAACGCGACGGCGAACGCCACGCCGTACGTCGGTACGCCCGCGGCGTAGGCGCGGTCGACCGCCCGCAGGCTGGAGTCGGGCACGTCTGCCCTGATGAGCCGCCGGCCGCGGCGCGCGTATTGCCACCAGAACTGGTGCATCACCGCCATCAGGAGCAGCGTCGCGGTGTAGTCGAGCGCCGCGGCCTCCTCGTTCACGCCGTGCCGCAGGTCGTCCCCGACGAGCTTCGTCGGGAAAGGCAGGAACGCGATGCACAACAGAAGCAGGACGTTGAGGAAGAGCATCGTCCGGTCGACCCGTCGGAGCAGCGAGACCGTGTGGTGGTGGTTCATCCAGATGATCCCGATGGTGACGAAGCTCGTGACGTAGGCGAGATACGCCGGCCAGATGTGCAGGAGTTGTGCGCCGAGATCGTCCGCCCTCGAGTTGACGGTGAACTCGAGCACGAGCAGCGTGGCGGCGATCGCGAACACGCCGTCGCTGAACGCCTCGAGGCGACCCGTGTCGGGAGCCACGGCTAGGCCAGTGCCGGAGCCAGCTCGCGGCCGATCAGCCGGACCGGCTCGAGGTCGGTGTGGAGCAGATGCTGGAGCATCATCCGGTCGCAGCCGGCGCGCTCGTACTCCTGAAGCCGCGCGACGACCTCGTCCACGGAGCCGACGACGCAGCGCTCCGCGTAGGCGCCCAGCCACTCGTCGAGGGACTGCTCCCGCGGCCGGCGGCCGTACAGCTCGCCGGCGCGCTCACGTAGATCCTGGTGCGTCTCGCCGACGAGGAAACCGGTCATGACGCTGAAGCGGAGGCCGGGCACCTTGGCGCGCACCTGCTCTGCCTCCTCGGGCGAGACGAACGGCGTGTTGTACTCGTCCGCGAAGCGGAGCGCAGGCTCGACGGTGCCGCGCCCGCCGCTGCCGCCGACGAGCAGCGGCGGCCTCGGCTGCTGCACGGGACGCGGCTGGCCGGGCGCGTTCTCGAGCGTGTAGTGCCGGCCGCGGAAGTCGACGCGGTCCTCCGTCCACAGCCGGTGGACGATCTCGACCTGCTCGGCGAGCATCGCGACCCGGGTGCTCGTCTCCGGGAACGGGAAGCCGTAGGCCCGGTGCTCGCGCTCGTTCCAGCCGGCGCCGAGCCCGAGCTCGATCCGTCCGCCCGAGACGTGGTCGGCGGTCGCCGCAGCGTTCGCGAGCAGTGCGGGCTGGCGGAAGGTGGCGGGGGAGACGAGCGTGCCGAAGCGGAGCGTCGTCGTCCTCGCCGCCAGTGCGGCGATCGTCGTCCACGCGTCGTGCGCGACGTTGTGGGCCTCGTCCCCCTGCGAGATGTAGTGATCCGAGCGGAAGAGCGTCTCGACGCCGTACTCCTCACAGGCGTCGGCGAGCGCGCACCAGTCCTGCCACGTCACGCCTTCCTGCCCCTCGATCATGAGTGCAAGCTGCATCGCGCGAGCGTAAGCGTTTCCGGCGGCGACCGCGGCTACGATCGAGCGATGGCCGCGACGACGCCGGAGACGTACCTCGCCGACCTGAATCCCGCCCAGCGGGAAGCCGTCCTGCACACGGAAGGCCCGGTGCTCGTGGTCGCCGGCGCGGGCTCCGGCAAGACTCGCGTCCTCACCCGCCGCATCGCTCACCTGCTCGGCGCGGTCGGCGTCAAGCCGTCCGAGATCCTCGCGATCACGTTCACGAACAAGGCGGCGGGGGAGATGCGCGAGCGCGTCGGGGATCTCGTCGGGACGCCCGCGCGCGCCGCCTGGGTGATGACGTTCCACTCGGCGTGCGGCCGGATCCTGCGGCGCGAGGCCCAGCGGCTCGGCTACCGCTCGAACTTCACGATCTACGACCAGGCCGACCAGATCCGGCTCGTGAAGCGGTGCCTCGAGGAGCTCGAGCGCGACCCTAAGCGGTTCACTCCGCGCGGCATCCACTCCCAGATCTCGAACGCCAAGAACACGCTCGTCGGCCCGGCGGAGTACACCGAGCGCGTCGCGAGCTTCTACGACCAGACGGTCGCGGAGGTCTACGACCTCTACCAGAAGCGCCTCTTCGCCTCGAACGCCGTCGACTTCGACGACATGCTCTTCCTCACCGTCGACGTGCTCGAGCGCTTCCCCGAGGCGCGGGAGAAGTGGCAGGAGGCCTTTCGCTACGTGCTGGTGGACGAGTACCAGGACACGAACCACGCGCAGTACCGCCTGCTCCAACTGCTCGCGCAGCAGCACCGGAACGTGTTCGCCGTCGGCGATCCGGACCAGTCGATCTACGGCTTCCGGGGAGCCGACATCCGCAACGTGCTCGAGTTCGAGCACGACTTCCCCGGCTCGTACTCGATCGCGCTCGAGCAGAACTACCGCTCGACGCAGCACATCCTCGATGCCGCGAACGGCGTCATCGCCCACAACCGGGAGCGCAAGGAGAAGAACCTCTGGTCGGAGCTCGGTGCAGGCGAGCCCGTGCGCGTCCTGGAGGTCGAGGACGAGCACGCCGAGGCGCGCTACGTCGCCGCCGAGATCGCGCTGCTCGTGGAGGAGGGCTTCTCGGGCAGCGAGGTCGCCGTCTTCTACCGCACCAACGCGCAGAGCCGCGTGCTCGAAGACGTCCTCGTGCGGCAGGGGATCGCGTACCAGGTGATCGGCGGCCCGCGCTTCTACGAGCGCGCCGAGATCAAGGACCTCGTCGCCTACCTCCAGGTGCTCGACAACCCGTACGACGCGGTCTCGCTGCTGCGCATCGCCAACCGGCCGCGCCGCGGCATCGGCGACTCGAGCCTCGCGCGCCTGCAGACGTGGGCCGACCAGCGGGAGATCTCGCTCTGGGAGGCGACGGCCGAGGCGGCGAACGCCGGCGTCGGCGCGGCGCCGCAGAAGGCGCTGAAGGCGTTCCGCGGAGCGATCGAGTCGCTCATGTCGGCTGCCCAGGAGCTCGAAGTGCCGGAGCTGATCGAGGAGGTTTTGCAGCGGAGCGGCTACCTGGAGTCGCTCGAAGCCGAGCGCACCATCGAGGCGCAGGGCCGTACCGAGAACCTCCAGGAGTTCGTCTCCGTCGCGCGCGAGTGGCGCGAGCAGGCGCAAGACACGACGCTGTCGGCGTTCCTCCAGGAGATCTCCCTCTACTCCGACCAGGACGCGATTCGCGGCGACGGCTCCCTCGTCACGCTCATGACGCTCCACAACGCCAAGGGCCTCGAGTTCCGCGCCGTCTACCTGATCGGGATGGAGGAGGGGATCTTCCCGCACTCGCGCTCGATCGAGGAGCAGGGGATCGAGGAGGAGCGCCGGCTCTGCTACGTCGGCATGACCCGGGCCGAGGAGCGGCTGACGCTGCTGCACGCCTCGTCGCGGATGCTCTACGGCGGCCGGAACCACAACCTGCCGTCGCGCTTCCTCGACGAGCTCCCTGACTCGCACGTCGAGCGCGAGCGCCTGCGGCCTGCCTCGTGGTCGGGCTACGGCGCGCCGCGCCAGAGCCGGATCGCGCCGCGCGAGGACGTGCCCGATCTTTCGACCGGCGACTCGGTTCGCCACTCGACGCTGGGCGAGGGCGTCGTCGTACGGATCGAGCCGGGCGGTCTCGTCACCGTCCGCTTCGCCGAGGACGGCAGCGAACGGAAGCTCGTGCTCGAGTACGCGCCGCTCGAGAAGCTGTAGCGTCGTCCTCGTGTTCGACGTCCGTCCCTGCGCCGACCAGGACGAGTTCGGCCGCGCCGTCGGCGCGATCGGCCAGTACTTCAATCCGCCGCCGGGCGAGGAGATGCTCGAGCGGTTCGCGCGGCTGCTGCCCCACGAGCGGATGCACGCCGCCTTCGAGGACGGCCGGATCATCGGCGGCGCGGGCGCCTTCCCGTTCGAGCTGTCCGTGCCGGGCGGCTCGCTCCCCTGCGCCGGAGTGACGGCCGTCGGCGTCCACCCGACGCATCGCCGGCGCGGCGCCCTGCGGGCGATGATGGACGCCCAGCTGCACGACGTCCACGACCGAGGCGAGCCGATTGCGGCCCTCTGGGCGTCGGAGGAGACGATCTACGGCCGCTTCGGCTACGGCCTCGCTTTCTGGGCGGGCGAGCTGAACGTGCGCCATGAGTGGGACGCGTTCGCGGAGCCGCTCGAGCTCACGGGGACGACGCGGTTCGTGACGCCGGAAGAGGCGCGCGAGCTGTTCCCGCCGATCAACGAGGCCGTGCGGCGACAGCGCCCGGGGATGCTGTCGCGAAGCGAGACGTGGTGGGAGGAGCGACAACTGCGCTTGCCGGACGAGGAGTCGAGTGCCCCGCGCCGCTTCGTCGTCCTGGAGGTCGACGGCGAGCCGCTCGGGTACGCGATCTACCGGACGCACTTCGACTTCGAGGGCGGGCTCCCGGCGTCGCGGCTCGTCGTGCGCGAGGCGCTCGCCTCGACGCCCGAGGCCACGGCCGCGATCTGGCGCTTCCTGCTCGACGTCGACTGGATGACGGTCGTCGAGGTGCCGTTCGCGCCGCCGGATCATCCGCTGTTCCTGCTCCTCGCCCTACCGCGCCGGGCGCGCTATCGGATGCATGACGTGCTGTGGGTGCGGCTCGTCGACG
This sequence comes from uncultured Actinomycetes bacterium, assembly GCA_963702655.1. Taxonomy (GTDB): domain Bacteria; phylum Actinomycetota; class Thermoleophilia; order Gaiellales; family Gaiellaceae; genus Palsa-739. The sequence continues at coordinate 13,493 of CAVPDO010000007.1, read as the reverse complement.
TGGGCGCTGCGCTGTCGGGGCGCGCATACGGCGAAGGTGGGCCGCTCGTGCTCGAGGTGCGTGACGCGGTCTGCGGCTGGAACGACGGACGCTGGCGGCTGGACCGCGGGACGTGCGAGCGCACCGACGTCGAGCCCGACCTCGCGCTCGATGTCTCCGCGCTCGGCTCTGCCTACCTCGGCGCCGTCTCGTTCCGGCAGCTCCGCGAGGCGCTTCGCGTCGAGGAGTTGCGCGAGGGAGCAATTGAACGCGCGGACGCGCTCTTCGCGTGGCGGCCGCTCCCGTGGTGCCTCGAAATCTTCTGAAACCTACTCATCGGAGCCGCATTCACTTGAACGGGTGAATCTGCCGGTCCTACCGCTTTCGAGGGATGCCCGGCCTCTCCGGCACACCTACTTTCCGGCCTCCCCATGCGGCCACTGCGGCTTCCCCCCTCCCCAAAGAGTCGGCGACTAGACCCGGTGTCGTTCGGCGCCGCCTGCGCCGCCGCTCTTGCCGCGGCCGTCATGGGGACCCTTTCCCCGCACGCCGGCGAGCCATGAGCACGGCGGTTATCGAGACAGGCCGCCGGCCTTGGCGGCTGCGCCGGACCCAGGTCGGCGGGCTGACGCCCGCCGCTTGGGTGTACTGGACCGCGATCGTCGCGCCGGCGGCGCTCGGGATCGTGCTTGCCGCCTGCTACGTCGGGGCGGTCAACTGGAGCAGCTTCGCGGTCCTCGCCGCGCTGGCGTCGGCCTCGCAGCTCCTCTCGTTCCACCTCAACCGCCGCCGGGTCTTCCATCCGGCGATCGTCTTCATCGTCGCGGGCGCGCTGCTGCTGTCGCCCGAGCTGATGATCCTGCTCGTCGTCATCATCTGCGTGCCCGACTGGCTCAAGCAGCGCTACCCCTGGTACATCCAGACGTTCAACATCGCGAACTACGTGCTGTCGGGTGTGGCCGCCTGGGCGATGGGCGACGCGCTCGGGTTCTCGGGCTCGCCGGGCCGTGAGGCGGTGGCCGGCGGGTGCGCGGCCGTCACCTTCGTGCTCACGAACCGGCTCCTGCTGTTGCCGATGCTCTATCTCGGCCGCGACCTGACGCCCCGCAGGACCGGCCTGCTCGACGGGGAGGACGTGACGATCGAGCTCGTCCTTGCGCTGATGGCCGTGCCGGTCGCGACTCTCTGGGGCCACAGCCTCCCGCTCGTGGCGCTCGCCCTTGCGCCGCTGTTCCTCATCCACTTCACGCAGCGCGCCGTGCTGCGGCTGGAGGAGGCGAGCGAGACGATCGTCGAGCAGAACGCGTCGCTCGAGGAAGCCCACCGCGCCGTGATCGAGCGCTCGACGGCCGCCCTCGAGGCGCTGTCGGCGACGGTCGACGCGCGCGACACGTACACCGCCGGCCATTCGCGCCGCGTCGCCGCCTCGGCGGCGGTGATCGCGCGGGAGCTCGGCCTGTCGGGCCACGAGCTCGACGTCGTCGAGCAGGCCGCGCTCCTGCACGACATCGGCAAGATCGGCGTCCCCGACGCGGTGCTCCTGAAGGAAGGCCCGCTCACGGCGGCCGAGTGGGTCGTGATGCGCAGCCACCCGGAGGAGGGCGCTCGGATCATCGAACGGCTCGGCTACCTCGACGAGGCAGTCCCCGGCATCCGCCATCACCACGAGCGGCTGGACGGCCGGGGCTATCCCGACGGCCTGCTCGGCGACGAGGTCCCGCTCGCCGCGCGGATCATTCACGTCGCCGACGCCCTGGACGCGATGACGACGAAGCGCCTCTACCGCGAGGAGCGCAGCTTCGAGGAGGCGCTGGAGGAGATCCGCCGCGGACGCGGCACGGACTTCTGTGAGCTCTGTGTCGACGCGTTCGAGCGTGCGGTGGCCAAGAGGCTCATCGGCCGGCTGACGGTTGTGCAGGAAGACGCGGCTTGAATTGAGCGCCATCTCGTACGGCGAGCGCATCAGGCGTATGCCGACGGCGGGACTTCCCGTGGCCGCGCGCACCTTCTTCTACGCAACAGTCGCCGCGGCGGTCGTCGCCGCGGCCGCGGCGACGAGGGTGCAGTACGACCACGTCCGCTGGCCGGTCTTCGTCGCCGTGCTCGCAGGCGGGGCGTTCGCGCAGGTCTTCGCCACGCACATGGCGGGGAACCAGGTCTTCCACACGGGGCTGGCGTTCTCGGTCGCGGCCGCGCTCGTGCTGCCGCCGGAGCTCGTGGTCGTGGTCTGTGTTGCCCAGCACGTGCCCGAGTGGCTGCGCCAGCGCTATCCATGGTTCATCCAGGGCTTCAACATCGCCAACGTCGTGCTGAGCGGACTCGCGGCCTGGTCGGTGCGGGCGGTGTTCGCCCGGGACGGCGTGCACGTGACGGCGGCTGCGACGCCGGCGGGAGTGGTCGCCGCTTCGGGCGCGGCGGTGACGTTCGTGCTCGTCAACCACGCGCTGCTGGCCCGGATGCTGCGGCTGGCGCGCGGCCACGACATCTCGGCGAGCGGGCTCTTCAGCCTCGACGGCCTGATCCAGGACGGCGTTGTCGCCGCGGTCGGCGTCGGCGTCGCCTTCATGCTCCTGCACTCGTGGGCGCTCGCGGTGGTGGTGGCGCTGCCGCTGGTGCTGATCCAGCGGGCGCTCGCGCTGCCGACGCTGCGTGAGCAGGCGCTGAGCGATCACAAGACGGGGCTGCTCAACTCGCGCGGCATCGACCAGCCGGCGCGCGCCGAGTTCGCCCGCGCACGGCGGCTCGGACGTCCGTTGTCGGTGCTGCTGTGCGACCTCGACGACCTGCGCGGGATCAACAACCGCCTCGGCCATCTCGAGGGCGACGCGGCGCTGGCGGTGGTCGCGGCTGCCTTCCGGGCCGAGCTGCGGGCCTACGACCTCTGTGCTCGTTTCGGCGGCGACGAGTTCCTGGTCGTGCTGCCGGAGACGGACGAGGAGGAGGCGGTGGCCGTCGCCGAGCGGATCCGGGCCTGGCTCGCGGAGAACCCGCTCTCGACGAGCGAAGGCCCTCTGGCGGTGGGCGTCTCGATCGGCGTGGGCTCGTTGCAGGACGGTGAGCCGGAGATCGGGACGGTGCTTGCGCGCGCGGACGCCGCCATGTACGCGGCCAAGAGCGCCGGCGATCGCTCGTTCCTGACCGTCGGCTGAGCACGGCTACAATCCCGGCGACCTGGGGCGGTTAGCTCAGTTGGGAGAGCACCAGCTCGACAAGCTGGGGGTCACTGGTTCGAGCCCAGTACCGCCCATTAGGAGATGTGACGCCCTATTTATGGGCCGCCCGCCGAGAAAATGGGTTCGTTTCGCAGCGTGGCCGGCTAGCTGCCTAGGGGTCTGGGTTCGAAGTTCGTGGTCTCCTGGATAGTGAGAACTGGCGAGAGATCCTTGGGCAGGTAGGGGACAAGATCATACGCGAGGTCGTTCGCAAGCTTCTCGCTCTCGGCTACTGCTAGAACCTCAGCGCGAGTGGTTGTGGTGGCGCTGTTCTCATCGACTTCGTGTGTCGTCATGAGCACCGCCCACACGGGTTTACCGGGAATCTCGGGGATCATTCTGTCTCCCTCTCCCTCTGCGACGAAAATGAGCTGGTTACTCAGATCGGGCCCGGCACGCCGATGGGGAACTTGATGCGGGAGTACTGGGTTCCGGCACTGATGTCAAAGGAACTCCCCGTGCCAGACGGAGATCCGGTGCGCGTGCTCTTGCTGGGCGAAAGGTTGGTGGCCTTTCGCGACACGCACGGCCGGGTCGGCCTTCTGCGCCACGCCTGTCCACACCGTGGCGCGCCGCTCTTTTTGGGACGTAACGAGAAGGACGGGCTGCGGTGTGTCTATCACGGCTGGAAGTTCGACGTCAACGGCACCTGCGTGGATATGCCCAACGAGCCCGCGGACAGCGATTTCAAGCACAAGGTCAAGCGCAACGGGTATCCGTGCGTCGAGCGCGGTGGACTGGTCTGGGCATATCTGGGCCCGCGCAGCGAACCACCTCCGATGCCCGCGCTCGACGTGTTCGACGCGTCGGACGATGAGATCGACGCCGGCGCAATGCTTACGAACTGCAGTTGGCTACAGGTGATCGAGGGCGACCTTGACACCGTTCACTTCACCTTTCTCCACGCGGGACACCTTCAGCCTGAGGATGCGGAGCCCGGCAGCTTTCTCGAGTACCAGCTGAAGAACCGCTCCCTGCGGTATCAGCTCTGCGACACGGACTTCGGGTTCACCTGCGGTGCCTATCGCCCCGCCGGCGACCCTGAACATCTCTATTGGCGCATCGCGCACTTCATGTTTCCGTTCTACTCGCTCGTCCCAACGGGCGTGCTCGGCACAAGGAGAGAAGTGTCGCTGTCGGTGCCGATGGATGACGAGCACACGATGCGGTTCCAGATGGGCGTGCGAGACGCAAAGAGATCCGACCAAAAGGTCGGGATGGGCTCGCTGATGTCCCCGACGCTCCCGAACACGACTGACTGGTATGGACGGTGGCGCTCACCAAGGAACGCTTCGAATGACTACTTGCTCGACCGCGACATGCAACGACGCGGCGACAGCTTTACCGGGATCGACGCCATCGACATCGAAGACATCGCCATGACCGAGCTCATGGGGCCGGTCTTCGATCGAACAGGCGAGCACCTCGGCTCCACCGACATGGCGGTAATCCGGCTCCGCCGCCGCCTGCTCACTGCTGCGAAGGCACTGGCCGAGGAGGGCCGGACACCGCCTGGCGTTGACGACCCGGAGGTCTATCAGCAGCGATCCGGAGGCGTAGTACTACACACAGATGAGGACTGGCTCGAGGCCACCGGCGACCTCCGCCAAGCCGGCCTTGAGCACCCTGAACTCGATCGCACCCTCGCGGGTGGCAGTTAAGGACTGGAGTGACCGGCCTGTTTGCAGTTCCGGATGCGGCAAGTGAGGTAGCGATTAACTCGACTATCCGGAGCGCGAGGTGTGTTCGACCCTGCCTCGACGGAGGCGGGTGCACGGGAACCGTGACGACACTCTAGGGAGAGCCGGGGGAGGGAGCGCCAATCAACGAAATGCTGCTCGACGACTACCTCGCGGTGCCATACATCCTTGATGCGCGCGCGGTCCGCGGGGCCGATGGCACCTGGGTGTGTCAACTCGCATACGTAGAACTCCCCGACTGCGTCGCCGAGGCAAGCTCGCCCTTAGCGGCCCTCGACGAGCTCGAACAAAGGCGAGTCACATACATCACCGAGAGGTTCCAGCAGGGACGGGAGATTCCCGTTCCTCGACCCCCCCTTCGCTGGCGCGCTAATGGGTAACGCGGTCAAAGAAAGGGTCAAGGCGGGCCGGGTCTCCCTCGGGGTTTGGCTCGACGTAATGGACGCCGACCTCGTAGAGATCTGCGGCTACCTCGGCTACGACTTCGCCGTATTCGACGCAGAACACCACGCTCTCGACGCGATGGCTGGCGTCGCCTTAGTACGAGCATGTGAACTCTCGGGCATGGTGCCGATGGCGCGTGTGCCCTCTGATCGGCCGGAAGTGATCGGCGGCTTCCTAGAGATGGGCTGCCAAGGCTTGTACATCCCGCATGTCAGTTCGGGAGCCGAGGCGCGCCGTGTGGTGGACGCTGTGAAGTACCCCCCGCAGGGCCGTCGAGGCGCGAGTCTCGGCCGCGACGCGCGCTATGGCCTTGCCGGTCTGAACAGAGCAGAGATGCAAGAACAGCTAAACGAAGACACGATGATTCTGGCCCTCGTCGAAGAGAGGGCAGGAATCGACAGTCTCGAAGAGATAAGCCGCACCGAGGGCGTGGACGTGATTGGGATTGGTACGGCCGATCTAGCAAACGACATGGGGTGCGAGGGAAGGCCGGATCACCCCGACGTCATTCGAGTTGTGGAGGATGCCCAACGAACGATCGTTGCCGCCGGTCGAGCATTTGATGCGGTGGTCACCACCGCCGAAGAGGCTGAAGACGCGATAGCAGGCGGCGCCCTTCTCGTAAGCGTCTCGGTCCGCAGTGCCGTTCGAAACAGTCTTCGCCAACTACTAGATGGGATGGCGCACGCATTGCATGAATGAGGTCGCCGAGCAGCCAGGCGTGGACGTCTCGCCCGAACAGTCGGTAGTGAAGGAAGGCGCCGAGGCGTTTCTCGACGTCCTCAACGCCAATGGCCTCGAGCACATCTTCCTGATGCCAGGCACGGACACGCTCCCGATCCAGGAAGCGATCGCGAAGTACGACTCGCAACGTCGCCCCACGCCTAAGGTCGTTGTCTGTCAGCACGAGACGATGGCAGTCGCCGCCGCGCATAGCTTCTTCGCACTGACCGGACGGCCACAACTCTGCCTCCTCCACGTCGACGTCGGCACGCAAATGGCCGGTGGGATGATCGCGAATGCGCAGCGCGGACGCGCCGGACTCGTGCTCTGCGCAGGGAAGACTCCGGCAGACGTAGAGGGGCGGGCGCGAGGTGGGAGGAGCCTGCCAGTCCACTGGCTACAAGATCGCGCCGACCAGGCCAGCATCGTCCGTGACTACGTGAAGTGGTCCTACGACATCACTCGTCCCGAGAACCTCGTGCACGCCGTCCAACGGAGCTTTCAACTTGCAGCCGACGACCCACCCGGCCCCGTCTATCTCACGCTTCTCCGAGAAGCACTGATGCAGCCGGCGAGCTTCGAGATGCTCGATCCAACCCGATTTCGACCGTCCGTCAGCTTGGAAGCCGACAACGAAGCGTTGCGTGAAGTCGTGGAATGGCTCATCGCCAGCGAGAATCCGTTGCTGCTCACGGCCTATGCCGGACGCAACCCCGAAACGCCCGGCTATCTCGGCCGGCTCGCCGACCTCCTTGCGGTGCCGGTGGTTGAGCGTCGGCTCCGCGTCAACCTGCCGACTGACCACCCGATGCACCTCGGCTTCAATGCCGGCGAGTTCGTAGACGCCGCGGATGTCATTCTCATCCTCGACCACGACGTCCCGTGGGTCCCCCAGAGCAGTACGCCGAAGCCAGACTGCAAGATCGCTCACATAGACGTCGATGTCGTAAAGCACGACATGCCAATCTGGGGCTTCCCGGTCGACCTGCCGATCCGCGCCGACTCGAACAAAGCCTTGCGGACGATGGTCGACCTCGCAGACGCACTACTGACCGATCACGACCGAGCGCGAATCACGAAACGCCGTGAACGACTCGCCGACCTCCACGCTGAACAGCGCGCCGCATCGCTCGCCCGAGCCTCTCTTGAAGCCGAGGAGACGCCACTCAGTCCCGCCTTTGTTTCGAAGTCCATCAACGATGTACTGCCCCTAGACGCGGTGGTGCTCGACGATGCCGTGACCTCGAGTGACGTCCTGCACAACTTCATCGAATCTCGAACTCCAGGAACATTCTTCGACAGCGGCGGCTCAAGCATCGGTTGGGGCAAGGGGCAGCAATCGGAGCAAAGCTCGCCCGACCCGACAAGACCGTCGTCGTCCTGGACGCCGACGGCAACTTCATGAACAGTTCGCCCCTTGCGCCTCTATGGGCGGCCGACAAATACGGCCTGCCGTACCTGACGCTCATCTACAACAACGGCGTCTACAACGCGGTTCTTCGCAGTCTGGCCGATTCGTACGCGGAGAGCGTCGCGGTCAAGGCCGGCAACCTCGTCGGGATCGACCTCAACGATACGCCCGACTTCGCGACAATCGCGAAGGGATGCCGCGCTCATGGCGAGACCGTGCACGAGCCCTCTGAGCTCGTCCCGGCACTGCATCGTGCACTTGAGCGCGTCCAGGCCGGACAGGCCGCCGTGGTCGACATCCACACACGCCCACATTAAGGATCGAACTGATGGAACAGCCCCAGCCCCAACTCCCGTCTGACGGCCTCGTTGTTGCTCTGAGCGAGGACGTCCTGGAGGGCGGACGCGTGGTCGTAGATGTCGGCGGCCTCGAAGTCGGAATCTTCCGGGTGGGGGGAGAGCTGTATGCCTGGGAAAACGCCTGCGCTCACTTCGGCGGCCCCGTCTGCCAAGGGCGCCTCATCCCCCGTGTAGTCGAACGACTCGACGACGAGGGCCGCAGTCTCGGCGACTTTTTCTCGGACGAACTTCACATCGTGTGCCCCTGGCATGGGTTCGAGTACAACGTGCGCACGGGCGTGCATGCAGCGCAGTCGGATCTGCGGCTGACCCGTGTGGACGTCGTTGAGCGCGGGGGTGAGATCGTCGTCCGTCTCTAAAGCCATCGACGCGCTTCGCGCGATCCACGACGACAGCCCCGCCGAGATACCACAAGACGATCTCTCGACACTGCTCGCCCTCGCGGCGCGCTTATTCGCCGATCGCTCGATCGACCCCTACGGCGACGTGGCGCTTGCCGGACTCGAATTGAGCGCGACCGATGCTTGCACCGTGGCCGTCGCGCTGCTCCGCGCCCAGGAACTGACGCCTTTCGATCTCTCGCTCTGGTTTGCCAGCACGAACACTCAAAGGAGCTGAGCAATGCCCATCGACCCGACCGTAAAGCACCTGGCTCCGCTCCATGATCGCTTCACGCCGGAGTCGGAGATGCTCGCCCACGCGCAGCAACAAGCAGACGCGTTCGGTCTCGACGACTATTTCATCGTCGACGTCGATTCCCATCGCGAGCCCAGCGGGGTATGGCCGGAAGTCCTCGAACACATGGAGAACCCCGTGATTCGCGAGAACTCGCTGCACGAGTTCGAGGCGAACGTCCACGGCGAAACGCTCTACGTTCCGATACCAGGCGGCGGAGGCCATGGCTTCCAGGCGATGCACGGTCGCATACCCCACCAGGAGTGGTCACGGGCTGACCTCGGCGATCTCGACGTACCCCGCGACATTGCACTCTGTCGAGAGACCATGGACGCAATCGGCATCGACGTGCAAGTCGTATTCCCTGGGGCGCTCCTCGCGCTTGGGATGTCGCCGATCCCTCAGGCCGAGGCCCAGATCGCGCTTGCATACGACAAGTGGATGGTTGAAGGATTCTGCGCTCACGAGCCTCGGATCAAGTTTCTTCCTTATCTCCCGCTCCATGATCCGGACATGTGCCTCAGAATCGTGCGGGACTTCGCCGGCGCCAGCAGTGTCTGCGGATTCCTGGTGACAAGCGTGCGCCACGCACCGGTCCACGACAACCGATACATGCGTCTGTATGCGGAGATCGAAGACACCGGGCTGCCACTCGCATTCCACGCCGGCCCAACCTGGGATGACGATTGGATGAAGACGATGAACCGATTCATCTCGATTCACGCGATCTCGTTCGTCCATTGCAACGTCGTCCACATGACCAACTGGCTAATGAACGGCATGCCGGAGCGATTCCCGCGACTGAAGGTGATTTGGGTCGAGAGCGGTCTCGCCTGGGTCCCATTCCTGATGCAGCGGCTAGACCACGAATACCTCATGCGGACATCCGAGGCCCCACTCCTCAAGCGACTCCCAAGCGACTACATGCGTGAGATGTTCTTCACCTCCCAGCCGCTCGAGATGGATCACCCCGATCTCCTCAAGGCGACGTTCAAGGCGGTGAATGCTTCAACGCAGCTCGTTTACGCCTCTGACTGGCCGCACTGGGACTTCGACCTTCCCAGCGCGCTCTTCAGCCTCCCATTCCTCGACGAGGAAGCAAGACGCAACATCCTCGGGCTGAACGCCGCCCGCCTCTTCAATCTCGACGTCCCCGAGCGTTACGCCCCGGCTGTGAGACCTGAGTCGGCCACAAGAGTCGAGCACCCAAGATGAGCAACCGCCTATGAGCACCGTCATCGCTCCGAGCGAAGTCGAGCGGCTCACCGACCGACTGAATGCCCGAGGCGCAGAGCATCTAATCGGCGGGGACTGGGTGCGTCCGGCGTCGGGCCAGACGATCCCGGTTATCAACCCCGCCTCGGGCGAGCAGTTCTCCGCAGTCGCTCGCGGGGATCAAGAGGATGTCGACGCTGCCGTTCGCGCAGCACGAGGCGCGTTAAACGGGCCGTGGTCGTCGCTCTCCCAGCGCGCACGGGCGCGCCTGCTATTCGACTTGGCCGACCTCGTCGAGGAGCGAGCCCAAGAACTCGCCCTGATCGAGACGCTCGACAACGGCAAGCCATTTGCCGACGCACGAGACGACATCGCCGCAGCAGTCGACGACTTGCGCGAATGCGCCGGATGGGCGACGAAGCTCCACGGAGATGCGGTTCGTATCCCCGCTGGCGACGTCCACACCTACACGGTGCGTGAACCGGTAGGCGTCGCCGGCCTCATCATTCCCTGGAACTTCCCCTTCATGATGGCCATGTCCAAGGTCGCTCCCGCACTCACTGCAGGTACGCCACCGTGCTCAAGCCAGCTGAGCAGACGCCGCTCTCCGCACTCATCCTCGGCGAACTGATCCTCGAGGTCGGCGTTCCGGAAGGAGTTGTGAACGTCGTGACAGGGGACAGCGAAGCCGGTGCCGCGCTCGCCGAGCATCCCGATGTCGACAAAATCTCCTTTACCGGGTCGACCGCAGTGGGGAAATCGATCATTCGTGCGGCCACAGGAAACCTGAAGCGCGTGACACTCGAACTCGGCGGCAAGTCACCCATCGTCATCTTCGCCGACGCGGACATCGAGCGGGCGATCGATGGCGCAGCCGACGGCATCTTCTTCAACAGCGGCCAAGTATGCGTTGCCAATTCGCGACTGTACGCGCACCGCACAGTCTTCGACCAGGTCGTCGAAGGGATCGCCGAGAAGGCAAAGTCGATCCGGGTAGGTGCAGGCACCGAAGACGACACGGAGATGGGCCCTCTCATCTCCCAAGAGCAAGTCGAGCGCGTCGCGAACTACCTCGACGCCGGCATCGCCGAGGGTGCCCGCACCCTGACCGGTGGCAAGCGCATCGACCGCGACGGCTTCTTCGTGGAGCCGACCGTCATCGTGGACACACGCCCCGACATGCGGATCATGCGCGAAGAGATCTTCGGTCCGGTCATCGCTGGCACGTCGTTCGACGACGACCCACTGCAGCGCATCGCCGATGAGGCCAACGACACGGCCTATGGCCTCGCCGCCTACGTCTGGACACGCGATCTCGGCACCGCCCACAAGATGGCGAGCAAGCTCAAGGCCGGAACCATCGAAGTCAACGGCGGCCGAGCACCCGGCCTCCCCTTCGGTGGCTACAAGCAGTCAGGTTGGGGACGCGAAAACGGAAGACTCGGGGTCGAGGCGTACACCGAGGTCAAATCGGTGGCGATAGGACTTCGAGCAATAGAAGTGTGAGTTGGGCATCGCGGCCGAGTTGGCTTGATCCTCGACACGTACTACGTTCGATCGGTCTGAACGAGGAGGAGGTCTGAACCTATGTTGCGCGCATTCGTCTTCAACGAGACTGCGGTTATCGTCCGTCATTGGTTCGAGGTAGGCGCGGATGACAACGGCACGGCGCCCGGCTCGAGCTGCGACTGCTTACAAAGCAGTCGCAGCGAGGCCCGCTCTCGGCTCCACAGAAGATCGAGATAGATGGGATTTTCTGGCGCGCCGATCTCTTCGACCGCATCGGAGACGTCGCTGGCAACTTCAGTAGAGCCCACTTTCATAGCGACTTCGACGGAATCGATCCCACGGGCCGTGACTGGGATCACGAGCTAACGAACGATCCATTCGGTTGGACGGAGCGCGAACTAAGTGATATCGCCAAGCTGGCCGTCGACGCGGGCGTGTCACTTTCTGATCCCGAGCATGAAGCCATGGACATTCGCTGCCACTTGCCCGAGATCATGGCGGCCGCGCGTAGTTGTGGGCCTACTGAGTGCCCAAGCCCATCCTCATGCCTGGCCGAGACGCGCGACACGCGAGAACTCGTGCTGATGATGCTTTCGGAGCGTCGTGAGGAACAGACCCCCACACCCAGGACCCGAGACTGATTTCTACGTAGGAAAGGAGCCATGAGAAACGACCGCTTTCCGCGGCCTTTCCAGCGGTTTCCCGCAGGGCGCTTGGTTAAGCGGTTTGTGCGGTTGCGCGCCAGTCGCCACAGATCATGTGATGCTACGATGCTATGATGCTGTTATGCCGAAGCAGAGGACGACGGTGACGCTCGACGAGCGGGTGCTGCGGGCCGTGCGGGTCAAGGCGGCTCGTACGGGTCGCCGCGACAGCGAGGTGATCGAGGAGGCGTTGCGGCGCGATCTCGGCCTCGAGCTGCTCGAACGGATCTGGGCCAAGGCGGACCTGGGGGAGGACGAGGCGTTGAGTCTCGCGGTCGAGGAGCAGCACGAGACCCGTCGCCGCTAGTGCGGGCGCTGCTCGACGTCAACGTCCTCATCTCCGGGCTGCTTGCGCGTACGGGAGCGCCGGCACTTCTGCTCGGCGAGTGGCTCGAGGGTGAGTTCGAGCTCGTCGTGACCGAACGCCTACTCGCAGAGCTGGAGGCCACGCTCGCGCGGCCGAAACTACGGCGTCACTTCGACGAGGCGGAGGTCAGCGGGTTCCTGGAGCTCTTGCGCGGTCTCGCCGAGACAGTCGAGGATCCGGACGCGGAGCCCAGCGTCACCTCGAGAGACCCGAAGGACGACTATCTGATCGCGGCGGCGGCGTCGCGCGCGCCACGCTGGTGACCGGAGACGCCGACCTGCTCGAGCTCGAAGGCTCGATCCCCGTGCTCTCCCCGCGCGCCTTCCTCGACAGCCTCTCATAGCGAACACCAACGGTCGCAGCTGGTGTTGTTGAGGGACCCGTTGGGCCATCCGAAGCGAACGCCCCTTGCCGGCTTTTCCGATCGCTAGGCGGGTCGTCGCGGGGCATTAGGAGGATCAGTGGCTCGGCCTGTGTGGCCTCACTCGACTCGGTGCGGGGTCGGCGCAATCCGGGTGTGGCGGATACCTCAACCCTGTGTTAATCTATCCCCAAGCAAGGGAGAGATTAATATGGCACGTAGTGGAACACTTGAGACGAAGCGAAAGTTGCTGAGCCACCCACAGCTTCGGCGAAGCGAGGTGGCAGAGTTTGCGGGCGTCAGCGTGAAGACGGTGGACAAGGCCATCGAGCAGAAGGCGCTTCCGCGTCAAGAAGGGGCCAAGCGGTACGGCACTACTCGACCCTGTAAGCGTGGTTTGTGTGAGCTTGTTCAAGCAAGCCGGCCAGAGGCTGCCGGTGACTGACCGGCGCCGCGTCTGTAGCTTGGCGTATCGAACGACAACCGATGACCTCGCGAATCTCGAGCTCGAGCTGAGTCCGGGGCTAGTCGTCCGGTATGGAGCCGCGTCAGATGAGCTCCGTCGCGCCCTCGCTTACACGCGCGACCGGGATCGGTTTATCGAGATCAATCCCAAGATTCGGCGGGGAGACCCAGTGATCAAGGACACGCGGATCAGTGTGTACGGACTGGCTTCGCGGGTCGCGGATGGTGACACCATCGAGGTGCTGTGCGACGACTACCCATACGTGCCGAGGGAAGCGATTGAGACTGCTCTTCTTTACGCAAGGACGAATCCGCGAGACGCGGACGTCGTCCCGCACCAGCGTGGAGAAAAGCAGCCTTTGCGTGAAG
>CAVPDO010000006.1:0-53540 GCA_963702655.1 uncultured Actinomycetes bacterium | reverse complement strand
GCTGCCGGACAGGTCGGAGTGATGATCTCCGGTCGGAGGGGTGAACTCGAGTTGATGCCAAGCAGAGAAGAGCGGTTCAACCGCCTGCACGAGGAGCACTTCGAGTCGATCCGTCGCTACGCCTGGCGCCGCGATCCGTCGCTGGCCGACGACATCGTCTCGGAGACGTTTCTGGTCGCCTGGCGGCGCATCGAGGACGTCCCTGCCGACGCGGCGCCTTGGTTGTTCGGCGTTGCCCGTCACGTTCGCCTGAATCTGCAGCGCAGCGCGCGCCGTCGGAACGCCGTCGTGGGGAAGTTGCAACCGGCAGACGTCGGCATCGAGCCGGCCGAGCCGGCAGACGATCCGGCCGGTGTCCGCGATGCGCTTGCTGCGCTCTCGGAGCGTGACCGCGAGATCTTGCTCCTCCATGCCTGGGAGGGTCTCGACCGGCGCCAGATCGCGGCCGCGCTCGGCTGCAGCGTCGCCAACGTGAGTGTGCGGCTCCGTCGCGCGCGGCAGAGGTTCACGGTGGCGCTTTCAGCCGACGCTCGGCCCCCGGCCGATGCACTCGTTCCGTCGAACTCGGGAGGGTCTTCGGATGTCCACTGATGCTCTCGATCTTCTTCGTGCGCACGACCCGGCGCGCACGCTCCGGCCACTCGACGACGCGGCACGGCGCGCGCACTGCGAGCTCGTCATGTCGGACGTTCGCCGACGCGCGGCGAGACGTCCGCGGCGCAAGCTGCAGGTTGCCGCAGCGGTCGCGGCTGTACTCGTGGCCGTGCTCGTCGTCGTCGGCGCCGCCTGGGCATACGGTCTCCTGTCGCCCCTCGCCGTGTTCGAGAACAACGCGCAGCGCGACGGCAGCCCGCCCGGCAGCATCTGGGACCAGTCCGTTGACCCCGCGACGGTTCGGCTCGTCGCGAGCGTGCAGGTTCCTGACGTGGGTGCCGTCGGCTTTTGGTACGCCAGGACAACGCGGGGTGGCTGGTGCGGAGCGCTGCGCCTGCCGAATGCCGACTGGCTCGGCACCGGAAAGTCGTCGCTCGACGCCGGCGGTACCGTCCCCGGCTGCTACCCGACACGCTCCGCGGTGAACTCGGCAGCGAAGACGCCGGTCTATGTCCTCAACGGCTTCGACTACCAGGAGGCCGACGTCGATGCGCGCTCGCTCGGCGGCTCCTACTGGAGGATCCGCTTCGGCCCTATCGACGCACCCGGCGCGGTGCAGGTCGTCGACCGTGTCTCCGGGGCAAGCGCGCCGATCGAGAACGGGCTCTTCGAGCTGGCGATCGCCGACCCGGACCCGGCCGGACGCGGAAGCGTCCACCTCGTGGCGCTGGCGGCCGACGGCAATGTCGTCGCCGACGCCTGCCCGAGCTGCGGTCCGTAACACGGCGGCGACATCACGGGGCGCTCGGCGCCTGAGCGAGAGGACGGCCTTGATCGGCATATGGCCTCGTGCTGGTGTGTGGCCTGTTTGAATCCGAGCGTGGATCGGCTTCCAGTCGAGCGGGAGGAGGTGAGCGCGTTGAGGCGTCGCTGAGCGGTTGCGGGTATGGCCGTCCCGTCGGGACGGCGCGTTCATCTCTTCGAGGGAAAGGACTGGAGTGTCCATGGAGATCGGAAATGTTCTCGAGTCGACCCGTGAGGTCGCCTCGGGAGTGATCGGCGGGAACGCGGCGGAGGTCGACAGCCGGCGGATCTTTCCCGCAGACAATCTGAAGGCGCTCGGCACGACGGGCGTGTTGGGGCTGGTCGTGCCGGCCGAGCATGGCGGCGCCGGTGGCGGCTTGGCTGCTCTGGCGGAGGCGTGCGAGGCGGTCGGTGCCGCGTGCGCGTCCACGGGGATGGTGTTCTTGATGCACGAGGTGACCGCGGCCACGGTCGCGCTCGGTGGCGGCGAGCGCGCGGCCGAGCTGCTGCCGCGGTTCGCGACGGGCGAAGCGGTCGGCACGCTCGCATTCAGCGAGCGGGGAACAGGGGCGCACTTCTACAACCCGGAGCTCCGCGCCGAGCAGGTGAACGGGTCGGTGACGATCACCGGGCGCAAGAGCTTCGTCACCTCGGGCGGGCACGCGGATCACTACCTGGTACTCGTGCAAGGGGAGGCCGAGGGCACTGCCGATGCCTACGTCGTGAACGGTGCCGATCCCGCGGTGAGTTTCGACGGTTCCTGGGCGGGGCTGGGGATGGCGGCGAACTCGAGCGTCGCGATGGAGCTCGGTGGCGTTCGAGTGACCGATGCCGACCGGATCGGTGCACCGGGCGCAGCGACCGAGCTCGTCTTCGGCGTCGTCGCGCCGTTCTTCCTGGTCGGCCTCTCGGCGGTGAACGTGGGCATCGCGGCCGCAGCGGCGAAGGCGGCGACCGAGCACGCGGCGAATCGCCGCTATCCGGACGGCTCGTCGCTCGCCGAGGTGCAGTACATACAGCACCTGATCGCCGACATGGATCTCGCCACCCGCCAGGCACGGCTCCTCGTACAGAACGCAGCGACGCTCGGCGACTCCGGAGACGAGTCGGCGCTCGTCGCGATCATGGAGGCGAAGGTCGCCTCCACGGAGGCGGCGGTCGCACGTGACGCAGAAGGCGCTGGAGGCGACCGGCGGCCAGGGCTATACGCCCGTCGCTGCCGATCGAGCGGCACCTGCGCGACGCACGGGCAGGCTCGGTCATGGCGCCGACGAACGCGGTGCTGCGCAACTGGATCGGCAAGGCGCTCGCGGGACTTCCGGTTCCGTGAGTCGGCCGCATCCTTGTCGGGGCCGTTGCCTATCACCCGCGGATCGTCACGATCTGGGAACGCTTTCGCGACTACTTCGCCGACGCGGGCATGCCGACCGACTACGTCCTCTACTCGAACTACGAGCGGCTCGTCGACGCGCTGCTCGCACGGCGACGTCGACATCGCCTGGAACACGAACACCGCCTACGTGGCGGCGGAGAAGCGGATCGGCGGCGACGCGCAGCTGCTCGGGATGCGCGACGTCGACGCCGAGTTCCGGACGGTGCATCGCCATCCGCCGAGGCGAGACGCTGGACGACGCTCGCCGAGCTGACGGGCCGGCGGCTCGCGCTCGGGAGCCGCGACTCCGGCCACGCGGCGATCCTGCCGCTGCACTACCTCGCCGGGAGGGCTGGCGTCGCCGAGCCCGAGCTCGTCCGTTTCGACACCGACCTCGGCAAGCACGGCGACACCGGCGATTCGGAGCTGCGCGTCGTGGAGGCGGTCACACGAGGGGATGCGGACGCGGGCGCGCTCGGCGACGCCACCTGGGTCGCGCTGCGCGAGCGAGGGTCACCCGGCGGTTGCCGAGCTCGAGCTCGCGTGGCGCAGCCCGACCTACTACCACTGCAACTTCACGGCCCTGCCCGGCTTCGACGGGCGCGGAGGCGTGGAGCGAGGCACTGCTCGCGATGGACTACGACGACCCGACGCTGCGCCCGGCGATGGACCTCGAGGGCGTCAAGCGCTGGCTGCCGGCCGACAAGAGCGGCTACGCGACGTTGACCGAGGCGATGCGGGAGCAGGGCTACCTCGGACTGACCGGCGACGGTGCGAGGCGGGCACGCTCGAGCTCGGCGCCGGGCTCGAGGTGCTCGTCTCCGCATCGCTCGCCACACTCCGGGCCGGCGATCTGCTCGACGTCGTCCTCCACTCACGCTCGGCTCCCTCGAGCTGCCCGCCTGGGCACGTGTCGCGGGACATGAGGTCGATCGACGAACGCCGCGAAGACGGCGCGTACGTCGTCACGCTGCGCGGCCGGCGACGCCGCGCCGCCCCGCTCGCGGGCGGCCCTGCGCTCGATTCGCCGACCTTCCCGAACAGCGAGCTGCGCCGGCTCGCCTGCCCCGGCACCGCAGGAGGCGGATCCCGCTGCCGGCCTCGTCCCACTCGGCGCGCATGCCGAGCCGAGTCGCGCCGCGCTACGACTGGGCGCTCTCCAGCCGCGACCGCATCTGGACCGACAAGCTCGCCGGCTCAGCGACCGCGCCGCACGCGCCCAGTGGGACGCGACCCGCGACGTCCCCTGGGAGGCCGCCGCGGGCTCTGCGACCGGACGTCGAACGCGGCGTCGCGCAGGTGATGACGTACATCGCCCAGAACGAATACGCCGCCTACTACGTCCCGGCCGCGCTACCTCGCCCAGGTCAATCCGGAGTACGTCGAAGTCTTGATGTGGCTCGCCAGCCACGTCCACGACGAGGCCCGCCACGTCGAGGTGTTCACCAAACGAGCCCTCGCAGGCGGCCAGCGCGCCTACGCGCTCGCCGCGACCGAACTCTCGCTTCAGACCCTGCTCGACGAACACGACTTCAGCGCCGCAGCGCTGCTGTTGAACGTGCTCGGCGAAGGCACCTTCCTCGACCTCCTCTGGTTCGTCGCCAAACACGCACCCGACGCCGCAACGGCGACCGCCGCCCGCCTCGCGCACCAGGACGAACGCCGCCACGTGCAGTTCGGCATCGCCCACATCCGCCACCGACTCGCCCACGCCCCCGACGAACGGCAACGACTCATCGCCGCGGTCGAGGAACGCGCCGCGAAGCTCGTCAGCCTCGACGGCCTCAGCCCCCTCGTAGGGGAGTCACTCGTCCTGCTGGCGGCACGCTCCTCGCAGCCGGCCGACATCGGCGACGCCGGACGCGCCGTGCGCGACCTGCTCGGCCGCATGAACCGCAACCGCGTCCGCCGCCTTCGCGCCGCGGGCTTCGACCGTGCCACCGCCCAACGGCTCTCCGAGCTCCACACACCCAACTTGATGTGACGTCGTACCGCCGAGCCGGCCGGGGTAGCGATCCGGCATCGAAGTATCCTCGTCGGAAGCTCCGCTGTAGCTCTTGGTCAGACGGTCGCTTCGGCTCTCTTCTTGAGCGCGGCGTTCATCTCCTCGAAGCCGGTCTCGGTCTTGTCGAGGGTGCTCTTGAAGAGCCCGACCAGGACACCTGTGAAGCGCTCCTGCTGAACGAACCGACAACGCCGCTCTTCGATGGGCGCGATCTCCAAGGTGTGCTCCCCATCGAAGAGACCCGGAACCAGGAATCGACCAAGCCAGCGAAGCTCCCGGTCTGTCTCGGAGGCCAGCACCGTGGGCTTGAAGGTCATTCCCCGTGCTCCTGGCGGCTCGATTCGAACAGACAGGTGTTGGCCGACTTGCGGATTTCCTTCGATTGACGGCATGAACGGATTCCAATCGCTGTATGCGCCGAAATCGGTCAAGATCCCCCACACAGCGGCGGGTGACGCGTCAATCTCTATTTCTCTGCGAAGTTCCCTCACGCTCTGAGCGTACGCTTTTCCACGCGCTCCAACGCCGGCCGCCGTAAGAACTCCCTAAGCGCGGCGGGCCGCCGAGGTAAGGAACGCTCGCCCGAGCGAGTCCGAGTGAGGTCGAGGAGTATCGTCGGCGGGGTGGCAGTCAAGCTCCATCGCTGCTCGACGCCGTGGAGGTTCGGACCGTGTTGGCGGGTGCAGAAGGCGTTGGACGAGCGGGGGATCGACTACGAGATCGTGACCGGCCCGTTGCGGCCTGGCAAGCGCGCAGACCTGCACCGGCTCTCCGGGCAGCAGCTCTATCCGGTGATCGAGTTCGAAGACGGCTCGATCTACCGTGAAGAGTCGAAAGACATGGCAGCGACGATCCGGGCCGGAAGGCTCTACGAGACGGAGCATGGGACGGCTGAAGACCGTGCGTGACGCTCACCCTTCGAGTGCTCCGGCAACGCCCGGCTGGACGATGGCATGCGCCGGAACCTCTGCCTCAGACCACCTCCACGCCCACCAGGCAATGACTCCGGAGGTTCCGATCAAGATGATCGACAGGAAGGCGTAAGCCAATGTTGGTGTGCCGACGAAGAGTGTGACGAACTGGATGACCGTCAGAAATATCCCGGCGCCGATGTTCGCTCGGCGGTTGGCCCGATACTCCAGTAAGCGAGAGAGAACGATCATGACGATCGAGATCTCGATCAAGACGGCGGCACCAAGCAGGAACACCTGGGTGTAATGAACCTTGGGCTTGTGGTTGATGAAGACGCTGTAATAGAGCGTCGTAATGTCGATGTAGGTGGCGTTGAACATGTAGAAGATCCAGAACAACGAGATCTTCGACTTCATATCCATACGAGCCCCAGACCCCGCCGACGCCCAGCAGGCTGATCCCGCGGCCGTCGACAGATAGAAGAACCACCCTACGCCTGGGGAAGGCCGGGCAACACGGCTCGCCTGCGCCGCCCGAATGACGTCGTCCAGACCACCGAGCGTGCACGTGCGTCCGCAGAGCGTGTGGCGGCAACCAGCACACCGCCACCACACGCTCTGCGCGAACCGAATCCAGGGACTCAGTGTTCGACCGCCGCGATGGCGTGGGAACGGTCTCCGGCCGTTCGCCGATTCTTACGACGTCGAGGACGATCAGTCCGAGGTTCGCGGCGGCAACTGCCGCGAGTGTTCCGGTCACCGGGCCTAGTGGCGGGACGTGGTAGCCGAGCCAGGTGCCGAGCATTGCGGCGCTGAGGACTGTCCCGAGCCCGACGAGCTTGATTGTCCGGCTCGAGTCACGCTTCAGCCAACCGCAGTAGACGGCGAGTGCTACGGGCAGGCCGACCGAGATGACTGTGACTGCTTGATCGTCGAGGGGGACGGTCGGCAGAGCGGTCAAGACGACGAGCAAGCCCAGGCACCAGCCGCCGAGCCCGAGGAGGACGGCGTAGAGCGATCGGACGACCGCGCTTCCCTTGCGCCCGAAGCTCGCCTGCTTACGCAAGCGAACGGTCATCCAGAGCAGCGAGAGAACCGTCAGTGCTGCGACGCCGAGCAGGACGCCGAGGATGACCCAGGCGAATTCGCTTTGGCTTTGGCCTGGGCTGAAGTCGACCTTGTTGTGGGTGTAGAGGGATGTGTCGACCTTGCCGTAGTCGAGGTAGGTGTTGATCAGACGGCTGCCGGCTGCCGGTTCGTAGGGCCAGAAGTCGTCGGCGTGGCCGAGGTTCGTGAGCACGACCTGACGGCCGTTCGCGAGGTGAGGCAGGAGCTCGCGGGTCGCATTCTCGGGCGGGGTTGCGACCGTCGAGGTTGCCGCCGATCAGCAACGTCGGAACGTTCGAGTTTTGCACGTGGGTGTACTCGTTCTCGTCGGGGTTCGCCGGCCAGGCGTTGAGGACGCGGCCGCCGTCCCAGATCAGGTTGTTGCCGGCAGCGCCGATCAGCGATCCGTGGTTTGCTCCCGACGCGTAGAAGTGCTTCGCGTAGGTGGCGTCGCTGCGGCCGATCGCCGCCAGGTCGCCCCAGGCGAACGCGTGCGGGAAGGCGATCTGTGCCATCACGGATAGGAACCACGCGCCGCTTGCGTCGCCCTTGTCGGCGGAGAGGAGTGTGTTGATCGTCAGTGGCGAGGCGATCGGGCCGCCGCCGGCCGAGGTCTCGTTCATCAGGCCGAAGAACGCGGCGGTTTGGAAGTCGCCCTTCTTGATCGGCAGGAACAGCCAGTGACTGGGAACGTGAGCGAACGAGGACTTCACCGACGCGGCCAGATCCGGCGTCCGGCTGCGGCAGCTCGTCGCCTGGGCGCAGAGCGCGGCATAGCGGCCGATCTGCTCGTTGGTCGTCTTTGCGTTCCAGAGGAAGTTGCCGGGCGGATTGACGCCGATCATCACCGAGCGATGGATGCTCTTCGGGTAGCGCCAGGCATAGATCATCGCGGTGCGGGTGCCCGCGCTTTCGCTTACCAGGTCGATCTGGTGGTAGCCGAGGGCGCGGCGGGCCGCCTCCAGGTCGTCGACTTCTTCGGGGATCGAGTAGCCGGCGAGATCGACACCATCGCTGCGGAGCCGGTTGGCGCACGACCGGTACGCCGTGGCGACGGCGCGGTACGACTGCTCGCTGAGGAGGTCACGCGAGTGCTGCATTGCCGAGCTCACCTCCGGGCAGTCGAGCCGGCTCGATCCGTCGACGCCGCGGTAGCCGACGAGCACGACGTCGTGCTTGGCGGTGAAGCGGCTCGCGTCCGGGAACTTCATGTTGCGTGATGCCGGGCCCGCCTTGGAGGCGGAAGATCGGGACACCTGGATGGGCCGAGTGGGCGCGAATCACCGTGACCGGAAGTGCGATCAGGCGCGAGTTCGGATCATGGCGGTTCTCGGGCACCACGAGCGTTCCGCAGTCGGCGGCGTAGGCGCCCTTTTCGGTGGTGTAGGTGCATTTCTTGAGCGTCAGCTGGCCTGCATGTGCGCCGGCAGGCACGGAGACGGACGTAGAGCTGCCGGAGAAGTGGAGGTAGCCGAGCGCGAGCGTGAGGAGGGCGATCAGGGTCAGGCCGGTGATCCGGCCGAGACTGAAGCGTCTGGTCGAGGGATGCATGGCTCGTCCTTTCCTGTTGGTCGTGCAGGGGGCGGATTTCTTCAAGTGCGTCATGGGATCTGCACCTCGCTCACGCTCGTGGCGGTCGTGCGATCGGCGACGAAGGAGGGCAGCAGAGCGAGCGCGTCTTGCTCGTTCGCTGCCTCGACCGTCCACCAGATCGCGTGCCCGCCCGAGCGGCAGGAGGCGAGCGTCGGGAGGTGGCGAAGCCGGCTTCGGTGCCCTTTGAAGGACGCGAAGACGACGCCGCACTCGTCCGGCTCGTGATGGTGATGGAGCAGGTACTGGGTCATGCAACGACCCTGCCGCTGCCGGGCCGCGCGTTCATCGGGGCAGCACCCTGATCCCGCACCCTTGACTTTGAGGTTCCGAGACCCTGATCTATCGTGCTGAGGGAGAGAAATGGGCGCACAAACCGGCCACCTCGTCGGCCGTGCGGAGGAGCTCGGCTCGCTGGATCGAGTCAGGGCCGAGCTCGATCGAGGGCGCTCCGTCGCTGTTCTGCTCATCGGCGAGGCGGGCATCGGCAAGACACGGCTCCTCACCGAGTTCGGCGCACGGGCGGACGCCGAGGGAGATCTCGTCCTCTCGGGCGCGGCATCGGAGCTGGAGCGCGATCTCCCGTTCTCGCTCTTCGTCGACGCGCTCGACGAGTACGTGCGAGGACTCGACCCGGAGCTCTTCGCGCCGCTCGAGGACGACGTCAGGACGGAGCTCGCTCACGTCTTCCCGGCGTTGACGACGCTTGGCGGCGACCGCCCGTCGGCGCTCCAGCACGAGCGGTATCGCAGCCACCGTGCCGTGCGTGCCTTGCTCGAGCAGCTCGCGTCCACGCAGCCGCTCGTGCTCGTGCTCGACGATCTGCACTGGGCCGATCCGGCCTCGGTCGAGCTGCTCGGAGCGCTCCTGCGCCGGCCGCCCTCGGCGCCGGTCATGCTGGCGCTCGCGAGTCGCCCGCTCCAGGTGTCCGAGCGACTGTCCGCGGCGCTCGAGCGAGCCACGCGCGCCGACCAGATCACGCGCATCGAGCTCGGGGCGCTCAGTGTCGAGGAGGCCCGCGAGCTACTCGGCGACGCGGGCGAGCGCGTCGATGCGGACGTCCTCTATGCCGAGAGCGGTGGCAACCCCTTCTATCTCGAGCAGCTTGCCCGCGCAGGTGGGGCAACGGCAGTGCACGACGAGGTGTCGCTGGCCGGGATCGGGGTTCCGGCGGCGCGTCGCCGCGGCTCTTGCGGAAGAGCTCGCCCTGCTGTCCGACACGCAGCGTCTCGTGCTCGAAGGGGCGGCGGTGGCCGGTGACCCGTTCGAGCCGGAGCTCGCGGCGGCGGCGGCCGCGCTGACCGAGCCGACCGTCATGGAGGCGCTCGACGAGCTGCTCAGGGTCGATCTCCTCCGCACGACCGACGTCCCGCGACGGTTCCGCTTCCGCCATCCGCTCGTACGTCGCGCCGTCTACGAGGCGGCGGCTCCCGGCTGGCGGCTCGGCGCGCACGAGCGCAGCGCCGACGCGCTCGCGGCGCGGGGCGCTCCCGCCATCGCGCGCGCCCACCACGTCGAGCGCTCGGCGCGCGAGGGCGACGCCGACGCCGTCGCCGTCCTTCGCGAGGCCGGCGAGGAAGCGGCGCGGCTGGCGCCGGCGAATGCGGCGCACTGGTTCGGAGAGGCTCTTCGCCTGGAACCCGCCAACGCGCCGGCAGAGGAGCGGATCGAGCTTCTCTTCGCCCGCGCGCGTGCGTTGACGGCGGTGGGGCGCCTCGACGACAGCCGCAGTACGTTGCTCGAGGCCCTCGATCTCGTGCCCGACGGCGCCGACGTGCTGCGAGCCACGCTCGCCCGCGCGTGCGCAGGAGTGGAGACGAATCTCGGGCTGCAGGAACAAGCCTATGAGCGCCTCGTGCAGCGCGCTCGAGGAGCTCCCGGATCAGGGCTCCCGCGAGGCCGTGGCGATCATGATCGAGCTCACCGCCAACGCGTTCTGGCGCACGAGTTTCGGGGAGATGCACGAGGCAGCCGAGCGCGCGGTCGAGGCGGCGAGGCGACTCGGCGACGTCCCCATGATCGCGGCGCCTCTTGCCGAGCTTGCGATGGCGGATTCGCTCGTAGGGGCACCCGACCGTGCAGAGGCGAATCATGCGGAGGCGGCGAGGCTTGTCGATTCCCTGTCGGACGACGAGCTTGGCGGTCATCTCGAGGCCGCGGCCTGGCTGGCCGGCGTCGAGCTCTACCTGGACCGGTATGCCGCCGGCGAGGCCCACGCCAGCCGCGCCCTGGCCGTTGTTCGCGCCACCGGCCAGGGGGAGTTCTATCTCCTCCTGATTGCGACGCTCGGCGGCCTGTTGCGCCAGCGGGGGAAGTTGGCCGAGTCGGCGGAGCTGCTCGACGCCGGAATCGAGGCGGCTCGGTTGCTGGGCAACTCGCACGCGCTGTGCTGGACCCTGCTCGGCCGCTCGGCCGCCGCGCTGCGGAGCGGGGACATGGACCTCGCACTCGCCACTGCACAGGAAAGCGTCGACCTCAGCCAGGGCGAAAGCAGCTTCCACTCGTCAGAGGGAGCTGCGGATCTCGCCGCAGCCCTGCTCGAGACAGGCGAGCCTGAGCGCGCGGTCGAGTTGCTCCTCGAGTCGTCCGGCGGTGAAGAGCTGACTCTCATCGCCGGGAGCCCGAGAGCGCGGTACCTCGAGGTGCTGACGCGCTCGTGGCTCGCGCTGGGTCGCCACGCAGAGGCGGAACGAGCAGCCGCCGTCGCGGAGGCCTGGGCCTCGGCCGTGCAGCTGCCGATGGCCGTCGCCTGGGCCGAGAGAGCATCGGCGGCCGTTGAGCTGGACGGCGGCGACCCCGCGCGTGCAGCAGCGCACGCACTCGCGTCCGCGGGCGTCGCAGACGAAGCCGGAGCGCCGGTGGAGGCCGCTCTCTCGCGCCTGCTCGCCGGACGCGCGCTCGCGCGAGCGGGCGACCGTGACAGCGCCACAGCCGAACTTCGGCGAGCGGCCGACGACTTCAGGGAGGCCGGCGCCCTCCGCTACTGCGGCGAGGCGGAGCGGGAGCTTCGCAAGCTCGGCCATCGAATCCAGCAGCGCACGCGGCCGGGCGGGCCCGCCGGAACGACGCTCGAGTCGTTGACCGGACGCGAGCTCCAGCTCGCCATGCTCGTGTTCGACCGCAAGACCAATCCGGAGATCGCGAAGGAGCTGTTCCTCAGCCAGAAGACCGTCGAGACGCACCTGCGGAACATCTTCCGCAAGGTGGGCGTGACTTCGCGGGTCGAACTCGCCCGCGCCGTCGAGCGGGCGCAGCGCGCAACTGGGACGCCGTCGTAGTCGTAGCCCAGCGGCACCACGAGCCACCTGGAGCGCGGCTCGTCCTGGTACGGGGGCAAGAACGTCCCCAAAACTTGTCCCCACCTCGTGAGCCTCTGTTGCCTTGCCTGCACTCGTAGGCGATGCGGCTTGGACAAGCCGTTTGTGTGCGTTTCCGCGCTACCCGCCGGAGCAGAGCCCCTCCCGCCTAGGGAGGTGCTCTTCATATCAAAGCAGACAACAGAATCAGGCGATTTGCAGGGCTTTTCAAGCCCTCTGACGGACTCGAACCGTCGACCCCCTCCTTACCATGGAGGTGCTCTACCAGCTGAGCTAAGAGGGCTGGAGCGCGGATTGTAGCCCCGCTCCGGGCGCGAGCCCTACCTGCCGGCGTGCCCGGAGTCGGCGGCGGGCGTCGCCCAGGCGATGAGGTTGTCCCGGTAGTGGCCGGTTGCGGCGTCGAACGGTCCGCCGCAGGTGACCAGAGCCAGCCGCCGTTTCCCCGTCGTCTTGAAGAGCGCTTGCGGGAGCGCCGCCTTCAGCGTCAGCCGCGGCTTGGAGCGGACGATCCACGTCGTCGTTCGCCGGTGGAGCCCGACGATCTTGATCCTGTCGCCGACGTCAAGGCGCTCGAGCCTGTAGAGCGCGCCCGGGCCGGCTGCGGCGGAGTCGACGTGCCCGGCGATGATCGCGACACCCGCCTCCCCGGGTGTCGGCGCGGCCGTCCTGACTCGGGTTGTCCCGTCGGTGACGACACCGTCCCACCAGCCGACGGTGTGCACGTCGGAGGGGATGCTCAGCGTGGCCGTGCCCGGCTTGCCGACCGCTCCCGTTGCAACCAGCCGCGCCTGGACGCCGAGTCGGGGGATCACGAGCCGCGCTTGCCGCGCCTGTCGCGCGTGATGCGCATGCGGCGCATGCCGCGCGTGGGCGTGCCGGGCCGTGCCTCGAGCAGCTCCCGAGCCGGGGAGGACCATCGCCGATGCAGAGCCTCCCGCGGCGGCGGCTGCAAAGACGGCGAGGCCGAGCGCAGCCGCGACGAGAACCACGACGAAGCGCATTCTCAGAGGGCGCCGGCGGCGGTGCTCCGCGACCATCAGCCCGATCGACACCGCGAGCACGAGAGCGAACAGTCCGCTGAAGAACGCGCGGGTTCCCGCCCCCGGCGGGAGCCACCGGCCGAGGTCGGTGCCGATCGCGCCGAGCCCTCCCTTGACCTGGTGCTTTCCGCCGGTGTGATGTGGCGGCGGAGGCGGAGGTTTGTAGGGCTTGGTCGGGATCGTTACCGTCGACGGCACCGAGCGCGGACTCGTCAGGCCGTTGGGGTCGGTCCCGGTCGCGGTTGCCGTGTCGACGACCTTTCCGGCCTTGGCGTCGGCGGCAGTCACGGTGTGGACCTTGTCCGCCTTGCACGTCACCGCATGGCCCGGCTGCAGTGGGGTCGTGAGCGTCGGGCAGGTGACGGAGCCGAGCTTCGGATCCTGGACGGCGACCGATGCGAGCGGCAGGTTGCCGATGTTCGTGACCAGATAGGTGTAGGTGATCTTGTCGCCCTTGTGCGCTCCGTGCTGGTGGGACTTGGGCGTGACAGCACCGTTCTTGGCGATCGCGACGAGCGGCAGCGCCGCGCCGGCGGGGATGCTCACGGTGTCCTGCGCCGGTGGCGTGGGGCGGCCCCGTTGGTCGGTGCCGGTCGCGGTTGCGGTGTCGTCGACGGAGCCGTTGGCGACGTCATCCGGGGTGATCGTGTGCGGCGTGCCGCCGGTGCACACGATCGTATGGAGCGGTGCGAGGCCGGGCGGCGCCGGGGTCGGACAGTTGACGGGTCCCAGTGTCGGGTCGACGACGGACACGGTGGCCAGCGTCACGGTCCCGGTGTTCGTGACGAAGTAGAGGTAGTGGATCGTGTTCCCGGACTTTGCGACGCGCTGGTTGCCGAAGGGCGTCACCAGCCCCCCTTTGCGCAGCGACACCGAGAGCACCTGGTCCGCGGGGATCGTCACCGTCGAGGGGGGAGAATGATCCGAGTCGCCTCCCCGGACCCCGTGGCCGGTGGCAGTTGCTGTGTCGGTGACCTCCCCTGCATCGACATCGGCCCGGGTGACCGTGTGCGGATTGTCGGCGGTGCAGGTGACGGAGTCGCCGACCGCCAGGCCGGACGAGACGTCCGGGCAGGTCACCGGGCCGACCGTCGCATCGGAGACCGCCACGCTGTCGAGCGTGACGTTCCCGGTGTTGGTGACGACGTAGGAGTAGCTGATCGTGTCGCCGACCTTGACGCCGCCCTGATCCGCCGGCGGGTCGACGGCACCGCTCTTCTGAATCGACACCGCCGGTGCGGCAGCCACGGTCGGGACCGTCGCGGTCGAGCGATTCGACGGCGGGCTCGTGCCGCCGGCCTGGCCGACGCCCGTGGCGGTCGCGGTGTCGGTGACCTGGCCCGCGTCGATGTCTGCCTGGACGACGGTGTGCGGATTGTCCGCCGTACAGGTGACCGAGTCGCCGATCGTGAGCCCGCCCGCGGGAACCGCCGGACAGGTCACGGGACCGATGGTCGGATCGGCGACGGCGACCGAGGTCAGGTTGACGTTGCCGACGTTTGTGACGACATACGAGTACGCGATGGTGTCCCCGAGCTGCGCCGCATCCTGATCGGCGGCCGGGGAGACCTGGGCGCTCTTCGAGATCGCCACCGCGGGCGCCGCGGGCTGGACCTTGATGATCACGGTGGAGGGATCGCTGCGCGGGCTCGTCCCACCCGTGTCGCCGGTCCCGGTGGCGGTCGCGGTGTCCTCGACGAAGCCGTTGGCAACGTCGCCCGCGGTCACGTTGTAGAGGTTGTCCGCGGTGCAGATCACCGAAGCGCCGATCGCGAGCCCCGGCGGCGGGATGGCCGGGCAGGTCACCGGGTTGTTGGTGGGGTCGTCGACCGAGACGGAGGTCAGGCGGACGTTGCCGATGTTGGTGACGAGGTACGCGTAGGCGATCGTCTCGCCGGAACGGGGCGCGCTCAGGTTGCCGTCCGAGGCGATCGCGGTCTTGACGATCGACACCCGCGGTGCCGGCGCTTCGGTCGGCGTCGACGTCGAGGACGGGTTCGAGTTCGTGCGCGTGGTCGTTCCGGGGGCGGTGCCGCTGGCGATCGCGGTGTTCGCGACCCGGCCGGACGTGACGTCCGCGTTCGTCACCGTGTAGAGGTTGACGGCGGTGCACGTCTCGGACCTGCCGGGCAGCAGGACCGGCAGAGGACACGTGACCGGGCCGATCTTCGGGTCCACCACACCGATGTTCGAGAGCGGCAGGACGCCGGTGTTCGTGACGGCGAAGGAGTAGGCGATCGTGTCGCCGGTATCGGTCAGCCCGTTGCCGTTCACGTCCGTCGGAGTTCCGGCGGTCTTAAGCAGCGACAGGCTTCTCGGCTTCCCCGTGTTCGTGATCGTGCAGTCGACGAAATCGCCGACCCCGAGCGTGACGCTCGCCGACGTCCCGATGTCGCCGGAGGGCAGGGTGGGATCGGTGTCGCCGTTCCGGGTGCACGACCAGGAGCCGTCGTAGTTCGACGGCAGCCCCGCAGTCATCGCCTCGCTCAGGTTGAAGCTCGCTCCGACCTGGCTGGTCAGGACGGTCACCAGGCCGGTGCTTCCCGTGTCGGACGCGCCCGTGCTCCCCGATGCGATCAGGGAGTTCGAAGAGGAGTGGATCGCCACGTCCCAGGAGTCGCTCGGAGACACCCGCGCGACGACGTTCTTCGTGACCTGGATATCGGAGACGAGCACGCCGAACGCGACGCCTTCCAGGCCGGCGCCGACCATGGTCTGCGAAATCGACGTCGGCGCTTGGGCGGCGAGCATCGGCGTCCCGGTCTTGTTGTTGGAGACCGTGGCAGAGCACTTCACGACCTTCGTGCCGTTCCCGATGAAGCGGGCGCCGGAGTCACAGGCGTTGCCGAGATTCGAGATCAGGTTCAGCGGGGTGTTCGCCTGCCAGGTGATCGACTCCGTGGCATCCGTCGTCTCGGCGTCGGCTCCGACGAAGGCGTAGCCCGTCTCGGTGCTTCCACCAGGCCCGGTCACCGAGATGTTGTCGAGCTCGGCGGTGGTCGTGCTCCCCTGCCGCGTCTGGTAGAGCGCCGGCTGGCCGCCGACGCCGGTGTAGAAGCCCCGGTTTCCGAGGAACGAGCCCGGATAGGTCGGGAACGGAACCGGCTTCACCGGATCGCCGGTGACATGCAGGTCGAACGTGATGCTGTAGCCGCCGGGAAGGGTCACCGTGAACGGCTGTCCGCTCGGCCTCCCCGCCTGGGTCGCGTTGTACGCGGAGAGATCGAGCCAGCAGAGCGTGTCTGCGTAGGTGCCGGTCCCGGGAGTGGCGAAGCTGCATCCGTTCGTCGTTCCCCGGTGCTGGCCGCGGGGTGTCGCGCCGACGGCGTGAGTCCATTGGGGTGCGACGTGGCTCTTCGCCGACGCGGGCGCGGCCGACGCGGTGCCGACGATGCCGACCAGGACGATTACACCGGCGCCTGCGACGAGTCGCCGACGAACACTGCACCCCCACCGCTCAACCGGTCTAGACGTTTAGCCCCCCGTCGACCTTTCCCCTGCTCGGAGTGTAGGGCATCAGGGCGGAAAATGATGGGTGGATGGGGGCGGGAGGATTCGAACCTCCGTAGGCTGAGCCGACGGGTTTACAGCCCGTTCCCTTTGGCCGCTCGGGCACACCCCCGGGGGAGGCGCATTGTAGTCCGAGCGCTACGGATACGTTCTCGGCGATGGGGGACGCGCCGATCCGGACCGAGCAGCTACGCAAGGCGTTCGGGACGCTCGTCGCCGTCGACGGGCTCGATCTCGAAGTGCGGCGCGGCGAGTTCTTCGGGCTCCTCGGCCCGAACGGAGCGGGCAAGTCGACGACGATCGGGATGCTCACGACGACCGTCGTCCCGAGCGGCGGGCGCGCGCTCGTCTCCGGCCTCGACGTCAGCCGGCACTCGGCCGATGTGAAGCGCCAGATCGGCGTCGTCTCACAGGCGAACACGCTCGACCGCGCGTTGACGGTCCGGGAGAACCTCTACTACCACGGCCGCTTCTTCGGCGTCCCACGCACCCGCGCCTGGGCGCGGGCCGACGAGCTGCTCGAGCAGTTCTCGCTCACCGAGCGGGCCGACTCGATGGTCTTCCACCTCTCCGGCGGCCTCGCGCAGCGGCTGATGCTGGCGCGCGCGCTCGTGCACGAGCCGCAGGTGCTGTTCCTCGACGAGCCGACCTCGGGCATCGACCCCCAGACCCGGATCAACCTCTGGCGGATCCTCGAGGACCTCAACCGCGCCGGGCAGACGACGCTGCTCACGACGCACTACATGGAGGAGGCCGACGTCCTCTGCGAGCGGATCGCGATCATCGACCACGGCAAGGCGCTTGCCGTCGACACGCCGTCCGAGCTGAAGCGGAAGCACGGGGCCGAGACGGTCATCACCCTGACGGTCGAGGGCGATCCGGTGCCGCTCGCCGAACGCGCCGAGCGGCTCGACGCCGTGCGATCGGTCGAGCGGGAGCGGCAGGTCGTCCGCGTGCGCGCGGCGCGCTCGGAGGGCGTTCTCGTCGAGCTCGTGCAGGCGGCGGTCGAGCTCGGGCTGTCCGTGCGCGACGCGTCGAGCCTGCCGCCGAGCCTCGAGACCGTCTTCCTCAACCTCACCGGCCGGGAGTACCGCGAGTGAGGCCGTATCTGCAGACGTTCGGTGCGCTGCTCGCCCGCGACATCCGGGTGCTGCGCCGGAACTTCGGCCAGTTCCTCGTGCGCACCATCATGCAGCCGCTCCTGTTCGTGTTCGTCTTCGCGTACGTCTTCCCGAAGATCGGCCAGGGCTTCCACGCTCCGGCGACCGGCGTCTCGTTCTCCACGGTTCTCGTGCCGGGGCTGATCGCCGTCGCGATCAACTTCCAGGGGATCCAGGCCGTCGCGCTGCCGCTCGTGCAGGAGTTCAGCGTCAGCAGGGAGATCGAGGACCGCGTGCTCGCGCCCGTGCCGGTCTGGGTCGTCGGCTTCGAGAAGATCTTCGCCGGCGCGGTGCAGTCGCTGATGGCCGCCGGCGTGGTCTTCCCGATCGTCTACCTCGTGCACGCGCACGGAGAGGCCCCGGACGTGCACATCTACGACCCGTGGCTGTTCGCGTTCGCGCTGATCTTCGCCTCGTTCCTCGCCGCCTCGATGGGCCTGTTCATCGGAACGGTGCTCGACCCGCGGAAGGTGACGCTGCTGTTCGCGGTCGTCGTCCTGCCGCTGACCTTCCTCGGCTGCATCTACTACCCGTGGGCGGCCCTGACGCCGATCCTCTGGCTCAAGATCCTCGTCCTCTTCAATCCGATGGTCTACATGAGCGAGGCGCTGCGGGCCACGATGACGCCCCAGCTGCCCCACATGCCGGTCTGGGCGTTCGTGCTCGCGCTCGTCGGCGGCTCGATCGGTCTGGGACTTTTTTCGCTGCGCACGTTCCACCAGCGCGTCGTCACGTAGCGTTCGCTGCATGAAGTCCTACGACGTGGCCATCGTCGGCGGCGGACCCGCGGGCTCGACGGCGGCCTATCGGCTCGCCAAGGCGGGCGCGAGCGTGCTGCTCCTCGACAAGGCGACGTTCCCGCGCGACAAGCCGTGTGGCGGCGGCGTCACCGGACGCGCCGCGAAACAGCTGCCGTTCTCGATCGCACCGGTGGTGGAGGACGTCGTCGACCGGATGGAGTGCGGCCTGCGCTACCGCAGCCACGTCACGCGCCAAGCCCGCGGACCGCTCGCGTACATGACCCAGCGGCGGCGGCTCGACCACTTCCTCCTGCGCAAGGCGGCCGAGGCCGGCGCCGAGGTGCGGGAAGGAGAGACGGCCGACGCGCGCGAGCTCGACGCCCGGATCGTGATCGGCGCGGACGGCTGCAACGGCGCCTCGGCGAAACAGCTGGAGCTCGCCGACCGCGTCGTCCACGGGGTCGCGCTCGAGGCGAACTACCCGTACGAAGCGCGCTACGCGGGCGGAATGGTGCTCGAGATCGCGGTCATCCGCGGCGGCTACGGCTGGATCTTCCCGAAGGCCGACCACCTCAACGTCGGCGTCGGCGGTAACTCGGAGGAAGGGCCGAAGCTGCGCGCCGAGCTGCGCCGGATGTGCGAGGCGTACGGGATCGACCCGGAGACGGCTCGCGAGACGCGCGGGTACCGGCTGCCCATGCGCCTGCCGCGGACGCGGCTCGCACGCGGCACGACAGCCGTGATCGGCGACGCGGCCGGGCTCGTCGACCCGTTCTCGGGCGACGGGATGTACGAGGCGTTCCTCTCCGCGAAGCTCGTCGCGAGCGCAGCGCTCGACCTGCTGGCAGGCCGCGCCGAGAACCTCGACGCATATCAGGCCGCCGTCGAGCGCCGGATCGCGCCGCTCACGCGCGCCGGCTGGGGTGCTAAGGGTGCCTTCGAGCGGTTCCCGCGCACGACCTACGCCCTCGCCCGGCTTCCGGTGACGTTCCGCGCGCTCGAGCAGCTGCTCCAGGGAGAGTTGCTCGAGCCCGCGGCGGCGCGCGGCAAGGAGTGGGCCGCGATTCGCGCGATCTATGCCGTCTCGCGAGCCGCGCGGGCTACTGCTGGTTCCCGATCAGCTGCATCAGCTTGAACATCGGGAGGTACATCGAGATGATGATGATGCCGACCATGAAGCCGACGCCGATCATCATCAGCGGCTCGATGATCGAGGTCAGGGACTGGACCGCGGCATCGACCTCGTCCTCGTAGAAGTCGGCGATCTTCGAGAGCATCTGCTCGAGCTCTCCCGTCTCCTCGCCGATGCGGATCATCTGGCTGACCATGGGCGGGAACGTCGGATCGGCCGTCAGGGGCTCCGCGATCGGAACGCCTTCCTGCACCTTGATCCGCGTCTCGGCCAGTGCCCGCTCGACGACCCAGTTGCCTGCCGTCGAACCGGCGATGTCGAGCGCCTTGATGATGTCGACGCCGGCGGCCACGAGAGTTGCGAGCGTCCGCAGCAGCCGCGCCATCGTCACCTTGAGCACGACGTCGCCGATCTTGAGGGGGATCCGGAGCTTGAAGGCGTCCCACTTCGGCCGGCCTGACTCGGAGTTCTTGTACCGAAGTCCGCCCCAGATCAGGAACGCGATGAGCGGGAAGATGATGTACCAGCGCTCGCGCAGCAGGTCGGAGGCCTTGACGACGATCCGCGTCAGCAGCGGGAGCTGTCCGTGCAGGCTCGTGAAGATCCGCGCGAAGATCGGCACGATGAACATCAGCATCGCGACGAGAACGAGCGAGGCGAAGGTGAACACGACGGTCGGGTAGACCATCGCGCCCTTCACGCGGCGCTTCAGCTTCGTCTCCTTCTCGATCTGCTCCGCGACCCGGTCGAGGACCTGGTCGAGCATGCCCGACGCCTCGCCGGCCTGGACCATCGAGACGTAGAGCTCGTTGAACACCTTGGGATGGCGACTCATCGCCTGCGAGAGCAGGAGGCCGCCCTCGACGTCCGCGCGCAGCTCGGCGATGACCTCCGCGAGATACGGGTCGTCGGTCTGCTCCTCGAGGATCACGAGGGCGGCGACGATGTTCAGGCCCGCCTCGATCATCGTCGCGAACTGGCGCGAGAAGATCTGCATCGAGCGGGGCTTGATCTTCTTGAACGTCGAGCCGAGGCCCTCCTGCCCGGCCGAAGGCAGCTCGCGAAGCGACTGCGGGAGCAGGCCGCGGACGTGCAGCTGCTCGCGTGCGGCCGCGAGGTCCGGGGCGTGGATCTCGCCGACGGACTCGACGCCCTCGATGCTGATCGCGGTGTAGCTGAATCCGGCCATGCTCGGGCTTACCCTGCGGTCCGCAGCTGGAGCTTGTAGCGGATGCCGTCGGCCGTGTCCACGAGCGTGAGCGTGCGGCCGACGACGAGCGAGATCGTGTGCGCGCCGCTCGAATAGGAGCCGTCGGCGATGCCGATCCTCGCGACGCCGTGCGAGACCGAGACGAGCCGGAAGAGCGGGTTCGCGCTCGGGAAGCCTGCACCGACCCGGACCGTCTCACCCTTGCCGTTGACCGAGATCGTGACCGCTCCGGTCTGCGCGAGCGAGCGCGACGACGACGTCGACGGCTTCGGCTGCGCGGGCGCCTTGCGCACGCTCGCCGTGACTGACGTGGCCGGCGGTGGCGGGGTGGTGGGGGGCCGGTCGTCGTCCCGGTCGAGGTGCCGCTGCTCGTTCCGGCGGTCGAGCTCGCGGTCGTCGAGAGCTGCTGGGAGAACGGGTCCTTGCTGGAGAAGTCGCTGAAGGAGTCGAGCTGCGACTTCGACCGCGCAGGCGCGGCGTCGGAGACGGTCAGCTTGGTGCTGCCCGTCGTCGGCAGGGCGGCGGGGGCCGCCGTCCCCGGAGGCGTCGCCGTGCTCGGCGCGCCCGGGACGGTGGCCGTCGTGGTCGAAGCCGGTGCAGCCGCCTTGCTGCCGCCGCCGAGCATGTGCGACATCTGGAAGGCGAGCACGGCCACCAGTACGACTCCACCGCCGATCGCGAGCTTCTTCGCGCGCCGGTCCTTCGCCTCCCGCACGTCCTGCATTCTCTTCTTGCGGCTCATGAAGTTCCTCCACTCGTGCTCGGGGCGGCCGACGTCGAATCCGAGGTCGTGGTGGTCGTCGTCGTGGTCGTCGACGTCGTGTCGGTGCTACCGGGGACCGTCGGCGCCGCGGTCGCGGCCGGCTGCGGCACGAACTCGTCGATCGTGAGCGTCGCCGAGATCTGGGGCCAGCCCTTCGTCCCCTCCTGGAGCTCGACGTCGGTCACGTCGAAGAGACGGCCGGCGGTGTAGAGGCTGCCGTTCTCGACCCGGACGAGGTTGCGCAGCCGCTGTAGGAAGCTGAGGAGGTCGTAGAAGCTCCCGGAGAACGTCACCTGGATCGGCTCGGCGGCGAACGGATCCGTCGTGCCGAGCGCCGTGCTCGGGCTGGCGCCCCCCGCGCCCGGCTGGATCTGGTCGAAGCTGATCCCGGAGTCCTGAGCGAGGGTGTTGAGCTGGAGGATGACGTCGGGCGTCTCGAGCTGGGTCGGCATCGCCGTCGCCAGGCGGAAGACCGAGGCGGAGCGGACGGCCGGCAGGGCCTGCGAGAACGCGGACGACTTGTTGCTGGCGATCTGCGCCTGCACAGCCGCCGTCTGCTTCTTGCAGGCTGCTCGCGGTGGAGCGCTGCGGCCCGATCACGGCGAAGTATCCGATGAGGGCGACGAGGAGGAGGACCGCGGCGATGACCGCGATCTGAGCTCCCTTCGACAGCCCGGCGAGACGGGCGGTCACGACGCACCCCTTCCTTGGCGGATGTCAGAGACGATCGTGAAGTTGAAGACTGTCTGGCCGCCGACCGTGGCCGACTGGCTGTTCTGGAGCTGCACGTTCTTGAGATCCGGCAGCACCGAGAGCCGCTCGAGCAGACGGGCGACACCTGCCTGGCTGTACGTGTAGCCCTGGATGGTGAGCGCCGTGGCTGCCGGCGGCAGGGCGGTCGGCGTGGTCGTCGGCGCGACGGCGGTGCTGGGCGCGTCGAGCGGCACCGTCCCGGTCAGGCTGGTCAGCCAGACGTCGTTGGGGAGGACGAGTGCGAAGCGGCGCAGGATGCGATCCCAGGCGACGCGCTTCCCGAGCGCCGAGGCGAGGGCGAGCGACCGCTCCTGCCTCTGGTTGAGCACGGTGCTGCGGAACGCGTTCGTCTTCGCCGAGACGTGGTGCGCGGGAGTCACCGCGAGCTCCGCTTGGGCTGCCGAGAGCTGCTGGCGCTGCCGGTCGACGCTGCGGTTCGCAAGCAGGACGCCTGCGACGAGTGCGAGCACGACCGCGGCACCGCCGATCGCGGCGACGAGCACGACCGTGTTCGGGGTCTCGCGCTTCTTCGCGACGTGCTGGCGGGGGAGAAGGTTGACCGCGCGCATCAGTCCTCGATTCCCAGTCCGATTGCGACGGCGAGCGCGCCGTCCTGGCCGTCGGAGCTGATCCCGTGACCGGAGCCGACGCGTGCGAACGGGTCGGCGAGGCGGACACTGATGCCGATCAGCTCCTCGAGCTTCGCGGCGAGCCCCTGAAGGTGGGCCCCGCCGCCGGTGATCGTGATGTCGGCGAAGCCGAGAGAGTCGGGTTGATCCTGGTAGAAGTGGAGAGACGAGGCGAGCTCGCGGGCGAGCCCGTTCACCTCGCGGCGAGCGGCCTCGGTCGCGCGGGCCGTCTGCTCGTCGCCCGGCTCCTGCGCCGAGATGTCGAGCGAGCGCTTGATGCGCTCGGCCTCGGCGGCATCCACCTCGAGCGCGCGCTCGATGGCTGCGGTGACGTGGGCGCCGCCCCAGTCGAGGACTCTCGCGAACTCGCAGAGGCGTCCATCGGAGACGGCGACAGTCGTGCGGTCGTGCCCGATCGAGACGGCCACCCGCGCAGCTTCGGCGCGCGCCCCGTTCTCGAGCGGTTCGCCGCCGACGGCGCGCAGCAGAGCGAAGGCCTCGATGTCGATACCGACGAGCTCGATCTTCGCGGCGGCGGAAGTGGCTGCGAAGCGGTCGACGAGGTCGCGGTAGGCGACGGCGAGCAGCACGCGGTCCGGTGAGTTCGCCTCCTCGATGACGTGGTAATCGAGCATCGCTTCCTCGATCGGGATCGGCAGGGTCTCGTACGCGCGGAAGCGGATCGCATTGGCGAGCTGCCCCGGATCGTCGACCGTGGGCCGCTCGAAGACGCGGACGCCGGTGCGGCTCGAGCCGATCCCGAGCCTCACGTTCTTGCGCGGGAGATCGGCGGCATCGAAGAAGGCGGAGATCTCGTGCGCCAGCGCCTCGGGGTCGCGCACCTCGCCGCCTGCGACGACGTCGGCCGGAAGCGGGTGCCGCGCGGCCTTGACGAGCTTCGGCCTGCCGTTGTTGACGACGACGGCCGCCGAGAGCTGGGACGCGCCGATGCTCAGACCGACCAGTTGCTTGTGCCGGCCGCCCGAGCTGGGCGCGCCGGCCTTCCGCTGCTTGCGGGAAGGCTTGGGCAGCGAGACGGACGGCCCGCGCTTCAGGGAAAGGCCGCGCTTCGACGACGCCTGCTTCGGCGCCTTCTTCGCCGGCTGCGCAGCCGGCTCGGCCTTCGACACCGGGGACTCGGCCTCCGGTGCGGGCGACTGGACCGGCGGCGACTGGGCCGGCGGCGACTGGGCCACCGGCGACTGGGCCTGCGGCGACTGCTTCTTCTTGAAGGAGATGTCCTTCTTCAGGAAATCGGTGATTCCGCTCACTGGGCGGCTCCTGCGACTCGGAGGCCGCGGAGGGCCTCGGGAAGGTGGTCATCGGAACGTGGGGCGACGCCGCTGCGTGCGAGCAGCGCCTCGAACTCATCGCGCCGGCCGGTCACGCCGAGCGCCGTGTCCTGCGTGATCTGCTTCCGCACGACGAGATCGGCGAGGCACTGCTCCATCGTCTGCATCCCGCGGGTCGTGTTGGTCTGCATCACGGAGTAGATCTGCTCGGTCTTGCCCTGGCGGACGAGGTTCCGGACGGCGTCGTCGGGCAGGAGCACCTCGAGCGCCGGGACGCGGCCGCGGCCGTCGGCGGTCGGGAGCAGCGTCTGCGTGACGATCCCCTGGAGCGAGGCGGCGAGCTGCATCCGCACCTGGCTCTGCTGGGTGGCCGGGAAGACGTCGATGATGCGGTCGATCGTGCTGGGTGCGCTCTGCGTGTGCAGCGTCGCGAGCACGAGGTGGCCGGTCTCGGCCGCCGTCAGCGCGGTGGAAATCGTCTCGAGGTCCCGCATCTCGCCCACGAGGATCACGTCGGGGTCCTGGCGGAGCGCGCCGCGCAGCGCCTCGGAGAATCCCTTGGCGTCGGCGCCGACCTCTCGCTGGTTGATCACGGAGGTCTTGTGCTGGTGCAGGAACTCGATCGGGTCCTCGATGGTCATGATGTGCAGCGGCCGGCTGTCGTTGATCGAGTCGATCATCGTCGCGAGCGTCGTCGACTTACCGGAGCCGGTCGGGCCCGTGACGAGCACGAGGCCGCGGGGCTCGCGGGCGAGCTGAAGGAGGACCTCCGGCAGCCCCAGCTCCTGCGCCGACTTGATCAGCTTCGGCACGAGGCGGAAGGCGGCGGCGAGGGTGTCGCGCTGGAAGTAGACGTTGACGCGGAAGCGGGCGACGCCCGGGACCGCGTAGGAGAAGTCGATCTGGCGATCGATCTCGAGCCGCTTCTGCTGCTCGGTCGACAGGACCCTGTAGAGCAGGTCGCGCGTCTCCTCCGGGGAGAACGCCGGGAACTCGTCCTGCCGCTGCAGTTTTCCGCGCAGGCGGAAGAGCGGCGGCGACCCTGCGGTGATGTGCAGGTCCGAGGCGTCCTCGGCGGCGACGCGCTCGAGAAGAGTGTCGATTGAGAAGGCTTGCGGCGTCATGCGAGCCAGCTATCGGCGGGCCATGTGACTCGCTTTAGGGAG
Organism: uncultured Actinomycetes bacterium; assembly: GCA_963702655.1. GTDB lineage: Bacteria > Actinomycetota > Thermoleophilia > Gaiellales > Gaiellaceae > Palsa-739. The sequence continues at coordinate 28,445 of CAVPDO010000006.1, read as the reverse complement.
GCCGCCGGGAATCACTCGGTCGAGGGAGAGGCCCGAGCCCAGGCCGGAGAACGCATCCCCCAGCGCGGGTGAGCCCGGCGGCGGCGAATCACTCGTACGGGGGGACGAGCCGTTGCGCCGGCTGCCGATAGACGGCGGGTCTGGGTTACCCGTACCTACAAAGGAGACTAAATGCATACCCTCAGACAGCGGCTGAACGCACGGGACGAGAGCGGTTTCACGCTCATCGAGCTCCTGGTCGTTCTGATCATCATCGGCGTTCTGCTCGCGATCGCCATCCCGTCGTACCTCGGCTTCCAGAAGAAAGCGCAGCAGACGGCGGCGATGTCCGACGTCCGCCAGGCCATTCCGGACGCCGTGGCGTGGTACTCGGACAACAACAGCTACACCGGTATGACTGCCCGCCTCCTGCAGTCCAAGTACGACAACGGCATGCAGGTCACGACTGCCACCGGGAGCAATCCCGGCATCGTGACCGCCGGCCCGTCCAGCGCTGTTACCGGCGACTACTGCATCTCGGCTGTCGACGCCGGGCACTGGGCCCATGTCGTCGGGCCGGGCGGCACCGTCGTCAACGACGACAACGACAGCGGAGGGCCGGCGACGTCCGATCCCTGTCCGGCGGCTACGTCGTAGCGTCGGTCTAGTACATGCATTGCCGAGGGCGCGGGAAACCGCGCCCTCTCTTTTGCCTCTTGGTGCGTGTATCCCCCGTTTCAGGGAGGCCCGCGCCGCCGGGCCTGCCGATAGGAGGGCCATGAACGCGACGTTGAGCACGCAGCAGCTCCGGCTCGTCGCCTTGCTTCTGGTCGTTCTCGTCCTCGGCGGCGGCTACCTGGCCGTCACGCACAAGTCGACGACGCAGAACACGCAGACCACAGCCAGGACGACGCCGGCCGTGACCACCCCGGCAACCACGACGCCGGTCAAGCCGCACCCGCACACGGCGAAGCTGTCGACCCACGGCCTCCCGGTCCCGGTCGCCCGCGCGCTCCAGCATCACTCCGTTGTCGTCGTCGCCCTGGGGATTCCCGGCTCCGACGTCGACGCCACGACCACTGCCGAGGCGCAGGCGGGGGCGAAGGCGGCCAAGGCCGGCTTCGTGAAGATCGACGTTCTCGCCCAGAAGAGCGGCACGGCGATGCTCCGCAAGCTCGGCGTCGTCGACACCCCGGTCGTGCTCGTCGTCGAGCGGCCCGCCAGCATCGACTCCGAGTTCCGTGGCCTCGTCGACCGCACCGTGGTCGCCCAGGCCGTAGCCGAAGCTCGCTGATGGGCAGGGGCAGCGCCCCTCAGGCAGCCGAGTCCGAGCCGCGGGAGCTCTTCGTCCGCAGCGCGAGCCGGCACGGACGGCCCGTGGTGATGATGCGGGCGAAGGACCTCGGCGATGCCTGCGTCGTCGAAGTCGAGGTCGACGGCCGTGACGAAGAGGCGCCGCCGCTCTCGTACAACTTCGCCGACGCGCAGCAGGCGAGCACGTTCGTGACCGAGGCCGTCGAGGCGCTCGTGTACCTGGGCTGCGAGATCCACGCCTGAGAACGGCAGAGGAGGGAGCGGTGGACGACCCGCTGCAGAGGGACGAGCGTGAGCATCGGGGACGCGAGCCCGAGCCGGTCGCCGACGTCATCGCGCTGCCCCAGCTCGAGCGGCTTCCTCCCAACCCCGACCTCGACGAGGTCGACGCCGGCTCGAGTTTCACCGCGGACACCCGCTCGGCAAGGCTGGAGGCGCTGGAGCTGGTGCGCGCCGCGGTCGAGCTCGCCGACCGGATCGAGCGCGACGCGCAGGAGACGGCCAAGGACCGGCTCTCGCGCACCGAGGAGGAAGTCCGGTTGCGCCGGCTCGCTCTCGACGAGCGGGAGAAGGAGCTCGACCATCTCAAGCGCGGCCTCGAAGGCGCCCACCAGGAAGCGGCGGACGTTCGGCAAGAGCTCGAGGAGCAGCGTGCGCAGGCCGCCGAGGCCCTGCGCGAGACGCAGGCGCGCCTGAGCGCCGTCGAGGAGGAGGCGGCGGCGACGATCGCCGCGGCCGCCGAGCGCGCCCAGGCTGTGCAGGACGGAGCGCGCGGCGAGGCCGACGCTCTCGTCGCCGGTGCTCGCGCCGAGGCGGAGTCCGCCTCGGAGGGCGTTCGGTCGGAGGCCGAGGCCGCGCGCGCAGAGGCGCAGTCGGTGCTCGGCAGCGCGCGCGCCGAGGCCGAGACGCTCCTCGGGACGGCGCGGTCGGAGGCAGAAGACGTGGTCGCTCGGGCCGGCGCCGAGGCTGCGCAGACGGCCGACGTGGCCCGCGCGGAGGCCGACGAGCTGCTGGCCAGGGCCCGGGTCGAGGCCCGTGACATCTCGGAGACCGCGCGCCGCGAGGCCGGTGAGCTGGTCGCGGCCGCGCAGACCGGCAGCGTCGGCGTCGGGCCCGAACCGAACGCCCAGCCGGAGCCGCAGCCCGAGCCTGAGCGGGTGGAGTCGGAGGCAGAACCGGTCGCGCCGCTCGAGGCCGACGCCGAGGCCGAGCCGCCGCCCGACGCGGAGCCGGCCCAGGCGCCGCCGGGTACCTCGGCCACGTTCACGCCGCCGCCGAGCTCGCTCGAGGACCTGGCCGCCGCCCGGGGGCCGACGAAGTTCGACGTGCGCGGACGCTCTCGCGAGTAGCCGGCCCGGCCGGTCGGGTCTCAGCTCGTCTCGATCCGCAGCAGCGGCTCGAGCCCGAGGAAGGCGCCGAAACGCTCGGCTTCGTGCTCGAGCTCTGCGCGGCGCCTCTTCGCGAGACGGCGGGCGAGCCGGACGTCCAGCTCGATCCGCCGACCGCGCCTGCGGCGCTCCCAGAGCCCCGCGGCGATCCCGTCGACCAGGACCAGCCGCACGCCGGCGGGTCCCTCGTAGCGGCCGCGGCCGTGCCTCGCGATCAGCTCTCGCACAGCGTCCGGCACGAGCTGGTCGCGCTCGCGGAACCCCATCACGTAGACGTCGTACTCCGGCAGCAGCCGCACCTGGCTCGCCGGCTCCGGGAACGCGGTGTCGCCTGCGAGGACGAAACGGCGCCGGCCACCGACGTCGATCTCCTCCAGCTCGCCGGCGAGCTCGTCGAACAGCGCTCGCGCGACGTCCGCCGTGAGCCGTGCTCCGGAGAACCACTCGCGGAAGTCGGCGGGACGGGTCGGGCCGTACGCGTGGATGAAGCGCCGGCAGACCTCTCGGAGCGCCTCGCGCTCGTCGGTGACCTCCCGCCAGCCCGCGATCCACTGGTCGGGCCGTGCGAGCGTGATCCGCGAGCCCTGCGGCGGCCCCTGGCACAGGTCGTCGAAGAAGAACGCGAAACCGGAGCGAAGGCGCTCGCGCGGCCCGTCGCCCACCCGCTCGACGACCGCCGCCGCAAGTTCTTCGCGCAGGAGGCAGCGGCCGTCCAGGGCATCGCGGACCGCCGCGCGGCCCGCGTCGACCTCTCGGGCTTCGAGCGCCGGGTGAGTCACGCCGCCCGGATCGCGCCAGGCCGGCAGGCCCTCGGCGGTGGAGCCGAGCGCCGCTCGCCGCGCCGCGAGCCAGAGCGGCAGCTCCTCCGCGGGGTGCAGGTGGAGTGTTCCGCGCACCGTCCAGGCCTTGACGAGCGTCCGCTCCTCCCACAGCTCCGCCCGGAGATCCGCCTCCGTGAGGTCCTCGAGACGGGTCGCCAGCTGCAGCCCGGCCGACGTCTGGACCTGCGCATGCACGCCGCACAGGGTCGACACGAGCTCGACGACGCGGTCGCCGCTCGTCCGTTCGTGCAGCGACGAGCGCGCCAGTCGACGCGCTCGCACCTCGTCCCAGCCGGCCTCGGCCACGCGGGGATAGTGGCACCGGCTGCGGGCGGGAGTCTCTAGACCGTCGTCACGCGCGCGAGCTCTTCGAGCGAGGTCAAGCCGGCGACGACCTTCTCGATGCCGTCGGCCCAGAGCGTCGTCATGCCCGCTTCGGCCGCAGCGCGTTCGAGCTCGGCGTGGCTCGCTCCCCGTGCAGCGAGCGCCGACAGCTCCTCGTTCATCGCCAGGAGCTGAAAGATCCCGATCCGGCCGCTGTAGCCGGTCGACCGGCAACGGCCGCAACCGGCGCGCCGGAAGAGCTCGATCTTGCCGTGCCGGAGTTCCTCGGGAATGCGCGCGGCGGTGAGTTCGTCCTTCGTCGGCGTGTAGGTCTCCTTGCAGTGCTCGCAGAGCCGCCTCGCGAGGCGCTGGGCGAGCACGCCCGTGACGGCGGCGCCCGTGAGGAACGGCTCGACGCCCATCTCGTTCAGGCGCGAGAGGGCGGCCGGGGCGTCGTTCGTGTGCAGGGTCGAGAGCACGAAGTGCCCGGTCAGGGCGGCCTCGATCGAGATCTTCGCGGTCTCGACGTCGCGGATCTCGCCGACCATCACGACGTCGGGGTCCGAGCGCAGGATCGAGCGAAGCGCCGTTGCGAACGTCAGTCCGGCCCTGATGTTGATCTGCACCTGGTTCAGGCCGGCCAGGCGGTACTCGACCGGATCCTCGACGGTGATGACGTTGATCTCCGGTCGGTTGATCTCGGTCATGGTGGAGAACAGGGTGGTGGACTTGCCCGAGCCCGTGGGGCCGGTGACCAGCAGGGCGCCCGTCGGCCGGTGGATCAGCGGCATCAGCCGCTCGCTCATGCCGATGGTGAGGCCGACCTGCTCGAGCGTCGGCGGCTTCTTCGACTTGTCGAGGAGGCGCATCACCACCGACTCGCCCTCGACGGTCGGCAGGGTGGCGACGCGGACGTCGAGCATCCGGCCTGCGGCCTGCGAGGAGAGGGAGATGCGTCCATCCTGCGGCTTCCGGCGTTCGGCGATGTCCAGCTTCGCGAGCACCTTGAGTCGCGTCGTCACGCCCGTCGCGCTCCTCTTCGGGATTCGCTGGGTCTCGTGGAGCACGCCGTCGATGCGGAAACGGACGACGAGCGAGTCGGCCTGCGGCTCGAAGTGGACATCGCTCGCCCCGTCCTCGGCCGCCTCGAAGAGGATCGAGTTGACCAGGCGGACGAGCGGCGCGTCCGAGATGCCGTCCTCGGCCTCGAGATCGTCGGCGTCCTCGTCGATCACCTCGAGCTCGAGTGCATCGCCCAGGCGGCTGCCGCCGCCGAAGGCCTCCGTGGTACGTGCGAGCCGGCCGAGCTCGGCTTCGATCTCCTCGCTCGTGGCGACCCGCAGGGTGATCGGACGGCGGCTCGCGAGACGCAGAGCCTCGACTCCGTGGATGTTCTGCGGGTCGGAGATCGCGACGCAGAGCGACTCTCCCTCGAACGCATACGGAATGGCGGTGACTTGCTGCAAGACCCGGAGCGGCACGGACTCCGCGGCCATCGGATCGATGCCCGTGCTCCCCAGCTCGACCACGGCCAGCCCGTGCTGGGCGGCGACGAGCCGGGCGATCGCCTCGCTCGAGGCAAGCTCCTCGTCGATGAGCACCTGCACGACAGGGAGGAGCTTCGCCCCCTTGCGGACGGCTGCGAGCTTGTTCTCCGGGATGAGCCCGGCCGCCTCGAGCAGGTCGACGACGAGCTCGCCCATCATCTGCGAGATCGGTTCGGGAGCGGCGGGCCCTCTCGCGGCAGGGCCGTCGCCCGGGTTCACCGCGGGCTGAGCAGACACCGCAGGGGCCTCACGTCAGAGCCTGGAGGTAGGCGTGGAGGATGGGCTCGCCGGCGAAGAGCGCCACCACGGCGCCGGCAGCAAGGAAAGGTGCGAACGGGATCCGGATCTTTCGGGCGCGCGTGCCGTGGCGCGCAAATAGGACGACGCTCGGGATCAGGGCGAAGAGCAGGCCGAGCATGAGGCCGACCGGCGTCGTGCGGCCGAGCATCGCGCCGATCAGAAGCGCGAGCTTGACGTCTCCCATCCCCATTCCGCCGGGATAGGCGAGCGCAGCGAGCAACAGGAAGCCGGCGGCGCCGAGCGCGCCGAGCGTCCACTCGAGCGACGGGTGCGCGACCGTGTTCAGGGCGAGGACGACCACGAAGGCCGGAAGCACGACCCCGTTCGGGACGATCCGCCGCTCGAGGTCGGTGGCCGTCGCCACGACGAGTGCGGCGCAGCCGACCGAGGCCGCCGCACCTTCCAGCGTGAAGCCGAACGCGAAGACGCAGCCCAGCAGGAGGAACGCCGTCACGAGCTCGATCGCCACGTCCCGCGGCGGGATCTTCACGCCGCAGCGGCGACAGCGACCGCGCAGTACCGCATACGACAGGACGGGCACGTTGTCGTACCACTTGATCGGGGTCTCGCAGCTCATGCAGGCCGATCCGGGCCTGACGACGGAGCGGCGGAGGGGGACCCGGGCCGCCACGACGCCGAGGAAGCTCCCGATCGCGAGCGCAGGGATGAATACGAGCGGAGTGACGAAAGCCATCTCCCCTCCTTATCGTCAGCAGGGCGACGGCGCTTGAGCGGTGAGGCGCGGGGCGCTACGACCCGTTGGGAAGGTTCCGGTAGAGCACTTCCGTGTAGGCCTGCGGCAGGGTCGGGAACCACGGCGGCTGCAGGTACAGCAGGGTCGGGTCGTAGTTGTAGGAGCGGTTGGCGAACATGTCCATCGCGCCGCCCAGATAGGTGGTGCTCGAACCCGTGTACGTCATCGTCCCGGTGTGGCAGCCGGAGCAGGCACTCGTGGGCTGCGACCAGTAGCCGGTCTCCGCGAGTGCGGCGCCACGCCAGGTGAGGCTGTTCCCGACCCACGATGCCACCCAGACGTTGCCCTTCGCCATCAGGCCGAGCACGTCCTGGCCCGAGTTCACGTAGCCGATGTCGTCGCCGATGATGATGTCCTGGTTCGAGGCGACCGTCACGCGGCCGCCTACGCAGGTCGCGTTCGTGAGCGTGCCGACCTGCGGATCCGTACACGTCGAGGTGCCGCCGGCGATGATGATCGGCAGATCGGAGTAGATCGCGCCGTTCGTCGGGATCGGCTTCGTGTTGGCGGTCCCGCTGCACGTCGGCTGCGTCGTCTGTGCCGGCTGCGTCAGGGTGCTGCACGACTTGTACGTGACGGTTCCGGCGGAGTTGAAGGTCACCTGCCAGGCCTTGACCCCGCCCGTGCTGGGCAGGTTGATGCTTCCCGTGAGCGCGGAGGCCCGGCTGATGTCGTCGAGCGAGGTCTGGAAGGCGCTGAACTGCACCGGGTTCTTGACCACGGTTCTGATCCCCGGGGTGGTCGTGGAGTCGTACGCGGCCGCCGGAGAGACCATGTTGTTCCCCGATCCGCCGCCGCAGCTGCTGTCGGACAGGTAGACGCGGCTCTCGGCGTACACGTCGGCGTAGGCCTTGCCGCAGAAGTAGACGTTCTGGAGCGAGTAGACCTTGCCCGTGGTCACCGCGGTGGTTCCGTAGGACACGCTGGCCGCGGAGAGCATCTGGAAGTCGGCGACGGAGGCGGGCCTGATCAGGACCTGGATGGCCTGCCTGTTGACTGCGGTGGTTTGCCCGTTCTTCTCGCCGGTCGACACGATCTGCAGGTAGTTGGTCAGGTTCGATCCTGTCTGCGGCGGCGTGATCTCGAGGTCGTACGAGTAGCCGTTGCCGAGATCGAACCACGCGTCCTTGCTGGCGTACGTCCAGGTCGTGCCCTCGGTGGAGGGCCACGCCGTCGGTGACGAGGGTGGGAGCACCGACGCCAGCGTGTCTCCGGTCGCCGTCGACTTGCGCGTCGCTTCGCCCGGTGCGACGTACTGCCGGTAGTACTGGTTGTCGAGCAGCAGCGTGGCGACGTAGTTGTCGACTCCCGCTTCCGCCGCGGCCCGTGCGTCGGCCTGGACGGCCGAGTTCTGGCTCGTCTGCTCGTCGGAGACGACCATCGAGATCAGCAGCACCGACAGCAGCGCGAGCACGACCATCAGGAAGGCGACGAGGACCATCGCCTGGCCGTCCTCGCGGCGAAAGTCCCGGCACCGCTGGTGGAGGGACCGCACTAGCTGCACGTCGGCGTCCTCAGGGTCGAGCTCGCCTGCGTCGTCAGCGATCCCGTTCCGTTCGAGGCCGACGGTACGACCGTGAGCAGCATCGTCACCTCGCGGATGTTCGGGAGGTTCGCAGCGGTCACCGCTGCGCCGCTCGGCGAGAGATCCAGGCTGGGGTCGTTCTGGCCGAGTGTGTCGCCTGCGGGGGGCTGCTTGCGGTAGTCGAAGACGATGCTGTTGGTGACCGACGGGACGGTGCTGCTGGTGACCGCCGTCCCCATCGTCCAGGGCGGGCCGCCGGTGTTCGTGCTGAGCGCGACCGTACGCGTGAGCGTGCCGCCCGACAGCTTGTACGAGATCTGTTGCAGGTGGTAGGGCTGCTGGCGGTCCGGAGCGGTGAAGGTGAGCTGCGTCCCGCTCGCGGTCGTGATCGGCTGCGTGGTCCCGTTGCAGATCGCGGATTCGAGCTCGGTGGCCATCGTGTCGACCATCGGCCGCGCCTGGGTGGCGAGCACCGACTGCCCCGTGAGCGTGTTGTCGCGCTGCTCGATCATCGAGAAGATGCCCGCGAAGGCGGCGGACACGACCCCGATCAGCAACATCGCCGCCAGCAGCTCGATGAGCGAGAAGGCGTCCTCGCTGCGGAGCTCGAGCCGGCTCAGCACGAGCTCACCGTCCCGGTGGGCGTGATGCTGACGGTCTGCGTGCTCTTGGTCGGGCCGGCGACCACGTTGATGCTGCTGGCCACCCACGTTCCCGCCTTCTTCGTGTCGGTCACCGACACCGAGTACGGGGAGCCCGGGATGAGGCCGGTGAAGTTGGCCGTACCCGCGCTCGTGCTCAGCGGTCCGGTGGTCACGTTGATCGGGTTCCTGAGCGTCACGGAGGCGTTCGTGCAGGTGAGCGTCCCGCCGCCGGTCTTCTTCCCCGTGACGGTCACGTCGAGCTCGCCGTTCGCCGCCACCGGGTTCATGGTCTCGTTGAAGGTGCTCGTCAGGTTGGTCGGGTAGTCGGTGGGAACCGTGCCCGTGTCGCTGACGGTCGTGTAGCCGAACTGGCTCACCTGCAGCGAGTACTGGCCCGGGACGAGGTACGGGTAGTCGGCGTTGGTCGAGCCGCTGTCGTACGTCGATCCCAGATTGCTGATGGTCAGCGGGGAACCGCTGTAGGCGAACGACTTGGCGTCGCCCGAGGTGCGGGCGTCGTTCGAGGTGACGGTCACGGTCGCCGAGCCGGTGTACTGCGTGCCGTCCGCATTGAGGAGGTCGACCACGATCGAGGCCGGCTTGTAGACGCTCAGCGACGTCGACCAGATCTGGGTGGGCGAGAGCTGGACGTGGACGGGCGGCTGTCCGGACGCGTCGTCGCTCAGCACCTGATAGCCGGCCGGCGGCGTGATGCTGAGGTCGTAGTACGCCTGGGCGCCGGTCGTCGGGTTGGCAGTGAGTCCCGGGAAGGTCACCGAGCCGCTCGCATCGGTGAGGCAGCTCGCCGGAGCGCTCGGTCCCGTCGCGAGGTTGACCGGGACGTTCTCCATCGGCGTCCCCGCCGCGCCGTAGTCGCTGACGGCTGCCTGGATGGTCGCTGTGGTCTGCGACGCCAGCTGGCCGGGCGCGACGTTCGTCACTCCCTGCGCCAGGACCCTCCCGTCGCTGTTGCGCGTGATCGAAACCGTGACCGTCTTGTAGTCGGCGCCGGTCTGGGCCGTCCCGGGGACGTTGGCGCTCGCGTACTCCACGTCCGTGTGCATCGTCGCCGCGACCCCGAGACTGTTGCCCTGCAGATCCTTGGTGAAGGCCTGCGAGGCGCTGAGCGGTCCGGCCACGCAGCCGTTGGCCGTCCCGATGTCGTTGTAGTTCATCGCGCGGATCTGCTCGAGCTGGGCCATGACGCCCTGCTCGGCGACTGTCTGCAGCTTCACGTTGGTCGTGGCATTGGTGCTGGAGAGGACGATGTTGACGAGGCCGGTGGCGACGATGGCGAAGATGGTGATCGCCATCAGAGCCTCGATCAGCAGAAAGCCGCTCTCGAGTTGCGCGAGCGTGCGCAAACGCTCTGGAACGCGTCCGGCCACTCTCCGCAGTTTCGGCAGCCTCGGGCGCCCGGCCACCCCAGAAAGGGTGAGTCGGATGCTGCGCGAGCCGGCCGCTTCGCTGGGCAAAGGCCTAGTTCGCGTTCGAGTGTTTCGCCACGCGAATCAGGCTCGCGCCGTAGGGCGACCTGTTCTGGGGCTGGCCGAGCTCAGCGCTCTTGCCGCGCGTGAGCTGGAGCGTGATCATCGGCGCGCCGGTGTTGATCACGTGCGTCCCGGCCTTCGGCTTCTGCGAGACGACGATGTTGGCGGGATAGCCGCTGACCGAGCCGCGAACCTTCCAGCCGAAGCCGCCGTCCTCGAGCATCCCCGACGCGAACACGAAGAGCTGGTGGCGCACGTCGGGCACCACGAGCACCTGCTGCTTCTTGGCCGCGTGCGCCGGCGCCTTGACCTGCGCCGGCTTGTCGGCGGCGAGACTGATCGTCGCGCTCAGGAGCAGGCAGACGGCCGCAACGGCCGTCAGGCGGGGCAACGTGAGGATCCGCCGGGTCACGACTGCTGCATCGGAAGCTCTCACGACGCGCACGACCCTCTAACGGGTGAAGTAGACGACGTCCGACGTGAACGACGTGTCGTTCGAGGCGAACGCGGTCGTTCCGAAGGGGTTGCCGAACGAAGCGCCGAGGATCCGGCGCGCGCCGTCGTAATGCGCGCGCTCCCAGCCGCCGCGGAGGCTGTCGATGCGAACGAAGGCTCCCGTGTGCGGCGCGTCGATGAAGTTCCCGTCGCCGATGTAGATCCCGACATGGTCGAGCCCGTTGAAGAAGACGAGGTCACCGGGCTGCAGCTGGTTCCGCGGCACCGGGACGGCGCTCGGTGAGTTCCACTGCGCCACGGTGTTGTGCGGCAGCGCGATGCCCAGTTGCGCGAAGACGTACTGGACGAGGCCGGAGCAGTCGAAGCCGGTCGTCGGGCTCCCGCCGCCCCACTGGTACGGGACGCCGAGGTACTGCAGCGCGATCGCGACGGCACCGTCGGACTGGCTTGCGCCGATGCCCCCGTACAACGAGGCCGAGACGAGCCGGCCGGTGGAAGCCTGGTCGCGCAGGCGGCCGAGCCGGTGGGTCGCAGAGCGGAGGCGGCTGCGCATCTGCGCCACACGGGCGTCGATGGCGCTGCGGCGGGCCCCGAGCAGCACGGCGTGCTTGCGCGCGTCGAGCTGGTCGGAGAGCAGGCGGGCGGTCGCCGCGACGCGGAGGAGCCGCCGTTCGCCGCGCGCGAGCTGTCGGGCTCCCGCGCTGGCGGAGGCGACCTGCGTCTTCGAGGCTGCGATCTCCCGGCGGGTCTTACTGATCTGCGGCTGCAGCGAGACTCCGGAAGGGATGAACGTGTCGGCCGAGACGAGCCCGCCGTTCGCTCCGGTGCCGCTGCCGTACAGGGCGGCGAGTCCGAGCACCTCGTTCACGTACCAGCTTGCGTGGTTGTAGCAGTACACCGCGCGGGCGATGTCGAACTGTCCGCCGCAGCCGGCGAGGTAGCGCGCGGCGCTGAAGATCGCGTCGGTGGGGTTGTCGGGGTCGGCGACCCCGTCGCCGTTCGCGTCGACGCCCCAGCGCGCCCAGGTCGAGGGCATGAACTGCATCCAGCCGACGGCTCCGGCCGAGCTCGGCCCGAGGTTCTGCCCGAAGTTCGTCTCCACCTTGTTGATCGCGGCGAGCACCTCCCAGGGGATGCCGTAGGTGTTGCCGGCCGCCTGCCAGATCCCGCGCAGCGCGGCGAAGGACATGGGGCCGCTCTGCGCCGGAGTGAACGGGATGACGTTCGTGCCCGACGCGAAGGTGGCCGTGGAGCCTCCGCCTCCGCCGGCGCGCGTGTGCGACCCCGCGACCCGGAACGTGTCCGCCCCGGCCGTGCCCGCGAGGGCCAGGGCGAGCACGAGCACCGCCCCGAGCAGGGGGAGAAGGCGTCTCATGTCTACGGTTGCCCGGCGACGCGAAGCCGCGGCAGCTCGTTCTCGGCGGCAGGTTCCTCGGCCACCGGCTCCGGCTCGGGCCCCGGCGCGACCTCGGGCTCGGACGCATCCTCGGGATCCGGCTCCGGGTCGGCGACGCGCGTCACCGCGGCCTGCTCCTTGACCGCCCGGTCGAGCGCGATCAGGAAGTCGTGGCGGTTCGAGGCGGCGTTGGCGGCGACCTCGCGGTCGACCTTCTCCTCGAGGACGAGGTTGATCAGCGCCTTGCTGAACGTCTGCATCTGGAAGAAGTCGCCTTCGGCGATCGCCTCGGTGATCTCTTCCGGCTTGTTGTCGCGGATCAGATCGGCGATCCGGGCGTTCGCGATCATGACCTCGACGGCCGGGGCGCGCCCGCCGTCGAGCTTGGGGAGCAGCCGCTGGCTGATGACGCCGCGCAACACGCCGGCGAGGATGGAGCGGATCAGCTGCTGCTTGACGGACGGGAAGAACTCGACCATCCGCCCGATCGTCTCGGAGGCGTCGACCGTGTGCATCGTCGAGAGGACGAGGTGGCCCGACTCGGCCGCGGCCAGGGCGGTCTCGGCGGTCTCGGCGTCGCGGAGCTCGCCGATCAGGATCACGTCGGGGTCCTGGCGAAGTCCGCGGCGGAGGGCCTGCGCGAACGAGGCGGTGTCGAGGCCGACCTCGCGCTGGTTGACGATGCAGCCGTGGTCGCCGTGCACGATCTCGATCGGGTCCTCGATCGTGACGATGTGCTGCCGGCGGGCGCGGTTGATGTGGTCGATGATCGCCGCGAGCGTCGTCGTCTTGCCCGAGCCGGTGGCGCCGGTGACGAGGACGAGGCCGCGGTGCTCCTCGGCCAGCCGCCGGACGCCGGGCGGGAGGGAGAGCTCGTCGAAGTTCGGGACCTCGCGGGGGATGACGCGGAAGGCGATCGAGATCGAGCCCCGCTGGCGGAAGGCGTTGACCCGGAACCGGGGGAGGCCGGTCGGCGCGTAGGCGCTGTCGAGCTCTCCGGTCTCGAGGAACGTCTGCAGCCGCTTCGGCGTCGCGGCGCACACCTGCTCGAGCGCGAGCTCGAGGTCGCGCTCGGACAGGTCCTGCTCGCCGTCCAGCTCGCTCAGGTTGCCGTCGCGGCGCAGGATCGGCGGGCGCTCGACCTTGAGGTGGATGTCGCTGGCGCCGAGCTCGACGGCGCGTCGGAGCGTGAGTTCGAGATCCATCGGCAGTCTCCAATCGGCCGGTTACCGCACCGGCTTTAGGCCCGATTCCCCCGGACGGGCGACAGTGCGTGTCGTCGTGCTCATCCGGTTGGGGTCTGCGACGAGACCACCGGCGCCGCGCAGCGCCAGTACTGGCGGCTGGGATGGACTGCGATCAGATTGCACGAGTTGTTCGTCTCGTCCGGCCAGCCGTCGAGGCGGCCCTTGGTGCAGCTCAACAGCGTGGGCGCGTCCTGGCCGCTGGTGCTGACGGTCGTGCAGTTGCTCAGCAGGCCGGCGTCTCTCAGGATGCGTCCGTCCTTGATGGCGACCATCACTCCGATCACCAGGGCGCCGACGACGATGATCTTCAACAGCATCGCTCTCTCCTTCGCACGAACTAGCGCGCGATCAGCGCTTCGAGCTCTCGCTCGAGCTCCGCGAGCTCGTTGCCGTGTCGCCCCAGACCGCCGCCGAGCTCGTCGAGCGTGCGCTCGAACCTCTCTCTCTCCTCGGCGACGAGCTGCAGGAGGCCGTCCCGTTCGGCCTCGAGCTCACCGATCCGGCGCTCCAGCTCCTGCGCGGCCCGGTGGGCCTCCTCCGACTCGCGCGCACGTTGCGCCGCGAGATTCGCGAGTGCGTGGCGGTGCTCCTCGAGCTCCGACCCGGTCGCGGCCAGCTGACGCCCGAGCTCCTCGATGACGTGCGATTTGCGGCGCCAGCGCGGCGCTGCCGCCGGCGCGGACGTCTCGTCCGTCAGCGCGGCGACGACCGACTCCTTCTCGTTGCCGCCGGCGACGACTGCGACGGCGCCGACGCACGCGGCGAGGCAGATCCCGGCGGCGTAGAGCAGCCCGGGAACGCCGCCGACGATCAGATACGCAGCCGCCGCGGCCGCGACTCCTGCGCCGGCAATGCCCGCCGCGGCGAGCGTCCGTGCCGGCGCGTTTCTCACTGCAGGTGACCGCCCTGGATGATCGCTGCGAGCTCCTGCGTCTTCGCCAAGGCGCGCTCGAGGCGGTTGTTCCGGTCGGCCAGGTCGTGCCGCATGCGGTCGACGGTCTCCTGGTCGCGGAGGCGCTCGACGCGAATCCGCTGCAGCTCCGTCTCGAGCTCCTGCACGCGCTGCTCGCGTGCAGCCATCTCGCCGCCGAGCGCCTGCAGCTTGCCGCGCAGATCCTGCAGCCGCGTCGCCTCGGTGTCGAAGGCGCTGAGAACGCGCTCGAGCGACCGGCCCCACACGGGCGCGGCGGCGGCCGCACCGTTCGTGACCGGGTCGGCGCCGGAGGACGCAACCGCCATCGAGGCGGCGTCGAGCAGGGAAGCGAGCGTCGAGGCCGTGACGACGCCGATGTCGACGGAGCCGGAGAAGTGCTCGCGAATGCCCGCGATTCGCTCGGGGGTCGCGTCGGCGAGGACGACGCGGATGTTGCCGTCGCCGCAGCGGACCGGAGCGGCGCCGATGCGCGCGAGCTCCTCGCCGCCCACACGGGTGGCGGATTCGCTGTCGATCAGGAGCGGGTCTTCGTCGAGGTAGCGGAGCTCCCAGCTCCGCGCGGTCGCGATGGCCGCTTCGCGCTCGTCGGCGGGCGCGACACGCTGCCCGTCGCCGAACGTCGTCTCGCTCTCGAAGTAGTAGTCGTCCACAGCAGGCCTCCAGTTCGCGTATCTCCGGGGTTATCGGCTCTTGCGGCGCCTGGCTTTAGGCGCCGAGGTGCCTAGATCTGCGCGAGATAGACGCAGACGTCGCCACCTGGAAGCGTGCGGCCGCTGCGCAGGACCTCGAAGAGGGCCGGCTCCTCCCGGTCGGGGAGGACGAGCTCGACGGTCTGGCCGGCCTGCGGCGGCACGCCGGTCTGCGGAACGAGCTCGTAACCGTTCGGTCCCGGCACGAACAGCGAGTAGTCGATCGCTTCCTGCGCGGCACCGGGCTCGTGGCTGTCGACGCCGTCCTGGAAGTCTTCGGCCTCGAGCTCCGGGCTCTCGGCGAGATCGGTCGCGGTGTCCTCCGTGAGCTGCTCGTCGCTCGAGCCGAGCTCGGCCGCGAGCCCGCGGACCGCGTCGAGCGCCTCGACGAGCCGCTGCGAGTTGAGCTGTAGCTGTGCCTCGCGCTTGTCGGCGGCCGAGGCGGCGGCGGCGAGCTGCTCGATGGAGGAGCCGAGCTCCTGCTCGAGCACGGTGCGTTGCGCAATGAGTGTCTCCCGCTCGGCGTGGTGCAGGTCCTGCTCCTCGGCGAGGAGGCGCGTTCGCTCCTCGGCCTCCGCCTGCGCGTCGGCGGCGACGATCCGAAGCCGTTCGAGCTCGGCCACGGCGCGATCGCGCTCGGCTTCGAGGGCGATCTGGGACTCGCGCACACGCTCGGCCTGCCGCAGCAGCTCGCGAGCTTCCTCGACCTCGGCCGTCAGGCCGTCGCGTTCCTCGATGACGGCACGCAGCTCGGAAGCCGAGCTCTCCTGTGCCTCGGCGAGGACTTGCCGAAGTCGCTCGATCTCGGTGCGAAGCCCGTCGCGCTCTTCGACGGTGGCGCCGAGCCGCTCGAGCGCGTCGCCGAGCTCTTCCTGCAGTCGCTCGCTCTGAGTCATCAGCGCCTCACGCTGCCCAATGCTCTCATCCCGCTGCTGGGTGAGCTCGTCCCGCTGCGCCGCGAGTGCTTCTCGCTCGCCGGCGTGCTGCTCCTGCGCCTCGGCGAGTGCCGACTGCACGGCGTCGAGCTCCTCGCGGGCGCGGTCGCGCTTCTTGCGGAGCCTCTCGAGCTCGTCCTCGTGCGCCGTCTGCGCCTCGGCGAGGGCGCTCTCGAGCCCGCCGACCTGGCCCAGCAGCCGTTCGCGCTCGCTGCCGGCGGCATCGTGCGCCTCGGCGAGGGAGGACCGGAGCTGCTCGACCTCGCTGCTCAGCCTGTCCCGCTCCTCGGCGGCCGGACCGGCGGCGGCGAGACGCTCGAGTGCGTCACCGAGCTCCTGCTGGATCTGTTCGCGCTGCGCGGCGATCTCGTCGCGCTCGGCGGCGTGCCGCGCCTGCTCCTCGGCGAGAGAGGCGTGGAGCTGCTCGAGCTCGGCCGCGACCTCGCCGCGCTCTTCCTGCAGCCTTGCGAGCTCTTGCTCGCGGTCGTCTCCCGCCTCGGCGAGGACGGTCTGCAGTCGCTCGATCTCCGTTGTCGCGCGCTCGTGCTCTTCCTGCAGGCGCGCCAGGTTCTGCTCGTGCGTCGTCTCGGCCGCGGCGAGGGCCGCCTCGAGCCTCTCGACGTCGGCCGGCAGCCGCTCGTGCTCGGTAGCTGCGGCCCGCAGCCGCTCGAGCTCCTCGGCGGCGTCGGTCTGCTCCTCCCGCAGCCGGGCGAGTGCCTGCTCGTGCTCGGTCTGCGCCGCGGCGAGGGCGGCTTCGAGGCGCTCGATCTCGCCGTGGAGCTGCTCCAGCTCTGCGGGGTCGGCCTCGACGGCGAGCGGCGGCTCCGCGGTCGCGTCGGCATCTGCCGGAGCCTCCTCGGGCTCGGCGTGCGCGGTCTCCTCGCTCTCCTCGGTCTCCACCGGCGCGAGCACCGGCGCTTCGGCTTCCGTGTCGCTCGTCTCGGCCTCCCCGATCTCGGTGACCTCTTCGACTTCTGCGACCTCTTCGACCTCTGCGACCTCTTCGACTTCCGCGACCTCTTCGACCTCTTCGACCTCGTCGAGCTCCGCGACCTCCGCGACGGCGGGCGGCTCCTCGACGGCCTCCGGCTCGGTGAGCTCGTCGCTCTGTCCGTCGTCGGTCGGCCGCGTGGGCGGTGCGACGGCGGTCGGCGCCAGCCGGAGCCTCGGGAGGCCGCCGGTCGTCTCCTCGGCTGCTTCCTCCTTCGGCGGGACGCCGAGCGCGAAGCCGTACTCGGTCCGGAGCGCGCCGCCGCTCTGCATCGCCAGCGCATGCGCGACCGCGGCGCCCGACGCGAAGCCGAGCTCCACGATGATCTGGCCGAGCGGGCGATTCGACTGCTGCTGCACCTCGAGCACGGTCGCGAGTTGCTCCTGGCTGATCAGCCCGAGCTCCGTCATCAGCTCGCCGAGCTGACGCTGGGGCATGCGCTCGCTCTCGGAGGAGGCGCTCATGCGAGAGTCCTGACCCGCCGCAGGGAAATCACGGCCTTTCTATCGGCGCGCACAGCCGCGAGCTTGAATGCGGGCGGCCACGGAGCAGAAACGCCTGTTCGAGGGATGGCCTCCCGGGCCGATTCAGACGACGATTGCGCCAGGACACCTGCGGCGTCCGCACCAGCGAGTGGAGGAGGAGCGCCGCATGTCCAGCATCATCGACGAGAGCGTCACCCGCACGGACAGCCTGCTCGAGGTCGAGTACTCCGTGACCCGGAGAGAAGCCGAGCGTCGCGAGCTCGCCAGGGACGTGGAAGCCCAGCACGAGCGGTTGCACACTCTGCGTGCGATCGTGCTCGAGGAGCTCACGAAGCAGCGGCGAGTGACGATGCCGCGCTGGCCGAGTGGGCCGAAGGTCAGCCCATCGCTCGTCGACGAAGACGAGTGGTGGAACAAGATGCTCGGGAAGAAGAAGGCGGCTTAGCCGCGCCCCGCGGTGGGGGAGCCTGGAACGCCAGGTTCCCCCGGCGCGCGCCGCGTCCGGCGACGGGTCAGCGGCCGAACAGGCGGTGGAGCAGACCCCGCTGAGGCGCCTCGGCGGCCGGCGGCTCCGGCTCCGGCAGCTCGTCGTCCGGCAGCTCGTCGTCCGGCGCCAGCATCGAGCGCGGTACCGCTCCCCGCTCGCGCTGGGCGCGGATCGCGGCGTTCATCTCGTCGCGCTGCGACTCGTCGTCCACCGCCCTCAGGGTACGCCGCACGGGACTCGCCTCCTCTCGTAGGCTCGCGTTCATGTGCTTCGACCTCGATTCCGAACCGCCGATCCCGAGGATCTCGGGCGCTGCCGTCTCGCATGACGACCTCGTCCTCGAGAGCGAGGACGGCAACAAGTTCGCGGCGTTCCGGGCGGTGCCCGATGGAGATGTCTCGACCGGAGTCGTGATCCTCCCCGACGTTCGCGGCCTCTATCGCTTCTACGAGGAGCTCGCGCTGCGCTTCGCCGAGCGCGGCCACGCCGCGGTTGCCTTCGACTACTTCGGCCGCACCGCCGGCGTCGACAAACGGCCCGACGACTGGGACTTCATGCCGCTCGTGCGGCAGCTCACGCACGACCAGGTGCAGGCCGACGTCGGCGCGTGCGTCCAGGACCTGCGCGCGCTCGGCTGCAGCTCGATCTTCACGGTCGGGTTCTGCTTCGGCGGGAGCGGCTCGTGGGCGGCGGCCGCCTGGGACCACGGGCTCGCCGGCGCCGTCGGCTTCTACGGCCGCCCGGGCCGGATGATCGACCTCGTGGCGAAGCTCGACGCGCCGATCCTGGCCCTGCAGGGCGGGGCCGACCAGGGCATCCCCCACGAGGACAACGTCGAGTTCGAGCAGGCGCTGAGCGACGCCGGCAAGGACTACGAGCTGATCGAGTTCGAAGGCGCGCCGCACAGCTTCTTCGACCGCAAGCAGGAGGAGTTCCAGGCGGCGTCCGACGCAGCCTGGCAGCGCACGCTCGACTTCATCGCGGCGAGCTCCTAGCGGATCGAGGTCGTTCGCTGCGGGGCGCGGGGCTCAGCCGCCGGCGCCGAAGCCGTCGACGCGCTCCGGCTGGATCTGGATGATCACGCGCTTCTCGCCGGGGCCGAGGTAGGGGTACTTGTCCTTGCCCAGGTACTTCTTGGCGAGCATGTTGATGTGCTCCAGCGCGCCTTCCTCGACGATCTGCGCAGGGCCGCTCACCATCACGTAGCCGGACTGCTGATCCTCGGCGGGCAGGACGGTGACCGTCGCCCGCGGGTCGCGCTCGATGTTCTTGACCTTCGACCGCCCCTCGGCGCTGTTGACGAGGACGTTCTCGCCGTCGTAGTCGATCCAGACGGGGGTGGCCTGCGGCGACCCGTCCCGTCGGATCGTCGCGATCACGCCCCAGTTGCGGCCGGTGAAGAGCTTCGCCTGTTTCTCGTTCAAAGTCGACATCGATTGAACCTCCTCATCTCGCATCGTGCTTGTGCGGAAACCTCGGGTTCGGACGAAGGCTTCGAACGCTGCGTCGAGTGCGAATAGTCCCGACGCCGATGGACGGCCGCGTTTCCCGATCGGGCCCGCCGTCAACAACCTCGGGGAAGCGATTCCGAGGAGGACCGACTGATGGGCGAGCTCGTCGCCGACTATTTCCTGAAGCGCCTGCGTGAGTGGGACGTTCACCGCATCTACGGCTACCCCGGCGACGGGATCAACGCCTTCCTCGGGGCACTCGACCGCGCCGACGGCGATCCCGACTTCATCCAGGCCCGCCACGAGGAGATGGCCGCGTTCATGGCGTGCGGCCACGCGAAGTTTGCCGGGCCGGACACGCTCGGCGTCTGCATGGCGACCTCCGGCCCCGGCGCCGTCCACCTCCTGAACGGGCTCTACGACGCGAAGCTCGACCACGTCCCGGTCGTCGCGATCGTCGGCCAGCAGAAGCGCTCCTCGCTCGGCTCGCACTATCAGCAGGAGATCGACCTGCAGGTGCTGTTCAAGGACGTGTCCGAGTACGTGCAGGTCTGCATGGTCCCGGAGCAGGCGCGCCATCTCGTCGACCGCGCGTGCCGGATCGCGCTCGACCACCGCGCGGTCTGCACGATCATCGTCCCGAACGACGTCGCGGAGCTGGACGCCGTCGAGTCGCCGCCGCGCATGCACGGGTCCGTCTACTCGAGCGTCGGCTACCGGCGGCCGCGGATCCTGCCGCAGGAGACCGACATCCAGCACGCGGCCGAGATCCTCAACGACGGGGAGAAGGTCGCGATGCTCGTCGGCCAGGGCGCCCGCGGCGCGTCCGAGGAGCTCGAGCGCGTCGCCGAGCTGCTCGGCGCCGGCGTCGCCAAGGCGCTGCTCGGCAAGGACGTGCTCGCCGACGACCTCCCGTACGTGACCGGCTCGATCGGCCTGCTCGGGACGATCCCGAGCTACGACATGATCGAGGGCTGCGACACGCTGCTCATGGTCGGCACGAGCTTCCCGTACGCGGAGTTCCTGCCGAAGGAGGGGCAGGCGCGCTGCGTCGAGATCGACATCAAGGCCGACATGATCGGCATCCGCTACCCCGTCGACGCGCAGCTGATCGGCGACGCCAAGGAGACGCTGAAGGCGCTCGAGCCGCACCTCGTGCGCAAGGAGGATCGCGGCTGGCGAGAACAGATCGAGCAGAGCGTCGTCGACTGGTGGGAGATCGTCGAGCGCCGCGCGATGATGGACGGAGATCCCATGAACCCGCAGCGGGTCGTGCACGAGCTCTCGCAGGTGCTGCCCGAGGACGCGATCGTCACCGCCGACTCCGGATCCTCGACCAACTGGTACGCCCGCCAGCTGAAGCTGGGTCGGGGCAACCTGGCTTCGCTGTCGGGGACGCTCGCGACGATGGGGCCCGGCGTCCCGTACGCGATCGCCGCCAAGTTCGCGCATCCCGGGCGCCCCGTCATCTGCTTCGTCGGCGACGGCGCGTTCCAGATGCTCGGCATGAACGAGATGCTGACCGTCAAGCGCTACCGCGAGCGCTGGCCCGACCAGCGGCTGATCTTCTGCGTCTTCAACAACCAGGACCTGAATCAGGTGACCTGGGAGCAGCGGGTGATGGAGGGCGACCCGAAGTTCCCGGGCACACAGTGGCTTCCCGACTTCGACTACGCGGCGTATGCCGAGCTGTGCGGGCTGAAGGGGATCTTCTGCGACGACGGCGACCGGATGCGCTCGGCCTGGGAGGAGGCGCTCGCCGCCGATCGGCCCGTCGTGCTCGAGGTCAAGACCGACCCGGAGGTTCCGCCGCTGCCGCCGCACATCCGGCTCGAGCAGGCCGAGAAGATGGCGAGGGCGATGGTCAAGGGTGACCCGGAGCGCAACGGCGTGATGGAGAAGTCGCTGCGCGGCAAGCTCGTCGAGTTCACCGAGCGTCTGAAGTCGTAGTGGTCGGTGCAGCGCCGGTCGAGCGGCTCGACGTCCACGCGTACACGATTCCGACCGACGAGCCGGAGTCGGACGGAACGCTCGAGTGGGACTCGACCACCATCGTCGTCGTCGAGGCGCACGCGGACGGCAGGACGGGTCTCGGTTACACGTACTGCGACGCGGCCGCCGCCGAGGTCGTCTCGTCCCAGCTCGCCGGCGTGGTCGAGGGCGAGGACGCGATGGCCGTGCGCGCGGCCTGGCTGCGCATGACCGCCCAGGTCCGCAACTCCGGCCAGCCGGGAATCGGCTTCTGCGCCGTGTCGGCCGTCGACCAGGCGCTCTGGGACCTGAAGGCGCGGTTGTTCGACATCCCGCTCGTCGTCCTGCTCGGCGCTGCGCACGAGGACGTCCCGATCTACGGCAGCGGCGGCTTCTGCTCGTACACCGAGGAGCGCCTGTGCGCGCAGCTCGGCGGCTGGGCCGAGGCCGGGATCTCGCGCGTGAAGATGAAGGTCGGGCGTGAGCCCGAGCGCGATCCGGTCCGGCTCGACGCGGCCCGGGAGGCGATCGGCGACCAGGTCGAGCTCTACGTCGACGCGAACGGCGCCTTCGCCCGCAAGGAGGCGCTCGCCTGGGCCGAGCGCTACGCCGATTCCTGGAACGTGACCTGGTTCGAGGAGCCGGTCTCCTCCGACGACCTCGAGGGCCTGCGCCTGCTCCGCGACTCGGGGCCGGCCGGGCTCGAGATCGCGGCCGGCGAATACGCGTACGTGCCGGCCGACTTCCGGAACCTGGTCGGCTCCGTCGACTGCCTGCAGGCCGACGTCACGCGCTGCGGCGGGATCACGGGCCTGCTCTCTGCGTCCGGCCTCGCGAACGCGCACTCGATCGACGTCTCGGCGCACTGTGCACCGGCCATCTCGGCCCACGCCTTCTGCGCCGTCGAGCGGCTGCGGCATCTCGAGTACTTCCACGACCACGTCCGGATCGAGGCGATGCTGTTCGGCGGAGTGCCCGAGCCCGAGGACGGGGTGCTGCGGCCCGATCGCTCGCGGCCGGGCAACGGGCTGGAGCTCAAGCATCGCGAGGCCGCTCGCTTCGGCGTGCAGCTCGCGGAGATGACACGCTGAACCTCGCAATGCGAGGCACGGCGTCCGTCGACCGTCGCAGCATCGCCGCGGACCTGCGCGCGGCGATCGAGGGCGAAGTCCGCTTCGACAGCGGCAGCCGCGCCCTCTACGCGACCGACGCCTCGAACTACCGGATGCCGCCGATCGGCGTCGTCGTCCCGCGCCACGTCGACGAGCTCGTCGAGATCCACCGCGTCTGCCGTGAGCACGGCGCGCCGATCGTGCTGCGCGGCGGCGGCACGAGCCTCGCCGGCCAGGGCTGCAACACGGCCGTGCTGATCGACTTCTCGAAGTACCTCCACCACATCCTCGAGATCGACCCGGACCGGCGGATCGCCCGCGTGCAGCCGGGCTGCGTGCTCGACCATCTCCGCGGAACGGCGAGCGAGAAGTACGGCCTGACCTTCGGACCGGATCCGTCCACGCACGCCTACTGCACGCTCGGCGGGATGCTCGGCAACAACTCCTGCGGCCGGCACTCGGTCCAGTCGGAGTTCCACGGGCCGGGGCCGCGCGTCGCGGACAACCTCGTGGAGCTCGAGGTGCTGACCTACCGCGGCGAGCGGCTGCGGATCGGCCGCGGCCGCTCGGGCGTCCCCGACGCGATCGCCGAGCGGCTGCACGCGCTCGCCGACGCGAACGCCGACGGGATCCGTGCCCGCTATCCGCAGATCCCGCGCCGCGTGTCGGGCTACAACCTCGACGAGCTCCTCCCCGAGCATGGCTTCGAGGTCGCGCGCTCGCTCGTCGGCACCGAGTCGACGTGCGTGACGATCCTCGAGGCGACGGTCGAGCTGATCTCGAAGCCGCCGTGCGTCTCGCTGCTCGCCGTCGGCTACCCGGACAAGTTCCGCACCGCCGACCACGTCACGATCGCCCGCGAGCACAAGCCGATCTCGATCGAAGGAATGGACGACACGCTGATCGAGGACATGACACTGCTCGGCATCCACGACCACGAGCGCTCGATGCTGCCCGACGGGCGCGGCTGGCTGTTCGTCGAGTTCGGCGGCGACACGAAGGACGAGTCCGACGCGAAGGCGCGCGCCCTGATGGCCGACCTCGAGAGGGACGGTGTCCAGCCGTCGGGGCTGAAGCTGTACGACGACCCCGACAGCGAGCAGCACATCTGGGAGGTGCGCGAGGCCGGGCTGGGCGCGACGGCCTTCGTCCCGGGCAAGGCGGACACGTACGAGGGTTGGGAGGACTCGGCCGTCCCGCCCGAGCGCCTCGGCGACTATCTCCGCCGGCTGCAGAAGCTCGCGGACGAGTACGGCTACGAGAGCTCGCTCTACGGGCACTACGGCCAGGGCTGCGTCCACGCGCGCTGGAACTTCGACCTCGTCACGAAGCCGGGGATCCAGAAGTTCCGCCGCTGGCTCGACGACGCCACCGACCTCGTGGTCGAGCTCGGCGGCTCGATCTCGGGTGAGCACGGCGACGGCCAGTCGAAGGCCGAGTTCCTGCCGAAGATGTACGGCGACGACCTCGTGCGCGCCTTCGAGGAGTTCAAGTCGATCTGGGATCCCGACTGGAAGATGAACCCGGGCAAGGTCGTCCGGCCGTACCGCGTCGACGAGAACCTCCGGCTCGGCGCCGACTACGAGCCGTGGCGACCGAAGGTCAAGTTCGGCTATCCGCACGACCACGGCGACTTCGCGCACGCGACCGTCCGCTGCGTCGGCGTCGGCAAGTGCCGCACGCCGGGCGGAGTGGACGTCATGTGCCCGTCCTTCATGGCGACGCGCGAGGAGATGCATTCGACCCGCGGCCGCACCCGCCTGCTGTTCGAGATGCTCGAAGGCGAGGTCATCACCGACGGCTGGCAGTCGGACGAGGTGATGGAGGCGCTCGACCTCTGCCTCGCGTGCAAGGGCTGCACGAACGACTGCCCGGTCAACGTCGACATGCCGACCTACAAGGCCGAGTTCCTGCACCACCGCTGGAAGCACCGGCTCCGCCCGCGTCACGCATACGCGTTCGGGCTGATCGACCAGGTCGCGCGGCTCGCCTCGCGGGCGCCCGGCCTCGTCAACTTCGTCACCCACACGCCGCCGTTCGCCCAGGCCTTCAGGCTCGCGGCCGGGATGACGCAGGAGCGCGCAGTGCCGAAGTTCGCGCCGCTGACGCTGCAGCAGTGGTTCGCGCAGCGCGGCGGGACGACGAACCCGGCCGGACGGAAGGTCGTCCTCTTCCCGGACACGTTCAACAACCACCTGCACACGGACGTCGGCGTCGCGGCGGTCGAGGCGCTCGAGGCCGCCGGCTGGCAGGTGGTGATGCCCGAGGGCCACGTCTGCTGCGGGCGGCCGCTGTACGACTACGGCTTCCTCGACCTGGCGGAGCGCTACCTCCACCGCAGCCTCGACCAGCTGCGCGAGTGGTATCGCGAGGGCATCCCGATCGTCGGGCTCGAGCCGAGCTGCGTGGCCGTATTCAAGGACGAGCTCGGGAAGCTGCTGCCCCACGACGACGACGCGAAGCGCCTCGCCCAGAGCACGTACCACTTCGCCGAGTTCTTCGAGCAGTTCGACGTCGAGCCGCCGCGGCTCGAGCGCAAGGCCTTCGTCTGGGGCCACTGCCACCACAAGGCGACGGGCGGCATCGACCCCGAGGTCGAGCTGCTGCAGAGGATGGGCGTCGAGGTCGAGACGCTGAACGCCGGCTGCTGCGGGCTCGCCGGCTCGTGGGGCTTCGAGGCCGGCCACCACGACCTCTCGATGGAGATCGGCGACCTCGGCCTGCTGCCCAAGGTGCGCGGGCTCGACGAGGAGACGCTGGTCGTCGCCGACGGCTTCTCCTGCAAGACCCAGATCGAGCAGGGGAACACGGGGCGGCGCGCGCTCCACGTCGCGCAGGTGCTGAAACTCGCGCGGGAGCACGGCGCCTCCGGCCCGGCCGGGCCCAGGCCAGAGCAGCTCTACTACGCGGTGCGCCCGGGGCGGTCGCTGCCGCAGCGGGCGACGAGAGCCGCGGTCCTCGTCGGTGCGGCAGCGCTGGCCGTCGGTTTCGTCTCCGCTACTATGCGCCGGCGCGAGGCGCCGTAGCTCAGCTGGTTAGAGCGCTGCACTCATAATGCAGAGGTCGGTGGTTCGAGCCCACCCGGCGCTACTGGAGCGCGTCCCTCGAAGCGAGAACAAAAATGGCAACCGGAGTCAGAGTCGCAATCACGCTCGCCTGTACCGAGTGCAGGCGCCGGAACTACCAGACGCAGAAGTCGAAGCGCAATTCGCCCGACCGCGTCGAGTTCCGCAAGTACTGCCGCTGGTGCGGTAGCCACACGCTGCACCGGGAGACGCGCTAGCCAATGGCCCGCTCCACCAGGCAACAGCGCCGCCAGCGCCGCGCGCAGGCGGCCGGCACTCCGCCGCTCCGGCCCGCTCCGCGGCCGCGTCCGACCACCGAGGAGGAGCCGCCGAAGCAGCAGGCCGAGTCGAAGCCCGAGCGCCGCGACGAGGTTCGCTCCGGCATCCCCGGAGTCCGCTTCCTCCAGGAATCCTGGGCGGAGCTGAAGAAGGTCGAATGGCCGAATCAGCAGCAGCTGGTCAGCGGCACCGCCGTGGTGATCATCGCCAGCCTCATCACCGGCGTGTACCTGTACGCGAACGACCAGGTGTGGCAGTGGGTCGTCAGCCACGTGGTGCTGAAGTAGGGGGCGAGGAGAGGCGCACATGTTTCGCTGGTACGTGATCAACACCTACTCCGGGCACGAGAACAAGGTGAAGACCAATCTCGAGCACCGGATCGAGTCGATGAACCAGCGCGCCCGCTTTCGGCGCGTCGTCGTCCCCACCGAGCAGGTGATCGAGACGAAGGACGGCCAGAAGGTGCAGGCCGAGAAGCGGACGCTGCCGGGCTACGTGCTCGTGAACATGGATCTCAACGACGACGCCTGGACGGTCGTGAAGAACACGCCGGGCGTGACCGGCTTCGTCGGCGCGGGCGCGACGCCGGTGCCGCTCTCGCAGCCCGAGGTCGACCGGATCCTCCACACCGGCGCGAGCGGGGCGGCTGTCCAGCGCTCACAGGTCGAGTTCCAGCTCGGGGAGTCGGTCAAGATCACCTCCGGCCCGCTCGCGGACTTCGACGGCGAGATCACCGACGTCAACCCCGACGCGCAGAAGCTCCAGGTGATGGTCAACATCTTCGAGCGGCAGGTGCCGGTCGAGGTCGGTTTCGACAATGTCAAGAAGCTCGACTGAGCAAGTAGGTTGGGGAATAGATGGCGAAGAAAGTTCTCACTCTGATCAAGCTCCAGATCCCCGGCGGCCAGGCCAACCCGGCCCCTCCGGTCGGTCCCGCGCTCGGCCAGCACGGCGTCAACATCATGGAGTTCTGCAAGGCGTTCAACGCGCAGACGGCCGACCAGAACGGCCGCATCACGCCGGTCGAGATCACCGTTTTCGAGGACCGCTCCTTCACGTTCATCACGAAGACGCCGCCGGCCGCCGTCCTGATCAAGGAGGCGCTGCGGCTCGACAAGGGCTCGGGCGAGCCGAACCGGAACAAGGTCGGGCGCCTGTCGCGCGAGCAGGTCGAGCGGATCGCCGAGACGAAGATGCCCGACCTGAACGCGCGCGACATCGACCAGGCCGCGAAGATCATCGCCGGCACCGCGCGCTCGATGGGAGTGGAGGTGGACCTCTGATGGCCGAGCACGGCAAGCGCTATCGCGATTCCCGCGCCAGCTTCGACCGCGAGGAGCTGTACTCGCCGGTCCAGGCCGTTCGCCTGCTCAAGGCGATGGGCGCGACCAAGTTCGACGAGACGGTGGAGCTGCACTTCCGCCTGGGTCTCAACGTCCGTCACGCCGACGAGCAGCTGCGCGGCACGCTGATGCTCCCGCACGGGAGCGGCAGGGAGGTCCGGATCGCCGTCTTCGCCGAGGGCGACAAGGCGCGCGAGGCCGAGCAGGCCGGCGCGGACGTCGTCGGCTCGGCCGATCTCGCGAAGCAGATCGAGGAAGGCTTCACGGACTTCGACGTCGCGATCGCGACGCCCGACCAGATGGGCAACGTCGGCAAGCTCGGCCGCATCCTCGGCCCGCGCGGCCTGATGCCCAACCCGAAGACCGGCACGGTCACGATGGACGTCGGCAAGGCCGTCTCCGAGGCGAAGGCCGGCAAGCTCGAGTACCGCACCGACCGCGGCGCGAACGTCCACGTCGTGATCGGCAAGAAGAGCTTCGAGGAGCGGGCGCTCGTGGAGAACTACGCCACCGTCCTCGACGAGATCGTGCGTGCGAAGCCGTCGGCCGCGAAGGGCCGCTACATCCAGCAGATCACGCTCACGAGCACGATGGGCCCCGGCATCCGCGTCGATCCGGCCCGAATCCGCGGCATCGTCGAGGAGTTGGACGAGCAGGCGCCGGAGGCCGCTACAGTTCCGGCCTAGCAACTGCCGCCTGAGACCACTGGCAGCCCTCCCTGCGAGAGCGGAAGACCAGTCGAGGTGAGATGAGAAGAGATCAGAAAGAACAGGTTGTCGACGAGCTGACCGCGCGCCTCAAGGCCGCGGACACGCTGCTCGTCGCCGACTATCGCGGGCTGACGATGCCGCAGATCGACGAGCTCCGCTCCCGGCTGCTCTCCAGCGGCGCGCGCTTCACGGTCGTCAAGAACACGCTCACGCGCCGCGCGGCCGAGGCTGCCGGGACGGACGCGCTGCTGGCGCTGCTCGACGGCCCGAGCGCGATCGCGTTCCTCGAGGCCGACGGGGACATGGTCGCCGCGGCGAAGGCGCTCGCCGACGCGGCCCGCGAGACGCAGGTGCTCGAGATCCGCGGCGGCATCATGCAGGGGCGCACGGTGTCGGCGGCCGAGGTCGAGAGCCTCGCGAAGCTGCCGCCGGAGGACGTGCTGCGCGGACAGGTGCTCGGCGCCATCGTCGCGCCGCTCACGACGCTCGCCGGCCTGCTCGACGCGCCGCTCCAGAACCTCGTGGGGCTGATCGACGCCCGCATCGAGCAGCTCGGCGGGGAAGACGCAACGGTGGCGGAGACAGAAGCTCCGGTGGAGGAAGTCTCGGCCGAGGCGGAGCCTGTTGCCGAGGAAGAGTCGGCGGAAGAGCCCACTGAGGCGGACGCCACAGCGTCCGCCGACCAAGAAGTCGAAGAGTCAAGCACCGAAGAAAGCACTGAGGAGGAGAGCTAGATGGCAGTCGACAAGATCTTCGACGAGCTGGGGAAGATGTCGGTCCTCGAGCTGGTCGAGCTCAAGAACAAGAT
>CAVPDO010000005.1:0-416619 GCA_963702655.1 uncultured Actinomycetes bacterium | reverse complement strand
TCATCGCGACGGTGGTCGGGACGATGGCGGCCTTCTCGCTCGTCCGGGGCGGGATCCGCGCCCCCGGCACGTTCCGCCTCCTGTTCACGATGCCGATCATGATCCCGGGCGCCCTGATCGGGCTGGGGCTGCTGATCTTCTTCCGCCAGGCCGCTCATCTCGAGCTCGGGCTGCACACCGTGGTCGCCGGCCACCTCGTGTTCACGATCCCGTTCGTCGTCCTGATCGTGGCCGCCCGGCTGCAGGGCTTCGACCGGCGCCTGGAGTGGGCCGCGGCCGACCTCGGGGCGAGCAACTGGCAGACGCTCCGCTACATCGTCCTGCCGCTGATCGCGCCGGCGATCCTGGCCGGGGCCCTGCTCTGCATCACCCTGTCGATCGACGAGTTCGTGATCACATTCTTCACGATCGGGCCGCAGCAGACCCTGCCGGTCTTCATCTACACCCAGATCAAGTTCGGGGTGACGCCCGAGGTCAACGCGGTCGCGACGGTCATCCTGGTCACGACCCTTGGGGCGTTCGCGATCGGGTCGCTGCTGCTGACCGGGACACGCCGGCTGCGAAGCCGCGGCCCGCGGTGAGCGCCCGCCCGGTCGGGTCCGGATTTGGCCTGCTCGGACCGCCGCCCGGGCCGCATGACCCGATCCGGATCGGGTTCCAGGTCTGGAGCATGGGCGTCGCCTGGGCGGACCTGATGGCGGCCGGCGAGCGGGTCGAGGCGATGGGCTTCGCGAGCCTGTTCGCCAACGACCACCTCATGCCGGTCCTCGGCGACGCCGCCGGACCCGTGATCGGCCCGCCGGGTCCGGTGTTCGAAGGCTGGATGGTCCTGTCCGCCTGGGCCGCCCGGACGAGCCGGGTCCCGCTCGGGACGATGGTCTCTGCGGTCGGCTACCGCAACGTCGGCCTGACCGTGAAGATGGCCACCGCGCTCGACCACGCCAGCCGCGGCCGGGCGATGCTAGGCATC
The DNA here is from genome assembly GCA_963702655.1 of uncultured Actinomycetes bacterium. Classification (GTDB taxonomy): domain Bacteria; phylum Actinomycetota; class Thermoleophilia; order Gaiellales; family Gaiellaceae; genus Palsa-739. The sequence goes on along the minus strand of CAVPDO010000005.1, from coordinate 415,649 downwards.
GGCGCCGGCTGGCACGAGCCCGAGATCCACGCCTTCGGCTACGAGGAGCTCACGCTCGGCGAGCGGATGGACCGGCTGGCCGAGGCGGCCCACGTCGCCCACCGGCTCCTCGACGGCGAGGCGGTGACCTTCGAGGGCCGCTGGGTCCGCGGCGACGCGATGCGCAACGAGCCGATGCCGCTCCAGGAGCGGATGCCGCTCCTGGTCGCCGGCAGCGGCGAGAAGCGGACCCTCCGGATCGTCGCGACCGACGCCGACATCTGGAACGGCGAGGGCGCCCCGAGGTCTACGCCCACAAGAACGCGCGTCCTGGACCGCTGGTGCGCCGAGGTCGGCCGCGACCCGGCGGCGATCCGTCGGACCGTCGGCGTCCCGCCGGTCTGCATCCGGTCGTCGCGGGCCGAGGCCGTCGACGCTCTCGCCGCGATCCTCGGTCGGTTCGGCGGCTCGCCCGAGCGGGCCCGCGGTTGGGCCGAGAGCTCGCCGCTGGCCGACACCGAGGAGGTCGTCGTCGGCCACCTCGGCGCGTGGCGCGCGGCGGGCGCGGAGGAGGCGATCGTCGACATTCCGGTGCCGTTCGACGACGAGACGATGGAGCGCCTGGCCGGCCCGATCCGGGAGCGCCTGGCATGAACCGGCCCGGCGGGCCGTCGCAGAGGAGGTTGCCCGGTGCGTGCTGCGGTCTACGAGGGTGAGGGCCGGCTCGTCGTCAAGGACGTGCCCGATCCCGAACCCGGCCCCGACGAGGTCCTGATCGAGGTCGAGGCCTGCGGGGTCTGCGGCTCCGACGTCCAGATCATCAACGTCCCCCCGGGCCACCCGTCGACCCCGCCGGTCATCATCGGCCACGAGTTCGTCGGCCGGATCCGCGCGGTCGGGTCGGCCGTTCGGGACGTCGCCATCGGGACCCGCGTCGTGTGCGATCCCGATCCGAAGTGCGGGGCGTGCGACTCGTGCCGCGCCGGGCGACCGGCCAACTGCACCAACATCGTGGCGCTCGGGGTCCATCGCGACGGCGCGCTGGCGGAGTACGTCACGGCGCCCGCCAACAGCGTCTACCCGATCTCCGAGGAGGTCCCCGCGGAGCTCGCCGCCCTGGTCGAGCCGCTCGCCTGCGTCGTCAACGGCACGAACCGGGCCGCCATCCGCCCCGGCGAGTCGGTCGTCGTGTTCGGAGCGGGCGCGATCGGCTGCCTGTTCATCGCCGTCTTCCGGGCCTCCGGGGCCGCGAGGATCATCGCGGTCGAGCCGAGCACGCTCCGGGCACCGTCGCGAAGGCCGTCGGTGCCGACGTCGTCGTGACACCCGACGAGTGGGCCGCGCGGCGGACGGAGCTCCTGCCGGCCGGCGCCGACGTCGTGGTCGACGCGGTCGGCAGCGTGCTCCCCCAGGCGATCGAGGCGGCCGGAATGGGCGCGCGCGTCGTGATCTTCGGCATGAACGGCAATGCCCGCCCGCCGGTCCACCAGGTCGAGATCGTCGAGAAGGGTCTCGCGATCCTGGGCTCCTACATCTCCAACTTCACCTTCCCGGCGGCGATCCGGCTCGTCGAGAGCGGCCAGCTCGGCCTCGCTCCGATGATCAGCGCGACGATCGGGATCGACGACACGGTGGCCGGGATCGCCCGGCTCCGCTCCGGCGAGGCCGTGAAGGTCATCATCAAGCCCGACGCAGGCGCCCCAGGAGGTCGTCCGATGTCCGTGTCCGGTCTGCGCATCGCTAGCGCCCCCGTCTCGTTCGGGGTCGACGAGGTCATGACCGACGACGCCTGGATGCCCGCCCCGGACGACATGCTTGACTGGATGGTCGACATCGGGTTCGAGGGCACCGAGCTCGGGCGACCCTGGATACCTGGGCGGCGGGCCCCAGGTCCGCGAGCGGCTCTCCTCGCGCCGGCTCGAGCTCGTCGGGGCGTTCCTGCCCCAGCACTTCAGCCGGACCGACAAGGCCGACGAGGACCGGGCCTGGTTGCGCGACACGCTCCGGCTCATCGCCGACGGATCGCCCGTCGGCTCGCGCCCGTTCGCGGTGCTCGCGGACCACTTCGACGAGCCGGTCCGCCAGGCCTATTCGGGCCGGATCCAGGAGCATCCCGAGGCCTGGCTCGACGCGACCCGCTTCAGGACCCTCGTCGACAATCTCCACCGGGCCGCCGAGACCTGTCGGGCGGGCGGGTTCGAGCCGGTGATCCATCCCCATGCCGGGACCTACATCGAGACGGCCGACGAGATCGCCCGGCTCATGGACGCGATCGACCCGTCGATCGTCGGGCTGTGCCTGGACACGGGCCACTTCCGGTTCGGCGGCGCCGATCCCGTGGCGGCCGCGGGGGACTACCGCGACGTCATCCGCCACGTCCATCTCAAGGACTGCCGGTCGGCGGTGATCGACCAGGCAAGGGCGGAGGACTTCGGGCTCAAGGAGGCGCTCGCCCGGGGGGTCTTCTGCGCGCTTGGCGAGGGTGATGCGAGGATCGACGCCGTGGTCGCCCGGCTCTCGGGCGAGACGGCTACCGTGGCTGGCTGGTGATCGAGCAGGACCAGCAGCTTCGCTCGTCGGACACGCCGGCCTCGGTCAAGGCCGGCCAGCTGGCCAACCGCGAGTACCTCCGCCGGCTCGGGTTGTAGCGACCAGGGCTCCGCCGCGCCGACCAGACCGTCCGCCGACGCGGATCAGCCTGAGGTCGCCCCCTGCGCCAGCATGTCCCGATGGGCGTCCAGGAACGAAGCCGTCGCGTCGACGAGGCGGTCGACGTCGTCGGTCGTGTGGGCCCCGGTCAGGAAGCCCCGGATCATGTAGTGCGGGTGGACGTAGATCCCGCGCTCGAGCAGCCAGTCGCGGTACGCCCGCTGGACCGGGTGGTTCTTGTCCATCGCGAACCGGGCGAAGTCGCGGAAGCGCCGGATCGGCTGGTCCGTGAAATAGATCGTCCAGACGCCGGCCGATCTCGCGGACCTGGACGGGCGCGCCGGTCTCGTCGATCGCCGCCTGGATCCCGGACGTCAGCCGGCGAGCCGAGCGGCGCGCAGGTGGTCGTGGATGGAGCCCTCGAGCACGACCTCGCGTGCAGGCGAGGGCCGCGGCGATGTTCGAGCGTGTGGCCGGCGAACGTGCCCGCGAACAGGACGTCGCCCTTCGGGCCGAGGTGGTCCATGATGTCCGCCCGGCCGGCCAGGACCGAGATCGGGAAGCCGTTGCCGATCGCCTTGCCCATCGTCGTGAGGTCGGGCGTGACGCCGAGCGCGCCCTGGGCGCCGCCGGGTCCGTGGCGGAACCCGGTGATCACCTCGTCGAAGATGAGGACCGTCCCGGCTGCGGTGCAGGCCTCGCGGAGCGCTCTCGAGGAAGCCCGGGCTCGGGCATGACCACGCCGGCGTTGTGGAAGACCGGCTCGAGGATGACCGCCGCGATCGTGTCGCCCTCGTCGCGCGAGGAGCGTCGCGCACGCCGGCCGCGTCGTTGTACTCGCGGACGAGGACCAGGTCGCGGATCGCCGCCGGGATCCCGGCCGACGCCGGCGACGGGCGTCGGGACGTCGCCGCTGCTCGTCGGTCGCGAAGTGGTGGCTCCACGCGACGTAGTCGTGCCAGCCGTGGTAGTTGCCCTCGAACTTGAGGATCCGCTCGCGGCCGGTGAAGCCGCGGGCGAGCCGGATCGCGTGGAACGTCGCCTCGGTGCCCGGTGCAGCTGAACACGACCCGCTCGGCCGACGGGATCATCCCGACGAGCCGCTCGGCCAGCTCGACCTCGAGCGGATTGGCGGCCGAGAACGAGACGCCGTGCTCGTCCATCGCCCGGACGACCGCGCGCGTTGATCCGCGGCGTCGTTGTGGCCGAGCAGCACCGCCCCGAACGAGTTGTGGAAGTCGACGTACTCGTTGCCGTCGACGTCCCAGATCCGCGAGCCCTGGGCCCGGGTCATGAACAGCGGGTACGGGCGTCGCGCTCCGCCCTTCGCCCTGGACGCCGCCCGGCGAGACGGCGTTCGCCCGCTCGAACAGCGCGCGCGACGCGGCCGTCGGAACCGGCCAGCCGGGCGTCGGGCCGGGCGATCGGCGGCGGGAGGCTGGTCGCGTCGGTGTCGACGTCGTCACGGCGGCCCCGATCCGCTCATGTCGGTTCCGACCGGCAGGACGACCGGCGATCCGTCGACCCGGTCGCCGCGCGAGGCATAGAGCGCGTCGATGACGGCGTTGTCGCGGACGCCGTCGCCGAAGTCGGCGTGGCCGGGCGTCCCTCCGCGATCGCGGTCAGGAACTCGGCCCACATCGCGCACTCCTGGCCGAGCCAGCCGATCGACGTCCCGTCCGTGCCCGCCGATGAGCAGCTCCGCCGCGCCCGGGTGGGTCGGGTTGACGAGCACCCGCCGGAACCCGAACGTCGCCGGCGTCGCCGGGCAGGCAGACCTGGAACTCGTCCGGTCGCTCGAGGTCCCAGTCCGCCGAGCCGCGCGAGCCGAAGACCTCGAGCCGGAGCGAGACGCGCTTGCCGGTCGCCACCCGGCTGGTCTCGAAGACGCCGTAGGCGCCGCCGTCGAAGGTCACCAGCGCCGCCGCGGCGTCCTCGACGTCGACCGGCCCCATCGCGCGCGCGATCCCGCTCGACCGACCCGGCGCCCCGGTTGCCGACGGCGTCGGCCCCGGGCAGCGGGCGCTCCGTGATGAACGTGCGGATGAGGCCCTGGACGGTCGCGATCTCGCCGACGAGGAACCGGGCGCAGTCGACGAGGTGGTAGCCCGTGTCGATCGCGATCCCGCCGCCGGCCAGGCTCCTTCCGGAACCGCCACAGGAGCGGCACGTCGGGGTCGGCCCCGTAGTCGAGCATGAACGAGGCGCGCAGGCTGCGGATCTCGCCGAGCTCGCCCGCCGCGATCAGGCCGCGGATCGCGCGCACGGCCGGCGACCAGCGGTAGCCGGCCGCCAGGCCGTGGAACACGCCCGCGGAGCGGCAGGCGCGGAGCAGCTCGGCCGCGTCCTCGGCCGATGACGCCGAGCGGCTTCTCGCAGACGACGTGCTTGCCGGCCGCCGCCGCGGCGAGGACGACCTGCCCGGTTGGCGGCCGGCGGCAGGCAGGCCACGACGAGGTCGACGTCGTCGGCCTCGACGACCTCGCGCCAGTCGCGCGCGACCCGGTCGTAGCCCCAGCGCCCGGCGAGGCGCGGCCGCGAGCGCTCCGTTGATGTCGGCGACCGCGACGAGCCGGGGACGGAGCGCGAGCCCGCGGATACAGGTGGGCGACGTTGCGCAGCGCGGCGCTGTGGGCCCCGGCGATCGTCCCGGCGCCGACGACGCCGATCCGCAGCTCGCTCCGGCGCGGCCGCCACGCCGTCATGCGGGCCCGCCGTCGCTCGGGCCCGACGTCAGCTCGGCGATCCGGACCCGGCGCCCGTCCCGGGCGCGAGAGAGGATCGCGTCGCAGACGACCGCGGCCCGATACCCGTCCTCGAACGTCGCCTGTCGGCCGGCACGGGCTCCCCGGTCACGACCGCGGCCAGGAAGTCGTGCCACTCGTGGACGAAGCTGCTCTCCCAGCCGAGCGTGTGCCCGGCGGCCACCAGCGCGCGACGAACGGGTGGTCCGGCTGGGTGACGAGCACGTCGCGGAACCCGCCGATCCCGGCCGGCCTCATCCGCCGCGTAGAACACGTGCAGCCGGTTCATGTCCTCCATGTCCCACCACAACGACCCTCGCGTCCCGTCGAGCTCGATGACCTGCCGGCCCTTCCAGCCCCGGGCGACGCGCGATGCCTCGAGCGACGCCGATGCCGCCACCGCGCAGGTCGACGGCCGCGACGTAGGCGTCCTCGACGTCGGGCCCGATGCGGTCAGCTTGGCGGCGGTCGCGTGGACGGCGCTCCGGCCTCGCCGCCGAGGTAGTGGAGGAAGTCGACGATGTGGGCGTAGTCGGTCACCGCCCGCGACCCGTTGTGGGGCCGGAGGGGCGCCGGGCCGCGGCGTAGTCCTGGAGATAGGCGCCGCGCGGAAGTGGACGATCGTCGCCGAGGGCGCCGCTCAGCGCGATGTCCTGGGCCAGCCGCATCGCCGGCATGTAGCGGTAGTTGAAGCCGGTCACCGCCTGGACGCCGGCCGCCCGTCGGCCGCGCGCCATCGAGCGAGCCTCGACCGGTCCACGCCGAGGGGCTTCTCGCAGAGCACCGGCTTGCCGAGGGCCAGTGCCGCCTCCGTCGCCTCGCGGTGCGCCGGCCACGCCCATGAGGTTGGCGACGACGTCGACGGACGGGTCCTCCACGACCTCGCGCCAGTCGGTGGTGAACCGCTCGACCTCGAGCTGGGCCGCCATCGCCTCGCCTCGCTCACGGTCCCGCGCGGCGAGCATCGTGATCGCCGACCGGCCGGCCGACCGGCGCCACCTGACGGGGAGCGTCCGGATGGCCAGGCCGTGGGCTCGGGTGATCCAGCCCGCGCCGAGGATGCCCACTCCGAGGAGGTCGTCCACTGCCGCTCCCTCGTGCTCCGCCGAAGCGGCGAGGCCCGAGCGTATCACGTGTTGTATCGGTTGCACTGAGCGGGAAGGCGGCCCCGGGACGCCCAAGAACCGCGTTGGCTGCGCGGGATCGCGAGCCTACGACGGCGACGTCGATCCCGCGGTGGGGGCCGTCTCGGGTTCTGTCGTGGCGCGGAGCAGCACGTCGCGCCGGCGGAGGTAGTCGGTGATCGCCAGGATCGATGCCGCCACCGGGATCGCGAACACCGCACCGGCGATGCCGGCCAGCGACGCGCCGATGATGACGACGGCGAAGACCGCCACCGGGCTCATCTTCACCGCCGCGCCCATCACGAGCTGCGTCACGAGCACCTGGATGACGACGGCCCCGACCAGGCTGACGATCAGGCACGGGACGACGACGTCCGGCGCGAGGATGAGCGCGAAGGCGGGGAGCACCGCCCAACCGATGAGCGGCCCGATCCACGGGATGAACACGATCAGCCCCGCGATCACCGCGATGAGCGGCGAGTACGGGACGCCAAAGACGATGGCGGTGACGAGGACGACCGCTCCGTAGATCGCGCCGATGAGGAGACGCCCGCGGACGAACCCGCCGAAGGCGACGGCAATGGCCTGCTCGAGGGCGGTCAGGTCGGCGTACGTGCTCTCCGGCAGGAACGTCCGCAACCAGCCCAGGAGCGAGACCTGCCCGACCGCCAGGCCGACCGAGATGATGACCGCGGTGAACAGCGCCGCCACGACCGCGACGAGGTTGACGACGGCCGACCGGACGGCGTCGGCGAGCTGGCCGCCGTAGGTCACCAGGAAGCTTTGGACCGCGGCCACGACGTCCGCCCCGCCCGGAACGCGGATCCCGAGCGTGTCGAGGATCGGTCGCAGCGTGGCCCCCACCTTCTGGAGGATGGCCGGCAGCTGGTCGACGAACGCGACCGCCGCCTGGAGCAGGGCGAGGCCGGCTCCCAGCAGGACCACGAAGGTGACCGTCACCGTGAGCAGGTAGGTGATCGCCACCGCGAGGCCCCGCGACTTGACCGGCAGGTGGCGCAGGATCAGGTCGACGACCGGCTGCAGAACATAGGCCATGAGCCAGGCGATGAACAGGATCACCGCGGGCTCGGCGAGCTTTGCGCCGAGGTCGGCCCCGAGCGTCCCGATGACGGCGATCAGCGCGAGCGTCACGAGCCAGAACAGCAGGCGCGCCTCGCGCGCCGAGAGGACGTCCCAGATCGAGGGTCGCGGCCGGTCCATCGGGTCAGCCTAGCCGACCGGCGCTGCGCGGTGCACCAGGCTGCTGTCCCAGCGGCTGCGCCCATCGCCTACAATCGCCCGGCGCTCCCTCGACCGGGGCGGCCAGGCACCCCCCAAACCGAGGATCGTCATGCGCAGGTACGTCCCCGTCGCCGTCGTCGCCGTGATCGCGGTCATCGTCGTGGCCGCCATTCTCATCGCCCGCTCGGGCGGCGGCGGGACGCTCACCGGCGTGACCTGGCAGCTCACCGCCATCACCGAGAAGACGCCGGCGTTCCAGGGTGTCGTGCCGGCGGCCGACCAGTCGAAGTACACGATCAAGTTCAACACCGACGGCACGTTCAACGCGAAGGCCGACTGCAACAGCGTCCTCGGCACGTACAAGACGAGCGGGTCGAACGGCCTGACGATCACACCCGGCCCGTCGACCCTCGTCGCCTGCCCCGATGGCTCCTACGGCGACCTGTTCGCCCATGCACTCGCGAATGCCGCGAGCTATGCCATCGCGAACGATCAGCTGACGATCACGCTCAAGGATGGAGGCACGTTGACGTTCGCCCCCGCCGGCGCGACCCCGACGGCGTCGCCCGTCGCCGTCGCGTCCTCGCCCGCGGTCGAGCCGACGCCGAGTCCTACGCCCTCAGCGAGTCCCACGCCCACGCCCAGCCCCACGCCCTCGCCCAGCCCCACGCCCTCGCCCAGCGCGACCGCCAAGCCGTCCGCGAGCGCGACCGCCAAGCCGACCACCGGGCCGACGAGCGCGCCGACCGCGACGCCGACAACCGCGCCGACTGTCGCCCCGACGCCGGCACCCACACCCTCGCCGAGCCCAGGCACCGGCCTCACCGGCAAGACCTGGCAGCTCACGGCCATCACGGAGCAGGCCCCGGTGTTCCAGGGCGTCGTGCCCGTTGCGGACCAATCGAAGTACACGATCACCTTCAATACTGACGGAACGTTCCAGGCGCTGGCCGATTGCAACACGGTCCTCGGAACCTACACGTCCTCGGCGTCCGGAGCCCTCAGCCTGACCCTGGGACCATCCAGCGTGGTCGCCTGCGCGGAGGGCTCGATGTCGGATCTCTACATCCTCGGGCTGAGCAACGCCGCGAGCTACGCGATCGCGAACAACCAGCTCACGATCACGCTCCGCGACCGCGGCTCGCTCGTCTTCAAGTAGACCCGCGACGAGGCCTCGAGTCAGGCGCCCGGGGCCTCGCAGCACACCAGCGATCTCGACTGGCAGCCGCATGGGCCTCGAGCGATTCGCGCAGGCGGCGAAGGGCGCGCCGCGAGCGCGTCTTGACTGTGCCGATCGGCCAGCCCAGCCGCGCCGCGATCTCCGACTGGGACAGTCCGTCGCGATAGGCGAGCAGGATCGTCTGCCGCTCGGGCCCGTCGAGCGCCGCGATCGCCCGCGCGACGGCGGCCTGTGTCTCACTCGCCGTCAGGGCCATCTCGGGTCCGGGCTCGGGGGCCCCGACCGCGAGGATCTCGCCCGACTCCACGAGCCAGTCGACGGCCGACGCCTCGTCCGGCTGATCGCCGACAAGAGCGGAGAACGGGGCAGCCGGCACGCGACGGGCTGTGCTGCGGACCCGGTCGATCGCGCGGTTGCGGGCGATCGCGAGCAGCCAGGTCACGGGCGAGCCCAGTCCCGGATCGAACAGCTCGGCGCGGTTCCAGAGCGCGAGGAACGTCTCCTGGACGACCTCCTCGGCCACGCCGTGATCGCGGTTCACGGACAGCGCGAGACGGAACACGGCGCCGGAGTGTCGGTCGTACAGCGAAGCGAGGGCCCCCTCGGAGCCCTGCGCGACCTGCCGAACGAGGACGACGTCCTCGGACTCCCTCTCCATTGCCTGCGAATGACCCCCGTCTCGGTCGTTCCCAATCTGGCTCCTCCTAATCTAACTTACTCGGACGTAAGATACTAGCGTCATATACGCGACACTCTAGAATGGGCGCCATGGCTCGAGACTTCACCGACCGTCTCATCGACCGCTGGTCGGCGGTCCGCCCGGATCTCGGCGTCGAGGGCCTCCAGGTGACGGCACGTCTCGCCCGGATCGGCCGACACGTCGCGCAACGCGAGGAGGAGGTCTTCTCCCGGTTCGGACTCAACCGTGGGGAGGTCGGCGTCCTGAGCGCGCTGCGCATCACCGGACCGCCACACCGGCTCTCGCCGACGCGGCTCGGAAAGGGCCTGATGCTGTCGTCGGCGGGGGTCACCAGCAGGCTCGACCGCCTCGAGCGCCGCGGGCTGCTGGCCCGTCTGCCCGACCCGAACGATCGCCGCGGCGTCATCGTCGAGCTGACCGAGCACGGGATCGAGCTCGTCGATGCGGCCGTCGGCGCGAACACCGCCAGCGAGCAGCAGCTGCTCGCGCCGCTGGATCCCCACGAGCTGGCGGAGCTCGAGGTGCTGCTGCGCAAGATCCTGGCCGGCCTCGAGCTGCCGGAGGTCGACTGACCCTTCCCCAAAACCGGTCCCGGGTCCCGGGCGTAGGAGTCATCGGCCAACAGACCGGAGGCAAGATCCGGCCGGCCTCGATCGGGCGATCCCTCTGCGGGGCGGGACGCGCCGTGGAGGGGATGAGGTGAGCGCGTGACAGGGTGGCCCGGACCGGACCCGATCAGTCGGTATGAGCTGGCGCGCGACCGGATCGCCGCCCTCCAGGACGACGTCGCCCTCGAGGCGATGGCCCGGTCGGCGGGCGGCCGGAGGGCGCCCTGGCTGCAGCTGAGGATGTCGCTCGGCCTGTGGCTGATCCGGTTCGGCAAGGCTCTTGCGGCCGACCGCGAGGCCGTCGAGCGTGCGATCGGCCTGTCCACGGCGTGGCCCGTCCACGCGCGGGAGGTGCGTCGCGACCGGGTCCAGCCAGGCGCCGTGCGGCTCCGCCCGGGACCCTGATCTCCGAACGAGAAGGGCCGGCCGGCCGCACGCTGGCGACCGAGCCGGCCTCGAACTACGCCTGCCTGGACATCAGGCCATGAGCTTCGCCTTGAGGGCTTCGTACTCGGGCTCGGTGATCGCCCCGGAGGCCTTGAGCTGCTGGAGCTTGGCCAGCTCGTCGGCCGTCGAGACGCTCGAGGCCGCCTTTGCGCCGGCTTCCATCTGGGTCATCTGCTGGACGTCCTGCGCGGTCACCTTCGGACGGCTGACCAGGTAGATCAGGATGCCGAGGAGCGGCAGGATGAAGATCGCGAGGATCCAGATCGCCTTCCAGCCACCGCTCAGGTCGTTCCGCCGGAAGATGTCGGCGAAGACCGCGATGAACATCCAGATGAGCATGAACCAGAAGAAGAACGCGATCATCGTCCAGAGGATGTCGCCGAACGTCGTCTGGTTGGGAGCGCTCGTGCCGCTGTAGCACGCGGCCAGGAGCAGCGGAGCCACGGCCAGGCCGAGGGCGTATCGCCCCAGCCGCAGGTTGTCGCGAAGTGCCGATCCAATCATCCCTGTCCTCCTCGTTCGTGACCCGTTGGGCAATCGCCGCTGGCGCTCGGCCACGTGAGCGTGCCCGCCGGGGCGGGCCTGGTCTCCCGGTTTCCGGGCGCGGACGACGAGCGCGGGCGCGTCGTCGATCCCGGCCTCTGCGATCAGATCCCGAGCGCCTTGGCCTTCGCCGCGGCGAACTCCTCGTCAGTCAGGATGCCGGCACTGTGCATCTGGGCCAGCTTCTGGAGCTGGGCCATCTGCTCGTCCTCGGCCGGCGCAGCGGGAGCAGCCGCGGCCTGCTGCGCACTCGCGTCATAGGCGGCCTGCTGCTGGGCCTGCTGCTCCGCCGCCTGGTTGGACCACTTCTGCTCCTGGTGATGGTGGACCGCGCCGGCCGTCCCGGCGACCACAGCGGTCGCCGCCACTGCACCAACCACGCCCCGTCCGGGTCGCATCGCTCTTCGCATCATCATGGTGTCTTCTCCTTCGATCTGTGTCTGGCTCAGACGGCCGCGGCCTCGGCGGCCTCGATCTCGGCCTTGTGCTCCTCGTTCCACGCGATCGCGGCCTCGACGACCTCGACCGGGATGCGCTGGATGTCGACCAGGATGCCGCCCGCGTTCCGGGCTGCCTCGGCGAACCGGCTTGCCCAGAGATCCTCCCACACGAGCAGCGCCGCCGACGAGTTCGGATCGAGCAATTCGCCGACCTTCATGAGATCGCTCTCGGTGACGATACCGCCTCGGTCGGCCGCCAGGGCGTCGAGCGCCTGGAAGACGCTCGAGTCCGACTTCTCGACCTCCATCCCGACGACGTTCCCGTCGGCGTCCTTGACCACCATCGCCAGGTCGAGGATCCGGATCGTGCCGGAGTCGACCAGGTCCCGGAGGGCAGGCGCGATCTCGCCTTTGAATTGGTTGCCGGGGAACGCCACCACCATGTACTCAACGGGTCCGATCGCCATGTCGTCCTCCTGCCTGGTATGTCGCGAAGCTCATTGTGCGCGTTTGGTCAGCCGAGTAGACCCCGTAGCGGGGGCAGTGTCATCGTCCTCCTCGGATGAAAGTAGCGCCAGATGGCACGCCAGATCCGGGCTGGACAGCGATCGGAGGACGACGCACAGTTGGAGGCCGCGCGCGCTGCGGCCGCCTTCCGGCCGCACGCGGGTCGGAGGAGGGCGCATCGATGGGCAAGTACCTGTTCCAGGTGTCGTACACGTCGGAAGGCCTCAAGGGCCTCCTCAAGGAGGGTGGCTCGAGCCGGGTCGCCGCGATCCGCAAGCTGACCGAGAGCCGCGGCGGCAAGATCGAGGCGTTCTACTTCGCCTTCGGCGACAACGACGTGTACCTCATCGGCGACCTGCCGAGCCACGTCGAGGCGTCGGCGATCAGCCTGGCGGTCGGCGCCTCGGGCGCGGCCAGCGTCAAGACCGTCGTCCTGCTCAGCGCCGAGGAGATCGACGCCGCCGCGAAGATCGACGTCGGCTACCGACCGCCCGGCGCGTAGGGACCACCCGGCGAGCTGGGCCGCCCGGCGGACAGCCGGCCTACGCCTCGAGGACGACCACGGCACGACGGGCCAGCGCCTGGCGCTGCCCGTGCTCGACGACGAGCAGGATGCCGGCGGCGAACGCGGCAGCGGCGATCACGAGGTACATCCCGACCTGGTTGCCGGTGATGACCGAGGCGCCGAGCGACGGGTCGTCGTGGCCGATCGTGCGCAGGATCACGTAGATGGTCGGGATGATGTAGGCCGCGAGGAAGCTGGCCCACCACGCGATCACCAGCAGGGCGGGACCCAGCGCCCCATTGGACAGGATGGCCACGACCTCCCGGACAACCGAGAACGGTCGCTTGATGTTGACGATTGGGATCCACTGGGCGAAGAACGCTCCGATCGGGCTGCGTGATGGCAGCCGACCCGTTAGCGCCGGCACGTTCGCGACGACGAGCGCGATCCAGAGCGACCACAGGACGATCCCGAGGAGCATGCCCACGGAAAGCGCGACCGCGAATGGCAACTCAGCTTGCGAGCTCGCCGGGTCGCCGACGATGAGTCCGTCCGCGTTCGTCAACGCGTTGAGGTAGCGGGTCTCGCGGACGTACAGCGCGGTCGTGGCGAAGATCAGCCCGCCCGTGAGCAGGGCGAGGGGCCACGACGGACGGTACTTCGCGCCCGCCCGCGCGGCGGCGGCCAGCACGGTTCGGGGGCCGATGGCCGAGGCGGGAGCGGCGGCGGCGTTGGCCTCGCTCAGCTCGCCCTGGGCCTTCGGCAGTCCGCACCGATAGCAGCGCTTGGCCTTCGCCGCGTTCGCCGAGCGGCAGTCGACGCAGATCCAGATGTCGGCCATCGCGGGACGGACTCCCTTGCCAGTTCCGGGGATGGACTGTGCGGGACGACCGGTCCACTCTACCGGGCTGACGCGGCCCCCGGCGGTCGCTGGATGCGCGAGGGCCGGCCCGCGACCACGCGGCCGGCCCTCGAGCGCTGCTCGACGGAGCGTCGGCTCAGCCGATGCCGCCGATCGGGCCGGGAGCGTTCTCGCACGTGACCCAGAAGGTCTTGGACTTGATGTTCTGGTCGTCGCGGCCTTCCCACGACAGGCTGTAGTGGCCGACGGGAGCGCCCAGCTCGACCGTCTGGTACTCGCCGTTCGCGTCGCTGCCGTAGGTCCCGGTGATGATCAACGGGGCGCTCCCGGTCGGCGCCGCCTGGTCGATCCACCAGGTGCCGCTCTGCCCGGCGTCGGCGAAGAAGAAGTGGAGGTGGAACGTGCAGACGTGGGACTCCTCGTTGATGAGCCGCTCGGCGTCGGTCGCGCCCTCGTGGACCTTGACCGTGCCGTTGTTCCCGGCCGGGTCCGCGGCCGTGACGACCGCCGTCGAGACGGCGACGAGGAGCAGGCCGAGGACGAGCGCCGCCCCGACTCGGACGCGTCGACGATCGACTGTGGGTGACATGGCAAACCTCGCGCTGGCCATCCGCCGGCCCGGCGCCCCCAACCTTCCGTCCGGTCTAGCAGTGACTCGGTCGCGGGGCCATTAAATTGGTTCGCGGACGCACCGGCCAAAGGTCATCCGGCCTTCCCCACCAGCGTCGCGAGGTGCTATGCGGGCCGGTCGAGGCGCTCGAGGTAGCGGACGCCGCCAGGCCTCGGTCGCCTCGACCGCGTTGAACGTGTAGAGGTGGAGGCCGACGACCCCGGCGGCCGGGTCGGCGATGAGCGGGGCGAGCCCGTCGAGGAGGCCGTCCGGCCGGTAGAAGCCGCCGGAGCGGACCAGCCGGGCCACGAACCGGGCGTTCTTCGATGAGGAACCGGCGGCGTGTCGGCGACGCCGATCCGGGCGGCTGATCGCGAGCAGCCGGTGCGGCTCGGCGACGCCCGGCACGCCGATGTCGACCGGCAGCGCGATGCCCTCGGCCCGGCGGGCGCGCAGCCAGGTCGCGATCGCGTCCGGGTCGAAGCACAGCTGGGTCGTCATGTAGTCGGCGAACGGCGCCTTGTCGCGCGAGCGCCTCGAGGAGCGCGTCGTCGGGGATGTACGGGTGGCCCTGCGGGTAGCACGGCACGCCGATCTCGCGCGAGCGGGTGGCCGAGGTCGGCCATCGCCCGGAGCAGCGACAGGCCGTCGCGGATACTCGCCCGGCTCCTTCGCGTCGCCGCCGACGACGAACGCGCGGTCGACCCCGGCGTCGTCGAGCCGGCGCAGCGAGCTCGCGCGAGGTGCGCCCGGTCGCGGATCATCCGCGCCGACAGGTGCGGGACGACGCGGAAGCCGCGCTGCCCGGAGCTGCTCGCGCGAGCTCGACCGTCGCCTCGATGCCCTTGGCCGGCGAGGCCGTCACCGAGACCGTCGCGCCCGGCGGCAGGAACGGCCGCCTGGTCGAGCGCGTTCTTGAGCGGGACGAGCTCGAACGTCGGGGCGCGCGAGGACCGCGGCGCAGCGCCGTCGCGGGCCGGCGCGTCGAGCGCGCGCCGCGGCGGCGCGAGAGCGACGCACGGCCTCAGACGTCCGAGTCGGGCATCGACGCCTTGCGCCGGGCGATGAACTCGAGCAGCGCCTCGTCGATGGCCGGGTCGATCGGCGGCGCCTCGTACTCGGCGAGCATCCGCTTCCAGATCGCGTTGGCCCGCTGGGCGGCGTCGAGCGAGCCGTCCTCCAGCCACTGCTCGAAGCTGTTGTTGTCGGCGATCTCGGAGCGGTAGAACGCGGTCTCGAAGTTGGCCAGGGTGTGCGCGTTGCCGAGGAAGTGCTGGCCGGGCCCGTTGTCGCAGGATCGCGTCGAGCGCCTGGCCGTTCTCGGACAGGTCGACGCCCTTGACGAAGACCGCGGCCATCCCGCACTGGTCGGCGTCGAGGATGAACTTCTCGTAGCCGATCGCCAGGCCGCCCTCGAGCCAGCCCGCGGCGTGGAGCACGAAGTTGACCCCGGCGAGGATCGTCGGCTGGAGCGTCGCGGCCGACTCGTAGGCGGCCTGGGCGTCGGCGATCTTCGAGGCGCACAGGTTGCCGCCGGAGCGGAACGGGACGCCGAGCCGGCGGGCGAGCGCGGCCATCGACGTAGAGGACGAGCGCCGGCTCCGGCGTGCCGAACGTCGGCGCGCCCGACTGCATCGACATCGAGCTGGCGAACGAGCCGAGGACCACCGGCGCGCCCGGCCGGACGAGCTGGACGAACGCCATCCCGCCGAGCGCCTCGGCGAGGGTCTGGGCGCACGACGCCGGCCGCGGTCACCGGCGCCATCGCCCCGGCGAGGATGAACGGCGTGATGAGCGTCGCCTGGTTCGCCTCGGCGTAGGCCCGCGCCGCGCCGAGCATCGTCGCGTCCCAGACGAGCGGCGAGTTCGCGTTGATCAGGCTGAGGATGACCGTGTGGTCCTCGAGGTAGTCGGCGCCGAACACGATCCGCGCCATCTCGACGGTGTCGCGGGCCCGCTCCGGGGCGGTGACCGAGCCCATGAACGGCTTGTCGCTGTAGCGGATGTGCGCATAGACCATGTCGAGGTGGCGCTTGTTGACCGGCACGTCGACCGGCTCGCAGACCGTGCCGCCGCGAGTGGTGGAGGTGCGGGCTAGCGTAGGCCAGCTTCACGAAGTTGCGGAAGTCCTCGATCGTGCCGTAGCGCCGGCCGTGGTCGAGGTCGCGCACGAACGGCGAGCCGTAGTTCGGCGCGAAGACCGTGTGCGTCGCCGCCGATCTGCGACGTTCCGCTCGCGGGTTGCGGGCGTACTGGGTGAACTCGCGCGGCGCGGTCGCCTGGACGATCTGGCGGCACATGCCGCGCGGGAAGCGGACCCGCTCGCCCTGCGACGTCGGCGCCGGCCGTCGCGGAACAGGCGCGAGCGCGTCCGGGTCGCCGCGGAACTCGATGCCGACCTCCTGGAGGATCGTGTCGGCGTTGTGCTCGATGAGCGACGAGGCCCTCCTCGTCGAGGACCTCGAACGGCGCGAGCGTGCGGGTCAGGAACGGCGTCGCGCTCGGCGTGGGCGTGCGAGGCGCGGCGCGCCTGGCGGGCGGCGCGGCCGCCCGACCGGCGACGCGGGGCTGTCGTCGATCATCGGTCGTCCTCCTCGGTCCGGCCGCGACGACCGCCGGCGGCGCCGTCGCGCCGCGTCGCGGCGCCGGCCGGCCGCGTCGGCCGGTCGGCGCGCGGCCGGCAGGTCGACGACCGCGGCCGAGGTGCGGGAACGGCGGCGGTCCGGTGCGGGAACGCCATCGCCTCGACGAAGTGCTCCTGGAAGCGCGGCTCGACCGCCGTCTCGATCTTCTCGACCCGCCGGACGACGCGCCTCGATCTCGCGCCGGGCGGCGCCCGACAGCAGCGCGATCAGCGCGCCGGTGCCCGGCGGCGTTGCCGGCCGAGCGCGACGCGGTCGAGGTCGCAGTCCGGGATCGAGCCCGAGGACCATCGCGTGGAGCGGGTCGATCTGGCTGCCGAACGCGCCGGCCAGCCGGATCTCGTCGACCGCCTCGACGCCGAGCGTGGTCCATCAGCAGCCGCGACGCCCGCGTAGAGCGCGGCCTTGGCGAGCTGGATCGCGCGGACGTCGTTCTGGGTGATCGACGATCGCGGCGCCGGCCGTCGGCGCCGCTCGTGGAGGACGTAGGTGAACGTCCGGCCGTCGGCGACGACGCGCGGCGTGCGCGCGGCCAGCGCCGCCGTCGATCGTGCCGTCGGCGGTGATGACGCCGGCGAGGAACAGCTCGGCGATGACCTCGACGATGCCCGAGCCGCAGATGCCGGTGACGCCGGCTCGCGCGGTCGCCTCGGCGAACCCGGGCTCGTCCGACCAGCGGCTCGAGCCGATGACCCGGAAGCGCGGCTCGAGCGTCGCGCGGTCGATGCGCACCCGCTCGATCGCGCCCGGCGCGGCGCGCTGGCCGCCGCTGATCTGGGCGCCCTCGAAGGCCGGGCCCGGTCGGGCTCGACGCGGCGAGCAGCCGGTCGCGGTTGCCGAGCACGATCTCGGCGTTCGTGCCGACGTCGACGAGCGAGCGTCGACCTCGTCGGCGCGGTGCGGCGTCCTCGGCGAGGATCACGCCGGCGGTGTCGGCGCCGACGTGGCCGGCGATGCACGGCAGGACGTAGACGCGCGCGCCCGGGTGGGCCCGGCAGCGCCGAGCTCGGCGGCCGGTCGTCCGGACGGCCCGGTCGGTGGCGAGCGCGAACGGCGCCGAGCCGAGCGGCATCGGGTCGATGCCGAGCAGGAGGTGATGCATGATCGGGTTGCCGACGATCGTCAGCTCGAGGATCGTCGCGCGACGTCGACGCCGGCCCGCGCCGCCAGCCCGGCGACGAGCTCGTCGAGCGCGTCGCGGACGGCGCGCGGTCATCTCGGCCGCGCCCTCGGGATGCATCATCGCGTACGAGACCCGGCTCATCAGGTCCTCGCCGAAGCGGATCTGCGGGTTCATCACGCCGTCGCGAGGCGAGGACCGCGCCGTCGGCGAGGTCGGCGAGGTGGCCGGCGATCGTGGTCGAGCCGACGTCGATCGCGACGCCGTAGCGCCCGATCGTGGAGGCCCGGCCAGACGCCGGTGATCGTCGCGGCCGTCGTGGACGGCGACCGTCACCCGGTAGCTCGCCCGCCTCGAGCGCCGGCTGGAGGGCCCGGATCGACCTGCGAGGTCGGCCTCGAGGCCGGTCGAGGCCCCACTCGCGCTCGAGCGCCTCGAGGAGCCGGGCGAGGTCGCCGCCGGCGAGGCGAGCTCGCGGCGGCTCGACCTCGACGTAGTGGAGCCGGACGACCGGGTCGATCGACGAAGTCGCGGACGGTCGACGCCCTTGCGCACGACCTGGCGGTGGACCTGGCTCTCCGGCGGGACGTCGATGAGGACGTCGCCGTGGACGTGCGGCGGTGCAGCCAGGCCGCCGGTCGGCGGCGAGGCCCGTGGCGCCGCGGTACGTCGGCCTCGATCGCGCCGGGCGGCGACAGGTGGTCCGGCGCGCGAGGTGATGCCGTGCTTGGGGAACGCGCCGACGCCCGGCTCGACCTGGCAGCGGCCGCAGATGCCGCGCCCGCCGCAGACCGAGTCGATGTCGACGCCGAGCGCGCGCGCGGCGTCGAGGACGGTCGTGCCCGCCGGGAACCGGCCGCGCCGCCCCGACGGCGTGAAGATGACGAGCGGTCGTCGGCCGGCGGCTCATCGCGGTCGCCGGGTCAGCCGGCGGCCGGCGGCGTCGGCCGGCCGCGCCGCCGCGGCGGCGGTTGACCCGGCGGCCGCCGCTCGCCCTCGGCCGGCGGCTCGCGGTACGGTCCGGATCCAGCGGCCGCACTCGGGGTCGTTGCCCATCAGGACGTCGGCGGCCATGACCGCCGGCCGGACGCTCGCGGCAGAGCGGGTTCGTGATCGCCGAGGTCAGGCCGGTCGGCGATCGCCATCGCGCAGGAACGCGGCGTTGATGCCCTCGCGGTTCGGCAGGCCGAAGCTGACGTTCGAGGCGCCGCAGGTCGTGTTGACGCCGAGCTCGTCGCGCAGCCGGCCGAGGATGCGGAAGACCTGCCGGCCGGCGGTCGGCATCGCCCCGATCGGCATGACGCAGCGGGTCGACGACGACGTCCTCGCGCGGGATGCCGTGGTCCGCGGCCCGCTCGACGATCCGCTTCGCGACCGCGAACCGGACGTCGGGGTCCTCGCGAGATGCCGGTGTCGTCGTTGCGAGATCGCGACGACCGCCGCGCCGTACTTGCGGACCAGCGGCAGGACGCGCTCGAGGCGCTCCTCCTCGCCGGTCACGCGAGTTGACGAGCGCCTTGCCCTGGTAGACGGCGAGGCCGGCCTCGAGCGCCTCGACGATCGAGGAGTCGATCGAGAGCGGCACGTCGGCCAGCGACTGCACGAGCTGGATCGTCCGGGCCAGGATCGCCGGCTCGTCGGCGAGCGGGATGCCGGCGTTGACGTCGAGCATGTGGGCGCCGGCCTCGACCTGGGCGAGCGCGTCGCGCTCGACCCGGCTGAAGTCGCCGCGCCTTCATCTCCTCGGCGAGGAGCTTGCGGCCGGTCGGGTTGATCCGCTCGCCGATGATCGACGAACGGCCGGTCGAAGCCGATGACGACCTCGCGGGTCGCCGAGCTGACGACGGTGTCGGCGTCGACCTGCGTCGCCGCGCGTCTCGGCGTCGCGTGCCGGCGGCAGGGCCGGGCCGCCGTCGAGGCCGCCGGACTGGATGAGCTCGCGAGGCGGTGCTTGTCGTACTCGGCCTCGAGGCGGGTCGACCTCGGCCGTGGCCTCGGCCTCGAGCTCGTCGCCGCAGGCCGCTGGCGACTTGCGCCACTCCTCGATGTAGTCGTTGTAGGCGCGCTTGCCGGCCTTCGACTGGCGGCCCTGTCGATGGCGACCTGGAACCGCGGGTGGAGGACGATCTTGTGGCCTGGCGGCCGTCCCGGGCGATGACCTGGGCGGGGATGTCGCGCCACCAGATGACGGTGAGCGTGCCGGCCATCAGGCGGCCCCGATCGCCGGCCGGTCGCGGCGACGCCGCAGCCGAGCGCCGCGATCGACGTCGCCAGCTCGCCGAGGCCGGTCGGGCGCCGCTCGAAGGCGAGGCCGAGGCGTCGGCGGCGCGCGCGGGCCGCGGCGAGTCAGCTCCGGGTCGTCGGTCTGGGCGAGGTAGACGACGCCGGCGGTAGTTGCCGAAGTAGATCGGCAGCAGCTCCGGGTGGCGGTCGAGGCCGAGGCCGCGGATCACGAGCCGGTCGAAGTTGCGGGCCAGGAAGTCGGTCAGGTAGAAGGTGCCGGGCTCCGCGTCGGCGAGCGCCGCGAAGGCCGCGCGGCCGGCATAGACCTCGTAGCAGTGGGCGCCCGGCGAGGCGCTCGACGCCCTCGTCGCTCGAGGACCGCGATCGAGCAGGCCGCCGGTGCCGCAGTCGGCGTAGGCGACGAAGATCCGGTCGTAGCCGTCGGCGCGCGCGCCGCGGATCCGCGCGCGGACGGCGGCCGGGATCCGCTCCGGCCGGTTGTGCAGGTCGCCGGCAGGCAGGTCGAGGTCCACGCTCGGCAGGCCGGCCGGCGGTCGAGCGCGACGAGCTCGCGGGCCAGCGCGCCGCAGCCGATGACGAGGACGCGCGGCGGCGGCGCCGGTCCGTCGCCGGTCGCCGAGCGGCTCAGGCGACGCCGGCACGGCGCTCGTCGACGAGCGCGCGGGCCGTCTCGGCGGCGATCGCGGCGTCGCGGCAGTAGGCGTCGGCGCCGACCGCCGTCGCCGAACTCCTCGTTCAGCGGCGCGCCGCCGACGAGCACGATGTAGTCGTCGCGGATGCCCGCGCTCCTTGAGCGTCTCGATGACGACCTTCATGTACGGCATCGTCGTCGTGAGCAGCGCCGACATGCCGAGGATGTCGGGCTTGTGCTGCTCGAGCGCGGCGAGGAACTTGTCGGCGTCGGTGTTGATGCCGAGGTCGAAGACCTCGAAGCCGGCGCCCTCGAGCATCATCGCGACGAGGTTCTTGCCGATGTCGTGGATGTCGCCCTTGACCGTGCCGATGACGACCTTGCCGACCGGCTCGGCGCCGGTCTCGGCGAGGAGCGGCCGCAGGATCGCCATCCCGGCCTTCATCGCGTTGGCGGCGAGGAGCACCTCGGGCACGAACAGGATGCCGTCGCGGAAGTCGATGCCGACGATCCGCATGCCCTCGACGAGCGCGTCGTTGAGGACCCGCGTCGGCCGCCCAGCCGCGGCCGAGCAGGATGTTCGTGCCCTCGACGATCTCGTCGGCCATGCCGTCGTAGAGGTCGTTGTGCATCTGCTCGACGAGCTCGTCGTCGGCCAGCGCCGCGAGGTCGATCTCCTCGTTCTCGTCCTGGCGTCACTCCTGAGCCGCCGCTCCGTCGGGGCCTGCGATCCGCCGGTCGTGGGTTCCACATGTGGAACGGTGCCGTATGATGGAACGCAGCCGGCCGCAATGTAGCCCACGGAGGGGCCGATGTCCAGAGTCCAGTCCATCGAGCGCGCCTTTGCCGTGCTCGGCGCGCTCGCCGACGGGCCGCTCGGCGTCACCGAGGTCGCCGAGCGCGCCGACCTGCCGAAGTGCACCGCCGCGCGGCTGCTCGCGTCGCTCGCCGCGCGAGGGCGCGGTCGAGCAGGTCCCGGGCGACACGCCGCTACCGGCTCGGGCCGCGGATCGCGACGCTCGCCGCCGGCGTCGGCCGGCCCGCGGCCTCGTCGCGCATCGCCCGGCCCGACCTCGTCGAGCTCGCGGCCGCGGCTCGGCGAGGCGGCCGGCCTGTCGATCCCCGACGGCGGACCGCGTCCACTACGTCGACCAGGTCGACACGCCCGAACCCGGTCGGCGGTCCGCGACTGGACCGGCACGCGGGTCCCGATGCACGCGGTCTCGTCCGGCCAGGTCTTCCTCGCCCAGCCGCGGCCGGTCGACCTCGAGCGCTACCTCGCCGGCCGCTCGAGCGCGTTCACGGCCGACGCTGCCGATCGCGACGCGCTTCCGCGAGCGGCTCGCGCGGGGTCCGGCGCGACGGCTTCGCCTGGGTCCGCGACGAGTTCGCCGATGGGATCACGCTCGGTCGCGGCCGCCGTCGCCGACGCGCGGGCGAGGTCGTCGCCGCGGTCCACGTCCACGGGCCGTCGTACCGATTCCCGCGCCGCGGGCGAGGAGACGCGCGAGGTCGTCCTGGCGGCCGCGCGGGCCGCATCGCGGCTGCGCGAGGATACCGGCGGTTCCCGCCTGCGAGCCGGCGCGTGAGCAGACGCCGGCTCAGAGGACGAGCTCCTCGCCCGGCGTCGGGCCGGGCGCCGACCGAGACGGGCTCGCCGGGCAGCTCGCCGGGCGTCTCACCCGGCCGGGTCCGCGCTCCGCCGCACGCTGATCTCGGCACGATGTCGGGCCAGGAGCAGCTCGAGGGTCCAGTCGATCGCGACACGGAAGCGGCGCTCGAGGCTCGGCAGGCGCAGCAGGTAGTAGGAGCGCCACAGGAACCACGCGAGCAGGCCGCACACCTTGATGCCGAAGATCTCGCCGACGGCCTTGAACCGGCCGAGCGACACGAGCATCCCGAGCTGGCCGTAGTCGAACGGTGTCTGCGGCCGGCCGTCGAGCGCCGCCAGGACGTTCCGGGCGGCGTGCGGCCCCTCGCGGACCGCGTGCTGCGCCGTCGCCGGCATCGGCCGGCCGGTCGCGGGGTCGATGATCGAGGCGCAGTCGCCGAGGGCCCAGACGCGGTCGAGTCCGGGCACGGCGAACGTGGCGTCGGGCCGGAGCCAGCCGCGCGCGTCGTGCGCTCGTCGGGCAGGTCGCGGAGGAGCGGATGCGGGGCGTTGCCGACCGTGCTCACGACCGTCGCGGTCGGGATCGCTGCGTGCCGTCGTCGAGCTCGACCCGGTCCTCGGTCGACCGCGGTCGAGCCGCCGGCCCAGGACGCAGCTCGATGCCCGCCGTCTGCAGCTTCCGCGTCGCGTAGCGGCCGAGCCGATCGCCGAGTGCCGC
Organism: uncultured Actinomycetes bacterium; assembly: GCA_963702655.1. Lineage (GTDB taxonomy): Bacteria > Actinomycetota > Thermoleophilia > Gaiellales > Gaiellaceae > Palsa-739. The sequence goes on along the minus strand of CAVPDO010000005.1, from coordinate 392,542 downwards.
GACGACGTAGCTGGCGGCTCGTGGACGAGGACGACCCGGGGCCGGCAGCGCGCGTCGTGGAAGCGTCCGCCGGCGGTCCGGAGGAGGTCCTGGAGCTCCGCGGCGACCTCGACGCCGGTCGAGCCGCCGCCGACGACGACGAACGTCAGCAGGCGCTCGCCGGCGCTCCGGGTCGGGCTCGATCGCGCGCCTCCTCGAGCATCGCCGAGGGCACGGTTGCGGAGGTAGAACGCGTCGCCGAGGGTGCGCACGCCGAGCGCGTGCTCGGCCATGCCGGGCACGGCGCGAAGTCGGTGACGCTGCCGAGCGCGAGGACCAGGGCGTCGTACGCGACCGTGAACGTGCATCGCCGCCGCCGCCGCCGGACGCTGGATCTGGCGGGTCGTCGTGTCGATGGCCTCGATGTAGCCCACCTCCACCGTCGACGTCGCGGCAGCATCCGGCGCAGCGGCACGACGACGTGGGTGGTCTCGATGGTGCCCGAGATGATGTCGGCGAGCAGCGGCTGGAACACGAAGTAGTTGTCGCGGTTGAGCGGGGGTCGCCGGACCACCGATACGCCGTCGGGGCGCGTGCGTCGTTCGGCCGCACGCGGCTCGGTTGCGGCCGCCGGCCGAGCGAGGCGTACTTCCCGCCGGAGCAGCTTGACCAGCTCCCGGGCCGTCCTGACCTCGGCGAACGCCGCCGCCGAGGATCACGATCCGCGTCGTCATGCTCGTTCCTATCGTACGACCGATCGCGGCGCCCGGGCCATCGGCGCGACCGTCGGTCGTGACTGGCCGCCGGTCGCGAACATCATCCGGGCCCCGGCAGGCCGCCGGCCCTTGTCGACGGCCCGCCGGACGGTGGACGCTATCCTGAGCGGCGCGGATGTACCGTCGCGTCGATCCGGCTGCGTCGAGGAGGCGACCGATGACTGCGCGGGTCGGGGATCGGATCAGCGTCGAGTCCGAGCGGGTCGGGGTGAAGCGCCCGGGAGGGCCGGATCCTCGAGGTGAGCGAAGCGTCGTACGGTACGCGCTACCGGGTGCTCTGAGACGACGGCGCACGAGAGCACGTTCCACCCGAGCGCCGGCAGCGCCACGATCGTCCCTGCCCAGCCGGCGGGCGACGCCGCGCGGCGGCTATTCACCGGCCCGGCGGTCCCCGCAGGCGACGGATCGCGAGCGTCACGATCCAGACGAGGTTCCACGACCAGGCCGCCGCGTCCGGGGCGAGGTACGCGAGCGGGATCGACGCGGCGAAGACACGTCGGCGCGATCAGCGCCGGCGTCGTTCGCATGCCGAGTACTGGTCCGGCCGTCGTCGACGTCGATGCAGCCCACGCCGCTCGGCATGCGTCCGCATCGCCGCGATCGACGTAGCGATGACGCGTTGTCGCGGCGTACAGTCGCTATCGACGTCGGGATGATGCGTCAGGCCGAGCATGCTCGTCGGGAACGGGTGGAACGCGATCGCGCCGAGGAACGCCCGGTTCGAGGACGAGCGAGCCTGCCGATCGAGCCGGACCACCGGCCGATGAATTGCTGGTGCGCCGTTCCACCACAGGCCGATGACCGCGAAGCTCAGGACGAAGCTGAACTCGCGCGGCGCCAGATCCGCGAGGGCCGCGCGCAGCTCCGTCGGTCGTGATCGGCGGCAGGCTGGGGCAGCCGACAGGTCGATGACGATCAGGGTCGATCGCGAGCGCCATCGACCGCGTCCGAGAAGAAGACCAGCCGATCCAGTGTCGCGTCGTCCTGGCGCCGCTCCGTACCACACTCGCAGCCCCGGGCGCCGCGTCATCGCCGGACGGATTCCGGGGCCAGCCGGCCCGCTCAGCCCGGCCGAGACGCGCCGGATCTCGGCGGTGATCGCCGGCACGACCGCGTGGAGGTCGCCGATCACCGCGTAGTCGGCACGGCCCATGATCGGCGCCTCGGGGTCCGTGTTGATGGCGAGGATCCGCTTCGCCGCCTTGCAGCCGACGATGTGCTGGATCGCGCCGCTGATCCCGCAGGCGATGTAGAGGTCGGGCGCGATCCGCAGTCCCGGTCTGGCCGATCTGCTCCGCGTGCGGCCGCCAGCCGGCGCTCGTCACGACGCGCGAGCCGCCGACGGCGCCGCCGAGCAGCGCCGGCCAGCTCCTCCAGCTCGGCGAACGCCTCGGCGCTGCCGACGCCCCGCCCGCCGCCGACGACGACCTTCGCGTCGGCCAGCGAGACCGCGCCGGCCTCGGGCGCGACTCGCGCCCGACGACCCGGACGCGCGAGGTCGCGCGTCGCGACAGCGCCGGCGCGAACGGCTCGACGACGCCGGCGCGCCGGCGCGTCGCCGGCCTCGCCGGCTGCGACGGCGTGCGGCGCGACCGTCAGCAGCGCGGACGGCGCCGTCGAGCGGCGCGTCCTCGAGCAGGCTGCCGCGCCCAGCGCTGGCGGGTGAGCCGCGACACGGCTCGCCGGGCGTCGACCGTCGACGCAGTTCGCGGCCATCGGCAGGCCCGACCGGGCGGCGACGTGGGCGAGCGACCTCGTTGCCGCGCTCGCTCCCGGCGCGATGACGGCCGCCGGCGCCGCGGCGCGCCAGCGACCGGGCGAAGCGCCGCGGCCCAGGCGGCCGGGGCGTAGGCGTCGAGCGCGCGGATCGTCGACGACGTGGACGCGCGTCGACGCCGTGCGCCGCCGAGCGCCGCGGCCGCCGCGCGCCGCGCCGGCGCCGACGACCACGGCCTCGAGCGGCACGCCGAGCGCCGCGGCCAGCCCGCGGGCGAGCGCGAGCGCCTCGAGCGACAGCGCGATCGGGCTCGCCGCCGGCGTGCTCGACGAAGACGAGGACCAGTCCGCTCGACGACCAGCACCCCGATGCGCGCGAGGAGGTCGACGACCGCGGGCGCCGCCTCCGGCGCCCGTGCCCGAGGACCTCGGCCGTCGTCCCTCCTGCCTCGGCCGGCAGGCCGCAGGCCGGATCTTCGTCGGGCCCGGCCCGGCCGCCGCCGCGTCGGGCGTCGACCCGCTCGACCTCCTTCTTCTTCGCCCGCAGCCGGCCCGGGACGGACGGGTAGCGCGGCAGGTTGATGCCCTCCTTCACCGCCGACGACCGCCGGCAGCGGCAGCTCGTAGACCTCCCAGCCGCCGCCGGCGCCTCGCGCCGCGCCGTCGCCGACGCCGTCGCCGATCTCGAGCGCCTTGATCGCCGGTGACGCACGGCCGGCCGAGCGCGACGCGCGACCCGGATCGCCGACCTGGAAGTCGCCGGTGTCGGCGGCCTCGTTGCCGAACAGGATCAGGTCGAACGGGCCGTCGGCCGCCTCCTGCGCCCGGATCGCCTCGACGATCGCGGCCGGCGGTCGCGACCGGATCCCAGTCGCGCGCCGTCGGTCTCGAGCAGGATCGCCCGGTCGATGCCGATCGCCATCGCGTCGCGGAGCTGCTCCTCGGCCTCGGCCGGGCCGAGCGTCAGGACGGTCGACGGCCGCCCTGCGCCTCGACGATCCGGACCGCCTCCTCGACGGCGCACTCCTCGTGCGGGCTGATCGTGAACCCGAGGAACCGCGTGTCGATCGTCCTGCCCGTCGGCGGTCAGGACGATCCGGCCGCCGGTCGCCGGCACGCGCTTGACGCAGACGAGGATGTTCATCGCGCGGCTCAGGACCGGATCCGGGCGTTCTCGGGGTCGAACAGCGGGGTCGCGCCGGCCACCGCCACGGTGACCGGGTAGCGCTCGCCGAAGTACTCGACGAGCGAGCTCGGTGCCCTCGACCGCCTGCGCCGGCGGCAGGTAGGACATCAGGAGGTGCTTGCCGACCGACGGCCCGGAGCCGGCGCTGGTCACGTACGAGCGGCGGCCCTTGGCGTCGACGAGCGGCTCGCCGTCCGGCGTCAGGATCGGCTCGCGGCCGAGCATGTAGCGCTTGACGCCCGCTCGACGACGTCGGGTCGTCGACGCGTCAGCGTGCACAGGATCGCCGGCCGGCGGCCGTCGACGCGCTGCTCGCAGGTAGGCCGCCTTGCCGACGAAGTCGGCGTCCTTGACGCGTCGGCCGGGCCATGCCCGCCTCGACGAGGTCGAAGTCGAGCTCGAGCTCGGCGCCGTGGGCGCGGTAGCCCTTCTCGAGCCGCGCGTGACGGCGTACGTCGCCGATCCCCACCGGCACCAGGCCGTGCGGCCGGCCGGCCTCCCAGAGCGCGTCCCAGACCCGCAGCGCCCTGCTCGATCGGGACGTAGATCTCCCAGCCGAGCTCGCCGACGTACGAGATCCGCGACGCGAGCGTCCGGACGCCGTCGATGTCGACCGTCTTCGAGGTCAGGAACGGGAAGCCGGCGTGGCTGACGTCGTCGCTGACGTCGACGCCGCGCCGAGGATGTCGCGCGCCCGCGGGCCCCACAGCGCCGATCGTCGTGCAGCGCGTTCGTCGCGTCGTGGAGCTGCGCCGAGCCGTCGGCCGGCATGCGCGTCCGCGAAGATCTTCCGGTCGCGCATGCCCATGCCGCCGCCGGTCACGACCCGGAACCGGTCGTGCGCCGAGCCGCATGATCGTGAGGTCGGCGAGGATCCCGCCGGCGGCGTTGAGGAGCGGCGTGTAGACGGTCCGGCCCGACCGCCACGTCGACCTTGTTGACGCACAGCCGCTCGAGGTACGGCGAGCGCGCCCGGCCCGGTGACGTCGAAGATCGCGAACGCCGACAGGTCGACCATGCCCGGCCCGGTCGCGCATCGCGAGGTGCTCGGCGTTGATGATCGGCGACCACCAGCGCGACTCCCACTCGGCCGCGCGCGGCATGACCCGGTCGCCGTACTCGCCGAGCAGCGCGCTCGTTCGAGCCGTACCAGTACGGCCGCTCCCAGCCGGCGGCCTCGAAGAACTCGGCGCCGAGCTCGCGCTCGCGGTCGTAGAGCGGGCGACAGCCGGATCGGCGCGGTTCGAGGCCCACTGCTCCATCGGGTGGACGATGCCGTAGGTCTTGTTGTAGCCCTCGGTCGTGCGGGCGGCGATGTGCTGTGGCCGTCCTGTGGTGGTCGTAGAAGCGGGCGATGTCCGAGCCGTGCGGGTCGATCTCGGGCTCGCCGTTGGTCATCCACTCGGCGACGCGTCTTGGCGATGCCCGGGCGCCTCCTTGATCCAGATCGCGGCCGCCGACCAGAGGCCCTTGACCTCCGGGCGTCTCGCCGATGATCGGGTTGCCGTCCGGCGTCAGCGACAGCAGGCCGTTGATCGCGAGCTTCACGCCCGACCGTCTCGTCGCCGACGATCTCCGGGAACAGCTCGAGCGCGTCCTCGAGCTGCGGGTCGAAGTCCTCCTGGGTGAACGGCAGCATCGTCGGCGAGAGGGCGGACGCGGCGATCGACGGGATGTCGTCGGGGTCCATGAGGATCGCCCGGTGGGCGTACGAGCCGATCTCGAAGCTCGTTGCCGTGCTGGCGCTCGTACATGTTCGTGTCCATGTCGCGGATGATCGGGTAGCCGACCTCGCCGGTCGTGTGCTCGAACAGCGGCGACCGGCCCGATGTCGATCATCTGGTGGACCGCCGGCGTCAGCGGGATCGAGGCGCCGGCCATCTGCGCGATCCGCGGGCTCCAGACGCCGCAGGCGATGACGACGGTCTCGGCCTCGATCGTCGCCGCGCGTCCGTGCGGACGCGCCGTGACCCGGCCGTCCTCGACGTCGATGCCGGTCACCTCGACGCCGGCGGCGACCGTGAGCGCGCCGAGCTCCTGGCGCCTTCTGGCGCATGAGCGTGCCGGCCTGGAGCGAGTCGACGACGCCGACGCCGGGCGTGTAGAAGCCGCCGAGGATCACGGTCTCGTCGATGAACGGGACGAGCGCCTTGACCTCGGCCGGGGTCGAGCAGCTCGGCGCGCTCGATGCCCCACGACTTCGACGACGCGATCCGCCGCTTGAGCTCCTCCATCCGCTCGGGCGTCCGGGCGACCTCGATGCCGCCGGTCTCGTGAAGACGCCGAGCTCCTCGGTACTGGCGGACGCTGTCGAGCGTGAACGCCGTCATCTCCTTGGAGTGGTCGGTCAGGAAGATGAAGTTCGAGGCGTGGCCGGTCGAGCCGCCCGGGTTCGGCAGCGCGCCCTTCTCGAGGAGGACGATGTCGCGCCAGCCGAGCCGGGCGAGGTGCCAGGCCATGCTGTTGCCGACGATGCCGGCGCCGATGACGACGACCCGCGCCCGATCCGGAAGCGCGCTCATGCCGACAGGGATCCTCCTCACGCCCGGACCATCGGTCGACGGGCCGGAGGACCGATGGTCTCGCCCCGCGCGCGGCTGCCGAGCGGTCGTCCCGCGCCCGCCCGGCGCGACCCGCGCCGCCGACCGGTCCGGCCCGCGGGACCGTCTTGACGCTCGCCGCTCGGGCGGCCCGATCCTCCTCAGACCGCACCCGAGGGACACCGTGCCCAGCCTGTTCATCGACGGCCAGTGGGTCGCGTCCGCCGACGGAGCCTGCAGCCCCGTCGTCAACCCGTCCGACGGGACCCTCGTGACCGAGGTCGACGTCGCGACCGACGAGCCAGGTCCAGGCGGCGATCGCCGCCGCCCGGCGGGCCTTCGACCGGACCGACTGGCCGCGGACCCCGACCGGCGAGCGCGCCGGCCGTGCTCGACCGGGTCGCCGGGCTCATCGACCGCGACCTCGAGGAGATGGCCCGCGAGGAGACCCTCAACACCGGCAAGGCGATGCGCGAGAGCCGCTGGGACATGTCCGACGTCGCGCGCGTCTTCCGCTACTACGCCGACCTGGCCGACAAGGAGGCCGGCCGGCTGGTCGACGACCAGCAATCCCGAACGCGATCAGCCGGATCGTCTACGAGCCGGTCGGCGTGTGCGGGCTCATCGGGCCGTGGAACTACCCGCTCCTGCAGATGAGCTGGAAGATCGCCCCGGCGCTCGCCGCCGGCAACACGGCGGTCATGAAGCCGGCCCAGCTCACGCCGCTCTCGACGATCCACCTGACCCGCCTGCTCGAGGAGGCCGGCCTGCCCGCCGGGCGTCGTCAACCTCGTGCTCGGCCCGGGACCGCGGGTCGGCCAGGCGCTCGCCGACAGCCCGGACGTCGACCTCGTCTCGCTGACCGGGGCCTCGAGGCCGGGCGGGCCCTGATGCGCGGGGCCGCCGGCAACGTCAAGAAGGTCGCCCTCGAGCTCGGCGGCAAGAGCCCGAACATCGTGTTCGCCGACGCCGACTTCGAGACGGCCGTCGACAACGCCCTGACGGCGGCGTTCGTCCACTCCGGCCAGGTCTGCTCGGCCGGCTGCCGGGCGATCGTCCAGGACGACGATCTACGACCGCTTCGTCGCGGAGGTCGGCCGGCGCGCGGACCGGATCCGGCTCGGTGCGGGCACCGACGACGCCACCGAGACGGGCGCGCTGATCACCGCCGCGCACCGGGCCAAGGTCGAGGGCTACGTGGCCTCGGCGATCGCCGAGGGCGCCCGGCTCGTGGCCGGCGGCCGCCGGCCGACGGAGCCCGAGCTCCAGGCCGGCTTCTACTACCGCCCGACCGTCTTCGCCGACGTCCGGCGCGACATGCGGATCGTCCGCGAGGAGGTCTTCGGGCCGGTCCTGACGGTCGAGCGGTTCACGACCGAGGACGAGGCGATCGAGCTCGGCAACGACACGACCTACGGCCTGGCCGGCGCGGTCTGGACGGCCGACGCGAGCCGCGCCCAGCGGGTCGCCGCCCGGCTGCGCCACGGCACGGTCTGGATCAACGACTACAACGCCTACCTGCCGCAGGCCGAGTGGGGCGGCTTCAAGCAGTCGGGCATCGGCCGGGAGCTTGGCCCGAGCGGCCTGGACGAGTACCGTGAGGCGAAGCACATCTGGCAGAACACCGATCCACGACCCGGGACTGGTTCGGCGGCTAGAGGGACGAGGGGCCATGACGACCGAGGCGACGACCGAGCCGATCGTGCCGACCGTCCGGGCGCCCGGCCGACGCGCGCCGCCGGACGGCGCCGGCCGACGATCGCGGTCCGCGACCTGTGGAAGGTCTTCGGGCCGGCCGAGCACAAGATCATCGGCACCCCGGATGCCGACCTCCCGCGCGACGAGCTGCGCCAGAAGACCGGCTGCGACGATCGGCCGTCCGCGACGTCTCGTTCGACGTCGGCCCGGCGAGGTCTTCGTCGTCATGGGCCTGTCCGGGCAGCGGCAAGTCGACGCTCGTGCGCTGCCTGACCCGGCTCATCGAGCCGACCGCCGGGCGAGGTCCTCCTCGACGGCGAGGACATCCGCAAGGCCGACGCGGACGCGGCTGCGCGAGCTCCGCCGGCGCCGCTTCAGCATGGTCTTCCAGCACTTCGGCCTGCTGCCCCATCGCCGGGTCATCGACAACGTGGCGTTCGGGCTCGAGATCCGCGGCGACGGCGAAGGCCGAGCGGCATGCCGCGCGCGCGCGAGATGATCGAGCTCGTCGGGCTCGACGGGCCACGCCGACAGCTATCCCGGACCAGCTCTCGGGCGGGCATGCAGCAGCGGGTCGGGCTGGCCCGCGCGCTCGCGGTCGACCCCGAGGTCATGTTCTTCGACGAGCCGTTCAGCGCCCTCGACCCGCTGATCCGGCGCGACATGCAGAACGAGGTCCTCCGCCTCCACCACGAGGTCGGCAAGACGATGGTCTTCATCACCCACGACCTCGCCGAGGCGCTCAAGCTCGGCGACCACATCGTGATCATGCGCGACGGCCAGGTCGTCCAGATCGGGCGGCCCGAGGAGCTCGTCGGCGCGCCCGGCCGACGACTACGTCGCCGACTTCGTCCGGGACGTCCCGAAGTCGCACGTCCTGACCCTGCGCTGGATCATGCGCGACCCGCGCCGCCGACGACGCGATGGACGGCCCCGAGTTCCCGCCGGACACCGTCATCCGGACGGCGGTCCACGCCGCCGCCGCGACCGACAAGCCGATCCGGGTCGTGGACGACGGGCGGCTGCTCGGCGTCGTCGACCGCGCCCAGATCCTTGACGCCATCGCCGGCGGGCCGGGACGAAGCTGACGTGACGGCGGTCACGATGCCCGCGGCCGCGCCGGATCCAGCCCTCGGTCGTCGACGCATCCTCGCCATCGTCCTCGTCGCCTGATCACGGCCTGTACATCGCATCTTCCGCGGTCAGTGCGACGCTGTCGCACGATCCCGATGCCCCGGTCTTCCAGGTCCTCAACGGCGTCGCGCGACTGGGTCGATGCCAATCGCGCCGCGAACCCTGTTCCTCTGATCATCGACCCGATCCGGCGTCCGGCATCGGCGCCCTCGTCGGCGCCTTCGTGGCGCTGCTCGCGTTCCTCGGCTGGCCGGGCGTCATCGCGGTCGCTGGCTCGCTCGGGCTCGTCTTCGGCGGCCTCGCGCCTGGCGATCCTGGTGTCGGCCGGCTTCGCCGCGCTCGGCATCCTCGGCCTGTGGGAGCCGAGCATGGCCACCCTGGCCCTGATGCTGGCCGCGGTCGTGATCGTCGCTGGTGATCGGGATCCCGCTCGGGATCCTGGCCGGCCGCAGCCGAGCGCTTCTGCGGCCTGATCTCGCCGATCCTCGACGTCATGCAGATCATGCCGACGTTCTCCTATCTCGCGCCGATGACCCTGCTGTTCTTCATCGGTGCGCCGTCGGCCACGATCGCCACGCTCATCTACGCGATCCCGCCGGCCATCCGGATCACCTCGCTCGGGATCCGAGGCGTCCCGACGAACGATGGAGGCGGCCATCTCGCTCGGGCTCGACCCGCTGCCAGGTCCTCGCGCAAGGTCCAGCTGCCGCTGGCCCGGCGGACGATCGGGATCGGGATCAACCAGACGATCATGCTGGCCCTCTCGATGGTCGTCATCACCGCCCTCATCGGCGCGCCCGGGCCTGGGCAAGAACGTTCTCCAGGCCCTCCAGAAGGGCCACGTCGGCGCGGCGTTCGACGCCGGGATCGCGATCGTCATCCTGGCGATCGTCCTCGACCGGCTCACGGCGAGCGCCAGCGCGACGACCACCGGTGGAAGCGCGGCGCCGACCCCGTCCCGTCCGCCGGCGAGGCGTGTCATCCAGCTCTGCGGCCGTCGCCGCCGCGGGCCTCGCGGTCGTGCTCGGATTCGACCCGGCTGATCGGCGAGGCGTTCCCCGAGGACTGGCGGATCAACCTGGCCCCGCCGGTGAATACGATCGTCAGCTGGATCGAGAAGACGTTCCGCTCTACGGGAATGATCAAGAACATCATCACCAGCTACCTGCTAAACCCGCTCGAATCGATCCTCACCATCGACCGGAATACGGTTACCTTGCCCTCTGCCAGGATCTGGCGCAGATAGTCTGGATCCTGATGGCCTGCGGACGAGCAATCATCAGACAACCTCGCTCATCCAGGAGCCATAAACTCCCAGACAGAGGCGTCGAATGTGAAGGGAGTTTTTTGTAGAACGCAATCTTCCGGCGTAAATTGAACTGCCCCAACATCCAGTTCAATGTGATTGGTAAGCGCCCGATGAGTAATCATGACGCCCTTGGGTGATCCAGAGGAGCCTGATGTGTATATTATGTAGGCCGTATGGTCTGATAGGATTCGTTCGGTTTTCCGGCGTTTCCTCCACGAACTGTGGAATTTCATCCCAGAATGATGTCCACACAGATCAACTGTGCCCAATGCGCGGGTAGGCTTTGGGCAACAGTCTGTTGCGACAGCATTACCATGACCTGCGCATCATCCAGAATCTGGCAATTGCTCGGCGCCACGGGATCTCGTACCCGAGGATCGTGGTGCGCTTGAGGCGCGCAGGCCCTCCTCGGCGACGGTGCGGTGATCCTGGTGGACGTCGTGGAGGCTCGGCTGGAAGACCACGTCCGGCGCCCATTCCTCCCACAGCGCGACGAGCAGCTCGAGGATGTCCTGCCGCCGCTCGGGGAAGGTGCGGACATCGAAGTCGTGCACGGTCAGCGACCCGGCGGGAATCCCGAGCTCGGTCGTCGCCTCGGCGACCTCGCGGGCCAGCGTGTCGGGCGGGAAGCCCGGCGGCAGCGAACGGGTCGCGATCGAGAACGCGACGTAGCGGACGTCGCAGCCGGCCTCGACGAGGCGCGCCATGGTGCCGCCGCAGCCGAACTCGCCGTCGTCGGTGTGCGGCGCGAGGACGAGCGCCTTCCGCCACTGCTCGATCACGGCTCCATCACCGCCCGATCATCGCAGGCGCGGGCTCGTCGGCCGCCTCGACCGTTCGAGGCGCACGCGCACGGAGTCGCACGGGCGAGACGAGCCCGATCAGGCCGATCAGCCCCCAGGTCGTCGGATCCTCGAAGAAGTCGTTGTAGGCGAGGGAGTGGACGAAGATCGCCAGCAATGCGAGCCCGGCCGCCAGCGCGAGCCGTCCATACGCCTCGTGGTCGATCCGCCGGTACGCGGCAAGCAGCAGCGCCCCGGCGAGCCACAGGAAGAGCAGGAGCCCGGGCACGCCCTCCTCCGCCGCGACCGTCACGGGAGTGTTGTGCGAGGCGCTCTGCCTCGGTCTCTTCCCGGTCCGCTTCGAGTACGCGTGCTCGAAGCCGCCGAGACCGACGCCGTGCGTGGGATGCGCCCGCGCGATCTTGATCCCGACCGCGATCAGGGTCGCCCGCCCGCTCGTGGCGTGGTTGAGGCCGGAGACCGTGTGGTGCCGCAACGCATGCTCCAGCTTCGGCTGGGTCACGGCGATCCCGGCCGCAACGACGAGAACGGCGGCGAACGCGAACAGCGACTTCCAGCGCCAGACGACCGCGGCGAGCGCGAGCACGGCGACGAGCAGCGCCGCGAAGCTCGACTGCGAGAACGAGATGAGCAGGCCGAGCCAGGCGACGGCGACGAACGCCAGCGCGGCGAGCCCGGCGCGCAACGACAGCCGGCCGCGGACGATCAGCACGGCGGTCGCGAGCAGCGCGACCACGAGGAAGCGGCCGTAGATCGAGGGGTCGTAGAAGACGGAGTTGACCCGGAAGAGAGCGTCGAAGACGTTGACGTGCTTCAGCTTTTCGTTCTGGAAGATGGTGCGCGTCTCGTACTGGTAGAAGCCGACGACGGCGAAGACGAGCGCCATCGCCACCAGCTCGCCGTACAGGATCCGGACCCGCGACGCACGCCAGGGCAGCCGCGCGATCGAGATCGCGATGACCGTGAACGGCACGTAGAAGGCGAGCAGGTCGATCGCGGCCGCGTGCACGCTGACGCTCCACCCGACCGAGAACCCGATCCAGATCAGATAGAGCGCGAGCGGCCACGCCGCGATGCCGAGCTCGCGCGTACGCTCGTCCCCGTCCACGAGCTGCCAGAGCAGGAGCCCCGCCGCGCCGAGCGCGACCGCGTAGAGCGGCACGAGCAGCGAGTGGCCGAGGAAGCCGATGCGGAACGGGACGAACGCGAGCGTGGCGAACGCGATCAGCCAGGGTTCTCGGCGGAAGAGCCAGGCGAGCAACGGGCCCAGCACGACGACGCCTGCGATCGCCGCCCCGAGCTCCGCCGCGTCGGACGGCGCGAGCGACACCGCGAGCAGGATGGTGCCGACTCCCGCGTAGCAGAGCCCGGCGATCCGGTTGCGACGCGTGCGCGCGAGGAGCAGGACGGCAAGTCCGATACACGCGATCGGGCCCGCGATCTCGGCGAGCCCGATCATTTGTGCACCCGCACGACGGCGGTCGCGGCGTGTCCGTTCTCGGCGACGACGAGCCTGTACGTGCCCGGCGTGCTCGGCGGGCGCAGCCGCAGGGTCTTCCCGCGCCCCCCGCCGTGCCTCCGGCCGAGCCTCCACGTGTAGTGCCTGGACGCCGTCTCGACGTGCACCGTGAACGGCCTGCCGCGGCGGACCGTGATCAGCTCAGGCGTGATCTCGATGTAGCGGAGGACGACCGTGACCTGCTTTCGCTCGCCGGCCGGAGTCTCGTTGCCGGCGAGGTCCCGCGCGCCGATCGAGAGGACGTACGTACCGGGCCGAAGCGGCTCGCCGTCGAGCCTTCCCGTCCACTTGATCTTGCTCTGCGGCCGGCTCTCATGGCCGACGACGATCCGGCGGCCGTCGAGGTAGACGAGCGCGTGCGCCCGCTCGCTGAACCGGTACTGGATCGCGAGGGACTGCCCCGCCCCGCCGAGCAGGACGGGCTTGAGACGAGTCGCTGAGACCACCCTGGGCGGCTGCGTGTCGACCGTGATCTTGTTTGCGAACTGGAACGTGTGGCGAGCGTTCGCAAGGTGGACCGCGGGGAAGTAGACGCCGTCCGGCACCAGAGCTCCGGAGTCGGTGCGACCGTCCCAGTCGACGTGCTGCGGGATATGGGCACGGAGGAGACTCTCGGGGCGGGTCGCGACCGTGTGGCCGGCCGAATCGACGAACATCACTGTCACGTGGTCCGGATGGCGAAGGCTGAACCCGACCCTGGCCACGTCAGTCGGGCAGTGACAGATCGGCGAGATCACCACCAGCCCGCCCGGATGGATCGCGGGTGCTGCCCCGGCCGAGATCTGCACCGCGAAGAGCGGGCTCTTCTCCAGCTTCAGGTGCTCGGTGATCGCGAAGGCGGCAGCGGTGGCCACCAGCAGGCCCAGGAGCGTGACCGTCGTGAGAACCCGCTGCAAAGCCCGCCGATTCTACGGCCCGCTCGTTAACGAAGTCGAAGAAGGGTCAGGCGCGTTCGGGAGTGACGTGCGACTCGCTCACCATCACCCGCACCGTGTAGATCGTCAGCACGACCAGGAGGAGGACGAGACCGCCGCCGAGAACCCAGTTCGCCTCGGGGACGTTGAGGAGCTTGAGCCCGCTGATGATCAGGATCCCGGCGAGACCGCCCCGAATCGTCATGTCCGGCACCTTCACCGTGTAGCGACTCGAGATGAGGATCCCGGGCACCGAGCCGAGCAGCAGCCAGGCGGTCGCGTGCAGGTCGACGTCACCGATCACGAGGTGCCCGACGCCCGCGACCCAGAGGAGCGCGGCCGCGTGGAAGATGTCCGTCCCGACGATCCGCGGCATCGTCAGCGGGTAGACGAGCACCATCATCAGCCCGAAGTACGTGCCGCTGCCGACCGACGTGATGCCGACGATGAAGCCGAAGACCGCGCCCGTGGCGAGTGCGATCAGCTTGTCGCGGCGGCTCATGATGAACGGCGCCTCGCTCGGCTGGGCTCCCCGCTTCACGAACGACTTGGCGAGGAAGCCGGCGCCCCCGAGGATGAGCGCCACGCCGATCGCGTAGCCGAGGACCGTCTGCGCGTTCGCGATCGAGTTCCGAAGCTCGTAGGAGACCACGACCCCGGCGAGGGCCATCGGCCCGGAGCCCGCGAACAGCCACAACGCCAGGTGGCTGTGCACCGTGCCCAGCCGCCGGTGCCGCAACGCGCCGAACGACTTGAAGACCGCGCCGTGGAAGATGTCGGTGCCGACGGCGTAGCTCGGCTTGAAGCCGAAGACGATGATCAGGATCGGCGTCATCAGCGAGCCGCCGCCGACGCCCGTGAGGCCGACGATCAGGCCGAGCCCGAGCCCCGTCAGCGTGAACTGCCAGGTCATGGTGTCGCCGAGAGCACCATGCCGGCGCCGACCGTCTCGTTCGTCGCCTCGTCGATCAGCACGAACGCTCCCGTCGCGCGGTTCTCCCCGTAGGGATCGACGCAGAGCGGCTCGGAGAGCCGGAGCCGGACGACGCCGATGTCGTTCAGCCCGAGCTGCCCGGGAGCCGGGACGTCCTCGATCGTGTGCACGTCGACCCGCGAGACGAGCTCGTCGGCGATCGCGCGGACGGACCGCGCCGTCTGCTTCACCGCGAGTCGCCCGCGCGGCTCGAGCGGCTTCTCGCTCATCCAGCAGACGCGCGCCTCGAGCTCCCGCGCGACCGTCGGCGGGTGGGCCGGGTCGGCGAGCATGTCGCCGCGCGACACGTCGAGGTCGTCGGCGAGCCGGAGCGTGACGGACATCGGCGGGATCGCCGCCTCGAGCGGCCCGTCGATCGTCTCCACCGCCTCGACCTGCGTCCGAATACCCGCGGGCAGGACGACCACCTCGTCGCCGGGGCTCCACACGCCGCCCGCGACCTGGCCGCCGTAGCCGCGGTAGTCGTGGTGCTCGTCGGACCGCGGCCGGATCACCCACTGCACCGGGAAGCGCCGGCTGTCGAGGTCGCGGTCGGACGCGATCTCCACCGTCTCGAGATGCTCCAGCAGGACCGGCCCGTCGTACCACGCCATGTTCTCGGAGCGCTCGACCACGTTGTCGCCCTGCAAGGCCGAGATCGGGATCACGGCGAGGTCCGGCAGCCCGAGCTCTTCGAGCTGCGCGCCGATCTCGTCGAACCGCTCCTGCGACCAGTCGACGAGATCCATCTTGTTGACGGCGACGACGGCGTGCGGGACACGGAGGATCGAGAGGATGTACGCGTGGCGGCGGGTCTGCTCGACCACACCCAGGCGCGCGTCGACGAGCACGATCCCGAGCTCGGCCGTCGAGGCGCCCGTCACCATGTTGCGCGTGTACTGCACGTGGCCGGGAGCGTCGGCGAGCTGGAAGCGGCGCCGCGGCGTGACGAACGAACGGTAGGCGACGTCGATCGTGATCCCCTGCTCGCGCTCGGCGCGCAGGCCGTCGGTGAGCAGCGCGAGGTCGACGTACCCGTGGCCGCGGCGGCGCGAGACGTCCTCGATGTGCTCGAGCTGGTCGACGAAGATCTGCTTCGTGTCGTAGAGCAGCCGGCCGATCAGCGTCGACTTGCCGTCGTCGACGGACCCGCACGTGACGAGACGCAGCAGGTCGGTCGAGCGCGCTCCCTCAGAAGTAGCGCTCACTCCGCCGTCACCACGCGCTGATCCGGGTGCGATGGGCGAGCGCCATGCGAGGACGCAGGGAGCGTTCGTAGCCGGAGGCTACGGGCGCGACTGAGGACGACGCAGGGAGCCGCCCAGCGCGGCCGGGCAGCCCGTGCGTGATGGGGGAGTGAGCGCTCAGAAGTAGCCAACGCGTTTCCTGTCCTCCATCGCGGCCTCGCTGAAGCGGTCGTCGGCACGCGTCTCGCCGCGCTCGGTCACGCGCGTCGCCGCAATCTCCTCCACGACCTCGTCGATCGTCGCCGCGCGCGACTCGACACCGCCGGTGCACGTCATGTCGCCGACCGTGCGGAAGCGAACGGACGTCGTGAACGGATCCTCGCCCTCCATCCGCTCGACGTACGAGGAGACGGCGTAGAGCATCCCGTCGCGGCGGAACACCGCGCGCTCGTGTGCGAAGTAGAGCGGCGGCAGCTCGAGCTGCTCCTGCGCGACGTACTGCCAGACGTCGAGCTCCGTCCAGTTCGAGATCGGGAAGACGCGGACGTGTTCGCCCTTGCGGACGCGCGCGTTGTAGAGGTTCCACAGCTCGGGCCGCTGCGCGCGCGGGTTCCACTGGCCGAAGTCGTCGCGGAAGGAGAAGATCCGCTCCTTCGCCCGGCTGCGCTCCTCGTCGCGCCGGGCGCCGCCGATCGCGGCGTCGAAACCGTGCTTCTCGATCGCGTCGAGCAGCGTCGTCGTCTGCAGCCGGTTGCGCGACGCGCGCGGGCCCGTCTCCTCGACCACGCGCCCCTTGTCGATCGACTCCTGCACCGAGGCCACGACGAGCCGCTCGCCGAGCTCGGCCACGCGCCGGTCACGGTACTCGATCGCCTCCGGGAAGTTGTGCCCGGTGTCGACGTGCATGATCGGGAACGGGAACTTGCCGGGCCTGAACGCCTTCTCGGCCAGGCGCAGCAGGACGATCGAGTCCTTGCCGCCCGAGAAGAGCAGCACCGGCCGCTCGAGCTCGGCCGCAACCTCGCGAAAGATGTGGACAGCCTCGGACTCGAGCTCGTCCAGGTGCGTCAGGGTCGGGAGCGCGTGCGACGTGGTCATAGCTCGGACTCCACGCGCTCGGAGATGAGATTGAGCTCCTCGAGCCGGTCGATCACGGTGGCGGCCGACTCGGTGGGCGTGCGGCCGGTCGTCTCGAGCCGCAGCTCGGGCTCGAGCGGCTCCTCGTACGGCGCCGAGACGCCGGTGAACTCCTCGATCTCGCCGGCGAAGGCCGCCGCGTAGAGGCCCTTCGGATCGCGGCGCGCGCACTCCTCGAGCGGCGTGGCCACGAAGATCTCGACGAACGGCGCATGTTGCTCGACGAGGGAGCGCGCGTGGCGGCGCAGCTCCTCGTACGGCGAGATCGCCGAGACGATCACCACGGCGCCGGCGCGCGCGAGCCGCGAGGCGACCCAGCCGATGCGCGCGATGTTGGTGTCGCGGTCCTCCTTCGAGAAGCCCAGTCCCTTCGAGAGATGGGTGCGGACGATGTCGCCGTCGAGGTGGTCGACGACGAAGCCGCGGCGTTCGAGCTCCGGCTCGATGTTGCTCGCGATCGTCGTCTTGCCCGCGCCCGACAAGCCGGTGAACCAGAGGACGAAGCCGCTCATCGCTCCGCTCCGCTCTTTGCCGGCTCCGTCGAGCCTACGCCGGTGTGCAGCCCGCACTCGGTTCGCTCCGTGCCGGCCCAGCGGCCTTCACGACCCTTACCCGGGATCGTCGAGTGCATGTCGCCGATCGAGTCGTAGCCCTGGTCGTGCAGCTCGTTGTAGGGAATCCCGCGCTCGCGGATGTACGCCCAGCAGTCCTCGTCGGTCCAGTCCGCGAGCGGGTTCGCCTTCCAGAGCTCGTGCGCGTCGTCCCAGCCGAGCTTCGGCGCATTCGCCCGCAGCGGCGACTGGTCGCGGCGGATGCCGGTGATCCAGGCGTCGAGATCGAGCAACGCACGGTTGAGCGGCTCGATCTTCGCGATCGCGAGATAGAGGTCGGGATTCGTCTCCCAGAGGCCGTCCTCGACCGGACCGGGGGCGAACGTGAGGATCTTGGTGTCGTAACGCCGCTCGACCTCCTGCCAGAGCGTGTACGTCTCCGGAAAGAGGTGGCCGGTGTCGATCGCGAAGACACGCGCGCTCGGCTCGAGCTCGAACAGCATGTCGAGCAGCACCGACTCCTCCTTCTGGAAGGAGCACGCGAGCGCCGCCCGCCCCGGGAACTCCGCGAGCACGTACTCGACGACCCGCTGCGCGGGCCAGGACTCGACGTCAGCCGGCAGGTGCAGGCTCGACGCCAAGCAGCACCTCCTTCAGCGTGTCCCCGCGCAGCCCGAGACGCAGCGTCTCGAGCGGGATCACTTCCTCGGGCGGGATGTTGCCGAGGTTCACGTTCGTCCCGAAGTGCTTGATGAACCAGGCCTGGCTCTCCTTGGTCGGCGCCTCCCAGATCAGCGTCTCGAAGGGGACGGAGTGCTCGATCTCGTCGACGAGCCCGGTGCGCAGCTCGCCGCTCGGCCGGTAGATGCCGGCGGTGCCGCCCTCGCGGCCCTCGGCGATCACCTTCCAGGCGCCCGCGTCGAGCTCCTCCTGCATCCACTGCACCCAGAGGTACGGCGCCACGTTCACCTCGGCGTCCTTCGAGCCCACTTCGGAGAGCACCGTGAAGTCACGCGCGAAGTCGGCGATCAGCTCGAGCTTGCGCTCGCGTGGAATCTCGATCGTGCCGTCGGAGATCTCGACGTGAGCGAAGCGGTGCTCGGTCAGCCAGCCCTTGAACTCGTCGATCTTGTCGCGGGCGTAGACCGCCTCGAAGAACGTGCCGCCGCAGACGACGGGCGTCTCGAAGTGTCGATAAAGCGCAATCTTCTTCTCGAGATTGTTCGTGACGTAGCCGGTGCCCCAGCCGAGCTTGACGATGTCGACGAAGGCGCCCGCGGTGTCGAACAGACCCTCGATCTCCCGCAGGTTCAGCCCCTTGTCGATGACGTGCGTGAGCCCGGTGCTGCGCGGCTTGCCCGGCCGCTCGGGCACTCCCAGGAATCCGTCTGCGAAGCCGGGCATCGCCGGAACGATAGCTAATCGTCCGCATAGCGATCCCTTATCCGGCAGGCGGGCCGGCCGTTCGGCCATGCCGGAAAGAGCCATCTTGATTGTCAGATCGGACAACAGTAGCGTGGCCTCCCTCGCATTCGCCCAAGAACAGGAGGTCCATGATGTCCACACGATGTGCAGCGCTCCTTGCGCTGCTCCTCGCAACCCTCGCCGCAGCGCTCGGATTCGCGCTGCCGGCCCACGCGGCGGGCAGCGGCACACCCACCCCTCTCCCGCAGGATCAAGCGAACGCCCTCGCCACGACAGACCCGGCCGTTCCGAGCGGCTCGTCGACGAGCGTCGTCAACGGAAGCGCGGTACTGAGCGCCGCGTCCGCGCCCGGAGCGGATACGACGATCGAGGCCGGCGTCACGCCGCAGGCCGCGGTCGGCCTCTCGGCGCTGAGCGAAGGCGGCGTTCTCTCGGCGACGAGGCCGGTCTGCTGGGCCAACATGGCCTGGCGCCAGTGGGGGACGTGGCCGTACGAGCAGAAGATCACCAACACGACGTACTGGTGCGCGGTCTTCGGCAGCCACATCACGTACCGCACGTCGACGACCACGGCGACCGGCACGCTCTGCGGCACCAGTTGGCGGGCGACCGCGCTGATCGGCGGCGGGGTCGGTCGCGGCTTCGGCTACTTCACGATCCGTTCCTCAGCCGGATTCTCGTGTGAAACGGTCGTCCCGTGGATCACGCTCCACACCAGTCATCACGAGGACATCAAACGCACCGACCGGGGTGTGACGACCTCGGTGGGATCGGGCTAATAGACGTCGCGCAGGAGCTGCTCGATCTCGTCCGGGCTCGCGGGCTTCGGGTTGGCGAGGTTGCCGCCTCGCTCGGCCGCGGTGGCCGCGAGCCCGGGCAGGTCTCCCTCGGGCACGCCGAGCTCACGCAGGCGCGTCGGGCCCGCGAGCGCGGCGAGCGACTCGACCCGGCTTGCGGGATCGCCGGGGGCGCCGACCGCCTCGCCGAAGCGCGCCACGGCGTCGGGAGCGAACGAGGCGTTGAAGCGCAGCACCGGCGGCAGGCAGATTCCGTTGAGCGTCCCGTGCGGCAGGCCGTAGGTCCCGCCGATCGCCTGCGCCATCGCGTGCGCGAGCGCGAGCATCGACCCGGCGAGCGCGGCACCGCCGTGGCAGGCTCCGCGGAGCAGCTCGGTCCGCCCCTCGAGGTCCTGTGGAGCCGCGACGACGCGTGGTAGCCACTCGGCGATAAGTCGGGCGCCGGCCAGCGCCCGCTCGTCGGCGGGGGGATTGTGTCCCTGGACGTAGAGCGCCTCGGCGCAATGGGCGAGCGCGTTCATCGAAGTGCCGACGGTCGTCTCGGCCGGCAGGTCGAGCGTCAACCCGGGCTCGTAGACGATCGCAGTGGGATGCGCGCCTGCGCCGCCGCCCCGCATCCGCCGCCCGGGATCGCGGACGCCGAAGTACGTCGTCCACTCTGCACCGGCGTACGTCGTCGGGACGGACACCAGCGGGAGCCCGGCCGACGCGGAGATCGCCTTGCCGAGGTCGATCGCGCTTCCGCCGCCGACGGCGAGCACGCCGTCCGCCGCGCTCGCGGCGGCGGCTGCGTCGGCGATGCGGTCCGACGGCACCTCCGACCACCGACCCGCAGGCTCGACGGACAGCGCGAACGAGTCCCAGCGCGGGCTTGCAACGAGAAGCGGCGCCGAGACGCCCGCCTCGGCGCAGGCTTCGGGCAACGAGGCCAGACCCCAGCGGACGATCACGCCAGCCGCTCCCGCGCGAACGTGACGAACTCCTGTGCCACGCGCGTCTCGGTGCGGCCGCTCGCCCGGGCGAGCTGGACGTCACGCGCCGGCTCGAGCCCTTCGACGCGCGCGATCGCGAGCGTCCCGGCCGCCAGATCTCCCTCGATCGCGATGCGCGAGATGAACGTCGCTCCGAAGCCGCCGAGCACCGCCGAGCGCGCCGACTCCTGCAGCCCGAGCTCGAGCTTCACGTTGAGGTCACGCAGGCGGAGGCCGAGCTCGCGCAGCTCCTCGTCGATCATCTGCCGGATGCCGGCGCCCTCCTGCATGAGCACGAGCGGCTCGGCTTTCAGCTCCTCGAGCGTCATGCTCCTGCCGGCGCGCTTGTGCCCGGCGGGAACCGCGAGGACGACCTCGTCCCGGTAGAAGGGCTCGAACGTGACGCCGCGGTGGCGGCCGGCGACCCCGACGATCCCGAGCTCGAGCTCGCGCCGCCCGATCTGCTCGACGACCGTGTGCGTGTCGGAAACCGTCAGCGCGACGTGCACCAGAGGATGCAGCTCGTGGAACTCGCCGAGCACGACCGGCAGGACGCTCCCGCCCGGCCCGGTGGAGGCGCCGATCTCCAGACGGCCCTTCAGCTCGCCCTCGGCCTCCTCGCCGAGGTCGGCGAGCAGCTGCTGCTCGAGCGCGAGCAGCCGCTGGGCTCCGCGGTAGAGCCGGAGACCGGCCTCGGTCGGCTCGACCCGCCGCCCGGAGCGGTCGAGGAGACGCTGGCCGACGCGCTGCTCGAGCGATCGGATCTGGAGACTGACCGCAGGCTGCGTCACCCCGAGCTGGTCGGCGGCCTGCGAGAAGCTGCTGCGCTCGACAACGGCACAAAACGCCGCCAGCTGTTTCGTGTCCATAAGGACACCTTATCCAGGGCATGGCTGGTATCCACCCGGCTCGGCCGTCACGGGAATGGAGCACGTCGGGATCGTGTCGACGAGCTCGCCCAGCGACTCGGCTAGCGCTTTACGATCGGGCGCGTGCCTGAGTCGACGCGGATCGAGGACACGCTCGTCCGCGGCTATCGCCAGCTCGCGCTCGACACGCCGCAGCGGCCGCGGGATCACGCACTGCGCGCGCTCGACCTGATCCTGTCGTCGGTCTTCCTCCTGGTCTCGCTCCCGATCTCGCTCCTGATCGCAGCGGCGGTACTCGTCACGAGCGGGACTCCGGTGCTCTACCGCGGCGAGCGCGTCGGCCGGGGCGCGCGCGTCTTCACGATGTACAAGTTCCGCACGCTGCGCCGGGGCGCCGAGAGGCGGCTTGGTGCGTACCTGGGCGAGGAGCTCGTCGAACGCACGAAGGCCGAGTTCACGCCGGTCGGCAAGTGGCTCAAGGCGACGCAGCTCGACGAGATCCCGCAGTTCGTGAACGTCCTGCGCGGCGACATGAGCCTTGTCGGCCCGCGGCCGATCCGGCCGGTCTTCTTCGGGGAGCTCGCACACGAGCTCCCTTCCTACTGGCAGCGGCTCGTCGTGCGGCCGGGCCTGACGGGCCTCGCGCAGGTGAGGCGCGGCTACGAGACGTCGATGAGCGAGAAGCTCGCGCACGACCTCGAGTGGATCGCCGACCGGTCGGTCCGCCTCTACCTCACCACCGTGGTGGCCACGGGCTGGCGCGTCCTCAAGCAGTCGCTCGGAGGACTGCTGGGCCGCCGCGCCTAAGGTAGTCCCGTGTGCGGGATCTGCGGGATCGCGACTGCCCACGGCGCCGCGGACGTCGAGACGCTGCGCCGGATGAGCGACCTCCTCGTCCACCGCGGCCCCGACAGCGCCGGCGAGCACGTCGACCGCGGCGTCGCGCTCGCTGCTCGCCGCCTCTCGATCATCGATCTCGAGCACGGAGACCAGCCGATCGCGAACGAGGACGGCAGCTGCGTGGTCGTCCAGAACGGCGAGATCTACAACTACCCCGAGCTCCGGCGCGAGCTCGAGCGCGCGGGCCACGAGCTGCGGACGCGCTGCGACACCGAGGCGCTCGTCCACCTGTACGAGCAGCACGGGACCGGTTTCGCAGAGCGGCTGCGCGGGATGTTCGCGGCCGCGATCTGGGATGCGCCGCGCCGCCGCCTCGTGCTCGCGCGCGACCCCTACGGGATCAAGCCGCTCTACTACCGGCACGTCGGCGCGGAGCTGCGCTTCGCGTCCGAGCTGCGCGCGCTCCCGCGCGGCGAGATCGACCCCGACGCGCTCGAGGCGTTCCTCGCCTTCAACTCGATCCCGGCGCCGTACTCCATCTTCCGCGACGTGCGGAAGCTGCCCGCCGGGCACGTCCTCGTCTGGGAGAACGGCGAGATCTCGCTCGAGCGGTATGCGCGACCCGGCCCGGCCGCCGAGGGCGAGCTGCGCGACGGCGACGAGGCGGAGCTCGTGGAGGAGCTGCGGGCGCGGATGCGCGACTCGGTGCGGGCGCATCTCCTCTCCGACGTGCCCGTCGGCGTCCTCCTCTCGGGCGGTGTCGACTCGGCGGCTCTCGCCGCGCTTGCGGCCGAGGTGACGCCGGAGCCGGTGCATACGTTCACGATCGGTTTCGCCGAGCGCAGCTTCGACGAGCGCGCCGACG
The DNA here is from genome assembly GCA_963702655.1 of uncultured Actinomycetes bacterium. GTDB lineage: Bacteria > Actinomycetota > Thermoleophilia > Gaiellales > Gaiellaceae > Palsa-739. The sequence continues at coordinate 369,353 of CAVPDO010000005.1, read as the reverse complement.
CGAGGCTGGTCGCGGAGCGGTACGGGACCGAGCACCACGAGCTGCTGGTGCGGCCCGAGCCGGAGCTGCTCCTGCGCGCGCTCGCGGAGGCGTTCGACGAGCCGTTCGCGGACTCTTCGGCCTTGCCCACCTATCTCGTCTCCCAGCTCGCGGCAGAGCACGTCAAGGTCGCGCTCTCGGGCGAGGGCGGGGACGAGCTCTTCGGCGGCTACTACACGTATACGGCGGATCTCTGGGCCGACCACCTGGCGCCGCTCGCGCGGGCTGCGCGCCCGCTCGTCGAGGCGCTCCCGGCCTCCACCCGGAAGGCCAGCCTGGACTACAAGGCAAAGCGGTTCGTGCGCGCCGCGCATCTGCCGCCGCTCGAGCGGCATCACGGCTGGAAGGAGATCTTCTCGACCGACGCACGCGCCGAGCTGACGGGCCGCCGCGCCGCGCTCGATCCGCTGGACGTCTACCGGGCGCGGTATTCCGAAACGATCGGGGCGCCGCAGCTCGCGCGGCTGCAGGACGTCGACTTCGGCGTCTATCTCGTCGACGACCTCCTCGTGAAGACCGACCGCGCTTCGATGGCGCATTCGCTCGAGGCGCGCGTCCCGTTCCTCGACCCGCTCGTCACGAACCTCGCGTTCGCGCTGCCGACGCGGCTGAAGGTCCGTGGCCTTGCGAAGAAGGTGCTGCTGCGGAAGGCCGTGGAGCCGCTCGTGCCGGCGGAGGTCGTGCACGGCCGCAAGCGCGGCTTCTCGATTCCGGCCGCGGCCTGGCTGCGCGGCGAGCTCGAGCCGTTCGCGCGGGAGACGCTGTCGCCGGAGAACCTGCGACGCCAGGGCTTCTTCAACGCGCAGCCGGTTACACGCCTGCTCCACGAGCACGTCGCCGGGCGGGAGGATTGGAGCCGCCAGCTGTGGGGGCTGCTCGCGTTCACGCTCTGGTACGAGCGGCACGTCGAGCAGGAACCGCCGCGGCTCGAGTCGGCGCGGATGGAGGCGCTCGCGGCGTGAGGGTCTGGATCGACATCACGGCGCCGGCGCACGTCCTCGTCTTCCGGCCACTGGTCGAGATCATGCGCAACCGCGGCGACGAAGTGGAGATCACCGCCCGCGACTACGCGCAGACGCTGCAGCTGCTCGAGCTGCACGGGCTCGAGGCGGACGAGATCGTCGGACGCCACGCGGGCCGGTCGCGGCTCCAGAAGGCGCGGCAGATGACCCACCGCCTCGGCGCGCTCCGCAAGTGGGCGCGCGGCCGCGACTTCGACGTCGCTCTCGCGCACGGCTCGCACGAGTTGACGATCTCCGCGCGCCGGCTCGGGATCCCGAGCTCGACGACCTTCGACTACGAGTTCGCGACGCTGCAGCACCAGCTCGGCTGCCGCGCCGCCACCCGCGTCGTCGTGCCGGACGCGATCCCGCCCGAGCGGCTCGAGCCGTACGGCGTGCACCCGCCGAAGCTCGTCCAGTACCCGGGGCTGAAGGAGGAGTACTACCTCTCCGACTTCGTGCCCGACCGGTCGCTGCTCGAGCGGTTCGGCGTCGACCCCGCGCGGGTGCTCGTCGTCCTGCGGCCGCCGCCCGACGTGTCGCTCTACCACCGGCACTCGAACCCGCTCTTCCCGCAGACGCTCGAGCACCTCGGCCGGGCCGAGGACGTGCACGCGTTCGTCCTGCCGCGCACCGAGGAGCAGCGCGAGTACGTTCGCGGCCTCGCGCTGCCGTCGGTGATCCTCCCGGAGGGAGCCGTCGACGCGCAGAGCCTGATCGCGCTCGCCGACCTCGTCGTCTCGGCGGGCGGGACGATGAACCGCGAAGCGGCCGCGCTCGGTGTGCCGGTCTACACGACGTACGGCGGCCGGCTCGGCGGCGTGGACGAGGAGCTGATCCGCGACGGCCGGCTCAAGCCGCTCACCGACCCGCGCGCCCTGGAGCTGACGAAGCGCGACGAGGCGGCATCGACACGGGTGCGCCGAGACCCGGCCGAGATGCTGCGGTTCCTGCTGTCCGCCCTGGACGCCTGACGGAGTCTCGCCGCCGGCAAAGTCCGGCCGCGCCGGTCAGGCGAGAGAACGCTAGCCCAGGCGAGTCTCTCGGGCTGGAACCCTTGACTTTGTCCGGCAAAGTGTATTAACTTTGCGCTACAAAGCGATCGGAGGGAGAGCACCATGCAGGGAACGCACGACATCGATCAGACCACGAAGGCCGACGACGGCGACGAGCTCGATCCGCGCGAGGCGGCGCGGCTGCTCGCGCAGACCGAGCGGGAGGCGCGGCGGCAGTTCAATCTCAGCCCGCTCGTGGATCACCGCGGTCATGGGCGCCGTGATCCTCGTCGCCTATGGCGCGCTGTGGCTCTCGACTCGTGGCCAGCATCCATATACAGGGACCGAGCCTCGGCGTGGTCGGGCTGGTGTACGCGGCGGTGGCAGTCGCGATCGCCGCGTCGGTGAAGGTCTACCGGCGCGCGACCGCCGGCGTCAGCGGGCCGTCGGTGAGACAGCAGCAGGTCGAGGGGGTCGCGATCCTGGTGTCGTTCGTGCTCGGCAGCCCCGTGCTGCAGGGCGCGATGAAGCACTATGGCGCCAGCGACGCGATCGTCTATGGGGTGATCCCGGCGGCGGCGCCGCTGATCATCGTCGGCACGACCGTGCTGGGGATCGCCGCCAGCAAGGCCGACTGGCCGCAGTTCGGGGCCGCGCTCGCGGTCGTGATCACCGGCGTTGTGGCCGCGTTCGTGGGGCCGAGCGGAGCGTGGCTGGCAGCCGGGATCGGCCTGTTCATCGCGATGGTCGGCTACGCCGCAGCCGACGCCTTGCGGCATCGCCGTGTCTCACTGCGGGCATGACGGCCGACTCGCTCGACCCGGTGATCCACGCCCCAGCGCGGCTGCGGATCGTCGCGACGCTGGCCGCGCTCCCCGACGGAGCAGCCTGTCCTTCACCCGCCTGCAGGACATGCTCGACCTGACCCCCGGCAACCTGATCACCCACCTGCGCAAGCTCGAGGACGCCGGCTACCTCAAGAGCGAGACGACCGGCAACGGCAGAGCATCTCCACCTCGATCGCGCTCACGCCCAAGGCCGCGCCGCGCTCGACGCCTACACCGACGCGCTCCGCGACCTCCTCGGCAGGCTCTAGACCGAATACCCGGCACCAACCAGCACTCTGCTGCGTCGGGGGCATCCCCGAACACTGGCCCCAGGCGAGTGTCCCGCCACCTTCGCTCGCTCAGGACGCTGCGAAGTCGACGTCCTCGGTCTCGACCGTGCCGGCCGTCCGTCCGGGGGCCTCGTGGTTGCCCAGTAGAGGTTCGTGTGCGCGATGACGAGCTCCGGCGGCGGCGCGCCCCACGGCGAGAGATCCTCGGTCGTGTGCGCGTCGCTGACGAGGGTCGCGTCGTAGCCGCGGACGAGCGCGCCGTGCAGCGTCGAGCGCATACACTCGTCCGTCTGCGCGCCGACGACGACGAGACGGCCGACGGCGAGGTCGGCGAGGACGGACTCGAGCGTCGGTCTCCTCGAACGAGTCGCGGTACCGCTTCCCGACCAGCGGCTCGGCCTCGTCGGGCTCAGCTCCGGGACGATCTGCCATTGCTCGCTTCCCTCGCCAAGCTCGTCGCTCGAGTGCTGGACCCAGACGACCGGGACCTCGGCGCCGTGCCTTCTCGACCACGGTGCCGACGTTCGCGACGACGGTGTCGCGCTCGTAGGCCTCGCCCACGACGCCGTTCTGCACGTCGATCACGAGCAGTGCGGTGTTCGGACGGTTCTCGAGTGTCGTCATGGTCTCCCTTTGGTCGCGGATGCTGGGCCTGGACGGAACTTAGCCCAGCCCGAGCCTCTCCTAGTTGCCGACCGCTGAGTCGGGCATGAACTCGCGAACCTCCTGCGCGCAGCGGCAGGCGACCGCGCTCTTGGCAGCCCACTCCAGCGCCTCCTCCCGCGAGCCGACGTCGACGATGCAGAACCCGCCGACGGCTTCCGGATACTGCCCGTCGGTGACCGTGCCGTCGGTGGCCACGATGCTCGCCTGCTGGTGCTCCAGCCCGCCGCCGAAGACCCACACTCCTGCGGTCATGGCCTCACGGACGACGTCGTGCGAGGCCTCGCCCACGGCGGGCATCTCCTCGGCGGGGATGTGGTCCATCGCGTGGGCGTCGAACGAGATCAGGTATCGCGGCATCTGAACACTCCTTCTCTCAGCGGCCAACTCCGGCCGTATCGCCCCAGAGACTGACGGGCCCTGACGGACTCATCGGCGAGGATACGAGCTCAGGCGGCGACGTCTGCGAGCCGGGCGAGCAGCTCGGGCCCGTAGCGCTCGAGCTTCGCCGGGCCGATGCCCGGCACCGCCGCCAACTCCGCCAGGGTGCGCGGCGTCCTTGCGACGAGCTCCGCGAGCGTCCGGTCGTTGAAGACGACGTACGCGGGAACCTCGTCCGCACGCGCACGCGCGAGGCGCCACTCCCGCAGAGCCTGGACTGCCGGCGTCTGCGGCAGCGTGGTCTTCTCGGACTTCGAGGACGGCCGTGCGGCGGCGCGCACGCCGAGCTCGTCGAGGAACCGGCTCGCCTTGCCCTCCCAGGTGACGAGTAGGTGCCGCTTCGCCCGCGTCAGCCCGACGTAGAACAGACGCCGCTCCTCGGTCACATCGCCGCGCCGGACCGGCAGCTCGCCCTCCTCGACCCGCGGCAGGAAGACCGCGTCCCACTCGAGGCCCTTCGCCCGGTGGAGCGTCAGCAGGTGGACGCCGCGGCCCGCGCTCGCGCCGAAGCGCTCGTGCAGCAGCTCGACGAAGCCGTCGACCTCGCCGCCGAAGTCCTCCGCGAGCCGCACGAGCCGCGCCAGGTCTGCCTGCCGGGTCTGCTCGCGCTCGCCGAGCTTCTCCGGCACCTCGGCGAGGAGCCCCTGAGCGACCGCGAGCTCGCGTACGACCTCGGCGGCAGGCCCGCGCCGACCGCGCAGCCCCTTCAGCAGCTGCCGCGCCGCGTCACGCGCCAGGAGAGAGGCGCCCTGGAAGGGGATCCCGGCTTCGTGGAACGCCTCTTCGAACTCGCCCGTCCTCGCGTTCGTGCGCACGAGCACCGCCATCCGCTCCAACGAAAGCCCGTCGGCGTGCAGCCGCCGCACATGCTCGACGACGCTCAGTCCCGGCCCGACCACCGGCTCCGGACCGTCCGGAAGCGTCGGCGCGAGCGTCTTCGCCGAGCCGCCGAGCCGCGGCACGAGGCGATTCGCCAGCTCGATCACCTGCGCCGTCGAGCGGTAGTTCCGCTCGAGCCGCACGACGTGCGCGTGAGGGAAGCGCCGCGGCAGGGCCAGCAGCCACTCGGCACTCGCGCCCGTGAACCCGTAGATCGCCTGGTAGTCGTCGCCGACCGCGCAGAGGTCGTCGCGCTCGCCGAGCCAGAGATCGAGCAGCGACTGCTGGAGGAAGTTGACGTCCTGGTACTCGTCGACGGTGAAGGCGCGCCAGCGGTCGTGTACGGCCGAGCGCGCGTCGGCGTCGCTCTCGAGCAGGCACGCCGTCCGCTCGAGCAGGTCCTCGAAATCGAGCAGCCCGTCGGCGGCCTTCCGGCGCTCGTACTCCCGGAACACCCGGAGCATGAGGTCAGGCGGGATCGGCGGCTCGTGGTCGCCCATCTCCTGGTCGTCCAGCCGGTCGCGGTACGTATCGGGAGTGAGTCGCCGGTTCTTGGCCCACTCGATCTCCGTCGCGAGGTCGCCCGCGGGACGGAAGCGGTACGCGCCCGGCAGCCCGTTGCCGATCCGCCGCAGGAGGGTCGCCTTCGACGGCAGGATCCGGCCGGGATCTCCCTCGAAGTGCCGGAGGAGCGCGAGCGCCGCCGAATGGAAGGTCGAGGCCCGAACGCCGTCGACACCGAGCGCGGCCAGGCGCGCCCGGAGCTCGCCCGCCGCCTTGTCGGTGAAGGTCACCGCCACGATCTCCTCCGGCGGGAAGGCGCCGCTCGCGACTTGCCACGCGATCCGCCGCGTGATCGTGGTCGTCTTGCCCGTGCCGGCGCCCGCGAGGATGCACAGCGGCCCGCGCGGCGTCTCCACCGCGGCGCGCTGCTCGGGGTTCAGGCCTTCGAGGATCGTCTCCGCGTCCAGGTCGCCGAGGCTAACGACGCCGTCGGCCGGGGACCGTCACGGAAGGATCAGGGGTTCGTGTCGACCCGTGACTCGATCACGAGCTTGTAGCTGCCGGTGTCCGAGAGGTTCGGGGGCTCGACGCGCTGCGGCGCGCTCACGATGTTCCGGAGCTTGCCCACGACCTCGAGCGTGTCGCCCTCGTCGGCGAGCCGCTCCAGCTCGAGGAGCTGGTCCGCGAGCCAATTGGGATCGACCGGCGGCCGGCTCAGCCGCATGATCTTCGGGTGCGCCGTCTCGCCGACGGCGTCGTCGTCGCTCCAGAGCTGCTCGTGGATCTTCTCGCCCGGGCGCGAGCCGACGAACGAGATCCGGACGTCCCGTGCGCCCGTGGTCGGGTCGTCCGGCAGGCGCGGCTCTTTCCCCGAGAGCCGGATCATGTTCTGCGCGAGGTCGACGATCCGCACCGGCTCGCCCATGTCGAGCACGAACACCTGACCGCGGCCACCGATCGCTCCCGCCTGGACGACGAGCGAGACGGCCTCCGGGATCGTCATGAAGTAGCGGGTCATCTCGGGATGCGTCACCGTCACCGGGCCGCCGCGCTCGATCTGCTTGCGGAAGATCGGGATCACGCTGCCCGACGAGTTGAGGACGTTGCCGAAGCGCACCGCGACGAAGCGGGTCGCGACGTCGCGCCGGTGCCCGAACGACTCGACGATCCACTCGCAGAGCGCCTTCGACTGGCCCATCACCGTCTTCGGGTTGACGGCCTTGTCGGTCGAGACGAAGACGAAGCGCTCGACGCCGAACTCCGCCGCAAGCTCGACGAGGATCCGCGTGCCGACGACGTTGTTGCGCACCGACTCGAGCGGATGCGTCTCCAGCATCGCGACGTGCTTGTAGGCGGCAGCGTGGAACACGACCGTCGGCCGGTACTTCTCGAACACCTCGCGCCGCATCGCCTTCCGGTCCTTGACGTCGATGAGCTTCGGCAGCGCGGCGGTGAAGTCGCGCTCGGCGACGAGCTCGCGCTCGATCTCGAACAACGGCCCCTCGGCGTTGTCGACGAGGATCAGCCGCGTCGGCCGGATCCGCGCGATCTGGCGGCAGAGCTCCGAGCCGATCGAGCCGCCGGCGCCGGTCACGAGCACCGTGTGGCCTTCGAGATACGCGGCCGCCTCGTGGAAGTCGACCTCGACCTGCTCCCGGCCCAGCACGTCCTCGACCTGGACGGGACGGATCTGCCCTGCCAGTCCGAGGTCGCCGGCGATGAGCTCGTACAGCCCCGGCAGCGTCTTGACCACGATGCGCAGCTGCTGCGCCGTCTCGACGATCCGCCGGCGCACATCGCCCGAGACGGACGGCATCGCGATCAGCACCTCGTCGGGGCGGTGCTCGCGCAGCACGCGCGGCAGCTCGTCGATGGTGCCGAGCACGCGCACGCCCATGATCCGCGTGTTCCGCTTGCGCGGGTCGTCGTCGACGAACCCGATCGGCGTGTAGTTGAGCATCCGCGAGCGCTGCATCTCCTGCACGATCACGCGTCCTGCGTCGCCGGCCCCGACGACGACGACCTCCTTGCCGCGCGCCACCATGGTCAACCGGCTCGGCCGCTCCATCGCCGTGCGGGCGAGGAGACGCGAGCCCATGACGAGCGCGAGCGTCAGCAGGAGGTCGACCGCGGCGATCGAGCGCGGCAGACGGAAACCATGGACCGGCTCCACGAGATAGACCGTCAGATCTGCGACGAGGCAGGCGACGACGACGCCGCGGGCGGTCGCCCACATGTCGCGGATCGAGACGTAGCGCCACCAGCGGTTGTAGAAGCCGAACGCGATGAAGACGATGAGCTTGATCCCGACGACCAGCCAGACCGTCCGGTCGAACAACTGCTGGTACTTGTGCGGCAACCCGTTGTCGAAGCGAAGCTGGAACGCCAGGTACCACGACAGCGCGACGATCGCCGCGTCCACGAGGAGCTGCCAGAGCCGGTGCGGCGAGAGAAGCTGGCGCATCAGACGCGGCTCGGAACCGCCGAGCGCACCACGTCGACCACCCGCTCTTGCGCCTCGGCGGGAATCCCGGGCCAGAGCGGCAGCGAGAAGTTCTCCGCCCCCGCCTGCTCGGTCGCCGGGAGCGAGCCCGGCCCGTAGCCGAGAAAGCGCAGCGACGGCTGCAGGTGGAGCGGGGTCGTGTAATACGTCGCCGACGCGATGCCCGCCTCCGTCAGCGCGGCCCGGATCGCGTCGCGCTCACGCGACCGGCAGACGAAGAGGTGGTAGACGTGACCCGGCTCGTCCTGTGGGATCTCCACGAGCTCGCCGAGTCCGAGCTCGGCGTACCGCGCGGCCGCGGCGCGGCGCGCCTCGTTCCAGGCGGCGACCTCCGGCAGGAAGATGCGCAGGAACGCGGCCTGCAGCTCGTCGAGCCGCGAGTTGTAGCCGACGAGGTCGAAGTCCGTCTTGTCCCTGGAGCCGTGGAACGAGAGGAGCTTGACGCGTTCGGCGAGGTCGTCGTCGTTCGTGGCCACGAGCCCGCCGTCGCCGAGGCAGAAGAGGTTCTTCGTCGGATAGAAGCTGAAGGTGGAGATCGCGCCGTGCCGGGCGACCTCGGGCGCGCCGAAGGCCTGGGCTGCATCCTCGAGCACGGGCACCCCGAGCTCGACGAGCGGCCGGACGTCCATCATCCGCCCGAACAGGTGCACCGGGATGATCGCGCGCGTGCGCCCGGTCACCCTCGCGGCCGTGTCCTCGACGTCGAGGTTGAGCGTCGCGGGGTCGATCTCGGCGAAGACCGGCGTCGCGCCGCGCCGCGCGATCGACTCGGCGGTCGCGTAGAAGGTGAACGCCGGGCAGATCACCTCGTCGCCCGGCCCTACGCCGAGCGCGTCGAGGGCGAGCACGAGCGCGTCGGTGCCGTTCGCGACGCCGATCGTGCGCTTCACGCCGAGATAGGCGGCGGCCTCCTCCTGGAACGCCCAGTAGTTGGCGCCGCGGATGAAGCCCTTGCCGTCGAGCACCTCACGGAACGCGGCCTCGAGCCGAGGGATCAGCGGCTCGTATTCGGCTCGGACGTCAACGAGAGGAATCGTCTGCACGCGGGGCAACTTTAGCCGCAGCCATCCACCGATAGACCAGATACGCCAGCAGAGCGACGATGCCTGCCACGATCAGGAGCTCGACGTAGCGGAAGTCGTGCTCGAAGTGGCCGTAGCTCGCACCGAGGCCGTAGCCGATCCCCACGAAGACGAACGACCAGACGGCGGAGCCGATGAGCGCCAGGCCGAGGAACAGCGCGAGTGGCATCTCGAACAACCCCGCCGGAATGGCGACGAAGGAGCGGACGACGGGTGTCATCGTCCCGAGCAGGACTCCCGGCCGGCCCCAGCGCCGGAACCAGACATCGGCCCGGTCGAGCCGCTCAGCCGTCACGTGGAACCAGCGGCCGTGACGCTCGAGAAGCTCGCGACCTCCCCAGCGTCCGATCAGCCAGCCGACGAGGCTCCCCAGGAGGTAGCCGACGGTGGCCGCGAGCACGATCGCGAGGTAGGCGCCGGCCCCCGAGCCGACGTGGGCGCCGAACACCGAGACGCCGCTCGACCCCGTCAGGACGCCGGCGGCGACCGCGCCTCCCACGAGCGCGACCAGCTCGCTCCCGACGGGCAGGAGCGCACCGAGCGCGAGCAGGCCGAGGACGGCGTAGACGCCGTGATTCGCGACCGCGGAGGTAAGACTCGACGAGACGCTCGCGAGGAGCATTCGGGCGAGTCTAGTGACGCTTGTGAGCGCGCAATGAGAACGGCGCCACGAGCGAGCTCGTGCCGACGGAGCTCTTCGCCTGCACGGCCACCTGGTAGCGGCCGCCGGATGCCCGGCGCCCGCCGATCCGTCCTCGCCACGCCGCCTGCTCCGGGCCGGCCGGCTGCTGTCCCGAGCGGAGCGTCGCCACCGGCACGCCGTTCGGACGCTGGACCTGCACGACGACGGTCGCCGGGCGCGTCAGCCGGAACGTCGCCGTCGGGAGCCCGTTTGCGCCGGTCCTGACTGCGAGGGACGAGAGCGTGTCGTCGAGCGAGAACGTCCGCTGCGCGCTGGTCGTGATCGTCCGGTCGTCGGTCCCGGTGACGCTGAACGTCCACGTGCCCTCGGGCGCGGGTGAGCCTCCGATCGTGCCGTTCCAGGCGAGCGCGTGCAAGCCCGCCGGCACCTCCCCGCTCGCGAGCGTGACCTTGGCGCCGCCCGGACCCGCGAGCGACGCGACGACCTGCGAGGGCCGGGCGACGCGGTAGGAGAACGACTCGACGTCGCCGGCGCCATCGCCGTTCGGGGAGAGCACCGGAACCGAAGGCGGCGCCGCATAGACGCCGCTGTACGAGAGAACGAGCGCGTCGGACACCTTCGGGCTGTGGCCGCCCGAGGAGCGCGTCAGCAGCTTGCCGTCGAACGCGAGCCCCGAGGCCGCGCCGGCGCCGAGCGCGAACGCAGTCTTCGCCCCGAGGCGGGAGAGCTCCACGGCCAGCTCGTAGTTCGACATCCCGATGCTGTAGGCGGGCTTCGTGCCCTCGACGCCGACGAGCACGATGCCTCCGCCGGCCAGCTGGCCGATCGCGCCGCGTGCCTGGCGGCTGTCGAGCCGGGGGGACCCGAAGGACTCGCCTGCGTGGAAGATCGGCTTGCCGTTCTGGACGAGCAGCGGGCCGCCGCCGATCGCGGCGGCCAGGTCGCTCCAGTCCGGCGAGAGCGAGAGCAGCATCTCGACCTGCTGGCCGACCGGCGCCTCCGCCTTGAGCTCGGCCACCGACTCCGTACCGCGCGCGACGAGAACGGCGCCGTGGGACGGAATCCGAGTCCCGCCGCTCGTCGTCACCTGCGTCACGGCGCCGTCGAGCGGCGTGTCGAGCGCGGCGGCCGGAAACGTGCCGATCACCGCCTCGACCACTCCCGACTCGTGCGGCGTCGCGCTGCCGTACACCGGCGTGTAGAGCGAGAACTTCCCCTTCCCGGCCGGCGAGTTCAGGGCCATCGCGCGGCGAAGGCCCTTCCCCTGCCAGATCCCCGCGAACGAGACGCGACCGATGCTCAGCGTGCCGTCGGCAGCGATGCCGAGGCTCGAGCGCCCGCCGGCGGGCGCGCTCTCGAGGACGCCGTTCTGCATGAACATGCCGCTCGGAGCGCCGCTGCTGTCGAAGTAGTCGCCGTCGATGGCCACGGTCGTCGCGCCGGCGGCCGCCCGGTTCTCGAGGCCCGTGAGCGACTCTCTCCCTCGCAGCGTGTTGTTCGAGAGCGCCGGCGTGAGCGAGTAGACCTTGCCGTCCGGCTTCGGCGCGGTGACGACGTCGAGGACGATCGGCCCTCGCGACGTGAAGTCCACTTCACGTGTGTAGGTCACGCCCGGCTCGAGGAGAGAGCTCGTCACCGACTCCTGGTCGGAGCGTCCGGTCGCCGCGGAGGCAACCACGGCCACGCCGACCGCCGCAAGCACGACGCCGATGAGAAGCCTCCGCAACAACAGCACGACCCGCGTGCCAGGGTAGCCTCGCAGCGTGCGGCTCGCACTCATCTCCGACCAGCACGGGAACGACGTCGCCTTCCGGGCGACACTCGCGGACCTCGAGCGGCTCGGCGTTGAGGAGATCGTCTGCCTCGGCGACGTCGTGCAGGGCGGGGCGGAGCCGGCGCAGACGCTCGACCGTCTCGCAGCCCTCGGCTGCGAGACGGTGCTCGGAAACGCGGACGCGTTCCTGCTCGAGATTCCGGCCGACGACTCGCCGGAACCGGTCACCGAGCGCCAGCTCGAGGTGCGCGACTGGACGCTCGCGCAGCTCGGTCCCGCGCACCTCGAGCAGATCCGCTCCTTCGCGCCGGTCGTCCACCGCAAGCTCGACGGCGTGTCGCTCGTCCTCTTCCACGGCTCGCCACGCTCCTACGACGACGTGCTGCTGCCCGAGCTCGGTGGCGAGGCGCTCGAGCCGTTCCTCGGCCACGACGCGGCGCTGCTTGGCGGGCGGGCACACGCACCTGCAGTGGACGCGCAGGCTCGGCGACGCCCTCTACGTCAACCCCGGCAGCGTCGGGGTCTCGTACGACCGCCATCCCGACCCGCCCGTCCTGCGCCCCTCGCAGAGTGGGCGCTCGTCACCGTCGCGGACGGTGCCGTCGGCGTCGAGTTCCGCCAGGTGCCGTACGCGGTCGAGGACTTCCGAGCCGCAGCGGAGCGGAGCGGCCGGCCCTACGCCGACGAGTTCGTCGCGCAGCTGACCGGCTAGCTCCAGACCTTGACGTCGCGGTACAGCGTGTCGCGCTGGACGGCCGTCTTGCCGAGCGAGCGGATGAGGTGGACGAGCTCCTCGGCGCTCGTGCGGTGCGTCGTGCCTGCGGCCGAGACGACGTTCTCCTCGATCATCACCGAGCCGAGGTCGTCGGCGCCGAAGCCGAGCGCGACCTGGCCGATCTTCTTCCCCTGCGTCACCCAGGACGAGCCGATGTGCGGCAGGTTGTCGAGGTAGATGCGCGACACGGCCTGCGTGAGGAGGTAGTCGAACGAGGTGGGCCGCGCCTCGACCGGCACGAGCGAGACGAGCCGGTTGCCGTCGTCCTGGAACGTCCAGGAGAAGAAGGCACGGAAGCCGCCGGTCTCGTCCTGCAACTCGCGGATCCGGCGGAGGTGCTCGACCCGCTCCTCGAGCGTCTCGACGTGGCCGTACATCATCGTCGCCGTGGTCGAGATCCCGAGCCGGTGCGCGTCGCGCATCACGCCGAGCCATTCCTTCGTGTCGACCTTCTTCGGCGCGATGATGTCGCGCACACGGTCGACGAGGATCTCGGCACCGCCGCCCGGAATCGAGTCGAGCCCCGCGTCGCGCATCCGCGTGAGCGTCTCGGGCACCGTCAGCTTCGAGCGGCGCGCGGCGTGCACGATCTCGGACGGCGACAGCGCGTGCAGGTGGATCGGGTAGCGCGCCTTGATCGAGGAGAAGAGATCCTCGTAGTAGTCGACGCCGAGGTCGGGATGGTGGCCGCCCTGCATGAGCAGGCCCGTGCCGCCGAGCGCGAGCGTCTCCTCGATCTTCTTGAAGATGACGGGCTTCGGCAGGAGGTAGCCCTCGCGCCGGTCGCCGGGCCGGCGGTAGAAGGCGCAGAAGTCGCAGTCGGTGACGCAGATGTTCGTGTAGTTGAGGTTGCGGTCGATGATGAAGGTGACGCGCTCCGGGTCGTGCAGCCGGTTGCGGATCTCGTTCGCCGCCCGCCCGACCGCGACGAGGTCGCGCGACCGCAGGAGTTCGATCGCCTCGTCGTCGGTGATGCGCTCGCCCTCGATCGCCTTGTCGAGCACCTCACGCAACGGCGGCACCCGTCGTCTGGACGAAGCGGAGCTCCGGCACCGTCTCGAGCAGGCCGGCGTCGCGGGCGAGCTCGAGGAACGTGTAGAGGCCGGCGCGCTCGCGCGGGCCGAAGCGGTAGCGGAGCTTCTCGAAGTAGCGCGCAAGGAAGCCGGCCGGATAGCCGTAGCGCTCCGCGGCCTCGAACGCGAGCTGCTCCGGCTCGGCACGGGCGAGCCGCACCGACGAGACCAGCGCGTCCTCGAGCTCCGCGAGCCCCTCGGCGAGCGGCTCCGGACACGCCCAGACCGCGAACACCATCGGCAGCCCCGTCCGCTCGAGCCAGAGCCTGCCGAGGTCGTGGTGCGGCGTCGGATCCTCGAAGGCCGAGCGCAGCGCCGCGTCTCCGATCAGGAGCTTGGCCTCGGCCTCGCCCGACTCGTAGGCCTCGAGCGGCGCCTCTTCGGCCTCGGGCAGCAGCACCTTCGTCAGCGCGACAGACGTCGCCGATTCCGACGTCACCGCGACGACACGCACCCGCTCGAGCGGGATGCGCGTCACGAGCTGGATCGAGTCGACGGCTCCCTCGGAGGCGACGCAGAGGCGCGGCAGCAGCCGGAGCGTGCCGGCGTGGCGCGCGTACTCGATCGAGGAGATCGGGGCGGTGTCGAGCTCCCCGGCGACGAGCATCCGGTTCAGCTCCGTCGGCACCCCCTGTACCTCTTCCAGCTCGGCCTCGACGCGGTAGAAGACGGGCGCCATGTTGACGTAGGCGATGCGGCCGAGCCGGATCACCAGGGCCTCTCTTCCACCGCCGCGAGCGCGGACGCCCGGTCCGGATAGGCCCGAACCTCCGACACGAGATCGTCGGCGAGGACGACGACGTGATGCCGGCGGTCGAGGCCGGGATCGACCACGAGGGTGTCGTCCCTGTCGAGGACGATCGACGGCCGCGGCCGCAGCTCCTGCTCGCGCATGCGCGCGAACATCTCGAGCACGTCGTCCCGGTTGCGGCAGAGCTCGCCCGGCCAGAGGCCGACCCAGACGACGTCCGGCGCGAGCGCATCGGCGAACGCGTCAAGATCGACGCCGAGGATTGCGCTCCTCACGCTCACCACATCGCCTCCCACGCCCTCTCGGCGGCCGCCCGGCTCGGGTAGTCGCGGATCTCGACCACGACGTTGTCCTCGACGATGGCGATCTGGTGCAGCTCCGGGATCTGCGCCGGCGGGTCGACGTGTGGGTCGTACAGCACCACGCCGTCTCGCTCGGCGAGCACTTCCGGCGAGTACGAGCGGCCGCTGTCCCGGATCTGTTCAAGGCGCGCGTTCACCTGATCGGCGCTGCGGCAGAGCATGCCGGGAAGCACCCCGACCCACACTACGTCCGGGGCGAACGAGATCTCCGCGATGTCTACCATCGGCGCAGCTCGTTGTAGAGGCTGTCGCGTTGCACCGGCACGCGGCCCGCCTCCCGGACGACGCGCACGAGCTCGGCGATCTTCTGCTCGGTGCCGGCGCTGGCGCCCGCCGCCTGGAAGATCTTCTCCCGTACGACCGTGCCCTGGACGTCGTCGGCGCCGAAGTGCAGCGCAACCTGGGCGAGCGGGAGGCCCATCATGATCCAGTAGGCCTTCACGTGCGGGACGTTGTCGAGCAGGAGCCGCGAGACGGCGATCACCTTCAGGTCGTCGGCGCCGGTCGTGAAGCGGAAGCCGCGGCGCTCGAAGACGGTGTTCTCCGGATGGAAGGCGAGCGGGATGAAGGAGAGGAAGCCGCCGGTCCTGTCCTGCTGTTCGCGCAGACGCAGAAGGTGGTCGACGCGCTCCTCGTAGGTCTCGACGTGGCCGTAGAGCATCGTGCACTGGGTCGTGATCCCGAGCTTGTGCGCGGTGTCGTGGACGTCGAACCACTCGTCGGGATGCTCCTTGCCCG
The DNA here is from genome assembly GCA_963702655.1 of uncultured Actinomycetes bacterium. Taxonomy (GTDB): domain Bacteria; phylum Actinomycetota; class Thermoleophilia; order Gaiellales; family Gaiellaceae; genus Palsa-739. The sequence continues at coordinate 354,013 of CAVPDO010000005.1, read as the reverse complement.
GCGCGATCAGCGCGCGCACTCGGTCGGCGAAGATCTCGGCGCCGCCGCCGGGCATCGAGTCGAGGCCGGCGTCCTTGAGCGTGAGCAGGACCTCCTCGTGCGAGCAGCCCTCCAGCCGCGAGATGTGGTGGATCTCGGAGGCCGTGTAGAACTTGAGATGGACGTCGGGCAGCGCCTCTTTCAGCTTGCGCAGGAGCCCGGCGTAGTAGTCGAGCTCGACGTGCGGGTTCTCGCCGTTGACCGTGTGGATCTCGGTGAAGCCGTGGATCTCGTGCTGCGCGACCGCGTCCTCGACGAACTCGTCGGCCGTGAGCGTGAAGGCGTCCTCCTGCTTGCGCGTCTTCGCGAAGGCGCAGAACTTGCACTTCACCCGGCAGACGTTCGTCTGGTACAGGTTGATGTTCTGGACGAAGTAGACCTCGTCGCCGCCGACGCGCTGCCGCCGCGCGAGGTCGGCGAGCTCGCCGAGCGCGAGCAGATCGTCGGTCTCCATCAGGGCGACGCCGTCGTCGAAGTCGAGCCGCTCGCCGGCGAGCACCTTCTCCCGGATGGGCGCGAGCGTGTCCAGCTCCAGAACCGCCATGTGGACTACCTCTCTCGGTCGACGACTGCGTGCGTCAGGGCCTCGAGCTCGTCTCGGTGCAACTCGCCGTCGAGCCGCGCCCTGGCCTGTCTAGCGTAGTCGAGCGCCACTTCGCGGGACTCGTCGAGGGCCCCGGTGGCGGCGACGCGTACGAGTGCACCGTCCAAAGGGCCGCCGGCGAGCGCGGCCCGCACGAGGGCATCCCGCTGCGCGGCGAGCAGGAGCGGCAGCGTCGGCGTCCCGTCGCGGAGGTCGGTGCCGGCGATCTTGCCCGTCTCGATCGTGGCGCCCGAGCAGTCGAGGACGTCGTCGGCGATCTGGAACGCGATCCCGAGCGCGAGGCCGTACTCGCCGGAGCCGCCGCCGAGCCGGCACGCGGCCTCGAACAGCTTCCCCGTCTTGAGCGCGCAGCGCTCGAGGTACGCCTCGACCGTCGTCGACGGGTCGCGGGTCTGCGTCCGCTGCAGCGCCTCGCCGCGGGCGAGACAGAGCGTGGCGACGGCGAGGATCTCGACCGCCGCGGCATCTCCGGTCGCGCTCAGCTCCGAGAAGGCGCGCGCGAACAGGTAGTCGCCGGTCGCGCGTGCGGCCTCGGGCCCGTAGATCGACCAGGCAGCGGCCTTGCCGCGGCGGAAGTGGGCGCGGTCGATCAGGTCGTCGTGGACGAGCGTCGCCATGTGGACGAGCTCGACCGCGACGCCGGCCGCGAGCGACGGCTCTGCTCCCGGCGGCGCGGAGAGGAAGACGAGCGTGGGACGCAGCCGCTTCCCGCCCGCGGCGAGCGCCTCGTTCCCCACGGCCGCGACGAGCCCGGGGTGGGTGGCGACGCTGCGCGCGAGCCGCTCCTCGAGCGCGTCGAGATAGCCGTCGAGCCCCGGCACCGACCGCAGGTCCGAGAGCGAGGTCGTCACGAGGCCACCTCTCCGACGTGGAGGGCGACGATCCCGCCGGCGAAGAGCCGGAACCTCACGGCCTCGAAGCCGCACGAGCCCAGCAGCGCCGCCAGCTCCTCGGGTCCGGGGAAGCGGCGCACGCTCGCCGGCAGGTACGTGTACGCGTCCCCGCCGGGCAGGACGCGGCCGAGCAGCGGCACGATGCGGTCGAACCAGAGCCGGTAGAACGGGGCGAGCCGACCGCGCGGCGTGGTGATCTCGAGGATCCCGAGCCTGCCGCCGGGGCGGAGAACGCGGCGCAGCTCCCTGAGCGCCGCCTCGAGGTCGTCGACGTTGCGGACGCCGAAGCCGACCACCGCCGACTCGAAGCTCGCGTCCTCGAAGGGAAGCGCGAGCACGTCGCCCTGCACGAACTCGAGCCCGGGCGCCTTGCGCCGGGCACGCTCGAGCATCTGCTCGGAGAAGTCGAGGCCGACCACGCCCGCGGCTCCCGCCTTGCCCGCGGCGACCGAGAGGTCGCCGGTGCCGCAGCACGCGTCGAGCACGTAGTCGCCGGGCCGAACCGCCTCGCGCACCGTCGCCCGGCGCCAGCGCTGGTCGAGGCCCACGGTCATCACGCGGTTCATCGCGTCGTAGACCGGCGCGATCCGGTCGAACATCCGCCGCACGCTCTCCGCTGGGAGCCGGCCGGTCTCCGCGGTCACGTCTGTCCCCACCGTGGAGTCAGAGCGTGGTCGAGCCCGAGCAGGTCGAGCGCCCGCGCGACCATGAAGTCGACGAGGTTCTGCACGGTCTCGGCGCCATGGTAGAAGCCGGGCGCGAGGAAGAGGATCGTCGCCCCGGCCTCGCGCAGGGTCAGCATGTTGCGGAGATGGATCGCCGACAGCGGCGTCTCGCGCGGCATGAGCACGAGCCGGCGCTCCTCCTTCAGCGCGACCGAGGCAGCGCGATGGATCAGGTTCGACATCGCGCCGGAAGCCACCGTCCCGACGGTCCCCATCGAGCAGGGACAGATCACGTACGCGTCGACCTTGGCCGAGCCCGAGGCGTACGGTGCGCTCCAGTCCTCGGGGTCGTGGACGCGGGCGGCGCCGTCCGCGTGCTCGAGCAGGCGCGCGAGCGTCTCGTCGCGCGGCAGCGCCGCGTCGCCGAAGAGCTCGGTCGCCAGCACCTCGATCCCGGCGCGCGACGCGCAGACGCCGATCTCGCAGTCCGCCGCGGCGAGCGCCTCGAGCAGCCGCGCCGCATACGGCGCGCCGGACGCGCCCGTGATCCCGAGAAAGACGTGCACTCCCGGGGATTGTCGCTGGTCCCTGTTGGTGAGTGCCCTTGGAGGCCGCTACTGCTTGCCCTTGGACGCTTCGAGGAAGATCGCCAGCTGTTTCAGACGCTCGGGACCAAGCGACTTGAACGGTGGCATCGGGGAGCCCGGGTTCACGCACGACGGGCAGGTGAGGTGGCTGATCTGGAACTGGATGCCGAGGTTCCGCGTGCCGATGTCCGTCAGGTCCGGCGCACCGAGGTTCGAGCCCCCGGCGCCGTCGTACGTGTGGCAGGCCGTACAGCCTGCGGTGGCGAAGAGGTTCACCCCCGGGATCGCGCTCTTCGGCAGGCGCTCCTCCTTGATCCAGCGCGGGATGTTCTGCTTGACCTCGGAAGCGAGCGCCTCCTGCGCCGTTGCGCCCTTCCAGGTCAGCACGCCCATCGACACGATCGTCAGCACCGCGGCGACCATGGCCACGGGCCGCTGCGACGGACGGCGCACGCGGCGGCGGTCGAGGAACGGCAGCATGATCAGCAGCACGAGCGCGATGGTCGGCACTCCGATCGTGCCGAGGAAGACCGTCTCCGGCCACTTGAAGATCCGGAGCAGGTAGAAGAGGAAGTAGAAGTACCAGTCCGGCCGCGGCACGAAGCTGTGGGTGCCCGGATCCGCCGGCGGATCGACGCCCGGCCCGAGCCAGCCCTTCGTCGTCGGATCGTGGTGGGGAGGCCAGGCCGTCCACTTCCAGATCACTGCGAGGCAGATGATCACCACCACGACGACGAGGCTCATGATCGTGTCGTGGAACATCGCGTACGGGTAGAAGGGCTTCCCCCGCGCCTTGACGTCCGCCTTGTAGCGGGCGAACTCCGCCCGCGCCTGCTCGACCCGGCTCGGCTTCTCCTTCGGGATCGCGGCCACTACTCGCGCCCTCCCGGCTCAGCCTGCATCGGCGACGCGCCCGCCGCCCTGGGCACCGGACGCGTCAAGCCGGGCCGCAGCTTCGGCGCCTCTTCCTCTTCCGGCTCCATCCCCGCCGCATCCTTCGACCAGGGCGGCGAGGTGACGCCGAGCCGGATCACCAGGTAGAGGTGGAGTGTGATCAGGGCGATGATCCCGCCCGGGATGACGAGCATGTGCAGCGAGTAGAAGCGCGTCAGCGTCGCACCGCTGACGGCCTGGCCACCCCGCAGGAACTGGGCTAACCACGGTCCTAAGAACGGGGCCGTCCCGTTGAGGTTGATTCCGACGACACTCGCCCAGTAGGCGGTCTGGTCCCAGGGCAGGAGGTAGCCGGTGAAGCCCTCCATCATCCCCATCACGAGGATCAGGACGCCCACGATCCAGTTCAGCTCGCGCGGGTACTTGTACGCGCCGAACAGGAAGACGCGGCCCATATGGAGGAACATGAGGATGATGAAGACGCTCGCGCCCCACTTGTGCATGCCGCGCACGAGCCAGCCCAGCGTGAGGTGGTCGGTGATGTTGACGATCGACTCCCATGCGACCGGCTGGCCCGTGTGGGGGTCGGTGTCCGCCGACGGCACGTAGTACATCGCGAGGATCACGCCGGTGATGGCCTGCACGAGAAACGCGGTGAGCGCGGCCGAGCCGAGCGTCTGCATCCAGTTGATGTCGGACGGGACGTTGCGGAAGAGGAAGTAGCGGACGCCGCCGATCAGCCCCGACCGCTCCTCGAGCCAGTCGAAGGGATAGACGACGAGCTCCTCCATCTTCTGGCGGCGAAGCTCGGCCTTCGTCTGCCGTCTGTAGGTGGTCGCCATCAGTGCTGGGGCGGCTGGAGGGGATAGAACCACTGCTCGGGCCCGTCCACGTGCTCACCCGGGCCGGCTTCCTTGTACTTGTAGATCTTCGCCTGCGCCCCGGTGCCGACGACGTGCGAGACCGAGTACGGCCCGAGGATGACCAGGTGGCCGTTGAAGATCTCGTACGAGTAGCGGTCGAGCGCGCGCACCGGCGGGCCCGCAATCCGGTTGCCCTCGGGGTCGTACTGGCCGCCGTGGCACGGGCAGCCGTAGCCCGCGGGAATGACGGGTTCCAGCGTCAGCGGGCCGTTCAGCGTGTGCTCGTGCAGGGTCGGCTTCCCGAGGATCGAACCGGTCGGCCCGTTCGCCTGCACCGGGCAGCCGAGGTGGACGCAGTGATTCGAGATGATCGTGAAGCTCGGCACCTGCTGCTTCGTCGCAGGGTCGGCGACCGGCGGGTTCTGCCGGATGAAGGCCGTCCGCCGGCTGACCTGTCCCTCGGCGGGATCGGAGATGAAGGTGGCGATGAACCACTCGTTGAGCGTGTAGAGCGACAGCGGCCCCATGTCGACCTTGTGCTCCTCCTGGCCGAGGAACGACGGCAGCAGCGCGAAGCCGGCGACGGGCACCGTGATCAGACCGCCGATCACCGCGCCGAGGCCGAGCGTCGCGCCCTCGAGGAAGACGCTGCGCGTCACCGGCTCGTCCCCGACGACATTGACGAGCGCGACTCCCTGCTCGTCGGCCGGCGGGGCGGTCATCCCGTCGCCCGCCTCCTTCAGCTCGCGCCGCTCCGGCTCGACGACGATCGGCTCTCCGCGCAGCTCGGCGGTCGCATCGCGCGCCCAGAGGATCCCGAAGACGATGGCGATCGCGGCGCCGATCGACGAGATCAGCAGCGGGTCGATGATGAGTCCGACGAGGAGGACGACGATCCCGATCGCGAAGCCGATCGGCCACAGCGTCGGCGGCGGCAGATGCGCCTCCTCGTGCAGCGACTCGTGCTCGGTCTCGGGACTCGGCTGCTCCGGCTCCACCAGATCGAAGTCTTATCGCAAAGGGCGGTCCGGCGGAGGGAGAACTAGCCGATCCCGTACTCGGTCCAGCGGCGCGTGACGAGCTCCTTGATCTCCTGGCTCATCTCGATCTCGTCGGGCCACGGCCGCGCGCCCTCCTCCGGCCACTTCGCGGTGGCGTCGATGCCGAGCTTGCCGCCGAAGAACTGGCGCTCGGGCGCGTGGTCGAGATGGTCGAGCGGGCCTTCGGAGAGGATCACGTCGCGCTTCGGGTCGACGTTCGCGCCCGCGTAGAAGAGCACCTGGGCGTAGTCGTGCACGTCGACCGACCCGTCCACGACGACGATGCACTTCGTGAGGCTCAGCATCCCGAGCCCCCAGAGCGCGTGCATCACCTTCGCCGCGTGACCCGGGAACTGCTTGCGGATCGAGACGAGGCAGCAGTTGTGGAAGGCGCCGGCTACCGGGAGGTCGTAGTCGACGATCTCCGGCAGGGTCGTGCGCACCGCCGGCAGGAAGATCCGCTCCGTCGCCTTGCCGAGCCACGCGTCCTCCTGCGGCGGCTTGCCGACCACGATCGACGGATAGATCGCGTCGCGCCGCATCGTCATGGCCGTGACGTGGAAGACCGGGAACGGCTCGGCGGCGGTGTAGTACCCGGTGTGGTCGCCGAACGGCCCCTCCTCGCCGACCTCGTCCTGCTCGATGTAGCCCTCGAGCACGATCTCGGCCCGCGCGGGAACCTCGACGCCGACGCTCACGCCCTTGACGAGCTCGACCGGCTCGCCGCGCAGGAAGCCTGCCATCATGAATTCGTCTACGTGTTTCGGCAGCGGTGCGCTCGCCGAGTACGCGGTGATCGGGTCGAGTCCGAGCGCGACGGCGACCTCGATCCGGCCGTCGGTCGCGAGGTAGTCGGCGCGGCCGTCCTTGTGGATCTGCCAGTGCATGAAGGTCGTGTTCCGGTCGACGACCTGCATCCGGTACATGCCGACGTTGCGGCCGCCGGTCTGCGGGTCGTGCGTGATCACGGACGGGAGCGTGATGAACGGCGCCGGGTCGCCCGGCCAGCAGCGCTGAACCGGCAGGAGCCCGAGGTCGACGTCGCCGCCGCGCAGCACGATCTCCTGGCACGCGCCCTTGCCGACCGTCTTCGGCCGGGAGTCGGCGACGGACTTGAGCCTGCGCAGGCCGCGCACCTTCTCGAGCAGGCCGTCGGGCGGCTGCATCTCGAGGACGTCGGCCACCCGCTGCGCGACCTCGTCGAGCCGCCCGACCCCGAACGCGAGGCACATCCGCCGCTCGGTGCCGAACTGGTTGATCAGCAGAGGATGCTCGGAGCCCTTCGGCCGCTCGAACAGGAGCGCCGGTCCGCCGTCCTTGACGGTGCGATCGACGATCTCGGTGATCTCGAGGTCGGGATCCACCTCGGCAGAGACGCGGACGAGCTCGCCCTCGCGCTCGAGCAGCGCGATCCAGTCGCGGAGGTCCTTCACGGGCACGCGCCGAGTCTACGGACGGAGGATCGTCAAACGACGCGGATCGTCACGGTCTTGTGTCCATAGATCTCGTCTGACCGCGAGTTGACCTTTCGCTCAACCCGTCGGCCGCTGATCGTGACGGCGTTACCCGAGACACGGATCCGGGTCGGCCCGTATCCGGTGAGCGCAGGAACGTCGTAATCGGCGGAACGTGTGGCCTCGGCGTTCTTCGTCACCCACAGCGCGACCGTTCCCCATCCACAGGCAGGGCATTCGCCGATGAAGTACGCGTCTACGTGGGCCGCGCAGCGTCCACGGCCCGAAGTAGGCGTCGAGTCGGTGCGGAGCCTTCAAGCCGAATGAACCGCTCCGTGAAGACGGCTCGCCAAGTTCGGCCACCGTTTGATCGGAGCGGACGCCGAAGTACCCCTCCTGGGACTCCCGGCGACCCCGTTGAAGAAGACAACCCAGATTGCCGATGCGCTGCACCGAACCTGACTCCCGATGGCGTTGGGGTGCGTGACCTGGCCATGGGCACGGGCTCGCGATAGGCGGTGCTCCCGCCGGAGCCGAGGATTCGCGGTCCGGCGACCCGGATCCCGCAGCGCTTTGTGCTCTCCACCAACGTCGCGGCTCTGCCGGCCCGAGCTGCGTTCGAGCTTCCGCCGCTCACAATCGCGTACACCGCGACCGCTCCGCCGGCGACGAGTGCCACGACAGCCGCAGTGCCGAGCAATCGCTTCCGTCGGCGAGCCCGCGCCTCGCGGATGAGCGCCTCCAGTTCGTCGTGCGCAGGCGGTCTAGGTGGCGCTAGCATGTAGTGCTAGTATGAATAGCACGACTCCCGGCGTCAAGATCGCGTGGGTGCCCGCTCAGCGCTCGCGGCGGCGCTGCTTCGCGACCCAGTGGCTCAGCTCGCCGAGTGCGATCACGCACACGAACACGAGGCCGGTGCCGAGCATGATCTCGACGACCTTGCTCCCCTCCTGCGCGGCAGTCTCTTCGGCGAACAGCAGGTGGAACAGCCCGGCTAGCACGAGCGGAATCTAGCTCACCCTCCGCTGGGCGTGCGCCGCGAGCGCTGCGTCGACTGCGCTGTCCCCCGCTGCCGCGCGCGCCGCCGCCTCGAGGGGCTGCGGATCGCCGTGGAGCCGGAGCGCCGTTCGCGCCTCTTCGAGCTCGCCGCGGCCGAGCAGTGTGGCCGTGGCCGCCCACAGCGCACCGTCGCCATCGGCTTCCTCGGCCCGTACCTGGCTGCAGAGCGAGATCAGCTCCGCGAGGTCGGCCACAGCGGCGACGTCGTGGAGCGCCGAGATGCGGGCGACGCCGTGCGCGTAGAGGTAGTCGCCGAGCAGCAGCGCCGTGTCGCCGTCGGCGGCGGTGAAGAGACGCGACCGGCCGTAGTGGACGAGGTAGCCCTCGTAGATCGTCTCGAGCCCCAGCGCGTACCGCGCCTCGCCGAGCTGGGAGAAGACCGGACTGCGGTCGCGCTCGTGCTGCGGCAGCAGGCAATCGCGCCAGAGCGAGCTCTCGGCGGCCGCCCCGACCGCCATCGTCTCCCAGACGTCAGCGACCAAATTCCCAGCTCTCCACGGCTGTCGTGATCCGCTCGATCTCGTCTTCGCCGTGCGCCGTCGACGGGAAGAGCGCCTCGAACTGCGACGGCGGGACGTAGACCCCTTGCTCGAGCAGATGCCGGAAGAGTGCGCCGTAGCGCTCGGTGTCGCACCGCTGGGCGTCCTCGAAGTTCCGCACCGGCCCGTCGGTCATGAAGAGCGTGAGCAAGGCGCCGACGCGCTGCACCCGACCGAACGGCGCCAGAGACTCCTCGAGCACCGCGGCCCGCCGCTCGAGCTCGTCGTAGACCGCGCGGTCACGCAGGCGGCGCAGTACCGAGAGGCCCGCCGCCGTGGCCAACGGGTTTCCGGCGAGGGTGCCCGCCTGATAGACGGGGCCGGCCGGCGCGAGCAGATCCATGATCTCCGCCCTTCCGCCGAAAGCCGCGAGCGGCAGCCCGCCGCCGACGATCTTCCCGAGCACCGTCAGATCCGGGAAGACGCCGTACCGCTCCTGCGCCCCGCCGCGCGCAACGCGGAAGCCGGTGATCACCTCGTCGAAGACGAGCAGTGCGCCCGAGCCGTCGCACAGCCGTCGGAGCGTCTCGAGATAACCCGGCTCGGGCGGGACGACCCCCATGTTCGCCGCGACCGGCTCGACGACGATCGCGGCGAGGCCCTCGCCGTGACGCAGGACCGCCTTGGCCGCGGCGTCCTGGTCGTTGTACGGAACGACGATCGTGTCTGCGGCAGCCCCCGTGGGGACGCCCGGCGAGGCGGGAATCCCGAGTGTCGCGAGGCCCGAGCCCGCGCTCGCGAGCAGCGCGTCGGCGTGACCGTGGTAGCCGCCGGCCGTCTTCAGGATCCGGTCGCGCCTGGTGAACGCGCGCGCGAGCCGGAGCGCGCTCATCGCGGCCTCCGTCCCCGAGGAGACGAGCCGCACCTTCTCGACCGAAGGGACCGCGTCCACGATCTCGGAGGCGAGCTCGACCTCGGCCTCGGTCGCGGCGCCGAAGGTGGTGCCGCGAAGAGCAGCCTCGCGGACGGCCTCGACCGTCTCGGGATCGGCGTGGCCGAGGATGAGCGGCCCCCACGACATGACCCAGTCGAGCAGCCTGCGGCCGTCATCGGTCTCGACGTACGCGCCGTCGCCGCTCCGCACGAACAGCGGCTCGTCCAGGCCGACGGCCCGCATCGCCCGCACGGGCGAGTTCACGCCGCCGGGGATCAGCTCGAGCGCACGCCGGTAAAGAGCCGAACGCTGGGTCAGAGCCACGCGGGGAGGTCTCGTGTCCAGTAACTGACGATCAGGTCGGCCCCGGCACGCTTGATCGCCGTCAGCGACTCGAGGGCCGCCGTCCGCTCGTCGAGCCAGCCGGCACGCGCGGCCGCCTTGACCATCGCGTACTCGCCCGAGACGTTGTACGCGGCGAGCGGCGCCTCGAATGCCTCGCGCGCCGCCCGGATCACGTCGAGGTAGGGCAACGCGGGCTTGATCATGATCGCGTCGGCTCCCTCGGCGAGGTCGCTCTCGCACTCACGCAGGGCCTCGCGGACGTTGGCCGGATCCATCTGGTAGCCGCGCCGGTCGCCGAACGCGGGCGTGCTGTCCGCCGCCTCGCGGAACGGCCCGTAGAACGCCGAGGCGTACTTCGCGGAGTAGGCGAGGATCGGCGTCGTCTCGAAGCCGTGATCGTCGAGCGCCTCGCGGATCGCGCCGACGCGGCCGTCCATCATGTCGCTCGGCGCGACGACGTCGGCCCCGGCCTCGGCATGGCTGACCGCGGTGCGGACCAGCAGCTCGACGCTGCGGTCGTTGTCGACGTCGCCGTCGACCACCACGCCGCAGTGGCCGTGCGACGTGTACTCGCAGAGACAGACGTCGGTGAGCAGGACGAGCTCCGGGAAGCGCGGCCGCAGCGCGCGCAGCGCCTCCTGGACGATGCCGTCGTCCTCCCAGGCGCCCGTTGCCTCCTCGTCCTTCTCCGCCGGGACGCCGAACAGGATCAGGGCCCGGATGCCCGCCGCCACGAGCGTGTCCGCTTCGCGCAGCAGCCCTTCGACGTCGAAGCGCGCCAGGCCCGGCAGCTCCTCGTTCGCGAGGGGCTCGGGCGCGACGAAGTACGGCATCACGAACTGGTCGAGGGAGAGCTGCGTCTCGCGCACGAGCCCGCGGAGGGAAGCCGTGCGGCGGAAGCGCCGCAGCCGGGTCACCGGGAACGAGCTCACCCCGGAAGAGTACGCCGCCTCTTGCTCAGACGGTCGGTGCCGGTGGCGCCCCGGGAGCGGCCGGCTCACCCGGCTCGAGCCCGATCTCGGTGAGCGGCGCATCGTCCGTCCATTTCTGGAGCCTGACGCGCTCGGAGAAGAACTCCCACGCGGCGCGCCCGGCGGCGAGCAGCGGCAGCGCGACGAGGATCCCGGCGAAGCCGTAGATCTCGCCGCCGGCGAGCAGGCCGAAGATCACGAGCAGCGGGTGCAGGCGCAGCGTGCGTCCCATCACTCTCGGCACGAGGATGTGACCCTCGAGCTGCTGGATGCCGAGGAAGAGAAGCGCGACCCAGAGCGCCGAGAGCGGGTCCTGGACCAGCGCGTACAGCACCGGCGGAATCGCCCCCAGCCACGGCCCGATGTACGGGATGAGCTCGGTCACGGCCGCCCACGCGCCGAACGCGGCAGCGTACTTCCCGCCGTTCGGCACGATTCCGATCGTCCCGAGAATCCAGAGCCCGAGCCCGACGCTCACGCCGATGATCAGCGAGAGCAGGAACTGGCCCTTGACGTAGCTCGCGACCGCCTGCTCCATTCGCACGACCAGCCCGCCGCGACCGTGCGGCGGGAAGCGCCGGTCGACGGCCTCCGTCAGCCGCTGCATGTCGAGCAGCATGTAGATCGAGACGACGACCAGCAGGACCGCGTCGAAGAGCAGCGTCACGACGGTGAGCCCGGCGCCTTCCGCCCAGTGCAGGGCCCTGGTCGTGTACTTCTGGACGTCCTCCGTCCCGACCTGGTCGAGGAACCTTCGGCCGTCGCGCTCGACGTGGATGCTGCCCAGGTGGTTGGCGTCGAGCCAACCCTGGAGCCGCCCGAGATCCTGCTCCGCGCCCGTCCGCGCCGGGTGTCCGGAAGCGGTCGTAAAGTAGTTGTCCACCCGGTGGGATGCCGTGCGGGTCTGCTGTACGACCACCGTGGCGAGAGCGAGGATCGCCAGTGCCACGACTGCTGCGAAGGCGAGATAGACGAGCCCTACCGCCGCTCCGCGTGGGACCCGCGCCCGGCCGAGCCCGCGGACGAGCGGATTGAGGAGCAGCGCGATCAGCAGCGACACGAGAAAGAGAAAGAGAACGTGACGCACCGCTCCGGCCACCGTCCACAACAGCAGCAGGATCAACGGCAGCAGCACGAGCTGCGCCCAGCGCGGGATCTGGATCGTTACCGGCGCGGGCGGCCGCGGCATTCCAGCGATGGTAGAGAGGGCATCGGAAGCGGCATTCACGGAAATCTGGCGCTGGACCTCTGGGAGGAACCGCGGGAGTGCGATAAGGTGCCGCGCGACATGCCGTCCTCGCGCCCCACACGGAGGCGGCGGGTCGAACGCCGGCAGGCGCGCCATGCGCGCCGGGCGCGTTTGGTCGGCCTCCTCGTCGTACTCTCCGCGGTTTTCCTCGTGGCCCTCGGCCTCACCGCGTTTGCGGGCAGCACGACCGCACCGGCCTCCTCCATCGTCCCGCGGCAGAACCTCGCCAGCGTCCCGCAGAACCGGCCGACGACCGAGATCGTCGCGCTGCGCGGCCCGGTTCGCCTGCAGCTCCCGATCTCGCAGAGCCGGTTGACCGCGATCGGCTACCACTCCGCCGGCGACGGCGCCCTCTCGCTCCACCCCGTCGGGCACCAGGCGAACGAGGGGCTCGTGCAGCGCGTCGTCCACGGGATCTTCGGCGGCGGCGGCGGCTCGCCGAAGTGGTACCAGCTCGCCGGCGGCGGCACGTCGGCGCTCGACGTCGGAGCCCCGATCGGCAGCGACGTCTACTCGCCCGTGGACGGGACGGTCGTCGCCATCCGGCCCTTCGTCGTCGAGGGCAGGACCTACGGCTCCGAGATCGACGTCCAGCCGCAGAACGCCCCGTCCGTCGTCGTCGCGGTGACCCAGCTCGTAGCGGACCCGGCTCTCGCGGTCGGCACCGCCGTCGTCAGCGGCGCGACGAAGCTTGGCCGGGTCGCCGACCTCGCGACCGTCGAGCAGCAGGCGCTGGCGCGCTACACGAACGACGCCGGGAACCACGTGACGATCGAGGTTCGCCCGGCTCCGGCCCTGGCGACCGGCTAGGCAACACCGCCCATGAAGATCCTGTTTCTCGCGGACGTCTTCGGCGTCCCCGGACGTCGTGCCGTGGAGGAGCACCTGCCCGCTCTGCGCGAGCGCTACGAGGCCGACCTCGCGATCGTCAACGGCGAGAACGCCGCGGACGGAGCAGGCATCACCGCGAAGCTCGCCGACAAGCTCCTCACGGCGGGAGCGGACGTGGTCACGCTCGGCAACCACACCTACCGCCGCGGCGGGATCGCCTCCTACCTCGCCGCCAGCGAGCGCGTGATCCGGCCCGCGAACTCGGGCGCGGAGGCTCCGGGCCGAGGTCTCGCCGTCGTCGAGGCACGGAACGGCGTGGCGGTGGCCGTCGTCAACCTGCTCGGCCAGCTCTTCCTGCCGACGCCGGTCTCTCCGTGGGAGATGGTCGACGCGCTCGTCGAGGAGGCTCGGGCAGCGGCGCCGGTCGTGTTCGTCGACTTCCATGCCGAGGCGACGAGCGAGAAGGTCGCGCTCGCCACCTGGCTCGACGGCCGGGTCACCGCCGTGATCGGCACGCACACGCACGTCCAGACGAACGACGCGCGCATCCTCCCGGGCGGCACCGCCGCTCTCAGCGACGCGGGAATGACCGGCCCGCACGACTCGGTCATCGGCGTCAAGTCCGAGCTCGCGATCGCGCGGATGCGGACCCGCCTACCCGTCCGGTTCGAGCCGGCCGAAGGCGACGTGCGGCTGGAGGGCGCCCTCGTCACGTGCACCGACACCGGACGCGCCGAGGCGATCGAGCTCGTCCGGATCCCCGCCTGACTCCTGCGTCACGAGCCGGCGGAGCGGCACCGCCGGCGCGAGCAGGGCGAGCGCGGCGAAGGGATAGAACCACGGGATGTACGTGTAGAGCCAGTACGTCACCACCAGCTCGAAGCCCGCGAGGAGCACCGCCGTGAAGGCGGCGAGCTGCAGCGGCGATTTGCGGCTCGGGAAGAAGGCCACCACGACGGCGCCCGCGACGAGCAGCGCCTGCAGGACGTGCTGCAGGACGTGGAGGTCGGGGAGTCCGCGTGCGTGGTACTGGCCCCAGTCCCAGAGCGACCAGGGCGCGGCGCGCCCGACCTGGAAGCCGACCGTTCGCGTCCAGAAAACGTGCGCCTCGTGGAGCGGGTCGGGCGCGAGGAGCAGGATCGAGAAGGCCGCGAGCGTGGCCGCGACGAAGCCCAGCGCGAAGCGCCGGCTCGGCCTCCGGCCTGGATACGTGAGCCACAGCGGCACCACGAGCAGCGACGCGAACTTCGTCCAGCCCGCGAGGGCCGCGAAGACACCGCGCGCCGCCGGTCTCGAGACGAGCCAGAAGCCCCAGACGAGGAAGCACGGCATGATCGCGTCGTTCGTGTTCGAGTTCGAGACGTACTGGGTGAAGGGGTACGCCGCCCACGCGAACGCGAGCACCGCGCCGAGCCGCTGGCCGCCGAAGCGCAGCCCGACGAGGAACAGGCCGACCAGGGTGAGCAGGTCGAACGCGATCGCCGTGAAGTGCGACGCCGGCAGGTCGTCCCACTTCCCGCTCCAGCCCAGGAGCAGGTAGCCGGGGATGTACGACTCGTACGCGACCGGGCCGTACGTGTCCCCTTCAGGGTTCGCGCTCTCGCAGCGGCCGTTCGTCTGGACCCAGTTGCGGATCTCGCCCGAGGAGTCCGCCGTGCCACAGGCCCTGAGCGACTTGCCGTCCGGAGCCGTCGTCTCGACCGGGAAGTTCCCCCACGGCGCGGTTCCCGTGACGATCCGCTGGGCGCCGATCACGCCCGAGTAGCCGACGTCGATCACGTTCGAGCGCTCGACGTTGAGCCCGACGCGGAAGCCGGCGAGAAAGATCGTGGCGCCGATCAGCACCCAGACCGGCCAGCGCGGCGCGCCCGGCGTGCCGCGGTTCCGGACGCCGATCCACGTCCCGCGCAGCACCACCCAGACGAGCAGCGGATAGAAGAGCGGCACGGCCGCGAAGACGTGCCCGTGGTTGAAGTACCAGAGCGAGGCCGTGGGCGAGAGCAGGAAGAGCAGGTCGAGGTTGCGGAGCGAGAACGGCCGCCGCCAGTCGCCGAGCCCGACGAGGAAGACCAGGCAGAACGCCCCCCAGACCCACGGGTTGTTGATCGACGTGCCGCCGAATGCACCCGGGGAGCCACGCGCCATCCCCCACGCGACCTGCGGGCCCGTGAAGGCGTCCGTCACCTGGCCGGTCGCGTCGACGACCGTGCCCTGGGCGATCTCGCCGGCGCTCCCCCACCAGATCTTGACGGTCCAGTCGCCGGTCTTCTTGTCGTACGTCGTCTCGTGGCTGCGGCCGGTCTGCGGATAGCGCGAGAGCCAGGCCGCGACCTTCGGGTAGCGCTCGAACTCCTCGAGCACTCGCTTCTGCGAGAGCTTCTGCGTGGGCACCGCGCTCGGCTGCGGCGGGACGAGCGGCGTCCGAACGAGATGCCCCTTGCCGTCGAAGGCCGGGCCGGTGGAGGTGGTGCCCGTCGCGGCGAACGCCGAGGGAGCGAGCACGGCGACGGCGAGCGCGGCGAGGGCAGCGGTGAGGCGAACCCTCACCGGGCGAAGGCTACTTGCGGCGACGGAACGACCAGAGCTTGTTTCCGACGAAGTTGAGCGGCGTCACGAGGACGATCGCGACGGCCTGCGCGAGCAGCCGTCCGAGCCCTCCGTAGGCGACCAGCAGGTGGAGCACGACGAGGTTCGCGCCGAGCGCCGCGAGCGAGACGACGAAGAACCGCATCCCCTGCACGCCCACGTGCCCGCGGTGCTCGCGAAAGGTCCAGAGCCG
The DNA here is from genome assembly GCA_963702655.1 of uncultured Actinomycetes bacterium. Lineage (GTDB taxonomy): Bacteria > Actinomycetota > Thermoleophilia > Gaiellales > Gaiellaceae > Palsa-739. The sequence goes on along the minus strand of CAVPDO010000005.1, from coordinate 338,327 downwards.
GTTCCACGTGTAGTTGCTCGTAACAGCCACCAGGAACGAGCACGTCGCGGCGAGCAGATAGTGGAGCCCCGCGTGCAGCAGCACGTCGTAGACGGCGAGGTTGATGAGATAGCCGACCGCGCCGACCGCGCAGAACTTGCCGAGCTGCTGCCAGTTGCGGGCGGAGAGGAGCGACGCGACCAGACGCGGCCGCGGGGGCTGAAGGGTGGCGGCCGGGCGTCCCACGGTCGCCCGCGAGGGTAGCGCTACTTTCGGCTCAGGCCGTGGAAACCTCGGCCGGCGGAATCTCCCGGAGACCCTCGTCCCGCTCCACGACGAGCGCCTCGACGCTACCGTCCGGCGCGACGAGGAGGTCGTGCAGTTGCTCGTGCAGGAGGTCGCGCAGGGAGCGTGAGCGCTGTCGGTAGAACTCGACGTCCTCGAGCAGCAGGAGGGCCGACCGGACGTCGATCGCGTCATCCTCCAGGTCGGCGGCCGCGAAGACGAGGAAGCGGCTGCTCTCGTCGCCGCAGAGTACGACGAAGCCGAGCACCCGCCACTCGACGGGATCGAGCAGCAGATCGACGGGCCGGCCGAGACGGATCCCGTGAAGCTGCACCGGAAGCTGCAGCAGCTCGGTGGCTGACCTCGACCCCATTCCCTCCCAGCCTAGTGCCCGGCCACGAGCGGAACGAAGCGGCAGGGCACGGTGCGCGAGACAGCCGGCCCCTCGGGCGTCCGCACCACGACCTCGAGCCACTGTCCGCCGGCGCCGCCGACCGGGACGACGAGGCGGCCGCGCGGCTCGAGCTGGCCGTAGAGCGCCGGCGGCGGCTCAAGCGCGGCGGCAGCGACGGCGATTCCGCCGAACGGCGCGCGCTCGGGCAGGCCGTGGGTGCCGTCGCCGAGGTGCAGGTGGACAGAGTCTCCGTAGCCGGCCGCGGCGAGATTGGTGCGCGCACGGTCGGCGAGCTCGGGGATCCGCTCGATCGTGTGCACCTCGCCGGCCAGCTCGGCGAGCACGGCAGCCTGGTAGCCCGAGCCCGAGCCGACGTCGAGCACGCGCTCGCCGCCGTGCAGCGCGAGCCGCTCGCAGATGAGCGCGACCATGTACGGCTGGGAGATCGTCTGATCGCCGCCGATCGGCAGCGCGGCATCGGCGTACGCGGCCTTCCGCTGCTCCGGCGGGACGAACAGCTCGCGCGGCACGCGTCCCATCGCCGCGAGCACGCGCTCGTCCTCGATCCCGCGCCGCCGGAGCTGCCGCTCGACCATCCGAGCCCGCTCCTCAGCCGACACGCGCGAACGGCTCCATCGACTCGGGCACCGTCACGCCGAAGTGCGCGAGCACGGCCGGAGCGACGTCCGTGATCCGGTGCAGCTCCGCCTCGAGGCCGATGGTCACCACGGGGGCGAACGAGTCGCCGGCGACGAGCGAGCCGTGGCTCCCGCCGCCGGCGTGATGGCGGCCGCCGAGGTCGGTCAGCTCCCAGCCCTCGGCCGCGGAGACGAGCAGCTCGCCGGCGTTCGGGTTGGCGAGCGCCGACCGTGCGCGCCAGGCGGCGTCCGGATGCTCGAGCTTCTCGGCCGGGCCGTCCGCGCCGTCCCGGCGGGCGACGACCTCGCCGCCCTCGAAACGGACCGTGACGTCGACCGCCGAGAAGCCGTCCAGCCGCCGCGCCAGCTCCGCCGCATCGACCCGCGCGCCGGGGAGGAGGTAGACCTGCCCGGCGCGGTTCGAGGCGGTGACGACGACCTGTCCCTCGAGATCCGAGAGCGGCTCCTGCAGGCGCGCCGCCTGCCGGACCGAGGTCTGGCCGTGATCCGAGAGGAGCGCGACGGCATAGCGCTCGAGGAACGCGTCCGGCCCACCGGCCGAGTCGAGCAGCGTGCGGATCGCCGCGTCGGCCTGCTCGAGCGCGCGCTCGGCCGCCTCGCCGTCGGGGCCGGCCGCGTGCGAGGCGAAGTCGTATCCGGAGAGGTAGTACGCGAGGAAGTCGAAGCCGTCCCGCGTGACGAGCCAGCGTCCGACCGCCGCTGCGTAGGTGTCGACCGAGCCGGCGCGACGACTGCGCACCGCGAACGGCGCTCCGGTCCGGTCCGACTCGAACAGGCCGTAGAAGAAGAAGCGGCTCGGCCCGTAGGCGGCACGACGGACGCCGGGAAGGGTCGTCAGGTGACGGTGGCGGCCGCGATAGCACGTGATGTTCACGGCGGCCGCGACGAGCCCCGCGTCCTCGAGCGCCTCGTAGATCGTCATCGCGCCCGGCGCGAGGTGGCGAGCGTTCATGTTGAAGATCGGGTCGAGCAGCGACTGCGAGAGGCCCGCCGCACGGAGGGCGGCGAACGACGAGCCGTACTCCACGATCCGGCGCTCGTCGCGGCTCCACCAGACGAGCGACGGGATGTGGTGCACGCCCGGCCCGGCCCCGGTGGCGATCGAGGAGAGGCAGACCGGCGTGAGGGACGGGAAGACCGAGGTCACCTGCCGGTAGTCGCCGTGTTCGGCGAGGAAGGCGAGAGTCGGCGCACGGCCGCTCTCGACCGCGCGCTCGAACGCCGCCGGCGTCAGGCCATCGACGACGATGAGGACGAGCTTCCTCGGCACGGGGAGCTACTCGTCCCGCGCGAGCGTCCGCAAGCCGGCGTACCGCTCCGGCCGCGCACGCCTCAGCAGCGGCAGGAGAGCAAGCAGCACGAGCACGATGAGGTATCCGGCGGCCGGGATCCAGGCGAGAGCAGCGACCACGACGGCGCCGGCGGTGACGAGAACCCCCGTGGCGACCCGCGTGCCGCCGCGTCTGAGTGCGCCGCTCACGGTCTGCGTCGCGCAGAGCGCTCCAGCAACGCCTCCGGCGATTCCGCCGGCGCGGTCGCCCCAGCCGCCCGACTGCCAGCCCGCGACCTCGAACCCGATCCCGGCACCCACGGCGCCGGCCAGCAGGATGGCGGCGATCCTCCCTCCGCGTCCCGTGCCTGCGACTCCGCCGAAGAGGACGCCGACGGCGGCGCCGAGCCCCGCGCTCACTCCGATCCAGTACCACGAGCCCACGCCGGAACCGTAACCGCGCGCGCGTCTCGTCCGTTGTCGACCCAGATCCCGCTAGGAGGCGACTTGACCCCCGACCAACGCCCACTGCTCGTGTTCTTCACCTCCCACCGCTCCGGCCCGGCCCGGCGGATGGAGAGCCTGCTCGCCCACCTCGCTCGGAAGGAGCGCGGCAGGCTGCGCGTGAGCAAGGTCGACGTCGAGGACCGGCCCGACCTCGCCGAGCGGTTCCGGGTGGAGAAGGTGCCGTCGCTCGCGCTCGTGGTCGGGAAGCGCGTGGTGTCGCGGATCGACGGACGCGCGACCGCGCCGCGGATCGAGTCGATGCTCGAGCCGCACCTCGGCGACGGGCCGGCCGAGGCCGTCGCCTAGCGCTCGAGCCGCGCGATCACCGCGAGACCGAACTCGGCGGCGCGCTTGCCGTCGATCACCCGGTGGTCGAAGGTGACCGAGACGTTCCCCATCCGGCGGACGACGACCTCGCCGTCCCGAACCACCGGGCGCTCCTCGATCCGGTGGATGCCGAGGATCGCCACCTCGGGATGGTTGATCAGCGGGGTCACAAACAGACCGGCCGCCTTGCCGGCGCTCGTCACGGTGAAGGTGCCGCCGCGCAGCTCCTCGGGCTCGAGGGTTCCCTCGTTCGCCGCGTCCGCGAGGCGCCGCACCTCGGCGTCGAGCTCGTCGAGCGAGAGCCCGCCGGCGCCGTGGACGACCGGGACGACGAGCCCGTGCTCGGTCTGGACCGCGATGCCGAGGTCGTAGCGGTCGAGCAGCACGAGCGCGCCGTCCTCGACGCGCGCGTTCAGCTCCGGGAACTCGCGCAGGGAGTCGGCGACCGCCTGGAGGACGAGCGGGACGAGGCGCTTCAGGTCGGTGTCCGAGAAGTCGCACTCCTCGACCCAGGTCACGGCCGGGATCTCGCGGTGCGCGCGCGTCAGGTGCTCGAACATCTGCCGGCGGATCCCGTGCAGCTGCACGCGCTCGCCCTCGGTCGGCGCAGCGGCGCCGCTGCCGACCGCCGCGGCGCGAACGTCCTCCTCGGCGATTCGCCCCTGTGGACCCGAGCCGGTCACCGAAGCCAGGTCGACGCCGAGCTCCTGGGCGACCTTCCTGACGAGCGGCGTCGCGCGCACCTTCTCGGCCGGCGGCTGCTTCGGCGCCTCCGCCGGTGCGGCGCGTGCCGACGCTCCGTCGCCGCCGATCACGACGAGGACAGTGCCGACGGGCACGACCTCGCCCTCCGCCACGAGGATCCGGGAGACGGTCCCCTCCGCCGGCGAGGGGATCTCGACCGTCGTCTTGTCAGTTGCAATCTCGACGAGCGGTGCGTCCTCGACGATCTCCTGGCCTTCCTCGACCAGCCAGCGGGCGATCTCGCCTTCGGTCAGGCCTTCGCCGAGGTCGGGCAGCTTGAACTCGTACGCCACGGCCGATTCCTACCTGATCACGCCGTCGCGGAGCACCGCGTGGGCGCCTTTGACCTGGTTCACGACCTGCGTGACGCGTAGGTCGACGGCCACGCTCGCGAGCGCGAGACACTCGGGCCGCGACGCGCCGAGCTCCTGCTCCATCACGTCGAGCATCGTGGCGAGCGCCTGCTCGGCGGCGGTATCGAGATCCTCGTCGAAGCCGAACGCGAGCCAGGAGTCAGCGGTGCGGGCGATCGGCGAGCGCAGCTCGCGATCGTCGAGATCGAGCGTGAGCGTCGCACGCTCGAGCGGGCACTCGATCGCGGTTCCCGAGACCTCGCCGTCGCCCTGCGCACCGTGGCCGTCGCCCGCCATCAACAGCGCACCGTCGACCGGAATCGGGAGGTAGAGCGTCGTGCCGGCGACGAGCTCCTTGCAGTCGATGTTCCCGCCCCAGCGCCGCGGCGGGATCGTCGAGTGCTCGCCGGGCTCGGGCGGCGGCATCCCGATCACGCCGAGGAACGGCGCCGCGCGGACTCGGCGTTCGCCGAGGTGCCACCAGTCGCCGTCGAGCGACCACGTGAACGTCTCCCCGCCGGCCCAGGTCCGTCCCCAGTCACGCGGCACGACCTCGTCGATGCCCACGACGAGCGTCTGTCCCTCGCGCGCTCCGCGAACCTCGACCGGGCCGTAGAGCGCGTGCCCGGCGGCCTCGGGACGCTCCGGCTCGACGTCGGCGTCCCAGAACCAGCCGGCGTTCGGAACCTGGAAGGTCACGGAGTCGCCCGGCTCGACCGTCTCGACCGGCTCGTACTCGCGCGAGAACCAGCCCCTCACGCGCGCGGCTCCTGGATCCAGGCGTCGCCGGGTGCGAGCAGGATGCGCAGGCCGAGGCGCCGGCCGTCCTCGCCGCGGAACTCCCACAGCGAGACCGCCTGCTCGTCACCGCGCAGCCCGGGCGCGGTCTCGGCCGGGACATAGCCCGCCTGCACGCGCCGCTCCGCGTCCCAGACGGCGACCGCGTGCGGGTCGTGCTCGTTCTCCGGCTCCGCGACGAGCGCAAGGCGCCGGCCGGGTTCGAACGCTTCGTTCTGCAGCGCCTCCGCGCGATACGACGCGCCGGCGAGCTTGACCACCCGCACCCGCGGGTCGTCCCACTTCATCGCATCCCCGGTCGCCGCGTCGCGCAGCCAGTAGCCCGACTCGCCGTGCTCGAGCCAGATCCGGAGGCGCCCACCGCCGCCCTCGGCGGCGGGGTTTTCCCGCCGGGCGCCGGCGGCTTTGCCGGCGGCGCTTCCGGCACGGTCAGAACTCGAGGAGCTTCCGGGCGGCACCGGCGACCCGCTCGACCGACGGCATGTAGCGGTCCTCGATCTTCCAGTACGGATACGGCACGTCGAAGCCGGTGACGCGCAGAACCGGACCGCGCAGGTCGAGGATCGCCTTCTCGGCGAGGATGGCGGAGATCTCGGCCCCGAAGCCGGCGGTGCGCGGCGCCTCCTGCACGACGACGACGCGGCCGGTCTTCGAGGCGGACGCAAGCAGCGCGTCCTCGTCGAGCGGCCGCAGCGAGCGGAGGTCGAGCACCTCGACCGAGGCCTCGCCCTCGAGAGCGTCCGCCGCCCGCTCGCAGACCGGCACCATCGCGCCGTAGGCGACAAACGTCACGTCCGCCCCCTCGCGTACGAGCCGCGCCTCACCCAAAGCCACGACGTGCTCGCCCTCGGGCACCTCCTGCTTCTCGCCGCGGTAGATCACCTTCGGTTCGAGCACGACGACGGGATCGGGGTCGCGGATCGCCGCCGCCAGCAGTCCCTTCGCGTCGGCCGGCGTCGACGGGATCGCGACCTTCACGCCCGGCGTGTGGACGTAGTACGCCTCCGGCGAGTCGTCGTGCAGCTCGGGCGCGCGCACGCCGCCGCCGTACGGCATCCGCACGACGAGCGGGAACTCCATCTTCCCGCCGGTGCGCCAGCGGTAGCGGCCCACATGAGTGATCAGCTGGTCGAGGCACGGGTACGAGAACGCGTCGTACTGCATCTCGCAGACCGGCTTCCAGCCGGCCATGCAGAGCCCGATCGCGCTGCCGAGGATCCCGGCCTCGGCGAGCGGCGTGTCGACGCAGCGGTTCTCGCCGAAGCGGTCGCGCAGCCCGGCGGTCGCCCGGAAGACGCCGCCCGCGCGGCCGACGTCCTCGCCCAGCACCATGACGGTGTCGTCGCGGGCGAGCTCGACGTGAAGCGCGTCGTTCACCGCCTCGACGAGGAACTTCTCAGCCATCCCAGCCCTCGCGCAGGTTCGGCGGCGGCAGCACGTACGCGTTGTCGAACACGAGCTCGGGATCGGGCTCCGGCTCGGCCTCGGCCTCGGCGATCCCCTGCCGCATCGCCTCGAGCGCATCGTTCTTGACCTCCTCGGCCGTCGCGTCGTCGAGCACGCCGAGGCGCCGGAGATAGGCCTCGTAGCGGCCGACGCACTCGTTGCGTTTCTCCTGCTCGACGCGGTCGAGGTCGATGTACGCGCGCGGGTCGTCGGCGGTCGCGTGCGGCGCGGCGCGGTAGCTGACGGCCTCGATGAACGTCGGCCCGCCTCCTCCACGCGCGCGCTCGACCGCCTCGCGCGTCGCCTCGTACACCGCGAGCACGTCGCCGCCGTCGACGCGCACGCCCGGCATCCCGTAGCCGACAGCTTTGTCGGCGAGCGTCTCGGCGTGCGTCTGCGCCTCGAGCGGCGTCGAGATCGCCCACTGGTTGTTGTTGCAGAAGAGGATCAGCGGCGCCTGCATCACCGCCGCGAAGTTGGCGCCCTCGTGGAAGGAGCCCTCGCTCGTCGCGCCGTCCCCGAAGTAGGCGACCGCGACCGTGGATTCGCCCTTCAGCTTCTCGCCCCAGGCTAGGCCGGCGGCATGCGGGACGTGCGTCGCGATCGGGACGCAGATCGAGGCGACGCGGTACTCCGCCGGGTTCCACCAGCCCGCGGGATGGCCGCGCCACCAGTGGAGGACGGTGCTCGGCGGCATGCCACGCAGCAGCCCGATCGCCGACTCGCGGTAGCTCGGGAAGATCCAGTCCCCCTCGGCGAGCGCGTGCACCGACCCCGCCTGCATCGCCTCGTGGTTCCAGAAGATCGCGTACGTGCCGATCCGTCCCTGCCGGTGGAAGACGACCGAGCGCTCGTCGTACGTCCGCAACAGGATCAGCGAGCGGTAGATCGCGAGCAGCTCGTCGGCGCCGAGGCCGTCGACCTCGCGCTCCTCGTCGATCACGCGCCGCAGCTCGTGTTCTTCCGGAGCCACCTTGGCCACGGCGCGGAGTCTATGCGCGGCGCCCGGAGGCGCCTAGTTAATTGACCGTCAGCGTCGCCGTCGCCGCCACCGGCCCCGAGGCGTCGGAGGCATGCAGCGTGACCGCGTACGTCCCCTTCGGCGTGTTCTTCAGCACGACGAACGGGAGCGTGACGGCGAGAGTCTTCCCCGCACCCAGATTGAACTTCACCGGCGGCAGGTTGACGACGAACTTCGTGCCGAAGCCGAAGGTCGCATTGAGAGTCACGCTCTGCGCCGTGCTCGACGTGTTCGTGAGGGACGCCTTCGCGACCACCGCCGCCCCGGCGTGCGCCGTCGACGGCGAGATGGTCAAGCTGAGCGCGAGGTCGCCGACGGAGTACGTCCGCTGCAAGGTCGTGACGTTCCCCTCGGTGTCGGTCGCGGTGACGAGGAAGGTGTGCTGGCCGGGGCTCGTGTCGATCGGCGAGCCGCTGGGGACGGTGCCGACGCAGCTCACCGCGCCTGGGCAGGTGTAGGTGGCGATGACGTTCGCGTGCGCGCCGTACGGGCCGACGGGCGAGGCGATCAGGATCTGCGGGCCCGCAGGAGGCGCGCTGTCGGCGGAGGTGAAGTTCTCGCCCTTGTTGGCGCTGTAGGAGACATTGACGCCGTCGGTCGCCTCGACGAACACCTCCGGATCCTCCGAGACCGAGATCGTCCCGGTCCACAGGGTCGGATCCGCGGGCGACTGCGTGAGCTGGAGGTAGTGCCAGTGGCCGTCGTTGACGAGCGCGGCCACCTCGGCGACGGGGCTCGACTGGTCGGTCACCCGGGTGGAGATCGTCGCCACTCCCGCGCTCGTGGAGACGTTCACCTGCGGGATCAACGGCGCCACCTGGTCGGTGCTCTGCGAGTAGAAGATCTCGAAGGTCCCGCTGTTGAAGTGCCGCTGGACGCCGGCGTCTCCGGGGCCCGTGGGCCGGAACTGATCGCTGACGTTGAGGTAGTCGCGCTCGTTCCCGAACGCCAGCGTGTGCTCCAGGGTGAACGGGCTCGCCGGGAAGAAGATCGGGGAGATGGCCGGCGCCGGCTCGTGCGCCGTCGAGTCGATCGTCGGGTAGCCGATGGTCGCGTTCGTGTTGGCGTCGGACGAGCTGAGACTCTTGATCCAGACGCCGCGGGCCGGCAGCGAGGAGGTCACCTGCTGGCTCGTGATCGGCAGAATCGGCCGGTAGAGGCCGAACTGGCTCTGCGTGGTGTCGCCCGAGGCCGGGAAGCTGACCGTCGCGCTCTGGGTGCCCGTGATCGGGTCGGCGCTCGTCGTGAGCGGTGTGAAGCTCGGACTCGAGCCCGGCGTGGAGAAGTGCCAGAAGGGCAGCCCGTAGAAGGTCGTCTCCTCCATCACCTTCTGGTCGTAGACGTCGTAGGCGCCGGCGGTCCCGAAGTACTGCTGGAGGGCGTCCACCCACTCCTCGCCCACCGACCCGGAGTCGGAATGGAGGTTCTTGGCGAACAGCGCGAGCAGCCGCTCGGACAGCGCGACGGAGGCGCTGTCGCCGTACCCGTAGCCGGTGTTCGCGATGTACATCGCCGCCTGCTTCTCGGCGTAGAGCTCCGGCCAGTCGAGGTATTTGTTCGGGGCCGCCGTCGGCGAACCGAGCGTGTCGGAGATGTTGAGGCCGCCGTGGCAGCCCATCGTGAAGAGAATGCGGGCCGCGAGGTTCGTGCTGGTCGCCTGGCCGCTGTTCGCGAGATCGCCGGCCGCGGACTCCAATTCGAACTGGTTGTAGTGCGCGTCCACCGAGATGATGGAGGGCGGGTTGCTCGACTGGAGCGCGCTCGCGACCACGTCGTTCGCGGTCCACGGGCTCGGGAGGCCGGGGAAGTTGATCGCCGGGTTCCCGGACGGGAACGAGTCGAGCGTCGAGAGCCCGGGGAAGTTCGACTTGAGGTTGTCGTGAACCGCCTTCGCCCCGTCGGCGAGGAAGTCGTAGCCGGTGACGAGCGCCGACGTCGGATTGAGCGTCCCGGCGGCGGTCTGCGGCGCGCTGAGGCCGTTGCTGCCGAGGTAGCGGTTGATCTGGCCGATGATGTCCGTCGGCGTCTCGACGAGGCGCGAGATGGAGATCTGCGGCAGGAGCAGGTTGCTGCCGAGCCACGGAATAGCCGTGAACGCGCCGTAGGCGCCGTCGGTGAGGATGTTGTTCTGGGCCGCCGAGGCGTAGAGGGCGTTCCCCTTCGTCAGGCCGTTGGTCGTGAACGCGAGGTCGGCCGCCTCGTTCTCTTCCGGCGACAGCGTGACCGGATCGGGGACGTCGGCCATCGGCGTCGCCTCGTCGGAGCCCACGAGAACGATGTAGTGGAGGTTCGGCAGTCCGGCCGTCGTGTTGCGGTACGAGGCGACCACGTTGTTGATCGCCGTGACCACGTTGTTGCGTGCCGTCGTGCTGCAGGGGGTTGCGTCCCAGGCGGAATAGGCGCTCCGCACGGCCGCGTTCCCGTCGACGTCGAGGACGGTCCCGGCGACCTCGGAACGCGCGGCGAGCGTGTTGAGCGAGTTGAGGAGGTTGGTGACCGCAGTGGCTCCGTAGAGGGCGGTGAGCCGCTGCTTGTCGACGATGAAGAGCGTCTTCCTGGAGGTCGCGATCGACGTCGGAAGTGTCCCCGGCGCGAAGCTCGAGGGAGCGCCGTTGGGGAACGTCCGCGCGGGACAAGCCGGCAGTGCCGGCGGCGGCGTCTCCTGCACGCGCAGCACGAACGGGGTGGTACTCGTCGCGCCGTTGTAGCCGCTGACCCCGATGGTCGCGAAGCCGCCCTGGCCGCTCGTGATGATCGTGCCGGCCTCGTTCACGCCGTCGCCGCGGGCGTCCGAGGTGCTGCCGACCGGAGTCGAACCGACCGGGGTCGAGCCCACCGGGGTCGAGCCGACAGGCACGTCCTGCAGCGTGTCGGGCGACAACCCCTGCCCGAGCCCCGCGAAGCCGACGCCGTTGTCCTCGATCGGCGTCGAGCCGACCGGAGTCGAGCCGACGGGCGTGGAGAAGAACGGCGGCGCGGCCGGAGCGCTGATCGTGAGATCGAGGTCGGCGTTCGACGGCACGTTGAGGAACGCCTGCAAGCGCGTCCCCTGCGGCAGGTTGCCGAGGTTCACCTTGTAGAAAGCCTGCTCGCCGGTGGACGCGATATGACCGACGACGAGGGTGTTCGGCTGGATCTGGCTCGCGGTCGTCGGGTCGCCCGCCTCGGGGTTCTGGTGGACGGTGACCGGCGCACCCGTCGTGGAGATCGAACCGGCGCCGGGCGCGGCGGCGGTGGCGCCCGTCGTGAAGGTGCCGAGGTTCAGCCCGACCCAGGAGTCGAAGGTCAACGTCGCCGCCTCGTTGGCCGTCCCACCTGCAGGACAGCCGACCGTCCAGGTGTAGGCATTCAGCTTCTGTGCTGCCGCCGCTCCCTGTCCGAGCACGCTCGCGGTGCCCGCGCTCGCAGGCGCGCCGTTGCCGAAGGCGATCTGCGCAGAGCCGTCGACCGGGAAGAAGCCCGCGGGAAGGTGCGCGGTGAACGTGAGCTGCGACACGACCGTGCAGTCGACGTCGGCGCCGATCGTGTAGTGGACCGTCGACTTGGTCGCGGAATACGGCTGCAGCCCCTGGATCGGCAGCTGCTCCCACGGGAAGCCGGCCGCGCCGATGATCGCGACGACGAGGTCGTTGATCGTGATGTTGTCGGCCGCCATCGCGTTCGCGAGCATCGAGAACGTCGCCGTCGGGAGGATCGCGCTGGCGGCATAGGCGTCGCCGAGCGTGCCGGTGGAGCAGTTGACCTTCGTGCAGTCGACGACGCTCGAAAGGTCGTGGTCGTCGTTGCCGATGTCGGAGAGCGCGATGTTCGCCAGCAGCGAAGCGGCGACGTCGGTCGATCCGACCGGCGTCGAGCCCACCGGAGTCGAGCCCACCGGGGTCGAGCCGACCGGCGTCGAGCCGACCGGAGCCGAGCCGAGCTGGCCGGCGACGTCCATCTGAAGCACGGTCGTCGCGCCGGTGGCGTTGCTGCAGTTTCCTCCGTCCTTCGCGATCTGCCCGTTCGTTCCGCACCAGGCGTCGAAACCGCCCGGCAAAGCAGAGAGAGGCGTGTTGCCCATCAACAGCGTCGCCCAGTGGACGGACTTGAGCAGCGTGGTCGTCAGGTCAACCTGCTGCATCGTCAGGGCCTCGAAGTGCTGCAGCGACGTCTTGCCGTCGGTGCAGGTCTCGGTGTTCGTCTTCAGGTCCTGCAGCGTGAGCGCTGTCAGCGGCTTTGTGGCAAGCGAGCCGCAGAGGATCTGATCCCAGGTGACGCCGTGGAGCTGAACCTGGGAGAGCAGCACCGAAGAGAGCGCCGTGGAGCCGACGGGAGTGGAGCCGACGGGCAGGTCGAACAGGCCGGTGGAGCCGACGGGCGTCGAACCGACCGGAGTCGAACCCACGGGCGTCGACCCCACGGGCGTCGAACCGACGGGCGTCGACCCGACCGGCGTCGAACCGACCGGAGTCGAGCCGACCGGCGTCGAGCCGACGGGAGTCGAGCCGACCGGGGTCGAGTTGGTCGACCCCGCGAAGAACGAGAGCCAGGCGTTCGGAATGGTCGAGATCGGAACCTGGTCGATTCCCGCGCCCGCGCTCGACGGCGTCGCGTTCACGGTCAGGTTCGACAGCGGATCGGAAAGGGCGACTGCGTAGATCGCGGCGTCGTCGCAATGGTTGATCGGCGGCGCAATTGTCGCCGGTCTCGACCCAGGAGACGGTCAGGTGCTGGCCGGGACTCGCCGCCGCGTAGTCGATCGTGAAGACACCCGGCTCGTTACCGCCGCCGCCGAAGCTAGTGTCGCCGAACGGGCTGTTGACCGAGGCGGTGTACGGCTGCGCGCTGCCGTCGGACAGGGTGGCCGTCAGCGTCCCGGTACCCCAGTGCTCGCTCGCGAATACCGTGAGCGTCCGGACGGCGGTGTCGGCCGGAACCGTGAAGGAGAAGCCGTCGCCGTTCGTCGTCGCCTGGCCCTCGTACCGTTGTGCTGCAATCCGCCGGTGGCGCCTGCCGCGGTGGCCGGACCAGTTCCGTCCGACCAGTCGAAGCCGAACGGCACTTCCCCGGCGAACGCCCGATCCCGCGGAGCGGCACTCCGCGTGGGATCGATGTCGGTGAGGTTGCTGATCGCGGAACCGCCCGGCTTCCGCACGTCGGGAGCGAGCGACGTGCTCGTGCCCTGGCTCGCAAAGCCCCAGACCGCCCAGTCCTCGTTGCCCAGCGCCGTGAGGTCCGCGTCGTTCTGACCGTTCGGCGAGAGGCTGCCGGAGATCTGAGGGCCGGCGCTCGGCACGAGCTCGAAGGCTCCGATGTCGCAGTGCGGGCCCTGCGGCCTTGAGATGCCGCGCTGATCCGTCGCGGGGCAAGAGCTGTCGTCACCGGCGTCGACCGCCGGGCTCGTGGCCGCGAGAGCCATGGTCGGCGTCGGACCGCCGTTGTCCTGCAGCGGGCCGAGCTGGGGATTCTTCCCGGTGAGGTCGCAGTCGTCGTGAACCCACAGCTGTTGTCGCTGTCGAGGTTGTTGCTGCTCGCTGCCCCAGTTGCAGCGCATTGGTGCAGTCGCCGCTGGTGTTCTGGGCGATGATCGTGTTGACGGCAGAACCCTCCCCACGACGTCGAGCCCAACCCGGGTTGGCGGCGATCGTGTCGTTCTGCAGGCCGCCGGACCGGGGGAGTCGTCCTCGATACCGCTGCCGTTGTTGCCCGTGACCGTGGAGTTGACGACCGTCAGGTTGACTCCGAGAAGATCCCTGGCCGTTGCCGGAGATCGTGCTGCCCGAGACCGTGAGCCCGTGGCCGTCCTGGATCCCGACGGCTCCGTTGTTCTGCACGACGCTGTCGTGGAGCTCGACCACGCCGTCGTCGTGGATCCCCGGTCTGCCCGTTCTCGACCGTGACGCCCTCGATCGTGTCGTGCCGGAGCCGCCGATCACCTCGTGTACCTTCCCGACGCCGTCGAGGATCGTGGTCGCAGCGCCGGCGCCGACGATGTTCACGTCGCTCGAGATCCGAAGCTGGCCGGCGCTGAGGTCGTAGGTCCCGGCAGGAACGTCGATCGTCGTACCGCTCGTGCACCCGCCTTCGGCGTCGCCGCTGTTCGCCGAGGCGATCGCATCGCGGAGCGAGCAGCTGCCCGAGCTGTCGGCGGTCGTACCGACCACGATCGTGCCCGGAGGCGGGTCGGCCGAGGCGCTCGCAGAAGCCGCAAGCAATACGACCACCGCTGCGATCGGCAACAGCGCCCAGAGTCCTGAGCGCACATTCACCCTTCGATTGGCCCGTCTATTCACGGGTCTACTCATGCCCTCCCCCTCGCCGCAGGCCGGGACCAACCGGCCCGTGAGAGCATGCGCCCCTTCACGTTTCTTGTCAATGGCGGCACAATCGAGGACGTGGGGGTGCCGGAGAACGAGACTCGGGCCGAGACGGGCGGCGCCGCCGTCGTCCCGTATCTGCCTCGCATCACGCTCGAGTGGCTGCGCGACGCACCCGCCGAACGACATCGCGCCCTGAACGGGACGATGGCCTTCGTCGACATCTCCGGCTTCACCGCGATGTCGGAGCGCCTCGCGCCGAAGGGACGGCTCGGCGCGGAGGAGGTGACCGACGTCATGAGCACCACGTTCGGGCGGCTCCTGGCGGTGGCGTACGAGCTCGGCGGCGGGCTCGTCAAGCTCGGCGGCGACGCGCTCCTGCTCTTCTTCGACGGCGACGCCCACGCGGCGCGGGCCTGCGCGGCGTCCTGGGGGATGCGCGACTCGCTCACCGCGCTCGGGGCGCTCGAGAGCTCGGTCGGCCCCGTCGAGCTGAGGATGCACGTGGGCGTGCACAGCGGCGACTTCGACTTCTTCCTCGTCGGCAGCCGGCACCGCGAGCTGATCGTCACCGGCCCCGACTCCGCCGTCACCGTCGAGATGGAGGACACGGCCGAGGCGGGCGAGATCGCCGTGAGCGACGCGACCGCGGCCCAACTCGCCGCGGGCTCCCTCGGCGGTCGCAAGGGCGCGGGCACGCTACTCACCGCCCCACCTCCCGTCGCGTTCACCGGCATCGCCGGACTGCCCGACACCGCCGAGCTGGACGTCCTCGGCTGCATCCCCGAGGAGCTGCGCGCGCATCTCGTCGCGGAGCCGGTCGAGAGCGAACATCGCCGGGCCGCGGTCGCCTTCGTCCGCTTCGACGGAGCCACGGAGACGTCGGACGCCAACGCGGTCGAGGAGGTGGTCGACGCCCTGCAGGACGCGGCCGCCGCGCACGGCGTCTGCTTCCTCGAGAGCGACATCGACGCCGCCGGCGGACGGATCATCCTCGTGGCCGGCGTGCCGACCACCGCCGGCGAGGACGAGGAGCGCCTGCTTCGCACCGTGCGCGCCGCGGTCGACGCCGGCACCCGCCTGCCGCTGCACATCGGAGTCGCGGCCGGGAACGTCTTCGCCGGCCGCATCGGGCCGCCGTACCGCCAGGCGTTCACGATCCTCGGCGGCACGGCCGCGCTGGCCGCACGGCTGATGGCCAAGGCCGATGCGCGCTCGATCTGGACGACGCCGGAGCTCCTCGACCGCTCGCGCACGCTCTTCGCCGCGCAGCCGGTCGGAGCGCTGACGCTGAAAGGGAAGGCGGAGCCGGTCGACGCGGTCTCGGTCGGCGACGTGACCGGCGCACGGGAGCGCGAGTCGCCGAAGAAGCTGCCGCTCGTCGACCGCCAGCGCGAGCTGCCCGTGCTCGACGCGGCGCTCGTGCCGGTGCGCATGGGCTTCGGCAGCTTCGTCGAGCTCGTCGGCGACGCGGGCATCGGCAAGTCGCGCATCGTCGAGGAGCTCCGCGACCGCGCCGAGGGCCTCACCCTCGTCTCGGCCGCCTGCGAGCAGTACGAGGCCACGACGCCGTATCACCCCTTCCGCAAGCTGCTGAGAGGCCTGCTCGACGTCGCGGTCGACGGGGATCCGGAGGCGAACTCGCTCGCGCTCTCGGACCGGCTCGAGCAGATCGACCGAGAGCTCGTGCCGTGGACGCCGCTCGTCGCCGACGTGATCGACGCGCCGGTGCACTCCACCCAGGAGGCGGACGACCTCCAGCCCGCATTCCGGCGCGCCCGCCTGCACGGCGTCGTCGAGACGGTGCTCGGTGAGCTGCTCGAGCCGCCGACGCTCCTCCTCTTCGAGGACGTGCACTGGATGGACGAGGCATCGTCGGACCTCCTCCGCCACCTCGGCAGCCGGGTCTCGACGAAGCCCTGGCTCGTCTGCGCCACCCGTCGTCCTGCGGCCGGCGGCTTCGTCGCGGCCGAGGGGACGCCGCCGGTTGCGGCGATGTCGCTCCAGCTCGATCCGCTGCCCGAGGCCGACGCGCACGAGCTGGCGCTCGCCGCAGCGGCGGAAGAGCTGCCGCCCGAGGAGCTGGCCGCGATCACCGAGCGGGCGGGAGGCAACCCGCTCTTCGTGCAGGAGCTCGTCGCCGCCACGCGCGGGTCCGAGCAGGGGCTCGAGGCGCTGCCGGAAAGCGTCGAGGGCGTCGTCACGAGCCGGATCGACAACCTCGCCCCGGCGGACAGGGCGTTGCTCCGCTGGGCGTCCGTCCTCGGTGCGAGCTTCTCGAGCGAGCTCGTGGCGCGGGTGCTCGAGGACGATCCCGACGCCGCCCTCGACTCCGAGTCGTGGGACCGCCTGGGGGAGTTCGTCGAGCGCGACCCGTATGCGGCCGGCACCTTCCACTTCCGCCATGCGCTGATCCGCGACGCCGCCTACGGGGGCCTCTCGTTCCGGCGCCGGCGCGAACTGCACGCGCGCGTGGCCGAGGTCGCGGCCGAGACGGCGGCCGACCAGGAGGAAGCAGCCGCGACGCTGTCCCTGCACTTCTCCCTGGCGGAGCGGCACGAGGAGGCCTGGCGCTTCTCGCTGCTCGCGGCCGAACGCGCGCGGGGGAAGTTCGCGAACGCGGACGCGGCCGAGCTCTACCGGCGCGCGCTCGCGGCCGCTCCCTCGGTGGAGTCGCTCACGCCGGCCGACGCCGGCCGGGCCTGGGAGTCCCTGGCCGACGTGCTGGAGCTCGGCGGCGACTACGGAGGCGCCCGCCTCGCCTACCGGCAGGCGAGAGCCCGGCTCCGCCTCGACCCCGAGGCGCTCGCGGGCCTCTGCCTCAAGGAGGGCCGCCTGCGCGAGAACGAGGGACACTACGCCGAGGCGCTGCGCTGGTACGAGCGGGGGCTGCGGCGGGCCGACGAGCTCGAGGGCTCGGCGCAGATCCGCCATCGCCTGCGGCTCTCGCTCGGATACGCGGCGGCGCGGTTCCGCCAGGGAGCCTTCGAGGAGTGCGTGGAGTGGACCGAGCGCGCGATCGAGG
Organism: uncultured Actinomycetes bacterium; assembly: GCA_963702655.1. Taxonomy (GTDB): domain Bacteria; phylum Actinomycetota; class Thermoleophilia; order Gaiellales; family Gaiellaceae; genus Palsa-739. The sequence goes on along the minus strand of CAVPDO010000005.1, from coordinate 321,223 downwards.
ACGCACGCGCGGCCGGAGCGCTCGAGGAGCTGGCCCACGCCTACTACCTCGTCCACCTCGCCTACACGTCGCTCGGCAGCCCGAAACGGCACGAGATTCGCGACCTCGCGCTGCCGATCTACGAGGAGCTGGGCGACCTGCTCGGCCAGGCGAACGCGCTCAACAACCTCGGCATCGACGCGTACTACGAGGGACGGTGGGACGAGGCGCTCGGCTTCTACGACCGCAGCCGGGCGGCTCGCGAGCGGATCGGCGACGTGGTCGGCGCCGCCACGATCGCGAACAACATCGCCGAGATCCTCTCCGACCAGGGTCGGCTCGACGAGGCCGAAGCCGAGCTTCGCGAGGTCAGGACGATCTGCGAGGCGGCGGGCTCACGCCTCATGACCGCGGTCGCCGACGCGAATCTCGGCCGTGCCGCGGCTCGCGCGGGACGAACGGAAGAGGCGCGCGAGCTCCTGTCCGCCGCGATGGCGTCGCTGCGCGAGATCGACGCGGGCAGCTTCGTGGTCGAGGTCCAGGCGCGGCTCGCCGAGGCGGCGCTCTTCGCCGGAGACTCCGAAACCGCGCTCTCGAGCGCCGACCTCGCCGAGGCGATCACCGGCACCTCCGCGCCGCCGGCGGTACAGGCGCTCCTCCATCGCGTTCGGGGTCAGGCACTGCTTCTTCAGGGGGACGAGGAGAACGCGGCACGTGAATTCGGGGAGAGCCTGCGCGTCGCCCGCGAGGGCGGGATGCTCTACGAGACCGCGCTGACTCTGCGGGCGCGGGCGAAGCACACGGGGTCGGAGGAGGACGCGCGGGAGGCACATCGCATCTTCGGCGAGCTCGACGTCGTCGACATCCCGTGGCTTCCCTGGGCCACGTGACTAGGCGAGCACAGCAACCGCGTCGCGCTCAGCCTCGAAGACGGCGGTCTTGACGTCCCCGAGATCTTCGCCGTCGGCGTGAAGCGGCAGCGGGGCGTCGCACCTGATCTCGATCCGGTCGAGGTCGTGACCGACGAGAACCTCCGCCGTCCGCGGACGGCCCCGCAGCAGCGCATAGGAAGTCCAGACGACCGAGCGGCGGCGGATGCGGACGGGGGCGACGATGTCGAGGCCGAGCTCGAAGTCGGCGTCCGGGACGAGCGGCAGCGGGATGCCCTTCGCGTACGTGTAGGGCGAGCCGTTCGCGATGAAGGCGAAGGCAGCCCGGCCGAGGCCGACGACCTCGAGCGCCGGGTCGACGTGACCCCGGTTCGACGCGATCGCGCCCACCACGGCGCGCGCGAACGCCAGGTCGCCGGGCCGCCGGCCGTCGGAGCTCCTCCCCATCTCGTCCACCCGTCGCACCGCCTCGGCGTCGAGGCCGACACCTGCCGCGAAGGCGAAGCGACGGCCGTTGACCGTGCCGAGCGCGATGCGCCGTGTGCGGCGCGCTCCGATCGCATTCGCGATCTGCAGTGCGGCGGCTCCAGGCTCCGGCGGGAGACCGAGCGCGCGCGGCAACACGCTCGTGCCTCCTCCCGGCACGAAGCCGATGGGCACGTCGGCGTGCAGCCCGTTCAACGACTCGTTGAAACCGCCGTCACCGGAGAAGACGACGAGCGCGTCGCTGCGCCTGCGGCAGGCGTCGGTCACGAGCTCCGTGGCGTGGCCGGGCCGCTCGGTTCGAAGCGTCTCGACCACACCGACGCGTCGCAGCTCCTCTTCGACCGCCGCGATGCCCTCCTCGGTGACACGCGTCGCGAACGGATTCGCGATCAGGACGATGCTCATCGGCTCGCGTAGCCGCGCATGCCGTCGAGCAGCAGCGACGTGAAGCGGTCGGCGAGCTCCTCCGTCTCGCCGCCGGGACGCAGCCAGGTGTACGCCCAGTTCGCCGCCGAGAGCGCGAGCAACGCAGCGGTCGCGTCGTCGAGATCGGTCCGCAGCTCGCCGAGCTCGCGGCCCTCGCGGAAGAGCGCGCGGAAGCGCTCTTCATAGCGCCGCCGCTCGGCGACGAACGCTTCCCGCCGCTCACCCTCCAGATACCGCCACTCGCGCACGAATACCGTCGCTACGTCGAGCTGCTCGGCCACGACTCGCAGGTGCGCGCGCAGCGCGACCCGGATCCGCTCGACCACCGGCCCCTCGTCGGGCACCGAATCGAGCGCGGCATGGAACGCGGCAGAGCCCTCGCGCGCAACTTCCCAGAGAAGGTCGGCCTTCGACTCGATGTGCGCGTAGAGCGAGCCCTTCTGGACGCCCATCGCCTCGGCGAGGTCGCCGATCGACGTGCCGTGGTAGCCCTTCTCCGCGAACAGACGGGCGGCGGTACGCGTCAGCTCGGTGCGGCGTGCGGACATCTACAATCGAGAGGCTAACGATCGTTCGGAAGGCGGTGCTGCGTGGCAGCGGTCGAGATTCCAGGAGATGAGCAGGCATTTCTCGAGTACGTCCAGGCCGGCGGCCAGGTCGAGACGACCGACTGGATGCCGGAGGACTACCGGAAGAAGCTGATCAAGTTCATCGAGATGCACGGCAACTCCGAGCTCATGGGCGTGCTGCCCGAGCGCGAGTGGATCCTCCGTGCCCCGACGCTCCAGCGCAAGCTCGCGCTGACGGCGAAGGTGCAGGACGAGGTCGGCCACGCGCAGCTCATCTACCGCGTGGTGGAGGATCTCGGCAAGCCGCGCGAGCAGTGCCTCGCCGACCTCGTCGACGGGAAGGCGAAGTTCCACAACGTCTTCCACTACCCGACGAAGACGTGGGGAGACGTCGGCGTGATCGCCTGGCTCGTCGACGCGGCCGCGATCATCAGCCAGAAGGCGCTGCTCAGGTGCTCGTACGCGCCGTACGCGCGAATCATGAAGAAGATCTGCTGGGAGGAGTCGTTCCACATCCTCCACGGCCGCGACGTGATCCTCGCCATGGTCACCGGCACGCCGGAACAGTTCGAGCTCGTGCAGGAGGCGCTCGACCGCTGGTGGGGCCCGCTGATGCAGTTCCACGGCAACCCGATCCCCCAGGAAGAGGACCCGATGTACCTCTGGCGGATCAAGTCGCAGTCGAACGAGTCTGCGCGGCAGCAGTTCCTCGAGGGCTACGTCCCGCAGATCTGGGAGCTAGGGCTGACCGTTCCGGACCCGAAGCTGCACAAGCGCGACGACGGCGTCTGGGAGTACAGCGAGCCCGACTGGGACGAGCTGATGCACGTCGTCACCGGCCACGGCCCGAAGACCGAGGAGCGGCTCGCGTTCCGGCGCGGCTTCCTCGAGCGGGAGCAGTGGGTGCGGGACGTCGTCCTCGCCGCATGAACGAGCATCCCGTCTGGGAGGTCTTCCGCAAGGAGAAGCGCGGCGCGGCGTTCGAGCACGCCGGCTCGGTCGTCGCTCCCGACGCGGACTTCGCGGAGGCCTGGGCACGCGAGCAGTACGGCCGCCGCGGCGAGTCGGTCGCGCTCTGGCTCGTTCCGCGCGAGGCGATCCGCGACGTCGAGGACTGGGCCGACGAGTTCGACCTCAAGTACCGCCGCGTGGACGGCTACTCGATCAAGGCACGCCTGAAGGAGGCACGTGAACGAGCAGGCACTGCTGGGCCTGGCTGACGACGAGCTCGTCCTCGGCTGGCGCGACTCCGAGTGGACGGGCATCGCGCCGCTGCTCGAGGAGGACGTCGCGTTCTCCTCCATCGCGCAGAACGAGATCGGCCATGCGCGCGCCGTCTATTCGCTGCTCTCCGACGACCCCGACGCGCTCGCCTTCGACCGCCGGCCGGAGGAGTACCGCTGCGCGCCGCTCGTCGAGCTCCACCTGCTCGAATGGGCGCACACGATCGCGCGGCGCTGGCTGTACGAGGTCGCCGACGAGATCAGGATCACGGCGCTGAAGGACGAGTCCGACCCGGCCGTCGCGGGTCTCGCGGCAAAGATCGACCGCGAGGAGGCGTACCACCGCATGCACGCCGAGATGTGGCACGAGCGGCTGTGCGACGAGCCGCGCTTCCGGGCGGCGGTCGAGGAGCTGTGGCCGTACGCACTCGGCGTCCTCCCGGCGGAGCTGCGCGGTGAGCTCGTCTCGCGGGTCGGCCTGGACGAGGTCGCGGCGGTCGAGCGCGGGACGCACACCGACGAGCTCGCTCCGCTCTGGGACGAGATGACGATGGTGCGCCGCTCCGCGCCGGCGGGTGCGCAGTGGTAGGCGAAGCTCAGGTCTGGGAGGCGCTCGAGGAGATCCCCGACCCGGAGATCCCCGTCGTCTCGCTCGTCGACCTCGGAGTCATCCGTTCGGTCGATGTCGCGAACGGACACGTCCGCATCGAGTTCACGCCGACCTTTCTCGGCTGCCCCGCGCTCGAGTTCATGAAGCGCGCGCTGGAGGAGAAGGTCACCGAGCTCGGCGCCGAGCCCGAGGTCGAGGTGATCTCCGACGACTCGTGGTCGACCGACCGGATCACGCCGGCCGGGCGCGAGAAGCTGCGCGCCGCCGGCTTCGCACCACCGGCGCCGCGGGAAGCGAGCGCGCCGAAGCTCGTGCAGCTGCAGGCGAGCGTCTTCCGCTGCCCGTACTGCGGCTCGACCGACACACGCCTCGAGAACATCTTCGGACCGACCCCGTGCCGCTCGCTCCGCTACTGCGAGAGCTGCCGCCAGCCGTTCGAGCAGTTCAAGACCATCTAGCCGCGCGACGCGTCGGTCGGCCGCGAGGTCTCCTCGACGAGTTCGCGCTGAACGAGCGTGAACAACAGCCCGATTGCCGGCAGCACCACGACGACGGCGGCACCGAAGACCACGAGCACCCCGGCGAGGGTCTCGCCGGGCGCGGCAGCGTCGCCGATGGTCAACTTCTCCGGCAGGAGGTACGGCCACTGGGCGACTGCCCAGCCCGCGATGACGGCGACGACGGCGCCGACCGCGAGTGCGCGTGCTCCACGCCGGGCACCGCGGTGCAGCAGAACCAGCACCCCGATCCCGCAGGCCGCCGAGAGGATCACGAGCGGCAGGGCCTCGCCGGTGAGACGGTCGAAGATGTAGCGGGCATCGCGGTGCAGGAAGACGAGGCCGACGACTGCGAGCGCCCCGGTCACGACTGCGGTCACGAGCGCGCGGGTGGCGAAGTACCGCTCGAGGTCGGGCGCGCCGGCCCGCCGGGCGTCGCTGACCAGGAACACGGACGCGAGGTAGGCGCCGGTCGCCACGAAGAGCGCACCGACGACGAGCGAGAGCGGATTGAGCCAGCTCGTCCACAAGTCGCCCGTTGCGTTGCCGACGGGCACACGACCTCCGGCGATCGCGCCCACCACCGTGCCGAGGAAGAACGGCGTGAGGAGCGAGGCCAGCCCGAACAGGGCTGCGGCGAGGACCCGGCCGCCGGCACGCCGCGCGTTGTGCTGGAAGGCGAATCCTGCTCCCCGGAACACGACCCCGAGCGCGGCGAGGCTCAATGGGATGAACAGCGTGGAGAAGATCGCCTCGAACGCCGGCGAGAAGCCTGTCCAGAGCACGACCAGCACGAAGATCAACCACACGTGGTTGGCCTCCCAGACCGGTCCGATCGCCCAGTCGATCAACTCGCGCGGACGCCGACCCCGGTCGCCGCCGCCTGCGAGCAGGCTCCACAGGCCCGCCCCGAAGTCCGCGCCGCCGAAGACCGCGTACATCGCGATCCCGATCATGAGGACGACGGCGACAGCGTCGGCCCGGTTCACGAGGACGCTCCCTGGGCGAGGTCGGCCGGCGGCCCGGCGCTCGGGCCGTACGGACCTTCCACGGCCTGCTCGTCCGCCTCACGCCAGCGCCGCGACATCGATCGCAGCGTGAGGATCAGCGCCACGCCGAGCCCGACGTAGAGACCGAGGATCAGGCCGAAGGTGACCCAGATCCCACTCGCATGCGTGACCGCGTTCGCGGTGCGCATGACGTTGTAGACGATCCACGGCTGGCGTCCGACCTCGGTCACGATCCAGCCGCACTCGAGCGCGACGATCGACGCGACCCCGGAGACGGCCACCGCCCGGAGGAACCAGCGCGACTGCGGGAAGTCTCGCTTGCGCCACCAGCCGACGCCGTACCACAGCCCGAGGCCGATCAGCAGCGTGCAGATCCCGACCATGGCGTCGAAGCACCAGTGCAGCATGGTGTTGGCCGGAGGGCGGTCGTCGGGAGGCACGGAGTCGAGCCCGGTCACCTGCGTGCTCGTGCTCCAGCCGACCAGGAACGAGTCGAAGCCGGGGATCCCGATCCCTCCCTTCACCCCGCTCGGGGTGCACCGCCCGAAGATGTACTCCGTCACGTCGGTGGACGTCTTCTGAACGCACTCCATCGCCGCGAACTTGACCGGCTGGTTCTTGGCGATCGCACGCGCGGCGGTGTCGCCCACCGCGAACTGGATCGGCGTGGCGATGCACGCGACCGTCAGCGGGATCAGCAGTCCCAGGCGATGGATGCGATCGCGCCGGCCGCGAAGCATCCCGACCGCGTAGATCGAGGCGACCAGGAACCCGGTGACGAGGTACGCCGCCAGGATCATGTGCGGAACCTCGTAGGGCACCGCCGGGTTGAAGATGACCTTCGCCACGTCCACCGAAGTGACGTTGCCCGACGCCGGCGAGTACCCCTGGGGCTGATTCATCCACGAATTCACCGCGACGACCGAGAACGCGCCGCCGAGGCCGGCGATCACGACCGGCACGCCCGTCCAGAAGTGGGCCCAGGGCGAGAGCCGCTTCCAGCCGAAGATGTAGATCGCGATGAAGATCGCCTCGAGGAAGAAGAAGAGCCCCTCGATCGCGAACAGCACGCCGAACACCTGGCCGAAGCGCCCCGTGAACGCCGGCCAGAGCAGCCCGAACTCGAACGAGAGGACGGTTCCGGTCACGGCGCCGACCGCGAAGGTGACCGCCGTGGCCTTCGACCAACGCTGCGCCAGCCTCAACGCGTCGGGGTCGTCACGGCGCAGGCCGCGGTAGTTGGCGATCAGCATCATCGCCGGCAGGGCCACGCCCAACGACGCCAGAATGATGTGGAAGCCGAGCGTGAACGCCATCTGGCTCCGGGCCGCCGAGAGCGTCGATGCGATCACTCGCGAACGCCCCGAGGAACGTCCCACATGGCGGTAGCGTACGCCTCGCGCTCGACACTCCGGCGTTCCTTCCCGCGAGCCCGAGGAGACTCCAATGACACGCCCGATCGCTCCCGAAGACCTGTTCCGGTTCCGCTTCGTCGTCGCGGCCGACCTCTCACCGGACGGCACCAGGGTCGTCTTTGCGCAGACGCGGATCGTCCCGGGAGAGACCGAGGACGACGACGAGGCCGAGCACAGCGACCTGTATCTCCTCGAGGTCGAGAGCGGCGAGGTCCGGCGGTTGACGCACAACGACTCGACGAACTCGGCGCCGGCCGTCTCGCCCGACGGGTCGAGCGTGGCGTTCATGTCGACGCGGACGGAGAAGCCGCAGCTCTGGCTGCTCCCGCTCGACGGCGGGGAACCACGCAAGCTGACCGACCTCGCCCAGGGCGTCGGCGGCGGCGCCGTCTGGTCGCCCGACGGAAGCAAGATCGGGTTCACGGCCGGCCCGCAGGAAGAGCGCAAGCCGGAGCGCCCGTATCGCGTCGATCGCACCGTGTGGCGCTTCGACGGCCTGGGGCTGCTCGAGGACGCGATGCAGGACATCTACGTCCTCGACGTCGCCGACGACACGGCCGAGCCACGTCGACTGACCGAGGACCGCTTGATGAACTCGCAGCCCCGGTGGAGCGCCGACGGGCAATCGCTCGTCTACGTCGCCTCCCACGATCCCGATTCGTACGAGCTCAGGTCGCGGCTGCGGAGCGTCGACCTCGAGGGGACGGTCACCGACCTCACGGCACTCGACGGCCTCGTCGCCTCCCACGCGCCGCTGGCCGACGGACGGGTCGCCTACGTCGTCGACTTCGAGCAGGACAAGGTGATCGGCTCCCGGGCGTCGCTCTACGTCCTCGACCCCACGACCGGGACGCGCACCCGTCGCGGCGCGGACATCGCAGGCCACATCGAGGGCGGCATCCAGCCCGACAACCCCGCGAGGATCGGGCTGGGACAGCTGCTCCCGTGCGACGGAGACCGCAGCGCGATCGTGCCGGTGCAGATCGGCGGCGAGAAGGCGCTCGTGCGGGTCGCGCTCGACGGCGACGAGTCGCACGCGGTCGTCGCCGGCGGCGCCCGAGTCTGCCTACCGGTCTCGGCCAAGGGCCGGAAGGTCCTCTTCGCGGCGTTCGGATTCACCGAGCCGGGTGACCTCTACCTCGCCGACCTCGACACGGGAGAGGAGCGCCGCCTCACCCGGGCCAACGAGGACGTGCTCGCGGAGCTCGCGCTCCCTACCGTCGTCCCGCTGCACTTCCCCGGCATCGACGGAGCGCCCGTCGAGGGCTGGTTCCTGCAGCCCGGAGGAGCCGAGACGGCACTGCCGACCGTGCTCAGCATCCACGGCGGTCCCCACGCCGCCTGGGGCGCGCAGTTCAACTTCGACCACCTGATGTTCGCCGGCGCCGGCTACGGCGTGCTGCTCGTCAACCATCGCGGCTCGACGGGCTACGGCGACGCCTTCGCCACCGCGATCCTGGCCGACTGGGGCAACCTCGACTACGCCGACCTGATGTCCGGCGTGGACCACGCGGTCGAGGAGGGTCTCGCCGACCCGGACCGGCTCGGCGTCTGCGGCATCTCGGGCGGCGGCAACCTCACGGGCTGGGTGATCGGGCACACCGACCGCTTCAAGGCCGCCTGCCCCGAGAACCCGGTCTTCAACTGGTTCTCGATGTACGGCACGAGCGACGTCGGGGCCGACTTCAGCGTCCGCGAGCTCGGCGGCACACCGTACGAGTCCGAGGACGTCTACCGGCGCTGCTCGCCCATCACCTACGCGAACCGCTGCACCACGCCCACGCTGTTCCTGCAGCACGAGAACGACAACCGGTGCCCGGCCGAGCAGACGGAGCAGTTCTTCACCGTGCTCCGCGTGAACGGGGTACCGGCGGAGATGCTCCGGTTCCCGGGCACGCCGCACTCCGGGTCCGTCTTCGGCCCGATCGGCCACCGGCGCGCCCAGAACGACGCGCTCATCGAGTGGATGAACCGGTATGTGCTCGGGGTCGAGACCGAGCCTCGCGAAGAGGAGGCTGTCGCCGCTCCCGCCTAGGAGCTGCTCTGAGCCAACCGTTCGGCGAAGCCGGGATCCTCGGCGCAGAGCCGGTCGACCTCGGCGCGTGGGACCGCGACGACCTTGCCGTGGGTCAAGGCGCGGACGCGAGCCGAGCGCGTCCCGTCGTCCGAGAGGAGCGCCCGCTCGCCGACCACCGAGCCGGGGCCGAGCTCGCGCGTGCCCTCGGGCGCCTCCACCGCGATGCTGCCCTCGACGACGACGTACAGGCCGGTGCCCGGCGTGTCGCGCTCGATCAGCATCTGGCCGGCGCCGAACGAGAGCTCCGAGCCCACCGCCTCGAGCTTGCGGAGATCGTCCTCGTCCACGCCGCCGAGTATCGCACGGCCGGTGGTGACGATCCGGTGAAGAGCCCTGGAAGCGCGGCGGTCCCGCGGTTAGGGTCGGCGTCGATGCCTTCCGCGACGCCAGACGATCTCTTCGGCATTCCGCTGTTCGACGCGCTCGAGCCGGACGAGCGCGCGACGGTCGCGCCGTGGTTCGAGCTCGAAAACGTCGGCCCCGGGATCAAGCTCACGGGGGAAGGCGCGTCGGGCTACTCGTTCTTTGTCCTCCGCGAGGGCACCGCGACCGTCACGATCAACGGCCTCGAGGTGCGGACGCTCGGCTCCGGCGACTTCTTCGGCGAGCTCGCGATCCTCGGAGACGGCCGGCGCACGGCGACGGTCACGACCACCTCACCGTCACGGATCCTCGTGCTCTTCGGGACGGAGTTCCGGCGGCTGCAGCAGGAGTATCCGGAGACGGCCGCACGAATCGAGTCGGCGCTCCGCGAGATCGCGCAGGCCGCGTAGCGCCCGCAGCGCTCGGTAGGCTCCTTTCGTGGGGGTCGAGATCCTTTACTGCCCGACCTGAAGCGGCTACGAGCCGCGGGCCGCGAGTCTCGTGGCCATGCTGAACGAGCGTGGAGTCGAGGCGAGCGCAGCACCGGGCGGCAGGGGTCAGTTCGACGTGATCAGCGACGGCGAGCTCGTCTTCTCGAAGCACGCCGTGGGACGCTTCCCCGGCGAGGGCGAGATCGAGCGGCTCGTCGTCGGGTAGTCAGCTCCCGCCGAAACGCGCCTCCCGCTTCTCGCCGAAGGCCGCGACGCCCTCGCGGAAGTCGTCGGTCTCCGTCGCCTCCGCCTGAGCCTCGGCCTCCCGCTCGAGCTGCTCCTCGAGCGTCGAGGTCGCCGCCTCGTCGAAGAGCCGCTTCGTCAGCGCGATCGCGCGCGTCGGCGCGGCAGCGAGCCCGGCTGCGTGCTCGGCCACCCGCGCGGCGAACGAGTCGGCCTCCACGACCTCGGAGACGAGACCCCAGGCGTGCGCCTCCGCCGCCGTCAGCCGCCGGTTCGAGGTCATCCACTCGAACGCACGCGGCGTTCCGAGCAGCCGCTGGATGAAGTACGTGCCGCCGGAGTCGGGAATCAGGCCGATCCCGACGAAGCCGGGCACGAAGAAGGCCGCGTCGGAGGCCAGCCGGATGTCGCACGCGCAGGCGAGCGACAGCCCCGCTCCGGCGCAGACGCCGTTGACCGCGGCGATGACCGGCTTCTCGAGCGCGCGGATCGCCAGGACATTGACGTGGTACGTCGCCCGCAGCATCGCCGCGACATCGCCGGACTCGCCGAACGCGCTCAGATCCTGTCCTGCCGAGAAGCCGCGGCCGGCGCCGGTGATGACGACCGCCCGCACCTCAGGATCCCGCGCAGCCTCGAGCGCCGCTTGCAGCCCCTCGTGCACGCCGAGCGTGAACGCGTTCAGCTTCTCCGGGCGGTTGAGCGTGATCGTCTGCACGGCCCCGTCGCGCCCGACCTCGACCTCGGCCATCGCTACGCCAGCTCGACGAACTCGACGCCCGACAGCTTCCAGCCGCGCTCCATCACGTCGCGGCCCGCTCCCATGAATTGGTCGCTGCGCACGAATTCGTCGAACGCCGGCTTGTCGGCGAACTCGAACTCGGCGTAGTAGGCATGCTTCGCGTCACCGACGGCCGCCCCGGTGACACGCCCGTGGCGAAAGACACCGTTCGGCGCTTGACAGAAGCGGTCGACGTGGTCCGCATAACCCTCGGCGTCGGGCGCCTCTTCGTAGAGAATGACGATCCGGTACACGGTCCCTCCCAGTCGCTGGCGAGAGGACGATAACCCGGTCGACGAGGGAGGAGCAATGGCAGGCAAGCTCGTGCACGTCGAGATCGATGCGGCGGATGCCGACCGCGCGCAAGGCTTCTGGAGCGGTGTCTTCGGCTGGGAGATCGGGCCTCCGATGTCGCCCGAGATGGACTACCGCATGTTCCAAACCGCCGAGAACCAGGGCGGGGCGATCGTCGCGTCGGACGAGCCGGGACCGCTCCGCGTCTACTTCGACACCGAGGACATCGACGCCTCGATCGCCAAGGTGCGCGAGCTCGGCGGCGAGGCCGAGGACAAGATGCCGGTGCCCGGCCACGGCTGGTTCGCCGGCTGCCGCGACACCGAAGGCAACAGGTTCAGCCTCTGGCAGGGCGACGGGTCGGCTGCCTAGCCGCGCCGGTCGACAACTCGCAACGCCTTCCCCTCGCTCCGCGGGATCGCGCCGGGCCCGACGACCTCGACCCGGGCCGTGAGCCCGAGCACGCTGTGGAGCTGTCCGCGCACCCGGGCCGGGTCGACGCTCCCCTCGACCTGAACTGTCAGCTCGTCGAGGTGCCCGGGCCGCTCGACCACGAGCTGGTAGTGCGGCGCGAGCTCCGGAGTCGCGAGCAGCACCCTCTCGATCTCGCTCGGGAACACGTTGACGCCGCGGATGATCAGCATGTCGTCGGTTCGGCCGACGATGCGCGACATCCGGGCGAACGTGCGGCCGCACGCGCAGGGCTCGCGCGTGAGCGAGGCGAGGTCGCCGGTGCGGTAGCGCAGCAGCGGCAGCGCCTCCTTGGTCAGCGTCGTGAAGACGAGCTCGCCGGTCTCGCCGTCCGGCAGCGGCTGCCCCGACTCCGGCTCGACGACCTCGACCAGGAAGTGGTCCTCGTTGACGTGCGCGCCGTCGCGCCCCTCGACGCACTCCGCCGAGACGCCGGGGCCCATCACCTCCGACAGGCCGTAGATGTCGACGGCAGTCAGCTCGAGCGCGCCTTCGATCGCCTCTCGCAGCCCCTCCGTCCACGGCTCGGCGCCGAAGACGCCGGCGCGCAGGCCGAGACGGGCCGGATCGGAGACGTGGTCGGCGATCGCGAGCGCGTAGCTCGGCGTGCAGCAGAGGATCTCGGCGCTGAGATCCTCGAGCAGCTGCGCCTGGCGCGGCGTATTGCCGCCGGAGGCGGGGACGACCGTGCAGCCGAGCCGCTCCGCGCCGTAGTGCAGGCCGAGGCCGCCGGTGAAGAGGCCGTAGCCGTACGCGATGTGGACGACGGTGCCCGGCCCGGCTCCCGCCGCCGCCAGCGCCCGGGCGCAGCAGTCGGCCCAGGCGGCGAGATCGGCTCGCGTGTACGCGACGATCGTCGCCTTCCCCCGCGTGCCCGACGAGGCGTGGATCCGGACGCACTCCTCGAGCGGCACCTGCAGGAGCCCGAACGGATACGCGTCCCGCAGCTCCGCCTTGACCCGGAAGGGCTGCTCCGGAAGCTCCTCGAGCTCGACACCGAACCGCTGCCGCAGGCGCTCGCGCTGGAGCCGCTCGAGCTCCGGCCGCGGCAGCGTCTCGAGCTCGGGCTGGAAGATCGGCATCGCGCTATTCTCTCCCGGCAAGCGTCAGTCGGAGCGACCAAGGAGGAGCGGCGTGCGCACGACGTTCATTGCCAACGAGGAGGCCGGAATGACCTACTTGAAGGGATGGACTCGTGCTTCGCAGAACGCTCAACCTTGGGATCCTGGCGCATGTAGACGCCGGTAAGACGACTCTCACCGAACGGCTCCTGTACGCCGCCGGCGTGATCGACGCGGCCGGCAGCGTCGACAAGGGGACGACGCGCACCGACTCGCTCGCACTCGAGCAGCAGCGCGGGATCACGATCAAGTCCGCCGTCGTCTCGTTCCCCGTCGACGGCGTGGCGGTGAACCTGGTCGACACGCCCGGCCATCCGGACTTCATCGCCGAGGTGGAGCGGGTGCTGAGCGTGCTGGACGGCTGCGTCGTCGTGGTCTCGGCGGTGGAAGGCGTGCAGCCGCAGACGCGGATCCTGATGCGTGCACTGCAGCGGCTGGACGTGCCGACGCTGCTGTTCGTGAACAAGATCGACCGGCCCGGCGCGGACCCGGAGCGCGTGCTGGACGAGATCGAGCAGCGCCTGGCTCCGAACGTCGTGCCGATGGGCTCGGCCGACGGGCTCGGTACGCGAACCGCCTCGTTCGCCCCGTTCGGGCCGGCCGACCGTGACCTGGCCGAGCGGGCGAGAGCGGGCGAGCTGCATCCCGTCTTTTTCGGCTCGGCGCTCACCGGCGCCGGCGTCGACGAGGTGATGCGCGGGATCGCACAGCTGTTGCCCGCCCGCGCTGACGACGGCGACGGCCCGCTCTCGGCCCGTGTCTTCAAGATCGAGCGCGGCCCGGACGGCGACCGGATCGCCTACACGCGCGTCTTCTCCGGAGTCGTGACGGTGCGCGACCGCCTCGACGCCGGCAAGGTGACGGCGATCCGCGTCTTCGCCGACGGCGAGGCCGTGCAGCGGGACTCGGTCCGCGCGGGTGAGATCGCCCGGCTCTGGGGACTCCGTGAGATCCAGATCGGCGACTGGCTCGGAGAGCCGCGCCACGACGTCGAGCATCACTTCGCACCGCCGACGTTCGAGTCGGTCGTCGAGCCGGCCGACCCGGCGGACGCCGGGCGGCTGCGCGTCGCGCTCGGCCAGCTGGCAGAGCAGGACCCGCTGATCGACGTCCGGCAGGACGACACACGGGCGGAGATCTCGGTCTCGCTCTACGGCGAGGTGCAGCAAGAGGTGATCGAGGCGACGCTCGCGAACGAGTACGGCCTCGCAGTCGCGTTCCGCGAGACGACGACGATCTGCGTCGAGCGCCCGGTGGGCAGAGGCGAGGCGGTCGAGATCCTCAACACGCCCACCAACCCGTTCCACGCCGATCTCGGCCTGCGGATCGAGCCGGCGGCGCCGGGCTCGGGAGTCGAGGTGCGCGTGTCCGACCGGATCGATCCGCGCGACGCCCCGCTCTACGTCTTCAAGACGTTCGACGCCCTCGCGGCGCACCTGGACGAGTACGTGCGGCTCGCGCTCGTCGAGGGTCTCCACGGCTGGCAGGTGACCGACTGTGTGGTCACCGTGACCAAGATCGGGTACAGCCTCGCCGACGGCCCGCCCTCGCGCCGCGGTCCGATGCCGACCGCGCGCGACCTGAAGCGCCTCGTGCCGCTCGTGCTCATGCAAGCGCTCGAGCAGGGCGGCTCGGCGGTGTGCGAGCCGGTCTTCAGCGTCGCCGCCGAGGTGCCGACAGAGGCGATCGGCCCGCTGCTCGGCGCCCTCGGCCGCCTCGGCGCCGGAGCTGCGACTCCGTCGACCCGCGGGGAGCTCTCCGTGCTGGAGGCGACGCTGTCCGCATCGGACGTCCAGGAGCTGCGCCGCCGGCTTCCGGGCCTGACCGGCGGCGAGGGCGTGCTCGACTCCGAGTTTGCGGGCTACCGGCCCGTGGCCGGCGAACCTTCGGGCCGGCCACGGTTGACACCCGACCCGCGCAATCTCGACGAGTACCTGGCGCAGGTCGGACGGTGACGACGGACGAGGGCTGTAGCGTTCTCGCCTGTGTCCGGGAGCGTCCTGGCGTCGGTGCTGGCGGTCGCGGCCGGCCTCGCCGGCTCGATCCAGGTCGCGCTCATGTCGCGGCTCGGCGAGCGCATCGGCGTGCTCGAGGCGCTCGCCTTCTCCACCGTGCTGACCGCCGGGATCGCGGTCGTGATCCTCGTCCTCGCGCACCAGAGCCTCGCCGGCTTCGGCCGTGCCGTCCACCAGCCCTGGTGGATGCTCCTCGGCGGCGTGATGGGGCTGCTGATCGTCTTCACGGTCACCTACGCCGGCCCGCGCATCGGCGTCGCGGCGACCGTCGGGATCCTCATCGCCGGCCAGCTCGCGATGGGCGCCGCGATCGACCGCTGGGGGCTGCTCGGCTCGGAACGGATCGCGCTGCACTGGCCCCGCGTGCTCGGGATCGGGCTGCTCGCGGTGGGAGCCGCGCTCTCGGTGCGCAAGTGAACCCGTTCGGCCACATCGACCTCCGCGTCGCCGACCTCGCCGCCGCGCAGCCGTTCTACGACGCTCTGCTACCGGCGCTCGGCTTCACCGAGCGCTACCACGGCGAGACCTGGAGGGTGTGGGCGACGCCGGATCCGTTGCCGGGCACCGCCTACTTCGGTGTCACCGAGAGCCCGCGCCACGTCGCCAACGAGAACCGGATCGCCTTCTGGGTCGCAAGCCAGGAGGACGTCGAGCGAGTCGCAGCCGTCGCGCGCGAGGCGGGTGCGCGCGGACTGAGCGGCCCGAAGGACATGCCGTACGGCCCCGGCTACTACGCCGTCTTCTTCGCCGATCCCTCCGGGAACCGGCTCGAGGTCTACGTGCGGCCGCCGGAGGAGTAGCGCGTAGCGCGTTTGTCGTTCCGGCCAATGCGGTAGATTTCGGATCCGAAAAGCCGATGAGAGGAGACGAGATGTCGAGCACCGTTCGTGTCCAGGCCGCCCGCATCCCCGACCGGGACCGGCTGCTGGAGGCGCTGCGCGAGGAAGGCCTCGACGCCGCGCCGGAGGACGAGGTCGGAATCGTCGTCCCCGTCGGCGAAGGCGGCGGCGATCTCTTCCACCAGGTGGAAGGCGTCGTCTTCAGCGTCGGCGCGCCGTTCGTGCCGATCGAGCACGAAGGCGTGATCTACATCCGCCCGCCTGTCGGTTAGCCCGAGCGCTCGAACAGCGCGGCCTGGCCCTGCCCCACGCCGACGCAGAGGGTCGCCAGGCCGTACCTCCCGCCGCGGCGGCGCAGCTCGTGCAGGAGCGAGACGACGAGGCGCGCGCCGCTCATTCCGAGCGGATGGCCGAGCGCGATCGCGCCGCCGTTGACGTTCACCTTCGCGAGATCGAGGCCGAGGTCGCGGATCACGGCCAGGCTCTGCGAGGCGAAGGCTTCGTTCAGCTCCACGAGATCGATCGCGTCGAGCGAGACATCGCTCCGCTCGAGCAGCTTGCGCACGGCCGGGATGGGGCCGATGCCCATCACGCGCGGATCGACGCCGGCGACCGCACTGCCGACGAACGTGCCGAGTGGCTCCACTCCGAGCTCTCGAGCCTTCTCCTCCGACGCGATCACGAGGGCGGCCGCCCCGTCGTTGATGCCGGACGCGTTGCCGGCCGTGACCGTGCCGCCCTCGCGGAACGCGGGCTGCAACGCTGCAAGCCTCTCGGCCGTGGTGTCGGGCCGCGGATGCTCGTCGCGCGCCACGTCGCCGACCGGGACGAGCTCGTCGGTGAACCGTCCCGCCTCGTCCGCCGCAGACCAGCGCCGCTGAGACTCGAGCGCGAACGCGTCCTGATCCTCGCGGGTCACGCCCCACCGCTCGGCGACGTTCTCCCCGGTCTCGCCCATCGACTCGGGCGGGAAGAGCTCGACGAGCTTCGGATTCGTGAAGCGCCAGCCCAGCGTCGTGTCGTAGGCGGGACGGTTGCCGCGCTCGAACGGCTTCTCGGCCTTCGGCGTCACGAACGGCGCGCGGCTCATCGACTCCTCGCCGCCGGCGACGAAGAGGTCGCCGTCTCCTGCGATCACCGCGTGGCAGGCACCGACGACGGCCGCGAGACCCGAGGCGCAGAGACGGTTGACGGTCACGCCGGCCGCGGACTCGGGAAGCCCCGCGAGCAGCGCCGCCATCCGCGCGACATTGCGGTTGTCCTCGCCCGCCTGGTTGGCGGCGCCGAACCAGACGTCCTCGATCTGCTCCGCGGGCACACCGGCACGAGCCACGGCCTCCCGGATCACGAGCGCTGCGAGATCGTCCGGCCGGACGCCCGCGAGCGCGCCGCCGTAGCGGCCGATCGGCGTGCGGACGGCGGAGAGGACGACGGCCCGGCTCATCCGGGTGAGTCTAGGCAGCGGCGGCGGCCCGACCGAGCAGCCTGTCGATCGCGGCGAGCCCCTCGTCGCCGATGTCGACGCTGTGCTCGTTCACGTAGAGCGCGATGTGCGCCGCGCAGACCTCGTCGGACATCTCGTGCGAGAGCGAGCGGACGTACTCGCGGCTCACGTCGGGCTGCGCGAACGCATACTCCACCGAAGCCCGGATCGCCGCTTCTGCCGTGTCGATGACCTCCGGCTCGAGGTCGCTGCGCGCGAAGATCCCGGCGAGGGGAACGGGCAGCCGGGTCTCTCCCTCCCACCACTCGCCGAGATCGGCGACCGCCACGAGCCCGTGCTCGCCGTAGGTGAATCGGCTCTCGTGGATGATCAGACCCGCATCGACCTCGCCCGCGACGACCGCCTCCAGGATCCGGTCGTAACGGAGCTCGGCCACATCGCCGAGCGCCGGCGCCGCCAGCCGGAGGAGCAGGAACGCCGTGGTCTCCCGGCCGGGGACGGCGATGCGCCCTGCCGCTGCATCCTCCAGCGAGCCGGCCTCGCGCGCGACCACGAGCGGGCCGACGCCGCGACCCAACGCGGCTCCGCTGCGGAGCATCCGGTAGCGATCGTCCGCGGCCGCCGCCGCGCCGAAGCTGAGCTTCGTGAGTTCGAGCTCGGCACCCGACGCCCGCCGGTTCAGCTCCTCGATGTCGAGCAGCACCGGCTCGATCTCGAACGGCGCGGGCACGAGCCCGTGCACGAGCGCGTGAAACGCGAACGCGTCGTTCGGGCAGGGCGTGTAGCCGAACCTGAGCTTCACGATCGCCCGAAGAACCAGGCTTCGAGCGGCTTGAGGAGCTCGACGCGCGTGAACGGCCGCACCTGCTCGCCGTGGCCGTCCCGCTCCGAGACGGTGAAGTCGTCCTCGAGCGTCTCGTTCGCCTCCTGCAGCGCGTCCCCGAGCTCGTAACCCTCGAACACGTAGTCCTCGGGCCGCGGCTGCTTCGACTCGCGCCAGTCGGGATTGACGGCGCGACCGACTGCCCAGACACCGCCTTCCTTGCGCTCGATCCAGATCACGACCGTCTCGGGGTCGCCGCTCGAGTCGACGCCGTGGAGCACCCGCTCCGCGAACCGACCCCGGTCCGTGGAAGCCTTCACGCCCTGGACTATTGCAACTCCCGGCCGACGCCCGCCACTCGCGCTCGCTCGACCGCCGTGGCCGCGACGGCGACGTCCCAGGCGGCGAGCCCGTTGGACTTGAAGACGACGATGTCGCCGGCCGACTGGCGGCCCGTGACGACGCCCGCGACGACCTCCTGCAGCTCGTGCACCTCGAGCCAGTCGAGGACTCCGGACTCGACCGGCTCGATCAGATCCGCAGACTCGAGCTTCGCGTCGTCGACCGAGTCGCAGCAGACGAAGGCGGAGCGCTCGAGGACGACGTTGTCGAGCTCCCGGCGCCGGCCGTCGTTCGCGCCGACGGCGCAGACGAGCGCGCCCGCCCGCACCCACTCGCCGCGCAGGACGGGGTCACGGGACGTCGTGGCGGTGACGACGATGTCGCACGCGGCGGGATCCTGGTGGCCCTCGCCCGGCTCGGCGCCGTGCTCCTCGCAGAAGGCTCGCAGCCGCTCCTCGGTCCGGCAGTAGGCGACGACGCGCTCGAGCCGCGGCAGCGCCGCACGGATGCAGGCGACCTGCGACTCCGCCTGCCAGCCGCAACCGATCACGCCGAGACTCGCCGCACCCTCGGCGGCGAGGTACTTCGCCGCGACCCCGCTCGCAGCGCCCGTGCGCAGCTGGCCGAGCTTGTCGGCCTCGAGCACCGCGACGAGCTCCGGCGAGTCGGTCCGGAAGAGGAGGACGACGAACCGCGCGCCCCCGCGGAAACCGGCGTAGACCTTCGCGCCCGCATAGCCGAGCTCGAGGTCGGCGGCGGCCATCACGGCCAGCGCGCCTTCCTCGAGCCCGAGCCGGTAACGCGGCCGGTTCTCGACGCTTCCGGCCGCCAGACGGCCGAAGCACGCCTCGATCGCCTCCACGGCGGCCGCGGGTGTGAGGAGCCCGGCGACGTCCTGCTCGGTCAGGTACAGAGGCACGAGCCGATTGTGGAGCAAACAGCGCGACGGCCGGCGTGCTGCCGGCCGTCGCGCGTGACCCGTTGCGCCCGCAGGCGCCTCCCCTACTTGATCGTGTACTGGTACGGGATGCCGATCAGCTCGTCAGCGCCCTGCTGCCCGTACGGCGGGACGTTGGTGAGGAAGTCGTCCACGTAGAGCGTGCCCTGGACGAGGCTTCCGGACGCCCCCGACGGAGTGACCGTGACGTTGACCGTCGCCGACTGGCCCGGGTTGATGACGACTGGCGAGAACGTCGTCGCCGGGTTGGTCGACGCGAGCTCGAGATCACCCGTGCTGGATGTGACGCTGCTATCGAACGCCTTCGTCGTGGCGTTCATCGACATGCTCACCG
Organism: uncultured Actinomycetes bacterium; assembly: GCA_963702655.1. GTDB lineage: Bacteria > Actinomycetota > Thermoleophilia > Gaiellales > Gaiellaceae > Palsa-739. The sequence continues at coordinate 301,582 of CAVPDO010000005.1, read as the reverse complement.
TCCCGGCCGGCGCCCCGCTCGGGTACGGCCCGATCTCGCTCGGCGTCGCGAACCAGAAGCCGTTGTTCAGGCTCCCGGCGGGCACCGTGTAGGACCCGCTCGGGCTGGTGCCGATGCTGCTGACGAGGTCGGGATCCCCCTGGTTGGGGCCGAAGTCGAACTCGACCGGCAGCGACGCGGTCGCCGAGACCCCGACCGACGTCGACTCGGTCGGCATGAACCACTGCGGCGAACCGACCACCAGCGGCAGGGCGAGCCCGCTGGCCTGGGAGAACGGGGCCAGCGAGAGGGTCGTCGTGGCGTCCAGCCGCGGGTCGAGGAAGTAGTCCTCGGCCTGCTGGCCGCTGTTGTGGATCGTGACCGGGATCGTCAGCGGCTGGCCGGCGACGAGCTTGGTGTGCGCCCTGTCCGGGAGACCGGGAGCGCTCACCCCGACGCTGTTGAACTGGATGTTGCCGGTGAACGTCTGCGAGATCTCGTCCCCGACTACCGGCTCGGCGAAGTCGACGATGAGCGTCCACGTCCCGGTGACCGGGTTCGCGGCGTACGCCGTCAGCGACGTGCCCTGCGTGCCGTTGATCGAGTTCTGCCCGTAACCGGCCACGTTCCCGTTGGGATCGACGAGGTAGGCACCCACCGGATCGTTCGCGTCATTCGTGAGCGCCACGTTCGCAGCGATGTCCTGCACGCCGTGGCCGACCTTGAACTCGTAGTAGTCCACCTGGCCTTCGCCGTTCGGCCGGCCGTTGCCGCCGTTCAGCAGGCCGCTGAACGTGCCGCCCCCGGGACCGACGACGACCGTGCTGCGCAGCGTCACCGGAATCGAGGTCTGACCGCCGACGCTGGAGTCGAGCACGAGCGCCCCGGACGCGTCGCCGGGGGTGGACGGCGTGTTCACGTGCAGCTTCACCTTCTTGGTCTGGCCCGGCTTCAGCGTCAGCGAGCCCGGCGAGACGGAGCCGAACGAGCCGAACCGCTGGGTCGAGACCCGCCATGGAACGGTGCCGTTCGTGCCGTTGTCCGCCTTCGTGATGCCGAAGATGACGCCGGTCCACGTGCCCGCGGCGGGCGAGATCACGTCGACGTTCCCGAAGTTCCCCACGCCCTGCGGCAGCGAGTGCGCGGCGAACTTGCCGGTCGGGTCGATCAGGATCAGCCTGACGCGCTGGTTGTTCCCCCTGGCCGGATTGCCCGGATAGGCGATCGAGGCGTTCAGCCGGTTCTGGCCCGCCGGGACATTGAAGGTGAACGTCCCGTAGTTGTTCGGCAGCCCCGAGAAGTTCGTGAACGTCGGGCTGGTGCCGTCGGTGAGCGTGACGCTGCCGGTCTGCACGTTCTGCTCCGACTCGAAGCTCCGGCCGCTCGGGGTGATCGTCTGGGTGCTCGTGCCGGTGTTGGTGACCGAGACCTTGAAGTTCTCGGCGTGGCCCGGCGTTCCGACCGCGTTGAACTGGGTGGCGTCGGTCAGCAGGGTGCTCCCGGTCGCGGCCGGCGAGCCGTCGCCGGTGTGGATCGACTCGGCCAACTGCACGGCCTTGTAGCTGTTGAGCAGCCCGGCGCCCTGCTCGGTCGCGGGAGCGCCGAGGTCGGTGGCCGTGCTGACCAGGATCTGCTTGACCAGCGCAGGCGTCGGAGTGGCGCCGCCGTGGGTCTGCCGGTAGGCCTGGATGACGAGCGCGGCAGCACCGGCGACGAACGGCGACGACTCGCTCGTGCCGCCGGCCTCCTCCACCGGTGAGGACTGGCCCTTGAAGTTGGTGCACTCGGAGAACACCGGGCTTGCGTCGCACGACGCGAAGCTCAGGTCGCCGGGAGCCACCAGGTTGATCGTGGATCCGGTCTCGTCGAACCCGCCCGAGCTCAGCGAGCTGATGTTGTCGTTCAGCCAACCGGTGGTCGCGAAGTCACGAGCCGCCGCGTAGTTGGTCTGCGCGTAGAAGCGGAAGTCGGTGCTCCCACCGACGCCGATCACGTTCGGGTTGGTGGCGGGCGAGCCGATGGTGTTGGTGAATCCGGCATCGCCGCTCGAGACGGTGACCACCGTGCCGGCGGCAACCGCCGCGCTGTCGAACTGGTCGACCGCGTCCAACGCGGTGACGTCGGGGAAGGCGTTGGAGCCGAACGACTCGTTGAGCACGTTCACGTGGTCGGTCTCGACCGCGTAGTTGATGGCCTGCAGGAAGTTGGACGTCGTGGTGTCCTCGAACGTGCCGAACACGTCGAGGCCGACCAGGCTCGCGCCCGGCGCCACGCCCTCGATGCGGATGTTGCAGGCGGTCGGGTCGGGCTGGGCGCTGAAACCATTCACGTCGTACGTGTGCAGCCCCTGCCCGGCGATCGTGTTCGCGTCGAGGAACGCCTCGTCGCCGCCGGTCGGCTGGCCGGGCCCGTCACCGGTGAAGTCCTGATAGTCGACGAAGGCCGACGTGTTGTTCGCCCGGATGAAGTTGATGTTGTTCGGATCGATCCCGTCGGCGATCCAGGCCACCTTCACGCCGGCGCCGGTGATGCCCAGCGACCGGGCCGTGGGCTGGCTCGGGTTGTCGGAGTCGGTGTTCGTGAGCGAGAGGCCTTCCGGATCGAGCTGCGGCGTCGTGGCCGAGCACGCCCCGGGAATGGTGTTCGGCGTGAGATCGAGCGGAGAGAAGCTGCTGTGTGCCTTCACCGCCGCGGGACTCGGCCCCGCCGTTGCCGGGGACGCGACCGTGTCTCCCAGCGAGCCCGGCAGCGCGGCGCGGATGTTCACGTCCGGGATGACCCTGGAGACCGCGGGATTGAGCCTCAGCAGCTTCTCCTCGCCCTTCGAGACCGTGGCCGAGAAGGCGTTGATCAGCTGGAAGCGCTCCACGTGGGTCGCATGCACCTGCTGCAACTGGTTCATGAGCGGAACCTGCTTCGCCATGACCGACCGCGCGCGCAGCTTGGCGGCACGGGTGCCGACCCGCGCCTGCTTCACCTGCTTCTGCATGATCACGACGACTTTCCGGTTCACGTTCTGCGACAGCTGATGCGCCATCGCCGGTGTCAGCCGCAGTCCCGAGCCGACCTGCCGCCCGGACGCCGAAGCGGCCGAGACCAGCATGACTGCGCCCAGGAGCGCAGCCGCCACCACCACGAGTGCAGTGGTGATCGTGCGTCTGCGCACGTCGGTACCACGTGCAACGAGAACTCTCATCCGTGTGACTCCTTCCGCCCCTGTGGCCCCATTCGATCGAACCCCGTCCAGATCGGACGCGGCGACCCTAACACAGCGTTCATGGCCATGAACGCTGCGTTCGAAACGGAGTCAGGGCCCGACGTCGAAGCAGCCGTCGAAGCGGAAGAGCGGGTTGAGGAGTCGCCTTCCCCGGCGGTCGCGAATCGTGAGGGGGCCGATGAAGGCCGGCGGTCCGTCGGCCGAGTAGCAGCCGTTCGCCTGCACGGTGACGTCGTAGTCGATCGTCGTCTGGGCGGGCGTGAAGACGTTGAGAATGCAGACCCAGTTGTCGCCCGGGCCGCGCGTGGGCGTCGCCACGCCCTGGCGGCGGCAACCGGGGAGAACTCGCAGGTCCCCGGCTGCGAGATCGTGGCGACCGAGCTCCTCCTGCTGCAGCACTGTCAGGTTGCGGAAGTTCCTGGCGATCGAGCGCTCTAGCCGTGCCTGCGTGATCGTCGGAGGCCCCCAGCCGCCCGCGGCGGCGAGCAGCGCGACCAGGCCCAGAGCGAGCAGGAGCGCCCGAACCGGGCGCCGCCAGGGGCGCTCGCCCGTACCGGGGCCGGCGATGTCGCGGTTGCGGAGGCTGAACCAGGCGAAGCCGATGAAGACGGCGATGTATGCCACGCTGATGAGCGCACCCCACGCGATCGGCCCGACGAAGGCGGGCACGGCGAACATCCCCTGCCAGGCGTCGACCGCCGTCGAGAGCAGAAGCGCGTGGACGATCTCGCCCGAGCCGACGAGCGAGAGCAGCTGCAGCGCGAGCGCCGCGAGGAGCGGCGCGAGCGCACCGGCTGCGCCGCTTCTGGTCACGGCGGAGACGAGCAGCGCCAGAGCCGTGAACGCGAGTGCCGGCAGCAGCGAGACGGCCCAGCTCTCGACCGTGAGCTCCAGGGCGCGGCCGCTTCCCACAACCTGTCCGGAAAGCCCCACGAGCGGCTGCGTCCCGGTCGCCACCACGCCGGCGAGAATGCTCGCCGTGCCGAGCAGAACGACCATGGCGACGGCGTAGGAGCCCGCGATCAGCACCTTGCCGGCGAAGATCTCCGAGCGGCGGCACGAGCGGGTCAGCAGCGTCTTCCACGTTCCGAGCCGGTCCTCTCCGGCAAACATGTCGCCGCCCGCGATCCCCGCGATCACGGGAAACACCCACGCGCCCGCGAAGCCGAGGATGACGAGCGGGACCGCGAAGCCCGACGTGTGCACCCAGTTCCCGAAGAGAGTGTCCTGCGGGACCGCCGGCTGAATCCGCAGCACGATCGCGAAGCCGAACGGACCGACGACACAGATGAGCGGCAGGATGCGGGTCGGCCACTGGGCGAGGAGCTTCGCTCCCTCGACCCGGAAGACGGTCACTCGGCCGCTCCGGTCAGCGCTCGGAACATCGCCTCGACCGAGCTCTGCACCTCCTCGAGCTGCCGCACCGCGATCCCGGCGGCGGCCAGAGCGAGCACGAACGCGTCGAGCGCGTCGCTCTCGGCCGACACCAAGAACCCACCGTTCGGAACCGGCCGCAGACCAACGGCCGGAAACGCCGAGCCGAGAGCCAGGGCTCGCGGATCGTCGCTCGTCTCGACCCGGTACTCCGGCGCCGGCGCCTCGACCCTCAGCCGCGCGATCTCCCCGTCCCAGACGACGCGTCCCGAGGACAGGATGGTGACGCTGTCGCAGACGCCGGCCACCTCGTCCATGTCGTGGCTGCTCAGGAGGACGGCGATGCCTTCGTCCGCAAGACGCCGCACGATGGCGCCGACCTCGCTCGTGCCTACAGGGTCGAGGCCGATCGTGGGCTCGTCGAGCAGGAGCAGCTTGGGTTCGGCGAGCAGCGCCGCCGCCAGCCCGAGACGCTGCCGCATGCCCGTCGAATACGCGCCGACCCGCTGCTCGCCCCGGGCGGTCAGCCCGACGAGCTCGAGCAGCTCGTCGATCCTCGCCGCGGCGCCTCCTCCGTCAAGCTCGGCGAGGAGTTCGAGAGTGCGCCGGCCCGACAGGTACGGATAGAACCGCGGCTCCTCGACGAAGCCGGCCACTGCGTGGAGCCCCGGCGCGTCCCCTCCGCGGAACACCCGCCCGAAGAGCTCGACCTGCCCTGCGTCGGGCCGCACCAGCCCGAGCACCAGCCGTAGCAGCGTCGTCTTGCCTGCCCCGTTCCGGCCCAGCAGCCCGCGCACCTCGCCGCGTGCAACGCTGAGATCGACGGCGTCGACGGCCGTTACGGGCCCGAACCGCTTGGAGAGGCCCAGCACGGAGAGCGCCGCGGTGGCCAGGGTCCGGCTCGTGCTGGGGACTTCGGCGGCGATCGCCGACCCACGGTAGTTCCTCGGGCCGCTCGGACATCCGGCACTGCAGCATTCTCATCCAGCTCTAATTCGGTTCTCATCGGCCGCTAACCCGGCCGCCCTAGGGTGAGGCGCCTTGAAGCGGGTTGCCTCGCTGCTTTGCCTCGCCCTCCTTGGCACGGGGCTGGCCCTCTCGACCGGCTTGCTCGGCCATCGAGCCGACGCCCGGGCGTCCTTGCGACACCCGCGTGCCGCCGCCCGCACGTCTTCGCACGGGATCCACAAGATCCGGCACGTGGTGATCATCATGCAGGAGAACCGGAGCTTCGACTCCTATTTCGGGACGTACCCGGGCGCCGACGGGATCCCGATGAAGAACGGAGTCCCGGCCGTCTGCCTTCCGGATCCCGGTCCCGAGCACTGCCTCAGGCCGTACCACGACACCTCGGATCGGAACTTCGGCGGCCCGCACTCCCGCCCGTGGGGCCTCCAGGACGTCGACCACGGAAAGATGGACGGGTTCGTCGACTCCGCCCGGCGCGGCCTCGCCAGTGCCTGTGGTCAGGCCTTCTGGAATCCCGGCTGCTCGCGGGCGCCGAAGAAGCCCGACGTCATGGGCTACCACGACTGGCACGAGATTCCGAACTACTGGGACTACGCGCATGACTTCGTGCTGCAGGACCACATGTTCCAGTCGGACCTGTCGTGGAGCCGCCCGGCTCATCTCTATCTCGTCTCCGGCTGGTCGGCGCGATGCACAAGGCCCGGCGCCCCTATGAGTTGTCACTCCGACGGCGACGAGCAGTACCGGGGCTCGAACTACGCCTGGACCGACCTGACCTGGCTCCTGCACCGCGACCACGTGAGCTGGCGCTACTACGTGGCGAGGGGATATGAGCCGGACTGCACCAACGGCGCGATGTTCTGCGCACCGGTGCCCCAGTCGGCCAGCACGCCCAGCATCTGGAACCCCCTGCCCCGGTTCACGGACGTCAAGGAGGACCACCAGCTGCGAGACATCCAGCCGCTGCACAACTTCTACACGGCGTGCCGAAACGGGCGACTGGCGGCGGTCACCTGGATCATGCCGGGAGACAAGGTGAGCGAGCACCCGCCCAACCTCGTCACCGCGGGACAGTCGTACGTCACCGGGCTGATCAACTCGATCATGCACAGCCGCGACTGGAGCTCGACCGCGATCTTCCTCACCTGGGACGACTGGGGCGGGTTCTACGACAACGTCGCGCCGCCCAAAGTCGACGACCAGGGATACGGGCTACGGGTTCCCGGGCTCGTGATCAGCCCCTACGCGAGGCGCGGCTACATCGACCACCAGACCCTCAGCTTCGACGCCTACCTCAAGTTCATCGAGGACGACTTCCTGCACGGTCAAAGGCTCAACCCGAAGACCGACGGCCGCCCGGACCCTCGGCCGGACGTCCGCGAGAACGAGCCCATCCTCGGCAACCTCGTCGAGGACTTCGACTTCCGCCAGAAACCGCGCCCTCCGCTGCTGCTGCCGCTCCACCCACCCTTCAGCTGAGCACGGAAAAGTGCGCCCGGCATGATTCGAACATGCGACCTCTGCCTCCGCAGGGCAGACCAGCAGTTGGGCCGCGGTGGAAGCGGTGGGCGCGATCTGGCTCTACAAGGGGGTTTTCACGCCGACGGCAGCTCCAAGCCAGAGGCCTCTCGAGGAGGATTTTTCAGGCGTTTGGACATATTTTGGACATTTTGTTGCCAGCACTGAAGACTAGCCCAGCCTTGGTTAGACGTCGCTGGTCCGTTGTGCAACGTCGATCACACCGTCGATAGCAACGCTCCGGCGATCCGGACTCAGAGTAACCACATCCAACGTTACGATTAGAACCTTGGGTTATAGATCGGGAAGCCAATGTTGAGGACATGGGCGCGCAGCCAAAGTTAATCTGATAAGTTTGCGTATGAGCCATGGCAACCAAACTTAGAGAACGTTCACGTCGAGGCCGCCTGGTCAAGCGCAACTGGGATGCACACCCAGAAGCTCCCGGCGGCCGCGCCGCCAGACGCGGCTTCGCCTATCGGGCCTACGTCCCCGCGGCGATCGCCGACGACGACTTCCTGCTTGGCTCCCAGATCGCCGCTGCCACCGCCAACGCCGAGCAGGCATGCCGGCAACTGAACGAAGACCCGCCCGCGCTCGCCGATCTCGAGGCACTCGCGCGCCAGCTCCTCCGCGCCGAGTCAGTCGCCTCCTCGCGAATCGAGGGCCTGGTGCTCTCGCACCGCCGACTTGCAAAAGCGGCCTTCTCGTCGGATGCCCGCGACCTGACAGCCCAGAGCGTGCTCGCCAACATCGCCGCGCTCGAACGCGCCGTCGCGCTCGCAAGCGAGGTCGATGAGTTCACGCGCGCGGATCTGCTCGAAGTCCATCGCGTCCTGTTCGCAGGCACCCGCGACGAGCACCTCGAGGGCCTCCTCCGCGAAGAGCAGAACTGGATCGGCGGCGCCGCCTCGAGCCCGCGCAACGCCGAGTTCATCCCGCCGCCGCACGACCTTGTTCCCGAGTTACTTGACGACCTGTGCGCGTTCGCCAGCCGCAAGGACATCCCAGCCGTGATCCAAGCGGCGATCGCACATGCCCAGTTCGAGACGATTCACCCCTTCCACGACGGCAACGGCCGCGTCGGCAGAGCCCTGATCCTGAGCATCCTCCGCCGCCGCGGAGTCGCACCGAGATATCTGCCGCCTGTGAGCCTCGCGCTGGCCGGCGAAGCCGACCGCTACATCACGGGCCTGACGAGCTGGCGCAACGGAGACGAGGACGACTGGTACATGGTGTTCATCGATGCCGTCCACCGAGCCTCGACCAGCGCCCGCGAATTCGCCGGCCACGTTGCCGAGCTCCAGAGTCGTTGGGCCGAGCAAGCCGGCAATCCCCGCCGCAACTCCGGTCCGCTGCGCCTGATCGAGCTATTGCCCTCGCAGCCGATCGTGAACGTTAAGACCACCGCGCAACTGCTGGGAGGTACAGAGGAGCGGGCACGCCAGGCGATCCTGCGACTCGAGCAAGCGGGCGTGCTCCGGCAGACAGCAGTAGGGCGCCGAAACCGTGCCTGGGAGTGCCTCGGTCTCTTCGATCTGCTCGACCGCTTCGAACGGGAACTCGGGCCTGCGGCCCGCAGCCCGCGTCCGACGCACTGATAGCAGGCAATCCCCTGGAGCAAAGTGGGGGGCGGTGACGAATGTGCTGCGGACTTCCCGCCGCGGTCGAGTCACCCCTCTTCGGGCTTATCCTCTCTTCGTGGCGATCGACGTATCGAAGCTGCGCCACGGCAAGGTCCGAGGGCGCTACTTTCGCGAGAACTTCGCTCAGGCGGGGATTGACCTCACTCAGATCATCCCCGAGCTGGTGACGAACGCCGACGCGGCGATCGCCGCTGCTGGCCGCGACCACGGCCGGATCCAGCTTCGGATCGGAGCTGCCGACCCTGGATTTCTGAGGGCCTGGAAGGCGGGCGTGCGTAGCCTTCAGGTGCCAGCGCTCACTAGCTGGCGCTACGAGTTGGTGTGCACCGACGACGGCGAAGGCGTCGATGCCGATCTCGTTGATCAGCGTCTCGGGGCACTCGGTGTCGTCCCGGAGCACGAGGGACAGCGCGGGCTTTTCGGGCGCGGCCTGCGCGACGTCTGGCTTGCTCAGGGCGGCGGGCGGATCCAGGGCGTGCGGGGAGCGGGCTGTCGAATCATGGTTCTTGCCTGCCGACGGCGACGAGCCCTACGTCTATACGCACGTGCTCGCCGGCCGGGCAACGCGGGCGATCCGGCGCGAGCTCGGCATCGCACGCGAGGGCACGCGGGTGACGGTGCCGCTCGCCGACCGGCGGTTGCCGGCGAACGCTCGACTACGCAGACTTGTCTCCGACCTCGTTCAGCTGCGGCCCATCCTCGAAGACGAGAGCCGCGAGCTACTGCTCGACCTTCCCGGCGAGCCACTGCAGCTCGCGGGCTACACGCCTCCTGAGCCTGACCCCGAACGGCCGGTTCTCTTCGACGATGAGCTTGAGCTCCAGCAGGGCGTCACGGCGCGCGTTGTGGTCCGCCGAGCCGCGCAGCCGATCCCGCTCAATCCCGCCCGAGCTGCGCGCCGCGGCGGTCTCGTTGTCCTATCGGGCCGAGCGGCGCACGAGACGACTCTCGCCGGCCTTGAAGCGCGCCCCGGCGCCCGTCACCTCTATGGCGAGGTGCGCTGCGAGGCGATCGAGCGGCTGCAACGGGAGGCGCTCGACACGGCGCGGCCCCAGGTTGTCGTACGCGTCGACCGCAGCGGCCTCAACGACGCGCACCCACTCGTGCAACGCCTCTACGCGGCCGTCGAGCGAATCGTGCGTCCAATTGTCGAGGCCGAGGAGCGCCGAGCGGGCGCGCGGCTCGTGCGTGCAGGGAAGGAAATCGCCGCCCGCGACGAGGTCGGGCTGCGCGCATTGAACGAGGCGCTCCGGGCTGCCTTCGACGCGCCCGGTCGGGCCGGATTCGCGCGCGGCGGCCCAGCCGCGCAGCGGCCGGTCGAGGAGCAGGAGCGGCAGCCCATCTCGCCGCCGCGCGGTACGGCGGGGCCAGCCGTCTCCCTCGGCGCGGCGATGCGCTTTAAGCAGTCGCCGATCCGCGTTCACCCGGGCGAGCAGCGCACGGTCTCGCTCCTCTTCGACCCGATCCAGATTCCGACCGGAACCCCGATCGAGATCGCAACCGACCCGGGACTATCGCTCTCGCTCTGGCGCCAGGATGTGCCGCAGGCCGGCGCGCGAGGCTGGTCGCGGGTAAGCGGCCGCGTCCGCGCGCTCGTCTCCGCCGAGCCCGGCTCGCAAATCTCCGTATTCGCGGCGGCAGGCGGTCATGACGCGGAGCTCCTCGTCCTCGTCGTCCGCCACCACGCGAGCGGCTGGGTTCGCGAGATCGCCCGCAAGGACGAGGACTCCCACGTCGAGGCCGAGTTCGAGCCCGAGAGCGGCATCGTCACCGTCTACGAGGGCCGGCGCGAGTTCAAGGCGCTCGAGCGCGCCGCCCGCCAAGCCGGGCTCGCGCGCTCGCGCGTGCGCGAGTACGTCCCCTACCGCATGCTCGAGGTCGAGGTCGCTGCGAACGCCGTCTACTGGTGGGCCGCCGAACGGATCCTCGAGCGGCGCCTCCCCGGCGAGCGCCCCGCCGACCTCGCCGAATACGCCGCTGCGGTCCGCATGGAGTCGCAGATCCTCCGCCACCGCTCCCACGACAAGCTGATGAAGGCCTTCCTCGGGCCAGAGGTGTTCGAGGGCACCGTCGCGGTCACGCCACGCGCGGGCCCGCCGAGCGAGCAGCTCCGGCTCGCTTGAGAGGCGCTCAGAGCAGTTCTATGCCCGCCGCGTCCGACCCGCTCGCGCCTGGGACAGACCAAAGCGACCGATTTCCGGGCTGTGCCGCCTCGGTGCCCGAATGCGGATCGCTGAGAGCCGTTCTGCGGCCCTGCGGGAATCGGGCGCGACCATCTAGTCGCCCGCCGTCCGGCGTTTTCCGCGCCGCCTGCGGCGACGGCGGCAGCGGTGGTAGACGCTGAGACGCCAGATGGATCTCGATGCTCGCGTTGCCTCGGGAGACAGGGCGCACTTCAAAGTGCGTCTGTGTCTCGCTGGCTATCGAGGCTGGTAGTTCGTCAAGGACCGACCCTTCAGCCCGCTAACAGCTGGGCGGATCGGAGTCGTACGAGATCCTCCGCTCGTGAGTCCGCGACGTGATCGGCTACCGTCTTCGCATGGTTGACGAGCGCCTTCGCACTGAGCGCGCGCTGCCGGGAAGCGAGCTCGTGGAGCAGGGACTCGCCGATCTCGAGGCAGGCGAGGTGACGATCGAATCGCTGCTCGTCTCGATCGGCGCACCCAGGCTTCGTCGGCTCGGATTCGACGTGCCTCCCACGCTCGGGGACGCTGAGGAGCGCCTCTACCTCCTGCTGGCGCGGGACGATCCCGACGCCGCCCACGGCCGGCACCACGCGCTCGTCCGCGAGCTGGTCAGTTTCGAACGGGCAGCCGAATCCGCGAGCTAGCCGACACCGAGCGGATCAAGCGCCTCTTGGCCGCGCTCGACGAGGCCGCCGAGCAAACGGGGCGCTGCTACCTGACCGGCGGCGCCACCGCCGTGCTCCTCGGCTGGCGTGGAACGACGATCGACGTCGACCTGAAGCTCGTCCCCGAACAGGACGCCGTGCTCCGCGCCATCCCCGGCCTCAAGGACGAACTGCAAGTGAACGTCGAGCTCGCCGCCCCCGGCGATTTCATCCCCTTGCCGGCCGGCTGGGAAGAGCGCAGCCTGCTTGCCGAGCAAGGAGGACGGCTCGCCTTCTACCACTTCGATCCCTACGCGCAGGCGCTCGCCAAACTCGAGCGCGATCACGCTCGCGACCGCGACGACGTCCGCGCCCTGATCCGCTCAGGCCTCGTCGACCCGGAGCGGCTAAGCCGCTACTTCGAGGAGATCGAGCCGCAGCTCTACCGCTTTCCCGCGATCGACCCGCCCGCCTTTCGCGAGCGCGTCGAGCAGGCGCGGACGATCGAGCCGGATCTCGGGCAGGGGCCCGAGTTCTAGACCCACGCGACACTCACTGTCAGCGCTTCTCGCCGGGCGTGGTGACCGGCGGAGAGACGTCCCGCGCTCGTGAGCGCGGTCAGCCACTCCTCGAGAGCGTCAGGAACGAGCTCGCGCGCCTCGTCGATCGTGGGTGCGCAGGTGATCACGCCGGGCAGCTCCTCGATCGTTGCGCGGACCCAGCCCTGCTCGTCCGGTTCGAACGCGACGTGCAGGTTCACGCCCGCACCGTACATGGCCGCCTGAGCGGCTCAAAGGTCGATTCCGAAGCCGCGCTCAGGGACGAGCCGCTGGTGTCTGGTCTGCCTAGGGCCATTCGATGATCAGCCACTCCTGGCGCGGCGGCAGATGATCCGTCATCCACCCGCTTACTCCGCGCCGGCACTGTCGCCCATGAACTGAGAGGGCTGCAACCGCGCCCGCGTCGTCAGGGCCCTAGGGCCGGACAGGCGAGACACATATGCATCCGTGATGCTAGAATGTATCGTATGCTTACAGTCTCGAAGCTGTCGCCCGGGCAGGAGGCGTATTACGAACGCTCGGCGGCGGCCGGCATCGACGACTACTACGCAGGCCGCGGCGAGTCGTCGGGGGTATGGGCCGGCACGGGGGCGGCGGAGCTGGAGCTGGAGGGGGTGCTCGAGGAGGGGGAACTCGGGCATCTGATCAACGGCCGTGATCCCGTGACGTTCGTGCAGCTTCGCTCGCATCCGCCGAAGAAGCGGATCCGGCGCGAACGGATCGATCCGGCGACCGGCGAGCGGCACAGGGAGGAGAAGACATTGAGGCCGGTGGCGGGGTACGACTTGGTCTTCTCGCCGCCCAAGAGCGTCAGCCTCCTGCACGCGCTCGGCTCGGACGAGGTGGGGCACGCGGTCAACCAGGCGCACCTGGCGGCCTGGCAGGCGGCACTCCGTTACCTCGAGGAGCGGGCCTGCGTCACCCGCCGTGGGAAGAACGGCGTGACCAAGGAGCGCGGCGCCGGCTTCGTCGCGGCTGCCTACCAGCACCGCACCTCGCGCGCCCAGGACCCGCACCTGCACACGCACGTGATCGTCGCGAACATGACCAAGACGTCCTCTGACGGTGAGTGGCGCGCCCTCGACGGCGAGCTGATCCTGAAGACCTACAGGCTCGCAGCCGGCTATCTCTACCAATCCCAGCTCCGTTATGAGCTGACCCGCTCGCTCGGGGTTGAATGGGACGAACCGGAGCACGGGATGGCGGAGGTCGCCGGGGTCCCCGTGCAGGTGCTGCGGGCGTTCTCGCAGCGGCGCCTGAGGGTGCTCGACTACCTCGAACAGCACGGAACCTGCGGCTTCTACGCCGCCAAGGTCGCCGCGCTCGAGACGCGCGAACGCAAAGAGCCAGTCGACCTGCCCAGGTTGCGGGAGGAGTGGCGGGCACGAGCGGCCGAGCACGGACTTGGCCGCCGCGAGCTCAAACGCCTTCTCGGTCGTAGCGTCGGGCACGAGCTAGAGGAATACGCCGTCGCCGAGATCACGGCCCAGCTTCTCGGGACAGAGGGACTAACCGAGCGCCGCTCCACTTTCAGCGGCCCGGACGCGGTGATGGCCTGGGCACAGGCACTGCAGCAGGGTGCCCCCGCTGAACAGGTGCTCGCACTCGTCCGCAGCTTCATCGGCAACGACGAGGTCGCGACGGTGCAGCGATCGAGCGTAGGCCGTCCCGCGGTCCACTCGACGCAAGAGCTGCTCCGGCACGAACGGGCTGGACTGAGGATTGCTACGAGCGGTCGCCCGCGACCCGTTGCGCCCGTGTCGGAGGCGACGGTCGAGCGAGTAATCCACGAGCCGGACGTGTCGCTCAACCGGGAACAGGCGGCGATGGTGCGAGCCGTCGCGGACACTCGCGACCCCGTGGTCTGCGTGGTCGGCCACGCCGGCACCGGCAAGACAACCGCGCTCGCCGCCCTCGCTGAGACCTTCAAACGAGAAGGCTACGTCGCGATCGGCGCAGCACCATCGGGGGTAGCAGCAGCCAACCTCGCCGCCGAGACCGGCATCGCCTGCGGCACGCTCCACCGGCTCCTCAGCGAAGCTCGTCGCGGATTGCCGAAACACTGTCTTGTGATCGTCGATGAGGCGGGCATGGCCGACAGCCGCACTCTCACCCAACTGCTACTGAGAATCGAGGCCGCGCAGGGGCGAGCGGTGTTGGTCGGCGACCCGGCCCAACTCTCCGCCGTCGGCCCTGGCGGGCTCTTCCAAGCGATCGTGGAGCGCAAGGGGGCAATCGAGTTGAGTGAGAACCACCGCCAGCACGACCTGCTCGAACGCCGGGCCCTCGCCCACCTCCGCGACGGGCGAAGCATCGATTACCTCACCCACGCCGCCAAGCAGGGACGGCTCACCGTCGGCGACAACCGCACCGAGGCGAAGGCACAGCTCGTCGCCGACTGGTGGCAGTCCGCCCGCGATGATCTGGATGGGAACGTGATGATCGCCTATCGGCGATCCGACGTCACCGAGCTCAACACCGTCGCCCGCGTCCTCCTCGAGCAGCAAGGGCGTCTCGGCCGCGATCGGCTGCAGCTCGAGAACGGGCTCGAGCTTGCCGTCGCCGAACGTGTTCTCTGCACCCGCAACGACCGCCGCCTCGAGGTCGCCAACGGCAGCCGCGGCACAGTCGTCGCCGTCAACCGCAAGGAACGCGCGATCATCGTCGACCTCGACGACAACCGCCGCGTCACCCTGCCCGGCCGCTACCTCGACGCCGGCCACGTCAGTCACGGCTATGCGCTCACCGGCCACAAGACCCAAGGGCTAACGGTCGAGCGGGCGTTCGTGCTCGCCGAGGACCAGCGCGCACTGAAGGAGTGGGGCTACGTCGCTCTCAGTCGCGCCCGCACCGAGACCCACCTCTACACGATCGAGGAGCACTTCGACCCCGACGCCTCACCGCACCGAATCGAGCCCGACGGACCCGTCGACCGGCTCGCCCAGGCGCTCAGCCGACCCGCCGCCGAAACCCTCGCCCTCGACGCGCTGCACTCCAGCCGCCCCTTGTCCGACCGCCAGCGGCTCGCGCTCGAGAGCCGGCAGATCGGCAAGCGACGACAGGAGGTCGAGAGTGAACGGCGGGAAGCAGAACGGAAGCTCGACCGGAGGAGAAGGGAGCTCGACGGACTCGGCCTCCTCGGTCGCGCCCGACACGGCCAGACCCTCAGCGGCAAGATCGAAGAGCAGGAGCGAACCGTCGCGCGCCTCGACCACGAGCTCGAACGGCTCGAGGAGCAGCGCCAGCACAACCGCGAGCGCACCCTCGAGCTCGCTCGCACACAGCGACGGCCCGAGCGCAGCCGCGCTCGCGAGCTTGCACTCGACCCGGGCCTTGAACGTGAGCGCGACTCCGGGATCGAGCTGTGAGCTAAATGTCAATCCCGTGGTCGATCCCCCGCTCGAGCCCGAGGGTGCGTTGCAGGTTGGGCTCCGCGTCGATGATCCGGCGCAGCGTGCGGGAGTGCCCGATCTCGAGTTGGCGTAGACGCTCCGCCTCGCGGCCTGGCTGGTGGCCGAGCTCGTAGGCGAGCGCAGCCGACATCCGCGCCAGATCCTCCAGCGAGGCGACCTGGGGCCGCAATCCTTCTCCGATCGGCTCCCGCGTCGCACCCCGGCGAAGATCCAAGAAGCCGCGCCGCGTCCCCGCCGGCTCAGCCACCAGCTTCACCTGCCCCATCGACGTACGCAGCTCAAGCACCCGTTCGCGCCGAAGCGACTCCTCGTCGGCGCTCAGTTGCCGCCGGTCCGCTCGCCGTGCTTCCAGCTCCTCCAGCGCCCGCTGGAGCCGCACCAGATTCTCCTCCGGCCGCAAGGCCGGGCAGATGTCGACGCCGCCTGTGATCTCGTCCGTGCCACGCAGCACCCGCGCCAACCCACCGATCACGACGTAGTTGACGACGTTGCGGTCGAGCGCCGCTAGCGTCCCGCGAGGGTCGAACACCTCCTCCGACATTGCTCAGGAATCCTCCCCGCGCCGCTCGAGCATCTCGTCCAGCCGCCGCTCCGGCGAGAGCCGCTGCAGGTCGACCATCCGCTCTGACAGCTCCCGCTCGTAGGGAACCAACTCCAGAAGAATGTCGAAATCGCACGCGCGCAGAATCTCCACCAGCGTGTCAATCGACGGTGCGACCACCCCCTGCTCGTAGCGGGCGATCACCGTCCGATCCTTGCCAGACACCTCCGCCAACTGCTGCTGCGACAACCCCGCCCGCAACCGCGCCTCCCGCAACAGCCGAGCGCTCCTCGCCGTGTCCGCACGCATGAAACAATCCTACACCGCAAGACGCTCCAGCCGGTACCTATGCTAATCTGCCTCGTACATGTCCAAGGACGAGCGGCTTCTGACGGCCAGCGAGATAGCAGAGAGGGTCGGCTTCTCGCCGGACTGGGTTCTCGATCGATTCGAGGCGGGCGACGTGCCCGGCTACCGCTTCGGTAGGAAGGGCGGCCCCGTCCGCTTCCTCTGGGCCGACTGGGAGATGTTCTTGCTGCGCTGTCGTGTCGGTCCTACCCTGCAAGGTGCAGGCGTTCAACAACTCTGAGGGGTGACATGCCAATGCAAAGCGGCCAGGTCTACAGGCTCGGGAAGAGCTGGGCCTACCGTTACCGAGCACCTGACGGAACGCGGCCACAGAAGGGCGGGTTCAGCACCAAGGGCGAGGCGCGCGCAGCGCTCAACGAGGCCCTACGACGCCTCTCCCTCGGTGGCACGTACCGCCGCGACCCGCCGATGCTTGCTGGGCTCGTCGACGAGTATCTGGGGCAGCACATCGCCGCGGACATCACGATTACGACACTCCGCTATCGACTCCAGCATGCCGTCGACGCCTTCGGACGAACCCGCGTCGACCGACTGACTGCGCCGGCAATCGGCGCCTGGCGCAAGCAGCTTCCCGCCGGATCCGCCCACTACATCCACCGTGCTCTGCGCCAGGTCCTCGCTTACGCCGTCCGGTGCAAGTACCTGAGCGAAAACCCGGCAACCCTGGTTCCGAACCCTCGGCCCCGACAGGGAGAAATG
This sequence comes from uncultured Actinomycetes bacterium, assembly GCA_963702655.1. Taxonomy (GTDB): domain Bacteria; phylum Actinomycetota; class Thermoleophilia; order Gaiellales; family Gaiellaceae; genus Palsa-739. The sequence goes on along the minus strand of CAVPDO010000005.1, from coordinate 284,467 downwards.
AAGGTGTTCTCTTGGCCAGAGCTCGAGCTCGTCGCAGCCGAACTCCGACCCAGACACCGCTCGATCCCGATCTTCGCCGCGGGAACCGGTCTCCGGCCCGAGGAGTGGATCGCGCTTGAGAGGCGTGACCTGGACCGGCGACTTCGGATCGTCAACGTGCAGCGCGTCTACGCGAACGGAAAGCTCAGCGAGTACCCGAAGACCGACCGCTCGCGCCGGCGCGTCCCGATCCGCAAGCGTGTACTCGCGGCAGTCGACTCGATGCCGTCACGGCTGGACACGCCGCTGCTCTTTCCGGGCGCCCGCGGCGGCTACCTCGACCTCCACAACTTCCGTGAGCGGCACTGGAAGCCGGCACTCCGCGCCGCGGGGCTCGACTACCGCCGGCCGTACGACCTGAGACACACCTACGCGACGTTCTCGATCGCAGCCGGCGTCTCGCTATTCGCGCTCTCGCGCCGGATGGGGACGTCCCTCGAGATGATCGACAAGACCTACGGCCATCTCGCGCCGGACGCGGACGAGTACGAACTGCGCCTCCTCGATGTGTTCGACGCGCGCATTTTCGGAGCAGATGGACATCTTTTGGACACGGCCGACTGAGATTTCGCTGGCAGGTCGAAGGAAAACTGCCGCTGTGCAGGTGTTTCGTCAGTGCGCCCGGCAAGATTCGAACTTGCGACCTCTGCCTCCGCAGGGCAGCGCTCTATCCCCTGAGCTACGGGCGCTCGGGACGGTCAGTGTAGCGAGGCGTTAGTCGCGGCCCAGCAGCCGCGCAAACAGACTCGGCCGCTGCGGACGACCCGGCAGGTTCGCGGCCTCGACGCACTCGAGATGCGCGTGCCGGCGCCGGCTCGTGTCTCCTTCCGGCGCTATGAGGACGTGGTCGCTCATCGCATGGAGGTGGTAGCCGCACAGCGGGCACGTGTACGTCGCCGGCTTCATGCTCCGCACCGGCCGGATGCTGTACCAGTCAGCCGGTTCGAGCCGCGAGCGCAAGCGGCGCGTCACCCGGCACCTCCGTCCGCACGTAGGCAAGCGCGACGACGGTGCCGTCCTCACGGCGCAGGGCGCTCGTGACGCGGCCGACCTCTCGACCGTCGTGGAGGAGCGTCGCGTCGCGCTCGGGCAGCTCCTCGAGCTCGAGCACGCGCAGCCCGCGGTTCGGATGGCCGCGGAAATGCAGGCGCGCGATCGGCTCCTGCCCCGGATAGCAGCCCTTCGAAAAAGAGACGTGAGTCTTGTCGAGGCCGGCCTCGGCCGGGAGGATCCGGTCGTCGAGCTCGCGTTCCCAGCGCGGCACGCCGCTCTCGATCCGGCGCAGCTCGAGCTCGTCGGCCGAGAGCGTCGGCTCGAGCCCGGTGTCGAGCGCCTCGCGGGCGCCGGGCCAGTCGGTCGCGAAGCCCTCAGCGCCTCCGAACACGAGCACCGAGTCGTGCTCCTCCGGCTCGATCTCGCACTGCGCACGCAGGCGCATCCGCGTCAGCTGCGTGCGCACGACGTCGCCCAGGCCGGGCTCGGCGAGCAGCAGGAAGTCGGCGTCGCCTCTGCGCAGGACGACGAGCGGCGCGACCAGGCGAGCCTTCGCGGTGAGCAGGAGGGCCGGGCAGGCCTCGCCGGGCGCGAGCGCCTCGACGTCGTTCGAGACCATCCTCTGCAGGTAGTCGGCCGCGTCGGGCCCCGTGACGCGGACGAACTCCCGCTCTCTCGCAGCCACATCCACGCGTCTAGTGTGCCGGGCGATGCCGCTCTTCCGCTCCAAGGCCGAGGACAAGGTGCGCGCCGCGGGCTACGACCCCGCGCGGTTGCCGCCCGGCCAGTACCTGACGGAGAAGTGGCCCGTGCTCCATGCGGGCGACGTCGCGCACGTCGAGCTTGCAACCTGGAGCCTGCGCATCTTCGGCGAGGTGGAGGAGGAGGTCACGCTCGACTACGAGCAGCTGCGGGCGCTGCCGGTGTCCGAGATCACCACCGACATCCACTGCGTCACGCGCTGGAGCCGCTTCGACGCCGGCTTCCGCGGCGTCCACTGGCGGGCGCTCGCCGAGCTGTGCCGGCCGAAGCCGTCGGCGCGCTTCGCGATCGCGCACGCCGAGGCCGGCTACACCGAGAACCTCCCGCTCGCCGCGCTCGACGACGAGAACGCGCTCGTTGCCTACGAGGCCGACGACGAGCCGCTGACCGCGGAGCACGGCGGCCCGGTGCGCCTCGTCGTCCCGTCCCGCTACTTCTGGAAGAGCGCAAAATGGCTGAACGGGATCGAGCTCGCCGCCGCCGACCAGCCCGGTTTCTGGGAGCGCTACGGCTATCACAACGACGCGGATCCCTGGCGCGAAGAGCGTTACGGCTTCTGAGCGGCGGCAACGCCGTCACCCATCGCGTGTGACGCAAGCCCCCTCGAATGGGGTAAAGCCTGGGTGAGTCGTTGTCGATAGGGACAGCGAACCACCTCCCCCTACGAGAAACGGCGCCCCGCAAGGGCGCCGTTTCTCGTTCAGAACGAAGCCCGGAGGCTCGTTACATCATCCCGCCCATGTCGGGCATGCCGGCGCCGGCGCCCACGGGATTCTTCTCCGGGGCCTCGGCGACGACCGCCTCGGTGGTGAGGATGTTCTTCGCGATCGACGCGGCGTTCTGCAGCGCCGAGCGGGTGACCATGGTCGGGTCGCCGATCCCGCTCTTGAGCAGGTCCTCGACCTCGCCGGTCTCGACGTTCAGACCGAAGCCCTTCTCGGCGCCCCGCACCTGCTGGACGACGACCGAGCCCTCGAGTCCCGCGTTGTAGGAGAGCTGCCGGAGCGGCTCCTCGAGCGACTTGAAGATGATCTGAGCACCGGTCTTCTCGTCACCTTCGAGCTTGCCGAGGATGTCCGGGCCGACAGCGTCCGCCGCGTTGATGAGCGCGACGCCGCCTCCCGGTACCTGGCCCTCCTCGAGCGCGGCGCGGGCCGCCTGCAGCGCGTCCTCGACGCGGTGCTTCTTCTCCTTCATCTCGGTCTCGGTCGACGCGCCGACCTTGACCACGGCGACGCCGCCGGACAGCTTCGCGAGCCGCTCCTGGAGCTTCTCGCGGTCGAAGTCGGAGTCGGTGTTCTCGATCTCGGACTTCAGCTGCTTGATCCGGCCCTTGATGCCGTCGGTGTCGCCGGCACCGTCGATGATCGTCGTCGTGTCCTTGTCGACGACGACGCGACGGGCATGGCCGAGCTGCGAGACCTTCGTGTTCTCGAGCTTGAGGCCCATCTCCTCGGTGATCACCTCGCCGCCGGCGAGGATCGCGATGTCCTCGAGCATCCGCTTGCGGCGGTCGCCGAAGCCGGGTGCCTTGACCGCGACGGCCTGGAAGGTGCCGCGGAGCTTGTTGACGACGATCGTGGCGAGCGACTCGCCCTCGACGTCCTCCGCGACGATCAGCAGCGGCTTGCCGGACTGGATGACCTGCTCGAGCACCGGCAGGAGGTCCTTGACCGCGCCGATCTTCTGGTTGGCGATCAGGATGTACGGATCCTCGAGTACCGCCTCCATCCGCTCGGGGTCGGTGATCATGTACGGCGAGAGGTAGCCCTTGTCGAACTGCATGCCCTCGGTGAACTCGAGCTCGAGCCCGAGAGTCTGGCCCTCCTCGACGTTGACCACGCCGTCCTTGCCGACCTTCTCGATCGCGTCGGCGATGACGTCGCCGATCTCCCGCTCACGCGAGGAGACGGTCGCGATGCGAGCGATGTCCTCGCGTCCCGAGACGTCCTTCGACTGCGTCTTGAGGTTCTCGACGACGCTGTCGACCGCGGTCTCGATGCCGCGCTTCAGCGCCATCGGGTTCGCACCGGCCGCGACGTTCTTCATGCCCTCGCGGACGATCGCCTGAGCCAGGACGGTCGCGGTGGTCGTACCGTCGCCGGCGACGTCGTTCGTCGCCGTGGCGACCTCGCGCACGAGCTGTGCGCCCTGGTTCTCGAAGACGTCCTCGACCTCGATCTCGCGTGCGATCGTGACGCCGTCGTTCGTGATCGTCGGAGCGCCGAACTTCTTGTCCAGCACGACGTAGCGCCCCTTCGGGCCAAGGGTGACCTTGACCGCGTCGCAAAGGATGTTCACGCCGCGCTCGAGCGAGCGGCGCGCATCCTCGTTGAACTTCAGCTCCTTGTGAGCCATGTCTTGTTCTTACCTCCGTTTTTGGTCTTACGCGGTGGCGCCGGCCGGCTCGCGATCGCCTGTGACCTTGGCGAGCACGTCGGACTCACGCAGGATCAGGTAGTCGTCGGTGCCGACCCTGATCTCGGTCCCGCCGTACTTGGAGAAGACGATCTCGTCGCCCTCCGCCAGGTCCATCGGGACGAACTTTCCGTTGTCGTCCCGGGAACCGGGACCGACTGCGAGGACGCGGCCGCGCTGCGGCTTCTCCTTCGCCGTATCCGGAAGCACGATGCCGCTCGCCGTCGACTCTTCCTCTTCGAGGACCTCGACGATGAGACGGTCACCAAGCGGCTTCAGGTTCATACAGAGCCTCCTGACTGCTCTCAGTGACATTTCCTGGCACTCTCCCCTCGAGAGTGCCGAGGACATTCTACGGTCGGCACTCTAGCGGCGCAAGTGCCAGCTGGTAGAACCGAACCGTGCAGCGCGAGTTCTCGGCAGGCGGAGTGCTCGTACGGAGGGTCCGCGGGCGCGAGCTGGTCGCGGCGATCCGTCCGCGCGGCAAGGAGCGGGTCTGGGCGCTGCCGAAGGGCCACATCGACGCCGGCGAGTCGGCGGCCGAGACGGCGCTGCGAGAGGTGCACGAGGAGACCGGGGTCGAGGGCCGGCTCGTCGAGAAGCTCGGCGACATCCGCTACGTCTACACCGCCTCGTGGGCTGAGCGGAAGGGCGAGCGGATCTTCAAGGTGGTGAGCTTCTTCCTGCTCCGTGCCGGCCGCGGGCGGATCGGCGAGATCGACGAGGCGATGCAGGTCGAGGTGGCGGAGGCACGCTGGCTGCCGCTCGCGGAAGCGCCGAGCCTCTTGTCCTACGACGGCGAGCGCAAGATGGCCGCGAAGGCGCTGGAGCGGCTGGGCGCGTGACCGTCGTCGGCGTCCTCCATCCCGGCGAGATGGGAGCCGCGGTCGCCGGCGCGCTGAGCCGGCGCGGCGAGACCGTCCTCTGGGCCTCGGCCGGACGAAGCTCGGCCTCGGCCGAACGCGCACGGGCGGCCGGGCTCGAGGACGCAGGCGAGATCGAAGAGCTCTGCAGCCGCTGCGAGATCCTGCTCTCGATCTGCCCACCGCATGCGGCCCTCGACGTCGCCCGGGCGGCAAGCAGCTTCACCGGCATCTACGTCGACGCGAACGCGATCGCTCCCGACACCGCGCGCGCGGTTGCGGGGCTCCAGCCGCGGTTCGTCGACGGCGGGATCGTCGGGCCGCCGCCCGACCGGCCGGGCACGACGAGGCTCTACCTCTCCGGCGACGAGGCCGAGCGAGTCGCCGGGCTTCTCGCCGGCACGAACGTCGACGCGAGGGTGATCTCCGCCGAGCCCGGCGCGGCGTCGGCGCTCAAGGCCGCGTACGCGGGCTGGACGAAGGGCAGCGCGGCGCTGCTGCTCACGGTGCGGGAGCTCGCCCGGGCCGAGGGGGTCGAGGACGCGCTGCTCGAGGAGTGGCGGCTCTCGATCCCGGAGCTCGAGGAGCGCTTGCCCGGCGCGGAGCGCTCGGCTCGCCGCAAGGGGTGGCGCTGGATCGGCGAGATGGAGGAGATTTCCCGCAGCATGGCCGCCCAGGATCTGCCCGCCGGCTTCCACGAGGCCGCAGCCGAGGTCTTTCGCCGCACCGCCGAGGAGTCGTAGCCGGTGGCGGAGCCTCTCTCCGTCGCCGACTACGAGCGCCTTGCCGAGGAGCGGCTCGAGCCCGGGCCGTGGGCGTACCTCGCCGGCGGCTCCGGCGACGAGTGGACGCTGCGTGAGAACCGCGCGGCCTTCTCGCGCTGGACCTTCCGGCCCCGTGTCCTCTGCGACGTGTCCCGGATCTCGACGGCCACGACCGTGCTCGGCACGGCGATCGAGCTGCCGGTGGTCGTCGCTCCCCTCGCCTACCAGCAGCTCTACCACCCGAAGGGCGAGTGTGCGACGGCGCGCGGCGCGGCTGCGGCGGGAACCGGGATGGCGGTCTCCACGTTTTCGACGCGCACGCACGAGGAGATCGCGGCCGCCGCGCCGGGGCTGATGCAGTGGTGCCAGCTCTACGTCTTCCAGGACCGCGGCGTCACGCGCGAACATCTGGCGGAAGCCGCCGACACCGGCTGCAGCGCCGTCGTTCTCACCGTGGACACGCCTCGGCTCGCCCAGCGGGAACGCGACCTGCGGGTCGGCTTCGAGATCCCCTCCGACCTGCCGCTGCCGTACGTCCGCGCCACGATCGGCCATGCGCCGCAGAACCCCGCCGACCAGTTCGCGCTGCTCGATCCCTCGGTCTCCTGGCACGACCTCGAGTGGATCGCGAGCGAGGGACGGCTGCCCGTCGTCCTCAAGGGCGTCGTCACCGCCGAGGACGCCGAGACGGCGGTCGAGCACGGCGCGGCGGCGATCGTCGTCTCGAACCACGGCGGCCGGCAGCTCGACGGGGCTCCGGCGACGCTCGACGCGTTGCCGGAGGTGGCCGACGCCGTCGCGGGACGCGTGGAGGTCTATCTCGACGGCGGCATCCGCCGCGGCACCGACGTCGCGAAAGCGCTGGCGCTCGGAGCACGCGCGGTGCTCGCCGGCCGAGCACCGGTCTTCGGCCTCGCCGCGGCGGGGGAGGACGGCGTGCGTCACGTCCTCGAGCTTCTGCGCGACGAGCTGGCGCTGACGATGTGCCTGCTCGGCTGCACCTCCCCCGAGGAGCTCACGCGCGCGCACGTCCAACGGTCGCCGTCGTAGCTGGCAGACTCCACGGGCCACGATGTACGCGCTCAACTTCTACTCGCCGCTCGTCGCCGACCAGCTCCGGTCGGGCCGGAAGTCGGCCACGATCCGGCTCGGCGACAAATCGGGGAAATACAGGAAGGGCATGGTCGTGCAGGTCCTCTGCGGCACGCGCTTCAGCCCGCGCGAGCATGTCTTCGACGCGGTGATCGACAAGGTCGAGGTGAAGACGCTCGGCGAGCTCTCGCCGCGGGAGATCGAGCACGACAACCCCGAGATCCGCCGCACCGACGAGATGGCGAACTTCCTCGGCCAGCTCTACAACCGCGAGGTCGAGCCCGACGATCTCGTCACGGTCATCCGCTTCTCGCAGATCATGAACGGGCCGGTCGTGCCCGGCTTCCGCGAGAACGAGATCTTCTAGCCGGCGGTTCCAGGGAAGCGAGCCCCAGTCGCCGGGACGGCCGGGCTCCCACTTCGGGAAGGGCTCGTAGGCCACGGCCGGCACATCGGTGTCCTGCTCGACGCCGGCCTCGTGTTGCAGCGCCGTCTCGTCGCGCGCGTAGAGGATCGTGCCGTCCTCGCCGCGCCGGCCCAGGGTGACCATCACGCACGGGCCGTTGCCTGCGCCGACGAGGGAGTGCGTGGTGCCGGGCGGGCAGTGGAAGTAGTCCCAGGGCCCGAGCCGCACCTCCTCGCCCTCCACGACGAGCAGGCACTCGCCCTCGATCACGAGGAAGCCCTCCTGCTCGGACTCGCGGTGGTACAGCGTGCTCGGCTTCCCGGGCTCGAACACGTGGACGCGGGCGCCGACCTGAGAGCCGGACGGGACGAGCATCGTGCGCGAGCCGAACTTCTCGTTCACCCACCACTCGGCGTCGGCGACGTTCCGCACGAACCAGTCAGCCACGGCGGATCCTCGAGCCGAAGAGCTCGTTCGGCCGCACCGGCCCGCCGCACTCCTCGCAGTCGACGACGGCGAGCGAGGAGAAGGGCGCGCCGCACGAAGGGCAGCGCCGGAGCAGCTCGCCGCCGCACTGCGGGCAGGTCTCGGGCAGCTCCGCCTCGAAGTCCTCGAACCAGCGGCGCGCGGCGCCGCAGCCGAGACAGAATGCGACCCAGTCTCCGAGGACCTTCCGACGCTCTTGCCGCAACCAGTCCGCCGCCTTGGGCACGTCCTGACGATAGCCGCCGCCGTGGCGGCAGTCGCCGGTTGCGGCGGCGGTCCGAGCTACCACTCCACGCGCGGCGCCATACTCGTCCGCTTCACCCTGCACAGCCGACTGACGCATGGCGACCGGCACGAGATCCTCGTCGTTCCACGGCGCCACGGCCGGTGGATGCTCGTCCTCCTCCACGGGTACCACTCGAGCCCGTCGCAGTTCCTGACGCAGCCGTTCTTCGACACGCTGGCGGCGCTGGGCGCGCGTGCTCCCGAAGTCCTGCTGCTCGACGGCGGCGCCGACAGCTACTGGCACGACCGCGCCGACGGACGGTGGGGCTCGATGGTCCTGCGGGAGGCGATTCCGGCCGGAGTCGCGCGCACACACGCACGGCGGGTCGCGGTCGGGGGGATCTCGATGGGCGGCTACGGCGCGCTCCTCCTCGGCTCGAGGGATCACGCCCTCTGCGCTGTCGGCGCCCAGTCGCCGGCGCTCTGGCTCGGCGCGGGCGAGACGGCCCCCGGGGCCTTCGACGACGCTGCGGACTACCACCGGAACGACGTCTTCAGGCTTCGGCCGCCGCATCCCCTCTGGATCGACCTCGGTGCGAGCGACCCGTTCCGCACTGCCACTCTCGCCTACGCCCGGCGGGCCGGCGTGCCCGCCCACATGAGGCCGGGTGGCCACGACGACGCGCTGTGGGACGCCTTCACACCACAGTTCCTACGCTTCTTCGCTCATGCCTGCGCCTGATCCGAAGATCGAGCTGCACGTCCACCTCGAGGGGACGGTGCGGCCGGAGACGCTGCGCGCGATTGCGAAGCGGAACGACTACGCGCTGCCCGACGACCTCGAGTCGCTCTACCGGTTCCGCGACTTCACGCATTTCATCGAGGTCTGGATCCTCACGACGAACGCGCTCCGCACGCCACGGGACTGGAGGCAGATGGTCGTCGACTACGCACGCGAGGCTGCTTCGCACGGGTGCGTCTACTTCGAGGGGATCTTCAGCCCGGCCGAGCGCGTGCGACGCGGGTGTGACTGGCAAGAGATCTACGAGGGCGTCTGCGACGGCGCGGACGAGGCGCGCGAACTGCACGGCGTCGAGGTTCGGCTGACGCCCGACATCGCGCGCGCATTCACGCTGGAGGAGGCGCGCGCGACCGTCGAGTGGGCTGCGCGCTACCGCGACCGCGGCGTCGTGGGCGTCGGGCTCGGCGGACTCGAAGCAGAGTTCGCGCCGGAGCCGTTCGAGCCGGCATTTACGCTCGCCCGCTCGCTCGGGCTCGCGTCCGTGCCGCACGCAGGGGAGGTCGCCGGGCCGGCTTCCGTGCGCGGCGCACTCGACGCGCTGGGCGCCGATCGCATCCGGCACGGGATCCGGTCGGTCGAGGACTCGGGCCTCGTCGCAGAGATCGCCGGCCGCGGGACGGTCCTCGACGTCTGTCCGCTCTCGAACCTGCGCACGGGCGTCGTCGGATCGCTCGCGGAACATCCACTGCCGCAGCTCGTCGCCGCCGGCGTGCGCTGCTCGATCTCGACCGACGACCCGGCCATGTTCGACACCGACCTCACCCGCGACTACGAAGCGGCCGCTTCGCTCGGGGTGTCCGCGCGCGACGCCTACGAAGCGGGCCTCGCCGGCGCGCTCTGCGACGACGAGACGCGCGAGCGCCTGCGACAGATCGGCGCCGGGCACGACTGGGCTGAGCTGGAAGCGCCGCCGGCAAAGCCGGCGCCGTCCCGGCCGTAAGACCCCGCGCTTAACAGCGCGGCCGGTCGCTAGGGTTCCGCCGATGGCGATCGCAAGAGAGGCACAGCCGGTCGGGTCGCTCCACGAGGTGCGCGAGGCGGGTCTCGACCGCGAGGACCTGCTCGGCATCTACCGCAACATGCTCGTCACGCGCGGGATCGAGGAACGCGGCCACATCCTCTACCGCCAGGGGAAGATCCCCGGCTCGTTCTACACGGGGCGCGGCAACGAGGCCGCCTCGGTCGGCGTCGCGACCGCGATGGGCTCGGAGGACGTCGGTACGCCGCTGCACCGCGACATGGGCGTGCACATCACGCGCGGCGTCGAGCCGTGGCGAATCTTCGCGCAGTACATGGGACGGCAGGACGGCCCGACGCACGGCCGGGACGGCAACGTCCACATGGCCGACTCCCAGCTCGGGATGATCGCGATGGTCAGCCATCTGCCCGCGATGCTTCCCGTCGCGACCGGCGCCGCTCTCGCCTTCCGGATCCGCGACGAGTCGCGGGTCGCCGTCGGCTGGTTCGGCGAGGGAGCCTCGGCGCGCGGCGACGCGCACGAGTCGATGACCTTCGCCGGCACGCGCAAGCTGCCGGTCGTCTTCGTCTGCGACAACAACCAGTTCGCCTATTCGACGCCGTCCTATCTCGAGTTCGCGACGGAGCACGTCGCCGACCGCGCCGAGTCGTACGGCTTCGAGGGAGTCGTCGTCGACGGGACCGACGTTCTCGCCGTCTACCGCGAGGCGAAGCGCGCGATCGACAAGGCGCGCGCCGGCGGCGGGCCTACGCTGCTCGAGTGCCTCACGCTCCGGATGGAGGGCCATGCGGTCCACGACGACGCCTTCTACGTCCCGAAGCCGATGCTCGAGACGTGGGCCGCCTCGGACCCGCTCGAGCGCTTCCGCACCTGGCTGCGCGACAACGCCGAGCTGACCGACGCGGAGGAGGACGAGATCGCGGCCGGGGTCAAGAAGCTCCTCAACGACTCGCTGCAGCGTGCCGACGAGTCGCCGCAACCCGACCCGTCGAGCCTCACCGAAGGTGTCTTCGCCTCGCCCGAGGATCTCGACACGCCGCACCACAAGTAATGGCAGAACTCACGTATTTGCAGGCAATTTCCGACGGGCTGCGCATCGAGATGCGGCGCGACAAGCGCGTCTTCCTGATCGGCGAGGACGTCGGCGTGTACGGCGGCGCCTTCAAGGTCTCGCTCGGCTTCCAGGAGGAGTTCGGCCCCTGGCGGGTGATCGACGCGCCGCTTGCCGAGACCGCGATCGTCGGCGGCTGCACCGGCGCCGCGATCATGGGCCTGCGCCCGGTCGCCGAGATGCAGTTCGCCGACTTCATCTCGTGCGCCTGGGACCACCTCGTCACGGTCGCCGCGAAGCAGCGCTGGCGCGCCGGCACGCCGGTGCCGATGGTGATCCGCCTGCCTTCGGGCGGCGGCTTCTCGGGCGGGCCGTTCCACTCCCAGAACCCGGAATCGTCGTTCGCGCACATCCCCGGCCTCAAGTGCGTCTGCCCCGCGACGCCGGAGGATGCGAAGGGCCTGCTGATCAGCGCGATCGAGGATCCGAATCCGGTTCTCTACTTCGAGCACAAGCACCTCTACCGGCGGATCAAGGGCGAAGTGCCGGAGGAGCGCTACACGACGCCGCTCGGCAAGGCCCGCATCCACCGGGACGGCGACGACCTCTCGGTGATCACGTGGGGCGCGATGGTCTACACCGCCGACGAGGCGGCGCAGCAGCTCGAGTCCGACGGCGTCTCCGTCGAGATCGTCGACCTGCGCACCGTGATGCCGTGGGACAAGGCGGCGGTGCTCGAGTCGGTGCGCAAGACGTCGAAGGTGCTCGTCCTGCACGAGGACACGCGGACCGGCGGCTTCGGCGGGGAGATCGCCGCCACCATCGCCGAAGAGGCGTTCGAAGATCTCGACGCGCCGGTCAAGCGGCTCGCCGCCCCCGACACGCCCGTCCCGTTCTCGCCGGTGCTCGAGAAGGCGTACATCCCGCAGGTCGACGACGTCGCCGCCGCTCTACGCGAGCTGGCCGAGTATTAGGAGGAGCCGCATGGCCACCGAGACCGCAGTCGACGTCGTAATGCCGCAGATGGGCGTGTCCGTCTCGGAGGGGACGGTCACCCGCTGGCTCAAGCAGGAAGGCGAGCAGGTCGAGGCCGACGAGGCTCTGCTCGAGATCTCCACCGACAAGGTGGACACCGAAGTGCCGAGCCCGGCCTCGGGGACGCTGACGCAGATCCTCGTCCAGGAAGGCGAGACGGTTGACGTGGGGACGAAGCTCGGCCAAATCGGGGGTACGGCGCTCGGCGGCGCCGCCGCCGGTGAGGCTCCCGCTCCCGCCGCGGAGCCCGAAGCACCTGTCGCCGAGGAGGCACCGGGGGCGCAGGTGCCCGAGCCTGCGGCCGAGTCGCCCGAGCCTGCGGCACCGGAACCGGCCGCAACACCGGAACCGGCACCGGCACCGGCGGTGTCCGGCAACGGCAAGGCCTTCGTGTCCCCGGTCGTCGCACGGATCGCGTCGGAGCACGGCGTCGATCCCTCCCAGGTTCCGGGCACCGGCTCGGGTGGCCGCGTGACGAAGAAGGACATCCTCGGCTTCGTCGAGTCGGGCGGCGCGCAGCAGCAGGAGGCTACGGCGCCCGAGGCCGCGCAGGCCGAGGCTCCGGCCGCCGCGCAACCAGAGGCTCCGGCTCCCGCCCCCGCTCCCGCCCCTCCGGCCAGGGAGCCGGCGCCGCCGGCAAAGCCTCCCGCTCCGGCGCCGGTCGCCGCGGGCGAGACGCTGCCCGGCGAGACACTCGAACCGATCACCGCCATGCGCCGCGGCATCGCCGAGCACATGCGGCGCTCCCTCGACACCTCCGCGCACGTCACGAGCGCGATCGAGATCGACTTCTCGCGCATCGTGGCCGTCCGCAACCAGCTGAAGAAGGAGTACCAGGCCGCCTACGGCGTCAACCCGACCTACCTCGCCTTCGTCGCCAAGGCCTCGGTCGAGACGCTGCGCGACTATCCGTACGTGAACGCCGAGATGCGCGGCGACTCGATCGTCACGCGCAACTTCGTCAACCTCGGGATCGCCGTCGAGCTCGCCGAGGGGAAGGGCCTGATCGTCCCCGTCATCCGCAACGCCGAGGGCCTGAACCTCCTCGGGCTCGCGCGTGGCATCGCCGAGATCGCCGCGAAGGCGCGGAACAAGCAGCTCGTCCCGGACGACGTCCAGGGCGGCACGTTCACGATCACGAACCCGGGCGGCTACGGCACCTTCCACGGCACGCCCGTCATCAGCCAGCCGCAGTCGGCGATCCTCGGCACGTACGCGCTCGTGAAGCGGCCGTGGGTCGTCGAGGACGAGCTCGGCCAGGATGTGATCGCGATCCGGCCGCTGATGAACATCACGCTCACGTACGACCACCGGCTCGTCGACGGCGCGCTCGCCGGCCGCTTCCTGCGCGACCTGCGCGAGCGGCTCGAGGGCTGGGAGGGCGACGGCGAGTAGCCGGCGCTAGCTCGCGGCCGCCAGTACGCCGGCGAGCGGGCGCGGAACCTCGTCGGGCTCCATCGCAGCGATCAGCATCGGTGGGTACCGGTGTTGGCGGCCGCCGTTCTGGAGCCAGCGCCTGAGCTGGTCCTCCGTGGGCCGCCCACGCCACGCCGGCTGGTTCTGAAAGCTGCGGAAGGTCTCGAGCTCACCGTTCGCGGCGACCACCTCCTCGACGCGCCCGGAGCCGAGCGCGCGGATCAGCTCGTCCTCGAGGTCGCGGACGCAGACGTGAGTCGCGTCACCGAGGACGCGGCGGAACCATCGCTCCTCGGCGGCGTCGCACAGGCCAACGACGCGTTCGCCGTCGTACTGCGCCGCGGCGCGGCGGATCGCCTGCGCGCCGCCGATCGGGACGATCTCGACGCCGGTGAGGTCGAGGCCGAGCTTCGCCGCGACCGCCTCGAGGGCGATCCGGTCGGTGACTCCTTCGACGAGGACGTGGGCCATCTCCTGACGCTAGCCTGAGCTCGTGGCGTCCGGCGGCTACCTGCTCCAGCTCGGCCAGGTGCCGTACCTCGAGGCCTGGGAGCTGCAGCGCTCCCTCGCGGGCGCAGTCTCGCAGGGCGCGATTCCCGACACGATCGTCCTGCTCGAACACCCGCCCGTCGTGACGCTCGGCCGCCGCACCGACGAGACCGCCGAGCTGCACGTCCCCGAGGGCGCCGAGGTCGAGGTCGTCGAGACCGACCGCGGCGGCAAGTCGACCTTCCACGGCCCGGGCCAGCTCGTCTGCTACCCGATCCTCGACCTGAAGCGGCACGGCCGCGACGTGAAGCAGTACGTCCGGAACCTCGAGGAAGCGTTGCTCGGAACGCTGGCCGCGCTCGGTGTCGAGGGATCCCGGCTCGAAGGGCTGACGGGCGTCTGGCTCGAACGGCCGCCGCGCAAGATCGCCTCGATCGGCGTGCACGTCTCGCGCTGGGTGACGACGCACGGCTACGCGCTCAACGTCGACCTCGACCCCGCGCCGTTCACCGACTGGATCACGGCCTGCGGGCTCGAGGACGCGACCTTCACCACGATCGCCAGTGAGCTCGGCCGGCCGGTGACGGTCGACGAGGTGCGGCCGCACGCCGTCGCCGCGCTCGAGGGCGTCTTCGGGCTCGAGCTCGAGGAGCTGCCCGCGGAGGACGGCGCCGGCCTCTGGGCCCAGCCCATCCACGCCCAGCTCGCCTAGGGCAGCCAGTCCTCGCGAAAGACCGCCGCGACCCGCCGGGGGAAGCGCGCGTAGGCGACCTCGGGATCCGTCGTCTCCTCCTCGGTCGACGCGTCGTGCTTCATCGCGACCCCGGAACGGGGATAGCCGCCCCAATCGCCGTGCGCGTGCTCACGAGCGCCGAGGGCGAGAACGACCGCCGGCCCCGAGCCTGCTCCCACGATCGTGTGCCGGACGTTCGGCGGACAGTGGAAGTAGTCCCACGGCCGGAGGGGCCTCTCCTCGTCCTCGACGATCAACAGCGCTTCGCCGGAGAGGACGAGGAAGCCTTCCTGGTCGGCCTCCCAGTGGTACATCGCCATCGGCTGGCCCGGCCCGAGCACGAAGAGATTGACGCCGACCTGCGGGTCGTCGTCGTCGACGAGCTCGGTGGCGAAGCCGGCGGGACCGTAGTCCCACCACTTCCCGTCCCGAACGCTCCGGACGTACCAGCTCATGCCCGAAGGCCGTCGAGCACGACGTCGAGGTAGCGCCGCCACTGGCCCGGCGGCGCCGACGTCAGGGCCGAGCGCATGAGCAGCTGGACGTCGACGGGCTTCACGTCCCGCCGCACCGCACCCGCGCGCTGGGCGCGCGAGACGATCCGGGCCGCGAGCGTCTCGAGCTCGGCCGCGCCGGGCTTGCCGCCGCAGTGCACGACGCAGCGATGCAGACCCGGCGTCCGCATGGTCAGCTCTGCCACCCGGTGGACGAAGTCGAAGAACGCCTCGCCGGGATCGTCGGCTGCGAGAGCCTCCCTCGCGAGCGCCTGCATCTCCGCGACATGCCGCTCGATCACCGCGAACATGAGGTCGTCCTTGGTCGGGAAGCGGCGGAAGACCGTCCCGTGGCCGACTCCCGCCAGCCGCGCGATCTCGTCGATGCTCGCGCCGGGGCCCGACGCGCCGAAGGCCTGCTCCGCCGCGTCGAGCACCCGCTCGAGATTGCGCCGCGCGTCGGCGCGCAGCTCGGTCATCAGCTGGCGAACACCGGCTCGTCGTCGGTTCTCGCCTCGGCCTCGATCCGTGCCACGTCTCGCTTGCGCAGGAGCGCGAGCAGGACGACGAGACTCAGGGTGACGAAGACGGCGGCGCCGCCGAAGGCGTACTGCCAGCCGTGCACGACCGAAGGCAGCGACTTCGGGTTGAGCGGGTCCGCGAGCGCGGCCGCGCTCGTGTGGTTGACCGCGATCGTGGAGAGAACCGCGAGCCCGAGTGCCCCGCCGACCTGCTGCGACGTGTTGAAGAGCCCCGACGCGAGCCCCTGATCCTCGTTCTTGAGGCCCGTCGTCGCCACGAGCGTCAACGGCATGAAGATGGCGCCCATCCCGAGCGAGGCCAGGATCATTCCCGGCAGGACGTCGGACGCATACGAGCCGTCGACCGGCATCCGGGCGAACAGGAGCAGGCCGAGGATCGTCAGCACCATGCCGGCGGCCGTCACCGGCTTGACCCCGATCCGAGGCGCGAGTGCCGAGGCGAGCCCGGCGGACACCATGATCCCTGCGGTGAACGGCAGGAACGCGACCCCGGCCTTGAGCGGGCCGAAGCCGAGCGCGCGCTGGATGTACTGCGTGTTGAAGAAGAACATGGCGAACATCCCCGAGAAGGCCAGGAACATCGACAGGTTCGCCGTCGTGAGCGAGCGGGTGCGGAAGATCGAGAGCCGGACGAGCGGCTCCGCCGAGCGCTGCTCGATCACGACGAATCCCACGATCAGCGCCGCGGCCACCACGAACGAGACGATCGACACCGTCGAGCCCCAGCCGTGCTGAGCCGAGTTGACGAGCCCGTACACGAGGAGCATCAGGCCGCCGGTCACGGAGACCGCACCCGCGAGGTCGTAGCCCTTGTGCGCGTGCTCGTCCTTCGACTCGGGCACGAGCCGCATCGCTGCGAAGAAGGCGAAGATCCCGACCGGGACGTTGACGAAGAAGATCCAGCGCCACGAGAACGCCTGCGTCAGCGCGCCGCCGAGCACGAGCCCCACGGCCGAGCCGCCGATGGCGATCGCGGCCCAGACGGCCAGCGCACGTGCCCGCTCCTTCCCCTCGTCGAAGGTCGTCGAGATGATCGACAGCGCCGCCGGCGAGATGAGCGCGGCGCCGAGGCCCTGGAGCGCCCGAAAGCCGATCAACATCCCGGAGCTGCTCGAGATCCCGTTCAAGAACGAGGCCGCGGTGAAGATGACGAGACCGATCATGAAGAGCCGCTTCCGTCCCAGGAGGTCGCCCGCGCGCCCGCCGAGCAGCAGGAAGCCGGCAAAGACGAGCGTGTACGCGTTGATCACCCACTGCAGGCTCGCCTCGCTGAAACCGAGCGCGGTCTGGATGTGCGGCAGCGCTACGTTGACGATCGTCGCGTCGAGGATGACCATGAACTGCGCGAGGCAGATGATCACGAGTACGACCCAGGGATTCGTGGAATGGCGGCTCATGCCCCTCCTTACGTAAGCGGACTCATTAGTCCGTTTCAGGCTAGCAGCGCTGTGTTCCCCTGCGCCACCTAGACTGGAACGAGTTCATGGAGTCATCGCTTCCCGTCGCCGAGAGGCCTCGCCGGCCCGAATGGATGAAGGTGCGCGCCCCGTCGAAGGACGGCGCGTACTTCGACGTCCAGAAGCTCGTGCACGGGCTCTCGCTGCACACGATCTGCGAGGAGGCTCGCTGCCCGAACATCTCCGAGTGCTGGGGACGCGGCACCGCGACCTTCCAGATCCTCGGCGACACGTGCACCCGTGCGTGCCGCTACTGCTACGTCCACTCGGGCAGGCCCGAGTCGCCCCCCGATCCGCTCGAGCCGCTGCGGCTCGCGCAGGCCGCGGCGCAGATGCAGCTCAAGCACGTCGTCGTCACCTCGGTCGACCGCGACGACGTCCCCGACCGCGGCGCCGGCCACTACGCGGCGACGATTCGCGCGCTGAAGGCGAAGCTGCCCGAGGCGTCGGTCGAGGTGCTGACGCCCGACTTCCTCGGCGTCGAGGAAGAGGCGCTGCAGACGGTGCTTGCTGCACGGCCCGAGGTGTTCAACCACAACATCGAGACCGTGCCACGCCTGCACGCGCGGATGCGCGGCGCGAAGGCGAGCTACGACGGCGCCCTGCGGCTGCTGCGCCGGGCGAAGGAGATCGCCGACTATCCGGTCCTGACGAAGTCGGGGATCATCGTCGGCCTCGGCGAGACGAACGACGAGGTGGTCGAGACGATGCGCGACCTGCGGGCGAACGGCGTCGACGTCGTGACGATCGGCCAGTACCTGCAGCCGAGCGCGAAACACGCGCCCATCGACCGCTGGGTGCACCCCGACGAGTTCCGCTGGTTCCGGGAGCAGGGCGAGGCGCTGGGCTTCGGCTCGGTCTTCTCCGGGCCGCTCGTCCGGAGCTCGTACCGCGCCGACGAGCAGAAGCACGCCGCTGCCACCGGCCGCGGCGCGGTGTCCTACTAGCCGTTCGGCTTCGCCATCTTGCGGTAGTCGAGCGCCTCGTCCAGGACGGACTCCTCGACGCCCTGCTCCCGCGCGACCTCGCGCAAAGAGCGCCCCGAGGCGGCCGCTTCCTTGACGATCTCCGTCGCGCGGTCGTAGCCGATGTACGGGTTGAGCGCCGTGGCGGCCGACAGGGTCAGCTCGGCGAAGCGCTCGCAGTTGTCGCGGTTCGCCTCGATCCCGTCCACGCACTTCTCGGCGAAGAGCCGGGAAGCACTCGCGAGGAGCTTCACGGAGTCGAGGACGTTGCGCGCAAGCAGCGGCACGAAGACGTTGAGCTCGAAGTGGCCCTGCATACCGCCGACCGTGATCGCCGCGTCGTTGCCGATCACCTGCGCCGCGACCTGCGTCACGACCTCGGGCATCACCGGGTTCACCTTGCCCGGCATGATCGAGCTCCCCTTCTGGAGCTCCGGCAGCGCGATCTCGGCGAGCCCGGCCCGGGGCCCGGACCCGAGAAAGCGGATGTCGTTGGCGACCTTCGTGAGCGAGACGGCGACGGACTTCAGCGCGCCGGACGCCTCGACGATCCCGTCGCGCGCGGCCTGCGCCTCGAAGGGATCGGCCGGCGCCGAGATCTCGAGGCCGGTCTCCCGCACGAGCAGCTCGCGCACGCGCGCCGCGAACTCCGGATGCGTGTTGAGGCCGGTGCCGGTCGCGGTGCCGCCGAGCGGGATCTGACCGAGCCGCGGCAGCGCGTCGCGCACGCGCGCGATGCCCTGGCGCACCTGGGCCGCGTAGCCCGAGAACTCCTGGCCGAGCGTGACCGGCACGGCGTCCATCCAGTGCGTCCGCCCGGACTTGACGACGTCGTCGAACTCCTGCGCCTTCGCGCAGAGCGAGGCGGCGAGCTTCTCCAGCGCCGGCAGCAGGTCGTTCGTGATCTCGTCCAGGGCCGCGAGGTGCACTGCCGAGGGGAAGACGTCGTTCGAGGACTGGCCCATGTTGACGTCGTCGTTCGGGTGGACGCCCTCACCCGCCAGCGCCGCGAGCACCTCGTTCGCGTTCGTGTTGGACGAGGTGCCGGAGCCCGTCTGGAAGACGTCGATCGGGAACTGATCGTCGAGCTCGCCCGCCGCGATCCGCTCGGCGGCCGCCGCGATCCGCTCCGCCTTGTCCGGCTCGAGCAGCCCGAGCTCGGCGTTGACGCGCGCCGCCGCGCCCTTGATCCGCCCCAGCCAGCGCACGACGGGCGCCGGGATCGGCTCGCCCGAGACGGGGAAGTTCTCGACCGCCTTCGCCGTCTCGCCTCCCCAGAGCTGCTGCCGTTCCTCGGTCTTCGCCATCGAGACGAGTGTAGGGAAGTGGTGCCGGCTGTCGCCGGAGCTAGGCGACCGAAGGGAGCTGCTGCTCGGCTAGCTCACGCTCGCCCGCCGCGCGACGCTCGTTCTCTGCGTCGGTCACCTCGAGGACGGGCGCCCAGCCGAGATAGCCGCACTCGGGGCACTCCGGCGATTCGAAGTGCTTGAAGCGGTCGCGCCGCGCCACGCGGCTCGTGCCGCACTGGAGGCATTCCACCACGAGGGGATCCACGCCTGGTGCATCGGCTCGTGCGGGTGAGGCGTCCTCCCCCGATCGGGGGGACCTGAATCTGCTCGGCCGGGGTGATCCGCCGCGTCGCGGCTAGCTTCCCGGGCCGGCTGCCACGCGCTCGGCGGCCGCCAGGAGCTCGTCCCACGAGCAGAGCTTGACGCGCGGCCGGCCCGACTTCTCGCCCGCCGCCCGCTCCACGTCGTCGATCGCCGTCCAGCCCGCGTACTCCACCACCGGGACACCGCGCTCGGCGAGGAGTTCGTCGACGGCGGCGGCGGTCGCGTCCGGGTTCGGCTCGAGCCGGCCTGCGGCAGCGTCCTCGAGCAGAAGCTCGACCGTCTCGGCGGCGTCCTTCTTGTTCGTGCCGATGACCCCGGTCGGGCCGCGCTTGATCCAGCCGGCGCAGTAAACCCCGGCCTCGATGCGTCCGCCGTCGTTCGGGATCGTGCCGGTGCCGCCGTCGAAGGTCACGCCGGGCAGCTCGACCCCGCGGTAGCCGACGCTGCGAAAGACGAGGCCGCACGGGAGCGTCTCGTGCCCGTCCGTCGCGACGGCACGGTCGTTCGCGTCGAGCTCGTTGCGGACGAGCTCGACTCCCTCGACCCGTTCCTCACCGAGAATCGCCGACGGAGAGTGGAAGAAGCGGAAGACCACCCGGCGCGGCTTGCCTTCCCGCGTCCGCGCCGCGAGGGCCTGCAGAACCGCGAGATTGCGCTCGGCGTTGGTGCCCCGCGGCTCCGCGCCTTCGAGATCGGCCGGATCCACGACAACGTCGGCGCCGGCGAGCTCGCCCATCTCCTGCAGCTCCGGCGTCGTGAAGGCCGCCTGCGCCGGCCCGCGCCGCCCGACCACGACGATCTCGCGGATCGGCGAGCGGGCGATGGCGGCGATCGAGGCATCGGTCGCGTCGGTGGGAGCGAGCTCCTCCTGCGTGAGCGCGAGCATCCGCGCGATGTCGAGGGCGACGTTCCCGTTGCCGATCACCACCGCGCGCTCGACGGCGAGGTCGAACTCCACGTGCTGGTAGTCGGGGTGGCCGTTGTACCAGGCCACGAACTCGGTGGCCGCCCACGATCCCGGCAGGTCCTCGCCGGGGATGCCGAGCCGGCGGTCGGTCTGCGCGCCGACGGCGTAGATCACGGCGTCGTAGAGGCGCAGGAGGTCTTCGTGGTGCAGGTCGCGACCGACCTCGACGTTGCCGAGGAACCGGAAGCCCGGCTGCGCGGCGATCCGTTCGAAGGCCCGTGAGACCGTCTTCAGCTTCGGGTGGTCCGGGGCGACGCCGAGCCGGACGAGGCCCCACGGCGTGGGCAGGCGCTCGATCAGGTCGACCTCGGCCGGAGGATCGGCGGCCAGCAGCGCGCCGGCGGCGTAGAAGCCGGCCGGGCCCGATCCGACGACGGCGACACGCATGCGGGCGACTCTAGTCGTGCTTGCCGGGATAGCGGCCCTCGAGCGTGATCATCACGCGACGCAGGAGCGCGTTCAGCTGCTCCTTCTCGCGGTCGGTCAGCGCCTCGGCGAGCAGCGCCTCCTTCGGGACCTGGATGGCCATCGCCTGCTCGTGCGTCTCGAGACCCTTCTTCGTCAACTCCACGAGGACGCTCCGCCGGTCCTCCGGGTCACGGAGCCGGCGAACGAGCCCTTCCTTCTCCAGCGCGTCGAGCCGGCTCGTCATCGCCCCGGTCGTGAGATCCGCGCGGCGCGCGAGCCAGCCGGCCTTGCGGCGGTACGGCGCACCGGTCCAGCGCAGCGCCGTCAGAACGTGCCAGTCGCTGACCGTCAGCCCGAGCTCGTCGAGCGTCTCGTTGTGCATGCGCTTGATGCGGTGGTTGATGCCGCCGATGCGCTCGACGATCCCCTCGACGGTCAGGTCGAGGTGCTCCGGAAGGTCGGCGCTGATGTCCTCCAGGAAGCCGTCGACGTGGTCGCGTTCATCGCGCTTCCTCGGCCCGGGCACGCGCTCAGTGTTCATGAAACTTGTCTTGACGTCAAGGCATCTCGACCTGTAGTATCTCGTTATCAAGATACTCTCCATCGAGAGGAGCCGGTCGATGTATCAGTCTTACGACCCGCAGTTCGTCAAGCTCGCCCACGAGGAGCGCCTCGCGCAGCTCCAGGCCGCTGCGCTCCGCGGCCAACTTCCGAGGAGGCGGTCGTGGCGGCAACGGAGACCGCGTATCGCGTTCGCCCGCTTCCACAGGAGCTCCACGACGCCGGCGAAGACGAGGCGCTCGTCGCGCTCGGCCGCACGCTCGACCTAGCGGCTGACCGACGCGTCAGTGCGAGCAGGCCGAGCCGCAGCCGGCTGCGTCCTCGGGCGCCTCGCCCTCGGCCACCTGGAACGAGTGGCCGCAGCCGCAGGAGGCGACGGCGTTCGGGTTCTCGATCTTGAACCCGGACTCCTGGATCGTCTCGAGGTAGTCGACCTGCGCGCCCATGAGATACGGCGCGCTGAAGGGGTCGACGACGACGGTGACGCCCTCGCACTCGAACGCGTGGTCGCCCTCCTGGGCGCCGCGGTCGAAGCCGAGGCCGTACTGGAAGCCCGAGCAGCCGCCGCCCTCGATCGCGACGCGCAGCACCGAGACGTCCGCCTCGGTGGCCATCAGGTCGCGGATCTTCGCCGCCGCCGCCGGCGTCAGCGAGACGATGCTCTCGGTGCGCTCCTGGATCTCCATCTGCGCCACATCGTAGCAACGTGCCTCGCCCTCACCCGGCCACGGGCCCCGGCCGCAGACCCGACTTTGTAACAGCCGATGCAGGCTCCGCCAGCGGCATTCGGTACCCGCAAGTGCAGCCCTCACGACGTTGATAACGTCAGCCGTCGGCCGGGTAACAGAGGCGGGAGTAGATGCTCGACAGCTGGTTGCCATTCCTGATCTACGGCGTCCTCGCGCTCGTAATCCCGGGCTCGATGATGGTGATGTCGTTCACGTTCTCGCAGCGTCCGGCGCGGCGGACGCGCGCGCGGACCGTGCCGTTCGAGTCGGGCGTCTCGACGGGGCCGCTGCCGCGCCAGCGCTTCAGCGTCAGCTTCTACCTGACGGCGATGCTCTTCATCGTCTTCGACATCGAGATCGTCTTTCTCTACCCGCTCGCCGTGCAGCTGCATGCGCTCGGCTGGTTCGGCTTCCTGGAGCTTGCCTTCTTCGTGCTCATCCTCCTCGTCGCCTACGTCTACATCTGGCGCAAGGGCGCGCTGAACTGGTGACGGTCGATGGCTGACGAGACACCGCGCCTGCGCGACTACGGGCTCCAGTCGGAGCGCCTGCTCTGGCCCACCAAGGGCCCGTCGCGCTTCGAGGAGGAGATGGGCGCCGCCGAGCTCGAGCGCGCGCTCGGCCTGACGACGCTCGAGAAGGCGGTGCGCTGGGCGCAGACGAAGTCGATGTGGCCGGACACGTTCGGGCTCGCGTGCTGCGCGATCGAGATGATGTCCATCGTCTCCGCGCGCTACGACATCGCGCGCTTCGGGATGGAGGCCTTCCGCTCGTCGCCGCGCCAGGCCGACCTCCTCATCGTCTCGGGCCGGGTCGCGCACAAGATGGCGCAACCGCTCCGCCAGATCTACGACCAGATGCTCGAGCCGAAGTGGGTGATCGCGATGGGCGTCTGCGCCAGCTCCGGCGGGATGTTCAACAACTACACGATCCTGCAGGGCGTCGACCGCATCGTGCCGGTCGACATCTACGTCCCCTTCTGTCCGCCGCGGCCCGAGGCGCTGATGGAGGGAATCATCCGCCTGCACGAGGCGCACCAGGCCGGCGTACCGCCCGCGTACGAGCGGGTCGGGGTGGCCGAGTGACCGATTGGGCGCGCGTGCCCGGCTACGTCTCCCACCGCGAGGGGCCGGAGATGCCGACGGTGACGATCGAGACGGAACGGATCCGCGAGGCGTGCGAGCACGCGCGCGACGAGCTCGGCTTCGACGTCTGCGTCGACGTGGTGGCGACCGACTACCTCGACTGGGGCGGCAAGGGCGTGTCCGGCTACATCGGCACGGCGAGCGGACGCGACCTCATGCGCCCGATGACGCAGGGGCTCCAAGCGCTGCCGGAGGTCAAGCCGAAGCGCTTCTCGGTCAGCTACCACCTCCTCGCCCTGCGTCAGGGTGCGCCGCGGGCGCGGCTCCAGTGCTGGGTCGACGAGGACGAGCACGTACCGAGCGTGATCGCGGTCTGGCCGACCTGCGACTGGCACGAGCGCGAGCAGTTCGACCTGATGGGGATCGTCTTCGACGGCCACCCGAACCTCGAGCGGCTGCTCATGCCCGAGGACTGGGAGGGCCACCCGCTGCGCAAGGATTACCCGATCGGCGGCGAGCCGGTGCGCTTCTCGGACGAGCAATGAGCACGACAGCAGACCGTCCGAAGACGTACGAGGGCACGCGGATCCCGACGCGGGTGCCGACGGTGCTCGAAGTCCCCGCGGAGCTGCGGGAGAGCGAGGAGATTCTCCAGGTCAACTTCGGCCCGAATCACCCGTCGACGCACGGCGTGCTCCGCCTGATCGTCGACCTCCACGGCGAGGAGGTCGTGGGCGTCTCGGCCGTGATCGGCTACCTCCACACCGGCTTCGAGAAGTCGATGGAGTCGAAGACGTACTGGAAGGACGTCACCTTCCCGGAGCGGATCGACTACGTCGGCTACCAGAACAACGAGCTCGTCTACGTCCTCGCCGTCGAGCAGCTGCTCGAGCTGGAGGTGCCGACCAAGGCCAAGTGGATGCGGATGCTGCTCTGCGAGCTGAACCGGATCCACTCGCACCTCGTCTTCCTCGGCACGTCGGCGCTCGAGCTCGGGGCCATTTCGATGTTCTGGTACTGCTTCCGCGAGCGGGAGACGATCCTCGACCTGTTCGAGCTCGTCACCGGTCAGCGGATGCACACCCGCTACTTCCAGGTCGGCGGCCTCGCCGAGGACATCCCGCAGGGCTTCTATCCGGAGTGCCGCAAGTTCGTCGAGTGGATGCCGCACGCGCTGGACGACTACAAGGGGCTCCTCGACCGGAACGAGATCTGGCTCGAGCGGACGCAGGGCGTCGGCGTCCTCTCGGCATCCGACGCGGTCGCGCTCGGGCAGACCGGCCCCAACCTGCGCGCCTCGGGCGTCGACTGGGACCTGCGCCGCGACCAGCCGTACCTCCACTACGAGCAGGTCGACTTCCACGTACCGGTCTACCCCGAGGGCGACGTCTACGCCCGCTACCGCGTACGGATGGACGAGATGGCGGCGTCGACGAACATCGTGCGCCAGTGCCTCGACCGGCTCGAACGCATGGACGGGATGCCGTGGATCGCCGACGACCGCAAGGTCGTGCTGCCGCCGCGCGAAGAGCTCCACACCTCGATGGAGTCGCTCATCCACCACTTCAAGCTCGTGACCGAGGGCTTCCGCGTGCCCGAAGGCGAGATCTACGTCGCGGTCGAGTCGCCGCGCGGCGAGGCCGGGTGCTACCTCGTCTCGGACGGCGGCCCGAAGCCGTGGCGCATCCACTTCCGCGCACCGTCGTTCGTCGCCCTCGAGGCGACAGCGACGTGCCTCCACCACGCGCTCGTCGCCGACCTGATCGCGGTCGTCGGCTCGCTCGATGCGGTGATGGGGGACACCGACCGATGACGTCCTTCTACGACGAGGTGCAGGAGCTGCGGGCTCGGTATCCGGAGGGCGTGCGTTCGGCCGTCCTGCCCGCGCTCCGGCTCGCGCAGGAGCGCCACGGCTGGCTGTCTCGCGCAACGATCGAGGAGACCGCAGACGCGCTCGAGCTGACGCCCGCGTACTGCTTCTCGGTCGCGAGCTTCTACGACTGGTTCCAGCTCGAGCCCGTCGGACGGCACACGATCGATGTCTGCACGAACGTCTGCTGCGGGCTCGTCAACGCGCAGGCGGTGCTCGACGCGTTCGAGCAAGCGCTCGGCGTCGCGCCCGGCGAGACGACGCCGGACGGGGAAGTGACGCTCCGTGCCGTCGAGTGCCTCGGCGGCTGCTCGACACCGACCATCGTCGCCGTCGACGACGTCTACCGGCAGTCGGTGACACCGGCGGACGTGTCGGCAATCGTTGCGGGGCTCGGCCATGAGTGAGACGACCGTCCGCGTCGCCGAAGGGCCGGCGCTCGTCCTCGCAGGCTTCGACGGCGAGCCTCTCCGCAGCCTCGAGTCGTACCGCGCAGTCGGCGGCTACGTCCAGCTCGAGAAGGCCCGGGCCGAGGATCCACAAGCGGTGATCCAGCAGATGATCGAGTCGAATCTGCGCGGGCGCGGGGGCGCCTTCTTCCCGACCGGCCGCAAGGCGAGCTTCATCCCGACGCCCGACAAGATCGCGAAGCCGATCTACATCACCGTCAACGCCGACGAGTCGGAGCCGGGGACGTTCAAGGACCGCGAGATCATGCTCAAGGTGCCACACCGGCTGATCGAGGGCTGCCTGATCGCCGCGCACGCCATCCAGTCGAGACAGGTCTACATCTACATCCGCGGCGAGTACCTCGAGGAGTACGGGTCCCTGCAGGGCGCGCTCGACCAGGCGCGCGACGCGGGCATCCTCGGCGAGGTCGAGATCACGATCCACCGCGGCGCCGGCGCGTACATCTGCGGCGAGGAGACGGCTCTGCTCGAGTCGCTGGAGGGCAAGCGCGGACAGCCGCGCTCGAAGCCGCCGTTCCCGGCCATCTCCGGCGTCTACGCCTCGCCGACGCTGATCAACAACGTCGAGTCGATCACGACGATCCCGGCGGTGCTCGCGGTCGGTCCCGCGGAGTACACGAAGATCGGAGCGCCGCCCGACTCGACCGGCACGCGGCTCTTCTGCCTCTCGGGCAACGTCGAGCGGCCCGGAGTCTACGAGGCTCCGCACGGGATCACGGTGCGGCACCTGATCTACGACATCGGCGGCGGCGTACCGGACGGGCACACGCTCAAGGCCGTGATGATGGGCGGCTCGTCGTTCCCGGTCATGACTCCGGACGACCTCGACACACCACTCGACGCCGACTCGCTCGGCAAGAAGGGCTACTTCATCGGCTCGGGCGTCGTGACGGTGATCGACGAACGGACCTGCATCGTCCAGTTCGCACTGCGGGTCGCGCAGTTCTACATGCACGAGTCCTGCGGCAAGTGCACGCCGTGCCGCGTCGGCACGCGCTGGCTCGTCCAGCTGATGCGCGCGGCCGAGGAGGGAACGGCCACCGAACGCGACCTGGAGCTGACGCTCGATGTCTGCGACCGGATCATCGGCAAGTGCCTCTGCGTATTGGGCGACTCGGCCGCGATGCCGGTCGCGAGCTGCGTGACGAAGTTCCGCGACGAGTTCCGCGCCCATCTCGAGCACGGCGGCTGCCCCTTCGGCGGCGACTCCCAGCTCGCGGGGCTCTTCGCGCCGGTCGACCAGCACGCCCACGCGTCCGTTGCCCAGGAGGCGCTCGTATGAGCGGCGAGCTCGTGCGGGTCACCGTCGACGAGCGCGACGTCCACGTCCCGAAGGGGACAGGGCTGATCGAGACGGCCCTCGCGGCCGGGATCGAGATTCCCGTCTTCTGTTACGAGCCGCGCCTCGGGGCTCCGGTCGGCGCCTGCCGCATGTGCCTCGTCGAAGTGGAGGGGATGCCGCCGAAGCCGCAGGCGGCCTGCACCATGACGGCCCAGGACGGGATGGTCGTGAAGACGGCGCGCACCTCGCAGATGGCGGCGGAGGCGCAGGACGCGACGCTCGAGTTCATCCTCGTCAACCACCCGCTCGACTGCCCCGTCTGCGACAAGGGCGGCGAGTGCCCGCTGCAGGACCTCACGTTCCGCTACGGGCCGGGCAACACGCGGATGAGCTTCGAGAAGCTGACCTTCGAGAAGCCGATCCCGATCTCGCCCACGATCTCGCTCGACCGCGAGCGCTGCATCCTCTGCTACCGCTGCACGCGCTTCAGCGAGAGCGTCTCGGAGGACGGCCAGCTCGTCGCGGCGAACCGCGGGGCGACGTCGGTGATCACGACCTTCGAGGACCTGCCCTACACGGGCGCGTTCACCGGCAACGTGACCGAGCTCTGCCCGGTCGGCGCGCTGCTGCCCACGCAGTACCGCTTCGAGGGCCGGCCGTGGGAGATCGTCGACATCCCGACCGTCTGCGGCCTCTGCCCGGTCGGCTGCAACGTCAACGCGACCGTGCGCGAGGGCAAGGTCAAGCGCATCCTGTCGCGCAACCACCCGGAGATCGACGAGGGCTGGATCTGCGACAAGGGCCGCTTCGCGTTCACGCACCTGCACGCCGGGGACCGCCTCACGGAGCCGCTGCAGCGCGTGCGCCGGAGCGGGCTCGAGCCCGTGTCGTGGGAGCACGCCGTCGACGAGGCCGAGCGGCTGCTGAGCAAGGCGCGCGGCCGCGTGGTGACGGTTCTCTCCGGTTCCGAGACGGTCGAGCAGGCATACGCGCTCGGCAAGCTGCTGCGCGTCGGGCTCGACTCGCACCAGGCGACCCTGCCCGAAGAGATCTCCGGCGCGCTCGACGCGTACCGGCTCCCGCTGTCCGCGATCCGCGACGCCGACGCCGTCGTCGTGCTCGGCGACGTGCCGGTGGCCGAGCGGGCGCCCGTGGTGGACCTCTGGATCAAGTCGGCACGGCGCAGCGGCGCCCGGATCCTCGACGACGCGAGCGATCCGGCGGTCGCCGAGGCCGAACGCGTCGTCCTCGTCTGGAGCGGCCCCGGCGGCCGTGGCGGAGCGGCCGTCGCGAAGCTCGCCGAAAAGCTCGGGCTCGCGGGCCGCGAGGGCTGCGGCGCCTTCTACCTTCCCGAGACGCCGAACGGCCGCGGGGTCGCCGACGCCTGGGCCGCCTGCTGCGACGAGGAGGCCGAGGCGGCGGACTCGATCGGCGTGCTCGTGGTGTCGGGCGACGAGGCCGCGGCCGACGACAACGTCCGCGCGCTCGCGGAGCAGGCCGAGGCGACGATCGTGATCTCGATGTTCGGCGGGCTCGCGGCCGGCTGGGCCGACCTGATCCTGCCGGGCACGGGCTACCTCGAGCGCGACGGCACGTTCGTCAACCTCGAGGGGCGCCTGCAGCGGCTCCGCCGCACGGTCGAGCCGCCCTGTCCCGACGAGCTCGAGTGGATCTCGCAGCTGGCCGCCCGGTTCGGCGTCGACGTGGCCCCCTACGCCACCGGCGTGTTCGCGGAGGTTTCCGAGCGTGTCTACGGCGGGCTCGCGTTCGGCGAGGTCGGCGAGCGGGCGCCGCTGCGCGGCTATCCCGAGGCGCAGGAGCACGTCGCGCGCCAGGCCATCCCGGAGCCCGAGCCGAAGGCGAAGCGCGGTGAGATCCGGCTCGTCGCCTACAAGCCGCTCTTCTCCGGCGCCGCCGTCGAGCGCGTCACGGAGCTCCAGTTCCAGCGGCCGCAGCCCGAGCTCGAGCTCTCGCCCGACGACGCGAAACGGCGCAGGATCGCGACCGGCGACCTCGTCACCGTCGGCTCGAACGGCAGCGCGATCACGCTGCCGGCCCGCGTCAACCGTCGCCTGCGCGCGGGTATCGCGCGCGTCGCGCTCGAGCACGCCGACGGTCTCGGCGGGATCGTGGACGTCGCCAAGGCCGAGGAGGCGGTCGGCGCATGAACGAGCCCTGGTGGATCGCGATCATCGAGGCGGTCGTCATCGTCAACATCCTGCTCGGCCTCTTCGCCTACCTGACGCTGATCGAGCGCAAGTTGATGGGCCGGATGCAGCTCCGGTTCGGCCCGAACCGCGCGGGCAAGTTCGGTCTCCTGCAGCCGATCGCCGACCTCCTCAAGCTGATCCGCAAGGAGGCGTTCACGCCGTCGGGAGCGATCGAGCTGCCGTACATCCTCGCGCCGGTCGTCTCGGCCTTCACGGCCATCGCCGCTTTCGCCTTCATCCCGTACGGCCCCGGCTGGACGGTGAACGGCTGGCACATCAACGGCGAGATCGCCAACGTCTCGATCGGCCTGATCGCGATCTTCGCGCTCGGCTCGATCGGCATCTACGGCTTCATCGTCGGCGGCTGGGCTTCGGAGTCGAAGTACTCGATCCTGGGCTCGATGCGCACGTGCGCGCAGCTCGTGTCGTACGAGGTCTCGCTCGCGCTCAGCGTGCTCGGCGTCGTGATCCTCGGCCGCTCGCTCAACCTGCCCGAGATCGTGGCCCGCCAGGGTTCGCTCCTGCCCTTCGCCGCGCCGCAGTTCATCGGGCTGATCGTCTTCTTCTTCGCCGGGATCGCGGAGACGAGCCGCGCGCCGTTCGACCTGCCCGAAGCCGAGCAGGAACTCGTCGCCGGCTACCACACCGAGTACTCCGGGATGCGGTGGGGCCTGTTCCAGATGGCCGAGTACATCAACCTGATCACGCTCTCCGGCCTGATGGTGACGCTGTTCTTCGCAGGCTGGCACGGGCCGTGGGACATCGGGCCGATCTGGTTCCTGCTCAAGACGATGGCCGTGCTCTTCGTCTTCATCTGGCTGCGCACCACGCTGCCGCGCCTGCGCTACGACCAGCTGATGCGGTTCGGCTGGAAGGTGCTGCTGCCGGTGGCGACGGTCAACGCCGTGATCACCGCGCTCCTGGTGGTGGCGTTCTGATGCCGCAGCCGCTGGAGACGTTCAAGGGCTTCGGGGTCACCTTCAAGCAGATCTTCAAGAAGCCGATCACGCAGCAGTACCCGGAGTACAAACGGCCGGTCTATCCGCGCTTCCGCGGCCGGCACCGGCTCTGGCGGCACGAGAACGGGCTCGAGAAGTGCGTGGGGTGCTCACTTTGCGCGGCCGCGTGCCCGGCCGACTGCATCCGGGTCGTCGCCGCCGAGAACACGCCGGACAATCGCGTCTCGGCCGGCGAGCGCTACGCGCGGATCTACGAGATCAACCTCAGCCGCTGCATCTTCTGCGGCTACTGCGAGCTCGCGTGCCCGTTCGACGCGATCACGCTCGGCAACG
Organism: uncultured Actinomycetes bacterium; assembly: GCA_963702655.1. Classification (GTDB taxonomy): domain Bacteria; phylum Actinomycetota; class Thermoleophilia; order Gaiellales; family Gaiellaceae; genus Palsa-739. The sequence goes on along the minus strand of CAVPDO010000005.1, from coordinate 253,970 downwards.
AGTTCGAGATCTCGGAGCACAACCGCGACGATCAGATCTACACGAAGGACATGCTGCTCACGCCGCCGGTGAAGCAGGTGCCGGTCGCGGACGCGGACCTGTTCGACACGCCGATCCCGTTCTACAAGAGCGACTCGTGATCCTGGCGTCGGCAGGAGACGTGGTCGTCTGGATCGTCTGGATCGTCGCCGCCTTCTCCTGCCTGGCCTCGGGCGTCGCGGTCGTGACCTTTTCCAACCCGTTCTACTCGGCGCTCGCGCTGATCGGGAACCTCGGCTCGCTCGCGGTCATGTACCTGCTGCTGTCGGCGGAGTTCGTCGCCGCGGCGCAGGTGCTCGTCTACGCGGGCGCCGTGATCGTGATGTTCCTGTTCGTGATCGCCTACGTCGGGCCGCGGCGCGAGACGCCGTGGTCGGGCGGGCCGAGCTGGCAGACGTTCTGCGCGGTCGCCGCCGCAGGCGCGCTGCTCGTGGAGATCGTCGTCGCGGTCGGGATGCAGGCGAGCGGCAGCCTTTCGCACCAGAGCGCCGTCGGGGCGGAGTTCGGCACGCCCGCCTGGATCGGTCGCGTCTTCCTGACCGACCACCTGCTCGCCTTCGAGATCACCTCGGTCGTCCTGCTCATCGCCGCGGTCGGCGGCGTGATCCTCGGCTCGCACTCGAGACGGGTAGCCGCCTGATGGACGGCCCGAACGTCGCCTGGTACATCGCGATCGCCGCCTTCCTGTTCGGAATCGGCGCACTCGGCGTCCTGATCCGGCGCAACACGCTCGTCGTGCTGCTCTCGCTCGAGCTGATGCTGAACGCGGGCAACCTCGCGCTGATTGCGCTCTCACGCCACTGGCACAACGGCGCGGGCCAGATCTTCGCGCTCACCGTGATGGCGGTCGCCGCCTCGGAGGTCTGCGTCGGGCTCGGCGTCGTCGTCGCGCTCAACCGCCGGGATCTCTCGCTCGACGTGGACACACTCTCGGAGCTGCGCGGATGAGCGGGCGTAGGCTCGACGGAGCCCGCCCAGAAGCGGAGGCGCCGGCGTTGCCGGCGGCGAAGCGATGACAGCCGGCGCGTGGCTCTGCCTGCTGGCGCCGCTCGTCGGCACGATCCTGATCCTGCTCGGCGGGTCGTGGCTCCCGCGCGACGTTCGCCGCCTGGACCGCGACCACGAGCGTCTTCGTCGCCTTCGGCGGCGCGATCTGGGCCTTCCTCGGCGTTCATCGACCAGCCATCTACACTCGGCTGCCTCAACGGGACCACTGCAGCATGCCGCTGGCGAGCTCACCACCGCGTGGACCTGGCTCGCCGCCGGCCACTTCAGCGTCGCCACTGCAGCTCCTCGTCGATCCGCTGAGCACGATGATGATGCTGATCGTCAGCGGCGTCGGCGGCCTGATCGTCCTCTACTCGATCGGCTACATGGACGGCGACGACGAGGAGCGCCGCTACTTCGCGTACATCGCGTTCTTCGTCTTCTCGATGCTGCTGCTCGTCGAGGGCGGCAACCTGCTTATGCTCCTCGTCGGCTGGGGGCTTGTCGGCCTCTCGTCGTACCTGCTGATCGGCTTCTGGCACGAGCGGCCGAGCGCGGTGCGGGCTGCGAAGAAGGCGTTCGTGATGAACGCGTTCGGCGACGCGACGATGGCGCTCGCCTTCTTCATCATCATCGCGCACACCAACTCGCTCTCGTTCGGAATCGCTCTACAACCAGCTTCTCCTCGACGCAGGCGAACCTCGATCGCGCTCGGCCTGCTCGGCGGCGCGGTGGCGAAGTCGGCGCAGATCCCGCTCCAGACGTGGCTGCCCGACGCGATGGAGGGCCCGACGCCGGTCAGCGCCCTCATCCACGCGGCGACGATGGTCACCGCAGGCGTCTATCTGATCGCGCGCACGCATCCGATCTTCGAGCAGGCGCGGACGGTCGAGCTGCTGGGGGCCGGCGCGGGCGCGCTCACGCTGCTCGTCGCCGGCCTGATCGCGCTCGTCCAGACCGACATCAAGAAGGTCATCGCGTACTCGACGATGTCCCAGATCGGATACATGTTCGTCGGGGTCGGGGTCGGCGGCTACGCGAACGGGATGTTCCACCTCATGACGCACGCGTTCTTCAAGGCGCTGCTGTTCATGACGGCGGGCCTCGCGATCCACGCGCTCGCGGGCGAGCAGGACATCCGCAACATGCGAGGGCTCGGGCGGCTGATGCCGTTCACGAAATGGTGCTTCCTCGCGGGCGCGCTGGCGCTCGTCGGGATCCCGCCGTTCGCCGGCTTCTTCTCGAAGGACCCGATCATCGCGTCGACGCTCAACATCGGCTGGTACGGCTACGTCTTCTACGCCTGCGGCATCGTCGGAGCGTTCCTCACGGGCCTCTACACGTTCCGCCTCTGGTTCCTCGTCTTCCCGGGCGAGCCGAGCCCGTTCGTGCGCGAGCACTACCACGACCACCACGGCCGTGAGGGAGCGTGGACGATGCTCGTGCCGGTCGGGATCCTCGCCGTGCTGGCGACCGTCGGCGGCTGGATCCAGTTCCCGCCGCACTGGGATCCGATCACCAAGTGGCTGGCACCCGTCGCGCCGTCGATCCCGGATGCCGTGGCCAGCTCGACGCAGGAGACGGTCACCTCGATCGTCAGCGTACTCGTGGGCCTCACGGGCATCGCCGTCGCGTGGGCGGTCTACTCCGAGCGGCGGATCGCGATCCCCGCCGTGCCGTCGGTGCGGCGCGTGCTGGAGAACAAGTTCTACTTCGACACCCTGTACGACCGGATCTTCTACGCGCCGGCCGCCTGGCTCGCCGCGGCCCTGCGCCGTGAGTTCGAGGAGCCCGTCGTGCTCCAGACCGGCACCGACGTCGGCGAGACGACGCTCGCCACCGGCAGCCTCGTCCGCCGGATCCAGACCGGCCTGCTTCGCACCTACGTCCTGTTCCTCGCCGCCGGCGCGGCCGCCGTCGTGCTCGCCTTCCTGATCGCAAAGTGAACGCCGCCGCCCTCACCTCGATCCTGATCTGGCTGCCGGTCGCCGGCGCGATCCTGATCTGGCTGCTGCCGCTCTCCCGCTACGCGACAGGAGCCCTGGCGCTGCTCTTCTCGTTCGCCGAGGTTGGCATCTGGATCAAGCAGGCGGCCCACTTCGACTTCTCGCAGCCGGGCCTGCAGATGTCGCAACAGGCGAACTGGTTCGGCGACCTCGGCGTCTCGTACCACGTCGGCGTCTACGGCTTCTCGCTCTGGCTCGTCGGCCTCACCGTGGTGGGGATGGCCGCGTGCACGGCCTACGGGTTCTGGGTCGGACGCGACCGGCCGCGCGCCTACTTCGGGCTGATGCTGCTGCTCACGGGCGCGACCGTCGGCGTGTTCGAGGCCCAGGATCTGCTTCTCTTCTACGCCTTCTTCGAGGCGATGCTGATCCCGCTCTACATCCTGATCGGCGTCTGGGGCGGAGCGCGGCGCATGGAGGCGACGGTCAAGTTCGTCCTCTACACGATGGCCGGCTCGCTGCTGATGCTCGCGGCGATCGTCGCCTACGGCCTGCAGGCGGGCACGTTCGACCTGGTGGACGGCCCGGCGAGCGGGAGCCGCTGGCTCTTCCTCGGCTTCATGGTCGCGTTCGTGATCAAGGCGCCGCTCTTCCCGTTCCACGGCTGGCTGCCCGACGCGTACCGCGAGGCGCCGCCCGAGGTGGCCGCCGTGCTCTCCGGCGTGATCGCCAAGGCCGGCCTGTACGGGATGCTGCGGATCGCGATCACGAAGTTCCCGGACCCGACCGGCTTCTACCGGACGGCGGTGCTCGCGCTCGCGGCGGCGGCGCTCGTGTACGGCTCGCTGCTCGCGTTCCGTGCGCCCGACTTCCGCGGCGTCGTCGCGTACTCGTCACTCGCCCAGTCGGGGCTGATCGCGCTCGGCCTCTTCGCGGGCACCGATCTCGGCTTCGACGGCGCCGTGCTGCAGATGGTCGCGCACGGGCTGATCTCGATCTCGCTCTTCCTGATCGCGGGCGCCGTGGAGCGACGGACGACGACCGGCGAGTTCCGGTTGCTGGGCGGAATGGCGAAGGGAAGACCCGCGCTCGCGACGCTGTTGATGACCGTCGGCGTGATCTCGCTCGCGGTGCCCGGTTCAGCGTCCTTCGCCGGCGAGTTCCTGATCCTCGCAGGCGTCTTCCAGCGCGCCTGGTGGTGGGCGGCGATCGGCGCCGGCGCGATCGTGCTCGCTGCGATGTACATGCTGCGGCTGATCTCGGCCGTCCTGCACGAGGCGCGCGGCTCGACTGTCTCCGACGAGGCGTTGGACCTGCGGCCGGGCGAGCTGGCGCTTGTCGTCCCGCTCGTGGCCGGACTGCTGTTCCTCTCCGCCTGGCCGGCGGGGATCAGCAACCACTCCTTCTTCGGCCCGAGCCCGACCGCGGCCGTGAAGAGCGGGTTCAAGTGATCAACACCCCGTCCATCGACTGGTTCGGGCTCAGCCCGGTCCTCACGCTGATCGGCACCGCGTTCGTCGCGCTGCTGTGCGCGGTGCTCGTGCCGCGGGCCGTGCGGCGTGTAACGACCGCCTCGATCTCGGTCGCCGGCTTCGTCGCCGGGATCGTGCTCGCCGTCTGGCTGTACGTCGACAGCGCCGACGGGCACACGATCGCCGCCGATGCCTACTACCGCGACCGCTGGACCTCACTCGGCCAGATCATCATCTTCGCCATCGGGCTGGCGACGACGCTCGTCGCCGTGGAGCACATCCCGGGCCGGCGCCGCGAGGCCGACCCGGGACGCCGCGACGACCACGTGGCCGAGTTCTTCGCGCTTCTGCTCGCCTCGGCGGCCGGAATGGCGTTCTTCGTCGGCTCGGCGAACCTGATCACGCTGTTTCTCTCGCTCGAGTGGTTCTCGATCACGCTCTATGTGATGTGCGCGATCGACTACGACCTGGAGGGCGCGCTCGAGGCCGGCCTGAAGTACCTGATCGTCGGCTCGTTCGGCGCCGCGACACTTCTCTTCGGCTCGGCGCTCGTGTACGGCGCGACCGGGAGCGTCTCGTTCAACGGCATCGCGACGGCGATCGCCTCGCAGGGGCTGACGGGCGATTCGTTCGTCGTCGTCGGGATCGCGCTGATCATCGCGGGGCTCGGCTTCAAGATGTCGGCCGCCCCGTTCCACATGTGGACGCCGGACGTCTACGAGGGCGCGCCGACCGCCGTGACCGCCTGGATGTCGTCGGCTACGAAGGTCGCCGCGCTGCTCCTCACGTTCCGCCTCATGACGACCGCGTTCCCGGCCAACCAGCACCTCTGGGGCTGGGCCTTCGCGATCATCGCCACGATCTCCCTCGCGATCGGCAACTTCGCGGCGCTCGTGCAGAAGAACGTGAAGCGGATCCTCGCCTACTCGGCCATCGCGCAGGCCGGCTTCATGCTGATCGGGCTCAGCACCGGCAGCGCGCTCGGTGCCCGCGCGCTCATGTTCTACCTCATCCCCTACTCGGCGGCCGCGTTCGGCTCCTTCGCGATCGTCGCCGCGCGAGAGCGGGAGCTCGGCGTGCCCGTGACGCTCGACAACCTCGCCGGCTTCGGCTGGGAGCGGCCCTTCCTCGGTGTTGCGATGTGGTTCTTCGTGTTCGGTTTCGCCGGCCTGCCGCTCACCGGCGGCTTCGTCGGCAAGTTCTACGTCTTCGCCGCGGCGTACGACCACGGCTGGACGTGGCTCGTGATCGTCGGCGTGCTCGCCACCCTCGTCAGCCTCTACTACTACCTCGGGATCGTGCGGGCGATGTACATGCGCCCGTCCGAGGAACTCGCGCTCGTCGGCGGCTCACCGCCTCGAGAGAGGCTGCTGCACCTGGCGGTCGGTGCTGCGCTGTTCGTCGCGGTCGGCTCGCTGTTCGCGGTCCAGCCGCTGATCGACCTGGCGCGGCACGCGGCCTCTGCGTTGCCTCTCTGAAAAGGGCGTGCAAAGAACCTGCAAGGTCGGTCCGCGTGCTCGTTACGCGGGGCTCGCGGTGAGGTAGGACCCCGCCAATCGAGTAAAGGAGCCGGCCATGCTACGAGCGCACCTGACGCGAACAAGGCTGGGATTCGTCCTGGCGGTTGCGGCCGGCCTACTGCTCGGGGCGGTCCTGGGACAGCCCGGAGCCGGCCGCGCCGCAGCCAACGCGAAACCCACCCCGAAGACGCCGCCGACCATCTCCGGGGCGGCAGAGGTCGGAATCACGCTGGTGGCGTCGCACGGGACGTGGAACAACAAGCCCACGTCCTTCCACTACCAATGGGTTCGGTGCGACGCAACCGGAGCCGCGTGCCTGGCGATCTCGGGCGCGACGGCGAGGATCTACACGCCGACGTTCAGCGACGTGAGCCACACACTCCGTGTGACGGTGACCGCGCACAACGGCAGCGGATCCGCGTCCGCGTCGTCGGCGGCCACCGCGGCCGTGCCGCCGAGCGGCTGTCCGCCGGGGACCGGCGTGATCTCGATCTCATCGCTCACGCTGCCGGCGCGGCTCGACGTCTCCGCGGCATCCGTGAAGCCCGCAGTGACGCGCTCGACGAACACGATCCAGCTCCGTTTCACGGTCACGGCGTGCGGCGGACGCCCCGTTGCCGGCGCGTCGGTGTTCGCGACCGCGGTCCCGTACAACCAGTTCACGGTGGGGCAGGGCACGACCGCTGCGGACGGCACCGTCGTGCTCACCGAGAGCAGGCGCAGCGGGTTCCCGGCCAGCCGCGACCAGCGGCTCCTGGCGGTCTTCGTCCGCGCCTGGAAGCAGGGAGAGCCGGAGACCGGCGGCGTGTCGTCGAGCCGGATCGCGGCGTTCCACTTCTCGCACCACCACTAGGAGGACTGCGGAGAGCGGCGCCCTGCCTGCGGTGGGGCGCCGCCTCAGGCGGCGCGGGAGAGAAGCTCGTCGACCTCGGCCTGGCGCAGGCGGCGCTGCGGGCGCGTCCGTTTCGGCACGCGAACAGGCTCGAGCACCCAGGCGACGAGCGGAACCCCGTAGGCCACGAGTGCGAGCAGCAGCCCCCAGGTCGCGAGCGGGGACACGGCCCCACCGGTCGGGGTGTTCTCCCGCGACGCCGAGGCGAGGACGACGAGGGCGAGCGCAAGGCCGCTCGTCACGGCCCGCAGCAAGGCAGGCCGCCCCTCGAGCGTGTCACTGACGGCGACGAAGGCCACCGCTGCGGCCGTGGGAACAGCCAGGAGGCCGAGCCAGAGCGCGAGCCCGCCGAGACCGGCGACTCCGGCCGCCAGCGCAGCCGTCGCGAGCACCAGGGGCAGGAGCCGCGAACCCACGTCAGTAGGTTCGTTTCCGCATCGGACGGTCCTTCCTCAGTAGGCTCGCGGCGTCCCGGCTAAAGGAGCTCACGCATGCCCGAAACGACCCTGACCTGGCTCGGCCACTCGTCCTTCCGCTTCGACACGCCCGACGGAAAGCGCATCTACGTCGACCCGTTCCTGCACGGGAACCCGAAGTGCCCCGAACCCGAGCTCGAGCCCGAGCGGATCGACGTGATCGCGCTCACGCACGGCCACGGCGACCACGTCGGGGACGCGGTCGACCTCGCGAGGAAACACGGCTGCACCGTGATCGCGCCGGTCGAGCTGGCCGGCTGGCTGCAGGGCAAGCAGGGGCTCGAGAACGTCCTCGACCCGAACAAGGGCGGAACCGTCGAAGCCGCGGGCGTCAGGTTCACGCTCACGAACGCGCACCACTCGAGCTCGAACAACGACGGCGAGTACATGGGTGAGCCCGTCGGCATCGTCGCCTCGACCGAGAACGGCCCGACGCTCTACTTCGCCGGCGACACGTGCGTCTTCGGCGACATGCAGATCATCCGGCGGCTGTACGCGCCGGACGTCGCGATCCTCCCGATCGGCGGCCACTACACCATGGATCCCAAGGAAGCCGCCCTCGCCCTCGAGTTCCTCGGCACGAAGCGCTGCGTCCCCTGCCACTACGGCACCTTCCCGCCGCTCGTCGGCACCCCGGCCGAGCTGCGCGAGCTCGCACCGGACGTGCAGATCGACGACCTGGAGCCCGGCGGGTCGTTGAGCCTATGAGGGAGCGCTGGTGGGGCGGTAGCGGCCGGCGCGTGCCGGCGCTCGCTGTCGAGGGAGACCCCACCGTGCCGGTCGAGGAGGCGCTCGTCCTCGACGGCGTCGACGACCTGCGGTTGATCGCCGAGGCGTTCGAGGCCGGTCGTCCCGTCGTGGTGCGCGCCGCGTCGGCCGAACAGGTGCGCGTAGCGCTCGCCCGGCCCGAGGTGGCGGCGGTTCTCGTCCCAGAGAAACGGCGCGACCTGCTCGACCTCGACCTGGCCGAGCTGACGTATGGCTGAGCCGCTCGTCGCGACGTTCTCGATCGCCGCCTGCGACCTCGAGGCGCAGCAGTGGGGCGTCGCCGTGCAGTCGAAGTTCCTCGCGGTCGGCTCGGTCGTGCCGTGGGCCGAGCCGCAGGTCGGGGCGATCGCGACCCAGGCCTACGCGAACCCGAGCTACGGCCCGAACGGGCTGGCTCTCCTCCGCGAGGGCCTGAGCGCCGACGAAGTCGTGGCGCGGCTCACCTCGGAGGACGACGGGCGCGACGAGCGCCAGCTCGGAGTCGTCGACGCGACCGGCGCGGCCGCGGCCTGGACCGGCTCCGGCTGCCTCGACTGGGCGGGACACCGCACCGGCAGGTGCTACTCGGCGCAGGGCAACATCCTGGTCTCGGCCGAGACGGTCGACGCACTCGCCGAGACGTTCGAGGCGACGGCGGACACGCTGCTCGCGGACCGACTGCTCGCGGCGCTCTCAGCGGCCCAATCGGCGGGCGGAGACAGCCGTGGCGAGCAATCCGCGGCACTCCTCGTCGTGAAGCGGAAGGGCGGGTACGGAGCGCTTTCCGACGTCCTGGTCGACCTGCGTGTGGACGACCACCGGCATCCGATCGAGGAGCTGGCGCGCGTCTACGAGCTCCATCAGCAGCTGTTCGGCCGGACTCCGGAGAGACTCTGGCTTCCACTCGAGTCCGAGCTGCGCGCCGAGGTCGACGAGCGGCTGGCCGCGCTGGGCTACGAATCGCTCGATGCGTGGGCCGGTGTGGAGAACCTCGAGGAACGGGTGGACGGCGACGCTGCCATCGACCCCGTCGTCCTCGACGCGCTGCGCGAGGCGAGCTCGTGAGGACGGTCCGCATCGACGAGATCGAAGGGCAGCCGGTCCTCGGCACGCTCAGGTGGCAACCGGTCCGCCGGCCGCTCGGCATCACCGCCTTCGGCATCAACGCGTACACGGCGACCGAGGCCGGCGACGAGGTCGTCGAGGATCACACGGAACAGACCCATGAGGAGGCGTACGTCGTGATCCGCGGCCATGCGACCTTCACCGTCGACGGCGAGGAGATCGACGCGCCCTGGGGGACGATCCTCTTCCTCGACGATCCGGCGCAGCGGCGGCACGCGATTGCGAAGGAGGCCGGGACGACCGTGCTGGCGATCGGCGGCGAGCCCGGCGTGCACGCGATCTCATCGTGGGAGTACATCTTCCCGTCGCTTCCCGCGCGCAAGGCGGGCGACTGGGACACCGCCCGCACCGTCCTCGAAGAGGCGCTCGCCGAGCGGGACATCCCGGCGATCCGCTACCACCTGGCGTGTGTCGAGGCGCGCGCCGGAAACGCCGACCGTGCGCTCGAAGAGCTGCGGCTCGCGTGCGACGCACGGCCCGACTACGCTGCGCTCGCGAGCGAGGAGGACGACCTCGCCTCGATCCGCGACGACCCCCGCTTCCCGCGTTAGCCCCTCCGGTCCGGGGCGCGCGCCACCTAGTAACAGACTGTTACTAAGTGCGCGGCCGGGCCTCGCTTTGCGCGGCCGGCCCGGTCCGGACGAGCCGTGTCGAAGCTCGTAACAGACTGTTACTAGCTAGGAATCGCCGGGGAGACGGACGCCGGCGGCGAGCTTTCGCAGCTCCGGCACCGGGTCGGCCTCCGGGCGGGCCACGAGCAGGACGGCGCCGTGCCCCTTGTCGCGCACGAGCGAGTCGACGAGCAGCTGCAGGCCGAGGGCGAGCGCGAACGCCTTGTGCGCCTGCCCGCCGCCGAACGGGACGAGCTCGTCCTCCGACGCGAGCCCGGCGACGACGTCGCCCCACGTGATCGCGCCCATCGACACGTCCACCACCACCGGATCGCCGTTGCCGCTCGGGATCCCGAGGGCGAGTGGGTTCGTCCCGGCGAGCTTCGGCCCGCCCGACGGGTGGCCCAGCCGCGCGGGGGAGGTCGCCGTCAGCACGCCGACCAGGCCGCCCTCGGCGAGGCGACGAACGTGATGCCCGAGCATCCCGGTCGGGAACGTCCGCTCGCAGACGACGAGCCGCGCAGGCGCGGGCGGACGCTCGAGCTGCGCGCGCACGACGCGGGCGAGCACGAGGTAGCCGATCGCGCCGCGGCCGTGCCAGCGCTGGAAGCCCTCCGCCTGCTCGAGCAGCGCCGGCTCGGCACCCGGGTCGTAGCCCTCGAGCCCCTCGAGCCACGGAATGCGTGCATGACCGTGCCCCTGCTTCCCCCGGCGCTCCGCCGAGTCGAAGTGCACCCACAGCTCCTGCGCATCGGACTCGCCGAAGCCGAGCGCGCGCAGCCGGCCCAGGCCCTCCTCAGCGTCCACGGGACCTCGCGGCAAGGAGGACCACTGCGCCCGCTGCCGCAGCGGCGACGGCCGCGGGCGGGATGCGCCTGCGCGTGTGCGGATAGGCGCGCCCGCTGAACTCGAGCACGGGCCACCCGCGCTCCCTCGCCGTCCGCCGCAGCTCCCGATCGGGATTGACCGCGACCGGATGCCCCACTGCCTCCAGGAACGGCAGGTCGGTGTGGCTGTCGGAGTACGCCGTACAGGCAGCCAGGTCGAGGTCCTCGCGCTGGGCCAGATCCCGCACGCAGTCGGCCTTCGCCTCGGCGTGCAGCCCCCGCAGCGCGCGACCGGTGTAGCGGCCGTCCCGCACTTCGCAGACCGTGCCGAGCGCGCCGTCGAGGCCGAGGTCGTCGGCGATCGCGTCGACGATCTCCTGCAAGGTGGCCGAGACCACGTAGACGCGCTCGCCCCGTTCGCGGTGGCGCTCGACGAGGCGCAACGGCTCGGCATAGACGAGCGGACGCAGCACGGGCTCCATCGCCTCGGCGACGAGCTCGCGCATGTCCTCGACCGGGTAGCCGGCCAGAACGCGGAGCCCGTCCTCGGCCGCGCTGCGCACTGCCTCGTGGCTCGCGCCACGGGCCACGAAGAGGAGCTGCCAGAACGCCGCCTGCAGCAGCTGACGACGGGAGATCACGCCGCGCCCGCGCAGCGTGCCGGCGAGCGCGAGAGCCGAGGACCGGCGCAGAAGCGTCCGGTCGAGATCGAAGAAGGCGGCGGCCGGCACCCGCCTCAGGGCTTGAGGCCCACGGCGGCCAGCGCCTCGTCCCGCCCCGCGTAATCCTGCATCCTGGCGATCTTCCCGTTGCGGATCTCGACGATCTGGAACAGCTTCGGCCTGAAGCCTCCGCTTCCCCCGAGGCGGCGGAGCCGCATCCCTTTGAGCCGGATCAGCACACGGTCGCCGAGCTCGATCGGATCGGCCGGCCGCAGGCGGCCCGCCCCCGCACGCCAGAGGAGCGTCCGGACGATCGCGTCGGGATCGGGGCAGGCACGCCACGCATCCTCTCGAGCCGGGTACCAGGCCGCGTCGTCCGCGAGCAGCTTGCGCAGTTCGCGATGGTCGCTCGCCCGGGCCAGGCGGTAGGCCTCTTGAACGATCTCCTTGCCGCTCATCCCACCAGCGGCAGCGACTTGACGATCCCCGGTCCCGTCTCGCGGCGCAGCTCCTCGATCTCCTGCGCGATCGCCGCGATCGCCTGGGCCGATTCCGCCTCCGGCTGCGCCGAGACGACCGGCGCGCCCGCGTCGCCCTGCTCCCGCAGCGCCGGATCGAGCGGCACGGTGCCGAGCAGCGGCACACCGAGCCCGTCGGCGAGCTCCTCGCCGCCTCCGCTCCCGAAGACGTCGCCCGACATGTTCTCGATGACGCCGAGGAGGCGCATGTTCGTCTTCTGCGCCATCCCGGCCGCCCGCGCGGCGACGTCCTGCGCGAGCTTCTGCGGGGTCGTGACGACGACGACCTCGGCCCGCGGCAGCAGCTGACCGAGCGAGATCGAGACGTCACCCGTGCCCGGCGGCATGTCCACGACGAGCACGTCGATCTCGCCCCAGTGGACGTCCGTTAGGAACTGCTCGAGCGCGCGGTGGAGCATCGGCCCCCGCCACATCACGGGCTCGTTGCTCGTCTCGAGGAAGAAGCCGATCGACATCAGCTTCAGGTCGTCCTTCACGGGCGGCACGATCAGCTCGTCCACGGCGACGGGGCGCTGGCGGATGCCGAGGATGTGCGGGATCGAGTGGCCGTAGATGTCCGCGTCGAGGACGCCGACGCTGTGGCCGGCCTGCGAGAAGGCGACCGCGAGGTTGGCGGCGAGCGACGACTTGCCCACGCCGCCCTTGCCGCTCGCGATCGCGAGTACCCGGCAATCGTGCGGCAGCCGGATCACGCCCTCGCGCTCGGGCGCGCCGCCGCGGAGCTTCTGCGTCAGCGCCTGCCGCTCCTCGGGCGTCATCACGTCGAAGCCGAGCCTGAATCCCGTCACGCCGGCCACGCCGGCGAGTGCCTGCTCCACCTGCTGCTCGAACGAGTCGCGCAGGGGACAGCCGGCGACGGTGAGAACGATGGTGAGCGCGACGACCCCGTCGTGCAGCTCGAGGTCGCGGACCATGTCGAGCTCGGTGACCGGCCGCTTCAGCTCCGGGTCGATCACCTGCTCCAGCGCCTTCAGAACCTCGTCGCGGCTGGGTTCCATAGGCCGAATGTAGCTCTAGGTGCCCGGCTCGGGTGCCTCGAACCGGCCGCGACCGCTGCGCCGGATCCGGCCCGTCGCGACGGCCTCGTCGATCGCGCGGCCGAAGCGGCCCGGTCCCCAGCGCCGTGCGCCGGCCGTGCGGTAGAGCTCGTCCCGGGAGATCTGCCCGCCTTCGTCGACCGCGCGGCCGAGCGCCTCGACCTCGTGCTGGAGCTCGGCGGGCGGCGTGGGCCGCCGGAGCGACGTCCCCATCAAGCCGGGCGAGTAGTACGGATAGTCGACGCCGGGGCCGAGCCGGTAACGCCGCCGTCCCCCGCGTTCGTGCTCGGGCGTGCGCTCCGCATCTTCGGCGGTGAGCGGCTTCGCGATGTTCTCGAGCGGCTCCTGCTCGGCCTTGACGCCGAAGAACAGCTCCACGATCCCGCCGACGGCCATCACCGCGGCACCGATGAAGAAGGCCGTGGCGACCTCGCCGCGGTCGCCCGACGCGATGAGGTTGCCGAACAGCAGCGGGCCGGTGATCCCGCCGATGCCGGTGCCGACGGCGAAGAAGAAGGCGATCGCGAGCGCGCGCGTCTCCATCGGGAAGATCTCGCTCACCGTGAGGTAGGCGGCGCTCGCGCCCGCCGATGCGAGGAAGAACGTGCCGAACACGAAAGCCTGGAAGGTCCACGGCGAGCTGTCGAGCGCACCGCCGCTGAACAGCACGGCCATGACGGTGGCCACGGCCGCGGAGCCGAGGTAGGTGCCGGCGATCATCGGCTTCCTGTCCGACCGTGTCGAAGAGACGCCCGAGCAGCAGCGGGCCGAGAAAGTTGCCGACCGCGAAGACGATCAGGAAGACCGGGACGAAGCTCGACGAGACGCCCCAGAACGTCGAGTAGAGCGTGCCGAGGTTGAAGGTGACGCCGTTGTAGAGGAATGCCTGGCCGATGAAGAGCGCGAGGCCGAGGATCGCGCGGCGCGGATAGCGCTGGAAGGCGGTCTTGGCGATCTCGCGGAACGGGATCCTCTCGCGCTGCCTCACGGTGATCGTCTCCGCCGGCTCCTCGAGGTGCTCGCCGGTCTCCTTCTCCACGGCCTGTTCGATGTCGCGGACGATCGCTTCGGCCTCCTCCTCGCGGCCGTGGATGAAGAGCCAGCGCGGGCTCTCGGGCACGTTGCGGCGGACGACGAGGACGCCGAGTCCGATCACGGCGCCGAGCAGGAACGCGAGCCGCCAGCCGACGTTCGCCGACAGCAGGGCCTTGTCGAGCAGCAGGATCGCGACGGCCGAGCCGAACGCGGCGCCGGCCCAGTAGGAGCCGTTGATGATCAGATCGACGCGGCCGCGCACCCGCGCCGGGATCAGCTCGTCGATCGCCGAGTTGATCGCTGCGTACTCGCCGCCGATGCCTGCTCCTGTGAGGAAGCGGCAGAGGAAGAAGAACCAGGCCGTCCACGAGACCGCCGTGGCGAGCGTGGCGAGGATGTAGACGCCGAGCGTGAGCAGGAAGAGCTTCTTCCGGCCGAAGCGGTCGGTGAGCTGGCCGAAGAAGAGCGCGCCGACGCAGGCTCCGGCGACGTAGACCGCAGCCGCGGTCCCGATCTGGGCCGTCGAGATCGCGATCCCGCTGCCGCTCTCGGTCAGGCGCGGCGCGATCGAGCCGACGATCGTCACCTCGAGCCCGTCGAGGATCCAGACCGTCCCGAGGCCGATGACGACCATCCAGTGGAACCTCGCCCACGGCAGCCGGTCGAGCCGCGCGGGAATATTCGTCTCGATCCGGCCGGTCTCGACGGTGGCGGTCTGGCCGCTCATCGCACTCTTCAACGACGATTCAGCGACCCCGGTTACGCTCGATCCGTGCTCGGCTGCCGGGTCTTCGGTCACCGCTACCGCTTTCAGGCAGAGGGAGCGACCATGCGCTGGACGTGCGAGCGCGGCTGCGGCGCCGGCGGCTCGAAGGAGTACGCGAGCGCGAAAGAGGCCGCCGGCTTTGCCGCGGCCTTCGACCGAGAGGACCGCGACGAGCTCGGTCGGCGGGCTCCGTTCCTCGGCATGTTCCCGCTGCGGATGTGGTGGACTCTGCGGCGGAAGGATCGCTAGCAGGAGGCGGCGGCCGAACGGCGAAGCGCTCGCCGGATGACCTCGGAGTCCAGAAGCTGGCCCCTGCCCGAAGAGCGCGGCCCGTTCGCGACCGCGGCCCCCGCCCGCCGCGCCCGGAAGCCGGCGCGCTCGATCTGGCTGCTCGCGGGCCTTGCCTTCCTCTGCGGCGGCCTCGTCAGCGCCGCCGCGTTCTCGATCGGCTGGCGCCACCAGGCGCAGCACGACAGCGCGACCCAGTCCGCGCTCGCGGCCGCGACTGCGCGGACGCACCGGCTCGAGCAGAGGATCGGAGCGCTGACGACTTCGCTGAGCGGAGCGCGCGGAGCGGCCGGGAACGCCCGGGCGGCGGAGACGGCGGCCGTGGCGTCGGAGCAGGCGCTCGCGCGGGCCGCGGCGAAGGTCGGCGAAGAGGCCACGGTCTCGGGCGGAGACGGCACGGCGATCTCCTCCGGAGCCGGCTCACTCGCCACCTCCGCCGGCCGGATCGCCGGCGAGCTGAAGACGCTCGACACGTACCTCGCGACGACTCCGACCGGCCAGGTCGATCCCGGCTACGTCGCGAGCCAGACCGCCTATCTCGCGCGGCAGCTGACGCGCCTGCAGGGAGACGCCGGCATTCTCGGCACCTCGGTGACGTCCCTGAAGACAGCCCTGCGCAGGCTCGACCGTGACGCACGCGGGCTGAAGAGCCGCTGACGGCCCAGCCGGGCCGTCCCTTTCCGGCACTCTGTTCCAGACATGGGCGGAACAGGCGCGCGCTGGACGACGATCTTGCTGCTCGCGGGGCTGGTGCTCGGCGTCACGTCGTCGAGCGTCGCGGCCGGAGGTCCCGCCCGCGCGTCGCTCCTCGGCGTGGTGCCGCACGCGGGCGGTCTGCATGCGCTCGAGCGGCCGGCCGCCGAGGCGGCAGGCCCGGACGACGTCTCCCTGAAGGCGAATCCGTGTACTCCGTCCGCGTGTTGGGTGATGCGGAAGAACACGACGTACGCGATCTACTGGGTGCCGAGCGGCCAGTCGGTCGCACCCGGCTACGAGAGCGACATCGACCGCTACCTGAGCGACGTCGCCGCGGCGAGCGGCAGCCAGACGAACGTCTACTCCGTCGCCACCCAGTACTACGACTCGACCGGCTGGATCAGCTACCGGTCGACGTTCGGCGGCTCGGACGTCGACACCGACGCGTTCCCGGCGAACGGCTGCAACGACGGGGTCGACAGCGTCTGCCTCTCCGACCAGCAGATCCAGGCCGAGATCGCGAAGGTGATCGCGGCGAAGGGCTGGCCCGCCGGCCCGGACTCGCTCTTCATGCTCATGACGCCGAACGGCGTCGGCTCCTGTGCCGACGGTCTGGGCCAGCAGTGCTCGACGAACTCCTACTGCGCCTACCACAGCAGCTTCGGCCTCGCCGGTCGGCCCGTCATCTACGCGAACGAGCCGTACGACGCGACCGTCGAGGGCTGCACGCCCGGCTCCTCTCCCAACGCCAACGACGCCGACGCGACGATCAACACGATCAGCCACGAGCAGAACGAGTCGATCACCGACCCGTGGGGCAATGCGTGGATGGACTCGGACGGCGACGAGATCGCCGACATCTGCGCCTGGCAGTTCGGGAAGCCGCTCGGCGGAACGGCCGGCGTCGACCAGTACAACCAGGTGATCAACGGCCGGCACTACTGGCTGCAGCAGGAGTACAGCGACGACGGCAGCGTCTGCCGCCAGTACTACGTCGGCGTGCCGGCGAGCACGGTTCGGCCCGCCGTCACCGGAGCCCCCCTGCGCGGACACTCCTTCTCCGCGAACCGCGGCTCATGGACGCAGAAGCCGACGAGGTACGCGTACCGGTGGCTTCGCTGCAAGGCGAGCGGCGGAGCCTGTGTCGCCGTCAAGAACGCGGCGCGCTCCACGTACCGGCTCACGAAGCGCGACGCCGGGCACCGCCTGCGCGTACGCGTCACGGCGACCAACGCCGCCGGCAGGAAGACCGCGACCTCGGCCGCGACCCGGCGCGTGCGCTGACCGAGCGGGCGCGCGGGGCCTCTCGGCTCTCTCGCCGCTACTTCTTCTTGCCCTTGCTCACGACGAGGCTGACCTTGGTCGCGGCCGGCTCGTGCTTCCCCGAACCCGGCTTCTGGGAGATCACGCGGCCCTGCTTGACCTTGGAGAACTTCTTCGAGACCTTGCCTTCCTTGCAGTGCGCCTTGGTCAGCGCGCTCTTCGCGGCCTTGATCGTCCTGCCCTTGAGCTTCGGCACGATGCACGCCGGCTTCTTGGCCGCCGCGGACTGGACTGTGACCTGAATCGACTTGCTGCCGGTGCGGCCGTCGTTCAGGGACGAGTCGCTGTCGGTCACGGTCAGGGCGATGGTCTTCGCGCCCGTCGAGGTGTAGGTGTGGCTCGCCGAGGCGGAGGACGTCGTCGACGTGGCGCCGTCGCCCCAGTTCCACTTGTACTGGGAGATCGAGTCTCCGGGGAAGGGCGCGACGCTGCCCGACGCGCTGAACGTGTGGGCGGCGCCGACCCTGACCGTCCCCGGACTCGCGATCGCCGCGGTCGGCGACAGCGGCTGGAACACGGCGGCACTCTTGGGCGTCCCGACACCCGAGACGCCGTCGTAGCCGCTCTTGGCGTTGCACTGGCCGATGTTCGTGAGGACCGTGGTTCCGGTCGCGCCCCACATGCAGTCGACCAAGAAGCCCGCAGCCTCGTTGACGTTCAACCCGCTGTCGCACGATGCCGCGGAGTCCCCATCGCAATACCCGTTGCTGCCGGAGGTGACGTCGAAGAGCTGCGACGGGCTGGTGTGGAAGTGCCCGTAGAGCGTGAGCGCCGGGTACTTCACGCTTGCGGGACCACCGGCAAGCGCCCACATCGCGGCGACGAGCGGCGAGGCGAGCGAGGTGCCGCCGATCGTCCCGCCAGCCCGGATCGGCGCTCGGGCAGGCGTTGATGTCCGGTGCCGTCGTTCATTCCAGGCGTGCACCAACTCGTCGTGGTCTCGTACGTGTCGTAGCCGGTCAGGTAGTCGGCGTCGGCCGCGACGTCGACCCCGTTGCGGAGTGTGGCTCCGCAACCGAGGCTGCCGTACCCCGCGACGTCCTGCTGCCACGTCTGCGCGGAGTAGATCGAGCTGCAGCCGCCGCCGGAGGCGCCGCCGAAATGCGAAGCCAGACTGTCCTCAGGGCCGTCGTCGTTCCAGACGGTCTCACTCGCCCGGCTACCGCCTGAATTCAGGGTCAGGCTTGTACCGCCGACCCCGACGACGGTGTTGTAGGACGCCGGCACCTGCGGCGCGTTAGGTGCGGAAGGGCCGCTGTTGAGAGCATCCCAGCCGTACCAGCCCGCGTCGCCGGTCGAGGCGAGAATCGCGACCCCTGGATGGTTGTAGGCGCTGACGTCCGAGTCGCCCGGGAACTCCGGCCCGCCGTAGGAGTTGCTGACGATGCTCGCGTGGGCGGCTGCGTAGTTCGCGGCAGTCGCGAGGTCGGAGCCGTTGCTCGAGTTCGCCTCGACGAGCAGGATCTTGCACGCGTGGCAGACGCCGCGGACGGCGTCGACGTCGAGCGTGATCTCGCCGGCCCAGCCGACGTCCGTCAGGACGCCGGAGACGCTGCCGCCGGTCTGGCTCACGACCTTGAACGACGTCGACGTCTCGGCCGGGAGCCCGTAGTTCGCGTCGAAGTGGTCGAGGTCGGCGGTCACGCTCGGGTCGGCGTAGGCGTCGACGATCGCCACCGTCTGGGTCGTCGCCGTGGCCGGGTTCACGCCGTAGGCCGTCGCGAGCTGGCTCGGGGTGTAGCCGCCGGCCGGCCCCGCGCCCGCGCTTGGTGCGGCCGGGAGGGCGACGCCCTGCGGCCCGCAGCTTCTTCGCCTGGGCAGACGAAACCCGCTCGGTCCTGACCGCGATCGCGTCGCAGGACATCTGACCCGGCAGGGCGGCGGCGCACAGGGGCTGTGGCACCCGGACGGTCGTCCCGGAGGCCGCCGCCGGAACCACCGCGGCGGAGGCGAGGCTCGGCAGCACACCGCCGATCAGAAGCACGGCGAACCCGGACAACGTCCCCAGCGCAACTCGGCGGCTGCTCAGCATCTCGTACCCCTCTCGATCGACGGCCCGGCGTTCCTAGACATACAGCCTAGAACGAGTCTGTTCAAGCCCCGGAAGCGGAGTCCTACGCGTCTGCCCGCAGCGCAGCGGCGATGCGGTCGCACACCGGCGCCGTGCCCGCCGCGACGACCCGCGAGCGCTGTCCGAGGTCGAGGGGAGCAGCTCCGAACGGTTCCTCGACGTCGAACAGGTCGACGGCCAGGCCGAGCTCGCGGCAGAGGAGCTGCGCCGCGGCGATGTCCACCGAGCGGGCCGGCTTGAGCGAGCAGACGGCGTCGACGCGGCCGGCCGCGAGGTGGCAGAACGAGAGGGCGAGCGAGCCCATGATCCGCAGCCGATGGGCGAGGTCGGCGACCTTCGGCGCATCCCGTGCGACGAGCGAGGTCAGCGTCGCCTCGAAGGAGAGGATCTCGACCTCGTCCTTCGGCCGCACGGCACCGAGCGGCTCGCCGTCGAGCCACGCTCCCTCGCCGCGGCGGGCCGTCCACTCCTCGCGGGAGCCGAAGTCGTGGACGAAGCCGAAGACGACGTCGTCCATCGTCTCCCCCTCCGCGACCGCGATCGAGAGCGAGAAGAAGGGGATCCCGCGCTTGGCGTTGAGCGAGCCGTCGATCGGGTCGATCACGACGACCGTGTCGGAGCCGCCGAGCAGGCCGACCTCCTCGGAGACGATCGAGGCGCCGGTCGCCCGGAAGCGCTCGACGATCGCGTCCTCCGCTGCCTGGTCGATCGCGGTCGTCTCGTCACCACCTTCTCCCTCGCCGACGACCGGCTCGCGCTCGGCCCGCGTAGGCAGGCGCTCGAGCACCGCGTCGACGTCCGCGACGGCGGCCCGGCAGAGCTCCAGCCAGTCAGTCAAGCGCGAGCATGAGCAGACCGGAGGTGAGCTTCGGATAGAAGAACGTGCTCTTCTGAGGCAGCACGTCGCCGCGGCGCGCGAACGCCCAGACGTCCTCGATCAGCGTGGGGCGCAGCAGAAAGGCCGCCTCCGCGTCGCCGCGGTCGACGGCGGCGATCGCCTCCTCGCGCTGCGGTGTGTAGGTGACGCCGCTCGGTGCGAAGCGGTCGACGACCTCGGGATCGAGGAACCCGTTGCCGGCGAGCAGCTCGTACCGTCCCGCCCGGTAGAGCACGGGGCCGGGCAGGTGCTCGTGGGGAGGGTCGATCGGCAAGCCCGACGCATCGCCCGCCTTCCGGGCGACCCGGTGCGTCGGGAAGATCGTCACTCCCTCCTGGCCGCTCGGGACGATCACCGCCAGCAGCCATTGCTCGCGGGAGGCCAGCGTCGTCTCGTACCGGTGGTGCCCGTCCGCGATCAGGAGCTGCCCGTCGGCAAGCTCCTCGACGAGCGCCTCCGAGAACTCCGGGTCGAGCCGCCAGAGGCTGTCCCCGCCGCTCTGCAGGTCCGGCTCGCCGAGCCCGTCGGCCTCGATCGTCCCGTCCCAGAGGAAGAAGAGCGGCTCGAGCTGCGTGCGCGTGGCGCGAAGCAGGCGCAGCCGGCCCTCCTTCGGTCCCTCGTGCGTGCGCTCGTGTGGCAGCACCACGCGGTTCTCGTACGGCTCCGCGCGCAGGGCGGCGACGAACCCCTCGCGGCGCCGCGCCACACCGTCGGGGCCGACGTAGTCCTGCGCAAGCCACCAGCAGGCGGGATCGGGATCGCGAACGAGGATTCCGCGCTCCTGCCAGTCCTGGAGGCTCGCGGCCGCCTCCTCCTCGGAGTCGGGCAGCGTCAGGTGGACGACGTTGTACGGGCTCCGCCGGAGGAGCTCTTCCCGCTGCTCGGGTCCGATGACGTCGAACGGCGGGGCGACGACCGAGTCGAGCGGGCCGCCGACGACAGCCGGGTCGTAGCGGAGCGCGCGGAACGGCCGTACGACTGCCACGGCATGACCGTACCAACCGTCCGGGTAGCCTGTTACCGCGCCGTGCGAAACTCCCTCTCGTGACCGCGATCGGGGAGCTCGAGGAGAACCGCACCGTCGAGGGCGTCTATGCAGTGGCGCGCAAGGAGCGGCTGCGGACGCGGAGCGGATCGAGCTATCTCGCGCTCGAGCTCGTGGACCCGAGCGGCCGGATCGGCGCGCGCGTGTGGAACGACGTCGACCTGCTCGACGGACGCTTCGACACGGGCGACGCGGTTCGCGTGCTCGGCCGGGTGGAGCGGTTCCGGAACGAGCTCCAGGTCGAGGTGCGGACGCTCGAGCCCGCCGAGGACGTGGATCCCGCGGGGCTGACTCCCGGCCTGCGCCGTGACGCGGACGAGCTCGAGGGCTTTCTCGAGTTCCTGAGCGGAGAGGTCCACGACGAGAAGCTGCGCGTCGTCGTCACGCGCGCGCTGGCGGAGGCGCCGCTGCGGACGTATCCGGCGACGCCGGACGGCCACCACTCGTACGCGGGCGGACTGCTCGAGCACACGGTCGGTGTGGCAACGCTCTGCCGCGAGCTCGCTCAGATCCATCCGCGGTTGCGCGGCGATCTGCTGCTCGCCGCGGCTCTCGTCCACGACGTCGGCCGCACACGCGAGCTCGGCCGGCCGCCGGTGTTCGCGCCGACCGACGAGGGACGCCTGCTCGGCCACGTCCACCTCGGATTGAGGATGCTCGAGGAGCTCGACGCTCCCGCCGAGCTCCTGCACGCGGTCGCCTGCCACCACGACGCCCGCGCCGCCCGCACCGCCGAGGCAGCCGTGCTCTACCACGCGAACCAGCTCGACGCCGTCGCCGCCACGCGGCCGGTGCCCCGGTAGCGTTGGCCGCCCTGCTGGCGCTCGGCGCCAGCCTCACGTGGGGCGTCGGCGACTTCCTCGGCGGGGTGAAGGCGCGCGTCCTGCCCAGCCTGACGGTGCTCGCGGCGTCGCAGCCGTTCGGCCTCGCCGCGCTCGGGATCGCCGTCGCCGTCCGCGGAACGGGAGTTCCGGGCGACGAGGTTGCCTGGTCGGCGCTCGCCGCCGTGCTCGGCACGGTCGGGCTGCTGGCGTTCTACCGTGGCATGGCGGCGGGAGCGATCAGCGTCGTGGCCCCGATCGCGGCTCTCTCGGCCGGCATCCCCGTGATCTGGGGCGTCGCCGTCTCAGGGAACCATGTCAGCGGACTCCAGGCGATCGGGTTCGTGGCGGCGATCGGCGGCAGCGTCGCCGCCTCGCTCGAGCTGCGGCCGGAGCGCACGCAGATCGCGGCCGGCGTCGGCTGGGCCGCGCTCGCGATGCTCGCGTTCGGCGCGTACTACGTCCCGATGCACGCGGCCTCCACCCAGGACTGGTTGTGGCCGGCCTTCCTCTTTCGCTGCACCTCCGTGACCCTCGTCTGGTCTGTCGTGCTGGTCCGCCGGGCCCGCCCGACCGGACTCCGCGGACACTGGGCGGCGCTGATCGCGATCGGCCTTCTCGACACCGGCGGGAACGCGCTGTTCGCGGCGGCTTCGTCTGCGCACGGCCAGCTCAGCATCGTGTCGGTCCTCGCGTCGCTCTACCCGGTCGTTACGGTGCTGCTCGCGCGGCTGCTGCTCGGAGAGCGGGTGCAGCGGACGCAGGACGCGGGCGTGCTCGCCGTCCTCGTCGGCGTCGTCCTGATCACAGCGGGAGGCTAGACACCCGCTGCTCGATCACTGCGCGCAGCTCGCGCACCTCCTCGAGGCAGAGGCCGACCGGGTCGGGCAGGTTCCAGTCGACGTACTCCTTGCCGGGCAGGACCGGACACGCGTCACCGCAGCCCATCGTGACCACGAGCTCGGCCCACCCCACGTCCTCTCGCCGAAGTGCCCGCGGCGTGCGGCCGGACACGTCGATCCCGACCTCCTCGAGCGCCTCGACGACCGCCTCGTGCAGCTCCGCGGCCGGTTGCGACCCGGCCGAGCGGGCCTCGCCGCCCCGCCTCTCGTACAGCGCCTGGGCCATCTGCGAGCGGCCGGCGTTCTCGATGCAGACGAAGAGGACTCTCATCCGCCGAGCGTATGCCGCAGCTCTCGCACCGCGGCAGGCACGAGCCGGTAGTACGCCCACGTTCCCCGGCGGCTCGACTCCACGAGCCCGGCATCGCGTAGCACCTTCAGATGGTGGGAGATCGTCGGCTGCGAGAGGTCGAAGGCCGCGTTGAGGTCACACACGCAGGACTCCTCGGCCGAGGCGAGTCGGTTGACGATCGCGACGCGGGTCGGATCGGAGAGCGCACGGAAGCGGGCAGCGAGCGTCTCGCTCGCAGCCGGGTCGAGTGGTTCGGTGGCGGGGCCGCAGCAGAGGATGGGCAACGTCTTCATCGACATATCTCAATATAGTGTATCGGCGTCCATCGATGAAAGGAGGCATGCGATGAAGCGCGACGACTGTTGCGACTGCTGCGGTTGCGGCACCGGCTGCTGCTGACAGGCACGTGCCGGCGGGGCGTACGACCCGCCGGCGCCTTCAGACGTTGAAGCGGATGTTGAGCACGTCGCCGTCCTCGATGACGTAGGGCTTGGCTTCGAGGCGCTGCTTGCCGGCTCGCGCAGCCTCCGCGTGGCCGCCCGCCTCGACGAGGTCGTCCCAGCGCACGACCTCGCAGCGGATGAAGCCGCGCGCGATGTCGGAGTGGATCGTCTCCGCGGCGTCGAGCGCAGTCTCGCCGCGCCGAAGCGTCCAGGCGCGCGTCTCCTTCTCGCCGGCCGTGAAGAACGTGATCAGGTCGAGTGTCTCCGCCAGCCGCCGCACGACCTCACCGAGCGCCGACTCGCCGCCGCCCCGGAACTCCGCCGCCTCCTCCGGTGAGAGCTCCGCAAGCTCGGCCTCGAGCTGGAGATCGATCCCCTCGCCTCCGTTGACGAGCTCGAGCAACGGCTTCGTCGTGAGCGGATCGAGCTCCGGCGGCAGCTCGCCCTCCCACTCCGCGAGCGTCCGGCCCGCGTCGAGATGCGCGAGCAGCCGCTCGAGGTCGGCCGCCTCCGCCTTGAGGCGCGCATCGCCGGACTTCGCCTGCTTCCCCACCCGCTCGAGCCGCCGCTCGACGTGGTCACGGTCGGCGACGAGAAGCTCGAGCTTCAGCGTCTCGAGATCGTCGGGCGGGACGCGCGTGCCCGAGAAGCCGTCGAGCACGACGAGCAACGCGTCGACCTGCCGCAGGTTGCCGAGCAGCTGCGGCCCCGTTCCAGGGACGTCGACCACCCGGACCGCCGCGGGTGTCACCTTCCTCGCGCCCACCGTCTCGCCAAGCCGGTCGAGACGCTCGTCCGGGATCTGCGCCATCCCGACGTGCTCCTTGCCGGAGCCGTGGGTCTCGGCGCGCGTGAGCGCACGAAACAGCGTCGTCTTGCCCGAGCTCGGCAGCCCGACGATTCCGACCTCCAACGCCACGCGCGGAGGCTAGCCGGGCGACTGGGCGATCTGCTTCTGCAGGGAGACCAGCGCGCGGTGCTGGAGCGACTTGATCGCGCCTTCGGTCTTGTCGAGGATCGCCGCCACCTCGGCATTCGGGAGGTTGAACACGAACTTCAGCGTCAGCACCTGCTGCTGCTCGGGTGAGAGCTGATCGATCAGCTTCAGCATCGATTCGCGGCCGATCGTCTGCATCGCCCTGAGCTCGGCCGACGGCTCCTCGTCGCCCGGCTGCTCCGGAACCTCCTCCTCCGGCTGCCAGCGGCGGCGCGAGCGGAAGTGGTCCATCGCGAGGTTGTGGGCGATCCGGAACAACCAGGCCGAGAACGGCGCCGACTGCCATTTGAAACTGCCGATCTTCTCCAGCATCTTGAGGAAGGTCTGCGTCGTGAGGTCCTCGGCGTCGTGGCGGTTGCCGACGCTGACGTGGAGGTAGCTGTAGATCCGGTCGAAGTGGATGAGATACAGCTCTTCGAGAGCCTCACGGTCGCCCTGCTGGCCGCGCGCGACGAGCTCCCGGACGTGCTCGGCCGACTCGCGGGCCGGCGCACTTTCGGTGGGCGAGGCCATCTCCCCTTCGTTTTCCCGAGAGCCCACCGGAGCTAACTAGCCGGAGCCGAAGCCGACGCGGCCGGCGCGGACGATCCGCTTGTAGTACGCGACCTGCGCAACGACCACGTGCAAGGGGCCGTCCTCGGTCTCGAGCACCACAACCGGTTGTCCGGCTCCCGTCGAACCGAGCGCCGACTCGAGCTCATCGGCCGAGTGCGCATCGACGAAGCTGCCGATGATCTGGCCGCCGGCGAAACCAAGCTCGACCCGTACGCGCTCGTCAGCCACCCGCGCACACTACTTCCGAGAGCACGCCGTGGACGGACTCGGGATGGACGAACGCCACCTCGAGGCCGAACATGCCGCGGCGGGGCGTCTCGTCGATCAGCTCGGCGCCCTCGTCCGCGAGATGCACCAGGGCGGCCCGAAGGTCCTCGACCTCGTAGGCGACGTGGTGCATCCCCGGGCCGCGCTGCGCGAGGAAGCGGCCGACGGGCGTGTCCTCGCCGAGCGCGCCCAGCAGCTCGAGCCGGCTCTCGCCCACCCGGATGGACGCCGCCTCGACGCCCTGCTCCTCGACGCGAGAGCGCCGCTCGATCCTGGCGCCGAAGAGGCGCTCGTAGGTGTCGAGCGCACCGTCGAGATTCTCGACTGCGAGGCCGACGTGATGGACCGAGCTCGGGGTGTTCACGTGGCGATCGTATTTGAAAGACTCGCGGCCACGATGCGTGCTCTCACCCTCGCCCTCGTCGTGACCGCCGTGCTCCTCGCCGGCTGCGGCGGCTCCACGAAGGCCGCGCCGCCGAACCACGAGGCGTCGAAGCCCGCCGTGCGCGTGCTCGCGGACGCGAAGGCGGCCGCAACGAGCGCGAGCTCGGCCCATGTCTCGGGGAAGCTCGCCTCGAACGGCACGCGCATCACACTCGACCTGTCCCTGGCGCGTGACAAGGGGGCGAAGGGCTCGGTGTCGGTCAACGGGCTCGGGTTCGACCTCGTCAAGATCGGCGACACCGCATACGTCAAGGGCAGCGACGCCTTCTACCGGCACTTCGCCGGCCCCACGGTCGCGCAGCTGATCCACGGCAAGTGGGTCAAGGCACCCACCACCAGCAAGCAGTTCCGCTCGTTCGCGGCGCTCGCCAGCGTCTCCGGGATCTTCGCCGAGATCGGCGCGAACCACGGCAGGCTCGTCAACGACGGCAAGACGACCTACGCGGGCCAGCCGGTCGTCGTCATCCGGGACGTCTCGGACGGCAGCAAGCTCTATGTCGCCGCGACCGGCAAGCCGTACCCCGTGGCGATCGCCGGCGGCAGGAGGAACCAATCCGGCACCGTCACGTTCAGCGACTGGAACGAGCCCGTGTCGCTGTCGGCGCCGAGCGGCGCCCTCGACGTCTCGCAGTTCCTCGGCTAGGCCGGCAGTTCGCCGGGCTGGCTCGCGACGACGCGCGGCACGCCGACGGTCTCCGCGGCGCTCGACTCCGGCGCGACATCCACGACGAGCTCCTGCAACTCGTCGCGCACGAGCGTCTCCTTCTCGAGCAGCGCGGCCGCGATCCGGTCGAGCGGCGCCCGGTGCTTGCGCAGCAGCCGTAGCGCCTCCTCGTAGGCGCCGTCCGTGAGACTCGCCTGCTCCTCGTCGCGCATCTTCTTCGTCGTCTCCGAGAGCGCGTAGTTGTCGGCACGCAGGGTGCGAGAGGAAACCGTGTCGGCCATGCCCCACTCGAAGACCATGGCGCGAGCGATCTCCGTCACCTTCTCGAGGTCGTTGGCCGCGCCGTTCGTGACCCGGCCGAAGACGACCTCCTCCGCGGCGCGGCCGGCGAGCGCGACGATCATGCGGTCGACGAGCTCCTCCTTCGTGTGGAGGTAGCGGTCCTCCTCCGGCAGATAGAAGGCGTAGCCGAGCGCGTTTCCGCGCGAGACGATCGTCACCTTCTGCAGCTCCATCACGGAGCCCATCAGGTGCGCCATCAGCGCGTGACCGCCCTCGTGATAGGCCAGGATGCGCCGCTCCTTCTCGGTCAGCATCTTGCGCTGCTGCAGCCCGGCGACGACCCGCTCCAGCGCCCAGTCGAAGTCCGCCTGGCAGATCGTGATGTCGCCACGGCGCCCGGCGGCGATCGCCGCCTCGTTGCAGATGTTCGCGAGCTCGGCGCCCGTGAGGCCGGAAGTCTGCCGCGCGACCAGTCCCAGGTCGATGTCGTCGATGTTGAGCGGCTTGCCCCGCGTGTGCACGCGGAGAATGGCCTCCCGGCCGGCGAGGTCCGGCGGCGGCACGAGCAGCTGGCGGTCGAAGCGGCCGGGGCGCAGGAGCGCCGGGTCGAGATCCTGGATCCGGTTGGAGGCGCCCATCACGACGACCTGCTGCGCGCCCTCGAACCCGTCCAGCTCGACGAGCAGCTGGTTGAGCGTCTGGTCCTGCTCGCGGTTGAAGCCGTGTCCCGAGCGCTGCGCGCCGACGGCGTCGAGCTCGTCGATGAACACGATGGCCGGCGCGTTCTTCCGGGCCTCGGCGAAGAGCTTCCGGATTCGGGATGCTCCGAGGCCGGCGAACATCTCGACGAACGAGGACGCCGACGCGCCGTAGAAGTTCGCGCCCGACTCGTGCGCGACGGCTTTCGCGAGGAGCGTCTTGCCGGTGCCGGGCGGCCCGTAGAGCAGAAGGCCCTTCGGCACTTTCGCGCCGAGACGCTCGAAGCGCTTCGGGTCGCGCATGAAGTCGACGACCTCCATGAGCTCGCCGCGCACTTCCTCGACACCCGCGACGTCCGTCCAGCTCGTCTCCGTCTTGGCGCCGCGGGTCATGTTCGCGGGCGTGGTGCGCGGAAGCATGCCGAGGGTCTTCCAGAGCACCCAGCCGATGAAGACGAAGATCAGGAGCATGAACAGCGGCAACCACTGGTTGACGAAGCTGTTCAGCTGGTCGAAGAAGTGGCCCACCATCTCAGCGTCTCATCGGCAGCGGCACACGCATCCCTTAGCCGAGTGACGAAGCCGTTCCGCGGCCGAGGACACGCAGTGCGGGCTCCAGTCGCTGCCGTGTCGTGAGCACGCCCGCGAAGAGGTCGCCGTGGCGGCTGATCCGCTCGAGCACGGCCTCCATTGTGAACTGCCGCGCGTCGAGTGCGTCGTCGATCTCCTCCCACCGCAGCGGCGTCGACACCGGCGCGCCGGGGCGCGGCCGCACCGAGTAGACCGAGGCGATCGTCTTCCCCTCGCCGTTCTGGTTCGCGTCGATCAGGACGCCGCGGCGCTTCGCCTTCGACCACTCCGTCGTGACGAGCCCCCGCCGGGTTCGGGCGAGCGCCCCGGCCACGATCTCGCAGAACTCGCGCGTCTGCGCGTACGTGTACCGCCGCTCGACGGGCACGAGCACATGCATGCCCTCGGCGCTCGAGGTCTTCGCGAAGGAGACGAGCCCGAGCGCGTCGAGCGCCTCCTTGACGAGGAGCGCGACCTGGGCGACCTCGCGAAAACCGACGTCGGGCGACGGGTCGAGGTCGAACAGCACGAAGTCGGGTCGGTCTGGCCGGTCGATCCGCGAGTACCACGCGTTGAGGTCGATGCAGCCCATGTTCACCATCCAGAGGAGCGCGTCCTCGTCGTTCACGAGCGGCGCGTCGATCCACCTGAGCTTCGGCGGCCGCTCGCGGGTCGAGACCTGCACGTGGAAGCGCGGGATCCACTCCGGCATCCCCTTCGGCGCGTCCTTCTGGAAGAACGCCTTGCCGTACGCGCCGTCGGGATAGCGGCGCATCGTGAACGGCCGGCCTTTCAGATGCGGCACGACGAAAGGCGCCACCGCCCGGTAGTAGTCGAGCAGGTCGCCCTTGGTGATCCCCTCTTCGTCCCAGAAGACCTTGTCGAGGTTGGACAGCTTCACGCGTCCCTCCTGCACCGCGGCCGGCCGCTCGCGCCGCACGTCCTCGGCCGGCTTGTCGTCGCGAAGTCCCTGGAATGACGGCGCACGCAGATGCCCGTCGTGCGTCCACTCCGCGAATTCGACCTCGGCGACGAGGCGCGGCTCGACCCAGACGACGTCGCCCTTCTTCACCCTCGGCATCTTCGGGGCGACCGCAAACGGCGGCGCGTGCCGCCGCAGCGGCTTCAGCTTCTCGAGCAGCTCACGAATCTCGCGTTCGCCGAAGCCGGTGCCGACGTTGCCGACCCACTCCCATTTCCCGCCGCGGTGAGCGCCGAGCACGAGCGCGCCGAAGCTGCCGCTGCGCCGCCCCTGGCCCTTCGTGTAGCCGCAGATCACGAACTCCTGCCGGCCGTGCGTCTTGATCTTCAGCCAGTCGCGGCCGCGGCCGCGCTCGGCGTAGCGCGACGCCGGGCGCTTGGCCATCACACCCTCGAGCCCCTGCTCGTTCGCCGCCTCGAGCAGCGCCTCGCCGTCCTCGAACGAGCCGGAGAGCTGGACGACCGGATTCGGCGCCAGCAGCTTCTCGAGCCGGGACCTGCGCTCGGACAGGGGCAGGTCGACCACGGGCACGCCGTCGACCTCGAGCACGTCGAACACCTCGTACGCGAGCCGGGTGCTCCCCTGCTGCATCGCCGAGAAGCTCGCCTTCCCGTTCGCGTCGAGCGCCACGACCTCGCCGTCGACGACCGCGTCCGGCGTGCGCAACGCCTTCGCGAGCTCCTTCGCCACGGGTGCGAACCGCTCCGTCAGGTCGTTGCCTCGCCGCGAGACGAGCTTCGCCTCGCCGCCGCGGACGTAGGCGAGCACGCGGTAGCCGTCCCATTTCGGCTCGAAGACCCAGCCCCCGCCGCGCGGTAGTTCCTCGGTCAGCGTCGCGAGCATCGGTCGGTAGACGCGACGCCCGGGTGCCGCGCCGTCCTCGCGCTTGCGGAGGATGAGCCAGTTCTTCTCGTCGCCGGAGAGGTGCGCCGGCACGAGCGCCCACGTCCCTTCGAGCCGCTCGCCGTGCAGCCGCACCGTGAGGCCGCCGTCCCGCTTCTCCTCGACCAGCTCGTACGTGCCGCGATCCCAGATCTCGACCGTGCCCGCGCCGTAGTTGCCCTGCGGGATCTCGCCCTCGAAGCTCCCGTACTCGAGCGGATGATCCTCGACGTGGACGGCGAGATGCTGCTCGCCCGGCTCGAGCGGCACGCCCTTCGGCACCGCCCACGAGGCGAGGACGCCGTCGCGCTCGAGGCGGAAGTCGTAGTGGAGCCGCCGGGCGTCGTGGCGCTGGACGACGAAGATCGGCCCCTTAGCCTTGGCGCCTTCGCCGCCGAAAGGCTCCGGCGTCTGCGTGCGGTTTCGCTTGCGTTCGTACTCCGAAAGCTGCTTGCTCACGGCCGTTTTCCCAGTCTCGAGTCGTACTCCCGGCGTTTACACAACGAATACAGGGCGGGGATAAGCCTGTGGACGGTGTGGACAGAAGCGCTGCCCGTGACGATCAAACCTCCATAAAACTGCCTTAACCTGCTCAGGCGAAGACGCCGAGCGAGCGGAAGCGCGCGCGGCGGCGGCGGCGCAGATCGTCGCCCGGAATCCCCTCCAGCCCGGCAAGGGATTCGCGTAGCGCCTGTCCCAGCAGCCGCGCCGCCAGGTCGGGATCGATGTGCGCCCCACCCACCGGTTCCGGGACGATCTCGTCGATCACTCCGAGCTCGAGACAGTGGGTCGCGTCGGGCCGGAACGCAGCTGCAGCCTTCTTGAACTGGCCGGCGTCACGCCAGAGGATCGCGGCGCAGCCCTCCGGCGAGATGACGGAGTAGATCGCGTTCTCCTGCATGAGCACCTTGTCGGCGAGCGCGATCGCGATCGCGCCGCCCGAGCCTCCCTCGCCGATCACGCAAGCCACGGTCGGCACCTTCAGCCGCGCCATGGTCGCCTGCGAGCGGGCGATCGCCGCGCCCTGTCCGTGCTGCTCGGCGACGACGCCGGGGTAGGCGCCCGGCGTGTCCACGAGCGAGACGACCGGGAAGCCGTGCCGGCCGGCCAGCTCCATCGCGTGCCACGCCTTGCGGTAGCCCTCGGGGTTCGGCATCCCGAACCGGCGGCTCGCGCGCTCGTGGATGTCGCGTCCCTTCTGCTGGCCCACGAGGACGACGGTGCTGCCGTCGAGCTTGCCGAGGCCGGCGATCATCGCGCCGTCGTCGGCGAGGGCGCGGTCGCCGTGCAGCTCGAACCAGTCGTCGAACAGGCGCTCGACGTAGTCGAGCGTGTACGGCCGGTCGTCGTGACGTGCGAGCTCGACCTTGCGCCAGATCTCCTCGTCGGTCTCCTCCTCGCCGATCCGCGAGAGCTGCTTTTGGAGCCGGTCGAGGTCGCCGGAGATCTTCGCCCCGCCGAGCAGGGGCAGGTTCCTCAGCCGCCCGAGCCGCTCGCGCAGCCGCAGCTCGTGCTCAGTCGGGGGCATTGAAGAGCCTCAGGAGTCGGGACAGCGCCGGGCGCAACTCGGTGCGCGGCAGGATCGCGTCGATCTGGCCGTAGCGGAGGTTCTGCTCGGCCCGTCCGAAGTCGTCGGGGAGCTTCTCGCGCGTGATCTCCTGCACGACGCGCGGGCCCGCGAACGACATGAGGGCGTTCGGCTCAGCAAGCACGACGTCGCCGAGCGTGGCGAAGCTCGCGAGCACGCCGCCGGTCGTCGGGTGCGCCATCACGCAGAGGAGCGCCTGCCCCGAGTCGCGGAGGTCCTCCACCGCCGCCACGGTCTTGGGCAGCTGCATGAGCGCCAGGATTCCCTCCTGCATGCGCGCGCCGCCCGAGCTCGTGACGCTGATGAGCGGCATCCCCGCCTCTGCAGCCGAGTCGCAAGCGCGCGAGAACTTCTCGCCGACGACGCTGCCCATGGAGCCGCCCATGAAGGCGAAGTCCATGACGGCGAGCTCGCACCGGCGGCCGTCCAGCGTGGCCCCGCCGATCACCATCGCGTCGGCGAGCCCGGTCTCCATCTCGGCCGCGGCGATGCGCTCGGTGTAGGGACGGAGATCGAAGAAGCCGAGCGGATCCTCGGAGTGCAGCTCCGTCGCCTCCTCCGTGAAGGACCCGGGATCGGTCAGCGACGCGATGCGGGCACGCGCCCGCATCGGGAAGTGGTGACCGCACTGCTCGCAGACCCAGAGACTCCGCTCGAGCTCGTCGTCGCGATAGTGCGAGTGACAGCTCGGGCAGGTGTTCGGGTGATCCGGCGCAGGGGTCGGTTGGTCGCGGGTCTCGACCGACACGTCGTAGTTGGCCACGTCGCCAGCTTAGACCCCGGGTCTTTCGGTCGAGTTGCGAGGCGTCAGTAACCGAGAGTCGCCGCCAGGCGCTCGAGCTTCCCCGCGTTCGCGGGGTCCGGCGCAAGGCCTGTGAAGCCGACACCCACGAGCTTGCCGCTCTCCCGCACTTCCGCCAGCAGCTGCTCGACCCGACCGAGCGACGGCCCGCCGGGCTCGGGCATGAACATCGCGAGCTCGCCCGGATCGAGCACGTCGCAGTCGAGCGCGACGTAGACCGCATCCGCGCGGCCGAGCAGCGCGCCCGGGTCGTCGCCGATGCCGGCCGCGGCGATGAACTCCTCCTCCGCAGGGTCGAGGTTCCGCGCTCCCCAGAGGACGACATCGGACGCCGCGACCGTGCCCCGGTCGAGCAGCATCCTCAGCGGCATTCCCCACTCGTTGCCGGACGGAGACGTCTCCGGCGTGTTGAGATCGCCGTGCGCGTCGAGCCAGAGGACGGCCACCCGCCCGTGCCGGGCCGTCAGCCCCTCGACGGCGCCGCCGTGCGAGCAGCAGCAGCCTCCGAGCACGATCGGATGCGCGGGAAGGTCGGAGGCCACCGCGAGCGTCTGCATCGCGAGCGTGTCCTCCTCCACCACCGCCACCTCGGGGTAGCCGAGCGCCAAGGAGGCCGCCTCGACCATGGCCTCGCCGCCGTCGCCCCAGGCGCGCGGCACGCGGACGAGACCGGCGCTGAAGGAACGGCCGCAGCTGTGGCATTCGTAGCCTTCGTCGACCGCGACCGCGGTGAGCGTGCGGCAGTCGGGACAACGAGCGCGGAGCAGGCTCACTCGAGTGCCTTCTCGAAGGCGACGCCGCAGGCGTCGACGTGCATTCCGACCCGCTCGTAGAGCGCGACCGCGCCGGTCGTGTTCTGGGCGTCGACGTCGAGCGTGACGCGCGTCGTGCCGCGGCGCCAGAACTCCGCGAACGTCCTCTGCAGGAGCGCCTTGCCGAGCCCTTTGCCCCGCCACGCGGGCCGGACGCCGATCGCGCCGACGTAGCCGCCGCCGGCGACGCTGAGGTCGTTACGCGTGACGGCAGCGAGCTCGTCGCCGTCGCGGACGACGAACCAGATGGGGCCGTCGTCGTCGCGATGCTGGCCCCGCCGACGCTCGAGCCACTCGTCGTACGGCTGGGGATGCCACTCCCAGTGCTCGGCGAACGCCTCGTTCAGCGCGCCGTAGAAGGCCCTGTACTCGTCGTCGTGCAACTCGTCCACGACGAGCCCAGCCGGCAGGACGGGCTCCGACGGTTCGTCGGCCAGCTCGATCGCCATCTCGTAGAAGCGCCGCACCTCGTGGTAGCCACGCGACTCGAAGAGCTCGCGCGCGGCGGCGTCCGGCTCGGCCGCGCCGGCCAGGATCTTCTTCATCCCCTCCGCGCCCGCGAACGCCTCGCCGCGCTCGAGGATCTCGGTCCCGATGCCGAGCCCCTTGTCGGCGACGAAGCCACGCACGTTCGCCGCCTCGCCGTGGGCGCCGTACGTCGCGCTGGCCACGACGCGCCCGTCCTCCTCCCAGATCCACGCCTCCTTGCTGTGCTGCAGGAACAGGAGGACGTCGGCTCCGGTCACGCGGCCGGGGCGGTGGTAGAGAAGCTCCTCCTCGGCAGAGATGAGCGCCGCGACAGCCGGCGCGTCCTCTTCGACGAACGGACGGAGGTTCACCCGAGCACCCCTTCGCAGGCGACGGATTCCGGCTCGACGTGCATTCCGACGGCCTCGTCGAGACGCGTCGCGCCGGTCGGGCTCGCCCGGTAACAGTCGACGTTCTCCCAGCGTGGACCGCTCGCCATGGTCGCGAGCCTATCGAGGGCGGTCAGTCCGGCTCGTCCAGCTCCTCGCACTCGACGCAAACCCAGTCGCCATGGTGATCGTCGCCGGCGCTGAGCGCGGCCGGCACCATCGTCACGCCGCAGCGCGGGCAGATCGGTGGGCGCTCGTCCGAGTCCACGCCGTCAGTATCCCCTCCCCCGTCAGCACGAGGTACACCCCGGTGTGGCCTGCCGGGCATAGGGTCGGATCGGACGTGTTGACCAGCTGCCACCGGACTTCGAGCCTCCGAGGAACGGTCACTTGCCTCGGGGCGGTCGTCTACGGGCCCAATCGAGTCCGTCGGCGGATGCCAAGCCGCTTCTGAACGGCCCGGTCTTCTTCCCCGTCTCTCCTGGCCGCCCAGATGAACGCGCAGACGACCAACGCGCCGGTCGCCACGGTCACGGCGGCAACGACTATCCCCAGGAAGGTGCTCACGGCGACATGCGTCGGGTCAGTCGGACGGCTGCGAGTGAAGTGTGGTGGTGATGTCGGCGATGCCGGCTAGGGCGACATCGAGGTCTGCAGACGGCACCGCCTCTGGGTCGCGCACCGCCACGGCAAGCACAGCGGTGTGGGTTGCGAGCCGGTGCACGGTCTGGTCCAGGGCCTCGTGCCTCGCCGCGAGATCCCGAAGCCGGACGTCAAGTTCCTTTCTCTTCGCTCCCATGAGGTTGGCCTTCCCATGCGGGCTCGTGTTCAAGCACGTAGGGGCGACACTCTCGCCTGGGCCAGTGTGCTCTCGCCTGAACGCGCCGTCGGCGTCGGGGCCTAGCCCTCGAAGCGTTCGAAGACGACGCAGGCGTTGTGCCCGCCGAAGCCGAAGCTGTTCGAGACGGCCACCTTGACGTCGGCGTCGCGCGCCTCGTTCGGGACGTAGTCGAGATCGCACGTCGGATCCTCGACCTCGTAGTTGATCGTCGGCGGCAGCTTGCTGTCGCGGATCGCGAGAATCGTGAACATCGCCTCGATCGCGCCCGCCGCTCCGAGGCAGTGGCCAGTCGCTCCCTTCGTCCCCGAGACCGGCGTCCGGTAGGCGTTCTCCTCGCCGAGCGCGTACTTGAGCATCTGCGTCTCGGAAGAGTCGCCGACCGGGGTCGAGGTCGCATGCGCGTTGATGTAGTCGATCGCGTCGGGGCCGACGCCGGCATCGCCGAGCGCCATCTTGAACGCCGTGACGGGGCCGGTCGGGTCGGGCTCGGTGATGTGCTTCGCGTCGGAGGAGAGGCCGTAGCCGGAGACCTCCGCGTAGATCTTCGCTCCGCGCGCCTGCGCATGCTCGAGCTCCTCGAGCACGAGCAGCGCGCCGGCCTCACCCATCACGAAGCCGTCCCGCTCACCGTCGAACGGACGAGAAGCGCGGGCCGGGTCGTCATTGCGCCGCGAGAGGGCGCGCATGGCGCCGAAGCCCGCAATGCCGACCTCGCAGACAGCCGCCTCGGTGCCGCCGCAGAGCATCACGTCGGCGCGGCCCAGCCGGATGGCGTCGGTGC
The DNA here is from genome assembly GCA_963702655.1 of uncultured Actinomycetes bacterium. Taxonomy (GTDB): domain Bacteria; phylum Actinomycetota; class Thermoleophilia; order Gaiellales; family Gaiellaceae; genus Palsa-739. The sequence continues at coordinate 218,509 of CAVPDO010000005.1, read as the reverse complement.
CGTCGCCGATCGCCATGTTCGAGGCGGCACACGCCGTGCACTCCGAGAGCAGGGGGCCGCGCGTACCGAGCTCGATCGAGACCCAGCCGGCACCGAGATTCGGGATGATCGCCGGGATCGAGAACGGATTCACCCGGTCCGGCCCGCGCTCGCGCAGCACGTCATAGCAGTCCTGGAACGACTGCAGGCCGCCGATGCCGGTCGCAATCGAGGCCCCGACCCGCTCCGCCTCCTGCTCGATCTCGAGCCCCGAGTCGGCGACGGCCTGCCGCGCCGCGGCGAGGATCAGATGCGTGAAGCGGTCCATCCGCCGGGCCGCCTTGCGGTCGACCCAGTCGGTCGGGTCGAAGTCCTTCACCTCGCACGCGAAGTGGACGGGATAGTCGGTGTGGTCGAACTGCGTGATCTCGCCGGCGCCGGACTCGCCCGCGAGCAGGCTCGACCACGTGGACTCGACGTCGAGCCCGAGCGGGCTCACCGCGCCCAGCCCGGTGATGACGACGCGTCTGCGTCCGTTGAGAGAACCGTTGGCTGCGCTCACTACATCCCGAGTCCGCCGTCGACGAGCAGCACGTCCCCCGTGATGAACGATGCCTCGTCGGAGCAGAGGAAGCGTACCGCGCCGGCCACGTCGGTCGGCTCCCCGAGCCGCCCGAGCGGCGTGTTGCCGAGCATCGCGGACGTCGCCTCCTCCGGCAGGACGTCGGTGAGCTGCGTGCGCACGTAGCCCGGCGCGACGACGTTGGCGCGCACCCCACGGCTGCCGAGCTCCCGCGCGAGCGACTTCGTGAAGCCGATGATCCCGGCCTTCGACGCCGCATAGTTCGTCTGGCCCCAGTTGCCGTGCACGCCGACGATCGACGAGACGTTGACGATCGCGCCGCCGCGCTTCTTCATCATCGGACGGCACACCGCCCGGCACGTGTAGAAGACCGACGAGAGGTTCGTCTCGATCACCGTGCGCCAGTCGTCGTCGGGCATGCGGGCCAGGAGGCCGTCGCGTGTGAGCCCCGCGTTGTTGACGAGGATGTCGAGGTCGCCGGCCTCCCCGACGAGCCGTGCCGCGTCTTCGGCGCTCGAGACGTCGGCCTGGACGGCGCGGCCCTCGATTTCGCGCGCCAGCGCCTCCGCCTCCTCGGCCCCGGTGCGGTAGCCGACGACGACCTCGGCTCCGGCGCGGGCGAGTTCCTCCGCGATCGCGCGGCCGATTCCCTTCGACGCACCCGTGACGAGGGCGCGTTTGCCTTCGAGGCCCGCAAAGGTCACGGTGACTCGGCGAGCAGCTCGGGAAGCCGCTCGAGCGCCTCGATGCTGTTGACCGAGACGGCCTTGACGCTGCGATCGATCCGCTTGACGAGGCCGGTGAGCACGTTTCCGGGCCCGACCTCCACGAACGTGCGGACGCCTTCGCGCATGAGCTCCGACGCCGACTGCGTGAAGCGCACCGGCGCCGTGAGCTGGTCGACGAGCAGCGGCCCCATCCGGTGCGCCGACTCCACTCGCGCGGTCACCGTCGACATGAACGGGGCCGTCGGCTCCTGGAAGCGGACCTTCTCGATCGCGGGCCGCAGCCGGTCCGCGGCGCGCGCGACCAGAGGTGAATGGAACGCGCCGGAGACCTTGAGCTTGACCGCGCGGCGGGCGCCCTCGTTCTGCGCCTGCTCGATGCACTCGTCGACCGCGGGGTGCTCCCCGGAGACGACGATCTGCCCGGGGCAGTTGTAGTTCGCGGGCCAGACTCCCAGGATCCTCCGGCAGAGGCCTTCCACCACGTCGTCGGCGAGGCCGAGGATGGCCGCCATCGAGCCGGGATTGCGCGCCGCTGCCTCGGCCATTGCCAGGCCCCGCTCGCGCACGAGCGCCATCGCCTCTTCCAGCGTCATCGCCTCGGCCGCCGCCAGCGCGGCGAACTCCCCGACCGAGTGGCCGATGACGAAGTCGGCCTTCACGCCTCGCTCCTGCAGCGCCGCGAGCACGGCGAGCGAGGTGGCGACCAGCGCCGACTGCTGCACGGCGGTGTCCACGAGCTCCTCCGCGTCGGCGTGGAAGCAGAGCCGCTCGAGATCGAGGCCCGTAGCCGCGCTCCCGCGCCGGAAGACGTCCATCGCGGCCGGGATCGCCTCCGCGAAGTCGCGGCCCATGCCGGCCTCGACCGAGCCCTGGCCCGGGAAGCAGAACGCCACCTTGCTCAACTCGGCCCTCCGATCGTCCACCGCATCAGCGCGCTACCCCACGTGAGGCCCGCGCCCATTCCTGTCATGAGTACGAGCTGGCCGGCCCGAAGCCTTCCGTCGGCCTGCGCCTCCGCCAGCGCGAGCGGGATCGAGCCGGAGGACGTGTTGCCGTAACGATCGACATTGATCACCACTCGATCGGACGGGATCCCGAGCTTCTTGGTTGCGTGATCGATGATCCGCACGTTGGCCTGATGGGGGACGTAGACGTCGACATCCTCGATGCTCGCCCCGTACTGCGTCAGCACGGCCTCGGCCGACGAGACGAGAACGCGCGTCGCGAACTTGAACACCTCGCGCCCGTTCATCTTCACGAACTCGCCCGGGTCCTCGAAGATGCGCGAGCCGCTGCCGGGCAGCCAGAGGTGCTCGCCGCCGGCGCCGTCGGCGCCGAGCTCGAACGCGAGAAAGCCGGCCTCCTGGGCCGGCTCGAGGACGACCGCGCCGGCTCCGTCGCCGAAGAGGACGACCGTCGAGCGGTCGCTCCAGTCGAGGACGCGGGAGAGCACGTCTCCTCCGACCACGAGCGCCCGCCGCGACAGGCCCGCCGCGACCATCCCGTAGGCCTGCACGATCGCGTACATGAAGCCCGTGCAGCCGGCCGAGAGGTCGTAGGCGGCCGCGTCGCTCGCGCCCAGCTGGTCGGCGAGGAGCGCCGAGGTCGAGGGGAACATCATGTCGGGCGTGACGGTGGCGACGATCAGGAGGTCGACGTCCGTCCCGTCACTGCCGGCCTGCTCGAGCGCCTGCCGCGCCGCGGGCAGCGAGAGGTCCGAGAGCGCCTCCGAGTCGGCCGCGATCCGACGCTCGCGGATACCCGTGCGCTCCATGATCCACTCGTTCGACGTGTCGACGAGCTGGGAGAGCTCGTCGTTCGTGACGACCCGCTCCGGCGCGTGGGCGCCGAGGCCCGTGATCGTGACGGGAACGCCGGCATCGGCGATCATCCGCCCTCGCTCCCGACGAAGACGGTCAGCATCGCCTCGGCCGCGACATCGCCGTCCACGGTCGCGCGGCCTTGTCCCTTTGCGATGGGCCCGCGTACGCGCAGGAACTCACACTCGAGCTCGAGCTCGTCCCCGGGTTCGACGACCCGCTTGAACCGGCAATCGTCGATCCCGGCGAAGAACGGGATCTTGCCCTTGTTCGCCTCGTGTGCGAGCACGGCGACCGCGCCGCACTGGGCGATCGCCTCGATCGTCAGCACTCCAGGCATCACGGGGCGGTCGGGAAAGTGGCCCTGGAACCACCAACCGTCCTCGGGCACGAGGAAACGCCCGCGCACCTTCCGGCCGGGCTCGAGCTCCAGCACCTCGTCGACGAGCAGGAACGGAGGCCGGTGCGGGATGATCGACTCGATCGTCTCCCGCCCGAACGGCGTTGCGGGCACGGTCATGCGACGTCGCGCTGCTCGAGCCGTTCGCGGAGCCGGTTGCGGCCCCGGTGCGCGTGGCACTTGGCCGTACCGACCGGCATGCCGGCGGCGGCCGCGATCTCCTCGAACGTGTAGCCGAGGGCGTCCTTGAGGACGATCACCTGCGCCTGCTCGGGCGAGATTCCGGCGAGGGAGTCGCAGAGCTCCCGCCGCAGCTCGGTGATGCGCACGCCGCGGGTCGGGTCGTGCTCGACGTCGGGGCCGAGCTCGTCGGGCAGCGGATCGTGCACGCGCGTCCGCTGGCGCTCGGCCACGTCGCGGCACGTGTTCACGACGAGCCGGTGCAGCCACGTCGAGAACTGGGACTCGCCGCGGAACTGCTTCAGACGGACGCAGAGCTTGGCCAGCGCCTCCTGCGCTGCGTCGCGCGCATCCTCCGGGTCGCGCAGCATGTGCTTCGCGAGCCGCTCGACCCGCGGTGAATGCCGAACGCAGAGCGCCTCGAGCGCACGGGCGTCGCCGGCCTTGGCGCGGGTCACGAGAACGGGGTCGCCGAGGCTCGCGTAGTCGAGATCGCGCTCGCGCAGCGGCTGTCTGATCCTCCCCACGGCCGAACTAGTCTAGATGGGAGTGTCGGATCTCTCGCCCGCCTCGGTCGAGCCGCTCCTGCAGACGCGGCTCGGGCGCCCGTATCGCTTCGTCGAGCAGTGCGAGTCGACCCAGCGCCTGCTCGCTCCGGACGAAGTGGAAGGGGCGACGGTGGCGGCCGATCTCCAGACACACGGCCGCGGCCGGCTCGGGCGGACGTGGGAGACCCCGCCGGGGCGGGCGCTGCTCTTCTCGGTTCTGCTCCACCCGCGGCCGCCGATGGTGATCTGGCCTGAGCTCTCGCTCGTCGCCGGCGCCGCGGTAGCCGAAGCGCTGGGCGCCGCGACGGGCGTCGCGGCGGAGCTGAGCCACCCGAACGACGTGCTAATCGCGGGGCGAAAAGTGGCAGGGATCCTGGCCGAGGCGAGTGTCGGGCCGGGTCGTGCTGGGGATCGGCGTCAACGTCGACCAGACAGCAGGGGAGCTCCCCGCCGAAACGCCCAAGCCTCGCGACGTCGCTGCGCGTCGAGACCGGCCGCGAGTGGCCGCGGGCACCGCTGCTCGCCGCGATCCTGCTCGAGCTCGAGCGCCGCTACGACGACTGGCAGCGGCTGCACACGAACCGCTGAGCGTCAGTGGATGTCGGGGTACTGCTCGCGGAAGTTCCGGGCCGCGTCGATCGCCGCGCCGAGATTCAGACCCTTGTCCTTCGCCTGCTTGATCAGCATCACGGTCTCGAGCGCGTCGATGTCGTAGATCCGCTGCTTCTTGCCCTTGGTCGGGATCTGCGCCTTGTTCGTCCAGTAGTCGAGCTGCATCTTCGAGATCCCGGCGATCCGGCAGACCTGGCCGAGGTAGAGCTCGACCTTGTCGAAGTGCTCCGCGAGATTGATCGGTTCGAGAAGATCGACCTGCCGACTGACTGCCATTCCGCCCTCACCACGTCGGGTGCCGGACCCCTTTGCGAGTTATAAAGCTCCTACGCGGCTTTGTGAAGAGGCCGCTGAGGTCAGCCAGCGCTCGGCGGCGCGTCTTCCGGCGGTGCAGCCGGTTCGTCACCGTTCGTCTCCTCGGATTCGACGACGGGAGCAAGCGCCGAGACGGTCTCGTCGTCGCCGCGGAGCCGCATCACGATCACGCCCTGCGTCGAGCGGCCGAGCCGCTTCACGTCCTCGACCGGGACCTTGATGACGGTGCCCGCAGTCGAGATGAGCATCACCTGGTAGCCGTCGCGGACGACGCGCGAGCCGACGAGATGGCCGCGCGCCTCGGTCAGCTGCACGGTCTTGACGCCCATGCCGCCGCGACCCTTGACCGGGTACTCGGAGACGCGTGTCCGCTTGCCGTAGCCGTTCTCGGTCACGACGAGCAGGTCGGAGTCGTCCTCGGCGATGTTGATCGAGATCACCTCGTCGCCCTTGCGGAGCTTCATCCCGGCGACGCCGGAGGTGTCGCGCCCCATCGGCCGGGCATCGGTCTCGTGGAAGCGGATCGCCTGTCCCTTGGCCGAGACCATGAGGATGTCGTCCTCGCCCGAGGAGTGGCGAACGCCGACGAGCTCGTCGCCGTCGCGCATCTTGATCGCGATGATCCCGTCTGCCTTGAGCGGCGTGTTGTAGGCGGCGAGCTCGGTCTTCTTGACGACACCGTTCTTCGTGGCGAACACGAGGTACTTGGCCTCCTCGAAGTCGCGTGTCTGGATCACGGCGCGCACCTGCTCCTCCTGGCGGAACGGCAGGAGGTTGACGATCGCGCGGCCCTTCGACTGCCGGGAGCCGAGCGGGAGCTCGTGCACCTTGAGCCGGTAGACCTTGCCGACGTTCGTGAAGAAGAGGATGTAGTCGTGCGTCGAGGCGACGAACAGGTGCTCGATGTAGTCGTCCTCCTTCAGGTCCATCCCCATCACGCCGATGCCGCCGCGCCGCTGCTCGCGGTAGGTGGTCACGGGTAGGCGCTTGATGTAGCCGGAGCGCGTGATCGCGATGACCATGTCCTCCTCGGCGATCAGGTCCTCGAGCTCGAGCTCCTCCTCGGCGGCGACGATCTCGGTGCGCCGGTCGTCGTGGCGGCCGTAGATCTGCTTGATCTCGAGCAGCTCGTCGCGGATGAGGCCGTCGATCTTCGCCGGGTCGCCGAGGATGTCGCGCAGTTCGGCGATCCGCTCCTGCAGGTCCTTGTGCTCGGCCTCGACCTCCTTGCGCGCGAGCCCCGTCAGGCGCGAGAGCCGCATCTCGAGGATCGCCTCGGCCTGGATCTCGGAGAGCGAGAACTGCGTCATGAGCTGCTCGCGCGCCTCGTCCCGGTCGGCGGCGGCGCGGATGAGCGCGACGATCGCGTCGATGTTGTCGAGCGCGATGAGGTAGCCCTGGAGGACGTGCGCGCGGGCCTCGGCCTTGCGCAGCTCGTCCTTCGACCGGCGGGTGACCACTTCACGCTGGAACTCGAGGTAGTGCCGGACGAGCTCGAGGAGCGAGAGCGTGCGCGGGACGCCCTCGACGAGCGCGACCGCGTTGTAGCCGAAGGTCGACTGGAGCGGCGTGTGCTTGAAGAGCTTGTTCAGCGCGACCTGCGGCACTGCGTCGCGCTTGAGCTCGATCTGGATGCGCATCCCCGTGCGGTCGGAGTGGTCGGCCAGATCCGAGACCTCGGTGAGCACCTTGTCGCGGACGAGATCGGCGATCTTGACGATCACGCCGGTGTCCCCGCCCTTCTTCACGCCGTACGGGAGCTCGGTGACGACGATCGCCGAGCGGCCGCCGCGCAGCTCCTCGATGTGCGCGCGGGCACGCATCACGACCCGGCCGCGGCCGGTGCGGTAGGCGTCCCGGATGCCGCTCCGCCCGACGACGATCGCGCCGGTCGGGAAGTCGGGGCCCTTGACGTGCTTCATCAGGCCCTCGACCGAGATCTCGGGGTCGTCGATCATCGCGACGACGGCGTCGATCGTCTCGCCGAGCTGATGCGGCGGCATGTTCGTCGCCATCCCCACGGCGATTCCGGTCGAGCCGTTGACGAGCAGGTTCGGGAAACGCGACGGCAGGACGGACGGCTGCCGGCGCGACTCGTCGTAGTTCGGCTCGAAGTCGACGGTGTTCGCGTCGATGTCGCGGAGCAGCTCGGTCGCGATCCGCGCCAGGCGTGCCTCGGTGTAGCGCATCGCGGCGGCCGGGTCGTCGTCGATCGAGCCGAAGTTGCCCTGACCGTCGACGAGCGGGTAGCGCAGCGAGAACGGCTGTGCCATCCGCACGAGCGTGTCGTAGATCGCCGAGTCGCCGTGCGGGTGGTAGTTCGCCATCACGGCGCCGACCGTCGAAGCGGACTTCTTGTACGGCCGGTTCGGCTGAAGGCCGGCCTCGTGCATCCCGTACAGGACGCGCCGGTGCACCGGCTTCAGGCCGTCGCGCACGTCGGGCAGCGCGCGCGAGACGATGACCGACATCGCGTAGTCGAGGAAGCTCGAGCGCATCTCCTGCTCGAGCTCGCGCGACTCGATCCGGCCGGAGCCGAGCGCGCCCGTCTCGACCTCAGACAACTGTGCCCCTAGACGTCAAGGAAGGCGTCCTTGGCGTTCTCCTCGATGAACACGCGGCGCGGCTCGACCTGGTCGCCCATCAGCATCGAGAAGAGCTGGTCGGCGGCGCTCGCGTCCTCGACGTCGACCCGGACGAGCAGCCGCTTCTGCGGATCCATCGTCGTCTCCCAGAGCTGCTCGGGGTTCATCTCCCCGAGGCCCTTGTAGCGTGAGAGCTGGGTCCCGACCTCCTTCGCCAGCTCGAGTGCCTCGTGCCGCAGGCCCGAGAAGGTCTCCGGCTCGGAGCGGTGCTTGCCGAGAGCGAGCGAGAACGGCGGCGGCCCGGAGATCTCGACGAGCTTCTCGTAGGCGCGGCGGAGATTGGCGTAGATCGGAGATGCGAGCAGCTCCGCGGAGAGACCGACGGTCTGCGCGGCCGACGTCTCCTCCTCGACGACCTTGACCTGCAACCCCTGCTCGTCGCGCTGGAGGACCGAGAGCTTGTAGCCGTTCGGCGGTAACGAGCCGATGGCCTCCTCGGCCGCTGCCGGGGTCGTGATGTCGAGCTCGACGAGCCGGTGCGAGACGACGAGATCGGAGGCGTGCGGCCCGAAGTCGGCCCGCAGCCGCGCCGACCACCCCTCGAACTCCGCCAGTGCACCCGTGAACCGCTTCCACCGCGTCTCGGTCAGCTTGACCTCGTTCCCGCCGCGGTCTCGCACCTCGAGGTCGCCGAAGCGCTCGCGCACGAGCAGCTCCTCGAGCTGCGACTCCTTCTCGAAGTAGAACTCCCGGTTGCCGAGCTTCACCTTGTAGAGCGGCGGCACGGCGATGTAGATGTGGCCGTACTCGAACAGCTCCCGCATGTGCCGGTACAGGAAGGTGAGCACGAGCGTCCTGATGTGCGAGCCGTCGACGTCGGCGTCGGTCATCACGACGATCCGGTGGTAGCGAAGCCCGTCGATGTCGAACTCGTCGCCGATCCCGGTGCCGATCGCGGTGATCATCGCCTGGATCTCGTTGTTCGAGAGGACCTTGTTGATCCGGTTCTTCTCGCTGTTGATGATCTTCCCGCGCAGGGGCAGGATCGCCTGGTACGTGCGGTCGCGGCCGGTCTTCGCCGAGCCGCCGGCCGAGTCACCTTCGACGATGAAGAGCTCGGCGGCGGCGGGGTCGCGGATCGAGCAGTCGGCGAGCTTGCCCGGCAGCGAAGAGCCGTCGAGCGCCGACTTGCGCCGCGTCAGCTCGCGCGCCTGCCGTGCCGCGAGCCGCGCGCGCATCGCCGCGATCGCCTTGGCGCAGATCGCCCGCCCGTCCTGAGGATTCTCCTCGAGGAACTGGGAGAAGGCCGCGTTCACCGTCGTCTGGACGAGACTCTCGATGCCCGGGTTGCCGAGCTTCGTCTTCGTCTGGCCCTCGAACTGCGGGTTGCGCAGCTTGACCGAGACGACCGCGGCGAGCCCCTCGCGCACATCCTCGCCGTCGAGGCTCTCCTTCTCCTTCAGGAGCTTGAGCTCGCCGGCCTTGGCGTTCAGCGTGCGAGTCAGGGCGCTGCGGAAGCCGGACAGATGCGCGCCGCCCTCGGCAGTGTTGATGTTGTTGGCGAACGTGTAGACCGACTCCTGGTACGAGGAGTTCCACTGCATCGCCACCTCGACGGCGCCCTGGTCGGTCTCCCCCTCGAAGTAGACGAGACGCTTGTGGATCGGGTCCTTGGCCTCGTTGATGTACGCGACGAAGTCGCGGATGCCGTTCTCGTAGTGGAACTCGACGGTCTTGCCGTCGGCCCGCTCGTCGACGAGCTTGATGTGGAGCCCCTTCGTGAGGAACGCGGTCTCGCGCAGGCGCTGGGTGATCGTCGCCGCGTCGACGTCGAGCTCCTCGAAGATCTCGGAGTCGGGCAGGAAGGTGATCGTCGTGCCGGCCGGGTCGTCGTCGGTCATCCTCCCGACGATCTCCATGTCGCCGGTCGGGTCGCCACGCTCGAACTCCTGGCGGTGGATCTTGCCGTCTCGGCGCACCTCGGCGACCAGGTGCTCGGAGAGCGCGTTGACGACCGAGACGCCCACGCCGTGCAGGCCGCCCGAGACCTTGTAGCCCTGACCGCCGAACTTCCCGCCGGCGTGGAGCTTCGTGAGGACGACCGTCAGCGCCGGCAATCCCTGGTCCTGCATCACGTCGACGGGGATGCCCGAGCCCCAGTCCTGGACCGTGACCGAGTTGTCCGGATGGAGCGTGACCTCGATCCGGTCGTTGCGCCCCTGGAGCGCCTCGTCGACCGAGTTGTCGACGACCTCATAGATCAGGTGGTGGAGGCCGCGAAGGCCCGTCGAGCCGATGTACATGCCCGGCCGGAGCCGGACCGGCTCGAGCCCTTCGAGGACGGTGATGTCCCTAGCGGTGTAGTCTGTCTCAGTCATGAAAAAAGCCCTGCAAATTCCGCATTTGCGGGCACGAGGAAGTGTATCAGACGGAGCGGTCGTCCGACGCCCTAACGAGCGCCGCTTTTATGACTTTCGCAACAGATTCGCGTAGGTCCGGATCCATGATTCCGGCGGTGAGCTCTTCCGCCTCGCGCGCCTGCTCCGGGGATGCCTCCCGCCGAGGCGGCGGAGAGGCCTCGGGCGTCGGATCCGGCAGCGGTCCGGGTGTGAAGCGCAGCCTCGGGCGACCGGGCAGCCGCGACGAGATCTCGTCCGCGCGCTGGGTCAGCTCGAACCCCCAGATCGAGTCGCGCACGTGGACGACGAGCGTCCCGTCGGGCTGCGTCCGCGCCGGCCACGCCTGGCGCGCGATCTCCTCGCCGACGGCGATGGGCCACGCCGTGACCGCGTCTCCCGCCCCACCGTCGGCGCCGACGCGACTCAGCTCGGCCCGGATCTGCTCGGCAATCCGATCCGGTGCCGGCGGTTCCGTCACGCGGCCGCACCGAGCACGGTTCCCGGAGTCACCTCGAGCAGCTGATCGGGCGCCGCCGGCAGCATCGCCGCGTCGGTCGCGGTGACGAGCGCCTGGCCCGCACTGCGCACCCGGGCGGCGAGGATCTTGCGGCGGGCCGGATCGAGCTCCGACAGGACGTCGTCGAGCAGGAGAAGCGGCGCCACTCCGGTCCGGTCGGCGATGGTCTCCGCCTCGGCGAGCAGCAGGGCGAGCAGGGCGAGCCGCTGCTCTCCCTGCGAGCCGAAGCTGCGGAGATCGCGGTCAGCGGCTGCGATCACGACGTCGTCGAGGTGCGGCCCGACCGAGGTCACGCCGCGGTCGAGGTCGCGGTCGAGCGCGGCGGCCAACGCCTCCGGCGTCGGTGGCTCGCCGTCGTATCGGAGCGCCACCGGGCCGAGACCGAACTCGTCCGCTCGCGCGGCGAACGCCGGCTCGAGCAGTGCAAGCACCTCGAGGCGGGCTGCGACGAGTTCCGCGCCGAGCGTCGCGGCTCGCTCGCTCCACGGCTCGACTGCGTCGCGACTTGAGCCACCCATCGACGCGCGACGTAGCGCAGCGTTCCTCTGCGCCACCGCCGCGCCGTACTCGGTGGGAAGAGCCGCCCGCGCCGGCGCGAGGCGGCCGAGCACGCGGTCGAGGTACGCGCGGCGGACGGCAGGTGGTCCCTTGACCACGCCGAGGCGATCCGGAGTGAAGACGAGCGTCGACGTCAGCGCTCGCAGCTGCTCGGCCGCCCGCAGCGGCGCCCCATTCAGCCGCGCGCGCTTCCCTTCTCCTCGACGCACGGTCACCTCGAGCTCCAACCCGACCTCGCCGCGGCGGCCCGAGACGGCCGCGCGAGCGCCCTCGGCGCCGAAGCGCACGACCTGCGAGTCGGTGCGTGTCCGGGGAGAGAACCCCTGGGTCGCCACGTGAACGGCCTCGAGCAGGTTCGTCTTGCCTACACCGTTCGCTCCCACGACGAGGACGAGCCCCGGCTGCAGTCCCAGCTCGAGCCGCTCGTACGAGCGGAAGTCCCTAAGCGAAGCGGTCTGGACGATCAGACTGTGCTAACCCGGTCCGGCTTTCAGCCGGGCAGGCGGATCGGCATGATGAGGTACGTGAAATCGTCGGCCTCGTCGGCGAGGATCGCCGGCCGCAGCGGACTGATGAGCTTGAAGCGCACGTCGTCGCCTTCGACCGACTCGAGACCTTCCTTCAGGAACTCCGCGTTGAACCCGATGTCGAGCGGCTCGCCGTTGTAGGCGACCGGCATCGACTCCTTCGACTCGCCGACCTCGTGCGTCCGCGCGACGACCGTGAGCTCGCCCTCGGCGAAGTGCAGCTGGAGCGCAGTCGCGCGCTGGATCATCACCGCGGCGCGGCGCACGACGTCGAGGAGTTCACCGCGGGCGATCGTCAGCTCGTGCTCGAACGTCTCCGGCAGGAGCTGCCGGTAGTTCGGGAACTGGCCGTCGATCCGGCGGGTCGTGAGCCGCACGCCGCCGACCGAGAAGAGCACCTGATTCTCCTGCACGCCGAGCGCGATCTCGTCGCCGTCGGCGGGGATCCGCGACAGCTCCTGCAGAGCCCGGCTGGGCACGATCGCCTCGAGCTCGGGAGCGGACCCGGCGAGCGGCGTCTCCTTCACCGCGAGCCGGTACGAGTCGGTCGCCGCCATCACGAGCTTGTCGCCGGTGAACTGGACGAGAACGCCGGTGAGCACGGGGCGCGCCTCGTCGCGCGACGCCGCCCGCGCGACGCGGCCGATCGTCTCCAGCAGCGCGCCGCGCTCGACCACGAAGGTCTCCGCCTCGGTGAGCTCAGGCAGCCGCGGGAAGTCCTCGGCGTTGTAGGTGTGCAGCGTGTAGCCGGCACTCCCCGAGCCGAGGTGGACGACCGACTCGGCGGCGCGGTGCTCGATCGTGACGTCCTCCCCCGGCAGCAGCCTCGCGATGTCGACGAGCGTGCGGCCCGGCAGCACGACTGCGCCGTCGCCCTCCACCTGCGCCGGCACCGCCGCTCGCAGCGAGAGCTCCATGTCGGTCGCCGCCAGTCCGAGCTCGCCGTCGTGGGCCTCGAGCAGGATCCCCGACAGGATCTGGATCGCCGTCCGGCTCGAAACCGCGCGGCCGACGAGCGTGAGGCCCTGCACGAGCTCGTCTTTCGAGCAGGTGATCCTCAGGCCGGCGCCGACTGCGATGTCACTCTCGATCATCTAGAGATTCTCGTAGAAGTCATAGGGAGTGTGGACGACGGGGAAGACGTCCCTGCGGTCGCTTCCTTCCTGCGGTTCGCATGTGGAGGTCCATTGTGGACGATCCGGAGGTCCCCACAGGCGCCAAGCATCAGCGCACCTGCTTCACACGTGCGGTGAGTTCCTGCACGAGGTTGTACACAGACCTGTCCTCACGGATGAGACGGGAGATCTTCGAGGTCGCGTGGATGACCGTCGTGTGGTCGCGGCCGCCGAACTCCTTGCCGATCTTGGGCAGGGACGAGTCGGTGAGCTCGCGGGACAGGTACATCGCCACCTGTCGCGGGTAGACGATGTTCTGGGAGCGTTTCTCGCCGCAGAGCTCGTCGAGCGAGAGGTCGAAGCGCTCGGCGACGAGGTCCTGGATCCGCTTGATCGAGACCTCGGCCGCCTCCCCCTGGGGGAACACGTCGCGCAGCACGTCCTGCGCGAGCTCGACGGTCATCGGCCGCCCGGTGAGCGACGAGAACGCGACGACGCGCGTCAGCGCTCCTTCGAGCTCGCGGATGTTCGTCGAGACGCGGCTGGCGGTGAAGGTCAGCACCTGCTCGTCGTGGACGTGGATCCCGTCCACCTTGACCTTCTTGCGCAGGATCGCGATGCGCGTCTCGAGGTCCGGCGGCTGGATGTCGGTGATCAGCCCCCACTCGAAGCGGCTGCGCAGCCTCTCCTCGAGCGTCGCGATGTCGCGGGGCGGCCGGTCGGACGAGAGCACGATCTGCGAGCCGGCCTCGTACAACGAGTTGAACGTGTGGAAGAACTCCTCCTGGAACCGCTCCTTGCCCTCGAAGAACTGGACGTCGTCGATGAGGAGTACGTCGTAGGCGCGGTAGCGCTGCTTGAAGCCCTCGATCCGCTTGTCGCGGAGCGAGTTGATGAAGTCGTTGACGAACGCCTCGCTCGTCACGTAGCGCACGCTGAGCGCCGACGAATGCTCGGCGACGTACTGGGCGACGGCCTGCAGAAGGTGGGTCTTGCCGAGGCCGGTGCTGCCGTAGATGAAGAGCGGGTTGTACGCCTGGGCGGGCGCCTCGGCGACTGCCAGCGCGGCCGCGTGGGCGAAGCGGTTCGAGGAGCCGATCACGAAGGAGTCGAACGTGTACTTGACGTTGAAGCCGCCGCTCTCGGGCCTGCCGGTGCCCCGTTGGACCATGGGAACGACGCCCTGCGACCCCGCGCGGCCCTCCTTCGACCGCTCCGTGTCGTCCGCGACCTGGAGCTCGATCGGCCGTTCGACGCCGACGATGTCGCGCACCGCCGCGCCGATCAGACCGAGGAAATGTCCTTCGATCCAGTCGCGGGTGAACTCGCTCGGGACGGTGAGCACCAGCTTGCCCCCTTCGTCCGCGAGCTCGTGGACGTCGCCGAACCACTTGCTGTACGTCCCGTCGCTGAGCGCCTCCTTGAGCCGCCCTGCGATCTCCTCCCAGAGGTTCTCTGCAGACAGCTCGACTTGGTGTTCCACCGACGCCCTGATCCTCCCGCTCTCCGGCCCGGCGGCCAGCATAACAGCGGCCCCGACCAGGACAAAATTGCCCGGTATGCAGGAGTTTTCCGAGCCGACAACATCCCTCCACAGGTGTGGACAGACGTGGGGGCAACTCGCTCCAGCCGCATCCCTGAGCCGTCCGCGGCTGTGGACAAGTCGGTGGACGGGCGCGGCTATACTGACCGCCGCGCCCCGCCGGCTGCGGGGATTTTTCCGGCAAAGACGAGCCTTTTTACAGTCATGAAGCGCACCTACCAGCCCAACGTCCGCCGCCGCAAGCGCAAGCATGGTTTCCGTGCGCGGATGTCGACGAAGGCCGGACGCGCAATCCTGAAGCGCCGCCGCGGCAAGGGCCGCGCGCGCCTTTCGGCGTAGCGGCGGTCACCACTAAGCTGGCACCTGTGAAGCGCGCCAACCGCCTGTCCCGCTCCCGGGACTTCGATGCGGTGCATCGCCGCGGACGCTCGGTCTCGTCCCGCTTTCTCGTTCTCTACTGGCTGATGCAGGAGGAGCCGGCCGAGCCGCGCATCGGGTTCGCCGTGCCGCGCGCCGCCGGCGGGGCGGTGGAGCGAAACCGGATCAAGCGGCGCCTGCGGGAGGTCTGGAACGAACGCCTCGACCGTGTCCCCGCGGGCCACGACTACGTGCTGATCGTCCGCCCCGGTCTCGTGGGGGCGGCGGAGACGAACGGCTTCGCGTGGCTCGGCGAGCGGGTCGACGAGCTGCTCGAGCAGACGGGGGTCCTCGCCGCATGAGCGCCGTGATGCGCTTCCCGGCACGGCTGGGGATCGGCCTCGTCTGGCTCTACCGGCTGACGTTCGGCGCGCTGTTCCCGACCACCTGCAAGTACCACCCCTCGTGCTCCGAGTACGCGGTGCAGGCGCTGCGCCGCCACGGCCTCGTGAAGGGGAGCGTCCTCGCCGGCTGGCGCCTGCTCCGGTGCAACCCGTGGAGCCGCGGAGGCTTCGACCCGGTCCGATGATGCTCTTCGCGATCCCGATCCTCAGCCAGCTCGAGGCCGTGATGCGGCACATCCTCAACTTCTTCCATACGAACGTCGGCCTGACGTACGCGTGGTCGATCGTGGCCACCACGGTGCTCGTCCGGATGATCCTCGTCCCGCTGACGATCAAGCAGATCCACTCGATGCAGAGCCTGCAGAAGCATGCGCCGCAGATGAAGGAGATCCAGAAGAAGTACAAGCACGACAAGCAGAAGCAGAACGAGGAGCTGATGAAGTTCTACCGGGAGAACCAGATCAACCCGGCCGCCTCGTGTCTGCCGATGCTCCTGCAGATCCCGGTCTTCATCTCGCTCTACTACACCCTTAAGCACTTCAGCGACCACTTCAACACGGCGCACGCGGACCTTTCGTGGCTGCACCCGCTGATTCCGGACATCCTGGCGAAGACGACCTCCTCCTGGGGCGGCTACGTGCTCCTCGTCGTGTACGTCGGGAGCCAGATGGCCTCGACGCTGTTCATGGCCGCGACGGCCGACAAGACGCAGCGGATGCTCTTCATGCTCATGCCGCTCTTCTTCGTCTTCGTGATCGCCCACTTCCCGGCCGGGCTCGTTCTCTACTGGGTCACGACGAACCTCTGGACGGTGGGCCAGGGCCTGATCACGCGGCGGCTGGTCGCGCGAACGCCTGCCCCGGCGCCCGAGCGGCGCAGCTCGCGGACGCCGCCGAAGGACGACGGCACGAGCGGCAACGGCGCGAACCGCGAAGCACCGACGCCAACGCCTGCTCCGCCGTCCCCGCAGCAGCCTCGGCAGGTGCGGCGCAAGAAGAAGCGTACGAGCCGCCGATGAGCGAGCCCGCGGATCTCACGGCCGAGGCGACGGGTGAGACGGTCGGCGAGGCGAAGTGGGCGGCGCTGCGTGAGCTCGAGCGGCGGCACCCGGGGCTCGACAAGGGAACGGTCCAGTTCGAGGTCGTCGCGGAGGGCGAGCGCGGGATCCTCGGCGTCGGCTACGAGCCGGCCCGGGTCCTCGCCCATCTCCCCGCCGAGGCTGCGGCAGCCGCGGCCACGGCCGAGCCTGCGGGCGAGGTTAGCGGCCAGGCCGGCGAAGCGCGAGCGCTCGTGGCGCAGATCGTCGAGACGCTCGGGGTCGATGCGGACGTCGTCACGCACGATGAGCCGGAGACGATCGTCGTCACCTGCTCGGGGCCCGACGTCGGCCTGCTGATCGGCCGCCACGGGCAGACGATCGACGCGATCCAGTACCTCCTCAACGTGATCGCGTATCGCACGTACGGCGAGGAGAAGCAGGACGTCGTCGTCGACGCGGCGGGGTACCGCGCCCGGCGGCAGGCGACCCTCGAGACGCTCGCCGAGCGCGTCGCAGACCGTGTACGCGACTCGGGCGAGCCCGAGGAGCTCGAGCCGATGACCGCGGTCGAGCGCAAGGTCGTCCACCTGCACCTCAAGGACGCCGCGGGGGTCGGCACGACCTCCGAGGGCACGGAGCCGAACCGCTACGTCGTCGTCGTCCCCGAGTGAGGACTGGCTCGCCGCGCTTCTCGAGACGCCGGGACTGACCGCGCTCCGAGATCCGGCTCGCGCGCGCGAGATGCTGCTCGACGACGCGCTGCGTGCGCTGCCGTTGCTCGAACGGTACGAGGGAGCGGTGATCGACGTCGGCTCCGGCGGTGGCTCGCCCGGGATCCCCCTCGCGGCCGCGGTGCCCGCACGCGAGGTGACCCTGCTCGACGCCGAGCGCCGCAAATGCGAGTTCCTCGGCCGCTGGGCGCCGCCGAACGCGCAGGTCGTCTGGGGCCGCGCCGAGGAGCAGGAGCGGGAGCACTGGGGCGTGGCGCTGGCGAAGGCGCTCGCCCGCCCGGCCGTCGCGGCGGAGCTCTGCCTGCCCCTCGTCCGCACGGGCGGCGCGGCGATCCTCTGGCTCGGCGAGAGCGCCGACCTCGAGTCGCTCGCGGCCGCCTCGGAGCAGCTCGGCGGCGGCCCGCCCGAGTTGCACGAGGGCCTGGCGGTCGTGCCAAAGGTCGCGGCGACCCCGCCCGGCTTCCCCCGCCGCGCCGGGGTCGCGAAGAAGCGTCCGCTGGCCTAGCGACAATGAGTCCGGCCATGAGCCGGATCTACGCCCTTGCCAACCAGAAGGGCGGCGTCGGGAAGACGACGACCGCCGTCAACCTCGCCGCGTGCCTCGCCGAGGCCGGCCAGCGCGCGCTCGTGATCGACCTCGACCCGCAGGCGAACGCGACCTCGGGGCTCGGGATGCGCGCGAACGGGACCTCGAGCTACGACCTCCTCGACGGCGCGCCGCTCGCCGAGCTCGTCCACCCGACCGCGTTCGCGAACCTCGATCTCGTCCCCGCCAAGCCGGATCTCGCCGGCGCCGTAGTCGAGCTCTCCGGCCGCTCGGACGGCGAGCTGTATCTCTCTCAGGCTCTGGCCTCGGGGAGCGACCGGTACGACTTCGTCTTCCTCGACTGTCCGCCGTCGCTCGGGCCGCTCACGGTCAACGCGCTTGCCGCAGCCGACCGCGTGCTCGTGCCGGTTCAGGCGGAGTACTACGCGCTCGAGGGCCTGACGCAGCTCCTCCACTCGGTCGAGCTGATCCGGCGGCGGCTCAACCCGAACCTCGGTATCGGCGGCCTTCTCCTCACCATGGTCGACGGCCGGACGCGGCTCGCCCAGCAGGTCGAGGAGCAAGTGCGCCGGCACTTCGGCGAGCTCGTCTTCCGCACCTCCGTGCCCCGTTCGGTGCGCCTCGCCGAGGCTCCGAGCCACGGGCTGCCCGCGATTGCCTACGACCGTCGCTCCGCCGGAGCCGACGCCTACTGGAAGGTGGCGATGGAGCTTGTCGAGCGCGCCTGAGTCCTCGAATGCTGGAAGCGCCGCCGGCGGAGCCGGCAGCGCCCAGCGGGAAAACCCGGGGCGTCGCGGCCTCGGCCGCGGCCTCGAGGTCCTGATCGGCGGCTCTCCCATTCCGAGCGAGCTGCTCGAGATCCCCGTCGACGCGATCCACCCGAATCCGCGCCAGCCGCGCCGCCGGTTCGAGCCCGAGGCGGCTTCGGGACTCGCCGAGTCGGTGCGGAGGCAGGGCGTGATCCAGCCGCTGCTCGTGCGGCCGCGCGGCATCGGCGGCTACGAGATCGTCGCCGGCGAGCGCCGGTGGCGGGCGGCGCGGGAAGCAGGCCGCGAGACGGTTCCCGCCGTGGTGCGTACGGCCGACGATCGCGACACGCTCCTGCTCGGGCTGGTGGAGAACGTCGCGCGCGAGCAGCTGACTCCGATCGAGGAGGCCCGCGCGTACGCCGTCCTGGTCGACGAGTTCTCGCTCTCGCTCGGAGAGGTTGCCGAGCGGGTCGGCCGCTCCAAGCCGTCCGTCTCGAACCGCATCCGTCTGCTCGAGCTGCCCGACGACGTGCTCGGGATGGTCGAGCGCGGCCAGCTGACCGAGGGGCATGCCAGGGCCGTGCTCGCCGTCCCCGACCACGAAGGCCGCCGCCGGCTCGCGCGCGAGATCGTGCGACGGGGCCTCTCGGTGCGGGCCGCCGAGCAGCGTGCCAAGTGGGCAGGGGCGCGGCGGAAGCCGCGGACGACTGCAGCACCGGTCGATCCGGCACTCGCCGGCCGGGTGCGCAACGCGGTCGAGCAGCTGACCGGCCGGCCGGCACGCGTCGTCCCTGGACGGGTCGAGCTGCCCTTCGGCGACGAGCACGACCTCGCCGAGCTGGCCGAGGCGCTCGAGAACGCGGCGGCTACAATCGACCACCGCGCGGGCGATTAGCTCAGCTGGTTAGAGCGCCGCTCTGATAAGGCGGAGGTCCCTGGTTCGAATCCAGGATCGCCCATCGCTTGATTAGGTCGTTTCCGTTGCGGCAACGCCAGACCCATTCTCTGGCGTCGCAACAATGTCGCAACGAGTCGCCATCGCTCAGGCCGCGTCGCAGTGCCACCTCTGATCTTGCCGGCGGAGGAGGGCGACGGCTCGTGGCCGCCGCTCCTCAAACCGCTTGACCTAGTTACGTCCCCGCGCGATCGCGAGGAGATCCGTGACCAGGCGGACGAGCAGGGCGTGCCGCTTCCCGGCTTTGGTCAGTCCCTCGTGCGCCTTGCGCTCGATGTGACTGAGGACGGCCTGGTCCTCGACCATCTCGGCGATCACGGCCTCGATCGCTTCGGCCTTGCGTGCGACTGCCTCCCAGTTGCCCTCGCCTGACTGCCGTACCGCCTCGACAGCGAGCACGCAGGCGAGGTTGTAGGCCGCCGCGAGCACGACCTCCGTATCCGGCGACTCCGGGTCGAGCGCGACCGTGATCAGGCGCCGTTGCCAGGAGACGGCGAACGACTGACCCGCGTACTGCTTGGGGAGCGATCCCCGGTGTGCGGCGACGACGATCGCGGCTTGAGCCTCGCGGTTCCGCATCATCATCTCGACGTCCGCGAGGCTGAACTCGTCAGTCTCGCGGTCGCGGATCTCGACCGCGATGTAGGGCGGAGCCGTGACGTCAACGCCAGGCGTCGCCGGCAGGATGCGCGTGTCCCCCTTCTGACAGCGCGGCAGCTTGCCCGCCTTCTTCGCCGTGTCCTCGACGTCGTCGCCGCGCAGCGATCCGATCGTCGCGAGGATGCCGTGCACCACCGCCTCGTAGTTGAGTCCCGCCTCGCGAGGCGACGGGTTCGCCGCCTTCGTCTGCGCCACGGTCATCGCGATCTTGATCTGCTCAAGCTGCTGCGTGAAGTCACGCCTCACCTCGCGGAGCTCGTTGAACGCGATCCCGTTCTCGCTGAACAGACCTACGATCTGTTTGAGGGCGCGGTCGCCCTCGGCCTGGACGCGCTCGACCGACTTCTTCGTCTGCACGTCGAACGCGTCGGGCAGCGCCTTCTCGAAGTCGTTCTTCATGCGCTCAGACCACTCCGACAGGATCTGGTCGACCCGCCGCTGCACGTGGCCGTCCTTGCCTGCGTCGCCGAGTTGCTCCTTCACACGCTCGGCGAGGCGGTCGCCGAACTCCGACACCTGGTCGGTGAGCGTGGTCTGCACGAAGCGCATCGACTCCCGCAGCCGCGACGTCATGTCGTTGCCGATCGCGGTGAGGCCGACGCGGATCGCCCGCTCGACGAGTTCGACCCGCCTACCCTCGGGAGCCTGGCGGACGATCTCCGCCAGCTCCGAGTCGTGGATCACGATGCCGTCGGCGTAGATCGTGTCGCCGTCGACGTGGACGTCGCCCTTCGGCGACTCAGGGAACGGAACGGTGGTGGCCATAGCGGCCCCCTTTCTGTACGAGTGCGCCGAGCCGGGCGTTCCCACGTCCCGGCCTGGCTTCCAGAGAGGGCACTGACCGCGTAGGCTGAGGTTGCCGGTCCTGGCCTCTGGTCAGTGCCGATGGAGCCGGGCACGCGAGACCCGCGCTAGAACGCGACTCGCGTGCCCGTGTTCCGCTCGTCGGCGGAGCCGGCATCGCGCCGATCCACCTCTGGCAGCTTCTCGTCTCCATCGACGCCCAGTATCCGGGGACGGTCGGACGTCGGGCAGCTATGTCCGGTCTCTGACCTGTCCCTACGCCGCTCGCGGGGTCTCCGGCGGGTAGAGGACAGCCTCAAGCCGCGCCGTTCGGCGTCGTTCCTCCGCCAGTTCCTGCTCGACCTCCACGAGACGGGCGCGGACTTCCTGGTACCGGCCACGGAGCTCGGCGAGCTCGGTCGACCGCTCGACCGCACGCCCGGCACGAGACCGGCGATGGACATCGCGGGCGGCATCGAGGTCGATCACGAACGCGCCTCGCTCCTTCTCCGCTGGAAGCTCTCCTGCAACGATCCACCGCCGCACCGTGCGCTCGACCACTCCGAGCTCCTCTGCGGCCTGCCTCGCTGTGACTAGCCGTGTCATTCGTGATCACCTCCACCTCAGTTTGAGCGCCGAGTTTTTAGCGCTGATTTCTAGGCGGTATGCTACGGAGCCCACCGGACGGAGTCCGGACGCATGACCGGTGCCACCCCATGCCCCAGCGCCTCGTCGTTCACGGCCCGAAAGCACTTCGGCTTCGCAGAAAGGCGAAGCTGACGCAGGAGCAAGCTGCGGTCCAGGCTGGACTCACCGCCTCGACGCTGCGGCGGATCGAGACTGGGCAGGAGAGCGTCCAGCTCTCGACGCTCGGCAAGCTCGCGGACGTCTACGGCGCCGACCCGTGCGACTTGCTCCGCAGCGTGCGCTGAGGCGGGAGCGGACAGTGTCCGGTACCGGCTCTACGGTGTGAGCGTGGCCGAGATCCGGACGATCCTGCACCGCCGAACCGACCTCTCAACCTTCGTCGTGCACCTGACGCGACGCCGGGCCCCGGCGTACTCGGCGCAAGACGCCCTCGTCAGCATCGCGGGCAGCGGACGCTCGAGGCGCGGACGGCGCTCGGGTGGGCGAAGACGCAGGACGATCCGAACGACCCGGCGAAGCAGAGCCAGCGCGTCGTCTGCTTCAGCGAGACGCCGCTCGAACACATCAACCTGATGGTCGGCCGATCGACGGCCGCGCGATCGCGATGGAGCCGTACGGCATCGCGCTGCCGAAGCTGAAGGCGAGGAAGCTCGGGATCAACCCGATCTGGTACATCGACATGACTACGGGCAGAGACTGGACCCTCGCTCACTCTCTCGACTGGTTACGCGACCAGATGATCGAGGCGGCAGCCGCCGACGGCCGCAGCTTCCACGACTCCCTGCCCGCGAAGCTCTTCCCGTTCATCAAGCAGTTGGGCACATGGCCGAACGCCCCTTCAAAGGAGTTCTGGTGGGAGCGAGAGTGGCGCCATGCGGGCGATCTCCCGTTGCCGGCGACGAGCGTGATGTGGCTCTGCCCTGAGGAGGAGATAGACGTGATCCAGCAGCGGGTCGGCCGCGAACTCAAGCCGTGGATCGACCCGCGCTGGGGCCTCGAGGAGATCGTCGCGCATCTCGCTGGCTTCCCGAACACCGACGTCAGTCCGTTCACGCCTAGACCCCGACCCGCGCCGCCGGCGCCCGACATCCCGTTCTGACTACCGAGGTATGAGTGCGAGGCTCTACCGCGCCGCAGTGGGCGATGAGCATGTCGGCAGGCGACGGCGTTGCCCGCTAGCTGGCGTGCCGGTGCGCCAATGCCGGTCCTGCGGGTGGGACGCGAAGACCCAGGCCCCACCAGTCCACCGGAGGATGAAGTTGTCGTAGAAGCAAGTGCCGAGCGCCCAAGCGGAGCCGTCGGCGGTGGCGGTTATGGCCGGCCGACCCTCGTAGATTGGCGGTGCTGCTCCGGGTGCGATCCGCCACTCGTGTCCGTTCCAGTGCTCGAGGAACGCAACAGGGGCTGTCGCGGAGAACCCGTCATTGCCGAGAAGGTGAAGATGCTGGCTCTGACCCAGCGCCCAGGCATCGTCGCCCCGGACTGTGGACACGTCCGTAAGACCGAGTTGTTGTCTCCCTGGCGGTTCGGAAGGTGGGTGAGTCGCCAGCTGCGTCCGTTCCAATGAGCGGCGAGCGAATGCGAGAACTTAGCCGCCGTATTGCCACCCTGGGCGTAGCTGCCGACTGCCCAGGCGTCATCCGAGGCGCTTGCGCTGAAACCCGCGAGCGCGTCACTGCGTCCGAACGGCAGGGGGATCTTCTGCCAGTGCGTGCCGTTCCAGTGCTCAATCATGCTGGCAATCCCGTGGCGGAGTTCTCCTGTCCGGTCGAGACGACCCAGACGCTCGACGGCCCGGTCGCGACCACCTTGTCGAGCGTGACTGGGTGTCGGCCCAACGGCAGCGACTGTTCGCGCCAAGAGGAGCCGTTCCAGTGCAGCAGCAGCGGTCGCGTCCAACGCGAGACGAACTTCCCGGCGTGATTCGACCGGTAGGTCGCACCGACCGCCCACGCGTTTCGAGGCCCGGCAGCGGAAACTCCATACAGGAACGAAGCCGGAAGGCGCGGCAGGTGAACGACGCTCCAGCGTGCGCCGTTCCAGTGCTCAATCAACGCGTGGGACCGAGGCAGATACCCATCGCCCCGTGCGCCTACCACCCACGCGTCATCGGGGGCGACAGCAGCCGCCGACCACAGATCGAAGCTACCCCTCGGCAGCGGAACGGATTGCCACGCATGCCCGTCCCACCGCCACGCCACCGTGCCCACGACCCAGGCATCGCTGCCGGAGGCAGCAGATACCGCTGAGAGACTCTGGACCAGAGATCGGAGAAGGCATACCGCCGCTTCCGGTTGCCATAACGCCCGGCTCGAAGCGAACGGGAGTAGACCGCGATGTTCGGAGGAACCCGAACGGGCGAAGGGCAAGTGCCGTCCCGCCCGCAGCGAGCGCCAGTACCAGAACTACCGCTAGCAGCACACGCCGTTGACGCGCTCGTCGCTTTGCCTCCGCGATCAGCGGATCGAGCGCGAACGGCAGACGTATTTCCATAGCACTAGTATCGCTAGCACCAGAGCCCTGCGTCAAGCGTCGCACACGACCGGTCACGCGCTATCGCGTGCGCGTGCTTCCTGGCGCAGGATCTCGTTGAACATCTCGTGGAGGCCCTCGGTTCCCGTCCGGAGCGCGTCCCGCATTCGCTCGCGCTCCGCAGGATTGTCCTCGTTCTCAATCCGGTCGGTCAGGTTGAGGGGGGGCGACTGCGACCTGACGTCCCCGACCTCTTCGTCCGCGAACGGCTCGGCCAGCCCGCGCAGGTGCTCGGCCAGCCGCAGGGTGTCCTGGCTTTCTCTCGAACCACTCGCGGCGTGGGACTCCGCGACGAGTCGCGCTTGCACGCCGCAAGAGCGTCGCAACGGGGGCAACAGTTTCCCGTCCTCTTCCGTCCTCCCGTGTCCCGTCGAATTCGGCGGGATGGCTTAGTCAGGCGGGGCGAGCGGACACGGGAGGACGGGCCGGGACGTTGCCCACACCTGATAAGGCAGAGGTCCCTGGTTCGAATCCAGGATCGCCCACTTCGTCCTTCCCGCGGGACCGCGATGCGGCAGGTTTTCTGCCGTCGGGCCTGAGCTATATTCGAGCCGAGGTGTCGTCCGAGATGCAGGAGATGCTCATCTACGGGGTCAGCTTCGATCTGGTCGGCAAACAGCCGATCGTGCTGCTGAAGACGGCCGACGGGAACAAGTTCCTGCCGATCTGGATCGGGCACCCGGAGGCTGCCGCGATCCTCATGAAGCTCCAGAGCCAGACTTCGGTGCGGCCGATGACGCACGATCTCGTCAGCGACATGCTCGAGCAGCTCGGCGCCTCGATCAGCCGGATCACGGTCACCGAGTTGCGCGAGAACACCTTCTATGCACAGATCACCGTGATCCAGGACGGCCAAGAGATCGAGGTCGACTCCCGTCCGTCCGACGCCATCGCCCTCGCCATCCGCGCCGAGGCGCCGATCTTTGCGGCAGAGGACGTGATCGCGGAGTCGGCGATCGAGTTCGAGGGCGAGGACGTCGACGAGGAGCAGCTCGAAGCCGAGGTGCTGAAGTTCCGCAGTTTCCTCGAGGACGTCACGCCCGATCAGTTCGTGGTCGAGAACGGCGACGAAGAGGAGTAGCCGGGGCGCCTAGTGGTGCCCGACGATCACGAGGAGCGCCGTCGCGTTGAAGAGCCCGTGCACGAGCATCCCCGGCACGACGCTGCTCGTGCGGTCGCGGAGCCAGGCCAGCGCGATCCCGAACGGGACGAGGACGACCAGCGCCTCGAGTAGCCCGTGCGCGAGGCCGAACGCGACGCCGACGAGCACGATCGACGGCCAGCGCCCGAGGAAGCCCAGCAGCGACTGGCCGGAGCCGCGGAAGGTCAGCTCCTCGACGAACGGCGCGATCACGGCGAAGAGGACGAGGTTGGCCGCGAAGGCGCCTGCGTGCGCAGGCTCCCAGTGCACGTCGGTGATCCCCTGTTCCTTGCCGGGGCTCTCCGGCAGCGGCAGATAGGACACCACCGCCTCCCAGGCGAAGATCGCGGCGACGACGAACGCGCCGAGCCCGAGGGCTCGCCCCCAGCCCTGCGGTTGCCGCAACGCGAGGAGGTCGAAGCGGTCGATGCAGATCAGGAGCACGATCCCGAGCCAGATCGCGTAGATGATCGTCCCGCCCGCGAAGGTCGAGTACGAGTAGACCTCCTGGTGGGAGATCCCCTTGCTGCTGCCGCCGCCGCCGGAGAAGCGCGCCGCGTAGTTGCCGGCCGCGATCAGCCCGACGAAGGAGGTCCAGACGGCGAGGCGGACGTAGAGCGGGCGTGGACGGGTCGGGGCGGCGTCGACGTCCACGCGGCGCAGCATAGGGTTCCGGCGATGCAGCACTTCACGCCTGAGGAGGCGAATGCCGAGCTCGAGCAGGTGCGGCCGCTGGTGGCGCAGCTGGTCGAGATCCGGCAGGAACACACCGCTGCGCTCGAGCGGCAGGAGGATCTCGAGCAGAAGATCCGTGGCAACGGCGGCGGCATCCCACCGGCCGAGCTCGCCCAGGCGACAGCCGAGGTCGACGCCGTCGCACGGCGGCTCGCCCGCCTGGTCGACGAGATCACGAGTCACGGCGCCCAGGTCAAGGATCTCGACACCGGCCTGATCGACTTCCCGGCGCTGCACCACGGCGAGACGGTGCTGCTCTGCTGGCAGCTCGGCGAGGACGAGATCGCCTGGTGGCACCGCGTCGACGACGGCTTCGCCGGCCGGCGCCCACTGCCGCTCGACTGAGGATTCCGCGATCCGGCCGCGAACTCCGGGCAGGGCATGAGTCCGTTCTGGAAGCACATCGTCGTTGCCGCGGCGATCTTCGTCGCCGTCCTCCTCGTCGCCCGCGCGATCGACTGGTGGCTGCGCCGTAAGCCGCTGGCGCCGGAGTCTGCGACCCGCTATCGCATCTTCCGCCGCGCCGTGATGGTGGCCATCGTCCTGATCGGGCTCTTCTCCGCCATGCTCGCGATTCCCGAGGTTCGGGTGGCGGCGGCCGGCCTGCTCGCGTCGTCGGCGTTGCTCGGGATCATCCTCGGCTTCGCCGCCCAACGGACACTCGGCAACGTGATCGCCGGGATCATGATCGCGCTCGCCCAGCCCGTGCGCATCGGCGACCGCGTCGAGTACGAGGGGTCGGCGGGCGTGATCGAGGAGATCAACCTCACGTACACGTTCATCCGAGGGGTCGATCGCCGGCGCCTCGTCGTTCCGAACGAGAAGCTCACCTCCGACACGATCGTCAACGCCTCGATCCGGAGTCACGAGACGTTCGCCGAGATCTCGGTGCCGGTGCCGCTCGCCGCCGACCTGGACGCCGCGCTCGACGCGCTGCGCAAGGACGTGGCCGAGGAGCGGGACGCCGCCGTCTACGTCTCGTCGCTCGAGGACCCCGCCACCGTCACTCTTCGCGCTGCGGCATCCGACGACCTCGCAGCCCAGCGCCTCGAGCACGAGCTCCGGCTGCGCGCGCACCGGCGGCTGCGCGAGCTCGGCGTCTGGACGTGAGCCGCAAGCGGAAGGCCAAGCCGAAGCGGCAACCGCAGGTGGCGGTGTGGATGGGCTACCCGCGGGGCGCGGTCACGACGGCCCCGTAACTGTCGTCGTTCCACTCGCACTCGTCGTCGCCCCCGTCGTGGTGGGGGGCGTCGTGGTCGTGGTCGGCGCGGTCGTGGTCGGCGTGGTCGTCGTTGTGGTGCCGGCCGTCGTCGTCGGTGCCGTGGTCGTGGCACGGGTCGTGGGCGCCGACGCCGTTGTCGTGCGGCCGGTCGTGGCGGCTGTCGTGGTCTGGGGCTTCGTGTGCTGCCTGCGCTGCGTGGTCGTCGGCGCGGTTCCGGTGTGAGCATGGTCGTGCGTACCGGCCACCGACCCCGTCGTCGGACTGTCGGCAGGGCCGGCCGTTCCCGTGACGGCCCAGGCGAGGACTCCTCCGGCGGCGGCGAGAATGACGAGCGCGGCGGTGATCGCAGCGGTGGGCCGCCACCGGAATCCGCTCGGCTCGGGTTCCGCCGGGGCAGGCAGGATCTGCGTCGCCTGAGTGTCGGCGGCGAGCGCGACCGGTGCCGCGCCAAGAGCCGCCAGCAGCGCCGCCCCGTCGGCCGGGCGTTGCGCCGGGTCCTTGCGCAGGGCCGCCGCCGTGAGCGCGGCGAGATCCGGCGGCGCGTCCGGCTGCAGCGACTCGACTGTGGGAGCGGGCGCGTGCCGGTGCAGGTCTACGAGAGCAAGGGCGTGGTCCGCTGTGAAGGGCAGTTCGCCCGTCAGCATTCGGAAGAGGACGACGCCGAACGAGTAGACGTCACTGGCCGCGCCGGCCGGTTCGCCGGCCGCCTGCTCGGGCGAGATGTAGGCGGCGGTGCCGAGCACCGTCCCCGCCTCGGTCAGCGTGCCCGAGCCGCCGCCGCGGGCGAGACCGAAGTCGCCGAGCTTCGGCCGTCCCTCCTCGTCGAAGAGGATGTTGGCGGGCTTGATGTCCCGGTGAACGAGACCGCGGTCGTGCAGGTGCGCGAGCCCCGCCGCCATGCCCGCGGCGATGCGGTGCGTTTCGGCGGGAGGCAGCGGCCCCTGCGCCAGGCGCTCCTCCAGCGTCCCGCCGGGCAGCCACTCGAGTGCCATGAAAGGCCGGGCCTCGTCCTCGCCGTAGTCGTAGAGGCGCATGACGTTCTCGTGCGTGAGCGCGGCGAGTGCCTGGGCCTCGCGGCGGAACCGGCCGAGGTCGGCGGTCGGCGAGAGGATCTTCAGCGCGACGGTGCGCTCGAGCGTGTCGTCGTGTGCCCGCCAGACCTCCGACATCGGCCCGCGACCATGCAGCTCGTCGAGGCGGTAGCGGCCGGCGACTTCGTCTCCGGGTCTCACGACTACGGTATTCACCCACCGTGGCTTCTCTACTCACTCTCGACGAGGCGCACGAGCAGGTCCTGAAGGCCGCCCGCCCGCTCCCGGCGGAGAACGTGCCGATTGCGGCGGCGGCCGGACGTGTCTGCGCCGAGGACGTACGCGCCCGCATCGACCTCCCGCCCTTCGCGAGCTCGGCGATGGATGGGTTCGCCGTGCTCGCGGCCGATCTGCCGGGAACGCTGCGGATCAGCGGCGAGTCCGCCGCCGGACGGCCGTTCGGCGCCCGGCTCGAGCCGGGCCGCGCTGTGGCCATCTCGACGGGGGCAGTGGTCCCCGAAGGTGCGGATGCGGTCGTCCCGATCGAGAACGTTGTCCGCAAAGACAACGCGGTGGAGATCTCGCGGCCGGCTTCCCTCGGCGCAAACATCCGCCGCCGCGGCGGCGACGTCGCTGCCGGCGCGGTGGTGGTCCCCGCCGGCGCCACGTTCACTCCCGGACGCCTTGCCGCCGCTGCGGCTTCCGGCGCATCCGAGCTCCGGTGTGCGCGCCGTCCGCGCGTCGCCGTGCTCGCGACGGGCAGCGAGCTCGTCGATCCCGGCGGAGATCTCCGTCCCGGCCAGATCTACGAGACCAACAGCCTCATGCTCTCGTCCGAGCTCGCGGCTGCCGGTGCGGAGATCGTGACCGAGCCGCCCGTTGCGGACGACGAACGCGCGTTGCGGGACGCGCTCGAGCGGGGGCTCGCCGCCGACATCCTCGTCACGTCGGGCGGCGTCTCGGTCGGCGAGCACGACCTCGTCCGTGCCGTGCAGCGCGAGCTCGGAGTCGAGGAGCGTTTCTGGCGCGTGTCGATCAAACCGGGCAAGCCGGTCTCGTTCGGCGTTCGAGGCGAGACGCTCGTTTTCGGCCTCCCCGGGAATCCCGTGTCGGCGTTGGTCGGATGTGAGTTGTTCGTCAAGCCCGCGTTGCGGGTCCTGCAGGGCATTCCGGATCCTCTGCCTCGGTTCGAACCGGGCCGGCTCGCGGCCGGCCTCCGCCGGAACGCGGAGCGCGACGAGTTCGTGCGCGCCCGCCTGCGGACGGACGGAGAAGCTCTCGTGCTCGAGCCCCTCACGGGCCAGGAGTCGCACATGATCGTTCGCTCGGCCGGCGCGGATGCGCTTGTCCACATTCCACGTGGAAACGGCGAGGTCGGGGCCGGCGCCACGGTGCGCTGGCTCCGTCTGGCTACTGGTTGACCGCGCGGCGTGTCTCGGTCATCGAGCTCCGTCGTCGCGGTGCGAAGACGAGCGTGCGGATCAGCTCGCGCAGGGGGCCGCGGCGCGGACGCTCCTGTGGACTGGGATACGGCGCGTAGCGGTTCGCCGCGAGCGCGACCAGCTGGCCCGCGGCGGCGAGCCAGGCGAGGCCGATCAGGAGCAGCGGCAGCGGCGCGTAGCCGACGCCGAAGAGCTTGACGATGTACCACGGCGCGTCCCAGCCGAGCCCGTAGTGGGTGGCGAACGTCCAGACGAGGTAGGCCGGCCCGATGAGGCCCGTCAGGAAGACGGCCGCGCGCGCGCCCGCATTGCGGGTCTGCACCTGCGGCAGCCAGAGCCACGCGTGCAGCGACGGGAGGACGAAGATGAGCGCGAAGGGATTCGTCGCTGCCACCAGGAGTCCGACCACGCCGAGTGCGAGCAGCGCGGCGCTGTGACCGGCCAGCCGCTCCTCAGTGCGGACCGGCCGCCGCGGCAGGAGGCGGCTGCGAGCCACGAGCCACCCGGCTCCCGCGAGCAGGACGAGCGCGACGAGCGCTCCGCTCGGCCAGACGACGGAGCCGAGCGGCGGCGCCTGTCCGCACGTCTCCCCAGAGACCGATCGCCCGGAAGACGAGGAAGACGGCGCCGACCCAGGCCCAGAACCCGAGCCGGCTGCGATAGCTGCGAAGCGCCGGTGCGATGCGGATCCGCCGGCGGCGACAGCGGGCGAAGAGGTCGACGGCGGCGGCGAGGAAGGGCAGCAGCATGGCCACGAGCACGATTTCGATCGCCCAGCCGCGAACCAGGCGCTGGCCCAAGAAAGACGTAGCTCGCCGGGCCCTGCGCGAGGGAGATCCCCTGCTCCATCGCGTCCACCGTGTCCTGTGCCGCGAGACCTACCGCGCCGAGGTGTGCGATGTCGAGCGTGGTCCCGTCGCCTTTGGTCTCGGGCCGCCTGGCGCCTGCGGTCGTCACGGTCACCGCGGGGATGCCGCGGCTCACGAACGGCGCCTGCTCGTACGGGTCGAAGGGAAAGCCGAGGCTCACGAGCTGTTGCAGCCCGCTCGGCCTTGACGGTTCGCCGTCGCCTCGCTGCGCGAGCGCCGCGCGCAGCGTCTCGAGCAGCCCGGGAGCGGGCGAGCGCGGGGTGTCGCCGCCGAACACGAGCCGTGGCCGGCCGTGGCCGCCGACGGAGTCGAGGTTCACGACGCCGAGGATCTTCGCGTGTCCCTGCTGCTCCGCTGCGAAATGCTCCGCTCCCTGGGCGCCGTCGACGGCGCCGTCGGTCGAGAGGAAGACGAGCGTCTCCGGGATCGAGAGTCGCTGCGCGCCCGGGTTCGGGGCGTAGGAGCGCGCCAGCTCGATGAGCGCGGCGGTGCCGGAAGCATTGTCGTTCAGCCCGTTGCCGGCCCCGCTGTCGTCGCGGTGCGCCATGACGACGATCTCGGGCGGCGAGAGCCCGATGCCCCGCTTCTCCGTGACGAGGTTGACGAGCGTCGTACGGCGGCCGTCGATCGTCGACGTGAAGGGGTCGGTGTGCACCCGGAAGCCGTACGGCTCGAGCTGGCGGCGGAACCAGGCCGCGGCGCCTCTGGCGTCCGGCGTGCCGGGCCTCCGGTCGGGATAGTTGACGGCGAGGTCCGTGGCCATGGATGCGGCCTCTGCCTTGTCGAACGCTGCCGGCAGGCTCCGTGCCTGCAGCGCCGCAGGTCGGCCGACGCTGAACGCGAGCAGCAGGAGCGGCAGACCCACCAGCAGCCAGGTGCCGCGGTAGAGGCGCGCGTTGACCGGCCGCTCGAGCGACCCCGGCCGCGAGCGTCGGCGCTCGGGTGCGGGCGTGGCGGCCGTCACGGTCGTCCAGTCTAGGGCGGGTTCCGGGCGCGTCGTTTTCCCGTGGAAACGTCCGTGGGTTAGCTCTCCGGCCAGGAGGGGAAAGGCGATGCCCACGATGAACGCCATGGCCCGCCGTGAAGCACCGGCGGACGTTAGTGGTAGAAATCGGCGGGTTTAGGTCCCGGAATCTAGGAAAATAGAGAGGGCAGTGGACGAGGCGGCGCTGATCCACACGGAAGACGGATCGCTGGAAGGGACGCGGAGCGTCCGGCTGCGCGTGCCCGCCCGCGCGGAATACATCGCGCTGGCCCGTCTCGCGCTCAGCGGGCTCGCCGACATCGTCGCGCTGCCCGACGAGCTGCTCGCCGATCTCAAGCTCGCGCTGACCGAGGCCGTGTCGAACTCGGTCCGTCATGCGTACGCAGACGGAACCGGGTTCGTCTCGATCGCGTACGAGCTCACCGGCGCGGCGCTCGCGGTCGAAGTCGTCGACGATGGGCAGGGCTTCGACCCGCAGCGGCCGCCGGCGCTCGAGGGTGAGGAGCTCACCGAAGGCGGTCTCGGCATCGCGATCATCCGCACGATCGCAGACGAGTTCGAGCTGCACTCCCAGCCGGGGGTCCAAGGCTCGCGTCTGCGCTTCGTGAAGCGGCTGCACCAGCCGGCCTGACCGTTGTCGAGATCGACAACGTCTCGACGGAAGCTTCTCGTCGTCTTCAATCGCGCGCCGGTGACGTACGGGCGCGAGGGCACGGGTCGCGTTGCGAAGCGGGGCGGCGGCGGGGTGGTCACGGCTCTCGGCGGCCTACTCGCCCATCACGACGTGACCTGGGTGGCGAGCGCGATGACCGAGGAGGATCGCACGGTGGCGGTGGAGGAGCACGGCTCGTTCGTCGAGCAGACCGCGGACGGCGCCTCCTATCGGCTGCGTCTCGTCGCCCACGATCCTGCTGCCTACGACCGCTTCTACAACGTGCTTGCGAATCCGACTCTCTGGTTCCTGCAGCACTACCTCTGGGGGCTGGGCTCCGCACCCGAGTTCGGGCCGGAACTCCACGAGGCCTGGAGCGACGGCTACGTGCCGGTCAACGAGGCGCTCGCCGCCGCGGCGCTCGAGGAGCTGGAGCGCGAGCCTGCCGCGGCGGTCCTCTTCCACGACTACCACCTATACCTCGCGCCCAGCCTCGTACGGGAGGCGCGGCCCGGCGTCGTGACGTCGCACTTCGTCCACATCCCCTGGCCGGATCCGGACTACTGGCATGCGCTCCCGCCGGAGTTGCGCGTGGCGGTGCACGAGGGGCTGCTCGCGAACGACGTGGTCGGCTTCCATACCGAGCGCTGGCGGCGGGCCTTTCTGCACTGCGCCGAGCAGCTGCTCGGCGCGCGCGTCGACCCGGCGGCCGGCACGGTCGAGCATCGCGGCCACACCACGCGTGTCGTGGCGCGGCCGATCAGCGTCGATTCCGCGGAGTTCGACCGGCTTCGCGACGATCCCGCGGTGCTCGAACGGGAGGCGGCTCTGGCCGCGCGGCGGCCCGAGCAGCTCGTGCTGCGCGTCGACCGGACGGATCCCTCGAAGAACATCGTGCGTGGCTTTCACGCGTTCGGGCTGCTGCTCGAGCGTCATCCCGAGCTGCATGGGCGCGTCGGGATGGTCGCGCTGCTCGCCCCCTCGCGCCAGGACATCCCCGTCTACGCGGAGTACGTCGATGCCGTCGAGCAGGCGGTGCGCGAGGTGAACGAGCGCTTCGGCAGCGACGACTGGCAACCGGTGGAGCTCGACGTCGCCGACGACTTCCTGCGCTCGGTCGCGGGCTACAAGCAGTTCGACGTGCTGCTCGTGAATCCCGTCTTCGACGGGCTCAACCTCGTCGCCAAGGAGGCGTTCCTCGTCAACGAGCGGGACGGCGTGCTCGTCCTGTCCGAGAACGCGGGTGCGCACGAGGAGCTCGGGGAGTGGGCACTGACGGTGAATCCCATCGACGTCTCCGGCCAGGCGGACGCGCTCTACGCGGCGCTCACGCTCGAACCTGCCGAGCGGCGGCGGCGGGCCGGCGCGATCCGCGAGCATGTGCGCAGGCACGACATCCGGGAGTGGGTCGACGCGCAGCTCGCCGACCTCGACGCCGTACGATCCTCGTGATGGACGACCTGTCGCACGTCGACGAGTCGGGCGCCGTCCGGATGGTCGACGTGGGCGGCAAGGAGCCCATGCGCCGCCGCGCCGTCGCCCGGGCCGAGGTTCGGATGGCGGCTGCGACCGCGCGGATCCTGCGCGAGCTCCCGAAGGGCGACGCGCTCGCGACTGCGCAGGTCGCCGGGATCATGGCCGCCAAGCGGACGAGCGAGCTGATCCCGCTGTGCCACCCGCTCCCGCTCACGAACGTCGAGGTGGCGCTCGAGGTGGGCGACGAGTCGGTCGAGATCGTGGCGGCGGCCGAGACCACGGCTCAGACCGGTGTCGAGATGGAGGCGCTGACGGCGGCATCGATCGCGGCGCTCACGGTCTACGACATGGCCAAAGCGGTCGACAAGGAGATGCGGATCGTCGACGTCGTCCTGCTGGAGAAGACGAAGGAGCGAGCCGTCTGAAGGCCGCGGTGCTGACGGTGTCGGACGGCGTGGCGGCCGGGACGCGCGAGGACCGAAGCGGTGACGCGCTCGACGAGCTGCTGCGCGGCGAGGGCTACGAGGTCGAGCGGCGCGTCGTTCCCGACGAGCGGGACGAGATCAGAGCGGCGCTCCGGGAGCTTGCGGGCTCGGCGCGGCTCGTGCTGACAACCGGCGGGACCGGTCTTGCACCGCGGGACGTGACTCCCGAGGCGACCCGCGAGGTGCTCGAGCGGGAGGCTCCGGGCATCGCGGAGGCGCTGCGCGCCGACTCGATCGCGAAGACAGCGCACGGGCTTCTGTCGCGGGGCGCGGCCGGAGTGCTCGGCTCGACGCTCGTCGTCAACCTGCCGGGCTCGACCGGAGGCTGCCGCGACGGGTTCGCCGTCCTGCGCCCGGCGCTCGCGCATGCGCTCGGGCTGCTCGCCGACGCTCCGACGGCTCACGAGCAGACGTGACAGCGACTTCCACTCCGGCGCCGCTTCCCGCGCGGTTTGCGCGGCTCGTCAAGATCGAGCACACGGTCTTTGCACTGCCGTTCGCGTACGTCGGCGCGTTTCTCGCGGTCGACGGCAGACCGAGCTGGCACGACCTCCTCTGGATCACGCTCGCGATGGTCGGGGCCCGGTCGCTCGCGATGGCCCTCAACCGCCTGATCGACGCGGGGATCGACGCGCGGAACCCGCGCACCGCCGGCCGAGAGATCCCGAGCGGCCAGCTCTCGGTCGCCCAGGT
Source organism: uncultured Actinomycetes bacterium (assembly GCA_963702655.1). Lineage (GTDB taxonomy): Bacteria > Actinomycetota > Thermoleophilia > Gaiellales > Gaiellaceae > Palsa-739. Next base: position 183,964 of record CAVPDO010000005.1, on the reverse strand, counting down.
CGTCGTCTTCTGCATCGCCTCGCTCGCGCTCTTCCTCGTCGCCGTCTGGCAGCTGGACCCGATCGTGCGCTGGCTCTGGCCGATCCCGGTGATCGGTTTCGTCGTCTACCCGTATCTCAAGCGTTTCACCTGGCTCTGTCACTTCTGGCTGGGCGCCGTCGACGGCCTCGCGCCCGTCGGCGCCTGGGTCGCGATCACCGGCAAGCTGCCGTGGCAGGCGTGGGCGCTCGGTGTCGCAGTCGCCTTCTGGGTGGCCGGCTTCGACTGCTTCTACGCCCTCTTCGACGAGGAGATCGACCGGCGGGAGGGGCTGCACTCGATCGTCACGCGCTTCGGTGTGCGCGGCGCCTTCCTCGGCGCTCGGCTCTCGCACGCGGCGACGATCGCGTGCCTCGTCGCGGCCGGGCTCGGCTTGCCCGTCGGCGCCCTCTACTGGCTCGGCGTCGCCGCTGTCGCGCTGCTGCTGGGCTACGAGCACTCCCTCGTGCGGCCCGGCGATCTCCGGCGGCTCGACACGGCGTTCTTCACGATGAACGGCGTGATCAGCGTCGTCTTCGCCGCTTTCGTGATCGTCGACGCCGTGACCTGAAGGTCCGGGGCGCCGTGGTCACGACGCCCCGGAGAGGTCACTCGCTGCTCTAGCTGCCCTGGCTCGCGGGCCAGTTCCGCGGATGGCACCAGCGACCGGAGCGCAGGAATCCCGCGCCCGCGGTGCCCGAGCCGATCGATCCCGAGGAGAAGCCAGCGGTGGGGCTGAACGTCGAGCCGAGCGAGGCGACGAGGTGTCCCCACGCTCCGCCCGTGTAGCCGTGAGCGATCCCGGATGCATTCCCGCCCGCGATCGCGGCGTTGAGCGTGCCGTGGGTCCGGGCGGTGCCGGTGCCCTTGATCTTGAAAGTGCCGTACAGATGGCCGACACCGTTCGTCGTGTCGACGAGGCTCCACGCGCGAATCGTGAGCGCCCCGGCGAGCCGCGGATCCGAGCTGGTCGACGTTCCCGTGTACATGGCTCTGGTCGCCTGGAACGTGTCGCCGCCGTTGACGGAGCACGTCGTCAGGGAATGTTGCGTGACGGTCGTTGCGTCGAATGTCGCGCTCACCGCCGACACCGACGGGGCCTTCTTGTGCGCCGCTGCGACGCCGGCGCCGACGAGGGCCAGTGCAGCGATCAGAACGAACACTGTCAGTCGCTTTCTAGGCATTGCGCCGTCCTCTCTGGTCGATGGTCCGGATGCCTGACCAAATAAGGCACCAGCCGTGCACGGCTCAGCGCAAAGCCGCCGTAAAACGCCTGTAAAGCCGCCGGAACGGCCTATGCTGGCCGCGTGCTCACGGCCCGCCGCCTCGGGAAGCGCTACGGAGAGAAGCGCGTCCTGCGCAGGATCGATCTCGCGCTGCCGCGCGGGGGCTTCCTCGTCGTCACGGGGCCGAACGGCTCTGGCAAGACGACGCTGCTGCGGATCTGCGCCGGGCTCGCGCAGCCGACCGAGGGCACGATCGAGCGGAGCGCGACGCGGGCGCAGGTCGGCTACCTCGGCCACGAGCCGCTCGTCTACCGCGAGCTGACCGCGCTCGAGAACCTCGAGCTCTACGGCCGCCTCTATCGCGTGCCGGAACGGCGCGAGCGGATCGGCATGCTGCTCGAGCGGTTCGGGCTCTGGGAGGTGCGGCACGGTCGTGTCGCCTCGTATTCGCGCGGCATGACCCAGCGCCTCGCTCTCTGCCGTGTCCTGCTCCACGAGCCGGAGCTGCTCGTGCTCGACGAGCCGTACAGCGCGCTGGACGAGGCCGGCTCCGAGCTGCTCGACGCGCTGCTCGCCGAGCTTCGCGGCGAACGCACCCTCCTCGTCTCGACGCACGACCCCGCGCGGGTCGCGCCGCTGGCGAGCGGCGGGCTCGCCCTCGCTGCATGAGCTACGTCCGCGACGTCGGCGCTCTGACCCGCAAGGACCTGCTGCTCGAGCTGCGGGCCCGGGACACGCTGCCGGCGATGCTCCTCTTCGTCGCGGCGGTCTTCGTCATCTTCCACTTCGCGCTGCCGGGCACGCCGTCGCGGCTCGAGACGACCGGCTTCCTCTGGGTGGCGATTCTCTTCACCGCGCTCCTCGGCCTCGGCCGCGCGTTCGTGCCGGAGCGTGAGCAGCGCACGATGGACGGTCTCGTGCTGGCGCCGTGCGACCGGAGCGCGATCTGGCTCGCGAAGTCGCTGGCCACGCTCGCCTTTCTCGTGGCGGCCGAGGTCGTGGCGCTTCCCCTCTACGCGCTCTTCTTCCACGCCGTCGGCGGCGCGATGGTGGCCGCGGTCCTGCTCGCCGACCTCGGGATCTGCGGCGTCGGGACGTTTCTCGGCGCGATGGCCGTCGTGACCCGGGCGCGCGACCTGCTGCTGCCGCTGCTCTTCCTGCCGCTCGCGATGCCGATCGTCGTGGGCGCGGTCGGTGCGAGCATCGTCGCCTCCCCGGGCCGGTATCTCCTATTCCTCGCGCTCTACGACCTGCTCTTCGCCGTGGTGTGCTGGGCGACGTTCGAGTATGTCGTCGCCGAGTAGCCCGGCTACTGCGACAATCCCTGCCGTGGGTCGCACTGCCCGCATCCCCCTGCCCGTGCTCGCCGCGAGCTCGCTCGTGCTCGTCGCGACGGCCCTCGTGCTGATCTTCTTCGTCGCGCCGAACGACCAGACGCTCGGGTTCGCGCAGCGGATCTTCTACTTCCACGTCTCGATCGCGTTCGCGGCGTACGCCTGTTTCATCGGTGGTGCCTGGAAAGCGTTGCGACATCTCTGGAAGCGCGATCCGCGCGCCGAACTCGAGAGCTACGTCTGCGTCCACCAGGGCCTGATCTTCGGCGCGATGGTGCTGCTCACCGGGTCGATCTGGGCCAAGATCTCGTGGGGACGCTGGTGGGTCTGGAGCGAGGACGAGCTTGTGCTCTTCCTCGTCCTCTACCTCTTCTACTGCGCGTACTTCATGCTCCGGTTCTCGGTCGACCCCGGGCCGCAGCGTGCGAACCTGAGTGCCGTGTACGCCCTGTTCGGAGTCGTCTTGATCCCGGTGAGCTTCGCCGCGATCCGCCTGGCCAAGGAGTTCCTCCATCCGCGGGTGTTCACGCTCCACGGCCCCAACTTCGGCGGCTGGATCCTCGTCACGTACTGCGTCTCGCAGGCGGCGATGTTCGTTCTCGCTTACACGCTCTACCGGCTCGAGCTCGGCAGCAAGCGGCTCGACACGCGTCTGCGGGATCTGAGGGAGGCGCTCGCGTGAGCACCACCGAGAAGTACGTTACGGCTGCGTACTGCGTCGTCTTCGCCGTCGTGCTCGTCTATCTGGTGATCATGGCGCTGAAGCTGCAGCGGCTCGAGCGCGACGTGGACGAGCTCGCCGGCCGGGTGCCGGACGAGGATGCGGAAGAGACACCGCGGGAGCCGGCGCAAGTTGGCTGAGCTGCTCTTCTGGCCGGCGCTCCTGCTCTACGGCGAGGCGGCCGTCGGCTACTTCGGCGAGGTGCGGCGCCCCGGCCGCGCGGGTCGCGCCGCCACCTGGGGCGTCCGGCTCGGCTGGCTCGCGCAGACCGCGTTGCTCGCCGTGCAGGCGACGCGCGACGACGGGTTTCCGTGGGGCACGTGGGCCTCCTCGCTCTCCCTTTTCGTCTGGCTCGTGGTCTCGGCGTACCTGATCTGGGGCTGCCGGCGGCCGTACCGGCTGCTCGGCCTCGTCGTGATGCCGCTCGCGGTGGCGCTGCTGGTGGTCGCCCACGCGGGCGGCGGGACGGGAAACGGCAGCGCGAGTCGTTACTCGAATCTCTTTCTCGTCGTTCACGTCGGCCTCGTGCTCGCCGCGTTCGCCGGCTTCACGCTCGCTGCGGCGCTCTCGGGGCTCTACGTCTGGCAGGAGCGGCGGCTCCGGACGCGTCCCGCGACGATCCTCCGCAGGCAGATGCCGGCGCTGGCGACGCTCGACTCGCTGGCTCTGCGCACGGTGGCATGGTCGGTGCCCTTGCTCACGCTCGGGGCCGCCGTCGGTCTCGTCCGGCTGCTCGTCCGGGACGAGCGGCTCGACGCGCTCATCGCGGTGACGGCCGCAACCTGGCTCGTCTGGTGCGCCTATCTCGGCCTGCGCCTGCTTGGCAGCTGGACGGGCCGGCGCGCCGCCTATCTCGCGCTGGCGGGCTTCGCGCTCGTGATCGTCGTCCGGCTCGCCCTTCCCGCCACCCACTTCGCCTGATGCTGCGCCTCGTCCTCGTCGGCACGTCCCATCACCACGCTCCCGTCGAGCTACGGGAGCAGGTCGCGCTCGACCGCGAGCATGCGCAGGCGCTGACCGCCAGGTTGGCGGAGGCGGAGCGTGAGGCGGTCTGCCTCTCGACCTGCAACCGCACCGAGCTGTACCTGGTCGCCGCCGACGCGGAGCAGGCCGAGCAGGATGCGGCCGCCGCCCTCGAGTCGCTCGGGCCGGAGATCGAGCCGGCGCTGTACCGGCTCCAGGACCGAGCCGCCGCGCACCACCTCTTCCGTGTCGCCGCCGGGCTGGACTCGCTCGTCCCGGGGGAGGGCGAGATCCTCGGGCAGGTGCGGGAGGCGCACGACCTCGGTGCGACCGGGCCGGTGCTCGACCGGGTCTTCCGGCAGGCGCTTCACGCGGGCCGGAAGGTGCGGGCGGAGACCGCGATCGGCCAGAGCCCAGCTTCGGTGTCGGCGGCGGCCGCCGCGCTCGCGGAGCAGGTCTTCGGCAGCCTGGAAGGCCGCTCGATCCTGCTGCTCGGTGCGGGCAAGGTGAGCGAGCAGGCCGCGCGCAACCTGCGCAGCCGCGGTGCCGGGATCGCGCTCGTCGCGAACAGCAAGACGGAGCGCGGGCGCATCGCCGAGGAGCTCGCGGACGTGGACGTCGTGATCGCCTCGACGAACGCGCCGGGCCTGGTGCTCGAGGCGGCGACCGTGGCGGAGGTGCTGCGAGGCCGGAAGAGCCGGCGGCTCCTGCTCGTCGACCTCGCGGTTCCGCGCGACCTCGATCCTGCGATCCGGGACCTCGACGGCTGCTACCTCTACGACATCGACGACCTCGAAGGGATCGTGACCGAGACGCTGTCGCTGCGCCGCCGCGAAGCCGAGCGGGCCGAGTCGATCGTCGCCGTCGAGGTGGAGAAGTTCCACGAGTGGCATGCGTCGCTCGACGTCGTGCCGGCGATTGCGTCGCTGCGGGCGCGCGCCGAGGAGATCCGCGAGGCCGAGTTGCAGAAGGCAGAAGCGCTGCTCGGCAGGCTCGACGAAAGCCAGCGGCGGGCCGTGGAAGCGGTCACCGCGCAGATCGTGAACAAGCTCCTCCACCTGCCGACGGTGCGCATGAAACAGGCAGCCGCGGCGGCCGACGGGGTCCTCTATGCTGAGACCGTGCGGCACCTCTTCGGTCTCGGCGAGGACGAGCGCTGAACGTCAAGCCGGCGACGGGTCGTCCGCTGCCGCTCCAGGCGCCGACGGCCTTCATCCGGATCCGGCCGCGCGGCGTCGGGTGCGCGCCGCCCGTGCGGAGGCGACCAATCTGTGCTCCTCCGCGTCGGCAGCCGCGGCAGTAGGCTCGCGCTCACGCAGGCCGAGCGCGCCGTGTCCTCCTTGCGGGCGCCCGGCATCGAGCTCGCCCTCGTGCCGATCACGACGGCCGGTGACCGCGACCGCTCGCGTCCGTTCGGCGAGATCGGCTCCCGCGGCGTCTTCGTGAAGGAGCTCGAGGAAGCGCTGCTGGAGCGGCGGATCGACGTCGCCGTGCACTCCGCCAAGGACCTGACCGCGTCGGATCCGGACGGGCTGGCGATCGGCGCGTATCTGCGCCGGGAGGATCCCCGGGACGCGCTCTGCGGCGCCGCGGGGCTGCGGCCCGGAATGCGGATCGGCACCGCCTCGGTGCGGCGCAAGGCGCAGTTGCTCGCGCTCGAGCCGTCGCTCTCGATCGAGCCGCTGCGCGGTAACGTCGACACGCGGCTGCGCAAGCGGGGCGAGCGAGGCCTGGAGGCGATCGTCCTCGCCGCCTGCGGGCTCGACCGGCTCGGGCTCGGGGCCGAGATCGGGCACCGGTTCGAGCCGGAGACGATGCTTCCCGAGGCGGGCCAGGGCGCGCTCGCGCTTCAGGTGCGGGCCGGCGACGAGCATTTCGTCGCGGCCGCGGACGATGCCGAGAGCCGGGAGCGTGTCGAAGCCGAGCGCGTGGTCGTCGCGGTGGTCGGCGGCGGCTGCCTGGCTCCGGTCGCCGCGTACCACGACGGCGTGACGCTGACGGGGCTCGTCGCGGCGGAGAACGGATCGTGGATCGAGCGGCGCACGGGCGACGATCCCGCGGCGCTCGGCGCGGAGCTGGCGGATGCGAGTACTCGTCACGCGTGAGGAGCTCGTCGCCCGCGTCGAGGCGCTCGGGCACGACGCGGTCCTCTGTGAGCTGATCCGGGTCGAGCCTCTCGGCGACGAGCCGGTCGACGCTCGCGCGTACGACTGGCTGGTGGTCACGAGCCGCAACGGCGCGCACGAGCTCGCGCGTCGCGGAGTCACCGCGAGCCGCATCGCGGCGATCGGGCCGGCCACGGCCGAGGCGCTGCGATCGCACGGGCTGAACGTCGACCTCGTCGCGGCGACCCACACGCAGGAAGGCCTGCGCGACGAGCTCCCGCGGGGAACGGTGTTGCTCGCGGCTGCCGAGGGCGCGCGGCAGGACGTGCTCGACGCCGACTTCCTGCCTCTGTACCGGACGGTCGAGCTGCGGCACGACCCTCCGCAGGCCGACGTTGCGCTCCTCATGTCCGGTTCCGCCGCCCGGGCGCTGGCTGCCACCGGCGCGCGCCTGCCCGTCGTCGCCATCGGCCCGCAGACCGGCGCCGAGGCGCGGGCGGCCGGTCTCGAAGTCGTCGCGGTCGCTGCTGTTCACGATCTCGACGGCCTCGTCGAAGCATTACGTTCCGTTTCGTGGTCATCACCTTCCTGAGCGACTTCGGGCTGCAGGACGACTTCGTCGGAACCTGTCACGGCGTGATCGCGACGATCGCGCCCGAGGCTCGCGTCATCGACGTCACGCACGGCGTGCGGCCGGGCCACGTGCTCCAGGGCGCGCTCGTGCTCGCGAACACGCTCCCGTACATGCCCGCCGGCGTCCATCTCGCGGTGGTCGATCCCGGCGTGGGAAGCAGCCGGCGCCCGCTGGCCCTGCGCGATCGGGAGGGCCGGCTGCACGTCGGTCCCGACAACGGACTGCTCCTTCCCGCCGCGGAGAGCTTTGGCGGAGTGGCCGAGGTGCACGAGCTCGCGAAGGCGGACTACTCGTTGCAGCCGGTCTCCCGAACCTTCCACGGTCGCGACCTGTTCGCGCCCGCCGCCGCGCACCTCGCTGCCGGCGTGGCGCTCGACGAGCTCGGACCGCCGCTCGACCCGGACGAGCTCGTGCGGCTCGACCTCCCACAGCCGGAGGTGGGACAGAACCGCATCCGCGCGGTTGCCACGGTGGTCGACCGGTTCGGCAACGTCGCGCTGAACTTTCGGCGCGAGCATCTCGCGGATGCGGGGCTCGCCGCGGGCACCCGGGTCGAGCTCAGCTGCCGCGGGGAGCGGTTCTACGCCGTCGTCGCGCGCACGTTCGCGGACGCGCCGCGCGGCTCGCTGATCCTGTACGAGGACAGCTACGGCAGCTTTGCCCTCGCGGTCTCGCGTGGGAGTGCCGCGCAGCTGCTGCGCGTCGAGGAGGGCGCCGAGCTCGTTCTCGACCTCGCCGTGCGCTGATGGACGCGCAACGATTCGCGCGCCTCGTGACGGACGCCGTGGTTCGCGATCCCCGCCTCTGGCGCGTCTTCAGGCGACGGCTCCGGGATCGCTTCGACGGCCTCGCACCGACCTGGGAGACACGCATAGGCCCGCATCACCTCGGGGCGCTCGATCTGTCGCTCGCGGGCGTTTCGGCTCCGGCGCATGTGCTCGACCTCGGCACCGGAACCGGCGTCGTCGCAAAGGCGCTCGCCGAGCGCTACCCGGAGGCGGAGGTCGTCGGGATCGACCTCAGTCCGGCGATGATCGAGGAGGCGGCCCGGCAGTTGCCGGCCGAGCTCGCCGGCCACGTCCGCTTCGAGGTCGGCGACGCGGCCGCGCTCGACGTTCCCGACGGGGCGTTCGAGCTCGTCGTGCTCTCCAACATGATCCCGTTCTTCGGCGAGCTCGCCCGGGTCACCGCACTTGGCGGGACGCTCGTGCTCTCGTTCTCGCGAGGAGCCGAGACTCCGATCTACGTTCCGCCAGACCGGCTACGCCGGGAGCTGGGCCGTCGAGGCTTCGCGGAATTTGCGGAGTTTTCGGCCGAGCCCGCGATCGCGCTTCGCGCGAGGAGGGGGTAGGGTCCGGCCAACGGTCGTCCGCGACACGGTTGCACCGGTCCGAACGACCCGAGGCCCCCGCGAACGCGCAAGCGTCCACGGGGGCCTCACTCTTGACGGTTAGATGTGCCTGCCGAAACCAGCTGACCTGCTGCTGGAGCAACGGCACGAGGAAGCTTCCACTCCCGCCGCGCTGCTCTTTGCACGAAAATCGCGTGGGCGAGAATGGCGAGGGCCGGACTCGAACCGGCGACACCCCGGTTTTCAGCCGAGTGCTCTACCAGCTGAGCTACCTCGCCGCGGTTGGGCGGCGGTCAGTGTAACCCGGGCGCGGCGGCAGGCGGCCGCGTTAGCCTCCGCGCTTGTGAGTGTTGAGCACCCCGTGCGCGAAGTCGACGTGATCGGCGCTCCGCTCGACCTCGGGCAAGGGCGGCGCGGCGTCGACATGGGGCCGTCGGCGATCCGCTACGCGGGTCTCGAGCAGCAGCTCACGGACAAGCTCGGCGTCCGCGTCAACGATGTGGGCAACGTCACGTCGCCGGTGGTGGAGACGACGGACATGGGTGACACTCACGCCCGTTACCTCTCCCAGATCCTCGATCTCTGCGACCGCTTGGCGGGGCTCGTGGCGGAGGCGGCAGGACGGGGAGCCTTGCCGCTCGTGCTCGGCGGCGACCATTCGGTGGCTCTGGGCTCGTTGGTGGGGATGGCGAAGGTGCGCGGCTCGGGCGGCGTGGTGTGGATCGACGCGCACGGCGATCTCAACACTCCCGCGACCTCGCCGTCCGGCAACGTGCACGGGATGGTGCTCGCCGCCGCGCTCGGGCTCGCCGGCGACTCGTTCCGGCGCGACGGCTGGCCGCTGCCGGCGGTCGAGCCGTCGAAGCTCGCGCTCGTCGGCGTCCGCTCGCTCGACGACGGAGAGCGGAAGCTGTTGAACGGGATGGACGTCAAGGTCTTCACGATGAGCGAGATCGACCGGATCGGGATCGAGCCGTGCATGCGCGAGGCGCTCGCGCACGCCGCCGGCGCGGCGTTCCTCCACGTCTCGCTCGACCTGGACGTCGTCGACCCCGACTACGCGCCGGGTGTCGGCACGCCCGTGCGCGGCGGGCTCTCGTACCGCGAGGCGCATCTGGCGCTGGAGACGGTCGCGGAGTCGGGGCTCATCGACTCGATGGACGTCGTCGAGGTCAATCCGGTCCTCGACCGCGAGAACGCGACCGGGCAGCTCGCCGTCGAGCTCGTGGCCTCGGCCCTCGGCGCGCGGATCCTGTGAGCGTAGGCTCGACGGAGCTCACCAAAGAGCGAGGGTGCCGGCTTTGCCGGCGCCGGGAGCGGGCATAGTGCTGCAGCTGGAGGTTCACGACGGGGACATCACGGCCGTCGAGGTGGACGCGGTCGCGAACTCCGCCAACGACCGCCTCTGGATGGGCGCAGGCGTCGCGGGAGCCATCAAGCGGGCCGGCGGGGAGGAGATCGAGCGGGAGGCGCTCGCGATCGGTGGAATCCCGGTGGGAACCGCGGTGGCGACGACGGCTGGGCGGCTTCTCGCGCGGTACGTCATCCACGGCGCCGTGATGGGACAGGACCTGCGCACCGACGCCGACCTCGTCCGTCGCACCACGCGCTCGTGTCTCGAGCTCGCCGACGAGCTCGGCTGTCGCTCGCTCGCGCTACCCGCCTTCGGGACGGGCGTCGGCGGCTTCCCGCTGGCCCGGTGCGCGGCGATCATGGTCGAGGAGGCGCGAGTCTTTCCGGAGCGCTCGCTCGAGCGCGTGATCTTCGCCGTCTACGGGAGCGAAGCCTACGAGGCGTTCTCGTCGGCGCTCTCCTCGCCGGATCCCGACGGCTCGTAGTAGCGCCTGCCCTCGAGCTCCTCGGGGAGGTAGCCCGTGTCGAAGCCCTGCGGATCGTCGTGCGGGTACATGTAGCCCTCGCCGTGCCCGAGTCGGCGGCCGTACCAGGAGCCGTCCCGAAGCGCCTTCGGCGGGCGTGCCGCTCCGCGCTCCTGCACGTCGGCCGTCGCGCGGTTGATCGCCACGTAGCTCGCGTTCGACTTCGGCGCGCGCGCGAGGTAGATCGCGGCCTGGGACAGGTTCAGGCGCGCTTCGGGCAGGCCGACGTGCTCCACCGCCTGCGCCGCGGCGACGGCGACGAGGAGCGCGCGCGGGTCGGCGTTGCCGATGTCCTCGGAGGCGAGCACGATCATCCGCCGCGCGATGAAGCGCGCGTCCTCGCCGCCCTCGAGCATCGCGGCGAGGTAGTAGACGGCGGCGTCGGGATCGCTGCCGCGCATCGACTTGATGAAGGCGGAGGTGAAGTCGTAGTGCCTGTCGCCGGCCTTGTCGTAGACCAGCGGCGGCTTTCGGGCGGCGTCCTCCACGTTCTCCTGCGTGATCGTGCCGCCGGCCGTCTCGGCGGCGAGCTCGACGATGTTGAGCGCGGTGCGCGCGTCGCCGCCGGAGCGGTGCGCGATCAGCTCCACGACCTCGTCGGAAGCCTCGCCGCCGACCTCCGCGAGGCCGCGCCGCACGACCATTGCCATCTCCTCCGGCGTCAGCGCCTCGAGCTCGTAGACCTGCGTGCGCGAGATGAGCGCCGAGTTGACCTCGTAGTACGGGTTCTCGGTCGTCGCGCCGATCAGCGTCACGAGCCCGGACTCGACGCCGGGCAGCAGGGCGTCCTGCTGCGCCTTGTTGAAGCGGTGGATCTCGTCGAGGAAGAGGATCGTGCGACGGCCGGTCGTGCCGAGCCGCTCCCGCGCGCGGGCGAGCACCTCGCGCACGTCCTTCACCGTGGCCGAGACCGCCGACAGCTCCTCGAACGCCGCCCCGGTCGACGCCGCGACGATGCGGGCGAGCGTCGTCTTGCCGCTGCCGGGAGGGCCGTAGAGGATCGAGGAGTGGACGCGGTCCTCCTCGATCGCGTGCCGTAGCGTTGAGCCCTCGCCCAGCACGTGCGCCTGTCCCACGAACTCGCCGAGCGTCTCGGGCCGCAGCCGCTGCGCGAGCGGCGCGACCTCGCGCGCGTGCCGGTCGGCGGCGTCCGAGAAAAGGTCACCCATGCCGCCAGTATGCTCCCGCGCGTGTCCGCGTCTGCCTCCGACACGTGGAGCGGCTCGGGCTACGAGCACCTCGCGGAGTCCTACACGGCGATTCACGACCGGATCGTCACGGTGCTGGCGCTCGAGCCCGAAACGCGGGTCCTCGACGTCGCCTGCGGGACCGGTGGCATCGCGCTGCCGGCTGCGCGGACCGGTGCAAACGTGATCGGCATCGACATCTCCTCCGACTTTCTCGCGAAGGCGCGGCACGCCGCGGCCCAGGAGGGCCTTGCGGTCCGGTTCGACGAAGGCGACTGCGAGGACCTTCCGTACGGCGACGCCGAGTTCGACGCGGTCGCCTCGGCGTTCGGCGCGATCTTCGCCCCCGACCACGAGCGCAGTGCCCGCGAACTCGGCCGTGTCTGCAGGCCTGGCGGCCGGCTCGCTCTGACCGCCTGGCCGAAGGACGAGTGGCTGGAGGCGGGCGAGCGGGCGGGGCGGCCGGTTCCGACCGGCCCCGACGCCACCGACTGGGCAAGGGAGGATTGCCTCCGAGCTCTGCTCGGCGCTGCGTTCGACCTCGAGCTGCAGACCGGCGAATGGCGCATCGAGGCGGATTCGGCCGCCGAGCTCTGGGAGCTTCTCTCCACCTCGATGCCGCCGCTGCGGGCCTGGCTCGTGGGGCAGACCGACGCGGCGCGGGCGCACGCGGAACAGGTCTATCTCGACTATCTCGCGCCGGGTGTCCTCGCTCGCACCTACGTCCTCGTGCTAGGAACAAGGCGATGAACGCAGCAGGTCTCCGCGACGAGGTCACGGATCTTCTCCAGCGCCTGATTCGCGTCGACACGACGAACCCGCCGGGGAACGAGACCGCTGCGGCCGAGCTCCTGCGCGATTACCTCGAGGCGAACGGCGTCGCGTGCGAGCTGATCGCGAAGGTGCCGGAGCGTGCGAACCTCGTCGCGCGAATCCCGGGCGGCGACGGGCCGTCGCTGCTCTTCCTCGGTCACACGGACGTCGTGCTCGCCGATCCGGCCGAGTGGTCGGTGCCGCCGTTCTCGGGCGAGCTGCGCGACGGGATGGTCTGGGGGCGCGGCGCCCTGGACATGAAGAGCGAGGTCGCGGCCAACGCCGTGGCCATCGCGTCTCTGGCGCGCGAAGGCTTCCGGCCGAGCGGCGACCTGATCTTCGCGGCGACCGCCGACGAGGAGGCCGGCTTCGGCTTCGGCCTCGACTGGCTGTGCGAGGCTCACCCGGACGCCGTTCGCTGCGACTTCGCGATCAACGAGGGCGGCGGCGACCGGATCGAGCTCGAGGATGGCCGGCCGATCTACGCGGCGACCGTCTCCGAGAAGATGACCGCGCCGTTCGTCCTGCGCGTGCACGGCCGCTCGGGCCACGCGTCGATGCCGCGAATCGCCGACAACGCGCTCGTCAACGCGGTCCAACTGATCGAGCGGATCGCCGACTACCGCCCGGAGCCGCAGCTCGGCCCGGAGGTCGAGGGCTTCCTGCAGGTGGTGTTCGGCGAGGTGTTCCCCGCAGCCGAGGCGGCCGAACGCGTGGCCGCGGTGTCGCCGGTGGCCGCAGTCGTGGTCGACGCGCTCCTGGCGCCGACGTTCTCGCCGACGATGATCTCCGCGTCGAAGAAGCGGAACGTGATCCCTGCGCTCTGCGAGGTCGAGGTCGACTGCCGGCTCCTACCGGGCCAGCATCCGGACCAAGTCGAGCCGATGATCCGGGCGGTGCTCGGCGACGACGTCGACTACGAGCTCGAATGGATCGAGGCCCGCGGCGGTACGCGGTCTGCGCTCGACACGCCGCTCTGGCGCGCGCTCGGCGAGTGGGTCGGCGAGGCCGAGCCGGGTGCGAGCGCCGTGCCGCTCGCCTGCGTCGGCTTCACCGACAGCCACTGGCTGCGCGAGGCATTCGGCACCGTCGCGTACGGCTTCTTCCCCTCCACGGGCGAGCTGCCGCCGGAGGTCGCCGCATCGCTCATCCACTCGGCGGACGAGCGGATCCCCGTCTCGGATCTGGAGTTCGGGGTCAGCTGGCTCCGCCACGCCGCGCACGCGGTTCTCGGCTGACGCACTACCCTTCGGAGCGATGGCCGAGGAGAAGATCCGGCTCGGCGGCATGGCTCTGCCGAACGGCGTGCTCGTGCACGGGCCGCATTCGTGGGCGTGCGCGATCCGGCACGAGGACGGGCGGATCGAGGTCGCCTCGGCGCGGAAGCGCCTGCAGGCGTCGCGGATCCAGAGCCCGCTGCTGCGTGGGCCGGCCCGCCTCGCCGAGGCGCTGCTCCTGCTGCCGCAGATCAAGGCGAAGCTTCCCGCGGCGCGACTGCCGCTGGAGAACCCGCGCACTCTCGGCTCGATGCTCGGCGCCGCGGCCGTCGTCCGCGGCCTCCGCGAGTCGGGGTTGCGTCCCGTCACACGGGAGCTGCTCTCGTCGGTCGTCTCGATCACGCCCGCGGTGATGGCGTTGCGCTCGGGCGAGCTCGCTGCCTACCACGGCGCAGAGCACATCTCGATCGGGACCTACGAGCACGGGAAGCGCGCGACGCGCGAGCACGAGCGCTGCGGTGGGCATCTCGTCGGGCCGCTGCTCGTCACCTCGGCCGTGGGCAACGTGCTCGCGGGGCTCGCGCCTGAGCGCCATCGGCGGCAGGCCCAGGCGGCGGCGCAGATCGGCGCGGTCGCCGCGGCGACCGAGCTCTTCGGCTGGATGAGCCGGCATCCCGAGAATCCGCTCGCGCGCGGGCTGTCCAAGCCGGGACACGAGCTCCAGCATCGCTTCTCGACCGCGGAGCCGAGCACCGAGCAGCTCGAGGTGGCCGAAGCGGCGCTCGAGGCATGCCTCGAGCTCGAGCAAGCCCTGTAGCTAACGCGGGTAGAGCTGCACGCTGAGGCGTGGTGGGAAGTAGGGCTGGCAGTCGCGGCGCTTGAATCTTGCGAGCACGGTTGCGCGCAAGTTTCTCGCCTCGGTCCCTTGGACGACCGAGATGCTCTGCCGGCGCTCTCGCTGGAAGGGGAACCAGACTGTCGGGTCGCCGGGCTGGACGAGCTTGCGCAATTTCACCTTCCCGGCACGAAAAGTGAGGCCGGTGGTCGCCGAGATCTGGAAGACCTGGATCCCGAGGGACCACTCCGGCCGCCGGTAATGGACGCAGTCGAAACGCCAGTAGACGGTGCCGATGTCCGCGAGCGCCGTCAGCACGTTCGGCTTCTGACGCCCGCTCGCCGCCGCGCTCGGAAGCAGTAGGACGATGGCCGCGGCGAGGAGGATCGTGGCTCTCACGCTGGAGATACGCCCTGGAGCGGTCGGCAGGTCCCTAGCCGAGCTGCTCGGGATGGCCGAGCTGTCCTAGCTCCGCGATGTCGCGGCGGAAGAAGAGCGACACCGTCCAGTCGACGACGACCCGAAACTTTCGCTGCGCGAGCGGAAGCTGGTACAGGTGGTAGGAGCGCGTCACCCACCAGCCGAGGAAGCCGTGCAGGTTCAGGCCGAGCACCTCGGCGATCCCCTTGTGGCGGCCGAGCGTCGCGACCTGGCCGAGCATGCGGTAGCCGTAGGGCTCGGGCTTCCCTGCCAGGTTCTTCGCGAGGCGCCGGGCCTGGCGCAGCGCGTGCTGGCAGGTGGGAGGGTCGGGGCGCTCGCTGCGGGTGTTCGGCACCAGGGTGCAGTCGCCGAGCGCCCACACATGCTCGTGCCCGCGCACGCGAAGGAACTCGTCCACCTCGACGCGACCCCGTTCGTCGAGCGGCAGCGGCCAATCCCGTAGGACGGGGTTCGGCGCGACGCCGGCGGTCCAGACGAGCGTGTGCGTCGGGATCGTCGTCCCGTTCCCGAGCACGGCCGTGTCGGCGGAGGCCGACTCGAGCGTCGTCCCGACGTGGATCTCGACTCCGCGCCTGCGCAGCTCGGCCGCGGCGTAGTCGCCGAGCGGTGGAGGGATCTCGGGCAGGATCCGCGGGGCTGCATCGACGAGCACCCAGCGGCGCGGCGCCGTGCGCAGACGCGGGTAGTACCTGAGCGCGTCCTCCGTGAGGTCGGACAGCTCTGCGAGCGCCTCGACCCCCGCATAGCCCGCGCCGACGAAGACGAACGTCAGCCGCCGCGACCGCTCCTCCTCGTCGAGCGTTGCGTCGGCTGCTTCGAGCTGGTGGAGGACGTGGTTGCGGAGGGCGATCGCATCGGCGAGCGACTTGAACGAGAGCGCGTGCTCGACGAGGCCGGGAATCGGGAGTGTGCGCGGCACGGCGCCGAGCGCGAGCACGAGCTCGCGCCAGCCGACGGTCTGCGGGCCCTCGTCCGTCTCGACAGAGGCGGTCCGCGCTTCGAGGTCGAGGCCGGTCACCCTGCCGAGGATCAGGTCTGCCTGCGGGCACATCTCGCGCAGCGGCACCACGCAGTGCCGCGGCTCGAGCGTCCCCGACGCGGCCTCGGGCAGGAGCGGCGTGTAGAGCATGAAGTTCTCCTTGCTCACGATCGTCGCGCCGCGGCTACCGAGCTCGCGTGCGACGTACGCGCCCGCGAAGCCACCGCCGACCACGAGCACGCCGCCGCGTGCTTCTCTCGCTGCGCTCACGGTCACAGCATCGCGCAGGTACGCCGATCCGGGCTCGGTTCTCGCACGTGCCTAGCCGGCCGGTGTCGCGTGGCGCTTGCGGAAGCTGCGCGCCTTCTCGCGGTTGCCGCAGACCTCCATCGAGCACCAGGCCCGCGAGCGGTTGCGCGACTGGTCGTAGAAGGCGACGCGGCAATGCTCGTCCCGGCAGGTCTTCAGCCGTTTCCACTCGTCGGTCGGCGCGAGCTCCGCGACCGTCGCGACGATGCGGCCGATCGCGCCGCGCGCGCCGTCACCCTCCGGAGCGAGGACCGGCCGGCCGTTTTCGAAGCGGACGCCGAGCTGCGCCTTGCGGCCCGACTCCTCGAGCGTCTTCGAGGCCGCGCCGGCGTCGGCCTCGACGCCGTTGTTCGCGAGGAGAAGCTCCCGGATCGCCTCGCGTACCGCAAGGGCGTCCGCAACCTCTTCGTCGGTCGGCTCCACCAGATCGTCCACGAGACCCTGCTCGGAGAACCACATGGCCAGCTCGTCCCGCGTCGCGATCCGGTCGATGCCCGTCTCGAAATCCCGCGTGTTCACGTAGTCGCGGACGAGGTCCAGCTGGGTGTGCAGATCCATAACCATTGAACTTGCGTCGGAGGTTATGTAACTGGTAAGCTCCGAACAGTGGTTAGGGTAGCACGCCGAACAGGAGGAGAGAAGATGCATCCCGAGCTGACGCACCAGATCGTCCTCGACAAGATGGCCGGCTTCCAGCGGGACGCGCGGCGGTACCGGCGGGCGCGGGAGGCTTCCGCGCGCCCGCCGCAGGCGGTGCGCACGGCGATCCAGCTGCGGCTGACCGCTTGCCGCGAGGAGCTCGAGCGCCTGGCGCAGTTGAGCGAGCGGCCGCTCCACGAGGGGGACTGGATCGTGGCGGACGTCGACGGAGTGCCGGTGGCGGCGGTCTCGGTCGAGGACGGCTCTACGCTCTACGACCCGTTCCGGCCGACCTCCCAGGCCGTCTCGCTGCTGAAGCTTCGGCGCAAGCAGGTGCTTGCCGCCGCGTACTAGCCGGCCGAGGCCGCTAGACGCTCCCGAAGGAAACTGCGCTCGGTCTCGCTCGGTGCGAGCTCGAGCGCACGGGAGTAGGCGGCCGCCGCCTCCTCGTCGCGGCCGAGCCGGCGCAGGAGCTCGGCGCGGGTCGAGTGCCAGAGGTGGTACCGCTCCAGCCCGGACAGCCCGTCGACGATCTCGAGGCCGAGCTCGGGACCGTCGGCCATCGTGACGGCGACCGCGCCGTTCAGCTTCACGACCGGCGACGGGCTCAGCTCTGCCAGCCGCTCGTACAGGAGCGCAATCTGCCTCCAGTCCGCCGGCTCCTCGTGGTGGAGCGACGCGATCGCGGCCTGGAGCTGGTACGGACCGGGGCGGCGCAAGGGCAGGGCCCGCTCGAGCGCTCGCCGGCCCTGCTCGACCTCGTCCGCGTCCCAGAGGCTGCGGTCCTGCTCGTCGAGCAGGACGAGCCCGCCGGTCGGAGACACACGGGCGTCGCGGCGCGCGTCCTGCAGCAGGAGCAGCGCATGCAGGCCGTGCGCCTCCGGCTCGTCGGGCATGAGCGTCGCGAGCACGGCGGCGAGCCGGATCGCCTCGCCGCACAACTCCCGGCGGACGGGCGGTCCGTAACCGGCGTTGAAGATGAGATAGATCGTCGCGAGCACGAGCCTCAGGCGCTCGGGCAGCAGGTGCTCTGCCGGCACGCGCAGCGGGATCCCGGCGTCGCGAATCTTGCGCTTCGCGCGGACGAGCCGCTGCGCGAGGGTCGGCTCGGGAACGAGGAAGGCGTGGGCGATCTCGGGCGTCTCGAGACCGCCGACGAGACTCAGCGTCAGCGCGACCTGGGCCTCCGGCGCGAGCGCCGGGTGGCAGCAGGCGAAGATCAGCTCGAGCCGCTCGTCGGGGATGGTGGCCTCCTCGTCGTCGGGGAGCTCCTCGGCCCGCGCGAGCAGCTCGGTCTTGCGCGCGAGCGTCTGCTCGCGCCGGATCCGGTCGATCGCCGCGTTGCGGGCCGTCGTGACGATCCAGGCGCCCGGATTGCGCGGCGCTCCCTCGCGAGGCCACCGCTCGGCCGCACGAATGAAGGCGTCCTGCACCGCGTCCTCGGCGAGGTCGAGGTCACCGAGGACGCGGCCGAGGATCGCGATCGAGCGGACCCGCTCGTCGCGATATGCGCGGGCGAGCTCCTCTACGACGCGACCTCTGCCTCACGCATCACGACGGGGCGCACCTCGATGTGCCCGTAGCGGGCGGACGGGATCTTCGCGGCCCACTCGAGCGCCTCGTCGAGCGTCTCGACGTCGAGCAGGTAGTAGCCGCCGAGCACCTCCTTCGTCTCCGCGAACGGCCCGTCGGTCGTGATCGTCTTGCCGTCCTCGACGCGGACGACGGTCGCGGTCGATCCGGGCTGGAGCTGGTTGGCGCCGACGAGGATGCCGCGGCTCTGCACGTCCTCCGTGAACTGCATGTACTCCCCGTAGACCGCGTTGCGCTCGTCCTCGGGCATGGCGCCCCAGTGGGACTCGTCGTCGTTGATCAGGAGCAGGTACTGCATCTTCGCCTCCTCTGGCGTGGTTGACGTCTCTACGACGAACCGGACGGGCCGAAATCGACAGGTAGCGTCAGACAGGTCGGGCCACCGTCGCCCTTGCGCGAGATCTCGTCTCCCTCGTACTCGAGAACCTCGATGCCGGTGGTCTCGAGCCGCTGCCGGGTCACGGGGTTGCCGGCGAGGGCGAGGGCGCGTCCGCCGGGGAGGCCGAGGACGTTGGGGCCCATCGTCTCGAACTCCTCGTCCGGCACCTCGACGACCCCGACGCCGCGCGCGTCGAGCAGCTCCACGAGCGGGACGGGCATGAGCGGCGGATACGTGACGGCCAGCTCCGAGCTGAGCGGGTTGAGCAGCGAGCGCAGATGGAGCACCTCGCCGCGGCCGTGGAAGTGCGGCAGGTGGTACGCGAGCACCTCCACGCCGGGCAGGAGGCGGCGGAGCGCCTCGATCCCGGCCGGGTTCGTGCGGTAGGTGTGGCCGACGAGCAGCGTCCGCTCGTCGAGCCAGACGGTGTCGCCGCCCTCGGCGAGCTCGTCCTCCTCCAGCCGGCCGAGGACGGGCACCGGCAGGTCGGGAGCGAGCGCGTTCGGCTCCCCACGCCGTGCCGCCTTTCCCGGGTGGAGCAGGATCGCGCCCTGCGGCGTCACGAGCACCGGGTCGTAGACGTAGATCGAGTCGAGGTTCCCCGGCTCCCCCTGCGCAACGACGACCTCGGCACCGCCCTCGGCCAGCAGGTCGCGGAAGCGCTCGTGCTCATCGGCGAGCCGGGCGAAGTCGGGCGCCGCGCGCCAGCCGAGCCGCTCCCACGAGCCGACGTCCTCCTGCAGCGGGGGACGGACGAGGATCCTCACGTGGCGAGCATACGGCGGAGCAGGCTGAGCGCCCCGGCCTTGTCGAGGAACTCGTTCAGGTTGCCGCACTTCGGGCTCTGGACGCAGGACGGGCAGCCGCGCTCGCAGGGGCAGCCGGCGAGGAGCTCGGCGGTGTCGGCGACCCAGCCCTCGAACCGGTCGAAGCCGCGGGCCGCGATCCCGACGCCGCCGGCATGGCCGTCGTAGACGAAGACGGTCGGCGCGCCGGTGTCGAGGTGGAGGTTCGTCGAGAGGCCCCCGATGTCCCAGCGGTCGCACATCGCCCACAGCGGCAGGAGCGCGATCAACGAGTGCTCGGCTGCGTGGAGAGAGGAGAGCAGCAGCGGCATCGCCTCGAGTCCCTCGAGCTGGTGCGGCCGCGGCACGAACCAGACCGCCTCGGTGTCGAAGGTCGTCGGCGGCAGATCGAGCGGGACGGTGTCGAGGGTCGAGCCGTCCGCGGCCGCCTTCTTCTGGTACGCGACCACCCGCTCGGTCACCGAGACCCGGCCGAAGGAGAGCTCGAGCCCGAGCCGGCGCTCGACGCGCAATGCCTCCTCGATCGACGTCTCCGTCTCCTTCTTGGCCTGCGTGTACCAGTCGCCGTCGAACGGCTCGACGAGCGCCCGCCGCGCCTGCAGGTCGAGCTCGCGGACGAGGTACTGGCGGCCGAGATGGAGGTAGACGGCGCCCTCGTGCACGGTGGAGTACGCGCGCTCCTGCTCGGCCAGCCCGAGCACGTCGCCGTTGGAGGAGTCGACGACGAGGAACGAGTCGGGCGAGGTAGAGCGGAGCGGGATGCGCGCGGCCGGGGTGTCCTTGCCGGCCCAGACCCAGCCGCGGGGCGTGCGGCGCAGCTCCGGTACGTGCGGCGCGCGCTCGAGCGCCTCCGGGCCGAGCGTCGCGGCGTCGTTCTCGTCGACCGGAGCCTCGAACGCGGCTGCCGCGACGTGCCCGTCGAGAACCCGGGGGTTGGCGTGGTCGAGGATCGCGGCCTCCACGCGCCGCTCGAGCAGCGCCGCCGGTTCCCGCATGAAGTACTGGTCGAGCGCGTCCTCCGAGGCGACGAGGATCGCGAGCCCGTGCTCGCGCCGGCCGGCGCGTCCCCACTGCTGGCGCAGGCTTGCGACCGTTCCGGGGAAGCCGACCGAGATCGCGCAGTCG
Organism: uncultured Actinomycetes bacterium; assembly: GCA_963702655.1. Taxonomy (GTDB): domain Bacteria; phylum Actinomycetota; class Thermoleophilia; order Gaiellales; family Gaiellaceae; genus Palsa-739. The sequence goes on along the minus strand of CAVPDO010000005.1, from coordinate 163,412 downwards.
AGGTCGCCGATGTCGATCCCGAGCTCGAGCGCGTCGGTGGACGTCACCCCGAGCAGGTCGCCCTCGACGAGACGCCGCTCGATCTCGCGCCGCTGCTGGGGCGTGTAACCGGCGCGGTACGGGGCGAGCCGGGCCGCAGTCGCAGCGTCGAGCCGGTCGCTCGCAAAGCGGTGGATCAGCTCGGCCGACTTGCGGCTCTTCGCGAAGCAGATCGTCCGCAGGCCCTGCCCGACGAGCCCCGCCAGCAGCCGCGACGCGTCGCCGAGCGCGCTCGCCCGCAGGCCGAGCTCGGCGTCGAGCAGAGGCGGGTTCCAGAGCGCAATCGTCCGCTCGGCACGCGGCGCCGCATCGTCCTCGATCACCGCCGCCTCCTCGCCCGTGAGCGCGCGCGCGAGCTCGGCGGGGTTGGCGATCGTCGCCGAGGCGAGCAGGAACTGCGGCTCGGCGCCGTAGATCCGGGCGAGTCGCCGCAGCCGACGCAGGACGTTCGCGACGTGCGAGCCGAAGACGCCGCGATAGACGTGCGCCTCGTCGACCACCACGAAGCGGAGGTTGTGCAGGAAGTCGCCCCACAGGTCGTGCCGCGGCAGGACGCCGATGTGGAGCATGTCCGGGTTCGTGAGCACGAGGTTCGCCCAGCCGCGAATCTGGCGCCGCCGCTCGGTCGGCGTGTCGCCGTCGTAGATCGCCGCGCGGACGCCGGGTATCCGGAGCTCGCCGAGCGAGCGCGCCTGATCCTGCGCGAGCGCCTTCGTCGGGTAGAGGTAGAGCGCGCGCGCGTGCCGGTCGGAGGCGAGCGCGTCGAGCACGGGCAGGTTGAAGGCGAGCGTCTTGCCCGAGGCCGTGCCCGTCGTGACGATCATGTTGCCGCCGGCTTGCGTCGCTGCATAGGCCTCGGCCTGGTGCGCGTAGAGCTCCTCGATCCTGCGGCGGCCGAGCGCCTCCCGGACGGCCGGCTGGAGAGAGTCGGGCAGCGGGACGGTTCGTGCCTCGCGCGCGGGCTCGGTGGCGAGGTGCGCGAGCTCGTCGGCTGCTCCCACGGAGCCGAGGAGCTCGGTCCAGCCGGCCACGCTCGTCATCCCGCTATTGAAGCTTCGCCGTGCTCGTCCACGAGGACGATCTTCGCGGCGTCGATGCCCGTGAGGTCGGCGCTGCTCGGGGCGACGGCTGCGTCGAAGTGTCCCTCGGGTGCGTCTGCAACGTGGTCGCTGCGCTCGCGCGCCCGGGGATCCGAGTCGACCACGACGACCTCCCAGCCGGAGAGCTCGAGCGTCCGCGCATGGATCCCCGCGAAGCCGAGCTCGAGCACGCGGCCGGGGCCGTCTCCCAGCAGCTCGAGGATCTGCGGCGTCGCGGCGGCGGCGAGGGCGGGCGGAAGGCGGTGCACCGGTACGCTCGATACATGAGCAGCAGCCGGACCGGCAAGTTCCTCGGCGTCCCGTACGACTGGAGCCGGCCGACCTGGGAGCGCTTCAGGTCGCGCTGGTGGAATACGAAGGACCGGCGGATCCTCATGCCGCGGGCGTTCGGTTGGGGCTACGACTTCAACTTCGCCGAGATCGCGCGCCGGCTCGGGCTGCGAGGTTAGGGTTTCCCGACCGGGGTGCCTCACACAGAGGCTGAGATCACACCCGTCGAACCTGATCCGGGTCATGCCGGCGAAGGGAGGGCGTTGGTTCCACGCTGCATCACGATCGCCGGCTCCGATTCCGGAGGCGGCGCAGGAGTTCAGGCCGACCTGAAGGCGTTCGCCGCGGCGGGAGTCCACGGCATGTCGGCGATCGTCGCGCTCACGGCTCAGAACACGCGCGACGTCGTGGCCGTCCACGAGGTGCCGACGTGGTTCGTCCGGGCGCAGCTCGACGCGGTCGCCGGAGACATCGGCATCGACGCCGCGAAGACGGGGATGCTCTTCTCCCGCGCGATCATCGAGATCGTGGCGGACTGGCTCGAGGAGCACCCGCTGCCGCTGGTGGTCGATCCGGTGATGGTCGCAAGCTCCGGCGCTCGGCTGCTGGAGGACGACGCCGTCGAGGTGCTCACCAGCCGCCTCTTCCCGCTCGCGGCCGTCGTCACTCCGAACCTGCTCGAGGCACGGGCGCTCACCGGTTCCGACGGGCCTGCGGCCGAGCTGGCGACGGCCCTCGTGGAGCTCGGTGCGCCGGCCGCGCTCGTGACGGGCGGTCATGGCGAGGAGTCCGCCGACCACCTCTTCGACGGGCGGGAGCAGGTGGAGATCCCGTTCGAGCGGCGCGAGGTCGCCGCGACGCACGGCTCGGGTTGCACGCACTCCGCGACCCTGGCGGCGCTCCTCGCGCGCGGGCTCTCGCTCGCGGATGCTGCGCGCGGGGCCGGGGCGGCCGCTTCGCGCGCCGTCGCGCAGGGCCTCGCCGAGATCGGCGGCGGTGACGGGCCGGTGGACGTCCTCGGAGTGGCGGCTCGGTGAGCATCTCACCCGGAACGGCCCTGCGCGAGCTGCGCGAGCGGAAGCCGCTCGTTCACCAGATCACGAACTACGTGGTCATGAACGAGACGGCGAACGCGACGCTCGCGCTCGGCGCACTGCCGGTGATGGCGCATGCGCCCGAGGAGGTGGAGGAGATGGTCGGTCTCGCGTCGGCGCTCGTGCTCAACATCGGCACGCTCTCGGAGCGCTGGATCGAGGCGATGCTGCTCGCCGGCCGCGCGGCGAGCGATCGCGGGGTCCCGATCGTGCTCGATCCCGTCGGCGCCGGCGCGACTGCGTACCGCACCGATACGGCGCGCAGGATCCTCGACGAGGTGGACGTGACCGTGCTGCGCGGCAACCCGGGCGAGGTCGCCACGCTCGTCGGCGCCGACGCCGAGGTGCGCGGAGTCGAGTCGATCGCTTCCGGGCTCGAGCCGGGAGAGCTCGCGCGGCGGGCCGGGCGGCAGCTCGGGCTCGTCGCGTCCGTCACGGGGCCGGTCGACCACGTCTCCGACGGCGAGCGGACGCTCGTGGTGGCCAACGGCGATCCGCTGCTCGCCGCCGTCACCGGGACGGGTTGCATGTCCTCGGCCCTGACGGGCTGCTTCCTCGCCGCCGAGCCGGACGAGCCGTTCGAAGCGGCAGCCGAGGCGCTCGCGGCGTTCGGGGTCGCCGCCGAGGATGCCGCCGTCGGCGCGGGCGGCCCGGGCACGTTCCATGCCCGGCTCTACGACGCGCTCGCAGCGCTCGACCCGCACACGCTCGACGGACGAGCCCGCATCTCCGAGCGATGACGACGCTCGGGGACGTCGGTGAGCTCGGGCTCCTCGTCGAGCTCGAACGGAGAGGGCTCGCCCGCGGAATCGAAAACGACGCCGCCTCCTTCGGCGGGGTGGTGCTCACCCAGGACGCGCTCGTCGAGGGCGTGCACTTCCGCTTCGACCTGCTCGGCTGGCGCGAGCTCGGTGCGAGGGCGGCGGCCGTCAACATCAGCGACCTCGCCGCCTCCGGAGCTGATCCGCGCGCACTGCTCGTCTCGCTCGGGGTGCCGCCTGAGACGGAGCTGGAGGACGTCCTGAGGCTCTACGCCGGCCTGAACGAACCGGGTGTGCCGGTGCGCGGCGGCGACACGACCCGGGCCGACCGCGTCTTCCTGTCCGTGACCGCGCTCGGCCGCTCGGAGCGCGTGCCGGGACGGGCGGGAGCGAAGCCCGGGGACGCCGTCGTCGTTACCGGGCCGCTCGGCGCCGCGGGAGCCGCATTTCGCCACGGCTCGCTGCCTCCGGTGCCGAACCGGATCGAGGAGGGCAAGAGGCTCGCCAAGGTTGCGTCCGCGATGCTCGACATCTCGGACGGGCTGGCCCGGGACGCCGGGCACATCGCCGCTCGCTCCCGGGTCCGGCTGGTGATCGAGCTCGAGCGCGTCCCGCTCGTCGACGGCGCAGAGGTCGATGACCTCGGTTTCGGCGAGGACTACGAGCTGCTCGCCACGACGCGCAGTCCGGGCGACCTACCCGTGATCGGCCGGGTCGAGGAGGGCGAGGGAATCGAGTTCACGCTTCACGGAGAGCCGTTCTTACTCGGCGGCTGGGAGCACTTCCGCTAGCCACCGCTCGAAGTGCTTGCGCGGGCGCACCCCCACGATAGATCCGCGCGCCTCGCCGCCTGCGAAGAGGATCACGGTCGGAATCGACAGCACGTCGTAGCGCGACGCGATCCCCGGCTCCTCGTCGATGTTCAGTCTCGCGACCTCGACGGGTAGCTCGTCCAGGATCGGCTCGAGCGCCTTGCACGGACGGCACCAGGGCGCCCAGAAGTCGACGAGCAGCGGCCCACCGGCGATCGCCTCGTCGAACGTCACCTCGTCGAGTTCGGTCACAGCCGCCCCGCCAACGCGGCCAACCGTAGCGCCGGCACCTTCCACACCGCCTCGAGCACGATCGCGCGGCTCATCTTCGACTTGCCCTCCGTGCGGTCGGCGAAGCGGATCGGGACCTCGACGACGCGGAATCCCTTGCGCAACGTTCGATAGGTCGTCTCGATCTGGAAGACGTAGCCGGCGGCGTCGATGGAATCCAGCTCGATCGACTCCAGGACGCGGCGGCGGAAGCACTTGAAGCCGCCGGTCGAATCGTGGATCGGCATCAGCAGGACGCGGGTGTAGACCGAGGCCCCGCGCGAGATGAGACGCCGCGCGAGCCCCCAGTCGGCGGTGCCGCCGCCCTCGACGTAACGGGAGCCGAGCGCGAGATCGGCGCCATCCTCGACCGCGGCGATCAGCCGCGGCACGTCCGCCGGGTCGTGCGAGAAGTCGCAATCCATCTCGAGGACGAGCTCGGCGTCGCCGGCGAGCACGTGCCGGAAGCCGTCGACGTAGGCGCGTCCCAGGCCCTCCTTGCTCGGCCGGTGAAGCACTTCCACCCACGGCAGCTCGCCCGCGAGCCGGTCGGCGATCTCGCCCGTCCCGTCGGGGGAGTTGTCGTCGATCACGAGAACGTGCACGTCCTGGTCCGCGAGCGCGCGGACCATCCGCTCGAGGTTCTCGCGCTCGTTGTAGGTCGGCAGGCAGACGACGGCGCGGGGCACGCTCATATCATCGTCAGCGTGCCGGAGCTACCTAAGAACTCCGAGGTCGCCGACCAGATCGAGCTCCTCGCGGACCTGCTCGAGCTCGAGGGCAAGGACACCTTTCGCGTCGTCGCCTACCGCCGTGCGGCCGCCCGCGTGCGGGACACGTCGGGGTCCGTCGCCCGGCTCGCCCTTGACGGCCGCGCGAAAGAGCTGCAGGGAATCGGCAAGACGATCGAGGAGAAGATCGTCGAGATCGTCGAGATCGGCGAGATCCGGGCGCTGACGAAGAAGAAGGCCGGCGTCCCGCCCGAGGTCGTCCTGTTCATGAAGCTGCCGGGTCTCGGGCCGAAGACCGCTGCCCGCATCTGGCGCGAGCTCGGGGTTGAGACGCTCGACGAGCTCAAGGCGGCGGCCGAGGCGGAGCGGCTGCGGACGCTGGCGGGGCTCGGGCCGAAGAGCGAGGAGAAGATCCTGGCCGCGCTCGCGTTCCAGGCCGAGAGCCCGGAGACCGACCGCTATCTGCTCGGCCGCGGTCTGCCCGAGGTGCAGGCGGTCGTCGCGGCGTTGCGCGAGCTGCCGGCGGCGATCGCGGTCTCGGAGGCCGGGTCGGTCCGGCGGCGGAAGGAGACGTTCAAGGACCTCGACATCATCGCGAGCGCAACGAATCCCGCAGAGCTGACGGGGCACTTCGCGAGCCTGAAGTGGGTCGTGGACGTCGCGGCACAGGGTGACACCAAGGCGACCGTGGTCTCTCGCGCCGGCCTGCGCTTCGACCTGCGGGTCGTCCCGCCGGAATCGTTCGGCAACCTGCTGCAGCACTTCACCGGCTCGAAGGACCACAACGTCGCGATGCGCGAGGACGCGGTGCGGCGCGGGCTCTCGATCTCGGAGTACGGCGTCACGAACGTCGAGACCGGCGAGGTCTTCAAGAGCGCCGACGAGGACGCCGTCTACGAGTTCCTCGGCTACCAGCCGATCCCGCCCGAGCTGCGCGAGAGCTCGGGCGAGCTCGAGGCCGCGCGTCGCGGCGAGCTGCCGAAGCTCGTCGAGCTCCGCGACGTCCGCGGCGACCTGCACACGCACTCCCACTGGTCGGCGGACGGCAAGAGCACGCTCGAGGAGATGCTCGAAGGCGCGGTGGCGCGCGGCTACGACTACTACGCCGTCACCGATCACTCGCACTACCTCCGCGGCGAGCGTCTGCAGCAACAGCTCGAGGAGATCGAGGCGATGCGCAAGCGGTTCCCGAAGCTGACGATCCTCGCGGGCGTCGAGGCGAACATCCGCTCGAACGGCGAGGTCGACGTTGCGGACGAGGATCTCGCGCTGCTCGACTGGGTTGTCGCCTCGGTGCACAACGCCCCCGACTCGCGCCCGACCGAGCGCGTGCTCGAGGCGATGCAGAACCCGTACGTCGACGCGATCGGCCACCTCACGGGGCGGAGGATCGGCAAGCGGCCGCCGCGCGACGTCGACGTCGCGCGCGTGATCGTCGGCGCGCTCGAGACGGGCACGCTGCTCGAGATCAACGGCCAGCCGGACCGGCTCGACCTGCGCGACATCCACGCCCGTGCCGCGAAGGAGGCCGGGCTGAAGCTGATCGTCTCCTCCGACGCGCACGAGGTCCGCTCGCAGGCCTACCTCGAGCTTGCGGTCGCGCAGGCCCGGCGCGGCTGGCTGACGAAGGCCGACCTCGCCAACACGCGCACGTGGAAGCAGCTCGACCGGCTGCGGAAGAAGCGGCCGTGAGCGACTTTCGCGAGGACGGGGCCGCCGCCCTGGAGTGGGCGGCGCAGTATCTCGAGCGCGTCGGTGAGCTTCCGGTGCTGGCCCAGGTGAAGCCCGGCGAGCTCTCCGCGCAGCTGCCGGCGGCGGCGCCGGAGCAGCCGGAGCAGTTCGTCGACGTGCTCCGCGACCTCGACGAGCTACTCGTGCCGGCGCTGACGAACTGGCAGAGCCCGCGCTTCTTCTCCTACTTCGCCGTCACCTCGTCGGAGCCGGCGATCCTTGCTGAGCTGCTCGCGGCGACGCTGAACCAGGTGGCGCTCGTCTGGCGTGCCTCGCCCGCCTCGACGGAGCTCGAGCTTCGCGTCGCCGACTGGGTCAGGCAGCTGCTCGGGCTTCCCGACGGTTGGCACGGCCACATCGAGGACACGGCCTCCACCTCGACGCTGGCCGCGATGATCGCCGCCCGTCACGTGACCGGGCGCAACGTCGTCGTCTGCTCCGAGCATGCGCACTCCTCGGTCGAGAAGGACGCGCGGATGCTCGGGATGGAGCTGCGCAAGGCTCCGGTCGACGACGAGCTGAGGATGACGGTCGACAGCTACGACCTCGGCGACGTCGCCTGTGTCGTCGCGACCGTCGGGACGACGTCGTTCGCCTCTGTCGACCCGGTGCGCGAGCTCGCCGAGCGGGCGCACGCGGCCGGTTCCTGGCTCCACGTCGACGCCGCGTACGCAGGCTCCTCGTGGATCCTCGAGGAGGAGCGCTGGTCCCAGGATGGTGTCGAGTTCGCCGACAGCCTCGTCGTCAACCCGCACAAGTGGCTGCTCGTTCCGACCGACTGCTCGCTCGTCTGGACTGCGCGGCCGGACGAGTGGCGCGAGGCGTTCACGCTGACGCCGGAGTACCTGCGCTCCGACGACGAGGCGTTCTCGCTCGCCGACTACGGCCCGCCGCTCGGCCGCCGCTTCCGCTCGCTCAAGCTCTGGGCGGTGCTGCGCTGCTACGGCGCCGAGGGGCTGCGGGCGATCGTGCGCGAGCACATCCGGCTCGCCGAGATCTTCGCCGGCTGGGTCGAGGAGAGCGATGGCTGGGAGCTCGTCGCGCCCCAACGCTTCTCCCTCGTGGTCTTCCGCCGGAACGGCTCGGACTCCGAGAACGAGCAGCTGGAGTCGCGCGTGAACGCGTCGGGTGAGATCTTCATCACGCACACGAAGCTCGACGGCCGCTACGTCCTGCGGCTCGCGATCGGCAACGCGCGGACGACGGAAGCCGACGTGCGGAGGGCCTGGGACGTGCTCAACAGGGAGGCAGAACGATGATCGTCACGACGATGAACGACATTCCCGGCTACGAGGTCGACGAGGTGTTCGGCGAGGTGATGGGCCTGACGGTGCGTTCGCGAAACCTCGGTTCGCAGATCGGTGCCGGCTTCAAGTCGATGCTCGGCGGGGAGTTGAAGGGGATGACGAAGGCGTTGATCGACAGCCGCGAGCAGGTCAGGGAGCGCATGGTCGAGGAAGCCGAGGCGAAAGGTGCGAACGCGATCATCGCGATGCGTTTCGACACGTCCGACATGGGCGGGAACTGGACCGAGATCTGCGCCTACGGCACGGCTGTGAGGGTGCGCAAGGCCTAGCTGAGCCGGCGGAGGAGCGCGAGGAACTCGTCCGTCGAGCTCACGACGAGGTCGGCGGCTTCGAGCAGGGCGTCCGGCCCCTCGGCCGACGACACGGCCACCCGCACCGCGACCTCGAGGCCGTCGAGCGCCGCGAAGGAGTCGAGGTCGGTCGTGTCGTCGCCGGCGGCGAGCGCCCGCTGGAGGCCGTGCTCCTCGAGTAGTCGGCGCACCGCCGTCCCCTTGTTCGCGTTGACCGGCGGTAGCACCTCGAGGACCTTCCGTCCGTAGCGCGCCACCAGGCCCTGGCACACCGCATCCTCGGCGATTGCGTCGAGCTCTCGTACCGCCTCCTGCTCATCCGTACGGTTGCGAAAGTGGAAGGCCACTGCAGGGCCTTTCACTTCCACGTCCTCCTGCGGCCAGGGCGCGCCGGCCGCGAACACCGCGACGGCTCGGCTCCAACGCTCGGCCTGCGGCTCGAGCTCGAGCCCGTGTGAGCCGACGCAGACGACGCCCTCGACCCCGATCCGCGCCCGCACGTCCTCGCCCGCCCGACCGCTCACGACCGCGACGAGCGCGTATCGAGCAGCGAGCCGTTCGAGCTCGGCGCGCGTCTCCGGCGGCGGCGCAGCGTCCTCCGGCCGCTCGACGATGGGCGCCAGCACGCCGTCGAAGTCGAGGAACAGCCCCGCCTCCGTCGGGCGCGCCGCCAACAGGGCGAGGAGATCGTCGGAACCGTCCACGCAGGGCCTACGCTACTTCGCCGCCGGGCATAATCCGGTCGTGCCCGATCTCGACGAGCTCTGGATCCCTCTCGTGGACGAGCCGATCGGCGGCATCGTCGATCGCATCGTGCAGGACGACCCGGTGCTCGCCGCCAAGGTCGAGACGCCTCACCGGATCCTCGCTTTCAAGACATTCGCCTACATCCGCACCGGCCTCATGCTGGGGCAGCTCCTGTTCGAGCACGACATCCCCGACTGGGACGGCTCGGAGAACTGGGTCGACGCGCTCCTGCGCGACCCGGCCCACCGCGCCGCGATCGAGCGCGAGGTGCGCGCGGTCGCGGATGAGATCGCCTCCGACCCGCAGTACGCCGACGACGACCCCATCGCACCGGACGACGGTGCGCGCAATCGCTTCCGCGCCTTCGCGCGGGAGCACCTCGGCCGCGGCGGCTAGCTACGAGGCAGTCTTGCTGCCGTTCCCCTGGTAGACGAAGTCGTTCCCGTCGCCGAACAGCTTGCGCGCGAGCGCTCGGCGCAGCGCCGGGCCCGTGATCGGATTGAGCAGGAGGCCGAGCACGATCCCGACCAGCAGGATCAAGCTGTGCTTCGCGGAGCGAGCCGGCTCCGGCGGGGTCTGCTTCACGTCCTTGACGCGACGAGAAGCGCTCCGGAGCTCCTCGATCGCGGTCCGGATCTCGTCCTGGAGGTCCTTGTTCCCGGCGAGGCGCGACGCGGCGTCGGTGACCTTGCGGCGACCGGCGAGCTCGTCGTAGACCGCCCGGGCAGACATGTAGGCGTTGAACACGTTGTCGCGCAGTTCCTTGTCGCGAATCGCACGCTCGACGTAGGGGCGGGCGCTCGCTGCTGCGGCGGCGGCCTTGTCCTTGGTGGTGGTGACCATCTTCGACCGGTCCTTTCCGTTGGGTTCGAAGTCCTTCTATCTTTCCGCAGTCGCGGTCTGCAAGCGACCAGTCGCTCCGGCCGCGACCCGGAAGTACCCTCTGCGGCATGCTCGCAAGCATCCGCAGGGTGCTCGTCTTGGCCGTGGCGGCGGTCGTGGCCGCGCTCGCCGCGCTCCTGCACGTGTGGTACCGCGGGGTGCTCGCGGCTCCCGAGGTGAAGCGGCGGAAAGGGGCTAGGAGAGCAGCTCGGCGCGCCTGAGGAGCGACTCCGCGAGTCGGCACGAGGCTTCGTCCACGAGCTCGCCCTCGAAACGCGCTGCGCTGCCGCCGGTCTCGAGGATCCTTCTCGCACGCTCGAGCTCCGCCGGCGACGGCGTGAAGATGCTGTTCACCGGCTCGATCTGGCTCGGGTGGATCACCCACTTGCCGTCGTAGCCGTGCTCGAGGGCGCGCCGGGCGGAAAGCACGAGGCCGAGGTCGTCGCGCAGCCGCGCGTGCGGGCCGTCGAGCGCCTGCAGGCCCGACGCCCGGGCGGCTGCGACGACGTGCGCGAGCGTGTAGTCGGTGGCGCCGGCGCCGATCGTCAGCACAGGCACTCCGAGTGAGGCCGCGAGATCGGCAGGACCGAAGACGAGCGCTTCGAGCCCCGCGCCGGCGGCCGCGATTCGCACGGCCTCGACGAGCCCGCGTGCCGTCTCGATCTGCGCCTCGAGGCCGACCCCTTCCGGGAGCAGTTCGGCTGCCGCGGACACGTCCTCCGGGGACTCGACCTTGGGGAGTACGACGACGTCCGGAGCGGCCTCCGCCGCCGCGCGCAAGTCGTCCTCCCACCACGGCGTAGAGCGCCCGTTGACGCGGAGCGCGGTCGTGCGGCCGAGCGGGCCGCGCCGGAGCGCCGCGATCGCGATCCCGCGCGCCTGCTCCTTGTCCTCGGCCGCGACCGCGTCCTCGAGGTCGACGATCACCTCGTCGGCGGCCAGCGACGGCGCCTTCGTCAGCATCCGCTTGCTCGAGGCGGGAACCGTCAGGCAGGAACGGCGGGCGCGCGCAGGCACGCGCGAACGCTAACCCGCCGGCTTCGCCCAGACCGAGACGTGCTTCGTGCTCTCGGCGGTGAACGGCGAGCGGTTCCAGTCGGCCCAGCGCTCGCGAGCGTCGAGGCCCGCGAGCCGAGCCATCAGGTCGAGCTCCGCGGGAGAGACGGCGCGAAACTCGCCCGACCCTCGTCTCCACTCTCCGTCGCGCAGCGTGAAGTGGTGTGACACGAGCCGATGCGAGTACGCGTCGTACTCATCCACGCCGACGTGGGTGTCGCTGAGATCGAACACGGTCCATGGCCGGTCAGGCGGAAGCTCGACCTCGATCACGAAGCAGCTGCCCGGTTCGAGGTGCCGCGCCGCATTCTCGAAGGCTGCGACCTGCGCCTCCTGGGTGGTCAGGTTGCCGATCGTGTTGAAGACGAGGTAGACGAGCGAGAAGGTGCCGTCGACACGTGTCGTCGTGTAGTCGCCGATCTCGACGGCGATCTCCGAGGACTTCCGCCGGAGCTGCTCGACCATCGGCGGCGAATAGTCGATCCCGGCGATGCGGACGCCCCGGCCGGCGAGTGGCACCGCGATCCTGCCGGTGCCGATCGCCAGCTCCAGGGCTCCACCGCTTGCGAGGGGTTCGAGGAAGTCGACGGTCGCCTCGATCGTCGCCGGCTCGAACTCCGATCCGGTGGACTCGTCGTAGCGAACGCCGACGCCGTCCTTGAACCAGCCGGTCATCCCGACCGCTTCAGCTTTCCGTGCCGTTTCGCGTGCCGCTCGCCGGTCTTGAAGATCGCCAACCCGATCGGCGTCGCGAGGACCGCGATGATCAGCAGCGGCCAGACGTCGGCCCACACCAGACCCGTGCCGTGGATGATCGAGTTGCGGCAGCCGCGCAGCGCGTAGGTCGCCGGCGAGATCTTCGAGATCCACTGCATCCATTCCGGCATGACGCTGACCGAGTAGTAGACGCCCGAGACCACGAGCATCACGCCCTGGCAGACGAAGCCGAGCTGCGCGCCCTTCTCCGGCGAGATCAGCGGCAGCACCGAGGTCATGATCCCGACACCGATGAACGAGACCGACGCGAGCGCGAGCAGAGCCAGCGCCGCCGGGTAGTTCGCGTTCGGCGTGTGGATGCCGATGAACGCGGCGACCGCGAAGAAGAGGATCGTCGCTCGGACCAGGCCGTAGAGCACTGCGTACGCGCCCTGCCCGAACAGATGCACGAGACGTGACAGCGGGGCCATGAACGTGTACTCGATCGTCCCTTCCCAGCGCTCCCAGGCGACGGTCTCGGTCATGAACTCGAAGATGATCCCGAGGAAGGCCCAGATCGTCGCGCCGACCAGCAGCTGGGTGGCGAATACGTTCTGCTCCGCGGCCGACAGGTGCTCCGCCTTCGCGATGAAGACGATCGTGAGCGTGTTCGCGATCGTCCAGACCATGAACGCGAGGTCCCAGAGGAAGTACCGCTTCGTGAGGTACATGTTCCGCTCGACGATCCCGAACAGGCCGACGAGCTGGTTCCTTGTCTCGAGAGCGAACTCGCTCATCCGAACACCTCCCTGTACTCGTCGTCGTCGTTCTCGTCGCCCTCCTCCGCCACGAACTCGCGTCCGGTGGCCGCGAAGAACGCCTCCTCGAGCGTCTCGACCCCGAAGCGCCGCTTGACGTCCTCGACGGGCTCGAGGAAGAGCAGCCGGCCGCGGTCGAGGAGCCCGATCCGGTCCGCGAGCGTCTCGGCCTCCGCCATGTCGTGCGTGCAGAGCAGGATCGTCGCGTCGTGCTCGGCCCGTACGTCCCGGATGAACTCCTGCACCTCGAGCTTCGAGCGCGGGTCGAGGCCGGTGGTCGGCTCGTCGAGCAGGAGCAGGACGGGCGAGGTCAGGAGCGCCCGGGCCAGGGCGACCTTCTGCTGCATGCCGCGCGACAGGTTCTCCATCGCCTCGCCGCGCCGGTCCGGCGGGAAGCCGACCCTGGTCAGGATCTCGGGGATGGCCGTGCGCGTCTGCTTCGGCGTCATCCCGTAGAAGCGCGCCGCGTACGAGAGGTTCTCGGACGCGGACATCTTCTTGAAGAAACTCGCCTCGACCGAGACGCGGTTGACGAGCCGGCGGATCGTCGACGCCTCACGGTCCACGTCGTGGCCGAAGACGCGCGCCTCGCCGCCGTCTCCGATCAGCAGCGTCGAGAGCAGGCGGACGAGCGTCGACTTCCCCGAGCCGTTCTGGCCGAGGATGGCGACGCACTCGCCCCGGGCGATCGTGAAGGTGACGTCGGCGAGCGCCGGCCACGGACGCTTGCGGGCGAAGCGGCCCGAGGTCTTGCGGTCGCGGCGGCGGAACGTCTTCCGCAGGTCGCGCACCTCGACGGCGGGCGCCTGGCGGTCGAGACGTGAGGCCAGATCGATTGCGGATGGTGCAAAAGACATGTTGCTCCTTCGGACGAAGAGGGAACGGAGGACGGAAAGCCGCCGGCGAGGCGGCGCGCGGACCTAAAGGGCGCCGCGGGGGCCGACGGGCCGCACAGTGGCGCCCCCCCGGTTCCGGTCCATCACGTTCGTGAGCAACATGGCGATGGCAGGGTAGGCGCTTCGCAGGCCCGCGTCAAATGTCGCGCCTGAGCACGCGCTTTGCGGGTGTAGCGTGCCGCTGTGCCCTCGGCGTCGACCTACGCGCTGTTCCTCGCGACCGCGATCGTGCTGCTGCTCGTGCCTGGTCCGGCCGTGCTGTACGTCGTGACGCGCAGCATCGAGATGGGGCGCGGCGGGGGCCTCGCCTCGGTCGCCGGCATCACGACGGGCACGATCGCCTACGTCGTCCTCGCCACCGTCGGGCTCTCGTCGCTGATCCTCGCCTCGAGCGCCGCTTTCGACGCAGTCAAGTTCGTCGGCGCCGCGTATCTCTTCCTGCTCGGCGTCCGGCGCCTGCTCGGCCGCGGCCTCGAGGAGCCGGACGAGGACGCGGCGCCGCGCACGCGTCTCCGTGCCTACACGCAGGGGGTCTTCGTCAACCTCACGAATCCGAAGACGATCGTCTTCATCTTCGCGTTCATCCCCCAGTTCGTCGACCCGAATGCGCAGGATCCGGGGCTGCAGGTGCTCGCGCTGGGCCTCACGTTCGCGCTGCTCGGCTTCCTCAGCGACAGCATGTGGGCGCTCGCAGCCGGGACGGTCGCCGATCGCCTCCGCGGCTCGGCCGGGATCGCACGGGTGCAGCGCTGGGTCGGCGGCGGCGTCCTCGTCGGCCTCGGGATCCTCGCCGCGGTGTGGACGCCGAGTCACGCCCGGTGAGTGTCCGCGACCTGCGGCCTGACGACTGGCCGGCGGTGCGCGCGATCTACGAGGACGGAATCCGTGACGGAGACGCGACCTTCGAGGCCGAGCCGCCGTCCTGGGAGCGCTGGGACGCGGCGCATCCCGAGCTGCGGCTCATCGCCGAGCGTCACGGCTCGGTCGCCGGCTTCGCCGCGCTCTCGCCCGCCTCGGCGCGCCACTGCTACCGAGGCGTCGGCGAGGTGAGCGTCTACGTCGCCGGGGAAGCGCGCGGCGCGGGCCTCGGACGCGTGCTGCTCGACGCGCTCGTCGAACGTTCCGAGCGAGCCGGCTACTGGACGCTGACCGCGGGCGTGTTCCCCGAGAACGAGGCATCGCTGCGCCTGCACCGGGCTTGCGGCTTCCGCGAGGTCGGCATCCGCGAGCGAATCGGCGAAGCGGGCGGCGTCTGGCGGGACGTGATCTGGTTCGAGCGCCGTTCGGCGCGGGTCGGAACGTGAGGTACCAGTTCGTCGACTGCCGGTGGGAGCTCGGGAATCCGGCGCGCGGGCGCGAGCTCTATCTCGCCGGGCACATCCCTGGCGCCTCGTTCCTCGACGTCGATGCCGACCTCTCCGATCTTTCGGTGCCGAACGCCGGCCGCCATCCGCTGCCGTCGGCGGACAGGCTCGCAGGAGTGCTCGGTCGCGCCGGCGTCGGCGAAGACGTGTCCGTCGTCGCCTACGGGAACGGCGGTGGCCCCGAGCGGCTCTGGTGGCTGCTGCGCCACTTCGGCCACGACGGCTGCGCGATCCTGCTCGGCGGGATCGATGTGTGGGGAGGCGAGCTCCGCGCGGGCGAAGAGGAGATCGAGCCGGTCGAGTTCGTCCCGCGTGAGCGGAGCGGCGACACGATCACGGCCGAGGAGATCGCGCGCCGCCTCGCTGATCCGTCGCTTGCGCTCGTGGACGCGCGCACCGCGAACCGCTGGCGCGGCGAGCCGAGCGAGATCGACGACCCGCCCGGCCGGATCCCCGGCGCCGCCAACGCGCCGTGGAACCAGCCGCTGCCGGAGCTCCCCGGGGGCGAGCTCGTCGCCTACTGCGGCTCGGGCGTCACCGCCTGCGTCGTCCTCCACCGCGCGTGGCTCGCCGGTCGCGTGGGGCGGCTCTACCCGGGGTCCTGGAGCGAGTGGTCGAAACGCGGCCTGCCGTCGGAGCGCGGCGCCTGATGTCTCTCCGCCCGGATCTGGAAGGCAGAGTCGCGCTCGTCACCGGCGCCAATCACGGCATCGGCGCCGCGACAGCGTGTGCGCTTGCTCGCTGCGGAGCCGCGGTGCTCCTCTCCTACCTGCGGCTCGACGCCGCGCGCGATCCAGGGACGCCGGCCGGCTACGGGGAGGCCCGGGCGGGCGATGCCACCGCGACTTTCGCCTCGATCGCGGAAGCGGGCGGCCGGGCCCACGCCGTCGAGGCCGACCTTGCCGACGAGCACTCGGCCGTTCGTCTCTTCGACGAGGCAGAGAGCGCCTTCGGCCCCGTCGAGATCCTCGTCAACAACGCGAGCGGCTGGACGCCGGACACCTTCCGAGGCGACCGCGAGGACAGGCTCGGCCGGCGGACGCGGCAACTGTCGCGCGAGACCTTCGACGAGATCTTCGCGGTCGACGCGCGCGGGGCCGCTCTCCTCATCGCCGAGTTCGCGCGACGGCACCTGGCACGCGGCGCGAGCTGGGGGAGGATCGTCGGGCTGACCTCCGGCGGACCGGGCGGCTTTCCGGAAGAGGTCTCCTACGGGGCGGCCAAGGCGGCGCAGGAGAGCCTGACGATGAGCGCCGCGCTCGAGCTCGCGCCGTACGGCGTCACGGCGAACGTCGTTCACCCGCCGGTGACCGACACGGGCTGGGTCACCGACGTGGTGAGGAGCGCCGTCGGCGAGAGCGCGGAGCTGATCCATGTCGCTCAGCCGGAGGAGGTGGCGGACGTGATCTGCTGGCTCGCCTCCGATGAGGCGCGGCTGGTCACGGCGAACGTGATCCGGCTCCGCTGAACGGAAGTTCGAGCTAGCGGCCGCGAACGCCGGTACTCGCCGCCGAGAGCGCGAGCTTCGTCAGCGACGCCGGCCGCCGCGCGGTCTTGACCGTCGCTCGCAGCGCGGCGGCGAACTCCTCGACGTCCTCGTCGGTGAGGACGAGCGGCGGCAGGATCCGGATCACGGCCATGTCGTGGCCGGCCACCTGGGTGAGGATGTGGCGCTTCGTGAACAGCGGCACGCAGACGAGCTGGGCGAAGAGGCCGCGCTGGGCGCGCTCGATCATGCGGTAGGTCCTGCGGCCGCCGCCCTGCGGCTCCGCGAACTCGATCGCCCACGCGAGGCCGAGCCCGCGCACGTCGTGTACGACCTCGAACTCGTCCACGAGCGGTCGCGTCAGCTCGAGCAGCCGCTCACCGAGCCGGGCGCTCTGCTCCACGAGGCGCTGCTCGCGCAGCTCGTGCAGGGTCGCGAGGCCGGCTGCCATCCCGAGCTCGTTCGGCGCGAACGTCGAGCCGTGCGACATCGCGTGCGGCATCGAGTCGAAGACCGCTTCGTGCACCGAGCCCGCCATGAGGAGCGCGCCCACCGGCACGTACCCGCCGGAGAGCGTCTTCGCCACGGTCACGAGATCCGGCTCGAGCCCCCAGTGCTGGAACGCGAACATCCTGCCCGTCCGCCCGAAGCCGGTCATCACCTCGTCGACGCAGAAGAGCGTCCCGTAGCGGCGGCAGAGCTCCTGCGCTCCTGCGAGGTAGCCGTCCGGCGGCAGGTTGACGCCCTTGCCCTGCACCGGTTCGACGACGAAGAGCGCAACGTCCTCGCGCCGCAGCTGTTCTTCCAGTGTCTCGAGGTCGCCGAACGGCACCTGTCCGAACCCTGGGAGGAGCGGCTGGAAGCGGGCTGTGAACTCGTCGTTCCCGTTCGCCGAGAGGGAGCCGAGCGTGAGCCCGTGGAAGCCGTGGTCGGCGGAGAGGACGCGGCTGCGCCCGGTCGCGGCGCGGCCGAGCTTGATCGCCGACTCGACCGACTCCGTGCCGGAGCTGGTGAACAGGCAGCGCTCGATCCGGCCGCCCGCCAGTCCGATCAGTTCCTCGGCGAGCAGTCCGGGCAGCAGCGTCGTCCCCATCGCGAGCATTCCCGGCGTTTCCAGTCCCAGCGCCTCGATTAGCGCCGCGCGCACGCGCGCGTTGTTCCGCCCGACGCCGTACATCCCGAAGCCGCCGAGCAGGTCGAGGTAGCGCGTCCCGTCGGCGTCGTAGAGGTACGCGCCCTCGGCGCGCGCCCACGTCCGGTCGAAGCCGATCGTCCGCAGCACCCGCACGAACTGCGGATTGATGGTGCGCCCCCAGAGGTCGAGATCCTCGCCGCGACGCGAGTCGAGGAGCGCTTCGAGGCTGAGATTGCTCATCGTTTGGGACTCTAGTTTTCCTTTGGCGCTTCGGGGTAGCCAGGGGTCATGGGACTCGGCAAGCTGATGCTGCGGGCGACGCTCGGCGGCTACTTCGTCGGCCACGGGATGCAGAAGCTCGCCGGCTGGTTCGGTGGCGGTGGCCTCGAAGGCACGGGGAAGATGTTCGAGCAGATCGGCCTGCGCCCGGGCCGCGAGAACGCGCTGGTCGCCGGCGCAGCCGAGGCGGGCGGCGGCGCGCTCCTCGCCCTTGGCCTGTTCACGCCGGCCGCGGTCAGCATGCTGACCGGCGTGATGACGAACGCGATCCGGCACGTGCACGCGAAGAACGGGCCTTGGGTGACGGATGGCGGGGTCGAGTACCCGGTCGTGATCCTCGGCGTTCTGGCAGCGCTGGCGGACGGTGGGCCGGGGCGGTTGTCGCTCGACGACGCTCTCGGGATCCGACTGCGCGGGCCGGTCGTGACGGCGGTCGCGATGGGAGCCGGCGCCGCGGGTGCCGTCTACCTCGCGGGGCACGCAGAGGAGATCTTCGAGCCGCGCGACGCCGACGAGGCGCTGAGCCGTTCGGCCGAGCAGGCCGCGACGGCGAGCCAGAGCTAGCCCCGCGGGCGCGCGCGGCACAATGTGCCGCGGCCCCCGTAGCTCAGTGGATAGAGCAGCGGTTTCCTAAACCGCGTGCGCATGTTCGATTCATGCCGGGGGCACTAGTAGTCGCGAGGCCGCCTCGGAAAAGGGCTCGCGGCATCGTGGCCGCTTCCGTCGGGCGAAAGTCCCGCCGGCTAGCCCCAGTTGGCGCCGGATGCGTCGTAGTACTTCGTCAGCCGCACCGGATCGGTGCCGTCGGTCTTGACCGTGTAGACGTCCTGGAAGGCGTTCTTCGTCTTCCGCGCTACGACGACGAAGTGAGTCCCGTCGGGGGCCCAGGCGAGCGACGTGACGGACGCGAAGGGAAGATGGACTGGGTTCGACCCCACCGTCAGCGTCGCTGCGGCGACGAGATACGCGAGCGTCCCGGTCGCCGACCAGGCGGGATCGTGCCCGGTCGAGCTGATCTTCGTCAGGCTGCTGCCGTCCGGGTTCGCCGTCCAGATCCCGCCGGAGGTGTTCAGCGCGCCCTGGTAGGCGATCTTCGACGGGCCCCAGGCCGGGTTGACGCCGGCGAGGTGGAGGTCGTGCGGCGCACCGCCCGCGGCGGGGATGGTGAAGAGCTCCCCGGGCTCGTCGCAACCCGTTTCCGAGTAGAGGACCTTCGTTCCGTCGGGTGACCAGCTCGGCGTGTTGTCGAACGTGCACTCCTGCGGGGTCGTGAGGACTCGCGTCCCGGTGCCGTCGGCGTTCGCGACCCGGATCTGCGACGCGCAACCCTTGCAGGTCAGCCCGGTGAATTGGGTCCAGGAGTAGGCGATCTCGCTGCCGTCCGGAGAGAACGACGGAGCGCTCGCGTACGGCTTGATCCCGGTGAGCTGCCGCGAGGGGCCCCCGGACGGGGCAACGGTGTAGAGGTCGGCGAACGGCTCGGGATTGAAGCTGCCGTAGACGACCGACCGGCCGTGGCCGACGAACTGCAGCGAGGTCGCCGACGGAACCGGTCCGTCGCTGTATGCGAGCGGAAGGTTCGCGTACGTCTTTCCCGGGCCGCCGGTGGTGGGCGCGACCGTGATGGCGTACCCGCTGCCGCTCCGCGGAGTCAGGATCGCCAGCTTTCGGTCGGCCGAAAGCGGCTCGAACCAGTTGGAGGACGCGGACGAGAACTTCCCGGTTCGGACGGCGACGCTCTTCGCCTTGCACCCGCAGCCGCCGTAGCCACCGACCACCACGCGGCCGTTCCCCTCCCAGGCGAGGCCGTGGTTGCCCGCGAGCCGCTGGTGGAGCAGGACGCCCTCGCCGGCCGGCGTTCGCACCACGAGCCGGCCGCCGGCGATGACCGCGAGGAACTGTCCGTTCGGAGACCACGCGGGGCCGCCCGCCACCTGCCCGGGCGTCTTCGACAGCAGATGTCCCGCCTCGTCGTATACGCCCAGGCCGGTCGGACCCGGAACCGCGAGGACGTTCGTCGAGGACCAGCTTGCGAGCCAAGGGAACGTCCGCGGGGCTTGCCAGAGCGTGCGACCGGAGGAGCTATACGCGTGGAGGACGGTGCCGGAATGCGAGGACGGCGTGGACGAGACGAGAACACGGCCGTCGGGTGACCACAGCGGCTGGAGCCCCGCGGCCGAAACCAACGTCGTCTTCCCCGGCCGGACGATCCAGAGCTTCCCGCTCCGCGCGCCGCACTCGCCGACGGCGAGCCGGTTGGTTCCCGGCTGCCAGGCGAGCGTCGGGTCGCACCCCGACTCGCTCGGGCTGGAGAGGGTCGGCCCGAGCCGAACGAGACCGTGGCCGCTGATTCCCACCTCGTAGAGATGAGCTCCCTGCCTGCCGAGATCGCGGATGAAGGCGACCTTCCTCCCGTTCGGCGAGACTGACGGGAACAGATCCTGATACGGGCTCTTGCTCAGGTCGATGCGGTGGCCGTTGGGATCGAGGCGGTAGACCTCGCCGGAGACCGTCGGCGTCCGGTCGGCGGCGAAGACGACGAGCGATGGTTTGGACGCCTGGCTCGAGGTCGCACCACAGGCGACAACGAGAGCCACGACCGGGACGGCAAGTAGCAACCGCGACATGGCTGCCAAGGTACTCCGAGGCGCCAACGGCCCGCTAACGGCCGCCAGGCCTCCTCGGCTTCTGCCTTGGGCTGCTGCTGTGCCGCCTGCTGCGGAGCCGGTGCTGCTCCTTTCGGCGCGAACAAGCGGGTAGTCGATCTCAGACGATCCGACGACGCCGGCCTCGACAGTCGTCGTATCCGTGCGCCGGAATGTGACCGAGCCTAGCGAGAAGGGTTGACCGCGCTGAAGTAGTCCGAGCGCCAGCTCCCACCGCTCACCGGAGGCTCACCGACGGCAAGACGCCTCGCATTGCCGCCGAGCATAAGAACAGGCAGCCCGGCCAGTGTTCCGGAATGACCCTCGAGCCAACTGGGAATAGATTCAGTGTGAGATGCGGACGCTTGGCGAGGTGATCATGGTCGCCGCCGCGCTGGCGTGTTTCGCGGTCGCCGTCGCTGCCGGATACGGATACCTGATGGGCGATCGGCCGTTGCGTGAGTACTTGAGGCCGCTTGAGTGGCCCGTTCGCCCGTCGCCGTATCTCAAGTTCTTTGACGAGCACTCAGCGTGGACAGTCCTCGTCCCGCTCTTCCTGGTCCTGGGAGTCGGGTGGGTGCTCCGCCACTACGGGTGACGAGTCCCATGCCTGGGCCAGTGTTCCGGAATGACCCCTGACACTGCCTGGAGCGTCGGGCGGACACTGGATCGAATCCCGCCCGGGCGTAGGGTACGAGGTGATGGTTCCGGAGACGCGGTACGCGAAGAGCGGCAACCTGAACATCGCGTATCAGGTCACGGGCAGCGGCCCATTCGACCTCGTCTTCGTCCCGGGCTACGTCACGCACCTCGAGCTCCACTGGGATATCCCGAGCTTCGTGCCGGTGCTCGAGAAGCTCGGGTCGTTCACGCGCCTGATCCGCTTCGACAAGCGCGGGACCGGGATGTCCGACCGTGTCAGCGGCGCTCCGACGCTCGAGACCCGGATGGACGACGTCCGCGCGGTTATGGATGCGGTCGGATCGGAGCGGGCCGCGATCTACGGCCTTTCCGAGGGCGCGGCGATGGCGCTCTTGTTCGCGGCCACCTATCCCGAGCGCACGGCAGCGCTTGCCCTGCGCAGTGCGTTCCCCCGGCGGATGTGGGCGCCGGATTATCCGTGGGGACGAACCGAACAGGACTACGAGCGGGAGGTCGCCGAGGCGCTCGAGATCTTCGGCCCACGGGAGCGGGCGCTGGCGGATGTACACCGCCTCGGTCAATTCGATGAGGCAGAGGCTGCGTCGTTCCTCCGGCTGCTTCGCTGGGGCGCAAGCCCGGGCGCGCTAGAAGCGCTGCATAGGATGAACAGGGAGATCGACGTCCGGCACGTGCTCTCCGCCGTGCGGGTTCCGACCCTGCTCCTGCACGGCTCCGAGGACACGCTCGTCCCCCTCGAGGTCACGCAGTACATGGCGGCGAAGATCCCGATGGCGCGGATCTTCGAGGTCCCCGGCGCGGGCCACCTCGCGTTCGGGAAGGCCGCGCTGGACACGGCCGCCGAGCTAGAGCGGTTCCTGATGGACGCGTGGGAGGGCGGGGCGTGGGAGGAAGCCGAGCCGGAGCGAGTGCTCGCCACAGTCCTCTTCACCGACATCGTCGGCTCGACGGCGAAAGCGGGGGAGATCGGAGACCGCGCGTGGCGTGAGCTACTCGAGCGGCACCACCGGCTGATCCGGCGGGAGCTCGTCCGGTTTCGCGGTACGGAGCTCGACGTCGCCGGCGACGGCTTCTTCGCGCGCTTCGACGGCCCGGCACGGGCCGTGCGCTGTGCCTGCGCCGTACGTGCGGGCGTGCGCGAGCTCGGGCTGGAGCTCCGCGCGGGTCTGCATACCGGCGAGTGCGAGCTGATGGAGGGGAAGGTAGGCGGGATCGCGGTGCACATCGGGGCGCGGGTTGCGAAGGAAGCGCGACCCGGCGAGGTCATCGTCTCAAGCACGGTCAAGGACCTCGTCGCCGGATCCGGTCTCCGCTTCAGCGACCATGGAGCCGCGACACTGAAGGGCGTCGCCGACGAGTGGCGGCTCTTCGCGGTCGAAGGCGACCAACCCTGAGGCTGCGGCGGACCGGGCTAGAGGACGCTCAGCTGGGCCAGCATTTAGGAATGTTCCCCAAGCATCAGCTCGTAGGAGCCGCTCTCGCCGCCAAGCTCTTGGGCCTCGACGAGGAGCCGGGTGGCTTCCGCGGGGACACCACGCGAGAAGTGCCAGTCGCCTCTGAATAACCGCCCGGTCCCACCTACGGCCGAGCTTTCCCAGCGATAGTCGGTTCCGAGATCGTCAGACAGTGAGAGCGACACGTCGGCATAGAGGCGCTGGCCCGGCTCCCGTGGCATCGGTCCATCCCTGTCGCCTGCTGCCCAGGCGTCCAAGCGACCGCTATACGAGTTCTCCTCTCCAACGGGATCATCTACCAGCGCGGCGAGCCTCACGATGGTCTGCCGCGGCCAAAGCTCGACGCTCACCAGTGCGATATCGATGCCGTCGCGGTGGAACAACGGCGCAATCGGGCTGACTACAGCCGGTCGGCGACGCACCCTCGGATGATGGCACGCTGGGCTGGGCGAGCGTCCTCTCACCTGAAGGCCGGTTCCGTCTACCGCTCGTCTATCAGGACAGATCGGACGCAGACGGACTGGGGGGACACGACGGGACTCCTCGGACACTCGATCTCGTTCGGGACGGACTGGAAGGGACGCGGGAGGGACGACTGAGGCGGGCTTCCTAAGACTGCGTGCGCATGTTCGATTGATGCCGGGGGCACTCTCTGCCGGGCGGAAGCCGCTCGGCAAGTCCGCCGAGCACCGGCGCGAAGAGCGCCGTGCAAACGAGCAGCACGGTGGCCAGGACGCTCGTCACCTCAGGCCCGGCCGGTCTCGGCCTGGGCGGCGGCGGTCTCCGCTCGCGCGGCTGCGATGGCCTGCTCCAACGGCATCGCCTCTCCCTGCGCCCAGGCCGCGGCGAACGCCTCCTCGCCGAGAGCGACCCGTGCGCCGTCGACGACTGCGTCCTGGATCTGGTCGGTCGGCGGCTCGAACCAGGCGCCGGCGGCGGTGGCGGCGGCGAGGAGCCGTGTGCCCTTCTCCATTTCGCCTCCGGCGACGAGACAGGCGCCTAGCGCAGCAACGATCCTGATCACCCTGAAAGACGAGCCGAGGCGCTCTGCCACCTCGAGAGCCTCGAGAAAGTAGGACGAGGCGCGAGCCGGGTCGGACAGGGCCAGACAGCACCACCCGCAGCCCTCGAGAGCCTTGACAACGCCCCCGTCGTACTCTTTGGCGCGGAGGGCGTCGAGCACTTGTTTCCCCAGCGCGAGCGCTGCCTCGTAGTCCTGAGCGCGGGCGAGGACGAACGCAAGGCCGGTCGTCGCGCCGGTGACATGATCGAGGTCGCCGAGCTCGCGCGCGCGGTCGCCCATGGCGGTGAACTGCTCGCTCGCGCTGTCGAGGTCACCGCGTTCGAGGGTCAGCCAGGCGGCCGTCTCCATGATCTTGAGCGAGAGGTCGTCGTCTCGTTCGCGCTCGGCCAGGCTTCGCGCTTGGGCCAGGAGCTCGGCGGCGTGGGTCGGTTCGCGGATGCTCAGATCCATGGCCGAGGCCATGAGCACTCGCGCCCGCGCCCAGGCGGGTTCGATGCCGCGCTCGACCGCAAGGTCCAGCCACTGCTTGTACTCGTCCCAACCGCGAACGCCCCAGTTGTGAGCGAACCCGGCCGCCACCACCAGGCGCAGCAGGACTTCGTGCTCGTCCGTGTCCCGCGCCCATTCGAGGGCGGCGCGTGTGTTCTCGTGCTCCGCGTCGATGCGCGCCAGGAGGGTGGCTTCGTCGTCCGAGCCTGCCTGGATCTCGCGGTCGATGAGCTCGAGAAGCTCGAGGAGGACGAGAGCATGCTTTCGGCGCAGGGCTGCCTCCTCGCCGCCTGCGGCGAGGCGTTCGCGCCCATAGTCGTGGATCGTCTCCAGCATCCAGAAGCGGTCGCCGGTGTGGCGCAGCAGACTCTTGTCGACGAGCGACTGCAGGACGTCGAGGTCCGCCTCCGCGACCTGCTCCGCCAGTTCGAGCGTGCAGCCTCCGGAGAAGACCGCGAGACGCGCGAACAGCTGCCGTTCTTGCTCGTCGAGCAGGTCGTGGCTCCACTCGATCGTGGCGCGCAGGGTCTGCTGGCGCGGGTCCGCGTCCCGGCCGCCCTTGAGCAGGTCCAGCCGTTGCGCCAGCCGGTCGAGGATCTGGGCGGGAGTGAGGACTCGCGTGCGGGCGGCCGCGAGTTCGATCGCGAGCGGCATGCTGTCCAGCCGGCGGCACAGCTCGGCGAGCGTCTCGCTCGGCTCGAGGCCCGACCGCACGCAGAACAGCTCGACCGCCTCCGTCTCGGCGAGCGGCAGCACGGGGTACTCCACTTCGCCGCCGATCCGCAGCAGCTCTCGACTCGTGATCATGGCCCTCAGCCGCGGGCAGGCCTCGAGCAGCTGTCCAAGCTCGGGCGCGGCATCCGCGACCTGCTCGAAGTTGTCCAGCACGAGCAGAAGCTCGCGATCGGCGATGTGCTCTGTGAGGCCGGCCTTCGCGCCCAGGGTCTCGGCGAGCGTCTCGGTGACGAGCGCCGGATCGCGTACGGACGACAGATCCGTCCAGAACACTCCGGACGAGAAGGAGGACACGAGGTCCGAGGCGACCTCGAGCGCCAGCCGTGTCTTGCCCGAACCACCCGGCCCGGTGAGCGTGACGAGGCGCGACCCGTTCTGCAGCATCTCCCGCAGTTCGACGCGCTCCTTCGCCCGGCCGACCAGCGAAGAGGCGGGCCGGGGCAGGTTCGTATTGGAGATCGTCCTCAGCGGTGGGAAGTGGTAGTCGCCGAGCTGAAACAGAGTGAGAGGCTCGTCGAAGTCCTTCAGCCGGTGCTCCCCCAGCTCCGCCAGCTCGTCGTCGACGAGCGCCTTCGTCGACGACGAGACCACGATCTGGCCGCCGTGGCCGGCCGACATGATTCGCGCCGCACGGTGCAGGTCGATGCCGACGTAGTTCGAGCCGGCCGGGCTCGGCTCGCCCGTATGCAGGCCCATCCGCACCCGCAGCTCGACGCCGTTCGGCCACTCCGCCTCGGCCAGCGCCGCCTGCCCCAGTTCCGCCGCTGCGAGTGCATCTGCAGCCCGCGCGAACGCGACGAAGAACGCGTCCCCCTCCGTCCCGAATTCGTAGCCCTGATGCCGGGCGAATATTTCGCGCAGCAGCTGTCGGTGCAGCTCCAGGACCTCTGCGTACCGGTCGGTCCCGAGTCCCTCCAGGAGCCGTGTCGACCCCTCGATGTCGGTGAAGAGGAGTGTCACCGTCCCTGAAGGCTGCGGAGTCATGGCGGAACTATCCGCCACCCGCCGCGACTCCACAACCGCCAACGCAGCCGACTTAGACCCCTCTTCGGGCTATCCGCGGGCTTCGGCGCTGTTGCCCGTGCGATCGAGCGCATCGAGCGTCTGCATGTCGGCAGCGGAGAGCTCCCAGTCGAACAGCCGCGCGTTAGAGCGGATCCGCTCTCGTTGGCTCGACTTGGGGATGACCACGGCGTCGTGTTGGATCGCCCAGCGGAGCATGATCTGGGCCGGCGTGCGGTCGAGGCGCTCGGCGATGCCGGCGATCGTCGGGTCGTCCGGGCCCTTTCCGCGTGCGAGCGGGCTGTAGGCCTCGAACACGATCCCCTGCTGGTCGCAGTACTCGAGGAGCCGCCGCCGGTAGTGGTAGGGGCTGAACTGCACCTGGTTGACGGCAGGGACGCGCGCAGCGGAACCGACGAGCTTCGCCAGTCGGTCGCGTCCGAAGTTGCTCACTCCGATCGTCAGCGCTCCTCCCGTTTCCTGCAGCGACTCGAGCTGCCGCCACATGCGGGAGTTTGCGAGCGGCAGGGGCCAGTGGATCAGGTAGAGATCGACGTAGTCGAGTCCCAGCCGCTTGAGGCTCTTGGCGAGCTCCCGCGACGCGCTCGGCCGCCCCGGCATCAGCTTCGTCGTGACGAACACCTCCCCGCGTGGCAGGCCTGAGCGCCTGAGAGCCGCGCCGACGCTCTGCTCGTTGCGGTACAGCGACGCGGTGTCGATGTGGCGATAGCCGGCCTCGAGCGCCCACTCCACCGCCTGCTCGGTCTCGCGGCCGGCAGCCATCTGCCAGACGCCCAAGCCGAGCACCGGCATCCTCACACCACGTTCGAGTTCGCGTGTCGGTTGCTCCACGGTCTTCTACGCGCAGGTTGCCAGTTGTACGCACTCCTGCTGCCGCTCAGGCGTCGCGCAGGTAGGCGAGCACGGCGAGCACCCGCCGGTGGTCTTCGCTCGAGGGCGGGAGGCGCAGTTTCGTGAGGATGTTCGCGACGTGCTTCTCGACCGCGCCCACGGTGAGGACGAGACGCGCCGCGATCGCGGCGTTCGAGCGGCCTTCGGCCATCAGGCCGAGCACCTCGAGCTCGCGCGGTGAGAGCGCGTCGAGCGGCGAGCCCGTGCGGCGGCGCGAGAGGAGCTGCGCGACGACCTCCGGATCGAGGGCGGTGCCTCCCGAGCCCACGCGCCGAACTGCGGCGACGAAGTCGTCGACGTCCATGATCCGGTCCTTGAGCAGGTAGCCGAGCCCGCCGCGCCCGTCGGCGAGCAGCTCGGTCGCATACGCCTGCTCGACGTACTGCGAGACGATGAGCACCCCCGTCTCGGGCGAGCGCTCGCGCAGCGTCAGCGCCGCGCGCACGCCCTCGTCGCGGAACGTCGGCGGCAGGCGGATGTCCACGATCGCGACGTCTGGACGCTCGAGGAGGACGGTCGTCACGAGAGCCGTTCCGTCCTCGACGGCGGCGACCACCTCGAAGCCGTTGTCGCGCAGCAGCCGCGTCAGGCCGTCGCGGAGCAGTGCGAGATCCTCGGCGATCACGACCCGCACGGCATCACCGCCCTGATCGTCGTCGGGCCGCCGGGCGGACTGGCCACCTCGAGGCGGCCGTCGAGCGCCTCCACCCGGCGTGCCAGCCCGCGCACTCCGCTCCCGGCCGGGTCGGCTCCGCCGACTCCGTCGTCGACGACCTCGACCGTGAGCTCGCCTGCGTCCTCGCGCACGGCCACGTCGACGGAGGTCGCCCGCCCGTGCTTGCCGGCGTTGGCGAGCGCCTCGGCGGCGACGAAGTACGCGGCGGTCTCGACGGCACGTGGCGGGCGCTGCGGGAGGTCGACCTCGACGTGCACCTCCAGCGGCGTGCGGTCGGCGAGTGCGGAGATGGCCGCTCCGAGCCCGCGATCGGCGAGGACGGGCGGATGGATCCCGCGGGCGAGGCTGCGCAGCTCCTCGAGCGCCTCGCGCGTTCCCTGCCGCGCCTCGGCGAGCAGCTCCTTCGCCGCCTCGGGATCGGAGTCGAGCTTCTGCTCCGCCATGCCGAGGCTCATCCCGAGCGCGACGAGCCGCGCCTGCGCGCCGTCGTGCAGGTCGCGCTCGATCTGCTCGAGCTCCGACTCCTGCTGCTCGACCGCCCCCGCCCGCGTCTCCTCGAGCACCTCGATCCGCTCGCGCGAACCGCGCTCTCCGAACGTGGCGGCCGCCCGGACGACCAGGAAGACGGCCATGGCGAGGATCGGCCAGACGGGCCAGTAGTACCCGTGGCCCGTCACCGCCCAGACGAGCGTGAAGAACGTTGCGAGCACCAGCGAGATCCCCGCCTGCCGCGCCAGCGCCTGCGGAATCTGGCCGCCCGCGTAGTCCGCCGAGAACTCGTCCCAGCCCTCCACCGCGAGCCGCAGGCCGAGGACGAGCATCACCCACACGGGCCAGAAGTAGCCGCGGCTCGAGACCGCCCAGACGATCGTCAGCAGCAGGCAGATGCCGCCGTAGATCTCCGCGCGGTGCGCGAGCTGGCGGCGGCGCTCCTCGGGGGACACAGCGTCGTCCCGGGAGCGCCGTCCGAGCAGAGACGAGAGCAGCATCAGGCCGACTCTGCCTGGAGCTGCGGCAGCCAGTGCAGGCCGCGCGGGAGGTACCAGTTCCAGCGGCCGAGCAGCTTCATCGTCGCGGGGAGCAGCACACCGCGGATGATCGTCGCATCGAGCAGCACCGCGACGGCGAGCCCGACTCCCAGCTGTTTCATGTCGACGGTCGAGAGCGTGGCGAAGATCGAGAACACCGCGACCATCACGAACGCGGCGCTCGTCACCGTGCTCGCCGTCGACCGGATCCCGCGCTCCACGGCTTCCTCCGTCGACAGGCCGCGATCGACGAGCTCCTTGATCCGGCTGACGATGAAGACGTGATAGTCCATCGACAGGCCGAACAGGATCGTGAACAGGAACAGCGGCAGCCAGGTGACGATCCCGCCGTTCGAGTGGAAGCCCAACAGCCCCTGGAGATGGCCGTCCTGGAAGATCCACACGAGCACGCCGTACGCCGCACCGACCGAGAGCAGGTTGAGGGCGATCGCCTTCAACGGGATCACGATCGAGCGGAACGTCACCAGCAGCAGCAGGAACGCGAGGCCGAGCACGAAGGCGAAGACGAGCGGCATGTGGGCGTGCATCGCCGACGTGAAGTCGACGTCGCCGGCCGTCTCGCCTGTCACGGGCGCCTGGACTCCGGGGAGCTTCCCGACCGTCGCGGGCACCACCTGCGTCCGGATCACGTGCAGCGCGTGCACTGCGGAGGTGCTCTGGCCGTCTCCGACGAGCGGTAGGTCGACCGTCTCGACGGTCCCGGCGCGGTTGGTCGTCGTCCGGACAGGCGTCTTGACCAACCCGGTCGCGAGCGCCTCGCGCTCGAGCTCCGCGATTGCCGACTGCACGCGCGGCGCGTGCACGTCCGGTGCGTCGACGACGACGCTGGCCGGCGACGACGCGCCCGGGAACGCCGCCTGCATCGTGCGATACGTCTGGACGATCTTCATCCCGCGCGGAAGGTCGGTGAAGCCGGGCATCTTGGTGCGCAGGCCGGCCGCCGGAAGCGCGAGCACGATGAGCAGGGAAGAGGCGAGCGCGACCGCGACGACCGGATGCCGCAGCGACGGGCGGAGAAGCGCGGCCCAGACGCGCGACTCGTTCCGCTCGCCCTTCAGCTTCTGGAGCAGGGTGCGCCGCGTCCGCAGGCGCGCGATCCAGCGCGGCTCGCGACGGCGGAACGCGAGCCCGATGCCGGAGGCGCCGACGGCGAGGACGCCGCGGTCGATCCGGTCGCCGAGCTTGGCGAGCAGCGCGGGAAGCACGGTGAGAGAGCCGATCATCGAGATGAACACGACGATCATCGCGCCGATCCCGATCGAGGTGAAGACCGCCGACCCGGCGAAGAGCATCCCGGCCATCGCGATCATCACGGTCGCGCCCGAGACGAGGACCGCCTGGCCCGACGTCGCGGCCGCGCGGTGCAACGCCTCGCGCCCTTCGCGCCCCGCGGCGCGCTCCTCCCGTTCGCGCTTCACGTAGAAGAGCGAGTAGTCCACACCGACGGCCATCCCGATCAGCAGGATCACCGAGCTCGTCGCGGACGACGCGTGCGCGACGTGGCTGACGAGGCTCGAGAGTCCGAGCGACGCGAGAACCGCCGAGAACGCGAGCAGAACCGGCAGGCCCGCGGCGACGAACGCGCCGAACGCGAACAGCAGGATCAGGAAGGTGATCGGGAGCGAGAGCTTCTCGGCCCGCGAGAAGTCCTTGCCGACGCTCTCGTTCAGCGCGTGGTTCGCGCTCGCGGCGCCGAACTCGGCGACGGTGAAGGCCGGGTGCTCGTGCTGGATGCGGGCGACCGCGTTGAGCACCGGCTGCACGCGGGTGTCTGCGGTGTCGCCGTTGCCCCGCAGCTCGAACGCGACGAGCAGCGAGCGGCCGTCGTGCGCGCGGACCGGCGCCTTCACCGTCTTGACGTCCTGCCGGGCGCGAAGCATGGACGAGACCTGGGCGGCGACGGCGTCCGGCCGCGCCCGGCCCTTTGCCTGGACGAGCACGGCCTCGGCGGCCGACTCGTCCCAGTGCGCGCGGTCGAGAATCTGCTGGGCGCGCGCCGTGTCGCCGTTCGAGCTCTCGGCGTCGGTCAGCTGCCTCGTTCCGGCGAACTGGCCGAGCGCGACCGCGGCGACGACCAGAACGAGCCAGCCCAGCGTGGCGGTCTTCCAGTGCGCGGCGCTCCAGCGTCCGGCCCGTGTGGCGATGTTGTCGTGCATCTCTGCCTCCTGCGACGTGTTGAACCCCACGTCTCGAGGCTGCACGTGGCCGAGGCGCCGGACAATCCGGGAAGCTGGCGTCGCGGCCTGGGGACAGCACCAACCTGGATCGGCGTCAGTGCGACCACCGAGTGACCGGCCGTTCCTGCGCGTCGCCGTCCACCTCGAGGTCGACGCGCTCGTTGAAGAAGCAGATCAGGCCGCGGACGGCGGCACCGTCGCGCTCGGGCTCGGCGTACGTCCAGGCGAGGTCCTCGCGGAGCGTGTGCCCGACGCGGACGTGCCGGTACGTTGCGACGCCTTTGTACGCGCAGCGTGTCTTCGTCTCGGAAGGCTCGAGCAGATCCGTGCGTACGTCCTCGGCCGGCAGGTAGAAGCGTGCCGGGAGACCGGACTCGAACAGTGCGACCGTCCGCGTGCTCTCGGCGACCGTCTCGCCGTCGACCGAGACCCGCACCGGTCGTGACATGCGGAACGTGTCGATGCGGTGGTACGGGTCGCGCGGGTGGCCGAGCACCTGCTCGTCCTCGACGAACCACCGGTCGAGCTTGGCCCAGTAGAACGCTGCGTACCCGGCGAAGAAGGCCGCCGGAGCGATCGGTTCCCGGTACGTCCAGACTGCTTCCGGCTCGAAGCGGTCTCCCACGCGCAGCGAGCGGTACGACGCCTCGCCCTTGTGCGGGCATCGCGTGCGTCGGTCGCTCGACTCGAGCAGGTCGTGCCGCAGATTCTGCTCCGGCACGTAGTAGACGGGCAGGTGCGCGGTCTCGTACAGGAGCTTCGCGCCGAGCGTGTCGAAGACGGATTCTCCGGCGAAGAAGCCTCTCAGCCGGTACGGCACCGGCTCGAAGAACAGAACGGAACCCGTCGGCGGGTCGGGCGTGAAGTTGAAGCTACTGGCAGGCCGGTCGCCGAACGGCCCGCTGCCCGAGGTGAGTCCCATCGCGAAACCCTGCCAGCAGCGGCCAGGGCTACGCCGGTCCTCAGCTGGATCTGGCGACTTCGACGGCCAGGGCGCCCCAGTCGTTGGCCACGCCGAGCGTGACGGTGCCGCTGAGGATGCTGGTGCCGAAGAAGCTGCCGTAGTTGCAGCCGGTGGCGCCGGTCTTGCGCGCCCAGAAAAGCTTCGTGGCCCAGATGCCCGACGTCATGGAGGTGCCGGTGTTGGCGGCCTCGCCGACGAGGACGACTTCCTTGCTCCCGGTCGAGAGCGCGCTGGGCAGGGTGGCCGTGGCGGTCGTCGTGCAGCCCGTGGTGCACTTGTTCGTGTTGTTGCTCTGGGCGATCGGATTCGCCGTGTTCTCGCCCGAGAGGACGATGACCTGGACGAGGGTGGCGAGGTTGTCGCTCTTGTTGAACGTGACCGTGACCGCCGGGCTGGTTGTCGTCCCGGTTCCGTCCGCCTGGTAGACCCAGAGGTTCGTGAAGGCCCCGGAGTTCGTGGACAGGTTGCTGGTCTGCGAGGTGACCAGCGTCGGGTTGCTGATTGCGCTGCCGCTGACGCCGGAGACCGCATCGCCGCTCTGCGAGCCGTTGCGGGCGATCAGGATCAGGACGGTCGAGCCCGACGGCGGCGTGTTGGTGGTAGAGAGCGTGGCGGTGCTCGAGCCGGTGCCGGCCGTCGAGTCCGTGAACGTGGTTGCGCTCGTCAGGTTCGTCTCGCAAACCGTCGTGGCAGCGCAGGACTTGGAGAGGGTGACGGCGCTCTCCACATTCGACGCAGAGTCATAGGTGTAGCCGCTCAGGCTCAGATTGGAGATCTTCCACGTCTCGGCGAGCTGCGCGTTCGGGAAGGAGCCGGTGTTGGGCGTGATCGTGCACTGGCCGGAGGCGTTGGTCGTGCAGCCGCTGGGAGTTGCCCCCGAGGTCGGGCTCCAGGCGCCCGTCACCGCGACGCCGTTCACGGCCGTGCCCGCGGAATCCTTGACCGTGACGGTGACGGAGCCGGTCCAGGTCGTGGCTCCGGTCGTCGAGCCCGTGACGAGAGAGCTCACGTGAAGGAGGCCGATGTTGGTCTCGCTGAAGTTGACGGACGGGTTCGATCCGCCCGCGGCAGTGGCGCTGATGTTGTAGGTGCCGTGAGTCGAGCTGGCGGTGAAGGCCGAGGAGGTGGCGACGCCGGAGGAATTGGTGGTGGCGACGCACTGGTAGGTCTGCGGGTTGCTGGTGCAGTTGCCGCCGGATGCGAAGGCCGAGCTCGCTCCGCTCGAGGGCGCGCCGAACGTCACCGACGCACCGGGCTTCAGGTTCCCGTAGGTGTCGGTGACCGTCGCGACGAGCGGGTTCGTGAAGGCGGCGCCGGCGTTCGCGGACTGGCCGCCGCCGCTGGTGGCGGTGATGCCGGCGGCCGCCGCCGCGCCCACCGTGACCGAGAGCGAGCCGGTGTGCGTGCCGTCGCTGACCGTCACGTTCGCGGTCTCCGTCTTGTACAGGGTCATCACGCCGTTGTTCGATCCGGACACGCTTGCAACGCCGCTCGTGAAGGTGATCGTCTCCGCGGTGCCGAAAGCGACCCCGGTGCCCGTCTTGGAGGTGACGGTCGGCACGTTGGCGCCGATGGTGCTCGCGCCGCTGAACGTCAGCGTCTGGTCGCCGCCGTAGGCCGTGACCGTATTGCCGGCGATGTCCTTGGCCGTGATCGTGAGGTTGTCGCCCGCACCTGCAGTCGGTGTCGTGGTCGCCGCCGCGAGCGAGAAGTGGTCGAGCGCGCCCGAGGCGAGGGTGACGGGCGTCGCGCTGCTCGTCGCCGACCAGCTGCGCCAGACGGCGGTCACCGTGTAGTTGTAGGTGCCTGCCGAGAGGCCCGAGTCGGTGCAACTGGTCACGGCGGAGGGGGAGGCCTGCGTCGGGCAGGTGCCGCCCGCATTTCCTCCGTTCCGCTGGACGTAGTAGGTGACTCCGCCGACTCCGACGGGAGGGGACACGCTCGCCCAGCTCAGGGCAACCGTGCCTGCTCCGGGGGTCGCGGTCGGCGCCCCCGGCGCCGTCAGCGTGCCGACTGTCGCCGGCCCGCTCCCCGAGCCGCTCCCGGAGAAGTAGGCAGAAGCCGAAGCAACGCCGAGGGCGAGCGCCACGGGGACGCACGCCAGGATGAGGAGGAGCCGCTTCATGGAAGTCAGACCGGGGACTCGGGTCTCTGGTCGCGGAGGCGCTACCCGCTCGGGCGCGCCTCCGCGACTGTCGCCTTGTTCCCTAGTTGCTCGTCAGCAGCAGGGTCAGGTTGGCGTTCTTGCAGCTGTCCTGCGCCGTGCTGAGGTTGTTCATCTTCAGGGTGCCGGCGTTCGTGGCCGCCACGCCGCTCGTGCTGCCGGCGATGTCCTGGTTCTCGGCCACGTCGGCCATCCAGAAGTTGGCGGTGTTGGTGTCGGAGGCACCCGTCTCGGACGACTCGCAGGTGGTCTGCTCGGTGCCGCCGCTCGAGCAGGCGCTTCCGTTCCAGCTCGAGCCCGCGCCGGTGCAGGCCTTCACGCCCGAGAGGTGGATCGTGCCGAGCCGCTGGGAGCCGGTCGAGGGGTTGTCCACCGTGAAGGTGACGGACGAGGTCGTGTTCGGGAACAGCGTTGTGCCCGCCGTGCCGTGGAGCGTCAGAGCCGTGCTCGTGCCGACGGTCGCCGTGCCGTTACCGCTACCAGTCGTCGAGAAGTACGCCCAGCCGCCGATCGCCGCGATCAGGGCGATGAGCAGCACGGCCAGAACTGTGGTCCGTCTCTTGGGGAAGAACTTCATTCAGATGCCGCCTTCGGTTGAGTGAGCCCGTGTGGGCCGAGGGTCGTGGTGATCCCGCAGCGACCTTCGGCTTCTCGGCGCTGGGAAACGTTCTGAGCTCAACTTCGTCGCGGCGGGGCACGCAAACATGCCCCATTCGGGGATGCGTGGATCCCTCAGGTGGGGGGATTCCGTCGGCGTGTGCTGGCGGTCGTGCGGCCGTATAGCCCTTCGCCGATCCAGAATCGGCACGACGGACGGCGCTCTGCGTCCCCAGAACGAGTGTTCTTCACACCGGGATCCAACCGCTTTCCTACCCGGGGGACGCTCAGGTACGGCACTTCGGATCGCCCCAGCTCCGCTCCAGGGCCTGCATCTGTGCCTGCGTGGCGCTGTCGAAGGGGCCGGCGTCGTTCGCCGCCCACATCACGTCGGGCGTCACTCCGGGGCCTTCCGCGGTCGCGCGGTACTTGGTGCCCTGGCCCGGCGGATGCCCGAAGTGCGGGAAGAAGCCGTAACAGAAGTCGCCGAGCGTCTTGCCCCGATGGTGGGTGAGGAAGCCGTTCTCGCGATGCCAGCCTCTCCCGTAGCGGGAGTCGAAGGTGTCGACGTAGATGTTCCGGCCGTAGCTGTCGAGTGGGGCGCCGCGTCCGGTGGCCCTGAACCCGTAGACGCCGACGCCGTCGTACGTGAGCCTGCCGAACAGGTGGCGGTATCTCCGCTCCGCCCAGTTCTGGTAGATGGTGAGCACGGCGAGCGGGCCGCGCCAGTGGGAGAGATGGAGCTCCTCGGCCCCTGTCGTCCCGCCGTAGTCGGGCTTCAGGCGCGCCCACTCCTGGAGCGCCCAGTAGCTTCCGTCCGGGGCCTTGCAGGCCTTGAGCAGCCAGGCGAGCGGCGGGCCGTCGTACGGGAGGCAGACGCCCTTGCCCCGGAGCCCGTAGCGGAGCCGGAACTTGACCTGTGGGTGGGCGGTGCTCGGCGCGCGGGCGTTGATCGCGCCCCAGGCGACCACGTACCTCTCCAGCCCGCCGCTGCGGTAGCTCACGTGCGCGCGTCCCTGCCGGTCGATCGACAGGGTCGCGCCCGTGACGTCGCGGCCGATGATCGCGCTGCCGAAGGCCGCGGGTGCCCCAGCGGCGGCGATCAGGAACAGGCTGAGGACAACGAGACTCCGCTGCACCGAGCGGCGGAGTCTAGACGGCGAAACCGGTAAACCCGTCTCCACGTGCGATACATCGGCCTACCGGGCGGCAGGCGTGAGCGCGTAGATCCGGCCCAGGCCGACGAGGTAGAGGCGTCCGTCGCCGGCCACCGCCGGTGAGTACTCACCGTCCGGCCAGTGCGCGCGCAGGCGGCCGGTCGCGGCGTCGAGCGCGTACGTACGGTGGTCGAAGCTCGAGAAGTAGACGAGTCCGGCGACGACCGAGGCAGCGCCGGAGATCGCGGCGTGCGCACCGAACCTCCAGCGGAGCGAGCCGGTGTCGCCGGCGAGCGCGTAGAAGTCGTGGTCGTAGGAGCCGACGAGGACGAGGCCGTTCCAGACGGCGGGCGAGGCGTAGACGTAGCCGCCCGTTCCGAAGCTCCAGAGGACGTCGCCGCTGCGGGCCGAGAACGCATAGACGCGGCCGTCGAGCGAGCCGACGTAGACGCGGCCTGCGTCGACGGCGGCCGTGGAGTAGAAGTTGCCGTAGCCCGCGCTTCTCCAGAGCAGCCGGCCGGTGCGCGCCGAGAGCGCGAACATCTCGCCGGCGTAGTTGCCGATGTAGATCCGTCCGTAGGCGAGTGCCGCCGACGCCTTGATCGGCGCGCCCGTGTCGAAGCGCCAGCGCAGGCTTCCCGTTCGGGCCGCGAACGCAGAGATGTATCCGTCCTGGTCGCCGACGTAGACGGTCCCGTCTTCCGCGAGCGGTGACGACTCGGAGGGGCCGATCGCACGGCGCCAGCGGACGCGCCC
The DNA here is from genome assembly GCA_963702655.1 of uncultured Actinomycetes bacterium. Lineage (GTDB taxonomy): Bacteria > Actinomycetota > Thermoleophilia > Gaiellales > Gaiellaceae > Palsa-739. The sequence continues at coordinate 127,187 of CAVPDO010000005.1, read as the reverse complement.
CGTCTCGGGGGAGAGCGCCAGGAGCTCGCCGCCGGACCTGGTCGCCTTGCACTCGTCGTTGCCGATGAAGGTGGCGAAGACGAGGTTGTCGGCGAGCGCCGGCGACGACCAGCCGCAGCGCTGGGCGCTGTAGCTCCAGCGGACCTCGCCGCTCGCCGGATCGATCGAGTAGAGCCGCCCGTCGAAGGCCTCCTCGAAGACGCTTCCGTAGCCGACGACGGGCGGGAACTCGAGCAGCGCGTGGCCGTGGAACGTCCAGACGCGCCGGAACGGCGGCCGAAGCCCCGGAGCGGCAACCGCGCGTGAGCGGGAGTTCTCCGCGCCGTACGTCGGCCACGGCAGCGCAGCGCTCTGCGGCGGCGGCTCGGTCACGGTCGCAGTGGTGACCGGCGGCGCCGACGTCGTCACCGGTGGCCGCGGCCGAGTGCTCCCGCACGACACGAGGGCGCCGGCCAAGGCGATCAGGCCGAGGACCGTGACGCTTCCACGTATCGGGGACCCGTTCACGGCGCCATCGTGGTCGCCGGCGCTAATGGCCCGCTAACGGCCGTTGGGAACGGCATCCGCAGGGTGCTACAACCTTCCGCGCGTTGGTCGAATTCGCCATCCTCGGTCCGCTCGAGGCTCGGACCGGCGACGAGCCGGTCGCGCTCGGCGGCCCGAAGCAGCGAGCGCTGCTGGCCATGCTCCTGCTCGAGGCGGGGCGGGTCGTCTCGCTCGACCGCCTGATCGAGGCGCTGTGGGAGGGCAATCCGCCGGCCACCGCGGTGGCCTCGCTCCAGAACTTCGTCGCCCAGCTGAGGAAGGCGCTCGGTCCGGACGTGATCGAGACGCGGACGCCGGGCTACGTCGTGCGCCTCGACCCGGAGCAGCTCGACCTCGCTCGCGTCCGGAGCCTCGTCGACGCTGCGCGGGCGAGCGAGCCCGTGCGCCGTGCGGAGCTGCTCGACGAGGCGCTCGCTCTCTGGCGCGGCGAGCCGCTGGCCGAGTTCCGTTACGAGGCGTTCGCGCGGGAGGAGATTGCCCGGCTCGAGGAGTTCCACCTCACGCTGGTGGAGGAGCGTGCGGAGGCCAAGCTCGCGATCGGCGCGCACGCGGAGGTCGTCGCCGAGCTCCAGGCGCTCGTCCACACGCATCCCCTGCGCGAGCGGCTGCGCGCCCAGTTCATGCTCGCGCTGTACCGCTCGGGCCGGCAGGCGCAGGCACTCGAGGCGTACCGCGAGGGACGCGAGCTCCTCGTCGAGCAGCTGGGGCTCGAGCCGAGCCCGCTGCTGCGCGGCGTACACGCTTCGATCCTGCGCCAGGAGACGTTCGCGGTCGACCGCGGTGCGATCCCCGAGGTCGAGCACTTCGAGGAGGTGGCTGCGGCGCTCCTGGCCGGCAAGGTCACGGTCGTGGTCGGCTCCGACTCGGAGCCGCTCGCCTCCGAGCTCGCACGGCGCTTCGGCGTCGACGCGGACACCCCCGAGCTCGCACGCGTCTCCCAGGCAGTCGCCGTTCTCAACGGCGCCGGTCCGCTGTACGACACGCTCCACGCGCTCGTCGAGGGAGATGGGGAGCCGGCGGCCGTCCACCGCTTCCTCGCGCGGCTGCCGGCGCTGCTGCGCGAGCGCGGCTCCGGGCAGCCGCTGCTGGTCACGACCGGTTACGAGCTCGCGCTCGAGCGTGCGCTCGAGGAGGCGGAGGAGCCGTACGAGACGGTCTGCTACCTCGCCGCGGGCCAGATGCGCGGCAGCTTCTGCCACATCGCGGCGACCGGCGCGGCGAACGTGATCGAGCGGCCGAACTCGTACAGCGGCGAGCTCGCCCTCGACCAGCGCACCGTCCTGCTCCACCTGCAGGGGCGCATCGACCGGTCGACCGAGCGCGCCTGGGAGAGCTTCGCCGTCACCGAGGACGACTTCATCCATTACGGCGACGTCGCCCGGCGGCTGCCCGTCTCGCTCGCCGCGCGCCTGCGCCGCACCCATCTCCTTCTGCTCGGCTACACGCTCTCGACCTGGACGCTTCGCGTCGTGCTCGAGCGCTTCTGGGGCAGCGAGCCGCTGCCGTATCGCTCCTGGTCGGTGCATCCGGGGCCCCAGCCACTCGAGCGTGAGTTCTGGCGGCGGCGCGACGTCGAGGTGGTCGACATGGCGCCTGCGGCGTACGTCGCGGAGCTGCAACGGGCGCTGGAGAAGGCGGCCGGCTCGTGAACGGCGTCCCCGAGAGCCCGTACAAGGGCCTCGCCTCGTTCGAGGACTCCGAGCTCGACGCGCTCCTCTTCTTCGGGCGTGAGCGCGAGATCGCGGCCGTGGCCGCGAACGTGCTCGCGAACCGGCTGACCGTGCTCTACGGGCCGAGCGGGGTCGGCAAGAGCTCGCTGCTCGGCGCGGGAGTGGCGCGAAAGCTGCGTGAGCTGAGCGGCGCGCCGGTCGTCGTGCACGATGCCTGGGCGGAGGATCCGGCGGCTCGCCTGACCGCGTCGGTACACGCGGAGTGCGGCGAGCTCGGTGCGACGGCGGGGCTCGTCGACACGGTTGCGGCCGCGGCGCAGCGAAGCGGCGAGCTGCATCTTCTGCTCGACAACTTCGAGGAGTACATGCTCTACCACGGTCTCGAAGGACCGCTCAGTACCGCACTGCCCGAGCTGCTGCGCCGGCCGGGGCTGCGCGTCAGCGTCCTACTCGCGCTGCGCGACGACGCGCTCGCCGAGCTCGACGAGTTCGCGGGGCGGATCCCGGAGCTCTTCTCGAACCTCCTCCGGCTCGACCGGCTCGACCGCGAGGCCGGCAGGTCAGCGATCCTCGGCCCGCTCGGCCGCTACAGCGAGCTGGCCGGCGAGGCGTTCACCGCCGAGGACGCGCTCGTCGAGGCGGTGCTCGACGAGGCGTCGACGGACGCCGGCCTCGAGGCGCCGTATCTGCAGCTCGTGCTGGAGCGGCTGTGGGAGCGTGAGCGTGAGGCGGGCTCGCGCGAGCTGCGCTTGGCGACCTTCCGCGCGATCGGCGGGGCGCGCGCAGTCGTCCGCGAGCACGTCCGGAGTGCGCTCGATGCGCTGCCACTCGCCCAGCAGGAGGCGGCCGCACGGGTCGTCCGCCAGCTCGTCACCCCGTCGGGACGGAAGGTCTCGCACGAGCCGTCCGACCTCGCCGAGTACGCCGACGTCGAGGACGCCGAGCTCCGGCTGCTCCTCGAGAGGCTCGGACGCGAGCGCATCGTCCGCGGCGTCAACGGGATGCAGGGCGCGCCGACGCGCTACGAGATCTTCCACGACGTCCTCGGGCCGCCGATCCTCGCGTGGCAGGCCGAGCACCAGCTGCAGCGCGAGCGGATCCGGGCGCGCCGCCAGCGCCGCCGCCTGCTCGGCATCATCGGCGCGAGTCTCGTCGCGCTGGCCGTCGTGGCGGGCGTCGCGGTCTACGCTCTCGTCCAGCGAGGCGACGCGAGGACGCAGGCTCGGCGCGCACGCGGAGGGGAGCTCGCGGGCCGCGCGCTCGCGGACATCCCCACCAATCCGCAGTTGAGCGTCGGCCTCGCCCTGCAGGCCGCCGGTCTCGCTCCGGGACACCAGACCGCGAACGTGCTCCGCTCGAGCCTCGGCGCGATGCGCGAGGAGAAGATCATCAGGCTCGGCGGGAACATCGTCACTGCGTCGTTCAACCCACGCGGCGGCTCGTTGCTGGTGGCGGCGAGCAACGGGCGGCTCGGGATCTACAACTCGGCGGGCCGGCAGAACAGATCGTTCAGCGTGCCTCGGCTCGTCATGGCGACATGGAGCCTCGACGGCCGCTTCTTCGCGACCGGGACCTCGGCCGGTTACGTCTCCGTCCGGTCGCCGAGCCGCCGGACGCCGCTCCGCACTCTCTCGACCGGCTCGCCCGTCATGGCGCTCTCGTTCAGCTCGAAGACGTTGCTCGTCGGGAGCGGCACGCATGTCCGGCTTCTCGATCTCGCAACGGGGCAGATCCGGACGGTCAGTCTCGGCAGCGGCGTCGTGGCAGGCGCTCTCGACCCGAACGGGCGCGTGTTCGCCGTCGCCACGCGCCTCGGCAAGTCGACGGCCGCATCGATCTTCAGCGCGCGCACCGGCCGTGTGATCAGGCATCTGCCGGAGAGTGGGATCCGCTCGTTCTCGTTCAGCCCGGACGGGAAGCTGCTCGCGAGCGGCAGCCGTGACCGGACGGCGAGGATCTGGGACGCGAGCACCGGCCGGCTCCGCCAGGTCCTCCAGCACCAGGGCTACGTCCTCGCCGAGCAGTTCTCCCGTGACGGCAGCTCGCTCGTGACCTCGAGCCAGGACGGAGCCGCCTACGTCTGGGACGTCGCAACCGGCCAGCGCGAGCTCCTGCTCGTCGGCGCCACCGGGGCGATCAACGCGGCCGCCTTCAGCCCGGATGGAAGCGAGATCGCGACCGCCTCCGACGATCGGCTCGCGCGCATCTACTACGGCCAGGACGGGCGTCTGCTCGCCCCGCTCGCCGGCCACCGTCAAGCGGTCACGAGCATCGCGTTCGACCCGAACGGAGAGACCGTGGTCACCGGCTCGAGCGACGGCACCGCGCGGCTCTGGGACGCACTTCCGCTGGGGACTCTCGTGCCGATCGACGAACGCAGCTCTCCGGTGCAGGCGTTCTGGGCCGGTGAGCATGCAGTCAGCGTCGCGGGGCGACGTGCGCGGATCCTCACCCGGTCCGGTCGCCTCGTGAAGCAGTTGACGATGCCCTCGCCGATCACGGCGACGGCGGTCGACGGGAGCACCTTCGCCCTCGCAGACCGGTCGGGTCATCTCCTCGTCTACAGGCACGGCATCTCACACGTGATCCGTGAGGCCGGCACGACCGCGCTCACGTTCCTCAGCGGCGGACGCCTGCTCTTGGGCCGGGGACACACGGTGCGCTATGCCGACGGGTCTCCGCTTCTCGAACGGCTAGGTGGACCCGTTCTCGGCCTCTCGGCAGGTGGAGGCCGTTTTCTCGTGCGGTCGCCGGAATCCGTTCGCGTCTACACCGACTCGGGAACGCTCGTGAGCACCATTCCCGTCGCGGCACAGCACGCCGTCCTCTCGCCGGGCGGCCTCGGCGTCGCGACGACCAAGGGCGAGATCGCGCAGCTGTGGGACGCGTCGACCGGCAGGCTCCGTCACACGCTAAAAGGGCACACGCAACTGATCAACGATGTGGAGTATTCGCCGGACGGCCGCAAGCTGGTCACGGTCAGCTCCGATCACACCGGGCTCATCTGGGATACGCGCACCGGACGCTTGCTCCAGTCCCTAGTGGGCCACTTCTTCGCGGTCAACACCGGCAGCTTCAGTCCGGACGGCCACTGGGTCGTGACGACGAGCCAGTTCACGGCCGGCCTGTGGAACGCCGACACCGGCCAGCTTCTCTTCTACCTCGGTCGCGACACGGCGCGCTTGACGGCTGCGAGCTTCAGCCCGAGCGGCAACTGGATCCTCACCGGCAGCGATGACGGGTCGGCTCGCGTCTACCACTGCGTCATCTGCCAGCCGCTACCCGGGCTCGAGGCTGTGGCGAAGGCGCGTCTCCGCGCTCTGCGCTAACCGTCGAGCGACGGTGGAGCGCAGCGCGGCTCGTGCCTTGCGGCGAGCACGAGCAGGAGTGCGTGGAGCTGCTCACGCTGCTCGGCGTCCAGCGGAGCAAGGAACTCGTCCTCGAGACGCTTGGACAGCGCGCGGAGCTTCCCGAGCGTGCGCTTGCCGTCGGCTGTGATCCGGACGAGGTGCCGTCTGCGGTCGTCGGGGTCGCGCTTGCGCTCGACGAGCTGCTGCTCCTCGAGCTCGTCGAGCAGCCCCACCAAAGTGCCGCGGTCGTAGCCGAGCGCGTCGGCGATCTCCGCCTGAGCCTCGGGAGCGCTGCCCTCGAGCAGAGCGAGGATCGCGTGGTGGTAGGGGCTGAGCCCGAAGCGCTCGTATTCGTCCACCGACCGGCTCTTGGCGGCGAAGCCGAGCCGCTTGAGCAGGAAGAGACTCGATGCGAGGAGCTCAGGCGGCAGCCCTTGCCGGGTCTTCAAGACTGTCTTCATCTCGATTCCCACCTCTCGGAATAGTGTAGCGCAGCCAAGCGTTCCCTTCCTGTATAGTTGGTCATACCAACGATTGGAGGAACTGCTTGCTTCCCACGATTCACCCAGTTTCGACGCGGCGGCGCTGGAGCGCCCTGGCTCTCATCGTCACCGCTCAGTTCATGGTCATCCTCGACGTAGCCATCGTGAACGTCGCGCTCCCGTCGATCAAGTCGGACCTCGGCTTCTCGGACACCGGGCTGCAGTGGGTGATCACCGCGTACGCCATCTTCTTCGGCGGGACGCTGCTGCTCGGCGGCCGGCTCGCCGACCTGCTCGGCCGGCGGCGGATGTTCGTCGCGGGCCTCGCCCTCTTCGCTGCGAGCTCGCTGCTCAGCGGTTTCGCCTGGTCGGCCGGCTCGCTCGTCGCGTTCCGTGCAGTGCAGGGGCTGGGAGGCGCGCTGCTCGCTCCGGCTGCGCTCTCGCTCCTGATGACGACGTTCGCGGAGGGCCGCGAGCGGAACCGCGCGCTCGGGATCTACGGCGCTGCGTCGGGGAGCGGCGCGGCTGCGGGCGTCCTGCTCGGCGGCGTCATCACCTCGTATCTCGGCTGGTCGTGGATCTTCTTCGTCAACGTTCCCGTCGGTCTCGCGGCGATCGCGCTGACGCCGTTCCTGCTGCGTGACAGCCGCGCCGAGCTGCCGCACCGCCACTTCGACCTGGCCGGCGCAGGCGCGGTCACCGGCGGTCTGATGCTGCTGGTCTACGCCATGACCCGGGCGGCGAGCGACGGGTGGAGCTCGCCCGTCACGCTGGGGTTGCTCGGTGGCTCGGCGTTGCTCATCGCGGCGTTCGTCGTGATCGAGTCGCGCTCTCGCTCGCCGCTCCTGCCGCTGCGGATCTTCCGGCTCCGTGCGCTGTCGGCAGCGAACGCGACCATGGCGCTCGTCGGAGCCGTGACGTTCTCGGAGTTCTTCGTACTCACGCTCTACGTGCAGGACGTCCTCCACTACTCGGCCGTGCAGAGCGGTGTCGCGTTCGTCGCCTTCGCGCTGTCGGTCGTCCTCGCCTCGAACCTCGCGCAGGCGGTGGTCGGGCGGATCGGTGTCCGGGGAACGCTGATGATGGGGCTCGCGCTCGCCACGATCTCGGCCGGCCTGCTCACGCAGGTGCCGGTGGACGGGCACTACTTCTGGGATCTGTTCCCGGCCTTCGTGCTCGGGGGAACGGGGCTCGGCTTCTCGTTCGTGCCCGTCACGATCGCCAGCCTCGCGGGTGTGGACCGCGCCGACGCGGGTGTCGCTTCCGGTCTCGTGAATACGAGCCGGCAGATCGGCGGCGCCATCGGGCTGGCGGCGATCAGCACCATCGCGGCGAGCGCCGCGGCGAGGTACGCCGACGCCCACGGGGTGTCTGCCGCGAGCGCGGCCGCGACGGTCAGCGGCTTCCAGACGTCCTTCGTCGTCCTCGGCGGGCTGCTCGTCGCGGCCTTCGTCGTGGCCGCGGTCTTCCTCCGGCCGGCGCGCGAGCGCGTCGAGGAGGCCGAGGTCGTCGAGCTGCAGGAGGCGGCGTGAGCACGCCGACGGACCAGGCCCTGCATCGCCGGCGGATCGACGACTTGCTGCGGCGGATCGACGCTCAGCGCCGGCGGCAACTGCTGCTCGAGGCCGCCGGGACGTACGCGCCCGGCCTCGAGCAGGAGGCGAGCCAGGCGCGGCAGCAGCTGGCAGAGCTCGTCCGCTAGCCCTATCGTGACCCCATGCGGGCGACAAGCGAGCATGAGCGCAAGCTCGACGCTCCGGCCGGTTTTCGGCTGCCGCCGCTCGGCGGGCGGCCGCTCGTCCCTCGGGTCTTCACGTCCGTCTACTACGACGTGCCCGGCGAGTCGCTGTCGGCGGTGGGGATCACACTGCGGCGCCGGACCGAGAACGGGCACGGCGTCTGGCAGCTGAAGCTTCCCGCCGACGACTCTCGGCTCGAGCTCGAGGCCGAGGGCGGTCCGGGACGACCGCCGGAGGAGATGCTCGCCCTCCTCCACGCCCACCTGCGCCGCGGGCCGCTCGAGCGTGTGGCCGAGCTGCGAACGCACCGCAGCGGCGAGCTCGTCGCGCGCGACGGAACCACGGCCGAGGTGACGGCCGACGAGGTCACGGTGCTGGACGCCCGCGAGGTGCGCGACCAGTTCGTCGAGGTCGAGATCGAGCTGCGCGACGGGAGCCCGGAGGGGCTCGACGAGATCGCGGACGAGCTCGTCTCGGCCGGCGCCGAGCCCGGGAACGAGCTGCCGAAGCTGTTCCGTGCGCTCGGCCGTCTCCCCGCGTACGCGCCGACTCCGCGCTCCCTCGAGGAACTGCGGAGCCGCCTGCGCACGCAGCTGCGCGAGATCGAGCGGCACGATCCGGGCACGCGTCTCGGCCGCGACCCCGAGAGCCTCCACGACATGCGCGTCGGCGTCCGCCGCCTGCGCGCCCTGCTCCGCGCGGGCCGGGAGCTCGTCGCGAGTGATACGGCCGAGCTCGACGAACGGCTGAAGGAGCTGGGCCGCATCCTCGGCGAGGTGCGCGACCTCGACGTGCTGCTCGCGCGCCTCGAGGCAGAAGCGGCGAAGCTCGGCGGAGACGACTCGAAGCTCGCCCGGTCGCTGCTCGCGGTCCTGCGCACCGAGCGCTCCTGCAGCCGGAGCCGCCTCCTCGCCGCGCTGCGGTCGGACGAGTACCTGGCTCTCCTCGACGACACCGCCCGGACGATCGACGAGCTCGAGCCGAGTGGATCGGCGGTCACGCTCGACGAGGTCGCCGACGCGGCGGCCGCCAGGCTCCGCAGGGCCGTGCGCAAGCTGCCGGAGGCGCCTTCGGACGAGGAGCTGCACGCCGTGCGGAAGAAGGGCAAGCGCGCGAGGTACGCGGCCGAGCTCGCCGGCCGGAAGACGCTCGTGCAACGGGCCAAGAAGCTGCAGGACGTGCTCGGGGAGCACCAGGACGCCGTCGTCGCCGCGGAGCGCCTGCGGGGGCTCGCCGCGGGAAGGGCGCCGGAGCAGGCGCTCGTCGCCGGCCGGCTCGTCCAGCGCGAGGAGCAGCGTCGGGCGGAGGCGCGGGAGGCCTGGCCGAAGGCGTGGCAGAAGCTCCGCAAGACGATCTGACGGTCGTCCGCGCCGCCGGTGGGCTCGTCGTGCGCGACGGCAAGGTGCTGCTCGTGCACCGGCCGAAGTACGACGACTGGAGCTTCCCGAAGGGCAAGTGCGACGCGGGGGAGTCCGACGAGGCGTGCGCGCTGCGGGAGGTCGAGGAGGAGACGGGGCTGCGCTGCGAGCTCCTGGACGAGCTGGGCGAGACGAGGTACGTCGACGCCAAGGGCCGGCCGAAGACCGTCCGCTACTGGCGGATGCGTGCGACCGATGGGGCGTTCGCGCCGCATGACGAGGTCGACGAGATCCGCTGGGAGACGCCCGAGCGCGCCGCGAGCGTGCTCAGCTGGTCGCGCGACCTCCCGCTGCTGGAGCGCCTGTGACGAGCGTGCTCCTCCGGCACGCAGCCGCCGGAGACCGCGAGCACTGGGCCGGCGACGACTTCCACCGCCCTCTCGACGCACGCGGCCGCCGCGAGGCCGAGGCGCTCGTCGAGCTCCTGCGTCCGTTCGGGGTGCGTCGCGTGGTTTCGAGCCCGTACGTCCGCTGCGTCCAGACGGTGGAGCCTCTCGCGGCCGCGCTCGGCCTCCCGTTGGAGCTGGACGACCGGCTCGCGGAGGGAGCAGGTGGTGCTGCGCTGACCCTGCTCCAGGAGGACGGCGTGGTCTCGTGCACGCACGGCGACGTCGTCCACGATCTGGTCGACTGCGGCTTGAAGAAGGCCGCGGCGGTGGTGGTGCGGGACGGTCGCGTGGTGGGCGAGCTCGCGCCGCCGAAGGTCTAGGCCGCGAGCGCGTCGAGCGACGCGAGGACGGCGCCCTCGCGGATCCCGCCGCTGCAGACGTGCAGCGTGACGCCGAGTCTCCGCTGCACCTCGGCGAGCAGGATCACCCCGGCCGGAAGGATCTCGGCGCGCGCGCGATCGACGCCGAAGCGGCGGGCGACCTCGCGCGGCGAGGTCGTCTCGACGATCTCCAGCGCCTCGGTCAGCTCCCCCTCACCGAGCTCTGCGCCGACGAGCCGGCGTGCGGCACGCGCGCTGCCTCCCACGACGAGGGCCGCTTCGACCGCGGGCGGATCGAGATGGGCGAAGGCTTCGTCGGCCTCGGCGTGCATGTCCGCCGCACGAGCCGTGAGCCGGACGGAGCCGAGGTCGACGGACTCGACCCAGTCGGGATCGCAGCCCGGGCTGCCGACGGCGATCTCGGTGGACGCTCCGCCGATGTCGCAAACGGCGATGCGCGACGGCAGCGAGACGCCCGCGGTGAGGACCGCGCCGCGGTAGGCGAGCGTGCCCTCCTCCTCCTTCGTGAGCACCCGGGCCCGGACGCCCGCCGCGCGCGACAGCGCCGCGACGAGCTCGGCCGAGTTCCCGGCCTGCCGACCGGGAGCCGTGAGGAAGACGTCGAGCGACGCGACGCGACGCCGTCTCGCTGTGGCCGCCATGTCACGCACCGCCTTGGCGGCGGCCGCGACGTGGACTGCCGAGACGGCGCCGAGGTGCTCGATCTCCTCGCCGAGCGACAGCCTCAGCTTCCGCGTCTCGAGGGGGTCCAGGCCGTCCCGCCCGGCGCTCGCGACCAGCAGTCGCGTCGTGTTCGACCCGACGTCGATGACTCCGACCCGCATCTCCACTCATCGTAGGTCCGCGATCGGAGGACGAGTAGACGTTGAGGTGACGATCCTGTGACGGACCCGAGACGGTGCTGGGACGGTTCAGCGAGCGTGGCCGAGCGAGAGCCGCCGCCGTGCACGCCGCATCAGGGTCTGCTGGCCGGAGCGCGGCCGTTCGTCCTTCTTCGCCTGCACGCGCTCCCATCTGCCACTCGCGTCGAGCTCGAACGAGGTCGCGGTGTCGCGCCACAGCGCCTCGAAGGTGGAGGAGAGCTCGGTCTGCAGCGCGAGATCCTCCACCGGGGTCACGACCTCCACGCGGTGGTCGAGGTTGCGCGGCATCAGGTCGGCGCTGCCCATGAAGATGACGCTGCGGTCGGCGGCGTCGAACGCGAAGAGGCGGCTGTGCTCGAGGAAACGGCCGATCACGCTGCGCACGCGGATGTGCTCGCTCAGCTCCGGCACGCCCGGCCGCAGCGAGCACACCCCGCGCACGAGGAGGTCGATGCGCGCGCCGACGGCGGACGCGGCGTACAGCTCGTCGATCACCTGCGGGTGAGTCAGGCCGTTCACCTTGATCCGGATCCGCGCCTTCTTGCCTGCCTCGGCCGCCGCCGCGACCTGCCGGATCTCCTCGATCAGCCGTTCGCGGAGCGTGAACGGTGCGACCAGCAGCTTGCGGAAATGGGCCGGCCGGCCGAAGCCGGTCAGGTGGTTGAAGAGGTCTGCGATGTCGGCCGCGATGTCCTCGTCGGCGGTGAAGAGCCCGTAGTCCTCGTAGGCGCGGGCGGTGACGGCGTTGTAGTTGCCGGTGCCGAGGTGGACGTACCGACGCAGCCCACCCGCCTCGCGGCGCACGACGAGCGTCGTCTTCGCGTGGATCTTGAGACCCGGGAAGCCGTAGACGATGTGGACGCCCGCTTCCTCGAGCGATCGCGACCACTCGATGTTGCGGCGTTCGTCGCCGCGAGCCTTGATCTCGACGAGGCAGACGGTCTGCTTGCCGCGCTCCGAGGCGTCGATCAGCGCCGGCACGAGCGGCGTGTCGTCGCTCGTCCGGTACACGGTCGACTTGATCGCGATCACCTCGGGGTCCACTGCCGCGCGGTCGACGTACGACTCGAAACTGGCCGCGAACGAGTCGTAGGGATGCTGGACGAGGAGGTCCCCCGCGCGGATCGCGGCGAACTGCTCGGCGGCGGACTCGAACGAGCTCCACGGCGGTCTCGCCACCGGCACCCATGGATCGTTCTTGAGGTCGGGACGGTCGAGCCGGTAGAGCTGGCCGAGGTCGGCCAGGTCGAGCATCCCGCCGAGCGGATACACGAGCTCGTCGGCGACGCGCAGTCCCTGCTGGAGCTGCTCCAGCATCGCCTGCGACATCGAGTCCGAGACCTCGAGCCGCGTCACCTCGCCGAAACGCGCGCGGCGCAGCTGGACCTCGACGGCCTCGAGGAGGTCGTCGGCCTCGTCGGCAACCTCGAGATCGCCGTCGCGCGTCACGCGGAAGAGCGCCCGCTCGAGGATCTCCATTCCCGGGAACAGCTCGGGCAGGTAGTGCGAGAGGACCTGTTCCATCGGCACGAAGCGGCCTCTCCGCCCGACCGGGAAGAAGCGCGGCAGGCCCTCCGGCACCTTGACCCTGGCGAAGCGCTCTTCGCCGGTCTCCGGATCGGCGACGAACAGGCCGAGGCTGATCGAGAGTGCGGAGATGTAGGGGAACGGCTGGCCGGGCCCGACTGCGAGCGGCGTCAGCACCGGGAAGATCTCGCGCTGGAAACGGTCGTCGAGCTCGGCCTGCTCGTCCGGCTCGAGGTCCTCGACGCTCGAGACGACGATCCGTTCCTGGGCGAGCGCCGGGCAGAGCTCTTCGCTCCACAGCTTCGCCTGGCCGCCGTACACCTCCAGGACGTGCTCGCGGGCCGCGTCGAGCGTCTGCTGCGGAGTCCGGCCGTCCGCCAGGCGCCGGCTCACGCCGGCCTCGGTCTGGCGGGTGAGTGCGGCCACTCGCACCATGAAGAACTCGTCCAGCATCTCGGCCGAGACCTTGAGGAAGAAGACTCGCTCGAGCAGCGGCTGCGTTTCGTCGCGCGCCAGCTCGAGCAGGCGCGCGTCGTAGTCGAGGAAGGAGAGCTCGCGGCCGATCAGCCGCTCGGCGGCTGCATTGGCGCGTTTACGGGTGCGAGGGGTCGTCGCCACCGCCTGACCTTACTCGCGCTTTCGCGGCCGCGGTTGATAACGGTCACCACTCCGTCTCCGGCTGGTTGCCGCAGCGCTGCCCACCGCCGGCCGCGACGCCCGGAGGATCGGCCGCGTCAATCGACCCAATTAGGGGGATGTCATGAGAAGACGGATCCGCTGGATCCTGCCGTTCCTCGTCGTCGCCGGGCTCGCCGCTGTCGCGGCATCGGCCTCGACGTCACACGCGAGCCCGCCACCCGGCGGGCACACAGCGACGCCGATCAAGCACGTGGTCGTGATCTTCCAGGAGAACGTCTCCTTCGACCACTACTTCGGCACGTATCCGTTCGCGACCAACACGGACGGCAACACCTTCACTCCGGCGCAGGGCACGCCGGCGGTGAACGGTCTCAACTTCGCCCTGCTCGCAGCGAATCCCAACGAGTCGAATCCGCAGCGGCTCGACAGCACGATCCCGGACCAGCTGACGTGCGACCAGGACCACGACTACAGCGACGAGCAGCAGGCGTTCGACGGCGACAGGATGGACCACTTCGTCCAGAGTGTCGGCACGGACGACGGCACGAAGTCGCCGGAGGGCACGACCTGCGATCCGACGCTCGACATGGACTACTACGACGGCAACGTCGTCACCGGCCTCTGGAACTACGCCCAGCACTTCGCCATGAGCGACAACTCCTACGGGACGACGTTCGGCCCGTCGGCACCGGGCGCGATCAACCTCGCGTCGGGAGACACCGGCGGCGTCGACACGGCCCACGAGTCCGGCGGTCCCGGTGCGGTCACGATCTCGACCCCGACCTCTCCGGACAACGACATCACGCCGGACGGCAAGGGAGGCTACTCGCTCACGAGCGATGCACAGCCGTACTGGGACGACTGCTCGACCCGCGACGCCGTCGCGATGAGCGGCCAGAACATCGGCGATCTCCTCAACCAGCGTGGCATCTCCTGGGGCTGGTTCGAGGGCGGCTTCCGGCCGACGACCACCTTCGCGGCCGCGGCGGCAGCACCCGAGATCGGCCACGCCGGCCAGTCGACCGCGGACTTCATCCCGGACGAGTTCAAGAACGCTTTCACCGGCAAGGTCACTCCTCCCGGCGCCTCGAACCAGGGTCTCTGCAACGCGGACCACGCGGTTGGCGTGGCTTTCGGCGCCAGCCTCACGAACGTCCCGACGAGTGATCCCTACGGCTCGAAGGACGACTACATCCCGCACCACGAGCCGTTCCAGTACTACGCGTCGACGGCGAACCCGCACCACCTCAGCGTTCCGAACGTCAACGGCGTGGACACGCTTGCCGGCCTGAGCGAGATCGGCACCGACACGCAGTCGTACGTGCACCGGGTGCCGCAGTTCAACACGCCGAACCACCAGTACGACACGAGCGACTTCGACCAGCTCGTGGGCGCGATCACGGCCGGACAGCTGTCGCCCAGCGCCCTACCGGCCGTGAGCTTCCTCAAGGCTCCCGGGTACGAGGACGGCCATGCGGCCTACTCCGATCCGACGGACGAGCAGGCGTTCCTCGTCCACACGATCAACGAGCTCGAGCAGTCGCCCGACTGGTCGAGCACCGCGGTGATCGTCAACTACGACGACTCCGACGGCTGGTACGACCACGTGCCCGGTCCGATCCTCAACCCGTCGCACTCGGTGGCGGACAACCTCACGAACACCGTGTTCGACGTCGCTGACGACGGGGCGTCGGGGCTCTGCCTGCCGGCGCGCGGGACTCGGTCGCACGACCCGCGCCCGCTCGCGGGCGAGCAGGGACGCTGCGGCTTCGGCCCGCGCCTGCCACTGCTCGTCATCTCGCCGTGGGCGAAGACGAACTACGTCGACCACGACCTGAGCGACCAGGCCTCGATCATCAACTTCGTCGAGTACAACTGGCACCTGCCCGGGATCCACGGATCGTTCGACCAGGCTCTCGGCCGGCTCGACCACCACGAGGGCGTCAGGTTCGACCTCGGCGGCCTGTTCGACTTCGGCGCGCCGCCGAACACGACTCCCTACATCCTCCAACCCACTACCGGGGAGCCGACCGGCCCCTAGATCGACTCTGGCGCAGACCTCCGGCCGACGTGGAGGGCCGCTTGCGGGCGGCTCTTCACGCCTCGGTCGCGTGGGCCGCCCAGTCGGGGTCCCAGAGGCGAAAGCCGCCGAGGAAGGCGTTCTCGTTCTCGCCGCGCCGGCAGCCGTCGGGCAGCGTCTCGAGCTCGTCGACGCCGCCGCCGCCGAGCACGACCTCGTCGGGCTCCATCGCCGCCGAGAGCCGCTGCACGACCTCGAAGACTTCCTTCGTCCACTTCTTCTTGCCGCGCTTCTTCAGGCTCCGCTCGCTCACGTAGTCCTCGAACGTCTTCTTGCGGAACGGGAGATGACCGAGCTCGAGCGGCTCGATCACACCGTCGACGATCATCGCCGACCCCAGCCCGGTGCCGAGGCCGAGGAACAGCATGCGGCCGCCCTGGTAGCTGCCGACCGCCTGCATCACCGCGTCGTTCACGACCTGGGTGGGCTTCCCGAACGCCGCCTCGAAGTCGAACCCGACCCAGCCCCGGCCGAGGTTCACCGGCTCGGCGATCACCTTGCCGCCCCGGACCGGGGCCGGGATCCCGACGGTGACGCGGCTCCATCTCCAGCCGTCGACCGCTGCGAGCGTTCCGGCGACCATCTGCTCCGCCGTCAAGGCGCGGCCGGAGACGAACCGCCGGCGCTCCTTGCGGTTGGAGGTCAGTGCCTTGACGTGGGATCCTCCGACGTCGACAGCGAGAACGATGGGGTTGGCCACGAGCGCCTCAGGCGGGTTGCGGCAGCCGCAGTCCTCGGCGCCGCGCCCGCTCGAGCAGGAGGGCGTCGAGCCTGGGACCGCGATGGCGCGGTTCCGCCACGGCGATGGTCATCTCGACCTCGAGCTCGTCGTCGGAGAGCTCCTCGATGCTGTCGCGGCCGTCGACGAGCGGCCGTCCGGTGCGTTGGTCGTGCTCGCGCCTCATGTCGCCCTCCTCACGATGAGCATGCCGGTCCGAGCGAATGGTTACACGACCGGCACTAGTCCGCGAGGCCCTGGGCGCGCAATTCGGCCAGCGCCTGCCCGGACTTGCCGAGCTCGAGGCCCATTCCGGCGAGCACGCGCGCGGTCTTCGTGAACTGGATTTCGTCGTACTGCACGATCTGGACGCGGTTTCCGCTCGGGTCGCGAATGTCGAAGAAGCGGCCGGGAAGCACCTCCACGCCGGCGCTGTCGAGCGAGCGGCGCACCGCCTGCGTGTCGTCCACGACGAGCCCGAAGTGCGGCTCCTCGGAGCGCGGCCCACGCTGGAACAGGGCCAGGAACTGGTCGCCCATGCGGAGAAATGCGGCGCCCGGCAGGCGGCTGACAGCCGTGGGTTCGAAGAGGTCGGTGTAGAACGCGACCGCCTCCTCGATGTCGTCGACCTGCAGCGCGACGTGGTTGATCCCGACGAGACGTGGCTTCATGCAGGCACCTAACGACGCGGGCGCGCCCGGCATGCCCGCGGCCGCCGCAGAGTGACGTCCCGGGAGTAGGCTCGGCTCGTGGAGAACCCCACTGACCCCTCGCTGTCCGACTCTCAGCTGGCCCTGCTCCGCGAAGCCGGCGAGGAAGGGACCGCCGGCATCGGTGACGTGCTGTTCAGCATCGGCGACGAGGCGTACCGGTTCATCGCGGTCGTCGAGGGCGAGGTCACGATCCTCGACGGTGCGGAAAACGAGATCATCCGCTGTGGCCCGGGGAAGTTCCTCGGCGAGCTGAACCTGCTGTCGGGCCAGACCGTGTTCCTGACCGCGGTCGTGACGCAGCCGTTGCGCTACATCGCCGTCGATCGGGAAGCTCTTCTGCCGCTGCTGTTCGAGGACGGTCAGTTCAGTGACCTCCTGATGTCGACCTTCATCGCGAGGCGCGAGGCGCTCCAGAAGGTGCAGGGAATCGGCCTGGAGATCGTGGGGCCGCGCTCGTCGCAGGCGACCAGGCGGCTGCTCGAGTTCGTGCGGGCCAACCGCCTGCCGTACTCGTGGCAGGACGAGCCACTGCCGGACGGCCAGGAGCCTCCGCTCGTGCGGCTTCCCGGCGGTGCCGAGCTGGAGCAGCCGTCCAACGGCGGCGTTCTGCGCGCGCTCGGGGTCGGCCGGGAGCTTGAGCGCCGCGAGGAGGTCGATCTGCTCGTCGTCGGCGCCGGCCCTGCGGGGCTCGCTGCGGCTGTCTACGGCGCCTCCGAAGGTCTCGAGACGCTCATGGTCGAGAGCACCGCTCTCGGCGGCCAGGCCGGCTCGTCACGCCGGATCGAGAACTACCTCGGCTTCCCGGCAGGGCTGACCGGAAACGAGCTGACCGGCCGTGCGGTGACGCAGGTGCGGAAGTTCGGAGCCAGACCCGCCACGCCCTACCGTGCCGTTGCACTCGAGCCCGGCAACGGCCGCCACGTTGTCCGGCTCGAGGAGGGGCACGAGATCGTCGCGCGCGCCGTCGTCCTGGCGACCGGCGCCGAGTACCGCCGGCTGCCGCTCGAGGATCTCTCCGACTACGAGGGCACGAGCGTGTTCTACGCGGCCGGCCCGCCCGAGGCGCAGCTCTGCGGGGGGGAGCGCGTCGGCGTGGTGGGCGGTGGCAATTCCGCCGGCCAGGCTGCGGTCTGGCTGGCCAAGGGCGGCGCGCTCGTGACGCTCCTGCATCGCCGGGGCGACCTGGCCGAGACGATGTCCGACTACCTCATCCGTGAGGTCAAAGACCGCGGGGTCGAGATCCGCGACCGCAGCGAGATCGCCGAGCTCCACGGAGAGGAAGGTCAGCTCGATGCGGTGACCCTTACCGACGGCACGCGTCTGCCGCTCGGCTTTCTCTTCCTCTTCCTCGGAGCGCGGCCGTGTACCGAGTGGCTCGGGGATGCTGTCGCACGGCACGAGGACGGCTTCATCCTCACCGGCGATGCAGCCGGAGCCGCCAACCTCCTCGAGACGAGCGTGCCGGGGATCTTCGCCGCCGGCGACGTCCGGTCAGGCTCGACGAAGCGCTGCGCTGCCGCCGTGGGCGAGGGCTCGATGGCGGTGCAGCTCGTGCACATGCACCTCGCTGCGCAGGCGGCCGAGGTGGTCAAGTGAGCGCGAGCCCCTGCAGCCACCTCGACCAGGTCGCCGTGCACGAGCTCCCGGCGCAGGTGGACGGCTGCGTGGACTGCCTCGCGAGCGGCGGCAAGTGGCTCCACCTGCGTATCTGTCTGACCTGCGGCCACGTCGGCTGCTGTGACGACTCCCCGAACAGGCACGCGACCGCACATGCGCACGCCGCGTCGCACCCGCTCATCCGGTCGCTCGAGCCGGGCGAGGAGTGGTGCTGGTGCTACGTGGACGAGGTCGCGCTCCTGATTCCGAGCGTCACGGGCGAGACGCGGATCCCGCCCTCTCCTCTCCTGTAGTGAGCGACGCTCTCTACAGCGGACACTGCCTGTGCGGCGGCGTCCGCTTCGAGGTCACAGCGGAGCCGCTGACCGCGGGCTACTGCCACTGCACGCGCTGCCAGCGGCGGACCGGCACTGCGGCGTCCGCCCAGGCGCGGCTGGCTCCCGGTTCGTTCCGCCTGCTGGCCGGCGAAGACCTCGTGCGCGAGTACGCGCCCGGGGACGGCTGGCCGAAATGCTTCTGCTCGGTCTGCGGCAGCGCGCTCTGGAGCAAGTACCCGGACACGGGCGAGGTGGGCAGCGTCCGTCTCGGACTGTTCGACCCGGGCCACGGGATCCGGCCGCAGTGGCGCACGTTCGTCGACTACGCCTGCGACTGGGAGCCGATCCCCGACGACGGACTCGAGCGCTACCCGGAGAGCAGGCCGCGCTAGGCGGCGCGCCGGAGCGGCACCGGGTCGATCCGCGTCAGGAACGCGGGCCGGGTCGAGCGGAGATAGGCGACGACGGCCCGTTCGTCCTTCGCGCAGGGCAGGAGCGTCTTCCACCCGTGGAGGTGCCCGGCCTGGTGGAAGTCGCCGTTGGCGACCGCGGGCAGGCGCTGCTCCGCGACCCAGCCGAAGAGCTCGTTCCGGTTGAAGAGCTCCCACCGGTCGATGAGCGGCGCGAACTGCTCCCAGTCACGCGCGAAGCGCTGGGTGGCGCGCGCCGGCGAAACGGCGCCCGGCTCTCCGCGGTACGGATGGGCAGCGACGAGCGCGGCTCCTGCGTCGCGGGCGGCGTGCAGGGCCGTCTCGATCCCGTCGTCGACGCCGACGAAGGAGCAGCAGCCCACTGCGACGGCATGCGCGGCGACCAGCGGATCGAGGTCGTTGTACGTCAGCTCGAAGCCCGGAAGCAGCAGTAGGTCGTACTCGCGGCGCGCGCGCTCGGCCTGCGCCCCGATCTCGGCGAGGTAGTCCGCGAACGTCTCCCGGCGCAGGCCGAGCGGCGGCGCGTTCGCCGGCCGCCACGGGTCGTCGCTGCGGACGACGTGATCGGTGACCGCGAGCACGTCGAAGCCGTTGCGGCCGTAGAGATCGACGAGCTCGGGGAGCGTCGGCTCTCCGTCGCTCCAGCGCGTGTGCGCGTGGAGCTCGCAGAGGAGCGGCTCGACCTTCCGGCGCATCCGCTCCACAGCGTGGCGGCGGGAGCCCGCGACCGGGGCAGACGTCCGGTTACAGCGGGGTGTCGAGGTCGCGCTGGGCCGGGTGTGACGGCCGGCCGAAGTAGAACCCCTGCGCCTGCTGGCAGCCGAGCTGGCGCACCAGCGTGTGCTGCTCGGGCGTCTCGATCCCCTCTGCGACGAGGTTGAGCTCGAGCGCGTGACCGAGGTCGATGATGCCCTTGAGCAGCACGAGGTCGCCGTGCTCGCTGCCCGCGTTCGCCGTGAAGCTCCGGTCGATCTTGACGACGTCGATCGGGAACTGCCTGAGGTACGAGAGCGACGCATAGCCCGTTCCGAAGTCGTCGAGCGCCAGCACGACGCCGAGCTCCTTGATCCTCTGCAGCATCCGGACGACGCGCTCGTCGGACGCGAGCAGGGTGCTCTCCGTCAGCTCGAGCGTGAGCAGGGTCGGCATGAGGGCCGAGGAGTCGAGCGCCCTGCAGACGTGCCGGAAGAAGTCGGCGTGGTGCAGCTGGCGCGCCGAGACGTTCACCGACATCTGCATCGGCCGGCCGTGCAGCTGGTAGAGGCGGGTCGCCTCGGTGCAGGCCTCGGCAAGCACCCACTCGCCCAGTCCGACGATGAGACCGGTCTCCTCGGCGAGCGGGATGAACTCGCCGGGTGGAAGCTCGCCGGCGGTCGGGTGCTCCCAGCGGACGAGCGCCTCGTAGCCGGTGATCTCTTTGCGTTCGAGGTCGACGACGGCCTGGTAGTCGAGCCGGAACTCCTCGCGGTCGATGCCCTCGCGGAGCTCGCCGATCCGCTGCGAGCGCTCGATCGCGGCCCGGTCGAGCTGCGGGTCGAAGAAGGCGTATCCCATGTCCGAGTTGCTCTTGGCCCGGTACATCGCGATGTCGGCCTCCCTGAGCAGCGTCTCGTCGTCGCTGCCGAAGGCGATGCCGACGCTCGCGGACGTGTACAGCGACCCCGAGCCGCTCTCGAGCGGCCTGGCGATCTCGGCGAGCAGCCGCTCGGCGACCGCGACCGCGTCGTCCGGCGTCACGGGCTCAGCCAGGACGACGGCGAACTCGTCGCCGCCCAGGCGTGCCGCCGTGTCTCCGGGACGGACCGAGTGCTCGATGCGCGTGCCGATCTCGTGCAGGACGTCGTCGCCGAGGTCGTGTCCCCAGCGGTCGTTGATCCCCTTGAAGTCGTCGAGGTCGATGTACAGAAGCCCGGTCGCGTGTCCCTCGTCGTGCCGGAGCTTGATCGCGTGCTTGAGCCGCTCGTGGAAGAAGGCGCGGTTGGCGAGGCCGGTCAGCGGATCGTAGAGGGCGAGCTGCCGCAGCTGGTGCTCCGCCTCGCGCTGGCTCGTGATGTCGAGGAGGTAGCCCTGGAGGTAGAGCGGCCGCCCGTGGTCGTCGAGCACGATCACGCCCTCGTCGCGGAGATGGACGACGCGTCCGTCGCGTGCGATGAGCCGGTACTCGAGGCTGAGCGGCTCGTGCGTCTCGTGCGTCTGCACGTGTGCGGCGAGCACGCGCTCGCGGTCGTCCGGATGGAGGAGCCGCGTGAACAACTCCGGATCCCCGGCCCACTCCTCGACGCTGTAACCGAGGATCGGCTCGATCTGCCGGCTCGTGAAGATGTTCGAGCTGATCGAGTCGACCTCGTCCAGATAGACGACCAGCGGCAGCTGCTCGATCAACGTGCGGTAGCGCCGGACGACCTCCTCTGCAGGCGGGTCGTCGGCGCGCTCGCGAAACGGAAGCGGAGCCGCAGACACGGTCACAGAATCGGCCACATCCCGGGAGCCAGGCTCCCCCGGACGGGGTATCGACGATCGCGGCAGGGTGAACGAGGTGAGGCGACCTCGGTCGCCCCCCTCGTACAGGATGTCAGGACGACGGCGTCGGGTTCGTCAGCGGAGCGCAGATCGCGTACACAGTGAAACTGGCGTTGCTCGTGGAGCCGTTGTCCATGTCGACCCGCCAGGCTGTTCGGAGCCGGCGGACCGCCGGATGCGTCGGAATCGATGTATTGATCGCTTGCATCGTGCTGCCAGACGAGCCGAATGCCCCGCCCGCGATGGCGAACGTGCCCGCCGGGCAGGTGACGGTCCCGCTGTTCTGGCTCCCCGCCGGAGTTCGGGATAGACGCCGAAGTCGACGTAGTGAACGCCCGACAGCGACGCTGCGACTCGCGGCGTTCGTGGCGTTCGTCGCGTTCGTGGCGTTCGTCGCGTTCGTGGCGTTCGTCGCGGAATCGGCGCTCGTGGCGTGCACAGCGTTCGGGACGGTCAGCCCGCTTCGTGTTGATCTTGGCCTTGGTGACGGCGCCGTTCTTGATCTTCACGCCTGTCACGGCGTTCTTCTTCAGCTGCTTCGCGCCGACGCTGTTCTTCGGCAGGTGGATCGCGGCATAGCTCGTTCCGCCGAGCGCGACGAACAGCGCGATCAGCGAGATGACGAGCGCCGGGCTCGGCGCCCTCAGGCGTCGCTTCATGAATTGCCCCTCCTCTGCGGTAGACGGACGTTGTCGGCTGACTCTGCGCGCCCATTCGGACGGAGTCAAGGTCGCCGCCTTCAGTACGCGTGCCCGGTGAACGCCTTCGCGAGCTCGAAGCAGACGGCGATGAGCAGCGCCGTCAGGAGGACGATCGTCCCGAGCGCGACCGGGAGCATCCGCCAGGGATGCTCGTCGAAGCCCGGGTGGACGTGCGGGTGCGGCAGATGTGGATGCAGCACGTCGGGCACCTCCTTGTGCCGGATGCTGCGTGCTTCCTACCGCGTTCGAGCCGGTACCAAACGGCACCGGCTCGAACGGTTGCGTCGGTCTAGGCCTCCGCGGGCACCTTCGACGGGTCGGGGACGATCCGGATGTACGGCTTCGGCTCCTCCCACTCCCCGAACAGCTCCTTCGCCTCGTCGTTGGAGACGGAGCCGGCGATGATCACGTCTTCGCCGGGCTGCCACTGCGCCGGCGTCGAGACCTTGTGGCCCGCCGTCAGCTGGAGCGAGTCGATCACCCGCAGCACCTCGTCGAAGTTGCGGCCGGTCGTCATCGGATAGACGAGGACCAGCTTGATCTTCTTGTCCGGGCCGATCACGAAGACGTTGCGCACGGTCTGGTTGTCGGCCGGCGTCCGCCCCTGCGCCTCTCCCTCGAGGCCCGCCGGCAGCATCCCGTAGAGCTTCGCGATGGTGAGATACGGGTCGCCGATGAGCGGATAGTTGGGCGCCGTGCCCTGCGTCTCCTCGATGTCCCGCGCCCACTTCTCGTGGTCCTCGGCCGCGTCGACGGAGAGGCCGATGATCTTGACGTTGCGCTTGTCGAACTCGGGCTTGATGCTCGCCATGTAGCCGAGCTCGGTCGTGCACACCGGCGTGAAGTCCTTCGGGTGCGAGAAGAGCACGGCCCACGAGTCGCCGAGCCAGTCGTGGAAGTGGATGGTGCCCTCGGTCGTCTGCGCCTCGAAGTCCGGCGCCGTGTCGCCGATCGTCAGTCCCATGCTGCCTCCCTTTCTTGGGCCATCGTCTGGGCGACCCTAACGGTCGCGCCTAGTCCCGTAAAACGTCGGTGAGCCCTCGGCGCTTCCGGCGCTTCCGCTTTCGGGCCGGACGACTAGTTCGCGACTGCCGCGAGCGCGCGGTCGGGCTCGAGGCGGAGCCCGGTCCCCGGGTCGAAGTAGTGGAAGCGCGACGCGTCGATCGCCAGCCGCAGCGGCGCCCCGGGCCTGGCGGACGTCTCCGGATCGACGCGGGCCGTGAAGAGCGATCCCTCGACCGCGCCGAGCATCGCGTCCTCGTCGCCCGTAGCGGCACGCACCTCGCTCACCTCCAGGCGCGGTTCCGCCACGGAGAACAGCACGTGTGTGTCGGCGCCGAGCTCTTCGACGACCTCGATCGTCGCGTCCAGGCGCGGTAGCGACGGATCGGCGAACGCCCCGTCCTCGAACGCCTCCGGCCGGATGCCCACGACCACTCGGCCGTCGGGCGCCGCGGCCGACGCGGGCAACGGGATTGCGTGGCCGCCGAAGCGCACGCGGCCGTTCGCGACCTCGGCTTCGACGAGGTTCATCGCGGGGGAGCCGATGAACGCGGCGACGTAGAGGTTGGCCGGCCGCGCGTACAACTCCTGCGGCGTGTCGACCTGCTGGATCCGCCCGTCGCGCATCACCGCCACGCGCTGGCCCAGCGTCATCGCCTCGATCTGGTCGTGCGTGACGTAGATCGTCGTCGTGGCCAGCCGGCTGTGCAACGCCCCCAGCTGAGCGCGCATGCTCACGCGGAGCTTGGCGTCGAGGTTCGAGAGCGGCTCGTCCATGAGGAACGCCTTCGGCTCGCGCACGATCGCCCGCCCCATCGCAACGCGCTGGCGCTGGCCTCCCGAGAGAGCGGCGGGCTTGCGGTCGAGCAGCTCGTCGAGACCGAGGAGCTGCGCCGCGCGCGCGACGCGCTCGGCGACCTCGCTTTTCGACGTCTTGCGCACCTTCAGCCCGTAGCCGAGGTTCTGGCGCACCGTCATGTGCGGGTAGAGCGCGTAGCTCTGGAAGACCATCGCGATGTCCCGGGCGCGCGGCGGCAGCTCGGTCACGTCGCGCTCGCCGATGGAGATCGTCCCCGCCGTGACCTCCTCGAGGCCCGCGATCATCCGCAGCAGCGTCGACTTCCCGCAGCCGGAGGGACCCACGAGCACGAGGAACTCGCCGCTCTCGATCGTGAGCGAGACGTCGTCGACGGCCACTACTCCGCCGGGAAAGACCTTGCTGAGGTTGTCGAGGACGATTTCGGCCACGCGAGATCGTAGGAGTCTATACCGCATCTCGGGATCGAAAGCAATGGCATTGACCACTTCGTCCATTGGTCGTATAGTCGCCTGCAGCATGGAAGCGATCGGTGCCCAGCCGAAGATGACCAAGCAGAGCGCGGCGCGGCAGCAGGTGCTCGAGCTGATCGAGCGTCTTGGGGTCGGCACCGCCATCCCCTCCGAGCGGCAGCTGAGCGCGGACCTCGGCGTCTCGCGCCTGACCGTGCGCGCCGCGCTCGACGACCTGGCGCGCGAGGGCTACCTCGTACGCCGGCGCGGCAGCGGCACCTACGTCCAGCAGCCGAAGATCTCCCAGCAGCTCACGATGACCTCGTTCAGCGAGGACATGCGCCGGCGCGGCATGGCGCCGAGCAGCACGACGCTCTCGCTCACCCGCCAGCTCGCCGGGCCACGTCTCGGCCGCTTCCTCAATGTGTCCCCGGGGGACGAGGTAGTCGTCGTCAAGCGGCTTCGGCTCGCCGACGGCGTCTCGATGGCGATCGAGACGTTGCACATTCCGGCGAGCGTGGTGCCCGGAGTCGAGCCGCGCGATCTCGACGGCTCGTTCTACGAGCTCTTGCAGACGCGCTACGGAATCGAGATCGCCACGGCGATGCAGACGATCGAGCCGACCGTCACCAACGAGGAGGAATCGGCCGCGCTCGAGGTCCCGCTCCACTCGCCTGCCTTCCTCTTCGAGCGGACGAGCCGCGACCAGAGCGGGCGAACACTGGAGTTCGTCCACTCCATCTACCGCGGCGACCGGTACCAGATCGTCTCCGAGCTGACGCCTTCGTAACCCGTCCGACACCGGACCTTGACAAGAGTGGTCTGGTGTGGAAGATTCCGCCCGTGGCCGATTGGTATAGACCACTCGACGCACCGCTGGACGTCGCTCGTCCCACGGCCACCGGCGTTCTGGACGCCCTGCACACGCGTCGACGTCTCGAGGGAGATTTGGCATGAGATACCGGGTACTCGCGGTGGTCGCCGCCGCGGTCGCGCTCTCGATCGTCGCCGCAAGGTCGGCCACGGCGAGCAGCAACGCCTCACACACACTCACGGTCTGGCTCCAGGTGGATGCCCAGAACGGCTGGCCGGAGATCGTCGCAGCCGCGAACAACCAGTTCGAGAGCACCCATTCGGGCTGGACAGTCAACGTGCAGTACCAGCAGTGGAGCGATCATCTGCAGAAGTTCGACGCGACGATCGCGGGCAACGACACGCCTGACGTCATCGAGATGGGCAACACCGAGATGACGAAGTACATGGCCGCCGGTGCGTTCACGAATCTCGGCAGCGTCAAGGGCCAGTTCGCGAACTCCGGTAAGTGGCTCTCGGGCCTCAAGGCCTCGTCGACGTACGGCGGGAAGCTGTTCGGTGTCCCGTACTACGCCGGCTCGCGCGTGATCACGTACCGCAGCGATCTGTTCAGGAAGGCAGGCATGAAGAAGCCGCCGACGAGCCTGTCGCAGTTCCAGAACGAGCTCGTCAAGATCGGCAAGATCGAGAAGCACGTCAAGGGGTTCGCGCCGCTCTACGTCGGCGGCGAGGACTGGTACACGGCTCTCAGCTTCGTCTACGACTACGGCGGCTCGATCGCCAAGAAGTCCCACGGCAAGTGGGTCGGCACGCTCGCTTCGAAGAAGTCGGTCGCCGGACTCAAGCGGTTCGCGGCCTTCTTCAAAGCCACGCAGCCGAAGTCGTCGGCGACGCTCGACGGCACCTCGCCGTACCCGTACACGGTCTTCTCGCAGGGCCGGACGGCCGCGAACTACGGGCCCGCCTGGTACACGTGCTGCACCACCGCAACCGGGGCCAAGGGGCGCCTGGACTTCACGAGCCGCACCAAGCAGTTCGTGATGCCGAGCCACACGAAGGGCAAGCCGATGCCGGGCTTCCTCGGCGGCTCCGATCTCGCGGTGCCCGCGCAGAGCAACTCGAAGTCGCAGGCCGAGGCCTGGATCGCCGACTTCACGAGCACGGCGAACGAGAACGCGCTCGAGAAGAAGGGCAATATCCCGAATGCGACCAACCTGCTCGGCAAGAGCGTCAACGAGCGGGCGGCAGCACGCAGCTGGTTCGTGCCACAGGCCGCGCACTGGGTCGACGTCGAGAACGGCAACATCCTGAAGACGATGCTCGCCCAGATCCTCACCCACCACCTCTCGGTCAAGCAGGCCGCGCAGGTGGCGGATTCGAACATCGCTCAGACCCTCAACGAGTCGTAGGGAGGGAGCTCCTCTGGCCGGGAGCGATCCTGCACTCACCACCGCCGCCGCCGTGACCACAGCGTCACGGCGGCGGCGGCTCACGCGTCGCCGCGTCGCCGGCGGGACGGTGCCGTATGCCCTCATCGCCCCGGCCGTCCTCGTGCTCGTGGCGATCCTCGGCTACCCGGTCTACTACCTGTTCCGGATCTCGTTCCAGAAGTACGACCTCCGGGCGCTGATCACGGGCAAACCGGGCTCGGCGGGGTTGGACAACTTCAGGACGGTCCTCCACGACCCCGTCTTCTGGCACACACTCGAGCGCACGGTCGTCTTCACGATTGCCAACGTCTCGCTGACGATGGTGTTCGGGATCCTGATCGCGCTGCTGCTCCTCCGCGTCTCGACCTGGGTGCGGCTCCTGCTCACGGCCGGCCTCGTCCTCGCCTGGGCGATGCCGCCGGTCGTCGCCGTCCAGGTCTGGAGCTGGATGACGAACAGCGAGAACGGAGTCCTCAACTACGTCCTCACACGGCTTCACATCGGGAACTACTTCCAGCACAACTGGTACGCGACGCCGACGTCGCAGCTCGCGATGGTGACGAGCCTCATCGTGTGGGGGGCGATCCCGTTCGTCACGATCACGACCTACGCGGCGCTCTCGCAGGCGCCGCGGGAGCTGCTCGAGGCGGCGCAGATCGACGGCGCCCGTGCGTGGCGCGTGTTCAAGGACGTGACGATGCCCGTGATCACGCCGGTCCTGCTCATCCTCACGAGCCTCTCGATCATCTGGGACTTCGGCGTCTTCACGCAGCCGTACCTGCTGATCGGCTCCGGCCAGCAGAACACGTCCAACTATCTGATGAGTATCTACCTCTACGTCGAAGGTTTCGGGAAGAGCCAGTTCGGGATCGGCGCGGCCATCTCGATCCTCATGCTCCTGATCGTCGCCGCGATGAGCGTCGTCTACGTGCGACGGATGCTGCGACTGGGTGAGGTGACGTGAATCGCCTCCCGCGCAGGCTCGGCTGGGACGTCCTCGGCCTGCTCCTCTTCGTCGTCCTGGTCTTCCCGGTCTTCTGGATGATCTCGACCGCGTTCAAGAGCAACACCCAGATCTACGGCTTCACGCCGACCTGGTTTCCGCGGCATCCGACCCTGAGCCACTTCAGCGACGCGGTCCACCGGCCGTACTTCTGGACCGACGCCAAGAACAGCGTGATCGTGGTCGTCGCCACCGTTGTGATCGCGCTCGCCCTCTCGTTCTTCGCCGCCGTCGCGCTCGCGAAGTACCGCTTCAGCGGCCGCAAGCTCTTCATCGTCCTCGTGATCGCGATCCAGATGCTGCCGCAGGCCGGGCTGATCATCCCGCTCTACAAACTCCTTGCGAGACACAACCAGGTCGACAAGCTCACCGGCGTCATCGTCGTCTACCTCACGTTCGCGCTCCCGTTCTGCATCTGGACCCTGCGCGGCTTCCTCCTCGGAATTCCGAAGGATCTCGAGGAGGCGGCGATGGTCGACGGCTCGAGCCGCGTCGGCGCGTTCGTCCGCATCCTCCTTCCGCTCATCGCGCCCGGGCTCGTCGCGACGTCGGTCTTCGCGTTCATCACGAGCTGGAACGAGTACATCTTCGCGAGCACCATTCTGAGCTCCGGGAACAAGCAGACGATCACGGTCTGGCTCGCCAACCTCTACGGCGGCAATCGCTTCGTCGACTGGGGCGAGATCATGGCGGCGTCCACGCTGATCGCGATTCCGGTCGTCATATTCTTCCTGCTCGTCCAGCGCAAGATCGCGTTCGGCCTTACCGCGGGCGCCGTGAGAGGATGAGGTGGTCATGACCACTTCTGCTGCTCGCGCAGGCAGCTCGTACTTCGGTGTCCGGATCCCGCGTCACGTGCGGCGGGACATGGCCGACCTCGCGACGCGGGGCTACACGGGCGTGTTGCATACGTTCTCCGAGAACGACTTCGCCTATTACCGCGACACGATGGCCGAGATCGTCGAGATCTCGCACGCTGCGGGGCTCACCGTCCAGGCGAGCCCGTGGGGCCTCGGGCGAACGTTCGGCGGCGAGGCCGAGAGCCGCTGGGTCGCGTTCCATCCCGAGGAGTGCCAGGTGCTCGACGACGGCCGCCGCGTCGCCGCCGCCTGTCTCAACAGCTCCGCGTACCGCGACTTCTGCAAGGAGTGGGCCGACTGGGTGCTCGAGTGCGGCGTCGACTCGGTCTTCTGGGACGAGCCTGCGTGGGTCGTGCCGGTGCATGTCGGCGTCGACGATCCCTCCCGCTGGACGTGTCGCTGCGAGCGGTGCGCCGAGCGCTTCGGCGGCCCGATTCCGGGCGAGCTCACGCCCGACCTCGTGCGCTTTCGCGAGGAGTCGGTCGTCGGCTTCCTGCGCGAGATGCTCGCCCACGTCTCCGAGCGCGGCGGGGCGAACGCCGTCTGCCTGCTGCCCTCGACCGAGGGCACGCAGGGGCTCGCAGACTGGAACGAGGTCGCGTCGCTTCCCGGCCTGGACACGCTCGTCACCGACCCGTACTGGAAGCACTGGGACGGCTCGGCCGAGGCCTTCGTGCGCCGCTTCGCCCGCCTGCTGCGTGAGACCGCCGACCGGCACGGGGTCGCGGCGCAGCTCTGGGTACCGAGCTTCGGGCTCGCCCGCGAGGACATTCCCGACCTCGAAGCTGCGATCATGGCCGCGCGCGAGGAGGGCGTCGACGACCTCTGGACGTGGGGCTACGAGGCCTGCCGCCACATGACGTCCCTGGCCACGCCCGACTCTCCGCTCGTCTGGGAGGCGGTGAGCGCGGCGCTCACCACTCGGCCTCGGACCGCGAGGACGGAAGCCGCGCGGGCGGATCTCGCCGACCTCGACCTCCGCTCGACGCGCGACCTCGTGCGCCTCCTCAACGAGGAGGATGCGACGGTTCCCGCCGCGGTTGCAGAGGCGGGGGCCCCCCTCGCGGCTGCGATCGACGCGATCGTCGAGCGCATGCGCCGCGGCGGCCGGCTCGTCTACGCAGGCGCCGGCTCCTCCGGAGCCCTCGCGGCGCTCGACGCCGCCGAATGCGGCCCCACGTTCGGCTCGTCACCCGGGGAGGTTCTCGCCGTCGTCGCCGACCAGGACGCGGGTGAAGACGATCGTGCGGCGGCGACGAACGCACTGCGCGGGCTACCCCTCCGGCCCGAGGACTGCGTCGTCGCCGTCAGCGCGAGCGGCTCCACGCCGTTCGTCCTCGCGGCACTCGAAGCCGCCCGCGAGGCGGGGGCGCTCGGGATCGCGGTCGCGAGCGCCCGCGCCAGCAAGGCGGCCGCTCTGGCCGAGCACGAGATTGCGGTGGTGGTTGGGCCCGAGGTGATCGCAGGCTCGACGCGGCTGAAGGCCGGCACGGCGCAGAAGCTTGTCCTCAACACGATCTCGACCGTGACGATGATCCGGCTCGGCCGCACCTACGGCGGCCTGATGGTCGGCGTGACTCCTGTCAACGAGAAGCTCCGTGCCCGGGCGCGCCGCAACGTCGTGCTCGCCAGCGGAGCGTCGGAGGAGCGGGTGGACGAAGCGCTGCAGGCGGCCGCCGGCGACGCGCGCGTCGCACTCGTCTCGCTGCTGGCCGGCGTCGACGCGGACGACGCCCGTACGCGGCTCGAGGCCTCGGACGGCTCGGTGCGGAAGGCGGCGGGAACGTGAAGCTCGGGGTCGAGGCCGCTCTCGTCCGCGGCGAGCTGATCCCGGGCGACGTCGACGTCGAGGACGGGCGCATCGTCGCCGTCGGTCTTGCCCGCGGCCCGCGCGGCCGGGTGGCGATTCCGGGCTTCGTCGACCTGCAGGTGAACGGGTACGGCGGGGTCGACTTCCTTTCCGCCTCGAGCGAGGACTATCGCCGGGCCGGTGAGGCGCTGCTCCTCGCGGGGGTGACCGCGTACCAGCCGACGTTCATCACGTCGGCGGAAGAGTCCACCGTGGAGGCGTTGCGCGCGATGCCGACGAACGCGGTGAGCCCGCGCATTCTCGGCGCGCACGTCGAAGGGCCGTTCCTCTCGCCTGACCGGCCGGGCACGCATCCGCTCGTGCATCTACGCGCTCCGGAGGTCGCGCTGCTCGACCGGCTCCTCGACGCGGGTGCCGTGACCCAGATGACGCTCGCCCCCGAGCTGCCCGGTGCGGATGCGCTCGTCGAGCGGCTGCGCGAGCGCGGCGTCGCGGTGTCGGCGGGACACACGAACGCGACCGCCGAGGAAGCCAACCACGCCTTCGATCTCGGCGTCGGCGGGGTCACGCACGTCTTCAACGCCATGCGCCCCTTCCGTTCCCGCGATCCGGGAATCGCCGGCGCCGCCCTCACCAGGCCCGGCATCGTGATCGGAATGGTCGTCGACGGCCACCACCTCGCCGACGAGACGGTGCGGCTCATCTGGTCGTGCGCGGCGGGCCGCGTCGCGCTCGTCACCGACGCGATGGCGGCCGCCGGGACCGGCAGCAACGGCGGCACGTACCAGCTCGGCGACGTCGAGGTGGCGGTCGAGGACGGCGCTGCGCCCAAGCGAGAGGACGGGACGCTCGCCGGCTCGGTGCTCACGATGATCGACGCGGTACGGAACCTGCACGCGCTCGGGGTGCCCTTCGAGCAGGCGGTGGGCGCGGCGACCGAGGTGCCGGCCCGCTTCCTCGCCCGCGCCGACGTCGGCTTCCTCGAGCCCGGAGCGCCGGCCGACGTGGTCGTCCTCGACGACCGGCTCGAGATCCAGACCGTCCTCTGTGCGGGACGGAACGATGTCGTGGCTCGAGACTGAGCTGCGCGAGCAGCCGGAGGCGCTCGCACGCCTGCTCGAGCGCCAGGCGGACTCGGCCCGGACGGCCGCGCGGCTCTTCCGGCGGAGCGACATCCGCTACCTGCTGATCGCCTCCCGCGGCAGCTCGTCGAACGTCGCGCGCTACGCGCAGTACCTCCTCGGTCGCGCCCATCGCGTGCCCGTCATGTTCGCCACCCCTTCGCTGTACACGATCTACGGCCAGCCGCCGCGCCTCGACGGCGCGCTCGTAATCGGGATCTCGCAATCCGGCGCCTCGCCGGACGTCGTCGCGGTGCTCGCCGAGGCGAGGGAGCAGGGACGGCCGACGCTGGCGCTGACGAACGACGTCGACTCACCGCTCGCACGGACGGCCGATGCCGTGCTGCCGCTCGAAGCCGGGCGCGAGCAGGCGGTCGCCGCGACGAAGACGTACGTCAACTCGCTCGGCGCGGTCGCCCTGCTCTTCGCGCAGCTGGGGAACGACGGGACGGCGCGGGAGGAGCTGGCACGGATGCCGGATGCGCTCGCCGCGCAGATCGAGCTTTCGCTGTGCGACACGCCGCCGCTCGAGGAGTATCGGGAAGCCGTCGGGCTGACGGTCGTCGCACGCGGTGTCAACTACGGCACCGGTTTCGAGATCGCGCTCAAGATCCGCGAGCTCTCGGGGCTCGTCACCGAGGCGTACTCGCCCGCCGACCTGATGCACGGCCCCATCGCCGCGATCCAGCCGGGCTGGCCGGTCGTGGTGGTGGCGCCGAGCGGGCCCGCGCGGCCGAGCGTCGAAGAGGTCGTGCAGCCGCTGCGCGCCCGCGGAGCACGGCTCGTGGCGGTCTCGGACGTGCACGCCGTGCTGCGGCGCGCGCAGACCAGGCTCGTGCTCGCGCCGGGCGTGCCCGAGTGGCTCAGCCCGCTCACCGCCGTGGTGCCGGGGCAGACGGCGGCCATGCGCCTGGCGAGCCTGCGAGGCCTCGATCTCGACCGTCCGGTCGGCCTCAGGAAGGTGACTCTGACCCGCTAGGAGACGTCTCCGGGGGCGGCCTTTCATTCTCATCTAGCTCCTAAGAGCAGCTTAGGAACAGCTTGTTCGACCTTCGTACGGTGGCCGGGTGGACGAGATCCGATCGCTTTTCGTCGTCTCCCTGCCACGGTCGCTCTCGAGCCTTCTCTATGTCGCGGCGGCCCGCGCCGTCGGGCTCGCCGAGCCGTCGTGGACGAGCGACGGCGAGATCCTCAACCGCGACCGTGTGCCGCGGCGGTTACAGGGCCGGGCTCCGGCCGACGAGCGATTCACCCTCCTCGGCTCGGCCCCTGAGGTCTTCGCGAGCATGACGAGCTATCTCGACCGCGCCGCGTCGAGGCAGGGGTTCGCGTACAAGGACGTCGTCCAGCCCTTCGTGATCGGCGGCTGGGAGGGGCTCGCCGACTTCAGGGTCCTCAAAGTGCGCCGCAACGTGGCCGAGGTCGCGTACACGATGCTGAAGCGGCAGTGGCTGTATCCCGCGCAGGCGGCGAGCGTGTTCGACGCGCATCCGTGGGCGCTCGTCGAGGGGCTCGTTCGCGCCGAGGCGGTACTCGAGGCGCTGCCCGGCGAGACGGTGGAGTACGCCGACGCCGTCCTCGACCACACGGCGCTCGAGCTCGCACTTCGTCGCCTCTACCCCGACCTGCCGCTCGAGCTGCCGCGCTACATCGGCCGCCGCTTCGCCCGCACGCGGTACCGGCTCGAGGCCGAACGGCGACGTTCGCTCGTTTTCCGCCGGCTCGAGTGGATCGCTTCGGCGGTGCGGGAACGGCTGCGCTACGACGACCCGCGCGAGACGGTCGTCGAAGCTCTGCGCTAGGCGGGCTCGGCCGGTGCGAGGCGGCGCAGCACCGGGAGGGAGGCGAGGCCGACGACGAGCGTCGGCAGGACGATCACGCCGCGATAGAGCAGCACCGCGGCGACCACGTGCGCACCCGAGGCGCCGAAGCCGACGAGCGTGCCGATCATCCCCAGCTCCACGACGCCCACTCCGCCGGGAGTGAGGGGCAGTGAGCTGATCACGCGGCCGATGGCCCACGCGAGGAACGCCTCGCTCGGCGGCACGGTCGCGACGGAAACTCCCACCGCCCGGAGGGACAGCTCGAACACGAGATACGCGGTCAGCTGGTTGGCGAGCGTCGCCGCGGTCAGCCACCCCCAGCGCCGCCGCAGCAGGACGAGCCGTTCCTCCCGCAGCTCCACGAGGGCTTCGCCGCTCCAGCCGGGCGGGTTGCGGTGGAAGAGCCCGGCGACCCAGGCTCCTGCGCGCGCGGCGGTGTCGCCGAGCCAGCGGGCGGCTCCCGGGCTGCGCAGCGCCGCCACCGCGAGCCCGACGATCAGCGCGCCGACGGCGGCGCTCACACCGGCGATCGCGGCCGTCGTGCCCGACAGCTCGCCGGTGGCGAAGACGAGGATGGCGCCGATGAGCGGGTAGACGAGGATCATCACCTGGCTCCAGATCCCCGTCACCGCGACGGCGAAGCCGGCGGCTCCTCGATCGACACGCAGTCTGCGCAGGAAGGCGAACGAGAGCGCCATCCCGAGGGGAGCGCCTCCGGGCAGCAGGGTCGTCAGCGCCGTCGAGGCCTGCGTGAAGGCGAGCGCTCCGATGAACGAGAGCTGCGGCAGAACCGCCCGCCACGGCAGCGCGGTGGTCACGATGTCGAGCAGTGCTGCCGCCGCGAGCCCCAGAGCCCACGGCAGGGAGACGGTCGCGAGCCGGTGCGCGACGCTCCCGTAGCTCGCGATGCGCGGCACGACCTCGGCAAAGACGATGGCGGCGAGCGCGAGGCCGAGCGCGAAGCGGAGAACGGCCCGGCGGCGACTCCGCATGGCCGCAGTCTAGGAAGCGGCCCCGCGCGCCCGCGCTGCTAGCCTCCAGCCCCGATGCGCGTCCTGATCACGGGCGGAGCCGGTTTCATCGGCTCGCACCTGGCCGACCGGCTGCTCGCGGAAGGGCACGACGTGCGGGCGCTCGACAGCCTCGATCCGCAGGTGCACGTGGGCGGGCAACGTCCCGGCTATCTCGACCCGGCGGTCGAGCTCCAGGTCGGAGACGTCCGCGACCACGAGGCCGTCGGCCGGGCGCTCGAGGGGGTCGACGCCGTGTACCACTTCGCCGCCGCCGTCGGTGTCGGCCAGTCGATGTACGAGATCGAGCGCTACACGTCGGTCAACGCGATCGGCGCCGCGGTGGTGCTCGAGGAGGTCGTCGAGCGGCGCGCCGCGATCCGCAAGCTCGTGGTGGCCTCGTCGATGTCGATCTACGGCGAGGGGCAGTACCGAAATCCACGGACGGGTGAGGCGGGGATCGCCCCGGGGCTGCGGCCCGAGAGCCAGCTCGCGGCGAAGCAGTGGGAGCCGGCGGCCGACGACGGCGGCCCGCTGGAGCCCGAGCCGACCGCCGAGACGAAGCCCCTGCGCCCGACCTCCGTCTACGCCGTGAACAAGCGCGACCACGAGGAGCTGTTCCTCTCCGTCGGCGCCGCGTACGGCATCCCGGCCGTCGCGCTTCGCTTCTTCAACGTCTACGGCGAACGACAGGCACTCTCCAACCCCTACACGGGCGTGGCGGCGATCTTCTCCTCGCGCCTGCTCAACGACCACCGCCCGGTGGTGTTCGAGGACGGGAACCAGACGCGGGACTTCATCGACGTGCGCGATCTCGTGCGCGGCTGCGCGCTCACGCTGACCACGGACGGTGCCGACGGCAGCACGCTGAACCTCGGCACCGGCCGGGCGACGTCGATCGTCGAGGTGGCGCGCACGATCGCCGCCGGGCTGGACAAGGAGATCGAGCCCGAGGTCGTCGCGCAGTACCGCGCCGGCGACATCCGGCACTGCTTCGCCGACACGCGGCTGGCCGAGGAGCGGCTCGGGTTCCGCTCGGAGATCGTGTTCGAGGACGGGATGCGGGACCTGCTCGCCTGGCTCGAAGGGCAGGAGGCGGTGGACGCGGTGGACGCCGCCCGCGAGGCGCTCGTCGCGCGCGGCCTCGCGCGTTGAGTTCCGTCCCGGACGTCTCCGTCTCCCTCGTCAACACGAACTCGCGCGAGCTGCTGCTCGCCTGCCTCGAGTCGCTGCAGGGGACCGATGTGGAGATCGTCGTGCTCGACAACGCGTCGGAGGACGGCTCCGCCGCGGCCGTCCGTGAGCGCTTCCCCGCCGTCAGCGTGATCGAGCAGCGGCACCGGGCGGGTTTCGGCGCGAACCACAACTCCGTGATCCGCGCCACGACCGGCCGCTACGTCTTCGTGCTCAACGAGGACACGACGAGCGAGGACTGGGGTTTCGGGCGGATGGTCGAGTACCTCGATGCGAACCGGCGCGTCGCGGCGCTCGGGCCGAGGCTCGTCTATCCCGACGGACGGGCGCAGTCCTCGGCCTGGCGCTTCCCGACGCCGGCGATCTCCGCGCTCGGCCTGCTCACGCTCGGCCGCGCGGGCATCCTCCAGTCGGGAGGCGCCGAGACCCGCGACGTCGACTGGGCCATGGCCGCCGCGCTGCTCCTCCGCCGCGAGGCGCTCGACGAGGTCGGCCTCTTCGACGAGGAGTTCTTCATCTACTCCGAGGAGACGGATCTGGCGCGTCGCCTGCGGCGTGCGGGCTGGCGGACGCAGTACTTCCCGCAGGTCACCGTCGTGCACCACGAGTCGCAGTTCAGCGCGGGGATCCCCGAGCGCCGGATCAACGAGATGTGGCGCGGCCGGCACCGCTACTGGCGCAAGCATCACTCCGCCCCCGGCGTTCGCGTCGCCGCGCTCTGCACGGGCGCCCAGTACGCGGCGCGCGCGGTGCTGCGGGCGGGCGACCGTGATTTCGCCGGCCGGATGCGGCTGCATGCACGCGACGCGATCCGGGTTCGCGGGCCGGGTCTCCGCGAGCTGGCGGACGACTGGAATCGCGAGCACCAGAGCTAGCGGAACGGCCCCGGTTTCGGCAGACTTGCCTCCACGCGATACTCGGGGGGGAGCCGTGCCTGCGGTACAGCGAACGGGGTCGAAGAGGTCTGAAGCTCTCCGTGCGTCGCGGGCGCACCGACCCGAGCATCTCGTGCGCGGCACGTGGCGGAGCCGCGTCCGGCATCGCCCGGATCCAGGCGGCGGCAGCTGCGGCGGCACGCCGGAAGAGACCCCGCCGCTGGTGCTCCTCGTCGACGACGAGCGGGCGATCCGCACGATCTGCCGCGTGAACCTCGAAGGCGACGGGCTCGCGGTGACCGAGGCGGCAGACGGAGTCGAGGCACTCGAGGTGGTGCGGCGGGCGCACCCGTCGGTCGTGCTGCTCGACGTGATGATGCCCGGCGCCGACGGCTGGCACGTCGCGGAGCAGTTGGCCGGAGACGACGAGACGCGGGAGATTCCGGTCGTCTTCCTCTCGGCTCGCGCAGCGTCCGAGGACCGGCTGCGCGCCCGGGAGCTCGGCGCGGTCGGCTACGTCGTCAAGCCGTTCGACCCGCTCGAGCTCGCCGGCACCGTGCGGGACGTGCTCGAGCGAGTCGCAAGGGGAGAGCGCGAGCAACTCAACCGCGAGTTGTCGGAGCACGGGTGATCTCCGACGCAGCTCCGCCGGGCCTAGCGAGAGCGGGCCGGCGGCCGCACCGCACGGTTCACTGGGGCAAGGCCATGGCGGTTGCGCTCGGCGCGCCGGCGCTCGTCACCCTGCTCGCCTTCACGAGCGTTCGCACCGTCGTTCCCGGCCTGCTCTACGTCGTCGCGATCATCCTCGCCACCGCCGTCGGCGGGCGGATCGGGGGGTTCGTCGCGGTCGCCGCCTCCGCCTTTCCGTTCTTCCACTACTTCGCGTCGCGCTACGACCGCAACCAGGTCAACGCGGAGGGAGCGACCGCTCTGGCCGTGTTCATCGTGGCGGCGCTGTTCGGCAGCGAGGTGCTCGGACGCGAGCGGACGGCGCGCGAGCGGGCCGAGCGCGCCGTGCGCGAGAGCGAGCTGGCGCTCGACGCGGCGACCCGGCTGCAGGGCGTCGCGGATGCGCTCGCGACCGCCCATACGCCGCAGGAGGTCCTCGACGCCGTCCTCACGGAGGGCGTGCGGGCGGCCGAGGCCCGCGGCGGGCTGATCGCGACACTGAGCGAGGACGGCGACTGGCTCGAGGTGATCGCGTCGCGCGGGTACGACCTGCGCTACATCGAGCCGTTCCGCCGCTTCCCCGTCAGCGGGGAGTTCCCGCTCTCGGAGGCCGTGCGCACCGGGGAGGGCGTGTTCATCCGCTCGGAGGCGGAGCGGGACGAACGCTATCCGGAGCTGATCGACCGCTCGCAGCCGGGGCATGGGCTCGTCTGCGTCCCGCTCGTCGGCGAGCGCGGCACGATCGGCGGGCTCGTCTTCTCGTTCTCGACCGACCAGGAGTTCCCTCCCGAGCGCCGGGCGCTGAAGATCGCGCTCGGCCGGCAGGCGGCGCTCGCCCTCGAGCGCGCCCGGTTCTCGGCCGCCGAGCGCACCCTGCGCGAGCGGCTTGCGTTCCTCGGCGAGGCCACCGCGCTGCTCACCTCGTCGCTCGAGCTCGACCGGACGCTCGAGCGCATCACCGAGCTCGCGGTGCCGCTGCTCGCCGACTGGTGCGCGATCTCGATGCTCGTCGAGGAGACGGGTGAGATCGAGCAGGTCGTCGTCGCCCACCAGGATCCCGAGCGGAGGCGCTGGGCCGAGGCGATGCGGGACACCTCCCGCATCGTCCGGATCGACGACGAGTTTGACCTGACCGCACAGGTGATTCGCACCGCCGAGCCGGTCTTTCTGCGCGAGGTCCCGCCGGAGCTGCTGGAGGAGGCCGTACGGCGCGACCCCAACGCCGCCCGGGCGCTGGAGGAGCTCTCGATTCGTAGCGCGATCACCGTGCCGCTCCGCTCGGGCGAGCGCACGTTCGGCGCGCTCACGCTGGTCGCGGAGTCGAGGGAGCTCGAGGACTCCGAGTTCGAGCTCGCGCAGGAGCTCGCCGCGCGCGCCGCGATCGCGGTCGAGAACGCGCGCCTGTACCGGGAGGCCGAGCGCCGCGCCGAGGCCACGCTAGCCCTGGCCTACGTCGGCGACGGAGTCGTCCTGCTCGACCGCGAAGGCCGGGTGCGCTTCTGGAATGCGGCCGCCGCCGCGATCACCGGTGTCCGGGAGGCGGACGCGGCCGGACGCCGTCCGGCCGAGGTCGTGCCCGCGTGGGAGGAGCTGACCCGGCTGACGGAGCTCGCCGCTGCCGATGCGCCCCGGCGCGCGCGGCCGGTGACCCTCCCGATCGAGACGGCGGCGGGCGGCGATCGCTGGGTCGCGGTGACAGCAGTCGCCTTCGACGAGGGCGTCGTCTACGCCTTGCGGGATGTCAGCGACGAGCAGGCCCTCGAGCAGGCGCGGAGCGACTTCGTCGCGACCGCGTCGCACGAGCTGCGGACGCCGCTCGCCGCGGTCTACGGAGCGGCCCGCACGCTGCGCCGGACCGACATCGAGATCCCGGCCGAGCAGCACGACCGCTTCCTCGAGATCATCGTGAGCGAGACCGAGCGGTTGACGGCGATCGTCTCCCAGATCCTGCTCGCCGGCCAGCTCGAGGAGGGGCGGGTGGACGTCACGACCGCGGCTACCGACCTGCGACCGCTCGCCGAGAGCGTGCTCGACTCGACGCGCCTGCGCACGCCTGAGCAGATCGAGTTGCGGCTCGAGCAGAACGGAGCCCGCGCGGTCGCGCTGGCCGACGAGGACAAGCTCCGTCAGGTGCTCATGAACCTGCTCGACAACGCGATCAAGTACTCGCCGGACGGCGGGGACGTCGTGGTCGAGCTCGCCGGGAGCCAGGGCCGCGTCCGGCTGACCGTCCGCGATCGGGGGCTCGGCGTCCCTCCGGGCGAGCACGAGCGGATCTTCGAGAAGTTCTACCGGCTCGACCCGGCGCTCACGCGTGGCGTGGGCGGCAGCGGCCTCGGACTGTTCATCTCGCGCGAGCTCGTCTCCCGCATGGGGGGCAGCCTCACCGTTCGCTCGCAGCCCGGTGAGGGCGCCGCTTTCGTGGTCGACCTGCCGGCCGCTTAGCGCCGTCTCACGTCGCGCGGCAAACTTAGAGACGAAATGCTCGTTCTGGTGGCAGACGACGACCGCGCGGTGCGCGAGGCGCTCGAGCGCGCCCTGCAGCTGCACGGCTACGAGGTCGCGCTCGCGTCCGACGGAGACACGGCGCTGACGGCCGTCGACTCGCGGACGCCCGACGCTGCCGTCCTCGACGTGATGATGCCCGGGATCGACGGGCTCGACGTGACGCGCCGCCTGCGCCGGCAGGGGAACCGCATCCCGATCCTCCTGCTCACCGCGCGCGACGCCGTCGGCGACCGGGTGGAAGGGCTCGACGCCGGCGCCGACGACTATCTCCCCAAGCCGTACGACCTCGAGGAGCTCCTCGCGCGCCTGCGCGCGCTCCTGCGCCGCTCCAAGCCGGAGGAGCCGGGCGCTGTGCTCCGGTTCGCCGACCTGAGCCTCGACCTGGGCTCGATGGACGCGCGCCGCGGCGGCCGCCGCTTCGAGCTGACCACGACCGAGGCGCACCTGCTCGAGCTGTTCATGCGCAACCCACGCCAGGTGCTGCCGCGCTCGCTCATCTACGAGCGCGTCTGGGGCTACGACTTCAGCCACTCCTCGAACGCGCTCGACGTCTACGTCGGCTATCTCCGCCGCAAGACGGAGGCCGAGGACGAGTCGCGCCTGATCCATACCGTCCGCGGCACGGGCTACGTGCTGCGCGAGCCGTGACCCTTCGCGTCCGCCTCACGCTCGTCGCCGCCGGCGTCGTCGCCGTCGTGGTGGCGCTCGCGTCGACCGCGACCTATTTCCTGATGCGGCATCAGCTCTACTCGCAGGTGGACGCGGAGCTCACGCAACACGCTCACAACCCGTCGGAGAACTTCGAAGGCTTCAATCCGTACCAGCAGGACTACATTGAGATCGTCCTGCCGGACGGAAGCACGACCGCGAACAGCGCACCGCTGCCCATCGACGGGCAGATCCGTGCGGTCGCCGAGGGCCGGACGCCCGGGTTCTTCCGCAACACGAATCTCGGCGCCAAGGAGCGGAGAACGGGTCGGACGGTCGTGCTCCACATGCGAGAGCGCGTGCTGCCGATCGACACGGGTGGG
Source organism: uncultured Actinomycetes bacterium (assembly GCA_963702655.1). Lineage (GTDB taxonomy): Bacteria > Actinomycetota > Thermoleophilia > Gaiellales > Gaiellaceae > Palsa-739. The sequence goes on along the minus strand of CAVPDO010000005.1, from coordinate 86,708 downwards.
GCCGTGCTCGTCGCCCGGGACATCGGCTACATCAGTCGCGACCTCGCGCGGCTGCGGCTTGTCCTCATCCTCGTATCGCTCGGAGGCATCGCCGTCGCTGCGGTGGCGGCGCGGCTACTCGCGAACGCGTCGCTCGCTCCGGTGCGCCGCCTCACCGCGGCCGCGGAGCGCATCGCTCAGACGGGCGAGCCGAGTGAGCGGGTTCCGGAAGGTGGCCACGACGAGCTCGCTGCTCTCGGCCGGTCGTTCAACACCATGCTCGGCGCGCTCGAGGAGTCGCTCGAGACGCAACGTCGGTTCGTGGCCGACGCGTCCCACGAGCTGCGAACGCCGCTGACGAGCCTGCAGACGAACATCGACGTGCTCCGCGGCGGCGACGTCGAGCTGTCCACGGAGCAGCGTCGGATGCTGCTCGACGATCTCCACCGCGAGTCGCAGGAGATGCGGTCGCTCATCGCCGGCCTGCTGGAGCTCGCCCGTGGCGGTGCACAGGTCGAGAAGGCGCAGTTCCCGTTCGACGAGCTCGTCGAGGACTCGCTCGAACGTGCGCGCGCCCGATTTCCCGCGGTCGAGTGGGAGGCCGACCGGATCGAGCCGACCGTCGTCGACGGGTACCGCGAGCGGATGGAGCGCGCCGTCTGGAACCTGCTCGAGAACGCCGGCAAGTGGAGCGGGGACGGGGGCTCGGTCGAGATCTCGCTCGCCGGGGGCGAGCTGCGCGTGCGCGACCACGGGCCGGGCTTCGCCGACGAGGACCGGCCGCTCGTCTTCGAGCGCTTCTATCGCTCCGCGGCGGCCCGGTCGATGCCCGGCGCCGGGCTCGGGCTCGCGATCGTGCGCGAGGTGGCCGAGGCCCACGGCGGTGCGGTCGCAGCCGAAAACGCCCAGGACGGAGGCGCGATCGTTCGCCTCAGCCTGAACGGGGCCGCCCGCTCCGGAGTCGGCTCGAAGCAATAGCTCGTTCTTAGATCTTTTTCATCAAGTCGTGGTTCGATGCGAATTGCATCGAACCCCTCCCGGCTCGGCCACCTCGGCGAGCCGCGGCCAGCCCGGCCCGGTGTCTTCCCGGATCCCCTGCGGTGAAGGCGCCGGGCTGAGCGGCTGGTAGGGCGGAATCGCTACTCGACGCGCCAGCGGTGGAGGATCGCGAGGGCGTCGTCGAGCGACCCGACGACTGCGCCGCCGCTCGCGTCGATGCAGCCGCGGACGAAGAGGTTCAGCGCGTGCTCGCCCTGCCGCTCGGCGCGTAGGTCGGTGAGCAGGCCGACGACCCCCTTGCGCTCCGGACCTCTCTGCTTCAGGCCGTGAAAGAGGCCGATCTCACAGGCGGTGCCGTCGTCGATCGACGGCCCGTCGAGGACGGCGAGCATTGCGTCCGCCGACTCGACTCCCGCGGCATCCACGGCGAAGATCCTCTCCGCAGTCGCGTCGCGCCCGGAGAGCCCCTGCTCGTGCGGCACGAAGACCTCGAAGCCCTCCGCTCGCAACCGCGCGGCGCAGTCGTCGAGAAACGCCCGCTCGTACGGCGTGAACATCGACGCGGCGAGGTAGATGCGCATCGGCTCAGTCTCGCCGAAGCAGGGCCAGGGAGTGGGCGTCCACGGCGACGAGCGCCCGCGCGCCGAGCGGCGCGCCCGGCGCCTCGCCGGTCGCGAGCGCGACCTGCCACCGCGAGCCGAAGCGCCGAGTCGGCAGCGTAAAGACCGTCGGCTCGGAGTGCGCGTTGAAGACGAGCAGGAACGAGTCGTCGAAGATCGGTTCGCCACGCGGCGTCCGCTCGTGGATCTCCCGGCCGTTGAGGAAGACGCCCAACGTGCGCGTCTCGGGGCTCGTCCAGTCGCGCTGCGTCATCCGCCGTCCGTCCGGCCGGAACCACCACGCGTCCGGCAGACCGCTTTCGCCGGCCTTGCCGCTGAGGAACGAGGTCCGCCGGAAGACGGGATGCTCGCGCCGCAGCGCGATCACGCGCCGCGCAAACTCGAGCAGCTCTTCGTCCGCGGCATTCCAGTCGAACCACGAGATCTCGTTGTCCTGGCACCAGGCGTTGTTGTTGCCGCCCTGCGTCCGTCCGAGCTCGTCGCCGCCGAGCAGCATCGGCACGCCCTGGGAGAGGAGCAGCGTCGCGAGGAAGTTCCGCTGCTGGCGGGCGCGCAGGGCGAGCACGGCCGGGTCGCCGGTCGGCCCCTCGGCGCCGAGGTTCCACGAGCGGTTGTCGTCGGTGCCGTCGCGGTTGTCCTCGAGGTTCGCCTCGTTGCACTTGTCGTTGTACGAGACGAGGTCGCGCAGCGTGAAGCCGTCGTGGGCGGTGACGAAGTTGATCGACGCGAGGTCGCGGCTGCTCGCCTCGTACAGGTCGGCCGAGCCGGTGAAGCGCTGCGCGAACTCGCCCACGTTGCCCTGGCCGCGCCAGAAGTCGCGTACCGAGTCGCGGTACTTCCCGTTCCACTCGGCCCAGAGCACCGGGAAGTTGCCGACCTGGTAGCCGCCCGGCCCGACGTCCCATGGCTCCGCGATCAGCTTGACCTGCGAAAGCACGGGGTCCTGGTGGATCGTGTCGAAGAAGGCCGAGAGCCGGTCGACGTCGTAGAACTCTCGCGCGAGCGCCGAGGCGAGGTCGAAGCGGAAGCCGTCGACGCGGCACTCGAGCACCCAGTAGCGCAGCGAGTCCATGATCAGCCGCAGGACGGAGGGGTGCACGGGGTTGAGCGAGTTGCCGGTGCCCGTGAAGTCCATGTAGAAGCGAGGGGCGTCCGGCATCAGCCGGTAGTAGCTCCGGTTGTCGAGCCCGCGGAAGGACAGCATCGGCCCGAGGTGGTTTCCCTCGGCGGTGTGGTTGTAGACGACGTCGAGGATCACCTCGATCCCCGCCCCGTGCAGCGCCTTCACCATCCCCTTGAACTCGCGCACCTGCTCGCCGCTCGTGCCGGTCGCTGCGTACAGCGCGTGCGGCGCGAGGTAGCCGATCGAGGAGTAGCCCCAGTAGTTCGTCAGGCCGCGGTCGTGGAGGAACCCTTCGTCGGCGATGTGGTGGATCGGCAGCAGCTCGACCGCCGTGACGCCGAGCTCGCGGAAGTAGGCGAGCGCCGGCTCCGAGGCGAGGCCGGCGTACGTGCCGCGCAGGTCGTTGCGGACCTCGGGATGGCGCTGCGTGAATCCCTTCACGTGCGTTTCGTAGATGACGGTGTCGCTCCACGGGATCTCGGGCGGCCGGTCGTCCTCCCAGTCGAAGGCGGGGTCGATCACGACGCACTTGGGGATCGCGTCGGCGTCGTCCTCGTCGTCGAGCTCGAGGTCGGCGTCCTCGGCGGGGCCCGGGACGTAGGGGAGGACGTTGGCCCGGTCCCACTCGATCGGCCCCTCGATCGCCTTCGCGTACGGGTCGATCAGGAGCTTGTTCGGGTTGAAGCGGTGCCCGGCCGCCGGGTCGTACGGCCCGTGGACGCGATACCCGTAGCGTCGCCCGGGCGCGACGCCGGGGAGGTAGCAGTGCCAGTTGTGCGCCGCGACGTCCTGCAGCTCGACGCGCGTCTCGCGCTCGCCGTCGAACAGGCACAGCTCGACCCGCTCGGCGTGCTCCGAGAAGAGCGAGAAGTTCGTCCCCTCGCCGTCCCACGCCGCACCGAGCGGAAACGGGCGTCCCGGCCAGACCTCCATCGGCCGCGACGACTCCCCTAACCGAGCAGGGAGACGCCGACCGGCGTGCGCCCGCACGGCATCCACGTCGGTGATCACGTCTCGAGCAGGTCGAGGTTGTGTCGGACCGTGTCGCGATCGCGCCTGCCTGGCCACATCGTCCCCGTCGCCGGTCGCGTGCCCTAGTCCGACGAGTCCTCCTTACGTCGGGAACGAGCCAGACGCCGCCGAGCGGCGGCAACGTCAGCGTGGCCGAGAATGGCTGCTCGTGCCACGGCACCGCCTCCGCCTCGACGCCGCCGAGGTTGCCGACGCCGCTGCCGCCGTAGAACCCCGAGTCGGTGTTCAGCACCTCGCGCCAGCGGCAGCACACGGGCATCCCGACGCGGTAGGCGTGGCGCGGCACCGGCGAGAGGTTGAGGACGCAGACGAGCGGCGGCGCGTCGTCCTCGCCGACCCGCGCGAACGCGAGGACGTTGTGCGCGGCGTCGTTCGCCTCGAGCCAGCGGAAACCGGCCGGGTCGAAGTCGAGCTCCCAGAGCGCCGGGGTCGAGCGGTAGACGCGGTTGAGGTCGCGTACCAACGACTGAATTCCCGCGTGCTCGGCGGACTCGAGCAGGTTCCAGTGGAGCGAGCCCTCGGCGTTCCACTCCTCCCACTCGCCGAGCTCGCCGCCCATGAACAGGAGTTTCTTGCCGGGATGGGCCCACATGTACGCGTAGAGCGCGCGGAGGTTGGCGAACTTCTGCCAGCGGTCGCCGGGCATCTTGTCGAGCAGCGACCGTTTCCCGTGCACGACCTCGTCGTGCGAGAGCGGCAGCACGAAGTTCTCGCTGAACGCGTACATGAGCGAGAACGTCAGCGTGTGGTGGTGGAAGCTGCGGTAGACCGGATCCTTCTGGAAGTACGTGAGCGTGTCGTGCATCCAGCCCAGGTTCCATTTGCAGCCGAAGCCGAGGCCGCCGAGGTACGTCGGCCGTGAGACGCCGGGCCAGGCCGTCGACTCCTCCGCCGCCGAGATCACGCCCGCGTTCCGCGCGTACAGCGTCTCGTTCAGCTCCTTGAGGAAGGCGACCGACTCGAGGTCCTCGTTGCCGCCGAACGGGTTCGGCACCCACTCGCCGGCCTTGCGCGAGTAGTCGAGGTAGAGCATCGAGGCGACGGCGTCGACGCGGATCCCGTCGGCGTGGTGCTCCTGCAGCCAGTAGAGCGCGTTCGCGAGCAGGAAGTTCCGCACCTCCGTCCGCCCGAGGTTGAAGACGAGCGTGCCCCAGTCGGGATGCGAGCCCCGGCGCGGGTCGGCGTGCTCGTACAGGTGCGTCCCGTCGAAGGTGGCGAGCGCCCAGTCGTCGCGCGGGAAGTGGGCGGGCACCCAGTCGAGGATCACGCCGATGCCGCGCTGGTGGAGGCGGTCGACGAGGTCGCGGAAGTCGTCGGGTGTGCCGAAGCGCGACGTCGGCGCGTAGTAGCCGGTCACCTGGTAGCCCCACGAGCCGGAGAAGGGATGCTCCATCACCGGCAGCAGCTCGACGTGCGTGAAGCCGAGGTCCGAGACGTAGTCGGCGAGCTCGTCCGCGAGCTCGCGGTAGCTCAGCGGGCGGTTGTCCTCGAGCGGGTTGCGGCGCCAGGAGCCGAGATGGACCTCGTACACCGACATCGGCCCGCGCAGCGGGTCGCCGGCCGCCCGGCGCTCGAGCCACTCCTCGTCGCGCCAGACGTGCTTCGCCTCCCAGACGACCGACGCGTTGGCCGGCGGCACCTCGGTGTGGAAGGCCAGCGGGTCGCTCTTCAGGCGCAGCCGTCCCTCCTGCGTCCGGAGCTCGAACTTGTACTTCGCGCCCTCGCCGACGCCGGGGACGAACAGCTCCCAGATCCCGGACTCGCCGAGCGAGCGCATCGGGTGCAGGCGCCCGTCCCAGGAGTTGAAGTCGCCGACGACCGAGACGGAGCGGGCGTTCGGAGCCCAGACCGCGAAGGCGGTGCCGACCACTCCGTCGAGCTCGCGGACGTGCGCGCCGAGCCGCTCGTACAGCTGCTCGTGGCGGCCCTCCATGGCGAGGTGGAGGTCGAGCTCGCCGAGCGTCGGCAGGAACGAGTACGGATCGCGGACGGTGAACGAGTTGCCGTCCGGGTACTCGACCTCGAGCTCGTACTCGAGCGGCAGCCGCGCCGTGGGCAGCAGCGCCTCCCAGAGGCCGGCCGGGTCCTTCAGCTCGGCCTCGACCGCTGCTGCCTTGTCATGGGCAGGCTGGATGCGCACAGCCTTCGCCTCGGGCCGGAGCGTGCGCACGACGACGCCGCCGTCCTCCGCTTCGTGGGCGCCGAGAACGCCGTGCGGGTTGGCTCCGAGCTCGACGGTCACAGCGCTTCCGCGGCCTGGTGCATGAGCCGCTCGATACCCGCGACCGGGATTCCGACCCAGTCCGGGCGGTTGTCGAGCTCGTAGCGGAGCTCGTACACCGCCTTCTCGAGCTCGAACACGGCGAGCAGGCGGTCGATCGCGGCCTCGCCCGGCGGCAGCAGCGTCGCGTCGACCGTCTCGAGATAGCTCTCGAGGAACCGCTCTCGTGCCCGCTCTTCCCAGTCCGCCGGCACGCTGGCGTTCCGCGTGAGCTCGGCCGCAGTCGCGGCGTAGGCGAACGAGCGGAGCATCCCGGCGACGTCCCGCAGCGGCGACCGCTTGCGGCGGCGCTCCACGAGCGTGCGCGCCGGCTCGCCCTCGAAGTCGAGGATGATCCAGTCCTTCCCGCGCCAGAGGGTCTGGCCGAGGTGGTAGTCGCCGTGGGTGCGGATCACGCGGCCGCTCGAGCCGGCATGGGTGAGCAGGCGCAGCTGCTCGCGGACCTCCTCGCCGCGGCCGAGGATCGGCCCGAGTCGCTCGTCGTCGGCGGGGAGCGAGAGGAAGACCCGCGCGATCTCCTCGTCGACCGTCGCCGTCAGCAGCCCGAGCGACTCGACGCTCGGCTCCTCGGGAGCGAACGCTGCGTCGTTGGCGTCGGCGCCGAGCGCGGAGTGCATGTTTGCGGTCACCTCGCCGAGCCGTCCGAGCCGGTCGAGGAAGCTCTCGGGTGCCGAGGCGATCTCGCCGAGCGCGAGCTCCCAGCCGCCGATCGCGCCGGCGATGTACTCCTGCAGGAGCCCGAGCGTCGCCGTCAGCGGACCGCCGGAGTACGCGTACCAGCCGCCGAGCGCCGGGATGTTGCGGAAGCCGTGCTCGGTGAGGAAGCGAAGCATCTCGAGCTCCGGGTTGATTCCGGGCTCGAGCCTGCGGAAGACCTTGAGGATGAGCCCGTCGTCGAAGACGACCGAGCTGTTCGACTGCTCGGAGGAGACGAGCCGCGCGGCTCCGAGCTCGCGACCGAGCGCGGAGAAGTCGTCGGCCGGGGTGAACTCGGCCACGCCCTCGGACCCCTGGAGCGTCACGCCGGCGCGCATCGCGCTGACGATCTCCCGCGCGATCCCCGCGTCCTCGGCGAGGCCGTCGGCGGGAATGCCCTCGGCACCGGCCGAGACGAGTAGCTGGTAGATGTCGTGGGCGCCCGTGTCGAAGCGCATCTCGACGAGGGCGAGCGCCAGCTGCGGCTCGGCGTGGCGGATCGTGACGGTGTCGAGCACCTCCGAGTGCGAGACCGTTCGCGACTTCGCGCCGTACCAGCGCTGCCGGGTGACGTGCTCGATCAGCGACTGTTCGTCCATCACACCTCGGGCTGTTCTTCCGGCCGGAGCTGGAACCAGAAGAATCCGCGTGGGGCGAGGGTCAGGAGGTAGGGCAGCTCGCCGATCGGCGGGAAGGCCGTGCGACCGAGCATCTCCACAGGGACCATCCCGGCGTAGGCCGACAGGTCGAGCTGCACGGCCTGCGCCGAGCGCGCCAGGTTGTGCACGCACAGGACTACGTCGTCCTCCCACGACCGCATGTGGGCGAAGATCCGCGTGTTCTCGGCGCGCAGCGGCTCGTACGTCCCGAGCCCGAAGACGGGATGCTCCTTGCGCAGCGCGATGAAGCGCTGCATCCAGCGCAGCAGCGAGTTCGGCGTACGCAGCTGGGCCTCGACGTTGACGGCCTGGAAGCCGTAGACGGGATCCATGAGCGGCTGGAGGTAGAGCTGGGCCCAGTCGGCGCGCGAGAAGCCGGCGTTGCGGTCGCCGGACCACTGCATCGGCGTGCGCACGCCGTCCCGGTCGCCGAGGTAGACGTTGTCGCCCATGCCGATCTCGTCCCCGTAATAGAGCACCGGTGAACCAGGCAGCGAGAAGAGGATCGCGTGCAGGAGCTCTGCCTCGTCGCGGCCGGCGTCGAGGAGCGGCGCGAGGCGGCGGCGGATGCCGAGGTTGAGCTTCATCCGCGGGTCCTTCGCGTACTCGGAGTACATGTAGTCGCGCTCCTCGTCGGTGACCATCTCGAGGGTCAGCTCGTCGTGGTTGCGGAGGAAGAGGCCCCACTGGCAGTTGGCGGGGATCGTCGGCGTCCGGTCGAGGATCTCGTAGATCGGCGTCGCGTCCTCGCGCCGCAGGGACATGAACATCCGCGGCATGACCGGGAAGTGGAAGCACATCTGGCACTCGTCGCCGTCGCCGAAGTAGTCGACGACGTCCTCGGGCCACTGGTTCGCCTCGGCGAGCAGCAGCCGGTCGGGGTAGCGCGCGTCGACCTCGGCCCGGACCCGCTTCAGGTACGCGTGTGTCTCGGGCAGGTTCTCGCCGTTCGTCCCGTCCCGCTCGAAGAGATACGGCACGGCGTCGAGCCGGAAGCCGTCGATGCCGAGGTCGAGCCAGAAGCGCAGCACCTCGAGCATCGCCTCCTGCACCGCCGGGTTGTCGTAGTTGAGATCCGGCTGGTGGTGGAAGAAGCGGTGCCAGTAGTACTCACCGCGCAGCTGGTCGAGCGTCCAGTTGGAGGGCTCGGCGTCGATGAAGATGACGCGCGCCTCGGGATAGCGCTCGTCGGTATCCGACCAGACGTACCAGTCGCTCTTGGGGTTGACCTGATCGCCTCGCGACTCCACGAACCACGGATGGTCGGCGGAGGTGTGGTTCATCACGAGGTCGGCGATCACGCGCATGCCGCGCTGGTGCGCCTGCTCGACGAACTCCCGGAAGTCGTCCACGGAGCCGTAGTCCGGGTGGAGCTGGAAGAAGTTCGAGATGTCGTAGCCGCCGTCGCGCAGCGGCGACTCGTACATCGGGAGCAGCCACAGGCAGTCGACGCCGAGCCACTCGAGATAGTCGAGCTTGTCGATCAGCCCGCGGAAGTCGCCCGAGCCGTCGTCGTTCCCGTCGAAGAACCCGCGGATGTGGATCTCGTAGAAGACCGCCCGCTTGAACCAGAGCGGATCCCGCTCGAACCATTGCTCGGACATCAGGAGCCGATCCTTAGCACGTGGCACTGGCCGGGGCCGAGCTTGACGTAGTTGCGGCCGATCCGCCAGGTCCACTTCTCGTCGGTGAGCAGGTCGCGCACCGCGTACGCCGGCGGTAGCCCCGTCGAGACGGGCACGACGCAGACGCCGACCTGCGTCGCCGCGGGATCGAGGTTGACGACGGTGACGACGGTGTTCTCTCCGCGACGCTTGAGGAAGGCGAAGAGCCGCTCGTTCTCGGTCTCGAGGATCGTGAGCGGATCGAGCCACTGGAGCGCAGGGTTCTCCCGCCGCACGGCGTTGAGCTTGGCCACGAGCGGCAGCAGCGGCCCGTCGAGCTTCCGCTTCTTCAGCTCGTACTTCTCCGAGTTGAGGTACTCCTCGGAGCCCGGTCGCACGGGCACGTTCTCGCACTGCTCGAATCCGGAGTAGATGCCGTAGGAGGGGGAGAGCGTCGCCGCGAGCACCAGTCGCGCCTCGAACGCCGGGCGCCCGCCCGCCTGGAGGTACTCGTGCAGGATGTCCGGCGTGTTCGCGAACAGGTTCGGCCGGTAGAACTCCCGCCACTCGAGCAGCTGGCCGAGGAATTCGAGCAGCTCCCAGCGCGTGTTCTTCCACGTGAAGTACGTGTAGCTCTGCGCGAAGCCCGCCTTGGCGAGCGCCGTCATCGGCGCCGGCCGCGTGAAGGCCTCGGAGAGGAAGATCACCTCCGGGTGCTCACGCCGCACCTCCGCGATCAGCCACTCCCAGAACGGCAGCGGCTTCGTGTGCGGGTTGTCCACCCGGAAGACGGTGATGCCGCACTCGACCCAGTGGAGGACGGCGTCGAGCAGCGCCTGCCAGAGGCCGCGCCGGTCCTCGCTCCCGAAGTCGACGTTGTAGATGTCCTGGTAGCGCTTCGGCGGGTTCTCGGCGTACTTCAGCGTCCCGTCGGGGCGGCGCTGGAACCATTCGGGATGCTGGCGCAGCCAGGGGTGGTCCGGCGAGCACTGGATCGCGAAGTCGAGCGCGATCTCGATCCCGAGCTCCCGCGCGCCGGCGACGAGGGCGCGCAGCTCCTGCTCGGTGCCGAGCGACGGGTCGATCGCGTCGTGTCCGCCGTCCTCGGAGCCGATCGCCCACGGGCTGCCGACGTCGCCGGGCTTCGCCGTCTCGGAGTTGTTCCGCCCCTTGCGGTTCGTGTGGCCGATCGGGTGGATCGGCGGCAGGTAGAGGACGTCGAAGCCGAGCTCGGCAAAGCGCGGCAGCAGCTCGCGGACGCCGGCGAACCCTCCCCAGGAGCGCGGGAAGAGCTCGTACCAGGAGCCGAAGCGGCCGAGCACGCGGTCGACGTCCACCAAGAACGTCTGCGACCACGCCTTCTCGGAGCGCTTGCCTCCGGCCGCGCCGAGCGCCTGTTCCAGCGCCAGCTCCTCCTCGCCCAGTAGCACTGCGCCTTCCGACAGCTCGCTCGTCAGATCGGCCTGGCCCGCCGCGACCTTGCGTCGCAGCTCTTCCTGGAACGAGGCGACGCGGTCGACCCACGCCTCGATCCGGAAGCTCCAGACACCGGGCCGGTCGACCTCGAACGAGCCCGCCCAGAAGTCGTTGCCGAGCGGCGCCAGCGGCGTCTCGGACCAGCGCGTCTCGTCGGGGCCCTTGTGGCGAACCGCCGTGCCGAGCGTCTCGTGGCCGTCGCGGAAGATCCGCGCGGTCACCTCGACCTTGTCGCCGACCGTGCGCTTGACGGGGTAGCGGCCGCAGTCGACTTGCGGCGAAACCTCCTGAATCTGGATCCGCGCCGGGGTGGTCTTCGGGATCGACACGCCCGAAGTCTCACTGATGAGGAAGGATCAAAACGTGGAGCTCCCCCGTTCGGCCGGCGTTCTCCTCCATCCGACCTCGCTTCCGTCCGGGAAACTGGACCGGGACGCGTACCGATTCGTCGACTGGCTCGCGGCCGCCGGCCAGTCGTGGTGGCAAGTCCTGTCGCTGGGACCGCCCGACGAGTTCGGCTCGCCGTACCGGTCGCCCTCCGCATTCGCGGCCTCACCGCAGCTCCTTGCGCACCCGGCGGCACGGGTCTCGGCCGGGGAGGTCGAGGACTTCGTCGCGCGGCATCCCTTCTGGACCGGCGGCTGGGCACGGTACGCCGGCGCGGAGGCGCTCGCCGACGAGGTGCGCTTCGAGCGGGAGTGGGGAGCGTTGCGGGCCTACGCGGCCGACCGCGGCATCCGGCTGATCGGAGACGTGCCGATCTACGTGTCCGACGGCGGCGCCGACCACGAGTGCTGGCCCGAGCTGTTCGCCCGCGGCGAGGTCGCGGGTGCTCCGCCCGACACGCTCAGCCCGACCGGCCAGCGCTGGGGGAATCCGCTGTACGACTGGCCCGTCCACCGCGCGACGGGATTCCACTGGTGGCGCGAGCGGTTCCGGCGCACGTTCGAGCTCGTCGACCTCTGCCGGATCGACCACTTCCGCGGCTTCGTCTCGTACTGGGCGATTCCCGCGCGGAACTCGACGGCGAAGAGCGGACGCTGGCGGCCGGGCCCCGGCGCCGAGCTCTTCCGCGCGGTCGAGCGCGAGCTAGGCGGCCTGCCGCTGATCGCCGAGGATCTCGGGCACATCACTCGGCCCGTCTACGCGCTGCGGGACGAGCTCGGCCTGCCAGGGATGGTCGTGCTCCTCTGGGCGTTCCGTCCGGGCAAGCGCAACCCGCACAACCCGGCCAACCACCGGCGCAACTCGGTCGCCTACACGAGCACCCACGACACCGACACCGCCGCCGGCTGGTTCTCGAGCCTCGGGCCGCAGCAGCGGGACGCCACCGGCCTCGATCCGCTTGAGCCGAACTGGGGGCTGATCGAGCTCGCGTACTCGTCCCGCGCGCAGCTGGCCGTCGTCGCCGCGCAGGACGTGCTCGGCCTCGGCAGCGATGCGCGGATGAACCGTCCCGGCAGGACGGGAGGAAACTGGCGCTGGCGACTCGAGCGAGGCGCGCTGACGCCGGCGCTCGCACGACGTCTGCACCGCCTCGCCAAGCAGCACGACCGTGTCTAGGTGACCGCGAAGTAGATCGCGCACGCCGTTCCGGCGCAGAGGCAATAGATCGCGAACGGCGTCAGCGTCCGCGTCTCGAAGTAGCGCATCAGGAAGCGCACCGAGAGGTAGGCGCTGAACGCCGCGCAGAGCGCGCCGACGAGCGCCGGGCCGCGCACGCCGTTGCCCTGCGAGCCGGCGAGGTCGGGCAGCTTGAGAACGGCGGCGGCGAGGATGATCGGCGTCGCGAGCAGGAACGCGAAGCGAGCGGCGTCCTTGTGGGAGAGCCCGACGAGCAGCCCGCCGCCCATCGCGGCGCCCGACCGCGAGAAGCCGGGGATGAGCGCGATCGACTGGGCTGCGCCGACGCCGGCGGCCTGTCCCCAGCCGACCGTCTCGGCGATCCGCTCGTCGTCGTCCTCGGCCGCGGCCGGGGCGCGCCGCCGCAGCGCCTCGGCGCCGAAGAGCATCACGCCGTTGAGCGCGAGGAAGATCGACGCGTACTCCGGCGAGGCGAACAGCTTGCGGAGCGAGTCCTGGAGCAGGAGCCCGAGGATCCCGGCCGGGATCGTGCCGAGAACCAGCAGCCAGCCGAGCTTCGCGTCGGGGTCGGCGATCTCCCGGTCGCGCAGCGAGCGGGCCAGCCCCTTGATGATCCGCACCCAGTCCCGCCAGAAGAAGCCGAGCAGGACGAGTGCGGTCGCGAGATGCAGGGCCACGAGAAAGGTCAGGAAGTACTCCTGGTTCTGGTGGATGTTCCAGCCGAGGAGGTGAGGCAGGATCACGCTGTGGCCGAGGCTCGAGATCGGGAAGAGTTCGGACACGCCTTGGAGCAGTCCGAGCACCGCGCCCTGGAAGTAGCTGATCGGAGCCACTCAGCCGGCGTCGGTCGGCTCGATGCCGCGCTTCTTCGGCCCGCTGTTGAACCAGGCGAACGCGAGGCATGCCAGGCCGACCAGGAAGGCGGCGATGCCGTGCTTCGCGTGGTGGTGGCTCGACCCCGCCTCGTGGCCCGGGAAGAAGGAGGGCAGCGAGCCGGCCGGCTCGACCCAGTAGATCACGGCGATGACGATGAGGGCGACCCCGAGCACGACGGCGAGCGCGACGAGCCATTTCCGGTTGCGATCGAACCACCCGTCTCCCGCGGCCATCGCACGAGAGTATTAGCTGACCGGATGTGAGGCGTCCGTGAACTCGCGGAACTCGGCGGTGAGCAGGTAGGCCGTCTGCTCGCCGATGTCGACGGCGCGGTCGCCGATTCGCTCGATGGTTCGTGCGACGACGACCATCCGCAGGCCCCATTCGCGGACCTCCGGCTCGGCCATCACGTCGACCAGCCGCTCGACGAAACGGCGGTTGGCCCGGTCGATCAGCTCGTCGAGCTCGACGAGGCTCTCGGCGCCGGCGAGATCGCGGTGACTGAACGAGTTGAGCGCGGCCCGCAGCATGTCCTCGGCCCGCTCGCCCATCTCGGTGAGGACGTCGACGAGGGCCGGATCCGGCTCGACGTCGGCGACGAGCTGCGACAGCTTGGCGATCGTCACGCACCCGTCGGCACTCCGCTCGAGCAGGAGGTTGATGTGGATCATCGCGAGCAGCAGCCGCAGGTCGCGCGCGACCGGTGTCTGCAGTGCGAGCAGCGCCTGGATCGACTGCTCGATGCCGAGGAAGTGGTTGTCCACCTCGTCGTCGAAGGCGATCACCTCTGCGGCCAGCTCGCGATCGCGGTCCTCGAGCGCGCGCATCGCGCCGTGGACTGCGCTCAGGACACGTTGTCCCATCTCCTGGAGCTGGGCCTCGATCTGCTCGAGTGCCGTGTCGATCGACATCGGAAACCAGCGTACTAGCTTGGTTCCCCGGGGCGCGCCAGCCCCCGTAACCACTTCGTCTCCACCCCGCAACGGCGGGTATGCCCACCCTCCGCGGCACCCGCCGTACCTTGCCCGCGAACCCCTGAGGAGGAGGAAAAATCAGATGCCGAGAAACGGCAAGCTCGTTCGTGTGGGCCTCGTCGTGGCTGCGGCTGCGGCAATCGGAGTCGTCCTGGTGGCTACAGCCGGAACGGCGTCCGCGAGGAGCAGCAGCGGCAACGTCAGCGGCGCGGGCAGCACGTTCGTCGCCCCGCTCGTCGCGAAGTGGGTGACTCCGGTTCAGCAGGACCTCGGGCTCGAGGTCAGCTACAACGCGGTCGGCTCCGGCGGCGGCGTCTCTGCCATCACGAACAAGCAGGTGAATTTCGGCGCGAGTGACGCGCCGCTCTCGCAGTTCAACCCGACCTGCACGTCGTGCGTGCAGATTCCGTGGGCGCTCGCGGCAACCGGTGTGATCTACAACCTCGGGGGCCTGCAGCACCTGAACATGACCGGCCCCGTGCTCGCGCAGATCTACATGGGCAAGATCACGAAGTGGGACGCTCCGGCGATCAAGAAGCTCAACAAGGGCGCGAGCCTGCCGGACACCTCGATCACGGTCGTCCACCGCTCCGACAGCTCGGGAACGTCCTACAACTTCACGGACTACCTCTCTCACGTTTCCGGTAGCTGGAAGTCTGGCCCGGGAGCCGGCACTGCTGTCTCTTGGCCGACCGGCGAAGGCGAGAAGGGCAGCTCCGGCGTCGCAGGCGCCGTCCGGACGACCACCGGGGCGATCGGCTATGTCGACGTGTACTACGCCGTCCACAACCACCTCGGTCTGTTCAAGATGAAGAACCGCGCCGGCAACTTCGTCCAGCCGAGGGCGAAGGGCATCATCGCGGCCGCTCTGCTCGACACGAAGCCCGCGAAGGACGGCTCCCTGTCGATCGTCAATCCGCCCAAGAGCAAGAAGTACAGGAACGCGTACCCGATCTGCACCTACACCTACGTGGACGTGCAGAAGAGCTCGGGCGCGGATGCGGCCAACATCAAGAAGCTGCTCAACTGGGCGGTCACGAAGGGCCAGCGCTACGGGCCGTCGATCATCTTCGAGCCGCTCCCGAAGTCGGTCGTGGCGTTCGACAAGAAGCAGATCAAGAAGATCCACTCGTAGGAGAGACCGCGAGCGATCGTGACCTCTCTCGACGTCAGCACCGACGCAGTCCGCCGCCCCTTCGCGGGGCGGCGGGTGCGGTTCGGCGACCTGATCCTGCAGGTTGCCGCCGGGATCGCCGCCCTCGGCGCCCTGGTGATTGTCGGGCTGATCATCTGGAAGGTGGTCGAGGGCGCGCGGCTCTCGATCTCGACCTTCGGGCTCAGCTTCGTCTGGCACGTCGTCTGGGACCCGGTCAACCTGAAGTTCGGCGCCGGCAGCTTCCTCTTCGGGACCGTGGTGACCTCGTTCTCCGCGCTGCTTCTCGCGACCCCGATCGCGCTCGGCATCGCGCTCTTCCTCAGCGAGCTGGCCCCACGGGGGATCCGTGGTCCGGTCACCGCGCTCGTGGAGACGATCGCCGCGATCCCCAGCGTCGTGATGGGGCTCTGGGGACTCCTCGTCCTGGCGCCGATCCTGATCGACCACGTCGACCCGGCGCTCCACTCCGCACTCGGGTTCATCCCGCTCTTCGGCCCGCCCGGGACCTACAGCACGAACATCTTCACCGCGATCGTCGTCCTGACGGTCATGATCCTGCCGATCATCGCGAGCATCTCGCGTGAGCTCTTTCTGAGCGTGCCGGGCGAGCTCAAGGAAGGGGCGCTCGGTCTCGGTACGACACGGTGGGAGATGATCCGCGGCGTCGTCTTCCCCTACTCGCGCGGCGGCGTGGCGGCTGCGATGATCCTCGGCCTGGGTCGGGCTCTCGGGGAGGCGATCGCCGTTGCGCTCGTGATCGGCGACGGGCTCGGGATCCACGCGAGCCTGTTCCAGCTCGGGCAGACCCTCGGAGGGAAGATCGCCTTGAACGCCCAGGGTGCATCGTCCGGGCTCGAGACCTCGTCGCTCATCTACCTCGCGCTCATCCTGCTCGTCTTCTCGATCGTCGTGAACCTCGTCGCCCAGTTCATCGTGCGGCGCTCGGCGCGGCGCGTGGGGCGGGCCGCGTGAGCGCTGCGACTCCAGACGTGCTGCGGCGTCCGACCGACCGGCTCGGGAGGCGGCGAGGCGTCAACCGGGGCATGGAGGCGCTCTGCTGGTTCGCGGCCGCGATCGCCGTCTTCTTCCTGGGCGTCGTCGTCTGGTCGGTCGCCAAACAGGGCGCGAGCGCGCTGAATCTCGACCTGTTCACGAAGTCGCAGAGCGCCTCATCTGGGTTGTTGGGCGGCCCGGTCAAGCAGGGTCTCGCCAATGCCTTCGTCGGGACGCTCATCATCGTGGGCATGGCCACTGCGATGGCGCTCCCGTTCGGGATCTTGATCGCCATCTATGTGAACGAGTTCGCTCCGCCGGCGATCAAGAGAACCGTCGGCCTGACGCTCGACGTCCTCGCCGGCGTGCCGGCGATCGTGATCGGGATCTTCGTCTACGAGCTGGTCGTGGTGGCCCACGGCCAGAGCGCGTATGCGGGCGCCTTCGCGCTCGCCGTGATCATGCTGCCGCTCGTCTCACGCACGACGATCGAGGTGCTCGCGCTCGTGCCGGACTCGCTGCGGGAAGCCGCACTCGGAGTCGGAGCTCCACGCTGGCGGGCGACGCTCGGAATCGTCCTCCCGCAGACGATCGGCGGCGTGCTCACCGGTGCGACGCTCGCGGTCGCCCGCGTCGCGGGAGAGACCGCGCCGCTGCTCTTCGTCTGCTCGCTCGCCGCGCCGGGAACGCACTTCGACCCGAGTCAGCCCCTCCAGACGATTCCCGTTGCCATCTTCGAGCTCGTGGACCAGCCTGATTCCGCCTCCCACGCCTTGGCCTGGGCGGGGGCGCTCGTGCTGATCACCTTCATCCTCCTGCTGAGCCTCGGAGCGCGCTGGTTCGCCACTCGTAGCCGTCGCAAACTTGCGCGGGCCGTCGGATGAACGTTCCGCTGAAGGGAGAACCCGTGTCCGCGTCGAGTACGATCGAAGCCGCCGTGCGCGTCGAGACGAAGCGTCAGCCGCTGCCGCCACGCGAGCGGCTCCAACAGGTCTTCGACATCCAGGACCTGACGGCCATCTACGGCTCGAAGCCGGCCCTGAAGGACGTCTCGATGGAGGTCTACAAGAACCTCGTCACCGCCGTAATCGGGCCGTCCGGCTGTGGTAAGAGCACATTCATCCGCTGCTTGAACCGGATGAACGACCTCGTTCCGAGCTTCAGGCAGACGGGGACGATCCGCTACCACGGCCAGGACCTCGCCGCGAAAGACGTCGATCCGGTGGCGGTGCGGCGCAACATCGGAATGGTCTTCCAGCGGCCGAACCCGTTCCCGAAGTCGATTCAGGACAACGTCGCATGGGGTCTGAAGGTGCTCGGCATGAAGGACAACCTCTCGGAGCGCATCGAGCGCGCACTCACCCAGGCGGCGCTCTGGGACGAGGTGAAGGATCGGCTGAAGGAGAGCGCTATCGGCCTTTCGGGCGGGCAGCAGCAGCGCCTCTGCATCGCCCGCGCCATCGCAGTCGAGCCGGACGTCGTGCTCATGGATGAGCCGGCGTCGGCGCTCGACCCGATCGCGACCCAGAAGATCGAGCAGCTCCTGCACGAGCTCAAGGAGGAGTACACGTTCGTGATCGTGACCCACAACATGCAGCAGGCCGCACGCGTCGCAGACATGACGGCCTTCTTCTCGATCTCACGGGGCGAGGAGGGCGAGCGCTGGGGCGAGCTCATCGAGTACGACGAGACGGAAAGGATCTTCACCGCGCCGTCCGACAAGCGGACCGAGGACTACGTCACCGGACGCTTCGGCTGATCCGGGCGAAGAGCTGGCTCTTCGCCCGGGTTTGAAGGGACTGCGCCGACCGGAGACGCGGTCTCCGGTCGGCTCCGTGCTGAGGGCACATTGGGCTGGCTCGCTTCGAGTGTCTTGTGTCGTCGCGGGCGAGCAGGCTTTGCGTGCTCGCCCGCTGGTTCGCGGCGTCGTAACGTGGCCTGCGGCTTCCGTTACGCCGCCGCCGTGACGCAGCAGACGGTTCGAAACGCTTCGACCACACCTCAGACAAGGGCCGGAGGCTAAGACACGGCGTAGCCGGACTTAGCCGCAGGCCGAACCTTGCGCTCGCGCCGGCCTCTGCCGCGCGCGAGCGCGCCGCACCAGTCTCCCAACCACGCAACCTCAAAGCAAGAAAGCACGGAGCCAACGGGAGACCGCGTCTCCCGTTGGCGCAGTTCCGTTAACCCAGCGAGCGAGTGCGACGCACTCGCGAGCTCAGGCGCGCGGGAAGCGCGCACGGATCGTCAACCCCTGCCCCGGCTCGCTCGTCGCTTCCACCTCGCCGCCCGCTGCCGTGACGACGTGCTTCACGATCGCGAGCCCGAGGCCCGTGCCGCGGCTCGTTCGGGCCTGGTCGCCGCGGTAGAAGCGCTCGAAGAGGCGCGGCAGGTCGGCGGGACCGACGCCCTTGCCGTCGTCGGAGACCGTGAGGACGGGCCCCTCGGCCGGATTGGCCAGCTCGATCGTGCACGTGGTGCCCGGCCCCGCGTAGCGGATCGCGTTCGCGAGCAGGTTCTCGACCACCACGCGGAGCATTCGTGGCCGCAGCGGCACCTCGACGCGGCCGTCGGCCCGGACCTCGAGCGAGATCTCCGCGTGATTGGCGCGCTCCTGGAACGAGGCGACCACCTCCTCCACGATCGTCTTCGGCCGGGTGCGGCCGAGCGAGACGACCTCCCGGCCCGTCTCGAGCTCCCCGAGGAAGAGCACGTCGTCGATCAGTTCGCGCGCCTGCTCGACCTCCTGGCGCGCCTGCTCCATCAGCTCGTCGATGTCTGCGTCCGGGAGCGTCGCGCTCTCGAGCAGCACCAGCAGCCGCGCGAGCGGGGTCCGCAGCTCGTGCGAGACGGCGGCCGTGAAGCCCTGGCGCAGCTCCTGGTACGCCGGGAGCTCCGGCGCCGACCCGAGAAAGAGGACGAGAAGATTCGGGTGGGCCGAGGCCTGCTCCTCGCTGAGGCGGCGACCCGGCTCGAGGCCGCCGAGCGCCTGAGCGGCCAGCGAACTTGCGGCCACGACACGCCGCTCGCTGTCGAGCACCACCAGAGGCTCGGTGCTGCTCGCAGCGACGGTCCTGGCACGTTCCTCGTTCACCACTCTTTCACCATGCGTTTACCCTTCGCCTACGGAGACCCGACCGATAATGAGTGAACCATGCCGAAGGTTCTGATCGTCGAGGACGACGAGGTGATCGCGCAGGGAATGGCGCGGCATCTCGGCGCTGCCGGCTTCGACCCGGTGTCGGTCGGCAACGGCACGCAGGGGCTGGCGCGGCTCCGCTACGAGAAGCCGGACGTCTGCGTGCTCGACCTGATGCTGCCCGGCGTCGACGGCTGGAAGCTGATCGAGCTGGCCCGGAACGAGGGGATCGGCACGCCGATCGTCGTGGTCTCCGCCCGCGGCACCGAGCACGACCGCGTGCACGCGCTCGAGATCGGCGCCGACGACTATCTCGTCAAGCCGTTCTCGATGAAGGAGCTCGTGGCGCGCGTGCGAGCGGCATCCCGGCGGGCGATCCGACGTGAGGAGACGCCGCGCGGCGAGCCGATCGAGATCGAGGAGTTGCGAATCGACCCGCTCGAGGTTCAGGCGTACGTTGACGACCAGAGCGCCGAGCTGACACCCACGGAGTTCCGCCTCCTCTACCAGCTCGCGCTCGATCGCGGCCGCGTCGTGACCCGCGACGAGCTGCTGCAGAAGCTGTGGGGCCGTCGCGAGTCGCACCGCGACCGCACGGTGGATGTCTTCGTCCGCCGCCTGCGGGAGAAGGTCGACCGCCCGGCGTCCGCACATACGTTCATCCAGACGCGCTACGGCGTCGGCTACCGGCTGGAGCCGGTTCCCAAGGCGGCAGAAGCCGCCGCGGCGACGTAGCGAGTCCGACACCACCGCTTCACCGGATCGCGCCCCACTCGAGCCCGCTCCGTCCGCACGATTCCGGCATGAAGTTCGCCGTCGTCGCCCACCGGCGCAGCGCGACGAACAATGCGCTCGTCTCCGCGGCGCGCGCATGGGGTCTCGACGCGGTTCTCGTCGAGCCGCGCCGGGCGCTGTCGCTGCTGGAACCGGGAGATCTCGCGCTTGCGAGGCTCGACGTCCGCGAGGGGCTCGACGGCATCGAACGCGGCACCGGCGAGCTGGAGCGGCTCGCGGCCGGCGGCGTGGACGTGCGCAATCCTCCCGGCACTCTCGTCGTCGCGCACGACAAGCTGCTGACCGCGCGCACCCTCCGGCTCGCCGGACTGCCGCACCCGCACACGACGTTCCTCAGCCCGGCGCTGCCCGCGGCCGTGCCGGAGCTGCCGCTCGTGCTCAAGCCGCGGTTCGGCAGCTGGGGGCGCGACGTCGAGCGCTGCTCGACGGCCGAGGAGCTCGACGCCGCCCTCGTCGGGCTGCAGCGGAAGCACTGGTTCCGCGAGCACGGCGCGCTCGCCCAGGAGCTCGTCGAGCCGCGCGGCTCTAGGCTGCCCGGCCGGAAGACCGACGCGGCCGTAGACGGCCACATCTGGGATCTGCGCATCGTCGTCGCCGGCGGGCGAGTCGTCGGGGCCGCCCGCCGGGTCGCCCGGAGCGGAGAGTGGCGGACGAACGCAGCTCTCGGCGCCGAGGTCGAGCCGATCGACCCGCCGCCGATCGCCCGGGCGCTGGCTCTTGCCGCGGCTCGGGCGGCGCGGGCCGACCTCGTCGGCGTCGACCTCTTGCCCGCCCCGAACGGCGGCTTCATCGTGCTGGAGCTGAACGGCGCCGTCGACTTCCGGCCCGTGTACGCGCCGCAGAGGGACGTCTTCCTCGACGCCGTGGCAGCGTTGCTCGAAGACGGCGTGCGCCAACCCGAGCTGGCCGCGGCCTCAGTCTGACTCGTACGGCTGCGGCTGCAGACCGGTCTCGACCTCGCGGCGCCCGCCGGCCTCGTAGACGACGTCGACCGTCTCGTGCTTGCGGTACGTGCCGGCGACCCCGAGCCACATCGACGCCCAGCGCCAGAAGCCGAGCCTGCCCTCCTGGGCAAGCGGACGCGGAAAGACGAGCGAACGGCCGGCCACTTCGAAGTCGCGCCCCGGCACCTGACGGACGCCGCCGACGTAGACCTCGAAGACGGACGGCACGTGGTCCGGCAGTTCGATCCGCGCACGCTCGGGCACGTTCATAGAATGACGGTCGGGTGCGCCGCAAGCTGCCGTCCCTCGTCCTAGCCGTGCTTGTCGCGCTCGCGACGGCCCGTGTTGCCGCAGCTGCGAACGGCGGCTTCACGCCGGTCACGCCGGCCTCGCCGAACGCCGTCCACATCCAGCACATCTACTACCTGGTCTTCGGCTTCACGGCGGCGATCTTCGTCCTCGTCGAGTCGCTGCTCGTCATCTTCATCTGGAAGTACCGAAGCCGTGGCCGCCCGCGCTCGGTGGAGGGCGCCCAGGTGCACGGGCACACGCGGCTCGAGCTGATCTGGACGGCCTTCCCGGTCGTGATCCTCGCGATCATCGCGGGCTTCGTCTTCTACGAATTGCCCAACGTCACTTCCGCGCCGGCCGCCGCCGACCCGATCCACGTGACGGTCGAAGGCCACCAGTACTACTGGCAGTTCGACTACACCGACTCCCGGACTCACGCTCGCTCGATCGGGACGCTGCACGTACCGTCGGGCGCCGTCGTCGACCTCAAGGTCGTATCGCCGGACGTGATCCACAGCTGGTGGATCCCGGCGCTGGGCGGCAAGATCCAGGCGATCCCGGGCCGGATCAACCACACCTGGTTCCAGGCGCAGCCCGGCAGCTACGACGGCCAGTGCGCCGAGCTCTGCGGCGCGTTCCACGCCTCGATGCTTGCGACGGTCGACGCCGGATCCCGGCGCGCGTACCAGCACTACCTCGCGACCTGGCACGAGACGATCGGCAAGCAGATCTGGAGCGGTGTCTGCGCGACGTGCCACGGAAACCTCGGCCAGGGAGGCTACGGGCCGGCAATCGCCAACAACACGCTGCTCACGCAGCCGGCGGCGCTGCAGGGGATCCTCCGGCACGGCTTCACCGGCTCGCAGGGCGCGATGCCGCCCGTCGGCGACACCTGGTCGCAGACCGAGCTCAACGCTCTCGCCTCCTACGTGAAGCACCACATCTACAAGGCAGCGCCCCTGGGAGCGACGAGTGGCGGTTAGATCCGAGACCGCCTATCCCGTCGGCTGGAAGAACGGCCGCGTGGCGAGCTGGCTCGTCACGGTCGACCACAAGCGGATCGGGATCCTGTACATCGCGACCTCGCTCGTCTGGTTCGTCGCCGGCGGAATCCTTGCGCTCCTCATGCGGTCGCAGCTGGCAACGCCCGACGAGAAGCTCCTGACGAAGACCTCGTACAACGAGGTCCTGACGATGCACGGAACGACGATGATCTTCCTCTTCCTCATCCCGGTGCTCGCCGGATTCGGCAACTTCCTCGTGCCGTTGATGATCGGAGCGCGCGACATGGCCTTCCCCCGGCTCAACGCGCTCTCCTACTGGCTCTTCGTCCTCGGCGGACTCGTCCTCTGGCTGAGCTGGTTCTCGAAGGGCGGGGCCGCGCATGCCGGCTGGTGGTCGTATCCGACGCTCTCGGAGAACTTCCCGTTCACGAGCCCGGGTCACGGCCAGGACTACTGGATCCTCAGCCTCCACATCCTCACGCTCTCGTCGCTACTCGGGGCGATCAACTTCATCGTCACGATCCACAACATGCGTGCGCCGGGCATGACCTGGATGCGGATGCCGCTCTTCGTCTGGGCGATGGAGACGTACGCGATCCTGCTGCTTGTCGCGCTGCCGGCGCTCTCGGCGGCCATCACGCTGCTCCTCCTCGACCGCACGGTCGGGACGCATTTCTTCATCCCCTCGCAGGGTGGGAGCATCCTGCTCTACCAGCACATGTTCTGGTTCTTCGGGCACCCCGAGGTCTACATCATGGTGTTGCCCGTGTTCGGGATGATCTCGGAGATCATCCCGGTCTTCTCGCGCAAGCCGATCTTCGGCTACAAGGCGGTCGCGTTCTCGACCCTCGGCATCGCGTTCTTCTCGCTGCTCGTCTGGGCGCACCACATGTTCACGAGCGGGCTGGGCACGGGGCTCGACTCGTTCTTCATGATCTCGTCGCTGGTGATCGCAGTGCCGACCGGCATCAAGATCTTCAACTGGCTCGCCACCACCTGGCGCGGGAACATCATCCTCGACACGCCGATGCTGTTCGCCCTCGGCTTCATCGCGTTGTTCACGATGGGCGGACTGTCGGGGATCTTCCTCGCCGCCTTCCCGGTCGACTGGCAGCTGAACGACTCGTACTACGTCGTCGCCCACTTCCACTACGTCCTCTTCGGCGGCTCGGCGTTCGGCTTCTTCGGCGGGATCTACTACTGGTGGCCGAAGATGTTCGGACGGATGCTCGACGAGCGGCTCGGGAAGTGGCACTTCTGGTTGCTGTTCGTCGGCTTCAACCTCACGTTCCTGCCGCAGCACATGCTCGGGCTGCTCGGGATGGTGCGCCGTGTCTACACCTACCACCACGGCGGGCTGTGGGAGATCTACAACTCCATCTCCACGGCCGGCTCGTTCGTGATGGCGGTGGCGACCCTCGTCTTCCTCGTCAACGTCTGGCGGACGAACCTCCTGCGCAAGGGCGTCCGCGCGGGGAACGACCCGTGGCTGGCCGACACGCTGGAGTGGTACACGACCTCGCCGCCGCCGCCCCACAACTTCGACAGCGTCCCCTACGTGACGAGCCCGCGGCCGCTACGCGACCTGCGGCGGCGCCTGGCGGGGCAGCCGCAATGAGGACCGAGCTCGCACCCGGTCCCTGGCTGCGCCTGTCGGCGCTCATTGCGGCGGGCGGGACGCTGCTCGCCGTCATCTCCGGCGCCGAGGGCCTCGGGACCGCGCACCGCCTGTTGGCGGCGCTCGTCGTGCCGCCGCTCGCCGCGCTCGTCGTCTCGGCCTGGTACGCGCACCGGCGGCTCGTGCCGGCCGTCCTCGTCGCGTCGGCGCTGTTCGCGGGTGCCGCCCTGGCCCCGGAGCGGCACGCGCACTCGGGGCTCGCCGCCTTCGCGCTTGCGGCGCTGGTGGTGGTGGTCGCCGAGAGCTTCCTCGGCGAGCGCGCCCCGTGGGGGTCGTGGCGGGACTACGTGGCGCTGACGAAGCCACGCATCATGTCGCTCCTGCTGATCACCGGCTTCTGCGGGATGATCGCCGGCGCGCGCGGCTGGCCCGGGACCGAGCTCGCCGTCGCGGCGATGGTCGGGCTCGCGCTCGCGTGCGGCGGCGCGTCGGCGCTCAACCACGTCCTCGACCGCGACATCGACCCGCTGATGGGGAAGCGGACGAGCTCGCGCCCGGTCGCGTCCGGCCGCGTGCCGCCGAGCCGCGCGTTCGAGTTCGGGCTCACGCTGATGGCGTTCTCGTTCGTGCTGCTCGCGAGCGCGGTCAACGTCCTCACGGCGGTGCTCGCGCTCGTCGGCGGATTGTTCTACGTCGTCGTCTATACGCGGTGGCTGAAGCGCTCGACGTCGCAGAACATCGTGATAGGGGGAGCAGCCGGCGCGGTGCCGCCGCTCGTCGGCTGGGCCGCCGCCACCGGGAACGTCGGGGTCGCGGCGCTGCTCCTCTTCGCGATCGTCTTCATCTGGACGCCGCCTCACTTCTGGGCGCTGGCGCTGCTGATCAAGGAGAACTACGCGAACGCGCGCGTGCCGATGCTGCCGGTCGTGCGCGGCGACCGGGCAACGGCGCGCCAGATCGTCCTCTACTCCGTCGTGCTCGTGGCGGCGACGCTGCTGCCGTGGGCCTGGGGAGGCGCCGGCCCGCTGTACGTCGTCTGCGCACTCGCGCTCGGGGCCGTCTTCGTCTGGCTCGCGGAGCGGCTGAGGCGCGAAACGACGCCGCGCCGCGCCGCGCTCCTCTTCCACTACTCGCTCCTGTACCTCGCACTGCTCTTCGTAGCGCTCGCGGTCGATGCGGTGGTCGGCTGATGGATCCCGAGCTCGCGCGCCGGAACGTCCGTCTCGGTTGGATGCTGTTCGGCGTCTTCGTGCTCCTCTTCGCCGGCTGCGTCGGGGTCGCGCTGCTCTACCTCCACTTCAAGTAGTGGACGGGATCTGGCTGGCGCGGCCGGAGCAGCCGGGCGCGGGCGAGCCGGTGGCGGTCAAGGATCTGCTCGACACCGCCGGGCTGGCCACGACGTACGGCTCGGCGTTGTTCGCCGACCACGTGCCCTCCGTGAGTGCCGAGGCCGTGCGGCTGCTCGAAGCCGGCGGCTTCGCCGTCGCGGGGAAGACGAACCTGCACGAGTTCGCCTACGGGATCTCGTCTCAAAATCCGCATTTCGGCACGGTGCCGAACCCGGCGGCGCCGGGGCGTCTGGCGGGAGGCTCCAGCGGAGGCTCCGCGGCGGCGCTTACGGCCGGTGAAGTCGAGCTCGCGCTCGGAACCGACTCGGCGGGCTCGATCCGGATCCCGGCCGCATGGTGCGGTGTCGTCGGCTTCAAGCCGACGCACGGGCTCGTCCCGGTCGAGGGCTGCTTCCCGCTCGCGCCGAGCTACGACGTCGTCGGTCCGATGGCCGCGTCGGCGGAGGGCTGCGAGCGGCTGCTGCGGACGGTGGCGCCCGGGTTCGAGCCGGTCGAGCTCGAGTCGCTCGAGGAGCTCGAGATCGGTGTCGCGTGGCTCGACGAGGCCGAGCCGCTGGTGCGCGAGCGGGTGGTGGCGGTAGCGTCGCTCTTCCCGCGACGACGCGAGCTCGACCTGCCGCTCGCGCCGCGCAACCGGGCGGACTTCATGCGCGAGGCCGGCGACGTCCATCGCGCGCTCTTCCCGGGGAACGAGGACCTGTACGGCGAGAACGTCCGCGGCAAGGTCGAGCGTTGCCTGCGCGTGACCGACGCCGAGGCGGCGGGCGCCGAGCGCGACCGCCTCGAGTACCGGGAACGAGTGGCGGAGTCGCTTGCGCAGCTCGACCTCGTCGTGACGCCGACCGTCCCGTTCGTCGCTCCGCCCGCCGACGTCGACGAGCTCGAGATCCGTGCCGGAGCGATCTCCCTGACGTATCCGTTCAGCTCGCTCGGCTGGCCGGCGCTGGCGCTCCCGTGCGGTCCGGCGGAGGACGGGTTGCCGGCCTCGGTCCAGCTGGCGGCACCCGAGGGCGAAGACGCTCGTGTCCTCGCGGCCGGTCGCCTGCTCACCGCGTTGCTCCGACCCCGTCTCCCCTTGTAACAGACTGTTACTTGGGTGGTGCGCGCTCCCCGAGGCGAGGCGCGGGAGGTGCGAGGAAGTGGAGGAGGATCGCGTCCGGAGGCTTGACTCGAAAGGCCACGTCCAGCGCGACGGTTGAGACGGGCCCGCGGCCCTGCCGGTGAAGGCGGCGGGCTGTATGCACGAGGACTCGCACCTGCTCGTAACTCGGCCTGTAGAGCCCCATCTCGGCAGCTGCGCGTCCGACGCAGCGATTCATCTCGGCGATCGGAACGGATCGCCGCGACTGTCGCTCGATCTCGTCGAGGAGGCGGATCGGGATGCGCGGCGCGAATGAGAGCACGTGTTCAGAATCGCGTGCCAAGCATCACGGGCCTGTCGCATCTCCGTGCCGGGACGGCACGGGACCACCAAGTAACAGTCTGTTACAAGGAACCGGGGCCTAGCTGTCGCGCGAGCCTGCCGCGAGTACCGCGGCCTCGTACACGGGGTCCGGCGTGAAGCGCTCGAGCTCGTCGGAGAGGACGTCGCTCGGCGCCGGTGGATCGCCGGGAGGTAGGCCCACGGCGGCGCCGTCGAGAGCCACGGCCTCGAGCTTCTCGGCCCGCTCGTGCTCGAGCACGATCTCGTCGCGGCCGAGGCGCGAACGCAGCCAGCCGCAGAGCAGCCGGGCCTGGGCCTCGGTTCCGCGTACGCGAACCGTCTGCACATCCTCGATCCGCGGCCAGAGCGTCGCGAGATGCGAGCGCCAACGCGACGTCCGTGCCCACGCGATGTCCGAGACCGCGCAGCGGGAGAAGAGCTCCGCGAGCCGCGGATAGGCGCTCGGGACGTCGTCCCACTCGGTCGAGTCGACGATCAGCCGGTCGGTGAGATCAACGAGCTGCTCGAGCTCCGGCGCATCCCACGGCGGCTCGCCGCGCCAGCGCAGGAAAACGGGCAGGTCGGAGATCAGCAACGGCTCGACGATGCTCGCCGGCGCCTGGGCTCGCGCTCCTCGCAGGGTGAGCTCGACCACCTCGGTCACGAGCCCGCGGCCGGTATCGGGCACCTCCCACCGCTCGACCTCCGTGCGCGCGTCGATCCGGTTGTCGTCGGCTCCCGGCTCCGGAAAGAGCAGGATCGTCCGCGACGGATGCAGCTCGGACATGCCCGCGAGTGCCGCCCGGGCGAGCTCCCTCCATCCGTACGGCACCCACGCGATGTGCGTCATCACCGAGGTACGCATGCTCGCGGCCTCTTCCGACGCCCGGGCCCGCAGCTGCGCGAGTGCGGTGTCCACATCGGCGAGTTGGACGTCCTCGCCGACCCAGGTGAGCTCCTTCAGGGCCGTCGCCACGACCGGCCGTCTCGGTGGAGGAGCTCGTCGGCGCTCGGCGGGCCCCACGAGCCCGCCGGATAGTTCGGGAACGCGGGCTGGTCACGCTGCCACGCGGCGACGATCGCGTCGACGAGCAGCCACTGCTCCTCGACCTCGTCCGTGCGCGTGAACAGCGTCGAGTCGCCGAGCAGCGCGTCGAGGATGAGACGCTCGTACGCCTCCGGCATCCCGGTGCGGAACGCGCCGCCGTAGAGGAAGTCCATGTGGACCGTGCGGATCGTCATCCCCTGCCCCGGGACCTTCGCGCCGATCGCGAGCGAGACGCCCTCGTCCGGCTGGACGTTGACGACCAGCACGTTCGGGCGCAGACCCTCGGCCGCGGCCTCCTCGAACGGCGGATGCGGTGCCTGCTTGAACTGGATCGCGATCGTCGTCTCGTGTCGCGCCAGCCGCTTTCCCATCCGCACGTAGAACGGCGTGTCCGCCCAGCGCCAGTTCTCGACGAAGAGCTTCGCCGCGACGAACGTCTCCGTCATCGAGTCGGACGCGACGCCCTCCTCCTCGCGGTACGCCGCGACGTCCTCGCCCTCGACGAAGCCGCGCCCGTACTGTCCACGCACGACCGACCGCGGCGCCGGTGTGTGCAGCGCACGCAGCACCTTCACCTTCTCGTTGTGCACCGAGTCGGAGGTGAAGTCGATCGGCGGCTCCATCGCGGTCAGCGCGAGCAGCTGCAGGAGGTGGTTCTGGAAGATGTCGCGAATCGCGCCCGCGTGCTCGTAGTAGCCGGCGCGGGCCTCGATCCCGATCGACTCGGCGACGGTGATCTGAACGTGGTCGACGAACTGGCGGTTCCAGATCGGCTCGAAGATCCCGTTGGCGAAACGGAGCGCGAGCATGTTCTGCACCGTCTCCTTGCCGAGGTAGTGGTCGATCCGGAAGATCTCGTCCTCTTTGAAGTACTCGAACAGCGTCGCGGTGAGCTCCCGCGCCGACTCGAGGTCGTGGCCGAACGGCTTCTCGACGACCAGCCGCGTCCAGCCGTGGTCGCCGCGGCGCTTGCCGAGCGCCTCGACGATCGTCGGGAAGGCGGGCGGCGGGACGGCGAGATAGAAAAGGTGGTTGCCGCCGAGGTCCTGTTCCTCGTCGAGCTTGCCGAGCAGGTCGTGCACCTTGTCCTCGCCGGCCGAGTCTGCGAAGTCGGTGGTGATCCAGTGCAGCTGCGGCGCGAGCTCGTCCCAGATCTCCTGCCGGAACGGGTCGCGTGCGTGTTGCTTCACGGCGGCTTCCATGTCCTTCCGGAAGGAGTCGTCATCGTCGTCGCCGGTGCGCGCGACGCCGACGATGGCGAAGCGCGGCGGCAGCAGGCGGCGGACGGCGAGCGCGTAGAGCGCGGGCATGAGCTTCTTGTGCGTGAGGTCGCCGGACGCTCCGAAGATGACGAGCGCGCAGGGGTCGGGCGTCTTCCGCAGGGCGAGGCCCTCCGCAAGCGGGTTCTCCTTCGCCGCCGCCTCGGTCACGCTTCCGGGCTTTTCTCGAGATGCCCGCCGAAGGCGTGCCGCATCGCGGAGAGGACGCGGTCGCCGAAGTCGGCCTCGCCGCGTGAGGCGAAGCGGTTGAACAGCGACGCGGCGAGCACGGGCGCCGGGACGCCCTCCTCGACCGCGGCCTGCACCGTCCAGCGTCCCTCGCCGGAGTCGCTCACGTGTCCGGCGTACTCGTCGAGCTCCGGCGTCTCGTGGAGCGCCTGCGCCGTAAGGTCGAGGAGCCAGGAGGAGATCACCGAGCCGCGCCGCCAGAGCTCGGTGACGGCCCCGATGTCGAGCTCGTACTTGTAGAGGTCGGGATCGCGCAGCGGCGTCGTCTCGGCGTCCGTCTCCTGGGCGTGCAGGCCGACATTCGCGTGCTTGAGGACGTTCAGACCCTCGGCGTACGCCTGCATCAGGCCGTACTCGATGCCGTTGTGGACCATCTTCACGAAGTGGCCGGCGCCGGAAGGGCCGCAGTGCAGCCAGCCCTGTTCCTCCGGCGACGCGTCACCCTCGTGGCCGGGGGTGCGGACGGCCGCGTCGACGCCGGGCGCGAGCGCCTCCAGCACGGGCGTGAGCCGGCCGACGGCCTCGTCGTCGCCGCCGACCATCAGGCAGTAGCCGCGGTCCTTGCCCCAGACGCCGCCGCTGACGCCGACGTCGACGTAGTGGATTCCCTTGCCGCTGAGCTCACCCGAGCGGCGCAGGTCGTCGACGTAGTACGAGTTGCCGCCGTCGACGATCGTGTCTCCCTCGGCCAGGTGCGGCGCGAGCTCGCCCAGGACAGAGTCCACGATCCCCGCCGGCACCATCAGCCACACCGACCGCGGCGCATCGAGCTGTTGCACGAGTTCCTCGAGCGAGCCGGAGGTGCGTGAGTCGACCTTCGGGTCGAACGTCTTGACGTCGTGTCCGGCTGCGCTCAGGCGCGCCGTCATGTTCGCGCCCATCCGGCCGAGGCCGACCATCCCGAGTTGCATCGCTACAGGTCCTCCAATCTCACTCTGGCGACGCGGCGGCTGCGCTCCTTGAGCGTCTCGAGGTCTCCCGCCGCCTGGGCGCGGATCAGCCGCCGGAAGCCGAACGGCTTGCCGGGGATCGGGAGCTCGTCTCCCGGGTCGTCGATCACCTGGAGGAACAGGCCGGTGTTCGGCCCGCCCTTGTGGAGCTGGCCCGTCGAGTGCATGTAGCGGGGCCCGTAGCCGTGCGTGACGACGAGGCCGCTCTCGCTGCGCAGGCGGGCGACGAGGGGGTCGAGATCGGTCGACGGGTCGACGAAGGCCTGGACGCAGACGTAGTCGCCTTCCTGCTTCTGCGCGAGCAGCTCCTCGATCGAGCTTTCCGGCTCGAGCTCGGGCTCCTTGCCGGTCGCGAGCACCTCGTTCGTCTTGTCCTTCGCGGCCTGGACGTCGGGCTGGTCGAACGGGTTGATCTCGAGGTACGCACCGGCCACCGCGATCGCGAACTCCCAGCGGAAGAACTCCGCTCCGAGCGCGTACGGATCCGGCAGGTTTGGCTGGGCGGCCTGGCGGTCGGCGCCCTCCGGCGACTCGCCCGGTGCCGGGACGAGACCCTTGCCGTGTTTCCCGGTCGACTCCGCGATCAGCTGTTCGGCCCAGAGCCCGAAGTCACCGCCCGAGCCTCCGATGCAGATCTTGTCGCGGCCCTCTTGCCACCCTGCCCCGAAGCTGCTCCCGAGCTCGTAGCCGGGATTGCCCTCGCCCGAGCGGCACGCCTCGCGCATCTCCTGCGCGCGCTCGAGCAGGCGCGACGCGTCGACGCCCATCAGCACCGCCGGCACGATCCCGAACGGGGACAGCGCCGAGTAGCGGCCGCCGATCGACGGCTCGCCGAGGAAGACGCGGCGGAAGCCGCGCTCGCGGGCGAGGCGCTCGAGCTCCGAGCCGGGATCGGTGACCGCGGCGAACAAGTCGCCGCGCCCGCCGTTCCGTTTCCAGAAGTAGTCGGTGTGGGAGCGCGTCTCGAGCGTCGTACCGGACTTCGAGGACGAGACGAACAGCGTCCGCTCGAGGTCGAGCTTCTCCTCGAGCGCGCGGATCGCCTGCGGGTGCGTCGTGTCGAGGACGTGGAACCAGTCGACCTGGAACGTGCGGCGCAGCACCTCGGGAGCGAGCGACGAGCCTCCCATCCCGCACAGAACGACGGCGTCGACCTCGTCGTGCAGCGACTCGGCGAAGCGGCGGACCTCGTCGAGCCGTTCCTGGACGTGGAGCGGCTCGTCGAGCCAGCCGAGCCAGTGCGCCTCGTCGTTCCCGGTCCACGTCGTGGCGTCCCGCTCCCAGATCCCCTCGATCAGACGCTCGCGGTTCACCGCTAGGCGGTCACGGCTTCGCACTTCGCCCGCACGCCGTCGAGCAGCTCCTTGAACGAGTCGGAGAACTTCTGGACGCCCTCCTGCTCGAGCGTCGCCACGACGTCGTCGTAGTCGATGCCGACCGCCGCGAGCCGCTCGAGCACGCGGTGGGCCTCGTCGACTCCTTCGAGCACCGTGTCGCCGCCCACCTCGCCGTGATCCTCGAAGGCCTGGATCGTCTCCTCCGGCATCGTGTTCACCGTGTGCGGGCCGATCAGCTCCTCGACGTAGAGGACGTCGCGGTACGCGGGATTCTTCGTGGAGGTCGAAGCCCATAGGCAGCGTTGCGGCAGTGCGCCCTTCGCCTCGAGTGCGTCCCAGCGCGGGCCCGAGAACGCCTGCTGGTAGTTCTGGTACGCGATGCGTGCGTTCGCGATCGCGAGCTTGCCGCGCAGCGCCAGCGCTTCCTCGGTCCCGATCGCGTCCAGCCGCTTGTCGGTCTCGGTGTCGACCCGCGAGACGAAGAAGCTCGCCACCGAGCGCACCTTCGCCGGGTCGCCGCCGCCTTCGACGAAGCGCTCGAGCCCGCGGAGATAGGCCTCCATCGATTCGCGGTGCATCTCCAACGAGAACAGGAGCGTGACGTTGATGCTGCGGCCGCCGGCGATGCAGTCCTCGATCGCCTTCAGGCCGGGTTTCGTCCCCGGAATCTTGACGTAGAGGTTCGGCCGGTCGATCCACTCGTGCAGGCGGATCGCCTCGTCGTAGGTCGCGTTCGTGTCGTAGGCGAGGGTCGGGTCGACCTCGATCGACACGTACCCGTCCTGCGCGTTCCGCTCGTGCACGGGCGCGAGCAGGTCGAGCGCGTTCTCGACGTCGCGCACGGCGAGGTGCAGGAAGATCTCCTTCGCGTCGCCTTTGTGCTCGAGCGTCTTCAGCTGCTCGTCGTAGGCGTTCCCCTGCGAGAGCGCCTTCTGGAAGATGGTCGGGTTCGAGGTCACGCCGACCACGGCGTCCTCGTTCATCATCCGCTTCAGCTCGCCGGTCTCGAGCAGGTCGCGCGAGAGGTAGTCGATCCACACCGACTGTCCGCGCGCGCTCAGCTGTTGGAGTCTCGATTCAGCCATTCCGCATCCCTTCTTCCATGCGTCGGATCTTCTCCAGTCTGGCGACGTAACGCTCTCCTCCGTCGAATCGTGCCGCGAGAAACGTGCGCACGAGATCTGCGGCGAGGCTCGGGCCTACGACCTCGGAGCCGAGGCAGAGCACGTTCATGTCGTCGTGCTCGACCCCCTGGTGCGCGGAGTAGACGTCGTGGCAGACGGCTGCCCGGATGCCGGCGATCTTGCACGCGGCGACCGAGGCGCCGACGCCCGAGCCGCAGACGAGGACGCCGCGCTCGGCGTGGCCGTCCTTGATCGCGGCGCCGAGCTCGGCTGCCTTGTCGGGGTAGTCGATCCGCACCGCGTCGGTGTCGGTGCCGAGGTCGACGATCCCGTGGCCGCCCTCGCGCAGCGCCTCGAGGATCGGCTCGCGCAGGCGGACTCCGCGATGATCGAACGCCACTGCGACTTTCACGCGGCGGACCGTACATAGAATCGCGGGGATGGACGACGTCGAGCTCTGGCGCGAGCTGGGACAGCAGCTTCGGGTCGATGCGATCCGGCCCGCGGCGAAGGCCGGGTCCGGCCATCCCACCTCGGGCATGTCCGCCGCGGACCTGATGGCCGTGCTCATGGCGAAGTACCTGCGCTACGACTTCGACAACCCGCACGACCCGCACAACGACCGGCTCGTCTTCTCGAAGGGCCACGCCTCGACGCTCCTCTACGCGATGTTCCGCGCCGCGGGTGCGATCTCGGAGGAGGAGCTGCTGACCTACCGGCAGTTCGGCTCGATCTTCGAGGGCCATCCGACGCCGCGGATCCCGTGGGTCGACGTCGCGACCGGCTCGCTCGGGCAGGGGCTGCCCTATGCGGTCGGCATGGCGCTGGCGGGCAAGCGGCTCGATCGGCTCCCGTTCCGTGTGTGGACGTTGTGCGGCGACAGTGAGATCGCCGAAGGCTCGCAGTGGGAGGCGCTCGAGCACGCGGCGCACTACGAGCTCGACAACCTCGTCGCGATCTTCGACGTCAACCGGCTCGGCCAGCGCGGCGAGACGATGCACGGCTGGGATCTCGATTCCTACGCCAACCGCGCGAGGGCGTTCGGCTGCCACACGATCGAGATCGACGGCCACGACGTCGAGGCGATCGATCGCGCCTACGCGGAGGCAGTCGACACGGCCGGACAGCCCGTCGTGATCGTCGCGAAGACGATCAAGGGCAAGGGCGACCCCGACGTCGAGGACAAGAACGGCTTCCACGGCAAGGCGCTCGACCACTCCGACGAGGTGATCGCGAAGCTCGGCGGCGTCCGCCATCTCGACATCGAGTTGGCGAAGCCGGAGACGGGCGCCTCGAAGCACGAGTTCCCGGCCGGGAAGCTCGAGCTGCCGCGCTACGAGCTCGGCGACGAGGTCGCGACGCGGAAGGCGTACGGCGACGCGCTCGCCGCGCTCGGCAAGGCGCGCGGCGACGTCGTCGCGCTCGACGGCGAGGTCTCGAACTCGACCTTCGCCGACGAGTTCCGCAATGCGATCCCCGACCGCTACTTCGAGATGTACATCGCCGAGCAGCAGCTGGTCGCGACCGCGGTCGGAATGCAGGCGCTCGGCTGGCGCCCGTTCGCCTCGACCTTCGCCGCGTTCCTCTCCCGCGCCTACGACTTCATCCGGATGTCGGCGATCAGCCGCGCGAGCTACTGCCTCTGCGGTTCGCATGCAGGCATCTCGATCGGCGAGGACGGGCCGTCGCAGATGGCGCTCGAGGACATCGCCTCGCTGCGCGCCGTGCACGGCTCGACCGTGCTGCATCCCTGCGACGCGAACCAGACTGCGCAGCTCGTGGCGCTGATGGCCGACCTCGAAGGGATCTCGTACCTGCGCACCCTGCGGCCGGCGACTCAGGTCCTGTACGCGCCGGACGAGAAGTTCGAGATCGGCGGCTCGCGGACCGTGCGCCAGGGTGACGACGTCGCGATCGTGGGTGCGGGGATCACCGTGCACGAGGCGCTGAAGGCAGCGGACACGCTGGCCCAGGAGGGGATCGAGGCACGCGTGATCGACCTCTACTCGATCAAGCCGCTCGACGTGGAGACGCTGCGCTCGCTCACCTGCCCGATCGTCACGGCCGAGGACCACTGGGCGGAGGGCGGCCTCGGCGAAGCCGTGCTCTCCGCGCTCGCGGACGCCGACGAACGACCGCCGGTCGTCCGGCTGGCGGTGCACGAGATGCCGCACTCCGGCAAGCCGGCGGAGCTGCTGGCCGAGGCCGGTATCGACGCCGACGGCATCGCGGCCGCCGCGCGCAGCCTCGCGGGCGCCCGCGCGGGCGCGTCCTAGAGCAGACGCTCCGGCGCAAGCACCCGCGGAAGTCCGCGTTACCTTCGCGGCCGGGTAGCGATAGAAGAGGTAGATGACCGACCCGGCGGCAGAGTCGTACCAGCGTCACTACGGCGAGGTCTACCGCTTCGTGCGCCGTCACAGCACCGGCCGTGAAGAGGCGGAGGATCTGACGCAGGAGGTCTTCGCGGCGGCAGTCGCGGCGCTCGACGAGGCACGGGTCGAGAGTCCGCCGCCACTGCGCTGGCTCTACACCGTGGCGCACCGACGGCTGGTCGACGCGTCCCGTCGCGGCCGCCCGACGACAGCCGGGGTGGAACAGGAACCCCCAGCACCCGAGACCGTGTACGGGCCGGAGGTCGCGGAGGCGCTGGCCCGAGCAGTGGCGGAGCTGCCCGAGGCGCAGCGCCATGTCGTCGTCGCAAAGCTGTGGGAAGGACGAAGCCTGGCGGAGATCGCCGAGCGGCTGGGGACGAGCGAGGCGGCCTGCAAGATGCGGCTCGCGCGCGGCCTGGCCCGGATGCGCGACCGCCTGAAGGAGGAAGGAGTCGAGCCATGACCCGGACGACCACAACCGTCTGGACCGATCCTGAGCTCTCGGATCTCGTCGCGGACGATCCGGAGCTCGCCGCAATTGCGGACGCGCTGCTCGCGACCGGCGCCAGGTCGTCCGGGCAGCCGCACAGGCGAGTGCCGATCCGGCTCGGGATGCTTGCGGCGGCTCTCCTCGCAGTAGGCGCGCTCGTGCTGTTCGCGCCCTGGAGCGGTGGAGGGCCGGCGTTCACCGACCGGGCGCTCGCCGCGCTCGGCGCCGACCCGGTCCTCCATGCAGTGGTCCTGTGGCCGAGCAGCATCCACTACGTGGATCTCGCTACCGGCAAGGCGCATCCCTTCCTCGAACGGCAGGAGATCTGGTACGACCGCGGCGCCGGCGACGTGCACACGGTCACGCGGGCACTCGACGGGGCGCTGATCGATGACGAGCTGGAGACGCCCCAGGGCAGCTGGACTCTCGCCGGACCGACGCCGAGCTCCGGCTCCGGACCCGTGCCGACCGTCGATCCGGCGCTCGGCGCCTTTCTCGACGGCTACCAGCAGGCGCTCGCGGACGGGGACGCAACGGAGACCGGCACCGGGACGCTCCACGGCACTCCGGTCGTCTGGCTCTCGTTCCCGTACGGCAGCGAGACCGAAGCGGTGGCGGTCGACGCTGCGACCTACCGGCCGCTGTTCGTGCGGGATGCCTCCGGCACCTGGCGCTACCGCATCGTCTCGATCGAGACCGTCGGGCAGCCCACCGCGAACTTCGAGCAACCTACGCCGACGGACGCCGGCCGGGAGATGTCCTCCGGCGTGCGCGTGGACCGAACCCAGCTCGCCGTCGATCCGGCCGACGCCCTTCAGGCGTTGCCCGGTGCGACCTGGCTCGGAGGCTCGTTCCAGACCCTGCCGCTCGCGGGGATCGAGCGAGAGGACTTGCGCACGAGCTTCACCGACCCGCATCTCGCACCGGACACCGCGGTCGGCCTGGCGTTGGTCTACGGAACGACAACGAGCCCCGGCGTGCCTGAGCTCGCGCGACCGTACGTGCAGCTCTGGGAGTCGGCCACACCCCAACCGGCGTACCAATGGGGACGTCTCCCTCAAGGCGCCGCGCCGCCGGACGGCATGTTGGCGACGCTCCCGTCCGCCTCGCCGGTGCCTGGCACAACCGGGTTCCTCGTCCACAACGGGATCTACGTCACCGTGATGGCGTCCACCCCGAAGCTCGCACTCGACGCGGCGCGCGCACTGAGCCTCATCCGCTCCTGAAGAGTCACGCGCTTTTGGCGCCGGCTGGCGGCCGAATCTACCCTGGTGCGGCCATGGCAGTCGTCATCGCCTCCAACCTGCGCAAGGAGCTCGCGGGCACCGTCCTCTTCGACGGTGTCTCGTTCTCCGTCGAGCGCCGCGACCGGGTCGCGCTCTCGGGGCCGAACGGCGCCGGCAAGACGACGCTGCTCCGGATCCTCGCCGGCGAGACGGAGAAGCACGGCGGCGAGCTCGCGTTCGCCAAGGGGACGCGCGTCGCGCTGCACGACCAGCGGCCGCCGCTCGAGCAGGAGCTGACCCTGCGGGAGTACGTGCTCGCCGGCGCGCGTGACCTCGTCGCGCTGGAGGACGAGCTGCGACGGCTCGAGGGCGAGATGGCCGGCGGAGACCACGCGCAGGCGACGCTCAACCGCTATGCGGAGGCGCAGGCGCGGCTCGAGCACGCGGGCGGGTACGCCTGGCGCGACCACGCTGCCTCGGTCGTGCGCGGCCTCGGCTTCGCGGAGGAGGATCTCGACCGCCCGCTGCGGACCTTCTCGGGCGGCGAGCTGACGCGCGCCTCGCTCGCCCGCGCGCTCGGCGGCGACCCGGATCTGCTGCTCCTCGACGAGCCCACCAACCACCTCGACGTCGCCAACCTCGAGTGGCTCGAGCGGGAGCTCGCCTCGCTCGACGCGGCCGTGATCCTCGTCGCCCACGACCGCTGGTTCCTCGAGGCGGTGACGACCGCGACGCTCGAGCTCGAGGCCGGGCGCGGGACGTTCTTCCCCGGTCCGTGGCACGCGTGGCGGCGCGAGAAGGCGGCGCGGATGCTGCACTCGCAGAAGGAGGTTGACCGGGTCCAGGGCGACATCGCCCGCCTCGAGCGGTTCGTCGAGCGGTTCCGCTCCAAGAAGGACAAGGCGAAGCAGGCGCAGGCCAAGCTGACCCAGATCGGCCGGTTGCAGCAGGAGAAGTCGGTCCACGCCGAGCAGATCGCGCTGCTCTCGCGCCGCACCAGGGGCCTCGGCTTCGAGTTCCTGAAGCCCGCGCGCAGCGGGCGCACGGTCGTCGAGGCAGATGGGCTGGACGTGTCCGTCGCAAGTAACAGACTGTTACTAAGTCAGGCGTCGTTCGCGCTCGAGCGGGGCGAGCACGTCGCGCTCGTCGGCCCGAACGGCTCCGGCAAGACGACCACGCTGGAGAAGCTCGTGCGCGGGGACGGCGTCCGCATCGGTCACGGGGTTCAGGTCGGCTACTTCTCGCAGCAGGAGATGGAGCTCGACGCGCGCGGCTCGGTTCTCCAGTGCGTCCAGTCGATGACCGGGCTCTCGCGGCCCGACGCGCAGAGCCTGCTCGGCCGCTTTCTCTTCTCGGGCTGGGACGCGCACGAGAAGCCGGTCTCGGTGCTTTCGGGCGGCGAGCGGCGGCGTCTCGCGCTCGCGGTGACCGTGGCCTCCGGCGCGAACTTCCTCGTGCTCGACGAGCCCACCAACCACCTCGACCTCGAGAGCCGCGAGGCGCTCGAGGCAGCCCTCGACGCCTTCCCCGGGACGGTGCTGCTCGTCTCCCACGACCGCGCGCTGCTCGACGCCATCGCCGAACGGACGCTCGCGATCGAGGACGGCGAGCTGCGCGCCTACGA
The DNA here is from genome assembly GCA_963702655.1 of uncultured Actinomycetes bacterium. GTDB lineage: Bacteria > Actinomycetota > Thermoleophilia > Gaiellales > Gaiellaceae > Palsa-739. The sequence continues at coordinate 48,417 of CAVPDO010000005.1, read as the reverse complement.
CGGTGGCTGGGCCGAGCTGCTGCGCCTGCGGGAGGAGCGGGCGGCTCGCGCCAAGCCCGAGCCGCCGGCCGAGCGCGCGAAATCCGCGCCGAAGCCGCAGGCCGCGAAGGCGAAGCCGCGCCGCCGCTCCGCGCTCGAGCTGATCGAGGCCGAGATCGCCGTCCGGGAGGCTGAGGTGGCCGAGCTCGAGCAGAAGCTCGCCGACGACTGGACGAACGTCGACGTCCTCGCCGCGCACAAGCGCAGCCGCGACGCGCTCACCGCACTCCTCGAGCGCTGGGAGCAGCTGTTCGACCAGGCGCAGGCGTAGCGAGCCCGGGATACGCTTCCGCCGTGAGGCGGTTGGGGACTCTGGCGCTCGTCGTGGCGGCGGTTGCGGTTGCGGCTGCCGTGGCGCTCGCGGCGCAGTCGCCGAGGGCTCTGCGGAACGGGATCGCCGCGGCGGCCCGCAGCCAGCATTCGGTGCACTGGCAGGGAACGGACGTCGTGGGCGGCGCGCGAGCCTTGACCGGCGCCGACGTCTCGACGAGCGAGGGCTCCCAGCACGTGACCTTCTATCTCGGCAAGACCCAGGCCCACGTCTTGATTCGCGTCGTCGATCACACCGCCTACGTCAACGGCGATGCGTTGGGCCTCCGGTTGAACCTCGGCCTGACGAGCGCGCAGGCGACGAAGTACGCGGGCCAGTGGATCTCGATCCCGAAGACCGCCAAGCTCTACGCCGGCACGGCGGAGGCCGACACCCTGGGCTCGCTCGTCTCGAGCATCGTGCCTCGTGGCAACGTGAAGGCGTTCTCGGCCAAGCTGCACGGGTCGCGAGTCGTCGGCGTCCGGTCGGTCCACGGCAAGGGCAAGAAGAAGACGCTGCAGGTTCTCGAGGCCAGGGCGCACGGAAAGCGGCTGCCGCTCGAGGAGGACGAGGTGACGCCGGGCATGAACGCGATCAGCCGCACGGTGCTGAGCCGCTGGAACGAGACGGTGCAGGTTCAGGCGCCGGCGAACGCGGTTCCGATCTCGACGGTCCTCGGCCAGACATAGAGTCGCCAACCTCCGAGCTGACGGTGGAGGAGAGCGGCGGGCTCGCCGAGCCGGCCTAGTGCTCGGCCCAGAAGCGCTCGAAGGCGGAGTCGAGCGGGACGGCTGTCACCTCCTGCAGGAGGCCGTCCGCGACGCGGATCACGAGCGCCTGCTCGACGTCGAGATCGATCCCGTTACGGCTGCCCGTGGCGCGGTAGATCGCCACGGCCCACTCGTCGTCGGCGAGCACGGTGTGGAGGTGACTCCTGTAGGTGCCGCCCGTCTCCAGCCCCGTGCGGCGCAGGAACTCGACGACGTCGCGCCGGCCGCGGTACTCGCCGCTCATCACCGTGCTGCCGGGAACGCGCCAGACAATGTCGCGCGCGAAAGCCGCCGAAACCGCCATCGGGTCCCTGCCGAAGGCGGCGAAGATGCGCCGCACGAGTGCCGCGTTCGGGTGCTCGCCGTCGTTCACGCGTCCCCGTCGAGCGTCTCGACCACGGCCTCGGCGATCACCTTGAGCGGGCGACCCGACGCCTGGCTCGCCTTGCGCAGCCGGGCGAATGCCTCCTGTTCGCCGAGCTGCTCCGTCGCCATCAGGAGACCCTTCGCGCGCTCGATCACCTTCCGCGCGGCGAGGGCGTCGGAAAGCGACTCCGCCTCTGCCCGCACGGTCTGCAGCTCGTCGTGCCTGGCGCGCGCGGCGGCAATCGCCGGGAGCAGATCCTGCTCGCGGAACGGCTTCACCAGGTAGCCGAAGACGCCGGCCTCGACCGCGCGCGAGACGAGCTCGTCCTGGCCGTAGGCGGTCAGCATCACGATCGGGATCGGCCGCTCCTCGAGGATCCTCCGCGCCGCCTCGATCCCGTCGAGCTTCGGCATCTTCACGTCGAGCACGGCGAGATCCGGCTCCTCGGAACGCGCGAGCGCGATCGCCTCCTCGCCGTCCTTCGCCTCGGCACACACCTCGAACCCTGCCCGTTCGAGGAGGTCGCGCAGATCGAGCCGGATGATCGTTTCGTCCTCGGCGATCAGCAGGCGCATCAGCCCATACTCGCGTTCCGGAGTCGGATGCCGCTGAAGCCCAGGCTCGACCCGATCACGTGGTCCCAGAAGCGGAGGAGCTGCTCGTCGGTGCCGAGCTCGATCCCGGCCTGCTCGTGCCGCTCGACGAGATCTCCCAACTCGACGAGCTCGAGCGGTTCGACCGGCTCGGTGGAGATCCAGAAGCGGTCGTCGTCCTCGACGAACGTCACCTCCGGCAGGCGGTAGGCGAGCACGCGCGTCGTTCGCAGCCGCTCCGGCCACTCGGGCTCGACGACATGGACTCGCAGCGCCCGGTCGCCGCCGAGAAAGCGCTCGACGTCGGCGTCGGTCGTACCGGACTCGGCCCAAAAGGTCGCGCGAGGGCACTGACGCGGGAACCAGTAGAGCGGGAGCAGCCGCGTTCCGATCGCCCAGACGAGCTTCTCGTCCAACGCCGACGTCGCGGCTCGATGCGGCTCGAAGCGACGGATCGAGTCGTCCTCGCTCACGTGCCAGAGCGCATGCTCCCCTTCGCCCCTGTAGGGAGGCGGAGCCTCTCTCACGACAGCGACCGCAACAACGCGGCGGGCTCGGGCCAGTAGAGGAGCCGGGCTGCTTCCTCGCGCGGCAGCCAGCGGTAGCCGTCGTGCTCCCAGTCGAGCGTCGGCTCCCAGTCCGGCCGGCGCGTCGGCGATGAAGGTCTCGACGCGAACGCCTTCGTAGTGGAACGGCCTGTCGAGCGGCTCGACGCCGGCTTCGAGGCCCGTCTCCTCCCGCAGTTCGCGCACCGCCGCTTCGGCGAACGTCTCGCCGTCCTCGACGCCGCCGGCGATCTGGTGCCAGTAGGGGTCGTTCTCCGGCGAGCGGTGGACGACGAGGAAGTCCTCGCCGCGCCGCACGACGATTAGCACCTCCTGCGTCCTCAGGCCGGAAACACCACCTCGGCACGCGCGCCGGTGAAGGCGAATGTGCCGTGAAGCTCGTCCGCGACGAGCGCCTGGACGATGGACAGGCCCGTACCGCTCGGCGTGCCGTCGGCCCCCGGTCCCTCGTCGGCGATCGCGAGGATCACGTCTTCGTCGCGGCGGCTGAGCTCGATCCGCACCGTGCCCGCGCCGTGCTCGAGCGCGTTCTGCAGCAGCTCGGAGAAGACGAGTGCGAGCGCGGTCGCGCGGCTGCCGGCGAGCGAGACCGGCTCGAGCCGGGCCTGCACGTCGCGTCCCGCGCCGATTCCCTGCACGAGCATCGCGCGGAGCCGGTCGATCAGGTCCGCCAGCTCGACGTCCTCCTCCCGCTGCTCCGTGAGCGACTCGTGCACGGCGGCGATGGCGAGGATCCGGTTGACGGAGTGCTCGAGCGCCTCGCGGGGGTCGACGCCGTCGGCGCGTGCCTGCAGGCGCAGGAGCGAGGCGACGGTCTGGAGGTTGTTCTTGACGCGGTGGTGGATCTCCTGGGCGAGAACGCCGCGCATCACGGCGCGGCCGTGCTCGAGCGCGACCGCGGCGTGGTGGGCGATCGCCTCGAGGAGCCCTCGCTCCTCGTCGGTGAACGGCGTGTCCCGGTCGGCGACGAGCTCGCCGATCTTGCGCCGCTTCCAGCGGAGGGGCGTGCGGACGGCGTGGGCGCCGGCGACGCCCTCCGGCCAGGCGATCCGGCCGTCCTCGAGCACGACCGCCGCGCCGGTCGCGTGCACCGCGTCCATCGTCGTCTCGACGATCGCCTGCAGCGACTCCTCGAGGTACAGCGACTCGGACACGGCCTCGGAGATGCGGGCGAGCGCCTCGAGCTCGGCGACGCGCTGCTGCGCCTCGGCGTAGAGCTGCGCGTGGACGATCGACTGCGCGACCTGGCCCGCGATGGCCTGCAGCAGCTCGATCTCGTCGGAGCGGAACTCGCGCGGCTCGCGGGTGCGGACGTTGAGTGCGCCGGCCAGCTGCTCGCGGGCGAGGATCGGGACGGCGAGAATGGACTCGTACTCCGACTCGGGCAGGTTCGGGAACTCCTTCCAGCGCGGGTCGAGGTCGGCCTGGGCCGGGATCGCGACCGGGCGGCGTTCCGCGGCCGCGGTGCCGGTGATCCCCTCGCCCGGGCGCAGGCGCGGGCGGCGGGTCATCTCGTCGAGCGGCGTGCCGTGCGTGGCGCGGAGGACGAGCTCGCCGGCGGCCTCGTCGTAGAGGTAGACGAAGCACGCGTCCGCCTCGAGCGCGGCGGCGACCTCGTTGGCCACGAGGTGCAGCACCTCCTCGAGGTCGAGTGTGGAGTTGACGGCGGCGATCGTGTCGGTCAGCAGCCGCAGATGCCGGTCGGTCGTCTCCACGCGCCTATCGTAGAAAGGGCCGTGGCCCTGACCCACGTTCTGCTCTTCTTCCACCTCCTCGGCGCGGTGAGCTTCTTCGCGGGAGGCGCCGTCGTCGGGACGCTCCAGCTCGCCGCGATGCGCCGCGAGCGGCCGAGCGAGGTCTACGCGCTGCTCCGTCTCGCGCCCGCGGGCGCCGCGCTCGTCGTGCTCGGCGCGGTGCTCACGCTCGTCTTCGGGATCGCGCTCGCGGAGCACATCGGCTTCGGCCTCTCGGAGACGTGGATCCAGGCCGCGCTCGGGCTCTGGGTCGCGGCCGTGGTGATCGGCGGCTACGGCGGCCGGACCGCGCGCCACGCCCGGCACCTCGCCCAGCGGCTCGCGGCGGAGGACGATGCGCCGAGCCCGGAGCTGCACGCGCTCGTCGCGGCCTCCGTCCCGCTCGCGGCGAGCTTTGCGAGCGGCCTCATGCTGCTCGCCATCCTGGCCCTCATGGTCTGGCAGCCGACCTAGGTCGGCACGAAGAAGAGGCCGGCGATGCCGATGGAGAAGACCGCGAGCGCGAGGAGCGAGTCCGGGCCGAGGCGGGCGCGGCAATGCATCGGCCGGCTGATCACGCCGAAGCCGTAGACCGCCGTCAGCGCCATGCCGAGCGCGGCGAGCCACGCGTTGAGATTTCCGGCCGACTGGAGGACGGGCTGCCCGGCGACGAGATCCGCCACGAGGAAGAGGCAGACCTGGAACGCATTGCCGCCGAAGATGTCGCCCAACGCGAGCGCGTGGTCGCCGAGCCGCACAGCCGCGATCCCGGACGAGATCTCCGGGAGGGCGGTGGCCGTTGCGAGCACGGTCGCACCGAAGATCACGCCGTTCACATTGAGCCGGTCGGCGAGGTCGTTGCCGCTCACCTCGAGCAGCACGCCGGCGGCGAGCGTGACCGCACAGGCCGCGCCGAAGATGAGTCCGACCCGGGCCGTCGAGGAGCCGGCGTACGGATGCGGCTGGTCCGGATGCGCCCGCTGGCGCCGGCGACGCCCCGGCCGGCTGCCCGGCATCTCGACGCTCCAGCGTGGATCCTTGGCCGCCCGCCGGATGACGTAGAGCCCCACGATCCAGACCACCACGATCCCGATGGAGGCTGGGTTGACGACTCCCGCGATCGCCGTCGAGGGCTTGAGCAGCGCGCCCATGTCGACCCCCGCGACGAGGATGATCACGAGCAGGGCCTCGAGCACGGGTGTCAGTCGGCCGACGAGAAATGTGAGCGGCCGTTCCGGCCCGACGGCGATGTCGCAGAGGAGCAGCACCATCGTCTGGATCGCGATGCCGCCGATGAGGTTCCCCGCCGCGAGCTGGAGGTGTCCCTGCGCCGCCGCCGAGATCGTGATCGCGAGCTCCGGCAGAGTCCCTGCGACTGCGAGAAGGATCAGTCCACCGAGCTCGTCGCCGAGCCCGAGCCGGGCGTCGAGCGCATCGGTCGCCTTCGAGAGCGAGATACCGGCGATCCAGGTAGCAGCCGCTGCCGCCAGGAAGATCAGGAGGAGCAAGGGCGAGCCGAGCCCGGCCACGCCGGAAACGATGCGGGTGGCGGCGGACGGAGCTTTCCGCCGCCACCCGCATCAGAGGGCTACAGAACGGCCAGGTACTTCTTCATCTCCCAGTCGGTGAGCTGGACGCGGTACTCGTCCCACTCCTTCCGCTTCAGCTCGACGTAGCGGTCGAAGATGTGGGGGCCGAGCGCCTTGCGCATCAGCTGCGACTGCGAGAGCTCGTCGATCGCCTCGCCGAGCGTCTCGGGCAGGGAGACGATGCCGCGCTCGCGGCGCTGCTCGGCGGTGAGGTGGTAGAGGTTCGTCTCCATCGGGTCGGGCAGCTCGTAGCCCTGCTCGATGCCCTCGAGCCCCGCGTGCAGGAGCGCCGCGAACGTCAGGTACGGGTTGCACGCCGGGTCGGGACAGCGGATCTCGGCGCGCGTCGCCTGCTCGGAGCCTGGCTTGTAGAGCGGGATCCGGATCAGCGCGGAGCGGTTCCGCTGCGACCAGGCGACGTAGACCGGAGCCTCGAAGCCCGGCACGAGCCGCTTGTACGAGTTGACCCACTGCGCGAAGACCGCCGACAGCTCGCGAGCGTGCCGCAGCTGGCCGGCGATGAACGCCTTCGCCACGTCCGAGAGGTGCCACTTGTCGTCCTCGTCGAAGAACGTGTTGCGGCCCTCCGTGAAGAGCGACATGTGCGTGTGCATGCCCGAGCCGTTCTCGCCGAAGAGCGGCTTCGGCATGAAGGTCGCGTGGTAGCCGTGCTGTTTCGCGACCTCCTTGACGACGAGCCGGTAGGTCAGCATGAAGTCGGCCATATCGAGCGCGCCCGCGTAGCGGATGTCGATCTCGTGCTGCGAGGGGCCGACCTCGTGGTGGTGGTACTCGACCGGGATCCCCATCGACTCGAGCGCGCGGATCGTGTCGCGGCGGACATTCGTCGCCGCGTCCATCGTCGTCTGGGCGAAGTAGCCGCCCTCGTCGAGCGTCTCCGTACCGGTCTCGTCCTTGAACAGGAAGTACTCGGCCTCGGGGCCGACGTTGAACGTGTCGAAGCCCATCGCCTCCATGCGCTCGAGCGCGCGCCGGAGCGCGTAGCGCGGGTCGCCGGCGTACGCCTCGCCGTCGGGCGTGACGACGTCGCAGATCATGCGCGCCGTCTGGCCGTCGGTCAGGACGCGGAACGTCTCGGGATCGGGGATCGCGACCATGTCCGACTCCTCGATCGCGTTGAAGCCGGTGATCGACGAGCCGTCGAAGCCCATCCCGTCGTCGAGCGCACCCTCGACCTCGCCGCGCGTGATCGAGAAGCTCTTCAGGTGCCCCTCGAGGTCGGTGAACCAGAGGAGCACGTCCTCGATCCCGCGGGACTCGATCTCCGCGAGCACCTCCTTGCGGGTTTCCGGGCTCGATGTCGCCCGGTCTCTGCTTTCCACGTAGGCCATTCTCCCTCCTAGATACGCGAAAAGCCCCGGCAAGCACCGATGCTGTCGAAAGACAGTGTGCTCGCCGAGGCCTCGTCGCCTCGCAAATGTCAGGCCGGATTTTACACGTTGTCCGGACGGACCGGAAGCTACCCTCAGAGCCTGCCGGTTCGCCTGCTCGCCGCCCTCTCAGCCTGTGTCGTCGCGGTTCTGCTCGCGTCGGCGTCGCACGCGGCGCCTCCGTCGGGCCCGCGCTACGTCGCGCCGACGGGTTCCGGCGCGCTCTTCCTGTTCAGCGGCCACGGCTACGGGCACGGCGTCGGGATGGGGCAGTGGGGAGCCCAGGGCTACGCGCAGCAGGGCTACACGGACGACCAGATCCTCGCGGCCTACTACCCCGGGACGACGCTCGGCCAGACGACCGCGACCTCGATCCGCGTCCTGCTCGCGACCGGGAAGAAGAAGCTGGCCATCTCGTCGAAGCAGCCGATCACGGTCGAGGACGGCGACGGCGTCGACCACACACTGCCCGCCGGCACCACGACGCTGACGCCGGCGCTGAAGCTCGCGGTCGACGGTGGGCCGGCGCAGGCTCTCGATCCGCCGCTCACGTTCTCGCCGGCGGCGGGATCCGCGCTCACGCTCGGTCGCCGCTACCGGGGCCGGATCGTCGTCGACGTCCCGAACAAGAAGCTCCGCGCGATCAACGTTCTCGGGCTGCAGCAATACCTCTACGGCGTGGTGACGTCGGAGATGCCGTCCACCTGGCTTCCCGCAGCGCTGCAGGCGCAGGCCGTCGCCGCCCGCTCCTACGCCCTGGCGAGCCGACAGGCCGCCGCGCCCTTCGACGTCTACGCGGACGGGCGCAGCCAGGCGTATCTGGGCATTTCGGCCGAGACGCCCGCCGGGAAACAGGCCGTCGACGCGACGGCCGGCGAGGTGCTCCTCTACGACGGCGACGTCGCTCTGACCCTCTTCTCCGCGAGCACCGGCGGCTGGACGCAGTCGGACGCGGATGCGTTCGGCGCCCCGGGCCGTCCGTATCTCGTCTCGGTGCGTGACCCCTACGACACGATCTCGCCGTACCACGACTGGGGGCCGGTGCCGGTGACCGGGAAGACGCTCGGGCGCGCGCTGGGCATCGCCGGCCGCACCGTCGACGCGACGATCCAGCGCAACTCGTCGCGCCGCGTGAAGACGCTCGAGGTCACGTCGCTCTCGCGCGGCGCCCAGCTCACGGCCGGCGTCGGCGGCGCCACGGCCGCCGGGGCACTCGCTCTCCGGTCGTCGTGGTTCAGCATCGGAGTCCTGTCGCTCGTGCCGCCGTCCCCCAATCCTGCGATCGCCCCCGGGACGAGAGTCAGGTTGAGCGGCGTCGTGCGAGGCGTCCGGGGCGCCGTCGTGCAGAGATCCAGCGCCGGTGCGCCGTGGAAGCAGCTTCGGGTGATCCGCACCACCGGCGCCTTCCACTTCTCGATCAGGCCGAAGGCCACCACCCTGTACCGGCTCGCGACCAAGAATGACGCAGCCGCGCCCGTGCGGATTCGCGTGCAGGCGCTACCGTGAAATAGTGAAAAAGCTGTGGCTCGCGCTGTTCGGCGCGGGGGTGGCCGCGCTTGTCGCGACATCCTCTGCCGCCGCATTCACGCCGGCGAACCCGTACTACGCGAAACAGTGGTATCTCGGCCAGGACAGCGCGTTCGACGCCTGGCCCGGTGCGCCCCCGCCGTTCGCCCCGGTGAAGGTCGCCGTCATCGACTCGGGCGTCGACTGCTCGCTGCCCGACTTCGAGAACCAGATCGCCGGCGAGAAGAGCTTCGTCGGCGGTAACGCCTGCATGGACAACGAGGGACACGGCACGATCGTGGCCGGCGAGATCGCCGGCGCCCTGAACCATGCCGGCGTCGTCGGCCTCGCCTTCTCGTCCCAGCTGCTCGTGGCCAAGGTCGTCGCCGCCGACGGCACGATCCCGATCAAGGCCGAGGCCGCCGGCATCCGCTGGGCGGTCAATCACGGTGCGCGTGTCGTCAACCTCAGCTTCGGCGCCGTCCGGGATCCGAAGAATCGCTCGCTCGATTCGTACTCGAAGGTCGAGGCGGGTGCGGTCGCTTACGCCGTGAAGAAGGGAGCCGTGGTCGTGGCCGCGGTCGGCAACTCCGACGAGGCTTACACGACTCCCTGGCCGTACGCGAGCTGGCCGTCGGCGTTGCCCCACGTGATCGGCGTCGGCGCCCTGACCCGCTCGGGAAACGTTCCGGACTTCTCGGACAATGATCCGACCTACGTCGATCTCGCCGCGCCGGGAGTCGGCATCTTCTCCACCTTCCCGAAGCTGCTGACCGCCGTCCAGCCTGCCTGCCCGGAGCAGGGCTACACCGGCTGCGCGATCGGCGAGTACCAGCATCCCGAAGGCACCTCGTTCGCGGCCCCGCAGGTGTCGGCGGCCGCAGCCGTCCTCTTCGGCCTCGACCCGTCGCTCACGAGCAGCCAGGTCACGAAGATCCTCGAGCGGCACGCCGACGACGTCAACCCCTCGAACGGATGCGACCTCTGTACCGACGGTCGCGACAAGTACAGCGGCTGGGGCCGCCTTGACGTGAAGAACGCCGTCGACTTCCTCGACTCGGGCAGCCCGCTCCCGCCGTCCGACCGCTTCGAGCCCAACGACAGCGTTGCGCAAGCGCACAAGCTGTGGGGAAAGCGGGCGGCCTTCGACGCGACGCTCGACTACTGGGACGATCCGGTCGACGTCTACCGTGTGCGGCTCGTTCGCGGGGAGCGGCTGCGAGCCCGGTTCGCGGCGGGGTGGTCGAACGCATCCGTCGGCATGACTCTCCTTTCGCTGCAGGGAGGGCCGGCGAGGGTAGCGCGGACGGAGCGTCCGGGAACGGCGCAGCGGTTCTCCTACCGGGCACGGCACACAGGCTGGTACGCCGTCAAGCTCCGGATCGAGCGTCACGGCGGTGGCCGCTACTCGCTGGACCTGACGAAGAGCGGCTAGCCGCTACTGGTTCTCGAGCAGCTCGTCGTCGGCGACGGCCCGCATCACGCGCGCCGGGTTGCCGACCACGAGCATCCGCGGATCGACGTCCTTCGTCACGACGGCGCCCGCCCCGACGAAGGCCTCCTCCCCGATCTCGAGGCCCGGCAGCAGCACCGCGCCGCCGCCGATCCGCGCGCCGCGGCGAATCGTGGGGCCTTTGATCAGCTCGTGCCGCCGCTCGGTGCGGCCCATGAAGTTGTCGTTCGTCGTCACGACGCAGGGCGCTATGAACACATGTTCCTCGAGCGTCGAGTAGGCGGTGATGTACGCCTCCGCCTGGATCTTCGTCATGGCGCCGATCGTCGTGTCGTTCTCCACGAGGGAGCCGCGCCCGATCACGACGTCGTCGCCGACCACGACCCGCTCGCGGACGCACGACTGGTCGCCGAGGATCACGCGTGCCCCGATCTTCGCCCCCGCGAAGACCACGGCGCCGGTCGAGACGATCGTCCGGTCGCCGATCTCTGCGGGAGGCAGCTCCTCGCGTTTGGCAGTGGAGCGGGGCGAGAGCGACGGTTGCTTGCCCACAACCGCGTGCTCGAGCACCTTCACGCCCTCGCCGAGCACCGTCCCGGGATAGACGATCGCCGTCGGATGGACCTCAGCCACGCAGCGACTCCGTGAGCAGCTCGAGCGTGCGCACGACCTCGAGGCCGTCGCGCATCTCGCGCCCGTCCCAGCCTTCCTGCACGAGCCGGACGAAGTGCTGGCACTCGAGCTTGAGGGGCTCTGCGTTCGAGAGCTTGGGGCTGAACGTGTCGCCGGTGCGCGTCCGCCACTCGCCGTACGTGTCCGACGGCTGCTCGGGCGCCTGGTCATAGACCGTGATCTTGTGGTCGAGCTCCATGTCGTCGAAGACGGCCATCTTGTCGCGACCGACGACCGTGAGGCGCCGCATCTTGTGCGGGTCGAGCCAGGACAGGTGCATGTGCGCGATCTTCCCCGACGCGAAGCGCAGGTAGCAGAAGACGACGTCCTCGACTCCCTCGTTGAGGAACGCGTGGCCGTGCGCCGCCGCCTCGACGATCTCCTCGGAGATCAGGTACCGGATCACCGAGAGGTCGTGGACGCCCAGTGACCAGAGCGCGTTCTCGTCCTTGCGGATCTTGCCGAGGTTCTGCCGGTTGCCGTAGACGACGAGCACCTCGCCCAGCTCCCCGGCGTCGATCAGCTCCTTCAGCTTCTGCACGGCCGGGTGGTAGAGGAGGAGATGGCCCGGCATGAGGACGAGCCCGCGCGCTTCGGCGAGGCCGATCAGGTCCTCCATCTCGGCCGCCCGCATCGCCGGCGGCTTCTCGACGAAGACGTGCTTACCGGCCTCGAGCGCCGCGCGCGCGAGCGGGTAGTGGGTCGGGACCGGGGTCGCGATCACGACGGCGTCGACGTCGTCCGCGGCGAGCAGCTCGTCGAAGTCGCCGGTCACCGTCGCGTCGGGGTACCGCTCGGCGAACTCCGCGCGCCGCTCCTCGCTCGCGTCGCAGAGCCGGCGGAGGTCGGTGAGGTCGTCGAAGTTCCGCGCGAGGTTCCGGCCCCAGTAGCCGAGCCCCGCCTGGCCGACGCGAAGCCGTTCGCTCACAACTTGAAGACGTGCTCCGCCGCGCTGCCCTTCGCGCCGGTCGCGTTGCGGAGGTCGACGACGAGCGGCGCCTCGTCGACGAGCCGGTCGTAGTCGAGGGCGGAGTGGTCGGTGACGATCACGACGCAGTCGTGGGCCTGCGGCGCGTAGGCGACCGAGGACAGCTCGACTTCCTGCTCGTGGATCTGCGGGACGTGCGGATCGTGGTACGAGACCTCGGCGCCGGCGTTCTGCAGCAGCGAGATGAGCTTCAGCGCCGGCGACTCGCGCAGGTCGCCGATGTCCGGCTTGTACGCGACGCCGAGCACGAGGATCCGCGAGCCTTTCATCGCGCGCTTCGCATGGTGGTTGAGCGCCTGCGAGACGAGCGAGCGGCAGAAGTACGGCATCTCCTCGTTCACCTTGCCGGCGAGCTCGATGAACTCCGTGTAGAAGCCGAACTCGCGCGCTTTCCAGCTGAGATAGAAGGGATCGATCGGGATGCAGTGCCCGCCGAGGCCGGGGCCGGGGCTGAAGCGCATGTAGCCGAACGGCTTGGTCGCTGCGGCGTCGACGACCTCCCAGATGTCGATCCCCATGCGGTCGCAGAGGATGGCGAGCTCGTTGACGAGCGCGATGTTGACCGAGCGGAAGATGTTCTCGAGCAGCTTCGTGAGCTCGGCCGCCTCCGGGCTCGTGACCTCGTGCACGGTGTCGACCGCGCGCCCGTAGAGCTCCGCGGCCCGTTTCGTGCACTCCGGCGTGACGCCGCCGAGCACCTTCGGCGTGGTCTTCGTCGTCCAGTCCTCGCGGCCCGGGTCGACCCGCTCCGGCGACATCGCGAGGAAGAAGCCCTCGCCGGCCTTCAGGCCGCTTCCCTCCTCGAGGATGGGCTGCAGCAGCTCGCGCGTGGTGCCCGGCCACGTGGTCGACTCGAGCACGACGAGCTGACCCTCGCGCAGGACCTCGGCGAGGCGGCGCGCGGCGCCCTCCACGATCGAGAGGTCGGGCTCGCGCTGGCGCGAGAGCGGCGTCGGCAGGGCAATCAGGATCGCCTCCGCGTCTCGTAGCTCGTCGTAGCTCGTGGTCGCGTGTACGAGGCCGTTTTCGACGAGGGGCGCGAGCCGCTCGCCGGGCACGTCGGAGATGTGCGACTCGCCGCGATTGAGGGCGGCGACGACGTCCTCGAGCACGTCGACGACGAGGACGTGGCAGCCGGCCTCGGCGAACGTGGCCGCGAGCGGCACGCCGACATAGCCGGCGCCGACGACCGCGACGTCGTAGTTGGCGCCCTCAGCCACGGTCGGCAAGGCTAGCTGCGACCCGTTCCGCGGCGTGCCCGTCCCCGTACAGCGGCGGCCGTTCCTCGGGCATTCGGGCCGCTGCGACCGCCGCGGCGAGCTGCTGGGGATCGTCGTCCACCAGCACGTTCGCGCCCAGCTCGACCGTGTCGACCCACTCCGTGGACGGCCGCGCGGTGACGCAGGGGACGCCGTACCAGTACGCCTCCTTCTGCAGCCCGCCGGAGTCGGTGACGAGGACACGCGCCTGCGAGACGAGCGCGGCCATGTCGAGGTAGCCGAGCGGCGAGAGCACCTCGACGCTCGGGGGGACCTCGAGCCCGCCGAGCGTCGCACGCGTGCGTGGGTGCGCGGGGAGCACGACGCGCTCGCCGGTCCGGCCGAGGCCGTCCACGATGCGCGCGAGACGTTCCGCTCGGACGTTGGCCTCGCGGTGGATCGTCGCTGCGAGGTACGCGCCGGGCTCGAGCTCGTGCCGCCGCAGGACCGTCGAGCGCTCGCGCGCGATCGGCGCGAAACGGAAGCAGGCATCGGCCATCACGTCGCCCACGACTTCGATCTCGCCGGGTACGCCTTCGCCGAGCAGCGTCTCGCGGGACCGCTCGTCGGGACAGAGCAGGAGCGCAGCCATGGCGTCGACCGCGATCCGGTTGTGCTCCTCCGGCATCGACAGGTCGCCGCTGCGCAGGCCGGCCTCGACGTGCGCGACCGGGATGCCTGCGTCGCGCGCCGCCTCGGCGCCCGCACGCGTCGAGTTCGTGTCGCCGAAGACGAGCGTCCAGTCGGGCCGCTCCTGCGCGAGCACGGCGGCGATCGCGGGCCGCATCGCCTCGGAGTCGGCCGTGTGGAGGTCGAGCCGGTAGCGCGGCTCCGGCAGTCCGAGTTCCGCGTAGAAGACGTCGGACAGCTCCGGATCCCAGTGCTGGCCGGTGTGGAGCCCGACCTCCTCGATGCCCGCCTCGCGCAGCGCAGCGCTGAGAGGACCGGACTTGATGAACTGCGGCCGGTTCCCGACCACGGAGAGGACCTTCACAGAGGCGAGGCTACAATGGCCGCCGCTTCGGGCCGTTAGCTCAGCTGGTAGAGCAGGGGACTCTTAATCCCAAGGTCGCAGGTTCGATCCCTGCACGGCCCATCTGCCCCCGCCTGGCCAGGCCCGTTTCGCGTGCCGGACCGGCCGGCGAGGTGGTCCTCTGGATTCCCCGCTACAGGGGTCGTAGCATGCGAATCCATGGCGGCCTCCGGCACCGCCCGCGCCGTCACTCGTCTCGTCGTCGCCAACCGCGCGCTGCGGCGGCTCATCGCCTCGTACTTCGTCCTGATCGTCGTCGAGTACGGCTCGTGGATCACGCTGCTCGTGATCGCGAACGCGCGGGGAGGGCCGACGGCCGCCGGTCTCGTCGCGGTCGCGCAGTTGCTCCCCAGCATCGCCCTCGGGCCGCCGCTCACCAAGGCGCTGGCGCGATTCGGCCTGAGGCGGGGACTGACCCTCGGGTATGCGCTGCAGACCGTCGGGCTCGGGGCTGTGGCGGCTGCAGTCGCGGCCGGCTTGCCGCTGGTGATGATCGCCTTGCCGGCGATCGTCTATTCCGTCGCCGTCGGTGCGACGCGGCCCATGCACGCGGCCTTTCTTCCTTCCGCGGTCCGCCTCCCCCAGGAGCTGGCGGCCGCGAACGTGGCGTCGTCCTGGGCCGACGGGCTGGGCGCCCTCGCCGGTCCGGCCTTCGCCGGAGTGCTCCTGGCGAGCGCCGGCGAGTCGGCCGCGATGCTCGCGTTCGCTGCAGTCAGCGTCCTCGCCGCACCGCTGGTCGCCGGTGCGGGGATCTCCTCCGAGCCGGAAGACGAACCGGGAGAAGAGGAGGAGAGCGTCGCGGGGATCATCGAGGCGCTGCGGGTGGTCGCCGCGCGACCGTCGACGCGAACCCTGGTCGCGTTCGCGGGCGGTGCGGCTGCCGTGGAGGGGGCGATGGATCTGCTGGTCGTGGTGCTGGCCGTGAAGATCCTGATGCTCGGCCCCGGCGCCGCCGGATACTTTGCGGCGGCGTTCGGCGCGGGCGGCCTGGCCGGCGGGGTGGTCGCGGCCTGGGTGATGGGACGGCGCCTCGCGCCCGTCGTGATCGCCGCCGCGCTCGGCGGGAGCGTCGCACTCGCCGCGCTCGCCGGAGTCACCTCCGCATCGGTCGCCGTCGCCCTGCTCGTCGTCGTCGGGATGTCCCGGACCGTTCAGGCCGTCTCCGCGCAGACCTTGCTGCAACGCTCGACCCCGTTCGACGTCCTCGTCCACGTCTTCGCGGTGATGGAGAGCATCCGTGATTTCGGCCTTGCGATCGGCGTCGTCGTCACCCCGGCGCTGATTGCCGTCGGCGGCACGCACGCGGCCTTTCTGGGCTTCGCGGCGATCGCGCCGCTCATCGTCGTCCTGACGGTGCGGCGGCTACGCCAGATCGATTCCGACGCGACCATCCCGGTGGTCGAGATGAGGCTGCTACGAAACCTTCCCGTTTTCGCCGCGCTCCCGGCGGCACCGCTCGAGGCGCTCGTCCACGAGAGCGAGCAGGTCGTGGTTCCCGCCGGAGAAGACGTCATCCGGGAAGGAGACGAGGGCGACCGCTACTACGCGATCATCGACGGCACCGTCGCCGTCGTCCGCGGCGGGGTGGAGATCAGACAGCTGACACGCGGTGAAGGGTTCGGCGAGATCGCCCTTCTGCACAACGTCCCCCGGACCGCCACGGTGCGCGCGATCCACGACACGCACCTCCTCGCGATCGGACAGGAACCGTTCCTGACGGTGTTGACCGAGCACTCTCGCGTCCACCAGGCCGCGCACCGGGTCGCGAGCGCGCGACTTTCCGCTTGATTAGCGCGGCGGCCCGGTCGAGACGCCGTGGTTCGGGTCCCACGGCGTGCCGGGGCAGCGGCCCCAGAGGCCCAGGCGCCGTGCACGTGCGCGGCGCGCCAGCCGCACCAACTCGGCCGCGTATCGTCCGCGCCGGTAGTCGAAGAAGTACGGCGCCGCCGCTCCCACCCGCACGAGCTGGATGTTGACGTCGAGCCCGTCTCCGGCGCGGACCACGTAGCGGAGCAGCCGTCCGTACCCGTCCACGGCGTCCGTCTTCGGCTCGCGGTACAGCCGCACGGCCGTGCCGGGCCGCAGCAGGCGCTTCGTGAGCTTCGACGCCTGCTTCCCGTAGCACTCGGGCACGTTGTAGACCTCGGGCGTGTCGATCTGGACGAGCCGGACACGCCGCCCGCTCGTCAGCTGCACGGTGTCGCCGTCGATCACGTACTCGATGCGCGCGGACGTGCCGCCGCGCGGGAGCTTCGCGGCTCCGGACGCGGTCGCGGCGAGCACGAGCGCCACCACGAGCACCGGGAGCAGGGCCCTCGCGGCTGCTCGACGTTTCATCGGGACGATGATGGCAGTTCCGTCCTGGCCGTTCGGGCGCAGATCGTGCACACTGCAGCGAGCAACAGGGCGGACTGGGGGGCAGAGCAACGAGCAGCGGGACCGAGCCGCGCGCGACTGCTGAGAACGTCGACGACACCGTCCGCCGGCTCGTCGTCGAGCGCTCGCACGATCTCGTCACGCTCTGCGATCTGACGGGCGCGATCGTCTACGCCTCTCCCTCCTGGACACACCTCGGCTGGGAACCGGCCGAGCTCGCAGGCACGCGGGTCGTCGACCTGCTCCATCCCGACGACGCGCGTCTCGCCGCGGAGGCATGGAACGAGGTCGCCGGCGGCACCGATGTCGACGCCGTCACGATCCGGCTGCGCCGAGCGAGCGACGGCTACGCGTGGTTCGAGGTGAACGGCTCCGCGGTCCGCGACGAGGCCGGCGAGCTCCGCTTCATGCTCGGGACGGCCCGCGATGTCAGCGAGCGGGAGGAGTTGCGCTCTCGGTTGCGCGACCTCGACGCCGTCTACCGCTTCGCCGACGCCGTCGCCGGCGCACCGACGCTCGACGAGGTCCTCGAGGCGGCGCTCGACGCGTTGCTCGAGGCCACCGGAGCCGACCGCGCCTCGGTCCTGCTCGCCGACGAGGCGGGCGTGCTTCGCTTTCGCGCGTCGCGTGGGCTCTCCGACCGCTATCGCGCGGGCACGGAGGGGCGTTCGCCCTGGCCCTCGGACGCCGAGGACCCGCAGCCGGTCCTCGTCGAGGACATCGCCGCCGCAGGCTACGAGCAGCCTCTCGTGCGCGTCCTCCGCAGGGAGGGCATCGGGGCGCTGGCATTTCTCCCGCTCGTCCGCGGCGAGCGGTTGTTCGGAAGGCTGGGCCTCTACCGCGACACGCCTCATAGCTGGAGCGACCGCGACGTGCTGCTCGCGCGGACGATCGCCAACCACCTCGCGACCGTCATCGAGCGGGCAGACGCCGAGCACGCGCGGCACGAGTCGAGCTCACGACTCGCGCTCCTGCTCGAGGCGACGGAGCACCTGGGCCAGACACTCGACTACGAGGAGCTGCTCCGGCGGGTGCCGCAGCTGGTCGTCCCGCGCATCGCCGACGGCTGCCACATCTACATCGCGCGGAACGACGACACCGAGCTCGTTCGCGTCGCACACGCGCACGTGGAGCCGCGCATCACCGCCCTCCTCGACGAGATCGACGCCGTCTACGACGTCGCGCAGCACCGGCGCATCCCCGTGGTCGAGGTCTTCCGCACTGGCAAGCCGATCCACCGGGCAGCCTTGAAGCGGCCGCTGAGGCGGGTCGCGCGGCCGGGCGAGGAGGAGCGCGTGCAGATGGAGGCTCGTTCGCTCGTCGTCGTCCCGCTCGAGACGGGCGGCAGACGGCTCGGCGTGCTCGCCGTTACCTCGGCGGAGCCCGGACGGCACGGGGACGAGGACTTCGTCCTGATTTCCGAGCTCGCGCGGCGGGTCTCGCTGGCGCTCGACCTCGTCGACCTGCACCGGCGGGCGCAGGACTCGCTCGCGCAGCTGCAGGCCGTGATCGCGCAGCTGCCGCTCGGCGTCGCGATCACCGACGCCGATCACCGCGTCGTCCTGCGGAACGACGAGCTCGAACGCATCTGGGGCGCATCGGTCCCGCTCGGGTACGACCACCGCGCGAGCAAGTTCCCCACGGCCGGCTGGCCGCTCGAGCGGGCGATCGAGCGGGGCGAGGTGACGATCGGCGAGCGGCATGAGATCGAACGGGATAGCGAGACGCGCACGCTGGAGATCAGCGCCGCACCGGTGCGCGACGCCGACGGCGCGATCGTCTCGGCGGTAGCGATCCTCGCCGACGTCACGCGCCGCAGCCGGGCGGAGGAGAACCTCCGCTTCCTCGCCCAGGCGAACGAGCTGCTCGTCGCCAGCCTCGACTGGGAACCGACGCTGGCCGCGGTCGCGGACCTCGCGGTGCCCGCACTCGCCGGGTACCTCGTGATCGACCTCTTCGACGAGGACGACGAGCTCCACTGGGTCGTCGCGATCCACGCGGATCCCGACAAGACCGAGCTCGTCCGGGAGCTGCGCGGGCAGTACCCGCCGACGCTCTCGACGCACCCGATCCAGGTCGCGCTCCGCACGGGCGAGCCGCAGCTGCTCCCGGACCTGCAGGCCGAGGCCGACGCGATGGCGCACGACACGAAGCACGCGCGCGCGATCCGGCGGATCGCGAACACGTCCGGCCTCGTGGCGCCGCTCGTCGCGCGCGGCCGGACGCTCGGCACGATCAGCCTCGGGACGATCGAGGGCCAACCGCGCTTCGACGAGTCCGACCTGGCGATGGCGATGGAGCTCGCGCGGCGGATCTCGCTGGCGCTGGACAACGCACGCCTCTTCTCCGAGGCGCAGGATCGGGCGCACGCCGCCGAGGCGCTCGAGTATGTCGACGACGGGGTGTTCCTCGTGGACGAGGCCGGCATCGTCCGGCTCTGGAACCCGACCGCGGCGCTCAGCCTGCGCCGGCCCGCGGTCGAGGCCGTCGGCCGGCCGATCGCGGAGCTGCTCGACGGCTGGCAGTCGCTGCAGTCCCGGATCCCGGTCGCCTCCGAGCCGCAGACGGGCGGCGCGTCGCGGGCGCAGACGCTGCCGGTGGAGGTGCAGGGCGAGGAGCGCTGGCTGTCCGTCTCCGCGGTCCGTTTCCCGGGTGGCACCGTGTACGCCTTCCGCGACGTCACCGACGAGCGTGCCGTGGAGCAGATGAAGACCGACTTCGTCTCGACGGTCTCGCACGAGCTCCGCACCCCGCTCGCCGCGATCTACGGCGCGGCGATGACGCTCCGGCGTCGCGACGTCGTGGTCGAGGAGTCCCAGCGCGACAGGCTGCTCGAGGTCGTCTCGAGCGAGGCCGACCGGCTCGCGCGCATCGTGAACGACATCCTCTGGGCGAGCCGGCTCGAATCGGGCCGCATGAGCATCGCGATCGAGCGCTGCGACGCGGCGGCGATCACCGCGGAGGTGGTGGACGTCCTGCGCACGCGGGCGCCGGAGGGGATCGAGGTCGCCGTGAGCAGGTCGCGCGGCCTGCCGCAGGTCGCGGCGGACCCGGACAAGCTGCGCCAGATCCTCACGAACCTGATCGACAACGCGGTCAAGTACTCGCCCGACGGCGGCCGTGTCGAGGTCGAGATCGGCCGCAGCGGCGGCCGCGTCCGGTTCCGCGTCACCGACCACGGGCTCGGCGTCCCGCCCGCCGAGCAGGACCGGATCTTCGAGAAGTTCTTCCGCCTCGACCCGAACCTGACGCGCGGCGTCGGCGGCACGGGCCTCGGCCTCTACATCTCCCGCGAGCTCGTGACACGCATGAACGGCCGGATCTGGGTCGACTCCGACGGCCGCACCGGCAGCTCCTTCTTCCTCGAGCTGCCGATCGCGTAGAGCAGGCCGGGAGCGCGTGCTCCCGGCCCGAGGTGCGGTCTAGTACGGCGCGCTGCCGGGTCCCGCGGGGCCTTCGTCGACGTAGGTCGTCCGCCGGCGCGTCATGCCGCCGGGGCCGGCCCACGAGGACCAGAAGACGAGGGACAGCAGGATTCCGAAGATGCCGACGATCAGCAGGATCCAGCCGATCGTGTGGATGTCGACGCCGGAGACAGTCGCGTTCACTGCGAAGGCGAGCACAGCGCCCACCGCCGCCAGGATCAGTCCTACTCCGAGACCCATGAGTTCCTCCTTTGATGGGTTCCGGGAGAGCAACGGACGAGGGGCGGTTCGAGGTTCGGGGGTCGGCCCTTTCGTCTAGGCTCCGAAACGGATGCGCAAGGGCTCCGTTGCAGCGCTGTTGGGGCTTGCAGTGATCGCGGGCGGGGTCGCCACTGCCGTCGCGCTCGTGCCGACCTGGTTGCCCGAAGCGGCTTCTCGCGAAGCGAGCCGCATCCATTTCGTGATCTGGTTCGTGGTCGCGATCTGCATCTTCATCTTCGCGATCGTGGCCGCGGTGCTCGTGTACGCGGTCTTGAAGTTCCGGGTCCGCGAGGACGACTTCGAGGACGGGCCGCCCATCCACGGCCATACGGGGCTCGAGATCACGTGGACGATCATCCCGTTCGTCCTCGTCACCGCGATCGCGATCGTCAGCGCCATCGTCCTCTCTCGCAACGACGCCCAGGCGCAGGACACCCTGCGCATCAACGTCACCGCCCAGCAGTTCGAGTTCACGTTCAGCTACCCGGACGCGAAGAACATCACGAGCCCGGTGCTGATGCTGCCGAAGGACCGTTCAGTCGAGCTCTACATGCGCTCGCTCGACGTGATCCATTCCGTGTTCGTGCCGCAGTTCTCGCAGAAGGAGGACATCGTCCCGGGTCTCGTCACGCAGTTGCACATCACGCCCACGCGCCTCGGCACCTTCCCGCTCGAGTGCACCGAGCTGTGCGGTCTCGGCCACTCGCTCATGCGCAGCCAGGCCGTCGTGATGGAGCCCGCCGCGTTCGACAAGTGGCTCAAGCAGCAGGAGAAGACGGCCGCACCCGCGCCTCCCACGACGACGCCGGGAACGAGCACGACGTCGACCACGCCCTCGTCCTCGGCCGCCGGCCTCTCGGTCTTCAACGCCAACGGCTGCTCGAGCTGCCACACGCTGAGCGCGGCGAACGCGACGGGCAAGGTCGGGCCGGATCTCGACAACCTCGTCGCCTACGCGAGGCAGGCGAAGCAGCCGCTCGAGGCGTTCATCCACGAGTCGATCGTGAACCCGAACGCGTACATCCAGCCGAGCTATCCGAAGAACGTGATGCCGCAGAATTTCGGGCAGAGCCTCACCAAGTCGCAACTCGACGCCCTCGTGGCGTTCCTAGCCCAGTCGGCCCAGGCAAAGAAGGGATGATCCAAGCGTGACGACCACCGCAGCCGCCCACGAACTCCACCACGCGCCCAGTCCGCCACGGGGCGGCGTCCGGCGGCTGCTGCTCGGCCCCGGGCTCCTGCGCGGGGCGTGGATGTTCGTCCTCTTCGGCTGGATCGGCTTCGGGATCACCGTTCTGATCCGCTGGGGCGCGGGCTGGCATCCGATCCTCCTGCTGGAGCCGATCGTCCTCATCGCCGCGCTCGTCGCCGCGCCGATCGGCTTCCTCGCCGGCATCGGCGCCTTCGACTACTGGGTCTACTACGCGCTCGGCTACCCGACCCGGGCCGAGGACCACTCCGGGCACGGCGCCAAGAGCTGGCGCGACTACTTCCGCGTCAACACCGACCACAAGGTGATCGGCGTCCAGTACCTCGTCACCACCATGTTCTTCTTCCTCGCCGGCGGGATGCTCGCGATGCTGATCCGGGCGGAGCTGGCGAAGCCGGGGATCCAGTACGTCGACCAGCAGACGTACAACGGTCTCTTCTCGGTCCACGCGGCGCTGATGATCTTCCTGTTCATCATCCCCGCCTTCGCCGGGCTCGCGAACTTCGTCGTACCGCTGATGCTCGGCGCCGCGGACATGGCGTTCCCACGCCTGAACGCGCTGTCGTTCTGGCTGCTGCCGATCGCCGGGTTCATGATGCTGAGCTCGTTCTTCATGCCCGGCGGTGCGTTCGCCTGCGGCTGGACGGGCTACGCGACGCTCTGCTCGCAGCACGAGCCGATCGGCGCGATCTTCTTCAACCAGGCCGTCCAGTGGGCGGGCGCGTCGTCGATCATGACCGCCCTCAACTTCCTCGTCACCATCATCACGATGCGCGCGCCGGGGATGACGTTCTGGCGCCTGCCGCTGCTCGTCTGGGCGAACTTCACGACCTCGCTGCTCGTCGTGATCGCGACGCCGTTCATCGCCGGCTCGCAGTTCTTCTCGATGTTCGACCACGTGATGCACACGTCGTTCTTCAACCCGGTCGGCGGCGGCTATCCGCTGGGCTACCAGCACATCTTCTGGTTCTACTCGCACCCGGCCGTCTACATCATGATGCTGCCCGGCTTCGGGATCATGAGCGAGGTCATATCCACGTTCAGCCGCAAGCCGATCTTCGGCTACCGGCTGATGGCGCTCTCGCTGATGGCGATCGTCGTGCTCGGCTTCTCGGTCTGGGCGCACCACATGTTCGTCAGCGGCATGTCGTCGTGGCTGCGCGTGCCGATGATGATCACGACGCTCCTGATCGCGATCCCGACGGGGATCAAGATCTTCAGCTGGCTCGCGACGATCTGGGGCGGGAAGCTCCACTTACGCACGCCGATGCTGTTCGCGCTCGGCTTCCTGTCGATGTTCGTGATCGGCGGTCTCTCCGGGGTCATGCTCGGCGCCGTCCCGATCGACATCCACGTGAGCCAGACGTACTTCATCGTCGCCCACATCCACTACGTCCTCTTCGGCGGCTCCGTCTTCACGATCTTCGCCGGGATCTACTACTGGTTCCCGAAGATGACCGGCCGGATGTACAACGAGAAGCTCGGCAAGCTCCACTTCTGGCTCACCTTCGTCGGCTTCAACCTCACGTTCTTCCCGATGCACATCCTCGGGACGGAAGGGATGCCGCGCCGCGTCGCCGACTACCTGCCGAAGTTCGCCGACCTCAACATGTTCATCTCGCTCGCGTCGTTCGGGCTCGGCGTGTCGACGATCGTCTTCCTCTACAACATGATCACGAGCTGGCGCTTCGGCGAGATCGCGCCCGCCAACCCGTGGCGCGCGATGACGCTCGAGTGGCAGGTCTCCTCGCCGCCGCCGACCTTCAACTTCGACGAGATCCCGCAGGTCGTCGGGTCGCCGTACGAGTACGGCGTCCCCGGCGCGCAGCACGCGATCCTCGCTCCGTCGAAGGCGCGTGAAATGGAGGAGGTGCCGGTATGACGCACCTGCTGGTCGTCGCGAACGAGACGGTCGACGCGAGGACGCTGCGCGACGCACTCGCGGCCCGCGGCGACGACCTCACCGTGACCGTCGTCTCGCCGGTGAACGAGCCGCAGCGGGGCTACGTCGTCTACACCGACACCCGCCGCGCGTCGGCGCAGCGCCGGCTCGAGCGGGCGCTCGGCCACCTGCGCGAGGCGGCGATCCCGGCCGACGGCTACGTCGTCGAGGCGGATCCGGCCGCTGCCGTGCGCGATGCGCTCGCGACGCTCGAGCCGCCGGTCGACGAGGTCCTCGTCTCGACGCATCCCGAGGCGAAGTCGGGCTGGCTCCGCCGCGGCGTCCTCGACCGGATCCGCTCGGCCGCGGGTTCCGTGCCGGTGGAGCATCTCGTCTCGGACGGCGAGGGCCCGACCGAGGCGAACGTCCTCGTGATCGCGAACGAGACGGTGCTCGGCGAGCCGCTGCTGGCGAAGATCCGCGAGCGGGCGGCGGCCGGGCCGGCGAGCTTCCTGATCATGGCGCCGCAGAGCGACCCGACGGCGGGCGAGCATCCCGAGGCGGAACGGCGGCTGAAGCGAGCGCTGGCCCAGCTGCGCGGCGAGGGAATCGACGTCCACGGCCAGGTCGCGCATCCCGACCCGTTCAGCGCGGCGATGGAGGCCGTTCACGACGAGCGCGTCGACGAGATCGTCGTCTCGACGTTCGAGCCGCTGAAATCCGGCTGGCTGCGCGGCCACGTCGTCGAGCGGCTGCAGAAGGAGACGGGGCTGCCGGTCGAGCACGTCGTCGTCCAGCAGACCTTCACGGAGGTGCCGGCATAGCCACCTACTCCCACGCCGAGCCGGTCGGCCACGACGAGCACGAGCATCACGGGCCCCCGGTCCCGCACTACAGCTCGCGGATCAAGCCCGAGACGCTCGGCATGTACCTCTTCATCGCGTCGGAGATCATGCTCTTCGGCTCGTTCTTCACGGCCTACTTCTTCATCCGGATCGTGAACGGGGTGCCTTGGCCGACGCCGCCGTACCACCTGCCCGTCTTCGTCGCCGCGGTCAACACGGTCATCCTCATGACCTCGAGCGCGACGATGCACTGGGCGACGACGTCGATCAAGCGCGGCAACGTCTGGGGGATGCGTGCAGGACTGCTGCTCACGTTCCTGATGGGCCTCGCCTTCCTGATCGCGCAGCTCTACGAGTACATGCGGGCCGGCTTCAACACGTCGGACGGCGCATTTCCCACCATCTTCTTCTGCCTCACGGGCCTGCACAGCTGCCACGTGTTCATCGGCCTCGCGATCCTGGCGATCATGACGACCCGTGCCTGGCGTGGGCACTTCACCGCCGAGCACCATCACGGCGTCGAGATCGGCGGGATCTATTGGCACTTCGTCGACGTGATGTGGATCGTCGTCTTCACGACGGTCTACATCCTCTGACGATCGGGTACAGGAGCGGAGATGCGCAACCCGCTCCGCAGCGAGGCCGAGGCGTACCGCTTTCTCTGGGTGGTGATCGGCGGAGCGGCCGTGATCATCGTGGCCGCATTCATCAACACGTGGCTCGGCGTCGCGGTGGCCGTGCTCGTGTTCGCGGCGCTCGGCTGGTGGCTGCTGCACGAGCCGGTGCCCGGCGCGGCGGATCCTCCACCGGTGGTCACGTCGGGCACACCCCCGGGGACCCATCGCGTGCTCGTCGTCGCGCCGCCCGGGACCGAGACCGTGAGCGTGCCGGACGGAGCGGAGGTGCTCGTCGTCGTACCGGCGCTTTCGTCCACGGCCGAGGCGCTGACCGGTGCGGTGGACGACCGCCGCGACGATGCGGAGGCCACGGCGGCTGCGCTCTTGGCGCGCTTGCCGGGCGCGCGGGTGGAGGTCGGAGCGGACGACCCGGCGCTCGCCGTCGAGGACGCGCTGCGCATCTTCGGCGCCGACGAGGTGCTCGTGGTCGGCGACGACGGGATGTTCGACGCGATCCGCGAGCGGGTGGCGCTACCCGTCAGCCGCGCCTGATTAGTGCTTTGGGTGCAGCTGGCCCGTGCGGACAGTGACGATGTCGGGCGTGATGATGCCCGGTTTTGCGCCGCCGAAGACTTTGATGATCCCCGGGCCGTACATCGAGTCAAGCACCGACTGCGCGGCCAGCACATCACTGTTACCGCTTACGCCGACGCTCAGGTAGCCCTCCGGCGTCGGGGCGGCCGTTACGACATCGATGTCTTTGGACTGAAGTGAGGAGAGCGGTAGCGAGTGCTCGATCTTCAGCAGCTCGCTCAGGGGATGAGCGGCATCGTTGTCGATCACGTACGTTCCGGGATGCTTCGCTTCGAGCTGATCGATGACCGATTGAGGAGCGTCGACCAAGTAGAGATCGACCTTGTTGGCGGCATCATCGACGCGGGCCTCCGTGTAATAGCCGCCGCCCGCAATTGTCTGAGCATCTTCGGCCGCTCGATCAAGAGCCGGTTGGTTCGGGGGCGTCGCCCAGAGGTTGCTGATGCCGTTCACTGCCCGAGCCCCGAGACTCGCGCCGCCTATCGGCACGAGCGCCAGCGCCGCCACCGCAGTGCACACAGCTATGCCCGCTGTGAGTGCCAGTCGATGATGCGGAGCCTCGCGCCGGTCCCGTGTCGCTTTGTTGTAGGCCTGGCCTACGGTTGTAGCGTCGGGCAGCGGGACGGCGAAACGGAACGTGGTGAGGAGGTCGTCGGTCATGAGGCTTCCACCGGTTCTTGCCCGACCTCGCCGAGTTGGTTCCGCAGCTTCTCTCGGGCGCGCGAGAGGCGCGACTTGACGGTGCCGGCCGGAATCCCGAGCGCGTCGGCGATCTCCGAGTTGCTCAGCTCCGCCCAGGCATGGAGCAGGAGGACCTCGCGCTCGTCCCGTCGTAGCTCCGCGAGCGCCGTCGCGAGGTCGCGCTGACGCGTGTCGGCATCCGCCCGCTCGACCGCCTCGTTCTCGTCCGAGAGCACAGGATCGATCCCGGTGCGCGCGTAGGCGCGGAGCATCCGCCGCTCCTTGCGCCAGTGGTGCCGCACGAGGTTCGCGGCGATCCCGTACAGCCACGGCCGCACCGGGCGCGCCGGATCGAGCCGGTCCCAGTTTCGGAACGCGACGGCGAACGTCTCCGCCGCCAGGTCGTCGGCCGCCGACGCGCCGAGCCGGCGCGCGAGGTAGCGGTGCAGGGGTGCGAATTCCGCCTCGAAGGCAGTTTCGAACGATCGCCCCATGCGAACCAGTTTCCCGCAGCCGCCGCCGCGGTTCCAACTCAGTCGAGCGAGATCCGGTAGCGGACCTCGGTGACGGGGACGTCGAGGAACTCTTCCACCCGCCGCTCGTTGTCCGGCGTCCAGCCCTCGCGCTCGTAGAAGCGACGCGCGCGCGGGTTGTCCTCGAGCACCCACAGGGTCGCCGTGGCGAAGCCGCCGCCCTTGCGCAGCGCCGCGAGCGTGGCCGCCATCAGCATCGACCCAGCCCCGGATCCCCACGCCCCGGGTAGCGCATAGATCGCGTAGAGCTCGCCCTCGCCGGTCGCGTCGCGGCTCTCGCCGCACGAGGCGAAGCCGACGACCGAGCCTTCGTCCTCGGCGACGAGGACGGTGTCGTGCCGTTCGGGCCCGGCGAGGCGCTGCCGCCAGCGCTCCGCCCGCGCGGGAAGGTCGATCGCGGCGAGCCGCTCCGTGCCGAAGACGTGCTCGTACGCCGCCTGCCACGTCCGCACATGCACGGCCGCGATCGCGGCGGCGTCGTCCAGCCGTGCCGGCCGGACGTCCAGGGCTACTTGCCGGCGGAGGAGGAGACGTACTTCGCCACGGCCTGGATCTGCGCCGGGGTCAGCTTCCCCTGGAACGCCGGCATCGGGCCGCCGCCGACCATCACCTGGTGGGCGACGACCGACTCCGAGGGCTTCAGCTGGTCGAGGTTCGGCCCGATCGTGCCCGTCGAGCCGGCCGCCGAGAGCGTGTGGCAGCCCGCGCAACCCGCGCCCTTGAAGATCGCCGCGCCGTCGGTGCCGAGACTCGCGAACCCGCCGCCCGTGCTGAACCCGCTCTGGCCGGCGACCGAGGCGACGTAGGCGGCGACGTCGATCGCGTCCTGGCCCTTGACGAGATTCGCCGGCATCTCGGTACTGAGGCACTTGGGGGAATTCGAATGAGGCGGCAGACAGTGCTGGACGTAGTACTTGCTCGTCGTGTACGGAGCGTCGATCTGTCCCGAACCGAGCCGGATCTGGTCGAGGACGACGTTCTCGATCGAGCTCTGGGGGTAGCCCTGCTTGACGTCCGCCGCGAAGGCATTGTCGAGGTTCGGGCCGACCGTCCCGCTCGTGCCGGCCGCCGCCAGCGTGTGGCAGGACCCGCAGGTGCCGGCTCCCTTGAAGAGCGTCTCCCCGTTCTGGAGGTCGGGCCGCTGCCCGGCGCCGGCCGGGCCGCCCGTGCCGCAACCGGCGACGAGGAACGCCGCCGCGACGAGCCCTGCCCCCAAGACTCCGACCCGGTACGCCCGCTTCAACGCAGCTTCAACCTTGAGGAACTCCCACCGCCGACACGGCTTCCTCTCGCGTGGGGTAGATCGTGAACACCTTGTCCAGACCCGTGATCTCGAAGATCTTCGTGATGTTGCGGTCGCTGCAGACGAGCGAGAGCCGGCCGTCGTTCGTCCGTAGCCGCTTGACACCGCCGACGAGGACGCCGAGCGTCGTCGAATCGATGAACGTCGTCCCGCTGAAGTCGACGACGACGTCCTTGGCGCCCTGTCCGATCACCTCGAGCAGCTGCTGCTTGAACTCGGGTGCCGTGTAGAGGTCGACCTCGCCGGTGAGCGAGATGACGTACGCCTCACCGCTGAGCTGCTCGGTCTTGATGTCGAAGTTCATGGAGATTCCCCCCGGGGTCGTTCGCCGGGGTGAGTCTATCCGCGCGGCCGCGGCGGCAAATCTTCAAGCCGTCGCCCGAGGGGCCTACGGCGTGCTCGTCTGCGCCTGAGCCTCGAGCGACTTGATCTGCTGCGCGATCTGCTTGCGGTCCGGGGCCTTCGGATAGACCTTCAGGTAGGCCTGGTACGCGTGGAGGGCGGCGTTGGTGTTGCCCGCGTTTTGCGCTGCCTGCGCGAGCTCCAGCAGGAAGCTCGTGTTCCGCGGCCGGAGCTTCGACGCCTTCTGGTAGTCGGTGACGGCGGAGGTGTACGCGCCGGTCGCCTTCTGGTACAGCTGGGACAGCCGGGTCTGCGCAGCCGTCGACGCACCCTGGTAGAGCGGATTCGTGCCGGCCGCCGAGCCCAGCGTGCCGCCGGGCTGGAACGGCGCGCTCGGATCCGCGGTCTGAGCCGCCTGCTGCGCGCTCTGGTACTGCGTGGCGTACGTGCTCCCCTGGCTCAGCTCGAGGCCGCCGAGCTCGGCCCACGAGTTCGCGTCCTGCGGCCTGATCCCGAGGTACTGCTGGAGCGCGATCATCGCCAGGTCGGGATGGCCCGCCTGCAGGTACGCGTTGGCGAGGGCGGGGTAGCCCTTCGCAGGATCCGTCTTGGCCAGGTCCGAGGCCTTGGAGATGGAGCTGCCGCCGTTCCCGCCGAAGATGTTGTTGTAGAGCTGGCTCAGCCCGCCGCCGTTGCCGGAGCCGACGCCGACGAAGACGAAGCTGAGGCCGAAGATGACGGCGAGCGCGGCGTACACCCACTTCTGGTGGCGCCGCAGACGGACGAAGAAGAGCTCCTGGTTCGGATTGCCGCCGCCGCTGTGCCGGCGGCGTCCGCGCGCGCGCGACTTCGGCGGCTGAGCCTTCGCCGCCGCCACCTGCTTCGCCTTGACTGCTGCTCTGGCCATCAGCCGCCCAGGGTAGCCGAGGCCGGAGCAGCTTTTGCCCACCGGCGCTCGAAGAACCACGCGAGCCAGATCGAGCCCTCGAAGAGGATCCACATCGGCAGGAGCTCGAGCATGGTCGTCACCGGATCCGGGCCGGGCAACGCGAGCGCGACGCCGGCCGTCACGAGGTAGCCGACGCGCCGGTGGCGGCGCAGAGTGCGCGAGCTGAGGATGCCGAGGTAGACGAGCCCGAGCACGACGAGCGGCGTCTGGAAGACGATCACCACTCCCACGAGGACGGTGGCGACGAAGTTGTAGTAGGAGCTCGCGCGGATCGCGACGTGGAAGTGCTGCGAGCCGTAGTTCGTGAGGAAGTGCACCGCGCGCGGCAGCAGTATCCAGTAGCCGAACGCCACCCCGGCCGCTCCGAGAGCGACCGCGAAGAGCGCGAGGCCGAGCACCTTCCGCTCGCTGGGAGGATCGACGGCGGGAGCGAAGAACAGCCAGACCTGCCAGATGATCACCGGCAGCGCCAGTACGAGGCCGGCGTAGAGGCAGACGGTGATCGTGACCGTGAACGGCTCCGCGACGCCGAACGTGTAGAGCTTCCGGTGGTCGGGCGGCAGCGGCTGGTTCAGCCAGTTGAGGACGCGGTCGTGGAAGACGTAGGCGACGACCGTGCCGAGGACGAGCGCTCCGATCATCACGAAGAGCCGGCCGCGCAGTTCCTCCAGGTGCTCGCCGAGGGTCGCCTCCTCGGCGTGGCCGAGACGGCGGGGAAGCCTCGCCATGTCCTGGCTAGACGGTCTCGCGCTCGGGCGGCGTCGGCGTCGGCGGCGCCGCGACGCCCGTCGGCTCGACGGCCGTCGCCTGCGCGGCCGGAAGCTCGGGCTGCGCGTCGTCGGCGGGCGGCGGGGTGTTGCCGGTCACCGCGTCCTTGAACTCGCGCATCCCGTGGCCGAGCGACCGCCCGATCTCCGGCAGCCTTTTACCGCCGAAGAGGAGCAGCGCGATCAGGAGGAACAGGACGATGTGCCACGGCTGGAAGTAACCCACGCGGGCAGGGTAGCGCGTTTGCCGGTCGTACGGGCGGGGGCAGAGGAGCTCTAGCTAGACTGGTCCCGGTGGGTTCGGGCGGGGCGAAAGCCCCGCTATTTTGGGAAAAACAGGCGTTGGGAGAGGCTGCCCGTGGCATTGCTGAAGTTGGAGAACTTGCACGTCGCGCTCGAGGACGGGACCGAGATCGTCAAGGGCGTCGACCTCGAGGTGGACACGAACGAGGTGCACGCGATCATGGGGCCGAACGGTTCCGGCAAGTCGACCCTCGCCTACGCGCTCATGGGCCACCCGGCCTACGTGATCACCGAGGGGCGGCTCTTCCTCGACGGCGAGGACGTGACGGAGCTTGCCGCCGACGAGCGGGCGCAGCGCGGCCTCTTTCTCGCCTTCCAGTACCCGCACGCGATTCCCGGCGTCACGGTGACGAGTTTCCTGCGCAGCGCGATCAACGCCGTGCGCAAGGCACGCGCCGGCGGCACCGACGACCCGATCGCGATCCCCGAGTTCCGCACCGAGCTCCTCGCCCAGATGGACCGCCTCAAGGTGAGCCGCGAGCTCGCGTCGCGCTACCTGAACGACGGCTTCTCGGGCGGAGAGAAGAAGCGGGTCGAGATCCTGCAGATGGCGATGCTGAAGCCGCGCATCGCGGTGCTCGACGAGACCGACTCGGGCCTCGACATCGATGCGCTGCGGGTCGTCGCGAGCGGTGTGAACGAGCTCGTCGGCCCCGACATGGGCGCGCTCGTGATCACCCACTATCAGCGGATCCTGAACTACGTGAAGCCCGATCACGTCCACGTCTTCGTGGATGGACGTATCGTGGAGTCGGGCGGCCCGGAGCTCGCCGAGAAGCTCGAGGCCGACGGTTACGACCCCTTCATCCCGGCAGGAACCGAGGCGTAATGGCACAGACCGAGACCGACGTCGTCAAGGGAATCCGCAGCGAGTACAAGTACGGCTTCTCGAATCCCGATGAGGCGAAGGACTACTTCTTCAAGTCCGGTCGCGGCCTGTCGCACGAGCTGGTCGAGGCGATCGCCGAGCACAAGAACGAGCCCGACTGGATGCGCAAGTTCCGGCACAAGTCGCTCGACTACTTCCTCGCGAGGCCGCTGCCGCAGTGGGGCGGCAACCTGAACGAGATCGACTTCGACAACATCTTCTACTACATCAAGCCGACCGAGAATCAGGCGCAGTCGTGGGAGGACCTGCCGGCCGACATCTTGGACACCTGGGACAAGCTCGGCATCCCGGAGGCGGAGAAGAAGTACCTCGCCGGCGTCGGCGCCCAGTACGAGTCGGAGGTCGTCTACCACAAGCTCCAGGAGGATCTGACCAAGAAGGGCGTCATCTTCCTCGACACCGACACGGCGCTGCGCGAGCACGAGGAGCTCTTCAAGGAGTACTTCGGGACGATCATCCCGCAGAACGACAACAAGTTCGCGGCGCTCAACTCGGCGGTCTGGTCGGGCGGCTCGTTCATCTACGTGCCGCCGGGAGTGCACATCGAGATGCCGCTGCAGGCCTACTTCCGGATCAACGCCGAGAACATGGGCCAGTTCGAACGCACGCTGATCCTCGTCGACGAGGGCGCGTACGTGCACTACGTCGAAGGCTGCACCGCGCCGATCTACTCCACGGATTCGCTGCACAGCGCCGTGGTCGAGATCGTGGTCAAGAAGGGCGGCCGCTGCCGTTACACGACGATCCAGAACTGGTCGAACAACGTCTACAACCTCGTCACGAAGCGCGCCGTCGCCTACGAGGACGCGACGATGGAGTGGGTCGACGGGAACCTCGGCTCGAAGCTGACGATGAAGTACCCGGCGATCTGGCTCATGGGCGAGCGCGCACACGGTGAGGTGCTGTCGATCGCATTCGCCGGTTCGGGCCAGCACCAGGACGCGGGCGGCAAGTGCGTGCACGTCGCGCCGAACACGACCTCCGTGATCACGTCGAAGTCGATCTCGAAGAACGGCGGGCGCGCCGGCTACCGCGGACTGCTCGAGGTGAACAAGGCCGCGGGCGGCTCGAAGTCGAAGGTGGTCTGCGACGCGCTGATCCTCGACGAGGAGTCACGCTCGGACACGTACCCGTACATCAAGATCGACGCCGACAATGTGGACATCGGACACGAGGCGACGGTCTCCAAGATCGGCGAGGAGCAGCTCTTCTACCTCATGTCGCGCGGGCTGACCGAGGCCGAGGCGAGCGCGATGATCGTCAGCGGTTTCGTCGAGCCGATCACGAAGGAGCTGCCGCTCGAGTACGCCGTCGAGATGAACCGGCTGATCCAGCTCCAGATGGAGGGCTCGGTCGGTTGATCTCCGCGAAGGTCGACGCGATCGGCATTCCTTCGAGAGACTGGGAGCGGTCGCGGCAGTTCTACGTCGAGACGCTCGGGCTGCGCCCGGACGAGCACGCCCGGGCCGAGTTCTGGGTCGGCGACACGTGCTTCGGGATCTGGATGCCCGAGCAGTGGGGCGAGGAGTTCAAGCCGCAGTCGCAGGCGATCGCGCTGCTCCAGGTGGACGACGTCGCAGCCGCGCGCGCCGAGCTCGAGGCGAAGGGCGTCGAGTTCGACGGCGAGACCGTCGACTCGAGCGTCTGCCACATGGCGACCTTCTTCGATCCCGACGGCAACAAGCTCGTGCTCCACAAGCGCTACGCGCCGTACTCATGAACGTCGAGCGCGCCGACTTCGTCTCGGTCTTCACGCAGGACATCGGGCGGGCCAAGGAGTTCTACGCCGGCACGCTCGGCCTCGAGATCGAGTCGGAGGGCGAGAGCGACCTGGAGCTCCGCTGCGGCCAGGTGACGCTCGACGTCTTCGATCCGTCGAGCATCGGCCAGCAGTTCGCGGTCTCGCCCGCGGGGCTCGCGCTGCGCGTCCCCGACGTCGACGCGGCGCGCGCCGAGCTCGAGGCGAAGGGCGTGGAGTTCGACGGCGAGACGATCCAGACCGGCGTCTGCCGCATGGCCTCCTTCAAGGATCCCGACGGCAACGCACTGCTACTCCACAGGAGGTTCGACGCATGATCGTCGAGCACGTCGACTTCTGGGCCGTGCCCGTCACCGACATGGAGCGCTCGAAGCAGTTCTACAGTGAGACGCTCGGCCTACCCATGACGAGCGACCAGGGCTTTCCCGAGTTCAAGCTGGGCGACAACGGCTTCCTCTACCTGCTCAGCCTCGAGGCGATCGGCGGCGCATTCCGGGCGCCGCACGACGCGGGCTTCGCGCTCCGGGTCGCCGACGTCGCGGAGACGCGGCGGGAGCTCGAGGAGAAGGGTGTCGTCTTCAACGGCGACGTCCTCGACACCGGCGTCTGCCACATGGCCTTCTTCGCTGATCCCGACGGCAACCAGCTCGTGCTGCACCGGAGGTACGCGCCACGTGATTGAGGTGCAGCGCACCGACTTCGTCGCCGTGCCGACCCGCGACCGCGAGCGGGCCGCCGCGTTCTACGGCGAGACGCTCGGCCTGACGAAGAACCGGAACTCGACGGACACCTGGATCGAGTTCGAGACCGGCAACACGACGCTGGCGCTCGTCTCGCCCGAGATGCTCGGCGCGCCGTTCGCGCCGCTCCCGATCGGGTCGGTGGTCTTCCGCGTGCCCGACGTCGCCGAGGCGAAGGCGAAGCTCGAGGCCGCGGGCGTCGAGTTCCTCGGCGAGTCGTGGGACTCCGGCGTCTGCCATGGTGCCGCGTTCAGGGATCCCGACGGCAACGGGCTCGCCCTGCATCATCGGTACGCCTCCTATCTCGACGGGACGACGCCCTGATGGAAGTCACGCGTGTCGACTACATCCGCGTGCCGGTCGACGACATCGAGGCCGCGAAGCATTTCTACGGGGAGGTCCTCGGCCTGCCGCGCAACGAGCACCTCCAGCACGAGGACTGGGTCGAGTACGAGGCGTCGAACGTCACGCTCGCGGTGATGACGCCGGAGACGCACGACGACGTGTTCGCCGTGTTCCCACCCGGGACGATCGCGCTCGGCGTGCCCGACGTCGCGGCCGCGAAGGCCGAGCTCGAGGCGAAGGGCCTGGAGGTCGGCGAAATGTGGGACTCGGGCGCGTGTCACGGAGCCGGCGTCAGCGACCCGGCCGGCAACAGGATCCTCCTCCACCACCGGTACGGGCCGTATGAGTCGTAACGACGCGCTCGCCGCCTACGAGAAGCTGCCGCTTCCGGACACGACCGAGGAGCACTGGCGCTTCACCAACCTGCGCGGCTTCGATCCCGAGGCCTTCGCGGGAGTCGCCTCGGCGGAGATCGAGACGATGCTCGACCTCGACGTCGCCGGCTACGCGACCGTCACCGCCGACGGGATCGAGATCGAGCGGGCGCCGGACGGCATCACCTTCGCGCCGCTCCCCGAGGAGCACGAGCGCCTCTACTCGCTCGTCGGCTGGGACGAGAAGTTCGCGGCGCACAACGCGGCGCTCTGGCAGCACGGCCTGCTCGTCGTCGTGCCGAAGGGCGTCGAGCTCGAGAAGCCTCTGTACGTCCGGATCGCCGCGACGGGGCAGACGTTCTGGCGGCTCGTCGTCGTGGTCGAGGAGGGCGCGCGCGCCTCGCTGATCGAGGAGTA
The DNA here is from genome assembly GCA_963702655.1 of uncultured Actinomycetes bacterium. Classification (GTDB taxonomy): domain Bacteria; phylum Actinomycetota; class Thermoleophilia; order Gaiellales; family Gaiellaceae; genus Palsa-739. Next base: position 13,536 of record CAVPDO010000005.1, on the reverse strand, counting down.
CGCGTCTCCCGCGCCGGACACCGAGGCCTACTCGAACGCGGTTACCGAGCTCTTCGTCGAGCCTGCTGCGAAGCTCGAGTACGTCTCCCTCCAGAACCTCTCGCGCGAGACGTGGCACTTCGCGACCCACCATGCGCGCGTCGAGCGCGACGCCGAGCTCGACTGGGTCGCCGGCGGCTTCGGCTCGAAGAAGGGCAAGACGCGGATCCAGAACGACCTCTCGGGGCGCGGGGCGACCTCGCGCGTGACGGGCGCGTACTTCGCCGACGGCACGCAGCATCTCGACTACGACACGTTCCAGGAGCACATCGCGCCCGACTGCGAGAGCGACTTCGCGTTCAAGGGCGCGCTGCGCGACGAGGCGACCGCGGTCTGGCGCGGCATGATCCGTGTCGAAAAGGACGCGCAGAAAACGAACGCGTACCAGGAGTGCCGCAACCTGATGCTCTCGCCGACCACCCACGCGGTGCCGATTCCCGGCCTGGAGATCCTGGCGAACGACGTCCGCTGCACGCACGGTGCGACCGTGGGCCGGGTCGACCGCGAGGACCTGTTCTATCTGATGAGCCGCGGCCTGAGACGGCCAGAAGCCGAGCGCCTGATCGTCCGTGGCTTCTTCCAGGACGTGCTCGACCGGATCGAGCTGGAGCCGGTGCGTGACGCGGTCACGTCCGCGCTCGAGGCGCGCATCCCGCAGGCCTGACGCCGCGGCTAGATGTCCGCCGAACGCACGAACACGAGCATCTTCTGGTTCCGCGGATGCCCGAAGTCGCCCTCGTATTCCACGGTCAGACCCGTGCCTTCGCAGGCGAACTGCATCGCGTCGAGCCCGTAGTGGAAGATGTCGCTGTCGTAGTGCGTCGTGCCCGTGGGTCCGTCCGACTGGCGGATGTCGTCGATGAACAGTTTTCCGTTCGTGTTCTCGAGGATCGTGGCGTAGAAGCGCCCGCCCGGGTTCAGGACGCGGCTCATCTGGACGAGGCAGCGCATGATGTTGTTGAGCGGCAGGTGCGTGAACACCGACTGCGCGATCGCGTAGTCGAATGTCATCCCGAACTTCTCGAACTCGAAGAGATGGTTGGCGAGGAGGTGCGGCTGCTTCGCGACGAGCCCGTGCTTGGGCAGCTCGAGCTGCCGCGCGGTCTCCAGCACTTCGGCCTGCTGGTCGATGCCCGCGTAGTGGCCCGTCTCGAGGTACTCGATGAAGTGGATGCCTGCGCGCAGCGGCCCGCAGCCGACGTCGAGGAGATAGTGCTCCGGCTTCAGCCCCCGTTCGACGAGGTAGTCGAGCTGGAGCTTGCCCATGTACTCCCAGTGCGGGACGTTGCCGATCACGCGGCGGTGCCAGTCGGGATCGACGTAGCGGAGATAGCGCGCCGGGAGCGCCTTCCGGAGCGGACGCTTCACCGCGACGGGGACGAGCTTCTTGGCGCCGCTCAAGATCTGTTGCGAGGTCCCTGCCATCGCGCGGGATCCTAGTGGTCGGGCGCGCGTCTCTAGGTGCTGAACCGCTCGTACAGGACGCGGATCCGCACGATCGCGCCGCGGCGCTCCTCGAGGTGCAGCTCGCCCGCGGGTCGCGTCGGCTCCTTCGCCCAGGCGTAGACGGCGCTCAGCTCGTCGAGCCGCTCGAGCAGGACGATCTCGTCGTCGGGAGGCTGAGCGCGGTAGGTCTCGCCGATCACGTCGCGTCCGGCGAAGGGACCGATCGGGATGCCGACGAACTCGAGCTCGGCGTCGGGCGCCAGCAGCTCGACCATCGGCGCCCAGTCGCCGCTCCGCGCGCCCGCGTTGAACCGCTCGACGTAGTCCTCGAGCAGACTCACGAGCGGACGAGCGGCTTGTACCTGATGCGGTGCGGCTCGAGCGCGTCTGGTCCGCGCGTCTCCTTCATCCACCCGACATAGTCGCCCCACGACCCCTCGAACCAGATCGTCTCGCTGTTCCCCTCGAACGCGAGGATGTGGGTAGCGACGCGGTCGAGGAACCAACGGTCGTGGGTGATCACGACGGCACAACCGGCGAACTCGAGCAGCGCCTCCTCGAGCGCGCGCAGCGTGTCGACGTCGAGGTCGTTCGTGGGCTCGTCCAGCAGCAGGACGTTGCCGCCCGAGCGCAGGAGCTTCGCGAGGTGGACGCGGTTTCGCTCTCCGCCCGACAGGTCGGAGACCCGCTTCTGCTGGTCGGAACCCTTGAAGTTGAACCACGAGACGTACTGGCGCGAGTTGACCTCGCGCCTGCCGAGCTCGATCGTGTCGTGCCCGCCGGAGATCTCCTTCCAGACGTTGCTCGCCGGGTCGAGGTCGGCGCGCGCCTGGTCGACGTAGGCAAGCTCGACGGAGTCGCCGATGCGGAGCGTCCCGTCGTCGGGCTGCTCCTCGCCCGCGATCATCCGGAACAGCGTCGTCTTGCCGGCGCCGTTCGGGCCGACGACGCCGACGATGCCGGCCGGCGGCAGCGAGAAGGTGAGGTCGTCGACGAGCAGACGGTCGCCGAAGCCCTTGCGCACGCTCTCGGCCTCGATCACGACGTCGCCGAGCCGCGGTCCGGGCGGGATGTGGATCTCGACGCGGTCGAGCTTGACGTTCTGTTCCTCGGCGAGCAGTCGCTCGTATGCGCCGAGCCGCGCCTTGGCCTTCGCGTGCCGGGCGCGCGGGCTGGCGCGCACCCACTCGAGCTCGCGCGCGAGCGTGCGACGGCGCGCCGACTCCGTCTTCTCCTCGTGCGCGAGCCGCTCCTGCTTCTGCTCGAGCCAGGAGGAGTAGTTGCCCTGGAACGGGAGGCCGCGGCCGCGGTCGAGCTCGAGGATCCAGCCGGCGACGTTGTCGAGGAAATAGCGGTCGTGCGTCACCGCGACCACCGTGCCCTTGTAGTCCGCGAGGAAGCGCTCGAGCCAAAGCACCGACTCCGCGTCGAGGTGGTTCGTCGGCTCGTCGAGCAGGAGCAGATCAGGCGAGGAGAGGAGCAGCCGGCAGAGCGCGACCCGGCGGCGCTCGCCGCCCGACAGCGTCTCGACGTCGCGGTCTCCGTCGGGCAGGCGAAGCGCGTCCATCGCGTGGTCGATCCTGTCGTCGAGCTGCCAGAGGTCGGCACGGTCGATCGCGTCCTGCACCTTCGCCTGCTCGGCGAGGAGCGCGTCGTAGTCCGCGTCCGGCTCGGCAAAGGCGGTGCTGATCTCTCCGAAGCGGTCGAGCAGGTCGCGCAGCGGGCGGACGCCGTCCTCGACGTTGCCGCGCACGTCCTTGGCCGGATCGAGCTCCGGCTCCTGCTCGAGCAGACCGACCGTCGCACCCGGCGCGAGCTCGGCCACGCCGGAGGAGGGCTCGTCCCGGCCGGCCATGATCCGCAGCAGCGTGGACTTTCCGGCGCCGTTCGGGCCGAGCACGCCGATCTTCGCTCCCGGCAGGAACGAGAGCGAGATGTTCGCCAGCACCTGCCGGTCGGGGCCGAAGAACTTGTCGGCCCGGTACATCGTGTAGACGTAGTCCGAGGACATCGGCGGCGGACGATAGCGGCCTCGTTACGATGATCGAGATGGCTACCAGCGCAGTGACGAAGCTCGACGCGCGCACGCTGCGCCGCGACTTCCCGATCTTCGAGCAGGAGATCCACGGGAAGCCGCTCGCATACCTCGACTCGGCGAACACGTCGCAGAAGCCGCGCCAGGTGCTCGACGGGATGACGGAGTTCTACGAAACGTCATACGCCAATGTCCACCGCGCCGTACACGTGCTGGCGGAGCGGGCAACCAGCCGGCCTCGAAGACGCGCGCGAGAAGACGCGGCGCCTTCCTCAACGCACTCGACTCGCGCGAGGTGATTTTCGTGCGCAACGCGACCGAAGGTCTGAACCTCGTCGCGTATTCGTGGGGACTGAACAACCTCGGGCCTGGCGACGCCGTCGTCGTGACGGAGCTTGAACACCACTCGAACTTCGTCCCCTGGCAGTACATCTCACAGCGCCAGGGGGCGGAGTTCCTGATGCTGCGGATCGACGAGAACGGCGATCCGGATCTTTCGCACCTCGATGAGATCGCACGCGACCACACGCGTGAAGGTCGTCGCGACGAATCTCGTCTCGAACTCGCTTGGCACCATCCACGACGTCGCGCCCCTCGTCTCCTGGGCGCACGACCAGGGAGCGATCTTTGTCTGCGACGCGGCGCAGGCAGCACCGCACACGAAGATGGATGTGCAGGCGATCGGTGCCGACTTCGTCGCGATCTCCGGCCACAAGATGTGCGCGCCGAGCGGCATCGGCGTGCTGTGGGGACGCGGCGAGTTGCTGCGCTCGATGGAGCCGTTCCTCCTCGGCGGCCACATGATCAACTCCGTCCGCGTCGACAAGACGACGTGGGGCGAGCTGCCGCACAAGTTCGAGGCGGGCACCTCGCCGATCGCAGAGGCTTACGGCCTCGGTCTCGCAATCGACTATCTCGAGGCGATCGGGCTGGACGCGATCGAGACGTACGAGCACGAGCTCGCCGCCTATGCCCTCGGACGGCTTGGAGAGGTCCCGGGAATCAAGCTCTACGGCCCGCCTGCCCACCGCCGCGCGGGAGTCGTGTCGTTCAACATGGAAGGGATCCACCCGCACGACGTCTCCCAGATCCTCGACCTGCAGGGAGTCGCGATCCGTGCCGGGCATCACTGCTGCCAGCCGCTGATGCAGAAGCTCGGCGTCGCGGCCACGAACCGCGCGAGCTTCTACCTCTACACGATTCCCGAGGAGATCGACCAGCTCGTCGACGGGCTCTACGCCGTCCGTAAGGTGTTCGCATGAGCGATCCCGGACTCGAGAGCCTGTATCGCGAGGTCATCCTCGACCACTACAAGAACCCGCGCGGGCACGGTGTGATCGAGGACGCCGACGCCGAGGCGGAGGGGCAGAACCCGCTCTGCGGCGACGAGGTCTCGGTCTACGTCGCGTTCGACGAGGACGGCGAGACGATCGAGGACGTCAAGTTCTCGGGCCGCGGCTGCGCGATCTCGCAGGCGGCCACGTCGATGCTGATGGAGATGACGAAGGGCCGGACGGCGACCGAGGTGGCCGTCCTCGACAAAGACGAGCTGCTCGCCGAGATCGGCGTCCCGCTCACGCCGGTACGCCTCAAGTGCGCGATGCTCGGCCTCACGACGCTCAAGGTCGCGCTGCACAAGGCGAAGGGGACGCCGCTCCCCGACGGCCTCGCCGGCTTCGACGAGCTCGACCTGACGTAGCCATGCCGGAGATCGAGGTCGCCACGGCCGCCGAGTTCCCGCCCGGCTCGTCGAAGATCGTCCGCCAGGGGAGCCTGTTCGTCGGCGTCTACAACTGCGGCGGCGAGCTGTACGCGATCGAGGACCGCTGCTCGCACGACGACGGGCCGCTGTGCGAGGGCGATTGGGACGAGGAGCGTTGCTGCGTCGTCTGCCCGCGGCACGGGTCGCAGTTCGAGCTCTCGACCGGGCGGCCGATCTCGCTGCCTGCGACGGAGCCGGTCGAGACGTATCCGGTGCGGGTGGTCGACGGCACCATCGTCCTTCAGCTTCCGTAACGCCGTAGCGGATGAACGCGACCGAGGTCAGTCAAGTTGCGGGGCCGGTGCCGACGGGCGGTGTACGGAGCCGTGGTCCGTGGTCGCGGGCGCTCGGTCGGCTCCGGAGGCGGCCGCTCGGTCTGGCGGCTCTCTTCGTTCTATTGTGCTTCGCCGTCGCTGCCCTGATCGCGCCGAGCGTTTCGCCGTATTCGGCCGCGCGGGTGTGGGTGCAGTTCGTGAACCGGCCTCAGCCGGCGTCGCTTCACAGCGGGCATCTGCTCGGAACCACCATGCTCGGGCAAGACATGCTGTCGCAGCTGCTGTCTGCGGTGCGGGCGACCGTGTTCAGCTCGGTGTTGATAGCAATGGGCGCAACGGCGATCGGGGTCGTGGTCGGTTTCGTCGCCGGCTTCTACGGTGGCGCGGTCGACGCCGGACTCGGATGGATGACGGGAGTGGTGGTCACGATGCCGGCGGTGGCGATCGTCCTGCTCCTCGTCGTCTACGACAGGCCGGTGTCGAGGCGGCTGCTCGTCCTGGTATTGATCTGTTATCTCTGGACCGGCATTTCGCGGGTCGTGCGTGCAAAGGTTGCGTCGCTTCGCGTTCGCGAGTTCGTCGAGGCTGCGTATGCGGCCGGCGCGAGCGACCTGCGTGTGATGGTTCGCCATCTGCTCCCCAACTCGGCCGGGGTGCTGCTCGTGGCCGCGACGGGGGTGGTCGGCCAGTCGATCCTCATCATCGCAACCGTCGACTTCTTCCAGCTCGGCGCGGAGCAGCCTGACAGCCCGTCGCTCGGGGGCCTGGTCGCGAATGCGGTGCGCGGTCTGGGTCTCGGGGTGCCGACGCCGTGGGGGCTGTACCTCATTCCCACGGTCGTTCTGGCGCTGTTGCTCGTGTCCATCAACGTCGCCGCAGATACGTTGGATGACGTCCTCAATCCCGTCGGCCGCCGATGATCGGCTACGTCGCGCGCCGCTTCCTGCTCGCGGTCTCGATGGTGTGGGCAGTCTCGTTCGGGGCCTTCGTCACCTTCGGGCTGTCGTTCGACCCGACCTCGTCGTACAACCTCTGCCTGACGGGACTGTGCAAGGTGCAGCGGGCCGAAATCGTCGCCGCCTACCACCTACACGCCCCGATCGTGTACCGCTACTGGCTCTGGCTGACCGGCTTCTTCCAGCACGGCTTCGGAACCGCTCCCTCGAGCGCTACGCCCGGGCATCCCGTCACCGGCAATCCCATCGGCTCCGAGCTGTGGCCGGCCGTTCGGGTGACGGCGGGGCTGCTCGGTTTCGCGCTCGTGCTGACGGTCGTCCTCAGCATCCTCGTCGGCGTCCTCGCGGCGCGATTCTCCGGATCCACCCTCGACTGGCTCCTGCGGCTACTCACCTACGTTCTGTGGTCGATGCCGGCCTTCCTCGTCGGCGCCCTGCTCGTGCGCGGCTCGGGCGGGGTCCACTGGTTCAACTACGGGCACGCGGACGGCGGCGTCGGCGGCTGGCTGCGCTGGATGTTGCTGCCCGCACTGACGCTCAGCCTCGCCCTCGTCGGCCTCCAGGCTCGATATATCCGCTCCGGAATCCTCGTCGAGCTGGGGCAGCCGTACGCGGTGACGGCGAGGGGCAAAGGGCTGCCGGAGAGCCGTGTCCTCCTGCGGCATGCGCTTCCCAACGCGCTCGCACCGGTGATCAGCCTGCTCGCGCTCGAACTGTCCGCTGTGGTCGGCGCGGCGCTCGCCGTCGAGTACGTGTACCAGCTGCCCGGCCTCGCCTCCTACTTCTTCAGTTCGCTGAACTCCGCCGACCCATTCGTGCTGACCGCGATCCTCGTCGTGATCGCAGCCCTTGTCGCAACCGCGAACTTCCTCGCCGACGTCGCGATCGGCTGGCTCGACCCCCGTGTGCGCATCGCGGCGCCGCGGTAGAGCCAGGCTCTCAGGTTGTTCTTAAGAAGGCGGGTCCCAATGAGGGGGCGGTGTTCTTCTTCGGTCGAGGCAACCGGTACTTCCTCGTGGCTCGGATTGCGCTTCTGGTCGCCGTCCTGGTCGCCCTGTACGTGTTCCATGCGCACGGGAGGACGCTCGAGATTCTCCAGGGAGCGCGGTTCATCCTCCTCATCGCACTCGTTGCGTCTGCGTTGGTGATCCGCCGCCGCCGCACCTGAGCCACCGCTGTGGTTTCACCACAAATCGCGTGGGTGATGACGCGAGGAGATGGACGCCGTTCACTTCGACCCGGTCACGCTCTGGGTGCGCGACTTCGAACGTTGTCTCGCGTTCTACCGTGACGTGTTCGAGCTCGAGGTCCTTCGCCTCTACCGCGGTGAAGACCACCCGCCCTGGGCCGAGTTTCGAATGGGGGATACACGCTTCTGCCTGCACGGTGGGTACGGCGACGGCGCTCGCTATCGAACCGGGCAGCCGCTCGCCCTGCACTTCGAGGTGGCCGACGTTGAGGCGGCACTCGATCGGATCCGCCGGCACGGCGGCGAGGTCCGACGCGACGTCGTCGAAGAAGACAACCGTCCAGCCGAGCTTCGGAAGGTGCGCCAGGCCGTCTTCGGCGACCCGGACGGCAACGAGTTCGAGGTCGTGCAGCTCGTGAGCGAGTTCGGCGACCCCGAAGACTGACCTTCGAGCTGCCGGGTCGGCGGCGCTCAGCAGCGAGACTGCCGACGTGGAGCATGAGCCGATCCGCTGCTGGCCGACGAGCGACGCGCTCTACATCGCCTACCACGACGAGGAGTGGGGGCGCCCGGTGCGCGACGAGCGCGGTCTCTACGAGCGCCTGTGCCTCGAGGGGTTCCAGTCGGGGCTCGCCTGGATCACGATCCTTCGCAAACGCGAGGCGTTCCGCCGCGCCTTCGCGGGCTTCGATCCCGAGCGGGTCGCGCGCTTCGGCGAACGCGACGTCGAGCGGCTGCTCGGCGACGAGGGGATCGTCCGCCACCGCGGCAAGATCGAGGCCGCGATCGCCAACGCCGGGGCGACGCTCGCGCTGCGCGAGGCGGGAACGCCGCTCGCCGAGCTCATGTGGGCGTACCGCGACCGGCCCGACGGGAAGGAGCTGTCGCGGAAGCTCAAGGCCGGCGGCTTCCGGTTCGTCGGCCCGACGACCGCGTACTCGGCCATGGAGGCGTGCGGCATCGTCAACGGCCATCGCGCCGACTGCTGGGTGCGCGACGCGGTCGAGGCCGAGCGCAGCGCGGTTCGCTAGCTCTCGAGGATCTGCTTCAGACGCTCGAAGTCCTTGCGGAATTGGCGCTCCGCGCCCTTCGCGAGCAACCTCGCGGCGAAGCCCGGAACGTCGCCCTCGGCGGTGACGGTCAGCCTCGTGCCGCCGTCGGCCGGCTCGAGCTCGTGCCGCACGGTGAAGGGCACCGGGCCGCCGGCGGCGCGCAGCGTGAACAAACGCGGCTCCTCCTGGTCCACGACCTCGAGCGTCGTGTCGATCTCGCGGCCGAAGAGCGAGCGCGACTCCTCGATCCGCCCGTCGCGCAGCGTTGCGCGCTTCACACCGGTCTGCCAGGCGGGGACGTTCGAGACGTCGGTCAGGTAGCAGAAGACCTCGCTCGGCGTCCGGGCGATCTCGATCGTCAACTCGGCGCGCACGGCGTCCACGATAGTTTCCGATCGTGCTGGACGACCGCGTACGCGCCGTGCTCGAACGCCTCGAGCGCGAGGACGCCTCCGAACGTGAGCGCGGCCTGCCGGCGGAGCAGCGCGCGCGCCAGGTCGAGCCCGCGACGGGACGGTTTCTCTTCTCGCTCGTCGCGCCGCAGACCGACTGCGAAGTGCTCGAGCTCGGCGGGTCGCGCGGCTACTCGTCGATCTGGCTCGCCGCAGGCGTCCGCAATCTCGGCGGGCGCGTCCTGTCGCTCGAGCGAGACCCGGCGAAGATCGCAGCCTGGCACGGCAACGTCGAGGAAGCAGGGCTCGAGGAGTGGGCGGAGCTGCGCGAGGGAGACGCGTTCCAGCAGCTGTCGTCGATCGACGACGTGTTCGACATCGTCTTCATCGACGCCGAGAAGGAGGACTACGAGGAACTGTTCCGGCACGCGCGCGAGAAGCTCGAGCCGGGCGCACTCGTCGTCGCGGACAACGTCCTCTCGCACCCCGACCCGCTCGCCCGGTACTCCGCTGCGAGACAGGCCGACCCGACGCTGCTGAGCGTCACCGTCCCGCTCGACCGCGGGCTCGAGCTGACTGTCGTCTTGCGGTAGCCGCTTCCTCCGCTATCTTGCAGGTACCGCGGAAAGGAGGTGGTCCGGCAGTGATTTCAGACAGTACGGGCAGTGGAGGTACCAGCGGGTAGGGGTGCCGTCCCCGGGACCTACGGGGAAACCGCCTAGCCAGCGTGGGGGACAACGCGTTCCGCGCCGCCCGGTCCAACTACCGAGGCCGGGCAGGAAGGCGCCTCTGCCACTACGCGCTGGTAACTGTGACGAGGGGCCGCCGTTGGGCGGCCCCTCGCATTTGCTCAGGCAGCGACTCGCTCGGGAGCCGCGACGGCTTCCGAGGCGAGAGTGGTCAGGTGCAGCCGGAGCTGTTCGAAAACTTCTCCGTCGAGGAGCCGGCCCTCGCTGTCGAAGCGCTCGTGGGCGCGGGCGACCGGTATCTCCGTCCCGACGACACGGGCGCCGGCGATGCCGAGGATGCGCTTCAGATCCTGCTGGGCCCAGAGGGCGCCGAACTGGCCGGTGCTCGCGCCGACGACGGCGACCGTCTTGTTCCGCAGCACGCCTTCCAGCCTCGGCCTGGACGCCCAGTCGATCGCGTTCTTGAGTCCGCCCGGAACCGAGCCGTTGTACTCGGGCGTCGCGAACAGGATCGCGTCCGCGGCCGCCCAGTCCTCCCGCAGGCGCCGCGCCGGGTCGGGCACGTCGCCTTCGCGGCTCTCGTCGTAGAGCGGGAGGTCGCCGATCCCGTCCCAGAGCTCGAGCTCCACGCCGTCGGGCGCCGCCTCGAGCGCAGCCCGCAGGAGGCTCGTGTTGAACGAGCCCTCCCGCAGGCTGCCGGAGACGGCGAGGATCCGCATCGTCAGCCGTCCTGCCTGACGAGCGCGAGCTCGGCCTTGATCGTGACGTCGTCGCCGAGGTAGTTGCCGCCGCCCTGGTTCGGAGCGTTCCAGCTGATGCCGAACAGCTGGCGGTCGACGGTCGCCTCGAGCGTGATGCCGACGCGCTCGCGGCCGAAGGGATCGACGTTCGGCTCCGAGACGGAGGCCGAGATCGCGACCGGGCGCGAGACGCCCTTGATCGTCAGCTCGCCGCGCTCGAAGTCGCTCGTCCGGAAGAAGATCTCCGGGAAGCGCTCGGCGTCGAAGAAGTCGGGGCTCTGGAGGTGGCCGTTCAGCTGCTCGTCCTTGACGTCGACGCTCGCGACCTCGGCCGTGCCGGCGAGGACGCCGTCCCGCAGCGTGACCGCGTACTCGCGGAAGCCGCCGCGGAACGTGTTCGTTCCGGCGTACGCGATCTCGAACGAGACGTGGGAGTGGACCGGGTCGGCGTTCCAGCTGCCAGCCGGTGCAGAGTTCGGTGTGGTGATGGTGGACATCGATGCAATCTCTCCTCTATACTTGAGTTCGCAAGGATCATAGCGAGAAAAGATTGTCTAGTCAAGTATTGAGCACACAACAAGTGGCGCCGGCCGCATCGGGGCTCCCGGACACGGCCTGGGTGCGCTTCCTGCGCGCGCACGCCGCGCTCACGCGGGAGCTCTCCGCGCGCCTCGAGGCGCTGCACGAGCTGACGCTGAGCGACTTCGACGTCCTGATCCAGCTCTACTTCGCGCACGGACGGCGGATGCGGCGGATCGACCTCGCCCGCTCCGTCCTGCTGACGGCGTCAGGGATCACCCGGCTGCTCGACGGGCTCGAGTCCGGCGGCCTGGTGGCGAAGGAGCGCTGCGCGTCCGACGCGCGCGTGACCTACGCGGTGCTCACGAAGGCCGGCGTCCGGAAGATCGAGGACGCGCGCGAGTCGCACCTCGCCGACATCGAGGAGCTGTTCGGATCGCGCTTCTCGCCGGAGGAGCGCGAGCAGCTCGCGGAGCTGCTGGGCCGGCTGCCGCTCGCGCACACGTCGGAGGCCTGCTCCGAGTGAGCTACGCCTTCGGCTCCCTCGACGAGCTCGGCGACGGCCCGGGCTTCCGCAAGATCCGCGCGGCGCTCGGCGTGACCGCCTTCGGGATCAACGGGATCGTGATGCCGCCCGGACACGACGGTTTCCTCCACTTCCACGACACGCAGGACGAGCTCTACTTCGTCCACCGCGGCCGCGTCGAGGTGGAGGTCGAGGGCGAGAAGCACGTCGTCGGCGAGGGCGGACTCTTCCACGTCGAGTCGACCACGCCGCGCAAGGTCTCGAACCCCTTCGACGAGGACGCGGTGCTGCTCGCGATCGGCGGCAAGGACGGCTACGTCGAGCGTGACGGCCACATGGTCGACGAGGCGGACATCGCCCGCCGCGCGGGCTTCGGCAAACAGTCGTAGCGTCAACACCGTGAGCCCGCCGTCGGCGCGGGACACCCTGCTCGCGGCCGGCGCAGCGTTCGGCGTGATGGCGCTTCGCCGGCGGTCGGTCCCGCTCCGGCGGTCTAGAGGAGTGCGACCGTTCTGATCTCGCCGCGCTCGCCGATGCGCGGCAGCCGCTCCGGCACCTCGTCGAGGGAGATCGTGCTCGTGACGAAGCGGGCCAGGTCGATTCTTCCGTCGAGGGCGGCTTGCGCGAGGAACGGGAAGTCCTCCCGCGGGATCGTGTCGCCGCCGTGGGTGACCGTGAGCGTGATGCGGGGACCGAAGAACTCCGCGTCGAGATCGACGTCGAGCCGGGAGCCCGGCGCCGGCAGGCCGACGATCGTCGCCCAGCCCGCGTAGGCGCACATCCGGACCGCCTGGGCGAGCGCGGCCGCGCCGCCGCCCGCGAAGAAGGCGAACTCGACGCCGTGGCCCCCGGTCAGCTCGCGCACGGCCTCGACCGGATCTCCGGCCGAGGCGTCGACGACGTCGGTTGCCCCGAGCGCGTGAGCGTGCTCGAGCTTCTCCGGGGCGATGTCGACGGCGACGATCTGTCCCGCGTTACGCAGCAGCGCACCCTGGACGACCGCGAGCCCGACACCGCCGCAGCCGATCACGGCGACGGAGGCACCCTCGCGCACCGGCGTCGCCCAGAGAGCGGCTCCCGCGCCCGTCGAGAAGCCGCACGCGAGCAGCGAGGCCTGCTCGATCGGCAGCTCCTCGGGCACTTTCACCGCACAGGCCTCGTGCACCACCGCCCGGTCGGCGAAGGTGCCACAGCGCAGCACCGGCGTCAGCTTCGCGCCGTCCACAGCTCGGCGCACCCGCCGCTTCGCGCGCAGGTGAGAGGAGCAGCGGCGCGGGTCGCCGCGCCGGCAGTGCGGACACTCGCCGCACGGCGCCCGCCAGGCGACGACGACGCGGTCTCCGGGAGCGACCGAGGTCACCCCGCCTCCCACCTCCTCGACGATTCCGGCGCCCTCGTGGCCGAGCAGGATCGGGAAGCGTGAGCCCCAGCCCTTGGTCTCGACGATGTGGAGGTCGGAGTGGCAGAGGCCGCACGCCTGGACGCCGACGAGCACCTCGTTCGGGCCGGGCGGGTCGACGGTGAGCTCCTCGACGGCCGGCGCCGCGTCGGGCTCGGCGTAGACGACGCCGCGGGTCACGACGCCCGCCGCAGCTGCTCGTCGAGCGGCGCGAGCGGGAGCCGGAAGGCCTCGACGGCGCTCGGGTCGGTGACGACATTGTCGCCGAGCTCGAGCATCGTCAGCTGGTCGCGCGTCACGGGCGCGCCGGGCAGCCGCTCGGTCAGCGCCGCCTGCACGCGGAGCAGGCCGAAAGGCATGTGCACCGCCGGCCGCCGGACGCCGAGGATGCGCTTCAGCCGCTGCCAGAACTCGTTCCAGCTCACCGCCTCGGGGCCGCCGAGCTCGAACGTCTGGTTCGTCCCCGTCTGCTCGGTGACCGCGAGCGCGTAGTACTCCGCGAGGTCCTCGACCCAGA